>QFXI01000033.1 GCA_003402315.1 Candidatus Nitrotoga sp. LAW | reverse complement strand
TGACTCGAGTTCATGCCATGGACAAAAGATCAGGATCTCTATTTTAGGGTTTATGGCTTTTTAAAAATCAGCGATGTGTGTGTCGATTTATGAATCTTCAGGCTAGATAAGCGAGCCAAAAAATGGCATAAGCTTGATCTATATCAAACCGACTTTATTTTATCCGCGTAGATTCGCGATCATTCACTACCCGATTTTTGTCATTATAAAAATCCATATATTTAGGGTGTGACTGATGTGGCATATACCGAAGAATTAGTTTTTGCGGCATGGATGATTGTTGTTTTTTGTTTTAACTTAAAGTGGTAAATGAAAATTACTCGGATTGATGCCTTAACAAAAGCCGAGAAAATAATTTAATTTAAATTAACATAGGGGTGACTAAATGATGGAAATTAAGAATAACATTGGCAGGCGCAGCTTTCTAAAGCTGTCCGCCACCGCTGGACTAGCTGTAATGGCCAATAACGCCTTTGCAGCTTCACCATTTCTGAAGCCGTATGTAGTTGACAACCCTCTAAAGTCTTACCCGAATAGAGACTGGGAGAAGGTTTACAGGGATATGTTCCACGTTGATAGCGAATTTATATTCCTTTGCGCGCCAAATGATACGCACAATTGCCTCCTTAAGGCTCACGTAAAGAATGATGTTGTAATCCGCATCTCGCCGTCATACGGCTACGGAGATGCCGAGGATATGGATGGAAACCGCTCTAGTCACAGATGGGAGCCACGGATTTGTAACAAGGGTATGGTTATGAATAGAAAGGCCTATTCTGACAGAAGGCCAAAAGGTGCGATGGTTAGAACCGGCTTTAAAGCATGGGCAGATGCGGGATATCCACGGACTGGAGCAAACGGTTTTCCGGATCAAAAATATCTGCAGCGCGGAAAAGAGCCTTTTATTAAATTGCCATGGACTGAGGCTTATGCGCTGGCAGCAGGCGCGCTGGAGAACATCGCAAGGACTTATTCCGGTGATAAAGGTGCGGCGTTACTCACTAGGCAGGGCTATGATCCTGAGATGATTGCATCTATGCATGGATGCGGCTGTAAGACCATGAAATTCCGGGCAGGTATGGCTGCTCTTGGCGTTTTAAGAATATATTCGATGAAGAGATTTGCGCAAGGATTGGCTCTTCTGGATGCCTATGTAAGGAATGTGGGGCCGGATGAAGCGAGTGGTGCCAAAGTATTGGATAGTTATTCTTGGCATACCGATCTGGCGCCTGGATGCCCTATGGTTTCGGGTCACCAGATGCTAGATTATGAGTTCATGGTGTATGAACACGCCAAGCTTATCGTATTTTGGGGTAACAACTTCGTTTGTACCAAGATGCCAGATCTTCATTGGGTCAGCGAGTCAAGACTCAAGGGATGTCATATCGTAGACATCTCCATCGATTACCACGCAACATCCAACAAGGCGGATGACGTTATTATTCTTCGTCCTGGTACTGACCCTGCTCTTGGTCTTGGCGTGTGCCATCTCCTCATTAAAAATAATCATTATGACGAGAATTATCTGAGGGCTAATACAGATTTGCCCTTGTTGATCAGAACGGATAACTGGAAGAACTTGAAGGCATCGGACATCATTGCGGACTACAAGCTTGCTGACCTGACGCACCACCTCAAGGTGATGAAGCCGGGCGAGCATCCAACAATGCCGCCAGCATTTCAGGCTACGGCTTTCGTTGCAGAAGACGTCCGTAAATTTTGGGGTGACAATGTAGTCTGGGATAAAAAGACAAACAAAGCAGTTCCGCTAACCCGGGATGAGTGCGGAGCGCGTTATGCTGCAAAGGGAGTCGAGTCAGCATTGACTGGCGACTATGAGGTCACCTTGGTCGATGGAAAGAAGATCAAAGTTGTGCCTGTGTTCCAATTGCAAAAAGAATACCTCGAGGAATTCACTGCAGAGAACACCTCTATCATGACCGGCGTTCCGGTGGAGGCAATTGTTGACTTGGCCAACCTGTTCCACAAGCACAGAGGGCAAGGCATTATCAGTACTGGTGCGGGAACCAATCACTACTTCAATTCAACTCTGAAGGATCGTGGTTTCATGCTGTTATCGGCACTGAGCGATAACGTTGGCCATATTGGAGGATGTACCTTCGGTAACTATGTGGGTAACTACAGGCAGTCAGTATTCGGCGGGTTCGGTCAGTACCTTCTGGAAGATCCGTTCAATCCTGAGTTGGATGGCCGTAAGATGGTCACCAAGCTGGCGCACTATACCGATGATGAATCTGCCCATTACTACAATTTTGGCGATCGGCCGCTTAGGAATGGAACCAGGTTGTTGACTGATCCTGGTCATATGCCAGCGCCGACCAAGGTGCTCTGGCAGGCTAACTCTAACTCGTCACTAGGGAATGCTAAAGGTCACTATGACATGGTCGTCAATACCCTACCAAGATGGGAAGCGATATTTTACAGTGACTGGAACTGGACCGCATCTTGTGAGTATTCCGACATTGTTTGGGGTGTGGATTCCTGGTTGGAAAATAAGCATACCGACATGGCTTGTTCCTGTTCTAACCCGTTCCTTACCGTTTCTCCTATTACACCATTGAGAAGATTCCAGGATACCGTTGGTGATGCTGAGGTTCCTGCTGGAATCTTTAGAGCATTTACAGCGATGACCGGTGATCAAAGGTTTGCTGATTACTTCAAGTTTGTGGGGACAAATCCGGCAGGAAATCCGGCAGACAGGGATTCCGAGGTTTACGGACAAAGGGTTCTTAATGCGGGATCAGCTACTAGAGGGATGGTTTTTGCTGAGATAAGAGAAAAAGCCAAAAGAGGTATTCCTAGTATCTTTATGTCCAGAACCTACCCAAGGATTAGCGGCTGGGAGCAGACAGCTGAAGGTGGTGGCTTGCCTTGGTACACCAAGAGCGGTAGGTTGGAATTTTACATGGATGACCCAAGGTTGATTGATGGGGGTGAAAATCTCACTGTGTATCGTACACCGATTGATTCAAGCCATTACGAGCCGAATGTTATCGTTGGTAACAGCCGCGCTTTCGCATTGATGGAAACACCTGAGATGCGTGGTTTGGAAAGGATGGGAAACAGTCTTAAGATTGCCGAAAATAGGCAGGGAAGAAACGTGATCTTGACGACAAAAGAGCTGATGGCGACCAATCACCCACTCCGGCCGCACGGGTATGAATTCTGCTTCAATTCACCGAAATATAGGCATGGTGCCCATACAACGCCAATTGATACGGACTTGATGACATTGTGGTGGGGGCCGTTTGGTGACATCTATCGTCATGACAAGAGGCAGCCGTCAGTCGGTGAGGGATTCGTAGACGTTAATCCACTTGATGCCAAGAGGTTTGGTATTGATGAAGGCGATTATATCTGGGTCGACGCTGATCCTGGCGATAGGCCTTATAAAGGATGGAAAGAAGGAACGCCGGAATACGCACTTGCCCGGTTCATGGTTAGATGTAGGTATTTCCCAGGTATGTCTCAGGGTTCTATGCGGATGTATTACAACGCCTATGCTGCAACGTATGGCAGTATGGAAGGTGCGAGGACTCGGGCTGATGGATTGGCTAAGAGTCCAAGGACCAACTATCAGGCAATGTTCAGATCCGGGAATCACCAAAGTTGTACCAGGGCGTGGATCAACCCGACCAATACGACTGATACCGTGGCCAATAAGAAAGTCTTTGGGCAAGAAATTATTATTGGTATGCAGAATGACGTCCACTGCGCCAATGGTGCTCCAAAAGAGTCATATGTCAAGATAGAGCTGGCTGAAAAGGGCGGCGTAAATGGTGGTGTTTGGCATATTGCAGCTAAAGGCTACAGGCCGACCTATGAAAGCCTTCAAATGAGGACGTATCTCAAGGGCGGGTTCATAAGCAGATAATTACGGGTGTGCAGCCGCCGCCTTGAATAAGGCGGCGTTCTTGGAATTGTGAAATAATTTTGTAAATGGAGATCTACAATGGCAAAAGTTAGAAATTGGCAGCTGGGCAGGGAAATGGATTATCCCTATGAAGAAAACAGGCCAGGTCGGCAAATCACCATGTTATTCGATTTGAATAAGTGTATCGCCTGTCAGTCTTGTACTATGGCGTGTAAAACGACTTGGACGGCCGGTAAAGGTCAAGAAACCATATTTTGGAATAACGTGGAATCGAAGCCTTATGGATTTTATCCCCTTGCTTGGGATGTGAAGGTTTTGGCGCTGCTGGGAGAGCAAGCGCAACCGTGGTCAGGCAACAAGTACAACGGTACGACGATCTTTGAAGATCTAGGCATGAACCAGCGGATCAAAGGCTATTTGCCTGATGAAATGGACTATGCGCATCCGAACCTTGGAGAAGATGAGTGCCTTAAGATTTTGGATGGTGAAGGGGATTATATTAAAGGTCCTACTCATAAGAACTGGGGCTTCTTTTTCCCACGGATTTGTAATCACTGCACCTTTCCAGGTTGCTTGGCAGCTTGCCCAAGAAAGGCGATCTACAAGAGACAAGAAGACGGTATCGTTTTAATTGATGCGTCCAGATGCCGTGGATACAGAGAATGCGTTGCTGCTTGTCCGTACAAGAAGTCGTTCTACAACGACACTACTCGTACTGGTGAAAAGTGCATATCGTGCTATCCAAAAGTAGAGGCTGGGTTGATGACTCAGTGCGTTACTCAATGTATCGGAAAGATCCGTCTGAACGGTTTCAAATCGGCTGATTATGATAAGATCATGAGCAAGCAAGTTCGGGAAAATAATCCGATCGATTTTCTGGTGCACGTGAGGAAGATCGCACTGCCAATCTATCCACAGTTTGGTACTGAGCCAAGCAATATGTACTTGCCACCTGTCCATGTTAACCCTGATTTCCTGTCCCAAGTATTTGGTCCTGGTGTTGAGAACTCCATCAAGCAATACCGGAATGCAGGCAAGGACAAGGAGCTTCTAGCCGCGTTGTTACTCTTTGGCGTTACCGAACGGATATGTGACACGTTCAAGCTTGAGGGCAATGAGACGGTTGGTTATGATCCACAAGGCAAAGAGATTGTCCGGGTTCCATTGACTGAACCTGTATATATCAGGCAGGTCAAGAACTTGAAGACCGGCGCATTTCTTACCAACAACTCATAAGGGGCGGATGATGAAAAAACTATTAATAGCCGCGTCACTTCTGATGATTCCTGTTGCGACTCCTGCCTTCGGGAGTGATGCTGCACACGGACCAGCCAAAGATTTGACGATTCCAATTATTGCTACTGATAACCCTGGCCAATATGGGGGCCACGCGTATCATGGTTCCTTTAAGAGGTTGCCGCCAGTTCGTCTGGATGGGGGCGAAACGTATAATGTTGGTGTCATCAAATCCAAGGCGGTAAAGGGAGAAATCCCAATGGATCCAGTGAACAGGACATGGCATCAGGAAGACCCAGTAAGGGAAACTTCGTACAATCAGTACAATCAGAGCTGGGAGCAAGCGCCGGCAACGATATGGAATGATGCCTCGGCTACTGAAGTTCCAATGGGTCCGCAGAACTTGGTTATGCCTGGTTTAGTCGTGGCTACAGTACCGATGGTGAAGGTCAAATCTGTTCATAACGACAAGGATATTGCTTTCTTGTTAACTTGGTATGATTCAACCAAGTCTGAAACGGAAACGATGGAAGATAAGTTTTCTGATGCGATCGCCATTATGTTCCCGGTGAAAGCTGGATCGGAACCATCATTTATGATGGGTGATGATGAAAATCCTGTTCATATCGTTTATTGGAAAGCTGCTTGGGAGAGGGATATTGAGTTTGGATATCAAGATGTAAGGGATGCTTATCCAAATTATAATTACGATATGTATCCGGAAGTTATCCCGGCGATTGGTCAAACAATTGATACACCTATCAGACGTTATAACGAAGGTCAAAGGCAATATGTCGCTGCCTTTAAGCTCAGAAATATCAGCAGAGTTGATCCTGAGAGATTAACTCCGGTGGAAGAGCTTAATGCCGTTGGTTTCGGAACATTGACTAGGCAGGCCACTAATAATGCAACCGGCAATGGCGTAAGGCGATTTGGCTACTGGTCAGTTGTTATTAAGCGTCCTTTGAACTCTGGTGATGTACAAGATGCAGTGCTTACGCCTGGGTCTAAGACCATGATGGCTATTGCTGCTTGGGATGGCAAAAATAAAAACGATGGCGCTGGCGGTAATAGAGGCCCACGTAAGAACTATTCAAATGGAGGCTGGATACCGCTTGAAATTGAATAATCGTAATTGATGGGCATTAGGGGGGCGGCGTTTAAACGCCGCCCCGCTTTTTATTTAAGGGGATGGAATGTTAACGACGAAATCGGAAACAGAATTGGCCCTCGCGAGGGCAGATGTTTACAGATTTTTATCAATGGCCTTTGTTTATCCAGACAAAGATAAACTTGCCACATTACACGAACTTGCATCCGATATGGATAGTTCAATAAGCCTTCTTCCTTATGATATGAAGGAAGAGTATCTGGCATTTACTAGTCTGATCGAGACAGTTGACGTGACCGCACTACAGCCAGATTTTACGGAGATGTTTTTGACCCGCATGTTTTGTCCTTCGACTGAAACAACGTATGGGAAAAATAGCTTCAATCAGCCGAATATTCTTGGCGACATCAGCGGATTTTATAAAGCATTTGGTTTCGTAATGAATGACAATGCTGCGGTTGCATTTGATCATATAACCGTTGAGCTTGAGTTTATGAGTTTTCTGGAATTGAAGATAGCCTATGCCCTGGATCAGGCGATGGAAGAAAACATCGATATCTGCCTGTCTGCGGAAAGAAGATTCCTCGAGCAGCATATCGGAAAATGGACTGGTGTATTTGGAGAAAACCTTGCAGCGAGAGCTAATGAGGCTTATTACAGAAACCTTGGTTTGTTGTTATCAAAATTCATGGGTTCGGAACTTAAATTTTTTGGAATTGAAGTTGACAGCAGAATAAAAGAATTGCCAAAATCTGACTATGAGGGACCTGTGGATTGTCCCCAACAGACAGGCACAGAAATGGATGAGCCTTTACCGCTGCATTAGTTGGTTATCTTCGTACAATTGACATTGTTTGTGCATATTATTGATACGACCAAGTGAAGCTTGAAGCGGGAAGCGTCGTCACTGTACGGTTTGGCTGGCGGATAAGTTTTAAGCATATCCTGGCCGAATCAATAGTAAGATGGTCAACCGGGAGCAGTGCCTATGTGTTTCCTCAGACCTTCGTTTAAATAATTTTGCTGGCCAATCGCTGAATTAAGGAGTTATTCATGGACAATGGCAAAGTGATAGGGAGGCGTCAATTTTTTAGCAGATTTTTCCCTGCCCTTACAGAAACGATCGTTGAAACAACGAGAGACGAGACAAAAGTTTTGGCTAATTCCAGCGCTACCAAGAAAGCGGTTATCTTTGATAAGGCCGAAGTGGTGGAGGAAGCCGGGGAGAACAGTGGAAGGAAGTACCCTTGGGTTGGGATGTGATTGTAGGTAGGGCTATTGAAATGGTCTCATGAAGAAATTGTCTGGTCGTCAATAACCAGAGAGCGATTGAGAATGTGCCCCTGTCATGAAGGTAATTATTGATATCACGAGAATGTTTAAATGACGAAAACTATTGAAATAAAGAACATGAGAGACACCCGGACAGTTGCTGCGCCGGCGAAGGATTGCGGATATTTTCATGGCTGTCAAACATGTGATGAAAATGATACCTGCAAGTTGGATCGTGCCGCCCATAAAAAATGGTTGATCAACAAACGGATGGCGGATATTAAGTACAAAGTTCTTGTTGGTAGTAACAAGGGGGGCGTGGGTAAAAGTACCACCACGGTCAACCTTGCTTGTGCTCTGGGAAAACTGGGCTATAAAGTTGGCTTGGCGGATGCTGACCTCCATGGGCCAAATATTCCAAAGATGCTTGGTATTGAAAATGTAAGGCTCCGTGGGGATAAAGACGGTATAGCCCCACATATCATGCCCACAGGGTTAAAGATTGCGTCTTTGGGTTTGTTGATAGAAGACCAGAATGAGCCAGTTGTTTGGAGAGATGCGGTCAAGTATGAATTTATCATCGAACTGCTTGGGAATATTACTTGGGGGAAGCTCGATTTCCTGATAATAGATTTGCCGCCCGGCACGGGAAATGAACATATCACGATCATGGACTTTATTCCTAATCTGGATGGGGTGGTGGTTGTAAGTACCCCGCAGGATGTTGCGCTTCTTGATGCAAGGAAAATGATCTCTTTTGTGAAAGAAAGGAATACGCCCATTATTGGAATTGTTGAAAATATGAGTGGCCTGATCTGTCCACATTGTAGTGGTGAGATTGATGTATTCAAGAAGGGGGGAGGCGAGAGGGTAGCGAATGAATTGGGTGTGCCTTTTATTGGTGCTATTCCGCTGGATAGCGAAATAACAATTTGTGCGGATAAAGGAAATCCAGTTGTACTGGCTTATCCTGAATCTCCTTCAACCAAAGCATTTATGGCGGTGGCCGAAAGATGCGCGAGATTTTTAGGCGCATCCCTTACGGAGCAGGAAATGCCGGATACTTCACCGGAGTTTAGGGCGGCTGGGAATGTAACCGCTGATAATACAACTCCACCAATGGTGAGTTAAGATGGTTAATATTCATGCCGTTCGCCGGTGGCATGGCATCGTCGGTGCTGTCATT
>QFXI01000032.1 GCA_003402315.1 Candidatus Nitrotoga sp. LAW | reverse complement strand
TGCGCGAATGCCATGCAGAGAAATTGATCGAGATGCGAAAAAGTTTTGGTCGGATATTTTGAAGGGTAACGCTGCACACAGCGGCGAAACGTATGAAGGGGTAAATGTTCCATGAGTTGCGAGAACACCAATTTGCCTGAATACATGATAGGAAACCTCGGGGAGAAAACCCCAGTTTCCCAAAAAATTCACGTTCAAGTCGGTGACACCCCTAAACATAATATTCCCCATTAAACATCAATATGTTATTAACCGTCTTGGCAAAATTGCCGGACACTTCTGAGATGATCTATTTGATAGAGGCTGAAAATTCTCTGTAGCGCCAGCGTCGAGCAACGCAATGTGTTTCGTAAAATACTCACTACGCTGAATGACCGCAACGTGTCGTTTGCTGACCATCACGACAGGCAACATCTGGGCATTTAATTTTCGAGATCGTCGGAGTGTAGGGGATATGTTTACCTAAGCCAGGTAGTCAAGGCATTAACACTAGAAGGTGGTTTCGGCTGGCTTCTTTGGTGATGAAGAATTCCGCTACACAGCGCACCTTAGCCACTAGAAATGACCCGCTCCAACCTAATATCACACCTAGTCTAGTTACACCCTCAACTAATAATCAAAGATGCCGATAGTAAATAGCCAAGGCAATCCATTGATTGCACTGACCACTACACTAACAAACTGCTTGCTTCCGTCTTTGCTAAATCGTCTGCTTTCTACGGCTAAGAGGATGTTCTGTAACCGTGAACTATCACCAGTTAGTAAAGGTACCAGCATGAACCGTTCTGATCTAATATCACGCCTGGCCGACCTACACCCTCAACTTCAAATCAAAGATGTCGAGAGCATAGTCAAGGCAATCATTGATGCACTGACCACTACACTATCGAATGGTGGGCGTATTGAGATACGTGGTTTTGGCAGCTTTAAATTGAATTACAGACCGCCACGCAATGGACGTAACCCAAAAACTGGTGAACGATTGGAAGTGCCTGCGAAATACGTGCCACACTTTAAGGCCGGCAAAGAGCTCAGGGATCGAGTAATCAAGGGTAGCTACGCTACTTCCGGCAATTCAAACCAGTCAGTGGTGTAGTTCGGAGACTGCCTCTCCCTCCGCATTGCCCAACGGTGATTTATGCCAGATGCGGCCAAGGTTACGCTCCCCTTTCCCATTTTCTTATTGATCGCATCCAGAGTGCGCATCATGTTGACAGACTTGGCTTGCTTATCGGTGTCATCAAATAGCGTCGCTTGAATCGATCCTTTACTCTGAAGTCCCATCAACAGCACGCCGCTTTTCTTATAGTGAAAACCACTGCGATAGATTTCCTTCAAGCCCATGAGCGCAGCACCGATGAGTTCCATCGTGTCATCGCTGGGTTGATTCAATGACACTGTGATGGCCCCATTGTATTGAGGCGCTTCAGTCTTGAACGGATTGGTATGGATATAAACTGAAATGCTGGCAGCAACCGAACCGTCTCGCCGCAGCTTATCGGCTGCCCGTGTGGTGAAGTAGGCAATTGATTCCGACAGGTCATCCAGTCCCGTCACCATGGTGCCGAAGGAGCGGGAAACAATGATCTGTTGCCGTGGCTTGCCGATTTCTTCCAGCCTGATGCAGGTGACGCCGTTGAGTTCCTGCACGGTGCGTTCCAGAACGACCGAAAACTGATTACGGATTCGCTTTAGACTGGCCGTGCGTAGGTCTTCAATGGTCTTTATTTTCATGGCAAGGAGTCCTTCGGAGATACGCCGCCCAACTCCCCATACATCTCCGACCGGAATGCTGGCAAAGAGCGCACTGCGCTGGGCATTATCCAGCAGTCCGAAGTCGCATACGCCATCCGCTCCAGCAAATCCTTTTTTGGCGCAGTGGTTGGCCAGTTTGGCCAGCGTCTTGGTATCAGCGATACCCACGCAGACGGGAATGCCGACGTTGCGCATGATAGTCTGCCGCATCGTCTTACCATATGCCATCAACGATAGCGGATTAAAGCCATCAAGATCAAGGAAGCATTCGTCAATCGAATAGATTTCCTGACGGGGAGAGAACGTGGAAAGAATGGACATTACACGCTTGGATAAATCGTCGTAGAGCGTGTAATTGCTTGAGAACGCAACGATGCCATGCTGTTTGGCCAGCTTCTCCAGCTTGAACCAAGGCTCGCCCATCCTGAGACCAAGCGCTTTTACTTCATTGGAGCGGGAGACGACGCAGCCGTCGTTATTGGATAACACCAAGACTGGCTTGCCTTCCAGTTTGGGCCGGAAAACGCGCTCGCATGAGACGTAAAAATTGTTGCAGTCGATGAGGGCGAGCGCCATGGTTCGCTATCAGATGAACTTCTTCACTGTGGAGGTCACTACTCCCCACACTTGCAGCTCCTGTCCGTCCTTGAGTTCTATTTCTTTGAAACGTGGATTTTCTGGTTTGAGGATGGTCTTGTTATCCCGCAGGATAAGACGCTTCACCGTCAAGTCGCCATCAATAATGGCAATGACGATGTTGCCAGATGAGGGCGTCAAAGACTTATCGACTACGAGCAAATCACCATCAAAGATGCCAGCGTCAATCATGCTGTTGCCTTTGGCGCGCACAAAGAAAGTTGCGTCCTTGTTTGTAATCAGGTGCTGGTCCAGGCTTAACCTGGCTTCGATGTAATCATCGGCGGGGGACGGAAAACCGGCTGGAACTTTATGACTAAACAGGGGCACCCGGATGGGCTGGCTATCCAAGGCCGGGTATAAAATGTCATTTTTGAAGCGTGCCCCTAGCCGTTGAGCTTTGCAAGCCGCAAGGATGCCCCCAACCGTTTCGACTATACTTTCCGGGATACGCATGAGCTTTGTGTTTTCACCATAGGGACTTGAGCCGACTTTACGGCCAGCACCAAGACGCGTGCCGCCGCGTGTTGATGATTTTGAGTTGGTTTGTTTCATATGATTATCGTAACAATAATCATAAGTGCAGGTCAAGCAATGTTTGGTAGGGGTTCGACCAGTCCAGCATCATCCCGTAATCCAACTCGATTGAGTTCGCGGGTGACCGGCCAGACTTGCAGGGAATCAGGGTCACACGGATGAATCATCTGAAGCTGTTTAACGATTTGCTGTTCTTGTGGTGACAGCCAGGTAGTCCATTGGTCTGGATTCAGGATCACGGGCATACGTTCATGGATCGGTTCCATGAGCGAATTCGCGGCAGTAGTGATGATGCAGCAGCTTTCAATGGGCTCACCATCTTCAGGATGCCATATCTCCCAAAGACCAGCGAAAGCTAAGGGGGAGCCAGATTTGAGACTGACATACCACGGATACTTGATGCCATTCTCTGTTTTCCATTCATAGAAGCCCGATGCGGGGATAAGGCAGCGCCGATGCTTGAAGGCTGACCTGAATGATGGCTTCTCCGCAACGGTTTCGCCTCGTGCATTGGCGAGCTTGTTGCCTATCGTGTCGTCCTTTGCCCACGACGGAATCAAGCCCCAGCGCATCTTGTGGAGATGCCTGTTCCCTTCCGCATCAGCAGTAATAGAACAGATGCGAGACGATGGGGCAATATTCCAAGATGGCAGAAATTCCAAGTCGCCGGTCAGCTGGAAGTATTCACCGAGCTTCTTGGGATTTTCTTTCAGTGCGAAGCGGCCACACATATCATTTTCCTCGCCATAGCCTTAATCACGATGAAAATTAGTCAAAAATTCTATGCCCGGTCGTCGAACTAGTTCTTCATAGCTGATTAGCTTGCCTACCCTAGATTCATCAGTGTTGTTTAGCCAAATGCAATCCCACGCTCGATTTGTGTTGGGATCACAGATCCAATGATGCCAATGCTGTGTCGATGGCCACTTGGTAAAGGCCAGAAGCCGACTCTGATAAGAAAGGCAGTAATGTGCCTCAACTGATTATTTAATCACTATTTCTTTATCGGCCTTATGTAGCGCTCCACATAAGGCCGAGGAACGGGCATCTGGAAAAGTTGCCTGAACGGCAATTCATGGCGCGCTGCGAAAATCCAATCTTGTTTTTTCACTATTAGAAATCATCGCTTAGTCTTGCCTATATGTCAGCATCCAATTTTCTTGCGAGCCTATTTTGCCTGAAACACAGAAGCTGGCAGCAACATCCTGCCTGCTTGTCCTTGCAACGGGATAAAACCAAAGTGCTTATAAAACGAAATTGCATCATCATCTTTGGCGTCAATGATGATTCCAGCCACGGCCAGGACGGTGCTGGCTTGCGATACTTTTTGGCAGGCATCGGCAAGCAGGATTGAACCCAACCCCTTGCCCTGGAATTTTTTATCCACTCCCAGCCGACCGATCAGTGCAACCGGCACCGGATAGCGGGGAAGCTTACGCGCCAGGGATGCCGGGAGGCTCGAACAACTCACGCTCCCTGCACTCAGGGTGAAAAATCCTGACAGTTGCCGTGGATCATTTTCCGGTGTGGCGATAAAAACCCGGGCAATATTTCTGCGCACATCCTGCGACGCATAGCGGCGGATATAGTCATTCAGGGGCTCGCTACCGCACTGAAAATCCGCAGCATTGATGAATGCATCAAGCGGCCTGATGCAATAAGTCATCAGCGGCGAACTTGATCGGCGTGACGCTTGAAAGCGCGCTTCAGTGCTGCATTGGGTTTGGCCGGTACATCCAGCGCTGTCAGGAACGCTTCGAAGTCTTTGGGTTTCAATGTGATTGATTCATGTTCCTGCACCACCCGCTCTGCGGATGCCAATGCATTCGACAGGACAAATTCGGAAATGCTGACGTGGGCATAACTGGCCGCCTTATCCAGCAACTGGCGAGTGCGGCTGTCGCAGCGGATATTCAGGCGATTTTCCTTGAGCGTTGTGGTTTCCATGTTGGGCTCCCAGAGATTAATGGCTAAATTGTGCGCCATCTGTGCTCACATTGCAAGGGGGCTCTCTCGAAGCAATCACGGGGTCAGAGTAGCATTTATTGGGGGGGCTATTTTCTTTTGTGGTCGCCCTGCCTTTCTTGGTATAGATAATATTACTCTGACCCCGATTATTAACAATTGATGAGATGGGTTTCATAATGATCTCCTGAAGTGGGACCACCACTTCAGACGATCATTGAAATTATGTCGAGCTTGCCGTTACATCAATCGCCGAAAACCCAGATTACACAAGGCACCGCTGCCATGCCGCAACGAACAGTCCACATAATCGAGCGGTCTATATAATCGGCCTTATGTGGAGCGCTACATAAGGCCGAAAAAAGGTCGGTCTGTTCGCCCTCTCTCTAGTGTAGGTTTGCACGCTAATTGGAAGATATACAGCTGATCACAGAAGAAACTCATTGCAAGATATTGCGAACGTAGCAGCCAAAACAACGGGTTGTATCTCTAAATTTTGACACTTCATGCAATAAATACTAAAAAAATGATGTCAAAAATAAGTTCCATCAAGAATGCAGCACTACACTAGCTAGTGGGTTTACCCGCATCTTGGTGCGCCCGCTGGGTAAGAAGTAACCCGCTCCTCTTTTATTTTCAACACTACTAGGGCAAGCCCCAACTGTTTCCAAGCGTTGACGCATCTTGAATCTTGAGCCGCACATATCCTGTGTGCGAATCCAGTACCCCGCCGCCAACAAAGTGGCCATCTGAGGCAATTAGGGTATAGGCAAGGACAGCTCCACCGGAGTGAAACAGTTTTGGGCCGGTCCAGAAATTGTTCGTGGCTACGGTGTTGCCGCCGGCAGCCACTGCCCTAAGGTTTAGCGCATATGTGCTCGGCTTATTCAGCATGGTTGCAAGTCGTTCACTCTTGATCAACTGGATTAGCGGACTGATCGGCTGCTTTTCCGTTGTCGCGATAAATCCCAGCAAAACTTGGTCCGCACGTTGATTGGCCGATTTGAGTTTCTCCAAAACCATCTCAACGTCCTCAATGACTTGTTTCTTGGCTGCAGCGGCCACGTCTTCGGCTTTCTTCGCGGAATCTGCTGGCTCATCAGGCTGATTCTTGGGTGCTGATATTGTGGGCACCTTCGCTGCAACGGGCGGTTTTGCCGCGTCGACGTCCGCAGCCGGTTTTTGCGCAATGCTTGCCTTTGCCTGTTTCAACCAAACGGTAATTTCCGTCTCAAGTTGAAGCCCTTGGCTCTGAGATGTGTTCAAGCTGGTCACAGCCACACCGATTTTGGTACTTGCGTAATTCTGGTTTAGGTTTGGATAAGCCGTAAGTATCGGTTGTGGATTCATCCGATTGCTGGCTGAAGAAACATTTGCCCCCTCGGATTTGGTCGATGGACAGTTGATTACCCACTCCTTCGCTAGGACACCCTGAAGGGCGAGCGTGTCGACTGTAACGGATGTCGAGGTTACGCTGAATTGCGTTTTGAACGTTTGAGCTAGGCTGGCCAAGGCCACCACACCTTCCATAACCAAGGGCAAGCTAGCCATTGCAAAGCGTTGGCTGGTGCTATAACTAGTTTTTAAGCCTTGGAAGGTCTGCCGAACCTGGTCGATGATCGACTGATATTGCGTCGCAACCGTTTGCGCAGAAGCTAGGGTTGCTTCAAAAGCCGGCAATGCACCAATTGCCTGGTCATCTGTTAGCACCACGGATTCAGCTCCCAGGAGGCAAAGTTGGGGGCTGAGTTCCGCGACAATCTGTTTTACTACTGGAGAAAGAGCGCGGTAGGTTAACGTTGAAGATTCGATCTGAGAACCGGAGACCGTGACATCCTTTATCTCCCCCTTCAGGGCAAGATCGGACAGGCTCTTGCTCGCATCTTTAAGTGCAGTCCTCCGGGATTCGTCGGCTTGATCCTGGGCAGTCTGCAACTCAAGTTTGGCTTTATCTTCAGATTGCTGATTATCCAACTCGGCCTTTTTGGCCTTAGCCTTTGCTTCGTCGGCTTGATTCTGGGCAGTCTGCAAAGCTAGCTTGGCCTTTTCTCCCGCTTGCTGAATCTCTAACTCGGCCTTTATGGCCCTTGCCTTTGATTCAGCGGCCTCCGCTTTTGCTTTTTCAATTTCGGCTTGAAGTAATGTGTCTTCTTTCGTTGGTTGTGCGAGCGCGGAAGTACTGCCACAAGCAAGCATGGCGACAAGTAATAAAGTTTTTTGAATTGACATCATGCCCCCTCTGAATTGCCCTGTATAAAATAATATTTTTGTAAAAGCGAACTGTCTAGTAACCGCGTACTATGTATTTTGGACTGTCAGGCAAGATTATATGAAAGGGTACTGCATGAAAAGGATTATTTGCACTATGCTTGGACTGATTTTCGGGCTATGGTCTGTTTCATCCTATCCCGCTGCGGTCAATGGCAAGGAGCTGGCAAGCCAAACCCTGGTCTTCAAGCCCTTCATATATGGCGGAAAGGCAATGTCGTACCGCGATGCGCCTTGGCAAGCTGTAATCTATCTTTCCTCCGAAGGCACTCTGCTCGGTCTCGTATGTGGTGGATCCGTCGTTGCGCCTCATTGGATATTGACGGCCGCGCATTGCTTCTATAATCCATACACAGGTGTTCGCTATCCGAAATATATGCTCGGCGCAGGGGCGGGCTCTTCCGTGCTGTCAATCGGAATAAACCCGCTCAAAATAGTCGATGTAATAGTGCATCCAAACTATCGATTCGGCGTTTGGGAAAATGACATTGCGTTGGTCAAAATCGGAACAGCGATGAGCATTCCCCCAATGGCTCTGGCAGCGATGGAGGACGAACAGTCTCCTGCGCTAACATTTCGTGTCACAGGCTGGGGGAAAACCGAAAATGCTGGCATCTCTGATAAACTACTGTATGCCGACGTTCTAGAGATTCCTCTTAAAGTTTGCATGGAAAGTGCGGGCTACGGGACAAAAATTACAGAGCAATTGATTTGTGCCGGAAAGGTCGGTAGCGACACCTGCAAAGGTGACAGTGGCGGGCCCCTGTACAAGCCACTGGGAGACGGTGCCGCCATTCAATTCGGCTTAACAGTTGCCGGAGAGGGCTGCGGAATCAATCCTGGCGTATATTCACGCGTTTCGCGCTTCCGCGAATGGATCACTTCTCAAGTGATCACGACACAGGATCGGTTGCTCGACAATGCTACAGTTAAGGCTCAGGCGAGCATTTGCACACCTGAGCGCCAGAACGCTAATAAATGCTAAACGGTAGATGTATACACTCGAAACCTGGCATAGCGGACACTTAGAAATGAAATCCCTCGATTAGCAACCACTGTCTGTTTAGGCTGATTTACTGTCAGCCACACCACGTTGAAATCAACGATTGCTGTACACTCATAAGCGGATCATCACAAATCCTCGGAAATCCAGTGGCGCTTTTGCGCCATTTTAGGTGGTCGACATTGCATCGTTATAGGTGGCAGGTTTGTGATTGCAATGAGTGCCGTAACCGCGAGAACAATGTTTTGGATACGCTATCCCAAGTGATTGACGTCCATATCCACCCGTAAATTGCAACACAGATTCTGCGCATAATTGCTCAGAACTCACCTGATTTAATTGTGCTTCCCGTGCAACAATTGTTGCATGGAAGACATTCGATCCCTCAAGGCGTTATTCTGGTTTTCAGGCAAGATGGATGTGTTGTACGAGCATCTCTGTCGCCAGTACAAAACATACGTCCTGCTGCTGCTTGCCTATCTTGCTTTCTCTCTGCGCTATGAGTTTGCCGTCAACGTAAGCCGAAGTCTGCCGGGTACGCTGTACCTCATAGAGAAGGGCGACCTACCCAAACGAGGGGAGTATGTCGCCTTCAACTACCAGAGCAATTTCCTGTACCCGCAAGGCACACGCTTCTTGAAGCGCGTCATGGGCACAGCGGGCGATTCTGTTCAATCCCGCGACCACAAATATTATGTCAATGGGACATTCGTGGGTGAGGCAAAACCTGCGACCAGTACCGGGCGACCGATTCGGGAGCTGGGGTTCAATGGCGTAATCCCCGCTGGTCACTACTATGTAATGGCCGATCACCCGCTGAGTCTTGATTCCCGGTATGAAGCGGTCGGATTGGTGTCAGCCAGCCACGTCATCGGCAAGGCATTCAAGCTGTTCTGATTCATGGATACCTTAACCGATCGACTGTTGCGCAAACTCCGCTTTCTGCCGGGCGTGTATGAGGCTGTGCAAATCAAACAGATAGAGTCTGCCAAGCGGATAGAAGACCTGCAAAGGATACCGCGCTACCCGCCATTCATGGAGGGATTGCCTGTGTATGCTCCCGCAGAGCTGCTCGCTACGCAACACGAACTCACGGGCGGAATTCGCCAACTGATTGCTGACGCGGAGCTGCTGGCAACTCACTACAACCCGGCGATGTTGCGCCTTGCTGCCTTTGTTCATCTCTTGCCGGCCTCGCAAGCGCATCATCATCGCGGGGCGGGGGGCATGTTGTGCCACTCTCTCGAAGTCGGGTTGTGGGCACTGCAACAAACCGAGGGCAAACTGATACGCGGTGTGACCACGCCACAGCAACGGCGGGTGATAGAGCCGCGCTGGCGGCTGGCTGTGTTCCTGGCTGGCATCTGCCATGACCTCGGCAAGGTGGTGACCGACTTGACTGTCACCGACCGCGCGAACTCGCAAAGGTGGCGACCTTACAACCAAGGTGTTTATGACTGGGCACTGTCGCACGATATTGAGAATTATTTTTTGCACTGGAAAGAGGGGAGGGGAAGACATCACACCAATGTATCCAGCACACTGATCGATGCGGTGATCGCCAAAGAGTCGTTCGACTGGATAAGTGACGGCAGCACAGATGTGGTGATCTGGCTGACAGAATCGCTCAACAGCAACTCCGGACAAACCAACCAGATACATGACTATGTGATCAGAGCTGACCAGTTAAGCGTCGAGCGTGACCTGAAAACCATGGGCGTGGCGATGGCTGGCTACGAGATCGGTGTGCCCGTCGAGCGCTATCTGACCGACATCATGCGTCGTCTGGTGCGAGAGGGCGTATGGCGAATCAACGAACCATCCGCCAGAGTATGGAATATCGACGGCATTACCTACCTTGTCTGGCCGATGGCGGGGGAGGAGATTGCTCGGCGCACAAACGACGAAGATATTCCCGGCATGCCCAAAACCCCGGACGGCATCCTCGACATGATGGTTGAAAGAGGGATTGCCTGTATGCGTGACGGCGATGGTGATCCTTATTTCCATATCGCGCCCGACGTACTCACTGAAAAAATCCCCACACTGAAACTGAAGTCCATCCGGCTGCGCGATCAGGCGCTCATCAGCGCGATGCCGATTGCGCCTGTCGCGGGCCGCGTGATCGGCAACAACGAAGCTGCTGGCAGTATCGAAACCCATGTTGGCGCAGAAAACCCAGAACGTCCCCAGCACCTCTCCAGCACGTCTAAGCAAGTGATTAGCACTGGCACAGAAAACCCAGTACACCTGCAGCACGTCTCCAGTACAGCTGAGTCAGAAACCCTTGGGCCAGCAACGCTTGCCACCACAGAGCAGCTCACCGGCAGCATGGGCGAATTACTCAAGGTACTGATCGATGATTTCCGAACCGGCAAAAAAGCATTGAATGACCTTGCTTTGCGTCCCGAAGACGGTTGTTTGCGCCTCAAGTGGCCCAATGCCTTTACCAGTTATGAATTCACCCCCAAACAGATACTGGATGGCCTTACCGAGCGCGGCTGGATGGAAGCAGACAGTGATGTTGCCAAAGTAGGTGAAGCCGAGTTCGCCAGCGGCGTAGCCAAGGCCATCAGACTTACTCGGTCGATCAGCAATCTTTTCCCGCAGCGCGCTACAACCGCGCTTCAATGCGCCACTGTCAATACGGTTCCCGCATCCGATCTGCAGCCGGAGACAAAGGCAGTTCGCCAGCCTGTTACGAGCGCTGTGCCTGAGCAGCAGAACATCGTCAAACCCCCCAATAGCAAACCAAGGAAGCGTGCTGCGTCTAAGCCAAGCGCGGCTAGCAATGCTGCGATCAAAGATCAATCGCCACCGCCTGTTGATCTGACTAGCCAAACAGCCAAACTAAACGAATTGTTGCAAGCGGCCAAGAGGGGCGGCAAAGAACTGACCAAGCGTGACATCAATTTGTTGGTGCAGCAGAAAGTTGGCGTCAAAGCTGCAGCCCATCTCATGCGGGGTATCAGACCGTCCGACATCCCGGAATTGAGAACATGAACACAAAGCAGATCATCATGTTCACTGGATATGATCCGCACGGGCATTGGTTGGTCTGGCATTCGATACATTCAGACTCACAAAGCGGACGGTGAGATGCGAAGCAACTTTTATCTTACTGCGCTTTACGCTGTGCTGATCACCACCCACGTCGGTTTAGCTCACGCAGAAGACCTCGGTGTTATCGGCAAGACATATGACATTGCCGAACGTGACCTCATCGAGTTCATGAAGGACAAATTGCGCCACATGGAGAAAACCGGCGAGCTGGCGAAACGACAGACTGAATACAAAAACCGCGTGATGTCGGGCATTGAACATCCCAAGCCGATACCGGGCATTCAAGCCACAGAAACAGACAATACACACTATTACGACCCTTCCATAGTCACGGACAAAGATGTCACTGACGCAACCGGAAAGATTCTTTATCCCCGTGGGACGCGCGTTAATCCGCTCGATTACATCGGCTGGAATAAATACTTGTTGTTCGTGGATGCGCGAGACGCCAAACAGTTGGAATTCAGCAAAAGAATTACCGCAGCATCCGACAGGCCGGTCAAGCTGGTGCTGGTAGCAGGCGCCCCGCTGGAGCTGATGCGCAAATGGAAGATGCCCGTTTATTTCGATCAAGGCGGCAGGCTGACCAGACGTTTCGCCATCACCCACGTGCCCGCCATCGTCAGACAAGAAGGGAAGAGGCTGCGTATTGATGAACTACGTTACTAAAACATTACTCTGTGCGTTCGGCCTGCTGCTATGGGGACAGAATGCGCTGGCCTCACTTGAATGCCAAGGGCGATTCCCCAATCCGATTACCGACATCTGTTGGAGTTGTGTTTTCCCGATCACGTTCGGTGCGGGCGCGCTGTCGCTACCCATCGCGCTCGGGCAAGAGGACACACCGAATCCTGGTGGTGCGCCGATTTGCCTGTGCGGCATCAACCCCGGCATCAAGATCAGTTTCTGGGAGCCGGTGCGGCACGTTGACGTGGTGCGAAAACCATTCTGCATGACATCGTTGGGCGGTATTGATATGAACCCCGGATTCGACGCACCACACGGCACACAAAGAAAAAAAGACAACTCCGACACCAGCTCGTTCTATCAGGTGCATTGGTATGTTGATCCGATATTGATATTGCTAGAAGCCGTTGTGGATAGTCCGTGTCTCGAACAGCAGGTGTTTGATGTGGCCTATCTAACCGAACTCGATCCGCTTTGGAATGATGACGAAATGACCAGCATCCTCAATCCGGATTCATTCCTGTTTGGCAACCTGGTAGCCAGACTCGCCTGTGGCGCGGATTGCGTTGCGTCCTCCCTTGGATTTGGCAGCAATACGCTGTTCTGGTGTGCCGGTTGTCAGGGTTCGATGTACCCGTTGAACGGACATGTCGCTTCACATATTGGAGGCGTGCAGGCATCGAGCCTGCTGGTGTCGCGCATCATTGCCAAGATGCATCGCGAAGGGCTGATGTGGGCCGCATCGGGGAGTTCCGGCATGTGTGGATACTACCCGCAACTGCTCATGGACAAGACCAACTACAAATACCAAATGCACTTTCCGGTAGCGCAAGACAAGATCAATGGAAAGTGTTGCCAGCCGCTAGGCCGCACAACTGTCATTTGGGGAGCCGGCAAAGAAATACCGGCCGCTGGCGAAGACTTTGCCTACATGATCTTCCGCAAGCGGAACTGTTGCCAGGGAGCATTCTGATGGTGAACGTAACGTCACGCATCACATTGGCCTGTGTGCTTGTTTTGCTGGTACAGCAAATCAGCGCGGAAACGGTACTGGAAAGATCAAACCGGATTCTCCAGGAGATCAACGAGCGCGTTGTTAATCAATACCGAGCCCCCGCACCTGATGTAACCGCATTGCCTAAACCGGCGACCACTGCAAACCCGGCAGACTTGGCAAAACAATTCCGCCAGCAGCCCTTGCAAACAAAGCCAGCAACACCAGAGATGATGATCTTTGTGTCGTTCTCGATGCCGCGAGAAAGTTTGCTGCGCATTGTTGAACAGTCGGAAAAAACCGGTGCGCGGCTGATTTTTCGTGGTTTCAATGGCGACAAAATGACCGACATGTCAAAGCGCATCAGCGCGCTGCTAGGCAATCATCGTGTTGAAGCAGTCATCCATCCGCCCGCGTTTACTCAGTTCAAAGTGAATCAAGTGCCTGCACTGGTGCTCGCTCAATCCGACGCTGGCGACAAACTGGACAGCGGCTGCGCCCAACCGGATCGGTACGTGAAGGTTACGGGCGACGTAAGTCAGGACTACGCACTTGACTACATCGAGCGCACGTCACCGCAATGGGCTGCGATTGCGCGCTTGTTTGGCGACAAAGTCAAAATGGATCGTCAATGAGAGCAGGGTGCAGAAAGTTTGCCGTGGTCTTGTATCTGAGTGGCGCAATCCCGCTGCTGTCACACGCCGTTACACCCGTGGAGCAGGCGTTTATCGATGGTCAAGCCACCGCGCAAAGTGCCATACCCAGTGCATCGACAAACATAACCAACGGCACAATAGCGACTACTGTTAACAGCTTCAATCCGAGCTACTACAATTACAGCGGTACCGCGCCAGAAGCTGGCTATTTCATGGGGGGAAGCGGAGACACGATTACGTCAGGGCTAGGGAAAGTGACCGCCTGTCAGACCGGCCCGGTCAACCCAAACGCCTTCCTCCAGCAAAACTGCGAAGCCATCAATTACATGGCGCGCAACCCGACAACGCGACCGCAGTTCACCCTTACCCCAGGCGATCCGAATGTCACAAGATCGAGAATCATAGAAGCCAATCCTGGAACACTGGCAGCAACATCATTGGGGTATGCCAGTCCATCCGCAATCGGGGCTTTTACCGGATGCACGACTCAAACCATCACCAAGCCGCCAACCTATACCACCGAAGTCTGCAACGAGTATCTGACCACAACCAGTCACATGTGTATTGTCGGACGCACGATTGTGGTGGATGCCGATGCCAACTATCAATGCAGCCAGACAGCAAAAAGCTACGAATCTTTGAGTTGTCGGCGAGGTGGCTCGACGGTAAGCACCTGGACGTCCAATGAGTGCGTCGTCTTGCAACAGCGAGCACAGTAATGAAGGCGCTAGCGTTAGTGGTTCGGTCATTAAATAAATTGAAATCAGTATTGAAATCCGTTCGTGGTGAGCTTGTCGAACCACCTGTCGCTTCGACAATCTCGGGGCGCACGGCACACTATTTATTGGTCGGCTCTGTAGTGATATTTTTAGCCATGGTGCTCTGCGGTCGGGCAATTGCCGCTGACTGTCGGCTGGGAAGTTCCATCTGTGTTGATAGCACGGCCAGCAAAACGATTTCCGGTGTCACGGTGACGCTGGCCGAGGTTGGCGGTTGCTGGGAATATCAGGACACCTATACCTGCATCAAACCCAACGCTGTCGATAATTGTTCAGCCTTCAGGCAAATTCCAGGGTGTTGGCAAGTCAGCTCAACGTGTGCGGTTACCGACACCACGTTTGGCACTGGCTGCATGCAATGGGATAACACATGGCGGTGTGGCAACCCGGCGTTACCCACGCCGCCGAACACAATAAGGGTAGCTGATAGCTATACCATTGTGACCGACACCCTCAATAACACCCAGTGCCAATCATACGCAAACAGCCCAACCTGCGCGATTGCGTCGCATATCTGCGTTGAGCCAGCGGCAACCCGTATTATCAATGGATTGCCGGTATATCGAGACTGCTGGAGTTGGCAAGACAATTATTCGTGTCTGGGGACGCTGCAAACGGACTGCGGCGCATTGCAGGCTAGAGGATGCGCGCTCAGCACATCGCAATGCCTGACAACAGCTTTCAACAACCAGTGCAGTCTCATCGAAAAAACCTATCGCTGCCAAAGCGCACCCGGATCGTCTTCCACTGTTGCAGATTGCGGTGGAAACACATATTGCACAGGCGGCAACTGTTTCAATACCGGTCATGTGCCGGACACGGATTTTGCTCAAACAGCCGCCATGATGGAAGTCATGCGACAAGCCGGAAATTACATGGATGCAGCGAGCCTGCGTATATTTGGAGGGCAGGGGTCTAGTTGTAAAAAATCACTGTTTGGTTTGGTTAACTGCTGCAAGCCGAGTGGAGGTGGCGCGGCAGTAAGCAATGCTTCCGTCATGGGATATGCCGTGAGTGCCGGTGGACAGACATTGAAATATGGCAGCAGTTACATGTATGACACGCTGTTTGATAACTTTCATATTGTGCGAGGATTGGACTCGGTGCTTGCATCAACCCCGGTCGGATCACTCGCCGGTGGGTCGTCGATGCCATTCAGTCCGTCTTTTTCGCTTTACGGCTTTACCGCAACGTGGGGAGCAATGCCGGGGGCACTGGGTTCTTTTGGAGGGATCAGTTTTGCATTCGACCCCACCTCACTCGCGATCCAAGTAGGACTGATGATTCTTCAGGAACTTTTGTCGTGCGACCAGCCAGAAAAAATGCTCGCCATGAAAAAAGGGCAGAACCTTTGCCGCTACACAGGGAGCCATTGTTCAATAAAGATTCCAATTATCGGCACCTGTTTGCAGACAACGGAAAGTTATTGCTGTTTCAATTCCCGTCTGGCAAGAATTATCAATACATCAGGCGGAGTGCAAATTGGTAAGCCTGTCACGGACTGCACAGGCTTCACCCCAACCGAGTTTTCCAGTCTGGATTTTTCGAGAATTGACCTAACCGAATTCACTAACGAGATTATGGCGAACGTGAAAATGCCAAGCGCAACCATTATCAACACCGATAGCACCGCCACCATGCAGCGCAAGCTGAATAACTACTACACGCGAGGTCGTCAATGATCGTTACAAAATGTTTTATCACCATTGCAACAATCACTCTTTTGGTAACTGCGGCAAACGCAGCGGAAAGCGTTAGCGTAAAGGCGTTGCTCATGCAGGCATTGAATGCGCCTAACGGCGCAGCCAAAGGGATTATAGAGGGCAAAGAGGCAGATACAGTTCACGCTGCAACCGGCGCGTCCGATCCCGTCAGAGCGGAGGTATCAACAATCAGGAAATTTAATCAGGAAGGGTGTAGCCGCCTTGCGGTTAAATTAATTCAGCCGAACACGCCAACCAAAGAGGGCGGTAAAACTGACTTTGCGCTGAATTACGAACTGAATTTATGTCGAAACGGCATGCCACCAAGCGAAGGGATGGATTTGGGGAAGGCGGCAAAGATACTGGGAAACTAAACGGTTCTTATGGTCTGGATTTCACCCGCTTCAGTGGACACATGATAATGTCCGTTTTTGCCCACACCCTAAGGCGACAAAATGATCGAATTCGACGGCGCAGAAATTGTTAGATGGACATCGTGGGCGACAGACGAGGAATTGGAATTGTTAGAGAATGCTGAGTACTCCGACGCGGACGATATATGGATTATTAAATCTGCCAAGCCATCAGGGTTGGCAGTTGTCAAAGATGGACAGTTTCAGCAAGTGCTTCGACCATACGGATTCTTTCATTCAGGTGCGTTTTTCTTGGACGATGAAATTGGATGTCAAGTTAGACAGAAAATTAACGACACGCTATCGAAGGGCGATAAAAACATTGTAGAAGCCAATATGTATCTTGGCACTCGTGGTTTTTTTGTTTCAGAGCTTGGCGGAGATGGCAACGTACTCTTACTAGCCAACGCGATCAGGAACTTTGATCAAAAAGGCAAGATACCGAATAGTGATGACTGGGAGAGAATTCACGAACTTCTAACACATAGCAAGGCCTCAATTATGAAGTGCGGAGCAAAATTCATTTCGGAGTGGATAATTCATTCTGAAAAACAAAACGAGGGGCTTTTCGATGTTTATCGGCGTGTTCTTCTTGCAACTCTTTACAGACATTCTGGGCTGTTGGATAAGGCGTTGGAAGCGAGTGATATTGTTGATTTGCCATGTAACCGTCTTAATGGCAGCAACTCGACCATGTCGGTTCTTTGCACTACACGAGCAGCCACATTGATGGATGCCGCCGAAAATAAACCAGGGCGTAGAACCGAGCTACTCCGTGCTGCAAGACTCACTTTAAATAAGGCAAACGCCATGAGTGGCGAAGATTCAGAGGAAATTATGGTGGCCTACATGCGCCTAAAAAAGCTCGATGGCAATGTATAGTTTTGCGGAAAATCTAAAATAACCATATCAGAGGTAGGCCGAATCAGATATCGGCTGGATCGGCTGGATTGGAAGCGATAATGACTTTCTGTATGTGGATCCATTTTGCCCTTCGAAGTCGTATTCATACAGGGTAACTATTCCAAGGGCTGGTTGCCGTTGTCCCATAAAAAAGGTGAACGCATTTGGAGCGGCGATGAATATGTGCAGAGGCACTTTACCTTGCACATGCTCAATATTTATCCGCTGTACTAGTGTCTCGGCAAGATCGAAGGCATGCTGCCCACTTGCTACGGAATGCGCCCCAGGCCCGCAGGTTGGATGTGCCACTAGCAATTTTCCAATTTCGGGCACCGACTTGGCGATGTGGTTTTTGACAGCCGGAGCAACATCATGCGTAAGCGACACTGCCACCGCTATGTCGCTACCATGCTCATTTAACACCTCAATTTCATAATCCCATGTGGGCCACGTTGTGTCGCGCTCTACATCGCTGGAATTCCAAATCTGCCGGTGGTTCGTACGCTGTTCCAATTCGATGTTGCGACCTGACTTAATATTCAGCACAGATCCTGCCGCAAAAGCCAGAGTGATGTGGGTATCAAGAACCAAGCGAAGATACTGATTGTCTCGTGCAGAAGCATGCAAAAATTCTTTTAGTTTTGGGTAAAGCGTAGATACCCATTCCGCCTGCTCGCGAATTGTCCGTTCGTCGAAATATGTGATCAAATCCAAGACGGTTGTGCAGCGATCCTCAAGGCGATCAAATGTATGTTCGAAGGATTTCACGCCAAATACCATGTGAGCCTTGCCCTCCTTGGAAAATAGCCCTTCACGTACACAGGCATCCTTAAACGACTGCCGATCAAACTCCAAACGTCCCTGTCCTAGCCATTGAAACGCCAGATCGTCATAGCTGAAGCTGCTTTCATTGATGGGAATTCGACGTAGCCCAACATTACCAAAAAGCAGGTCAAGATTGTCGCGGTGATCGTCGAGCGAGGTGGAATCTGTGTCCAATGCCAGCGTACGTGCAAAGTCACGCAGTTCAGTGTCATCAATATTCAGATGTTCTCTCCATAGCTTCCTCATCTTACCTGTGGCACTGGCATCGGTCTTGCCATTGAACAGATCATCAAGACGTAGCGTTTTTGAGCGCTGGTAGATCAAAGAACGAAGAGGGTCGTTCTGTGCGATGCGCCAGTTGGTAAGCAATTTGAATCGCACGCACTTTCCATCTTTAGCATGAGTTAATTGTGCATTACGAGCACGCTGAAGCAAGGAATACGAGGTCGCGTTAATCCAGTCCGGGTTAACAAGATCCGCGTAGCCATAGTCGTTGATGGATACGTGCCACTTGCATTGAATATGTTCTCGCAATATGGACTGCCCTTCCTGGTCAACGGGGCCACGGCCGGTCGCATACTCGACCCACACATCATCAAAACCCTTTGGGCCAGACTCAAATCCAACTCGGATTATCGGGCTTGTAGGGTCGAGCAGACACGCAGCCTTTCTCCAGAAAATCCTTGCTTGGAATGCATCGCCTTCCCTTCGCACTGCTATCGCCTTTGTCATGTTGGGGTCTCCGTTCAGTGTTGTCCAATTCAGGCTTTGCGCATCGTAGCTACCTAAGCATCCTTGAACGGAGGTGTAGGCGCAATCGAGCGCGCAAGCTCAATGGCGCGCGCTGGCTTGATTGGGCCGGATGGATAAGCATCGAGAACAATGGCCGGAAGCAGCCGTTGGATAAGATCGGAGTAAGTAAAGCCATAGGGACACCTGGCATGAGCACCTGTTGCCGACACTAATGCCTGAATGTCTGCACGTCCAAATCCGACCGGAGATAGGCGACGGTGTAAAACTTCTTCGCGTTGCACGTCATTGGGGCGTTCGAAGATTAGAATTTCTGCTGCACGACGCCTCACGGCGGGATCCAGCGCCGACAAGCGATTGGTGCACATCACCACAACTGCAGGGAGTTTTCCGCTGGCCAGCCTGTCAATGCCGCGAATAAAGGCATTCACACCAGCACGATCTTCGTGATGCATTTGGTCTGATTCGCGCGACTGGGCTAGCGCATCGGCTTCATCAACCAGTAGGATCACGCCACCGCGCGCTGCACCTTTGGTGGACTTGAGTTTGTTAGCTTCGTTGAACGTATGTTCGAAGGCCGCCGTGACAAGTTGTGTCATCTCACCGACTCGCCCTTGGCCACGCGATGACAAACTCAATGGAAGCAACGTGATGTCGATTTTTTCCTGCCGGGCTACTTGGTCACCGATCGTCTCAGCGAGTTCGGTCTTGCCGGAGCCCACATCGCCGGATAGCACAACCAAGGGGGGGCGCCGCAGCACGGCATCTAAGAGATGAGTTCCATCGGCATGATGCTGCGTCAACCAGTGTTGCAAGCCGACAGGATTGATCAGTACGCTCAGCACGTTGGACAAGCGCTTTATCTTGTCTTCCATGCCGACTAGCCTTCCAAGCCGTTCACGTGCGTCGGTGTCAGGTAGCGTCACTGTGCGTTCAAAAAGTCCATGGGGATTGGGTTGCTGGCTCATCAATAGCTCCTTACACTGGCTCGTCCAAGCGCGCGACCGCCGGATGAATAGGTTCTGTCATCTACGAAGCGTCCGCCTTCGACCTGCGGTTCGTTAGCACCTGTACGTTGGACAGGCAACTGTTGTTCGATGGCTTCGCGCTGTTGCGCCGTGAGAGCATGCCATGCTTGGGTGTAAGTTAGGAAGCTATAGAACGAAGCGCCAGCGATGTTCGCACCGGGGCGGACGCGCCCAGGATCGTCGTCCCCTCCACTATCGGCAAGTTCTTTAGCGGTATATTGCAACGTCGGCTCGATCCAATTGCCATTTCGCTGGAATCCATAGGTCACACTTTCTAGATAACCTTGCCGCAACAGCTCTGTTGCCTCTCCTTCAAACTGCTCTATTCGATCATCAGATAATTCTCCGTAGAGTCGTTTCAGCCGCTTCAGATCAGTAGCCACCTTAGCAGCCAGATGTCGAGCATGCGTCAGGGTAAAGGTTTTTGTTTCAGTGGTTGTGTAGCTGTAGCTCATAATATTTATCCTTGGAAAGCAGAGCCGAAAACTTTCTGCCAGTAGTACACCGTCAACTCCTTTGTCGGAGCACTAAGCGCCGCATCGATTGCATCACCGGCATCAAGGGCAGCATCAACTATGGCATCTGCGTTCTCTGCGGTATATAGGCATGCAACATTGTTGGTGGCATTGATCGGATCAATGATTTGAACGGGATCGTTGAATTTGCCGACCTCAGATGTCTTGTAGTGATCCTCGAACACAATGCGTTCACGCAGATTGCTACGCGCCACATAAGTGAAGAACTCTTGCATTGCCTCAGGATAGTCGGAAAAATCCACTCCGTCGTCGCACAGCTTTGCAAGAATCATTTCGATCATAAACGACTTGAAGCGGAAACCATCTCGCTCTTGCTTCATGCGGCGAGCCCAGAACTTCACCAATCGTACGACTTGAGCAAAGTGCGTCTGCTGTGCTTGTTTGCGCTTGCGTGCGAACTCTAGGTGCAGTGGGATACTGGTTTCCAGAAATGCCCCATCTTCTTGGCTAACTAAGTTGCCGCGCCAATCGGGCAGGCCGTCGTACAGCACGGGCACCACATCCACGTCTAGGCCAGAGCCACGGAAGGACACTGTGACTGAATAGGTCTGTGGCTTAACTTGGTCTGGACTGAAGTTTGGATATGCTCCGCGCAGCCGTTCAGCCAGATAATCAAGCAATGCACGAAGATCATGCGGCGCATCGGAGCCACTGATATAAACAGCAACATCAATGTCGTTGAGTGATCGCAGGGCCGTGCCCTTAGCAAGGCCGCCCGACAATTGCATCCGCTTTAACGAAAAGTCTGGATGCTCTTTTAGGTAGCCTTCCAGCTTTTCCCGTAGGCCTCTCGCTTGGGCGCGGTATTCATCGGCCTTGTCTTTCGGGAGATTGACCTTCTCATTGGCAAAGCGAACAAGGTCTGGATGGTCTACATGTGATCTGGACATCTAAAAGATCCTTTCATATCAGTTGCATTCGTGGGCTTAGTTATCCAAATCGAACCAGTCGATATATTAACGTACCCTAATTAAAAGTTCGGGATCGTGAACAAGTTGGCATAATACGCCTGTTTTTTCGATTGTCAATTAAAAAGTTCGGAATCGTGGTAATATTGCAATTGTGCATTGATTGAAAGGAAACGCGACTATGGCAACCCGTCTTGGCGAAAAATTGCGCGAACTTCGTAAGGAGCGTCAATTGACGCTCGAAAAACTGGCCGACCTTGCAGGACTAAGCAAGAGTTATTTATGGGAACTTGAGAATCGAGAATCCCAACGGCCTTCTGCGGAAAAACTTACCGCCTTAGCCGATGTACTGGGTGTATCCGCTGCATACTTCATCGAGGAGGATGTGCGCGCTCCCGAAGAGCGACATTTGGATGAAGCATTTTTTCGCGGTTACCAGAAGCTTGATCCTGTAGCAAAAGATCATCTTCGCAAGATACTAAGTGCCTTCAAGAAACCTTCGTAATGAGCGAAATTCGGACCCCACAGCGGGCAGCCAACCGCTTGGTAAAGCTCACTGAGGCGTTCAGCTTGGCACATGGGCTGGATCGCTTCCCTGTGGAGGTCACACCGCTCGCACTGGATGCGGCTCGCATTTTTGGCTGGCCCGACCCAATCACACAGGTTCAATCGACTGATATCAAAGGCTTTGACGGGGCACTCTTCCCTGGAGAGGGAAAGAAGGATTGGTTACTCCTATACAACAGCGTTATATCCTCAACTGGGCGAGTCCGATTCACACAAGCGCATGAACTAGGACACTACATTCTTCATAGGAAAATGAGGGAGTCGTTCCAGTGTAGTGATGCCGATATGTTGAATTGGTCGCAAGACGATCACGATATAGAGGCACAAGCCGATCTGTTTGCGTCTTATCTGTTAATGCCGCTTGATGACTATCGCAAGCAGGTCACCTCTACTGTTGATTTGGACTTGTTTGGACACTGTGCCGACCGCTACGGCGTTTCGCTGACAGCAGCCATCTTAAAGTGGTTGCAATACACCGATGAAAAGGCTGTGCTGGTGCACTCGAACGATGGATTCATTAACTGGTCGTGGTCAAGTGAACCTGCTTTCAAGGCTGGCGCATTCTTTCGAACGCGGAATAACGTAATTCCTGTTCCAATGGGGGCGTTAGCACAAGATTCGTCAGTCAAGCATAATCGGCTGGGGGTAGAGATTCCAGCTTCTATTTGGTTTCCTCACGCAGCCTCCCACATCTCAGTACGCGAAATGAAGATACATGCCGAGCGGTACGATACCGTGCTGAGCTTACTTTTTCTGCCGCGTTCAACAGACGTTTGGCCTTTGTGGTAAAAGAATAGCGATTATCAGCAGAGTCGGAAGAGCCAAGCTCAGGCAGATTAGTCCAATAACGATTAGCCCTGTTCCCATGGGTCACTTGCTTTTAGCTACCCGCTCCCTAAGCTCCTTACCGGCTTTGAAGTGCGGCACATACTTGGCTGGCACTGACACCTTGCTGCCCATCTTCGGATTGCGCCCCGTGCGCGGCGGCCTGTAATTGAGAGCGAAACTCCCGAAGCCACGAATTTCTATTCTGTCTCCCTTTGATAGCGCATTGGACAAGACCTCATGAATAACCCTCACCCCAAACTCGGCATCCTTGAGTTGAAGTTGTGGGAATCGGTTGGCGATGCGTTCTATGAGTTCGGAGCGGTTCATTGGCGAGGATTGGTTAGCGATGTGATTTTGTGTGAAGCGTCGAATTTTACTCCAGCCTGGATGCCATTTGAAAGTTTGGCATCCAGCATTGGTGCTTGTAAATATGATGCACCGAGGTGTTTAGCCTTCCATTTACAGACACGGATGTGATTTACTTCACCAATTCCATCAGCTTGCCATAGCTGTCTACCACATCGTATTTCACTTGGTCGGAAGTGATTTTGGTGAAGAACTTGCGCGCACATTCGATTCTGCATTCTTCGATTTTTCGCAATTCCATGGTAGACATGGTGCCTTTGGTCTCGGCAATAAAATAGATGTGTTTGACAGCGCCTTCATGGAAAGCGATGGCCCAGTCTGGGTTGTAGTTGCCTACCGGAGTAGGTATAAAAAATCCCTTTGGCAGCTTGGCATAAACGACCACCTCGGTACTGGTGTCCAGCTCCTTGACGAACTCGCGTTCAATATTGGAATCGGTAATCACATAGTCATAGATATGGCGCTTCAGGGACGAGCCTGCCTTGCTGAAATCCTGCTTGCTTTGGCCTTGAGTAAAGATGTCGATGTCGTGGGTCTCGGCAATGGGGTCATAAACCAGATGTTCGATGATGGATGTAGCTTTCTGTTCGTTGATCAACCGGCTCGCCTGTGCAATGAAACTCTCCGGGTTGGTCTTGAACTGTGCAAATACGGCAACATTAACGCCGCGCAGAATGGATGCCACGGTAGCTCGGGTCAGCTGCACGGCCTCGGCTATTTTGCCCAGCAGGTCGTATTTCACAGCAGAATGGATCGAGTTGGTATACCTGTCCGTCTCGGTCGCGGTCAGCTTGAAAGCCTCGCCCTGCTTCAGTCCGGCATGGGTCGCCACATCGGCCTGCTCACCAGTATGTATGGTGTACTGCAAGGGCGTTACGCGAAGCTCTGTCTCCAGCGCCTTGACACACTTGTCGATGAGTTCTGCGCTGTCGAATTGAACACCGTAAGCGGCCTTGCGGTTGATGCGGTTCCACAGCTCTTTAAACTCCTTCTTGTTGAAGTTTTCGTTTAGACGATTGGGCTTCGCTCCACGATCATTTTCAGGAAGCGGTAACTGCACGTCGCTAAACACGCTGTCGATCAAGGCCAGCACCTGATCGGCATACTGCTTCAGCTCATCTGGAAGCGCTTCCAGAGTCCCCTCTTTTTTCGCTTCATGATACTTGTCGGTGATATTGCGTTTCTTATCGACGTAGCCGTTCTGAATTAGATAAAACTCGATGTCCGTTGCTTGATCCTCTGTTACTACAAAATCGCCCGCCTCTGTTTTCATAATCTTGCCGACAAAATAAGCCTTGTCTGCCACCCGTGGTCGCTCGGAAAGCGAATCGCTGATGTCGCGCTGTAAAGCGGTGACAAAATACTTGTAGCTCTCGCTTGCAACCACGGTCAGCACATTGATCTGGTGGACGGTGGACGGATCATCCATGCGGTCGCCGTTCTGGTTGACCGAGATACGCAAACCGCGCCCCACTTCTTGTCTGCGAGAGATAGTGTTGTCGCTGTGTTTCAGCGTACAGATGACAAACACATTCGGGTTGTCCCAGCCTTCGCGCAATGCGGAATGAGAGAAGATGAAACGCACCGGCTCGGCCAGCGACAACAAGCGCTCCTTGTTTTTCAAGATCAGGTCATAGGCATCCACATCGTCCGTTTCGGTGGACTTTTTGCCGGTCGCGGGATCGACAAGACGCTTGGTTTTCTTGTCTATGGAAAAATAGCCGTCATGTGTTTTGCCTGCTGTTATTCCTCTCAGATAATGGTTATAAGGCGAATCTTCCAGCGTCAGCACTTCATTGAGGTGCTGGTTATATTCCTCTTCAAAAATCTGCGCGTACTCGCCCGGGTTTTCGCCATTTTCATCGTAGCGCCGATACTTGGCGACCTCGTCGATAAAAAATAGTGACAATACCTTGATGCCTTGATGGAAGAGCGCTTGTTCTTTTTCAAAGTGCGCTTTCACGGCTTCACGTATCTGGATGCGCCGCAATACCGATGCGTTCACATCACCCGTCGCTTCCCCTGCCTGAATCTCCTCGCCGTTGGTAAAGTACACGGTATCCGTGTGCGCATTGATGTCGGCAATGACAAAGCCTTTGTACTGGTCTAGCCCTTCGGAAATATCGAAGAGGTTGTCATTTTTTCCGAACTTGCGCAACACGGGTTTGATGATCCCGCTTTTTTGTTTAATCTCCACTTCGAGACGCGCAAGCGGCGGCTTGCTGGTGGATACCTCGATGGACTCCAGATAGAGATAAGCATTCGTGCCACTCAAGCCCTTCACGGAAATGCCGCGCACCGCAATTTTCTTCACCAGCTTCTGGTTGTACGCATCCAGCGCATCGAGGCGATGGATTTTGTTATGCGTGGTCTTATGGGTCGCCGAATAACGCAGCACCATCAGCGCATTGAACTCTTCCAGCGACTTCAGGGTTTGCGCCCCTTCCATCTTTTGCGGTTCATCGAGAATCAAAATCGGCCTGTTGGCCTTGATTACATCGATCGGTCGGCGCGACTGAAAATCGTCCAGCTCTTCATAAATGCGCCGGATATCCGCGCCGCGTGCCGCAAAAGCTTGCACGTTGATCACCATCACGTTGATGCCCGCATCGGAAGAAAAGCTTTCCAGGTTGTGCAACTGCTTGGAGTTGTAGATGAAGAAGCGGGCGCGCTTCTTGTACTCTTCCAGAAAATGTTCGGCGGTGATCTCCAGAGATTTAAACACGCCTTCACGGATCGCGATGCTGGGCACCACCACGATGAACTTGCTCCAGCCATAACGCTGGTTCAGTTCGAACATGGTTTTGATGTAGCAATAGGTCTTGCCGGTGCCGGTTTCCATCTCGATGTCGAGATTGACCGGGCAAACCTTGTTGCTGACCATCGCGGCGGACAGCGGCAAATTCTGGTGACGCTGGACGGCTTGAATGTTTGCCAAAAGCGCAGTTTGGGAAATCGCGATGTCCGCGTTCTTGAAACCCTCATCCAGAAACCCGTGCTGCTGCGGAGTGCCTGCCTCTGCTTTCCCCGGATCAATCCGATATTGGGAGCCGTTGTTTTTCGGCTGACCGGCGAAACAATCCGCCACGGCTACCACGGTGTTGGTCTGGTATGGCTGTTTTTTAAATTTTAATTTCATTTCTCTTCAATTTATAACTTCTTTATTAAACAGAAAATTAGAGGGAATTTATTCTTTCAATTTGCTCTTTATATTCTTTTTATTCTTAATTTTTCTCTTTCAATACCCATTGAGATGCTTTGCGAGAACCCGTATTTTCAATAAGGTCAGCTTGCCGTATGTGAGTAAGAAGGTTTCCAATCTTGCTCTCCTTTTGTCCGTCGTCCAATGCATCGCTAAGCTTGCCTAGCAGCAAGGCATCTATTTCCTTGCGGCTTGCAGTTCCAAACTTCACCAGATAATCCAAAACAAGCTTGGCATAGAACTCATCATCCTGCGCACGGGTACGAATATAATCAGCTTTCGACGCAGTCGCGTTAGCAACCATTGCAGAGACGTGAAGGTTAGGTTTATGCCCCTCTATAAGATTTGCGCGGCGCAAATGTTTTACCATGGCTTCATCCAGTGGCAACTTCTTCTGTACCCGGTCGAGCGCGAAAATTTCCTGCAACGACAAATCCGTTTTTTGAATCAGCATCCGGCTATATGCCGGGTCAACAATGCTGCCATGAAGGGTCATTTTTACCGCCTGCGGCTAAATTAAAGGGGCCAGGCTCGAATATTTCTGCTAAAGCGCGGTAGATACCGTCTCTAACGTCAAGAATTTTTCAAGTAATCATGTTGATACGGCTGTTGAGTTTTGAGTACACCAAAGCACAAATGCACCAGCTTGCGCATTGCTGCACCGAGGGAGTACATCTTGGACTTGCCTCGGGCAAGCAGGCGTTCATAAACAGCTTTGACGTGTGGGTTGTAGCGTGTCCCCACGACGGCAGCCATATATAACACGGCGCGCATTCTGGCGGGGCCGGCCTTGGACATGCGCGCGCGTCCCAGCACCGAACTACCCGACTGTCGTTCTACCGGAACGAGTCCCAGATAAGCCGCCAACTGTTCAGCCGAACCAAAATCATGATTGTGCATCACAGAGAGTAAATTGCGCCCCACCTGTGAGCCAATGGCTGGAATACTCCGGGGCAATGCCCTATCGTTCTGAAAATTCGAATGCTGGTCGATACGTGCGTCAATATCTTTTTGCAGCTGGGCTAACTGTTTGACCAGAAACTCAATGCTCTCTGCAAGTGATTTATGAATAAGCGCTGGCGTGTCTGTGGCACCGGCTTTCTCCTGGCGATTGCGCTCGCGTTGAAATCTTGGACAATGGCTTCACGGCGTACTAACAACGTTTGCAGTACCCGCGCTTCCTGAAAGGCAGCACCACTGATGTTGCTTTTTCGATTTATCCGAAACCAGTTCATGAATGTCGTAGAAGTCCGCATCCTCGGAAAATGGGCCGATGATCTTTTTAGACTGAACGGGCAGCATGGGAGGGGCAGGCCTGAATGGTGCAATGCCCAGATGAAATAACCGCATGCGCTTAGAAATGTTTTACCTGTGGCAACATTAGGAATTGGTTGCTGCCACACCATCGTGATTCGTGGTGCGCTCCGAAAGAACCGCATCATCAAGTGGCGAGGAAGCGATAGCTACCGCACTATCAGGTGCCTGGATTTTCGCATTGCGCGACTTTTTCTTAGGTGTTCCTATTACCTCGTCTGCGGAGCTATCCGTTGCCGCTCGGCCGGATTCTGCCTGAGCATCATGCTTAAGCTTCTGCGCGGCACTGAACGCGCGCGCCAGGATTGCAGAAATTTCTGCCGAAACGCCCAGCGTCTTCCTGCGCCATTGCCGCTCCAATGCGCCCTTTGCATCGTCGGCGATGAATCCGGCAAGCCATGTTGAATGCACCAACTCCATCAACCTGTCGAGCTCACGGATCATTTGCAGATATTGGCCGGACTTGTTGCAAGTTATTTTTGCTTGGTAAGTTGTGATATTCGTGTAATTTACCCTGCCAATCTCAATGCCGTTGTCCTCGGCGATCTTCTTGAGCCGCGCGCTTTCATTGCGCAGATTTGCAAACGCATTGTTAATCAAGTGATCGACCGCGCCGTTAACGGTCATTATTTCGTTATCACTTTTGAGTACTGCTGGCAGAACAACGCTCAAGCTATGCAGTGCCGAATCACATTTATCGTAGCCGTTTTCAAAAACAGCCTGGGCGGGTGACGAATGTATCTTCACCTCTTGGGTGAGGAATGGATTGCTGAACTCATCAGACTTCTTTTTTGATGCGCCTTTCACTGCTTTACCGTTTTCCAAGAATTTCTCCTCTGTGGTTCTTGAACCAAAAAACAGAACAATTACAAAACTAAATAGTGAAACAGGGCTTCAGAAAAAATATGATCGAAAGTCGGCGATTTTGCGGATTATCAGCATGGAAGAAAGAATAAAACCTGTGTAGTGTCTGTCACATCTTGTTCATGTGCTTAATGCCATGAGCTGATATTGGCGGCTGACCAATCAAAACAAACAGAAGACGAGCAATCGTCATAACCACCCAGCGGGGACATCGTTCCCTGCAAGGGTCATGGTGTCTCCGTTTTATTCCAAAAAGGAGACACAAAATGAAACGCATCGTCAGAGACTTGCCTATACAGGTTTATCACGCCAGTGAGGCAATATCACACAGCGGGATTGTTCAACTACTCAAGTCACCCGAACACTACCTGCAATACAAAATGGGGTCAGCCGAGCCAACGCCAGCAATGGAATTTGGTTCGGCATTTCACGGCTTTATCCTTGAACCCGAGGTCTTTGCAAAAGATTATGTGCTCGCGCCGAAGTTCGACCGACGCACCAAGGAAGACAAGGAAATAGCCGCAAAGTGGGATGCTGAAAATGCGGGCAAGATATCTTTGAGCACAGAGCAGATGGACACACTTGCTGCAATGAGGGTAAGCGTTTTCAATCATGCGGGCGCAGCCAAAATGCTTGACGATGGCGAAGCTGAGTCATCCCTGTTTTGGACTGATGACTACACGGGGTTGCCGTGCAGGATACGTCCGGACTGGATGAGCGAGTACGGTATGGCAGACCTTAAAAGCTGCTGTGGTGCGAGCAAAGACAGCTTCTCCAAAGCAATAGCCAATCTTGGCTATGACGTGCAGGCCGCTTTTTACACTGACGGCATGAAAGCGGTGACTGGAAGATCAGTCAACTTTTATTTTATCGCAGTGGAAAAAAATGCACCGTATTCGACGGCCTGCTACATCGCCAGCCAGGAAATGATCGAAGTAGGGCGTGCCAAGTATCGCGGCGCGCTTGAGTTGCTGAAATGGTGCCAGAAAAACAATCATTTTCCCGGCTATCAACCGAGCGGCGAGATTGAAAGTATTGATCTTCCGCGCTGGGCAGCAAACTTTGATATTGAAGCGTAACAACAACCCTGTCGGGGACACTTCCCCGACCAGGGTTTGTGTCCCCTTTTTTATTTCAAATGAGGAGACACAAAATGGGAATCTTTATCTTGGTCATGCTGGCGTGGGCGCTTTATTCGGCCATTCGTGCTGTGATGGTATTTATCAAACCACGCATGAGAGCAAAGTCTGCAACCAGGACTCCGGCAGCACCAATGCCAAACGAGCCAAACAGGGCAGGTCTTGAAACACCCACATTCATTCGGCGTGGATTAGCTTTTCCTGTTCTGACTGAAAAGAAGAAGAGGGTGCGAAAGAAAATTCAAGTTGCTGCGTAATGCAGTGACGTGAAAAAGGCAGCTGGCCTTGCCGAAAGATAAAACAGCATTAAGCATCGTTTCGGGCAACCGGTTCGATTCAAGCAACTCCACGGGGACATTCATTGTCCCGATGGGGCGTGGTGTCTCCGTTTTTTTTGTTTTAACAAAAAGGAGAAACACCATGTCATTACAAGCACTCAAAAACATCAACCGTACCGCCGCAGCCAAGAACGAGCAACCCCAAGGCTTCCCGGCAATGCTTGAACAGTTCAAGGGAGAAATCGCCCGCGCGCTGCCCAAGCACATTAATCCTGATCGCATGGCACGCATTGCGCTCACAGCGTTTCGCATGACCCCGAAGTTGGGTGAATGTGACCCGCGCAGTGTGTTTGCTGCCGTTATCCAGTCCTCGCAACTTGGACTTGAAGTCGGGCTCATGGGCGAAGCTCACCTTGTCCCGTTTGGCAATCAATGCCAACTCATTCCGGGTTACACCGGATTGATGAAGCTGGCACGTCAGAGTGGATTGGTACAGGACATCTATGCACACGAGGTACGCATGAACGATACGTTCGCGCTAAAACTCGGCATGGAACGAAGCCTGGAGCACGAACCGCTGACTGCACCGGGCGGCTTTCCTGCGTCTGATGAAGAACGCGGAGAGGTGGTTGGCTTCTATGCGGTAGGCGTTCTCAAAGATGATAGCAGGACGTTTGTTGCAATGGGCCGCAAAGAAGTCGAAAGCATCCGTGATGGCAGTCGCGGCTACCAGGCAGCCAAAAAGTACAAGAAGGAATCCGTCTGGGATACCGACTTTGTGGCGATGGGGCTGAAAACTGTCATTCGACGCATCTGCAAGTTCTTGCCTAAATCACCCGAGCTGGCAACGGCCCTGGCGATGGATGAAAAAGCGCATGCAGGGCAAGGTCAAAATCTGAATCTGAACGATGTGATCGACGGCAGTTACGCGCCGGTTGATGTTGTGGATGAGGCAGTGGAGATCAAAGAAAAAGTGCCCGCCCAAACCGAGAACCAACCGCAATCGGCAAAAGAACCGAGCAAACTCGAAAAGCTGGACAAGGTTGTCGCGGCTTTGAAATCAGCCAGCACTGTGGAGGCATTGGATGAGATTTATATCCGTGCTGAAGTGGATCTGGAGGATGCAGAGCTTGAGGTCGCTCTGCGCGAGTATCGCCAATGCAAAGACGCGATCATTGAACAAGGCAGCCTGGTTTAATCCAGACGATCCATTAGACCGATTCGCGCGATGACGACGCATTCCACCCTTTTGAAAAAGGGGGGCTAGGGGGGATTTGAGCGTTGTATGGACACAAAAATCCCCCTCAATCCCCCTTTTAAAAAGGGGGAGGGTGGTTAAATTTTCTAATGGATTATCCGGGTTTAATCACCCTCACAGGGACATCGTTCCCCTCTGGGAAATATCAGAAAGTCGGAGAGGATCGTTACGTCACAAAAATTGTTGTCTTCAAGATGAAAATGCTCGGTGGCAACAAGACGGATGGTGAGTCGCGCGTTGCAGCACCTGCTGCGCCTGATGCCAACAAAGGCAAAACCACAAAGGCAGGCCCAAAGCCTAAATTTGACGAAGGATCTATCTAAAACTCAAACACCCACCGGGGGAATCATCCCCCATGGGATGCTTCTTTGCCGGTGGTTTTACAACCACCCGCCCACACGGGACTCACCTGAACATCCCGCTGGGTGCTCTGGTGTGTCCCGTGCTGGATATACCAAGGAGGCATCATGGAAGCGAAAGAACTGAAGTTGTTGGCCGCAGGACGCTGGGCAAGCATTGTTACATCGCTCGCCCCGCATCTTGGTCAGGCAGTAGAGCGCACGCCGAATCATGTGCCGTGCCCCGTGCATGGCGGGACAGATGGATTCCGGTTGTTTCGGGATTTTGATGAGACAGGCGGCGGTGTGTGCAACACATGCGGCATCCATCACGATGGATATACGCTACTCATGTGGGCGAACGGGTGGGATTTTCTTACTACCCACCGCGCCATACACGACATGCTATTGGGAAGCGGCGAGAAGCATTACGCGCCCTTGCCAGCCAAAAAAGTGTGTGTCAAAAATGAGGATAACAGGCAAGACATTCGCGATTCTCTGAATCATGTGTGGAAAGCCAGCATTCCTCTGACTTCTCCCGAAGCGCGGGCAGCAAGGCTGTATTTTGCGAACCGTAGAATCGGGCAGATCGACTATCGAAAAATTGATAGCAAGATGATCCGTTTTGTTCCTTCACTTGAGTATTACGAAAAGGGAAAGCTGGTCAACAGGTATCCCGCCATTGTCACTATGGTGTGCGATGCAAACGGTCGTTCTTCGACCGTTCATCGCACCTACATTACACACGATGGCGCGAAAGCAAATATCCAATCACCCAAAAAAATGATGCGGCACTGCGCCGACAATTTGTTTGGCGCGATGAGGATAGCGGTACAGGGTAGTAGCAAGGTATTGGCAGTCACAGAGGGCATCGAAACAGCACTGGCCATCATGGGTGCTTTCAATGTGCCTGTATGGGCTGCTGGAAACGCCTACTTGCTGGAAAACTTCGTGCCGCCAAAAGGTATTGATGTGGTGATCTATGCTGACAAAGACCGGCCTTCCATGATTCATCCAGAAGGTCATGGATTAAGTTCGGCGAAGTCACTGGTAAAACGCCTGTGGAAAGAAGGCGTCAAGGCCAGCATCAAGCTACCTGACACAGATATTCCGCAAGGAATGAAATCTGTTGACTGGCTGGATGTTATCAATAGCAATGTCTATCAGGCAATCATCAAAAAAACTGCCGCACGGTAAGCAGCCCAGTTGCATGGACATGCCTGCCCAAGGTGGTTTTACCTCGCTTGCGGGGCTTTTTATGACGCATTCGATGAGTGCGCCATAAAAAGAGAATTCATCCTCACGGCTATGCCTTGAGTTGAAATTGGCGGCTGACCAATTAAAACAAACAGAAGACGAGCGATCGTCATAACTACCCAGCGGGGACACGTCCCCGCCAAGGGTTTGTGTCCCTTTCTTTATTTAAAGGAGACACACAATGAATATCAAAAATTGCAGCACACCTGACTTGTTGTCCGTACTGGTAGGAAAAAGGATGGCTAAAAAGCTATCACAAGTTCCACTTTCCGTTTTATTTGGAATGCGTGCAAATCGTCAGGAAATGGTTTGCGAAAATGAAGCTCCATATGTGCCCGCACCTATCATCTCAGCAGCCAAAGAGTTGTTTGTGCGCGCACTTGAAGAGGACATCCATAACCACCCCGTATCCTTTACTGCACCACAGGTGGTCAAGGATTACTTGAGGCTGGTGTTGGGTGGACGGCAGCAGGAAGTATTTATGGTGCTGTTTCTTGATGCACAGCATCGTCTTATCGCTTCGGAAGAGCTATTCCACGGGACGCTGACACAAACCAGCGTGTATCCACGCGAGGTAGTAAAACGCGCCTTGATACACAACGCGGCAGCGGTAATGCTGAGCCACAACCATCCTTCAGGGGTGGCAGAGCCCAGCAGTGCCGACCGCTCGCTAACTGAAGCACTAAAGCAAGCGCTTGGATTGGTAGATGTTCGAGTTCTCGATCACATTGTGATCGGCGAGCAAGAGGCATTGTCTTTTGCCGAACGAGGTTTGATATGAGTGTGCCATTTCTGAAAAGATGAAAAAAAAGGTGTATTGCGATCAATGCAACTCGTCCTGGAAATTTATGCATTCCGATGTGTACAACACAAAGGAATGTCCCGTTTGCAAACGAGAGCAGGATCTTGCTGACCTGGCTAAACATACTGTTGAAGCCATTATCAAGCGGCTCGATACGCCGCAGGTAATACTGGAAGCCTATGTGGAAATTTACTTGGTAAATCGAAAAGCACATTTGGCGTATCAAAATTAGAGTTTTATTCAACCTCAGCGGGGGCACCTCCCTGCAAGGGGCATGGTGTCTCCGTTTCTTTATTCAAAAAAAGGAGAACACCATGTATCACTACGAAAACGGTTCAGTACGTTGGCGCAAGTTCAGCGGCAAAGGTGACATTCGCGCCTATCGCCAACCGAAAGGATGGTGTGCGAGTGCCGATCTCATCGAACACCACCCGATCACCGGAAAGTTTCTCGGTCGCTCTCATCGGTGGATAAAAGAGGAGGTGATGCAATGAGCATCCTATCCTTTGAAAATCGAGGCAAGTGGGGAAAAAATTCTTGGCGCGGCAATTGTTCAGGGCATGTCTATAAGACATTGTTCGAGCAGTATCAACCCAGGATATTTGTTGACCCAATGGTCGGCGGTGGCACATCAGTTGAGGTTGCTGACGAAATGGGGATCGAGGCTTACGGTCTCGATCTTCACAGCGGTTTCAATATTCTGCGCGACTCAATCCTGCAAAGGGTAGGGAAAGAAGCGGATATGGTGTTCAGCCACCATCCATACCACGACATGATCGTGTATAGCGGTCAGGTCTGGGGAGAACCACACGCCGATGACCTTTTACGCTGCACAAGCGACGAAGACTTCATGGAGAAAATCCAGGTTGCACTTCTAAATCAACGTGCAGCAACGAAAGCGGGTGGCATGTATGGCCTGCTAATTGGTGATTTGAGGCGCAACGGCCAATACAAGAGTTATCAGGCAGACTGTATTGCCAGAATGCCCAAGTCAGAACTTGCGGCTGTTGTCATAAAGGCGCAACACAATTGCGTTTCAGATTCGAGGCAGTACGCGAAAATGAAGCACATGCGGATATTGCATGAATACATCATCCTCTGGAACAAACCACAAGAGGTAATGGTGTCCATCTTGTCCGATCTGGCTGGCATGGCAAAGCAACATTCAACGGCATTAAGGGCTACATGGAAGGCTGTTGTAAGGCACGCACTCATAACATTGGGCGGCAAAGCAAAGCTGGAAGATATTTATTCAGCGGTAGCCAACGCAGCACCAGGCCAGCTTGCTGGTAACAATAACTGGCAAGCAAAAATTCGCCAAACACTTCAATTGATAGCACAGCCTGTCGAGAGAGGTATTTGGGCTATTTAATGTTTTATCAACCCACGCGGGGACACTTCCCCGCAAGGGACATGGTGTCTCCGTTTTTCATATATTAAGGAGAGCACCATGTTTTTTGAAAAGACGTTAGACAAGCGTAGCAAAAAAGCGATGATTGATTTTTTTACTGGTCATTGCAGGTACAACACAATGAACAGTTGGAATCGCTCGACAAGCTATGCGCAAAACATAAAGCTGCCCAAATTGGGTCTGACTTCCGAGCAATTGAACGCAGCATACGACATGCTGCAAACGGATTTTTGGGACGAAATCGACCAGCCAATTGCAGACTTCACCTCGGAAATGAGTGGGAGATACACGATTGGAACCAATGGCCGATCCAGTGGCTACCTCGTTCTTTACAACAGCGAGTATGAATTGACTGGACACAAGTCGCACTGTCGCACCTGCGGCCAAAGAAATTACCGCTATGTTTATACACCTGACGCTTCGGCAGAAAGCGTGATAACGGCTGCGGTGATTGCCAAGGATTACACCATGGGCAACAGGTGTGGCGCATGCGGTGCTGAAGGCGAATATGGCCGCGTCAATTACACGTTGCCACCAAAACGCTTATCTGTGTATCCCGGAAAGAGCTTCGACCAGAATGAGAATTTTTCTGAATGGTCGATGTTGGAACTTCGTAATCGCGTTGAACTGGTTCTCCGGTTCGATCAAGCGTGTGACGAAATCCGGGATAATTTCATTGAGCTAATTGGGAGTTGCAAGGTTGTCGAAGAGGTTGTAATGATTCCCAAGACCGTGAAGCGGATTGAATGCTGCCACGCATCTTGAAATAAGTAATAAGCAATTCGTCGGTTAATCCGGCGAATTTGACCCACGCGGGGACACTTCCCCGCAAGGGGCATGGTGTCTCCGTTTTTTTCATGAATAGGAGAACACCATGCAAGAAAAATTAAATCGCGCCAACTGGGGCAAATTGTTTTCGGATGCGCTTTCCTGCCCTGGAAAGGTTTCTGAGGCGTACTCGGTATTTCACGATTACAGCCTTGGCAATGCCATCCTCGCCGCTCTGCAATTAACCGTCAAGGGGCTGCCACTGTCTCCGATTGCTTCCTTCAATAAATGGAAGAAATTGGGGCGGTGCGTGAAAAAGGGCGAGAAGGCAATTGCATTGGTCATGCCTGTTACCGTCAAAACCAAATCCAGTGATGAGCTTGAAAACGGTGCTGGATCCAATGACAACACCAAGGAAGTCAGAAATTCAGGACGCACGATGTTTGTGCTGAAAAATATCTGGTTTTCTTTGGATCAAACAGAGGGAGCGGACTACACTAACGAGGTCACGATTTCCGAATGGAATAAGGTGCAAGCCTTGTCCGGTCTTGGAATCACGGAACAACGTTTTGAGTTGCTGGATGGAAACACGCAAGGGTATTCCATTCCCAACAAAAAACAGCTTTCCGTGTCGCCCGTAGCGCTGATGCCGTGGAAGACGCTTTTCCACGAAATGGCTCACTGCCTGATGCATTCGAAAGAGGCGCAGATGGCGGACGGCGATTTGATGCAGAAAGACATCAAGGAGGCCGAAGCGGAAGCGGTGGCCTATTTGTGTTGCGCCACACTTGGATTGCCAGGACTTGAAGAAAGTCGTGACTACATTCAGGGTTGGTTGGGTTCAAAGGAGCAATCCGATGAATTTTCCAAAAAAAGCGCATCACGGGTTTTTTCAGCAGCCGACAAGATACTCAAGGCAGGCACCCAATCCGCGAAAGCAGGGGAGGTGTGTCATGAGTAAGCTTCCTGGTCTTGTGACGGTGGCAATGTCAGCTGTGTTTCTCACGGCGGATTCCTGCAAACGTCATTCGCAACGGTTCATAGCTCATACGGACTTGTGCGCAAGCCAACCGTCAAAGCCTAAAAGCTGTTGCCGGTGCAAATATATGAAGGTGCCACGACGCTGGTGTACCACGACCATGAGGCGATCAATGCAGGGCTTCGCCAACGCGGAGATTCAACCGGCCTGATTGTGTCTGTGGGTGGCAAGTTGGTGGTGTGCGCCGAATGGGTTGACTTCCTTATGGAGATCCCCGGAACGCGCGCGTTAGCGCTTGCCGAAGCCATGGTTTTTGACAATAACGCCAGTAGATCAGGCGGATGGCGTGCCCTGTGATATTCGGGGGCGATGCCAAAATGGTTTTCATTGCAGGGTCATCCGGTAGTTGTTTATGGATCGGGCCAACGTGAAAATCATGCGGTGCTTTTCTGGAAGTCGAAGGGCGGCATTCGTGAAATGTCCATTTCGGCAGAAATTGATTTGTCGCCAATTATCGAATTAATTTCTGTACCGGAAACAGATGGTCAGTTGTGCCTGATTTTGTAAGCAGCGCAACCGGCAAGAACTCAGGCAAGAGAAAAGCTCTGTGATGCGGGAAACCGATTATCAGAGTGATTCGTTTTGCCTGATATTTACGCAACGCAGGTAATAATCGGCCGCCACGTTTTACAACGTGGATAAAGCCGCGATGAGTCCCCTTCTGGTGAAAACCGGGCGGGGGCTCCACTAAGTCATCACTGATTTAGTGAAGCCCCTGTTTGGCTTCTTTTACCAACAACACAAAGGAGATTCATCATGCCGTTATCTGCCGAAATGCGCTTATTTTTTGACAAGGTGGCCAAGAAGAACTTTTGCTTGGCTTGCGATGTGTACCATGCTCCTACAAATGGGCAGGAAATAACGCTCAGCCTGCGAGCCAAGGTACAAGAGGCGTTGCGTCTTTCACATTGATGTGGGGCGCAACGAAAAAAGAAGATCCAGCGCATTCGTGCGCTGGTTTTTTTAGAATGTTAATCGATCAGCTCTGCTCGATTACTCGAGCAATATCTCCACGGCAATCTGAACAAACACCGACCAGCAACAAGTCCCCGGCTTTGACTATTCATGCTCTCGGCCAATAGATCTATCTGAGTTGCAACACAGCGCCGGCATGTATTTGAAGATCGTGTTCGCTAACGATTTCCTGATCGACAGCCCATTTGTCGCAATGTCCTAGCAAGGCCCCCGTGTCGCTTCGCGTAAACCTGAATGGTTTCTGGCCCGTTTTGCCCACCGCCGCAACATAGGGATGACGGCCCGCTGGAAGCGCCACCGCCTGGATCATCGGTTCGTATAGCGCGGAAAGCTTTAGATGTGGGATTTTGGATGCGATACGCTCAAAAATCTGCATCCCTGCGATATCCAAATCTCCCCAAAAGTGTATTTCGGGATGCTGGAGGACTTGGTCAAAACTGATATGCGCTCCTTCGGTGCGCCTAAGCAGAATAGCTCCACCTGTTTCAATGGCACCGGCCAACTGGTTTCCGTATTCGCTGGCGGAGTTGCTCAATCCAAACCCGAACGTGCAAACGAAAGCGTGCTGAGTTGCTGCGGTTGAACGGATTGCCGATTCAAATGCAATCGGGTTTTCTACGAGGATGACTGTCTTTGGATTTTCTCCACCTCCACCCACCATCACATAGGGAGTTCTGGTCGGATATTGATCGAGGTCGATTCCGAACGACCGAAGGCTTTTCCCGTCCAGCGAGGAAATCAGTTTGGACGAACCCATCAAGTAGGATGCGCTCACGATGAAAGAGGGCTGACCAGCGACGAGATGTTGCTCATTCCGTAGCTTCCTCAATCCTGCAAGCAAGACTTCCATGTGGCGGACATTAAAGCCATCCAGAGCCACGTAGAGGGGGCGTAGAGCGGCGATATCCTTTTCGGGCAGCCCAACCTCTTCCAGCACGCTTTGCCATTGGTCTTCGTGGGGGAGTGTCTTAACGATGGGGCGAATGACCGTGATGGAACTGCTGATAGGTTCACCACGTGGATCTGCTGAGAATACCAAACGCCCATCGGCTTGAAGATTTTTTAACGCTTTGCGAAGGTCGATTGGATTGTTGACGATATCGGCACATAGCTTCGCCATAATGCCTTTCGTTCGAACCTTGCCTGAATCGGAGGATGCTCGCTTAAGAAACCACTGGTAGATGCGGTCTTCAAGCTTTTGCATGGTCACTGTCTGGATTATGTTTGTAGGCACTGGTGTAAACGATCATGCCGTTGTCTTTCTGCCATTCCTCTACCGCAACAAAAAAACGTTCTTTTTCGTTACTCTTCGCCATCTTTCGTTTGCCTACCAAGTGAGCCGGGAAGATGTCTTTGTTGTTGACATAGTAAGGGTTGTGGATGAGGCCGATCAGTTGGAAGTTGTCGCCCACATCTTTGAGTCCCTCAAAAGCTGTATCTATAAAGCCTTCATTAGACAGGTTAGAGAACAGACCATCGAAGAACATGATGCGATGTGAACCCTTCATTGCGGCACGCTGTTCCTTTCGCGTTCCGCTCATAGCCACGACACGGGCCTGAGCGTATTCAGCCTGACGCACCAGCCACATCATCGCCAATGCCGTGTGTTGCCCAGTAGATAAACCCGCCCCTGGTGCTGTGAGAGGAGTTTCACGACCGGCATAGATTGATGTATGGATGAAGGTCACTTTGGGGCTGATAAAAATATCATGGTATATCTTGGAGTTAATCAGATCCTTGTATGTTTTATTTCTGCTTTCGATATCGTTATTGAGTGCGGGGCCTGATCGTTCACGTGCGGCTTTTTCCCGATCTTCGATGTCCGCAATCAGCGAACTGATAATCTGCTGGATTCTTTCTTCGCTTGCCATTTCTGCTTGGATAATGAAACGTGCGTCAGGCTTCCGCTTCATAACTTTATCGAGGATTGCAAGATTGATTTTGGCGTTTCGAGCAAAGCGGGCGAGGCTATCTACCGTCGCACTCTTATTGGATTCCATCGTGTTTATGAAGATTTTAAGATTAGCTTCATGCTCTCTGATCTGAGCTTCGATTTTTCCTTTGAGTGTATGGATAGAAATGAGCTGTTCAACGGTATTTGCTCTTTCGATTTCTTCTATCTCAAGAGTATGAAGTCCCTTGATTTCTTCTTTCCGCACCTTGTCGCAAAACTCTTTCCTTTTTTCTCCAAAATCCCTTCTCGCTTTCAAACAGGCATTTGAAAGGTTCAATAGCTGTTTGGTGTCGATTTCCAACTCTTCAACTTCCACTTTCAGATTGGCAATGGCCGCACGGGTCTCTTCCGAGGTGCAGGCACGATCACCCAAACAAGCAAGGCGGAGCTCTTCTACATAACCCAGGATTTCCGGATGAACCGTTCCATCTTTTTGCATGCGCTGACGAATATCATCAGAAAAATGGACGATTTTGGCGTGTTGTGATCGAATGACAACCACCATTTCGTGGATCGCCTCAACGAAAGGAATCAGTGTCGATATCTGGCCCGAAAGATTGTTGACGCGCTGTTGTGCCTCGCCTTCTTTGGTCTTGGCTTGATCGCGTTCACGCTCGGCCTCGGCAAGCTGATCGGCGATGCTTCTTTCTTCCACTCTTGTTGCCTGGATGTAACTGTTCGCACGTTTGAAATCGATATTTTCCAAACGTCGTCGTGCGATCTCTAAATCACCAACCAACTTTTGGCGAGCTGTAGATTCCTGTTGCATAAACTCTACATTGCCAGCCTTCTCGAAAGCGATAGCCGTTTCAAGGTGCTGTTTGTCGATTGAATAGGTTTCATTCAGTTGATCTAGTTTTTGAGTACATTCTTCTGAGGCCCCCCCAAGCACGTCACGTATCTGTCGGTCTATTTCATCTACCTGGCTCATGAGAACTTCCACCTCAGGCCCAAGGACTCCGATCTCTTTGGTCAAGCGGTTCAACTCCGTATCGCCCCCGAGTTTCTTATAATCCTTGGCGGCGTGTAATGCCCGATTTGCCTCTTCGGTCACTTGTGCATTCAATGTCTCGATAAGCTCTCCAATGATTTTCTTTTCACCGGCCAGTCGCGGAATAAAAATCTCGATGAGTTCGTGGTAGCTTTTCTCCCCACCAGCATTGCGATATTGCTTCATCGCTTCTATGGAGTTTATCGCCGCACTGGAGGCCCGTAACTCAAAGTCGGCCAGCTCGGCATTCATCCGTTCAAATTGCGCTTTTGCCGCGTTGAATGTTTTTTCCGAGCCACGCTTGATCGCATCCTTTGCTGATACCGCCAACTTGACTGGCTGACTTTCTTCTGAAACCTTGGCTAGTTCCGTATCGATCTCTTTATTGCGTAAAGAATGCTTCTGGATATCGGTCTGAATGCGTGATTTTTCTTCTTCGATCAGATCTGGATTGAGCAGGATCTCAACCTGTCTGGTATGACGCCCAACAAGAATCGTATAGGCGATTGCGCCATCTAGCTTTACTTCCCCTTGCTGAACGAACTGGGACAGGCTTGGCTTGAAAAACACTGGCACGGTAAGTCTCGCCGTTTCCAGAATCTTGGTGGCCTGATCCGCATCTTCCAACGTAGAGACAACAGGAGCCGAAAGCGCACCAGAAAAAAGCGATAATAGTTGCTGACGGCGGCTCCCTTTTACGGCTTGGGTTATGGTTTCATGCAAACGTTCGAACGGCACCCCTGCTGCATGGAGTGCGTCGAGGGCGTTGGAGTACACTCTGTTATCGGCCACGGCGTACTTGTCTAGGTCTCCCAGCTCTTTCTCTAGCTCTTCGATTCTTTTTGTGTTTTCCCTTTTTTCATTGCCCAGGCCATTACGGACATCGGCAACTTCTTTCAACCAAGCATCCGGGGTTTTATTTGGATGGGTCTCCTGGAAAATATTTAACGCCTCAACGTAGGTCAGCTCCCCATCCATGACTTGCTGTTCGGCGCTAATCTTATCTTTGTGATCGGTGAGCGCTTTTATTGGATTCAGTGTGGATGGCTCCACTTCGCCAAATATTTTTTTGAATGTCGCGACACGTGGAATCAGCGCGTCTATAACAGATTTATTGCTATTGGCTTTATTCAGTTCAGCGTCTTTTGCCGACAACGATTGGTTGGCTTCCTTTAGTGCTTTTTGTGGGTTAAGGGACTCAGGATCAGCCTCCCCGAAAATCTCATGGAACTTTGGCATAGATATCGCCAAACCAGACAGTTTTTCATGTTGTCCATCAAGCGCCTCCAGCCTGGATTTCTTCTCCGAAAACTTACCTGAAAGTTGTCTGTGATTTCCACGAGCCTCTGTTAGCGCTCGTTTGGCATTCTGATCTTGCTCACGGGCCGTTCCAAAAGCACTATTGAGATCCTCCAATGCAGAGGGAAGAGTGATGAGTCCATGCTTGGATTTTAGTTTTTTCCAAAGTGTAAAATCATTGTTGAGTGTGCCCGCTCGGCCAATATGATCAGAATGCTCTTTCTGAGAGTTCTCTCTGGCTTTCACGGCCCATTCTTGAGCCATCAATGGGGTCTGCCAATACTCTTCTGGAAACTCCTTATTTCTTGCGGTAAAGATTTCGTAGGCGACTTGGTTCTCTTGAGTTTCACGGGAAGCACTCAGTAGCTCTTCATATTTTGCCTGCCAGTGTGCCTGATTTGCCTTTTCAATATTTTGAGCCTGACGGAACATTTCTCGTTCGGCTGAAAGCTTTCGTTTTTCTTTGCGGTAGGGGTTGGTGTCTAGCTCTGTAGTAGCGATACCAAAAGCGCGGGTCAAGGTATCACACAAGCCTTCAGTTTTGGCGCCAGCAAGATTGCTAATGGCTTGTAGAATAACAAGCGCCTCATTAAGTGAATAACAAGTGAGGGCATAGCGTCTCCCCCCTCGGTTATGTTTGAGATGCTCTTTATTTACAACAAGTTGTGAGCTATCGCCCACTTCTTCTTGGATTGAAGATTTGTCATTTAATCCTTTGAGATGCTGGGCCAATTCAATAACTTGCGAGTCGATTGTAATTCTGTTCGTAGAGCGCTTATTTATTTCGCCTGTAGGAATCCTTGTGAGCAGACTTAATCCCTCATCCGTGATTAGCGCCCCCTCACGTTTATCGATCACCAGATGCGATAGTGCTTCAAGCACTTTCTTGTCGTTTATCCATTGAGGATTCGCCGGAATGACTGGAACTCCAGGAATGGGATTTTTGACGGCAATCGCATGGATGATCGCGGCCTCTTGCACTACCTTGGTCAACTCATTGTTGTAATCGATGTTCGCCTGAATGATTTCCTGTGCTTTTTCTTCGACCGGCTGGAACTTGTTGATCGCGTCGGTTGCGTCATTCAGTTCCTGCTGCTTGCGGTTGATGTCTACCAAAGCATCCGCAGTCGGTTTTAGAGTCGCAAACAGCGCCTCCTCAAATTTCTGCTCGTGTGCCTCGACTTCCTCTCCGAGAGGTTGTTTAAGCAGCTCGGGAGCCACGCACTGACGAAAGAAGGCGACATCATAAGTTTCTCCATTTTGTGGTTTGACATTCGTCACCATGGCCGAATAGTCGCCAGCGCCCTCAACTTGAAACTCTACGTTCTGTTTGATGACCTCCACATTTGTAAAGTAGCGAATCTCGTCGTGCCATTCGGCGATGTTCCGCCAAGTGTTCCAGTGTGAGCCGGGTATTTTTTCAACCGACTTCTTAAAGGCCGCGTTATCGATCAGCTCAAGCTTGCTTTCGGTTTTTAGAAAGCACTCCGCATCTTCAAGCAATCCTTGGTAGTGGTAGAAGTAAGGATCTTTCCCCCGATTCCAGCACAGGCCGATGACGTAGGGTGTGCCAGGTACTTCATCGGGCAGAACGGTAATCAAAGAGGACTGTAATATGTTGTCCTCGTGGGGCTTCTCGATGAACTCGATTCGAACATGCGACCATCCTTTATCCAGCGGGGCAACCCGCTCTTCAACACGCTTCTTCAGGCGACGATCTTGGCTCAGCAAATAAAGGCAGGCTTCCGTAAGACTTGTTTTTCCACACCCATTGTCGATTTGTAGAGCCGCAGATTGGCCGAACAGGCGGAGGGTCTCGCCACGATAGAGGGGCATCCATTCCATCCCGCTTCCGCCGACATAACCCTCGGTAAGATAGTTCGCAAGTTGTATTCGGGTAATAGATGCCATGTTATGACTCCTCCGTTTTATTTTCAGTTTGCTCAACCAGAAGAGTTGATGCGGATAAGAACGGATCCGCCTTGGGCAGAAGTGGTTCCAACTGACGGTCGTAGTTCGTTTTCATTTCATAGGCAAACAGCAGTGATTGCCGATAGTTGCTCGTTTCCATTTCATCGAGCAAACCCGCATCACACATGAGATCAATAAAGATCTGACATAGCTTTGATATCGTGCCTTCCTTCAGGCTGGTCAGCGTCTCATAAACGGCATCCGTTGTGAGAGTTGAGCGGTCGATTTTGAGAACGTGGTCATTGATGTATTCCTTGACCGCATCGACAAATACATCCTTAACGAAGGTAGTTTCAACCCAATCCTGCAAGGAAGTCGGACTGCGGTTTTTGCGGGTATAAAGCAGGTCAAGCAAAATAAACCAAAGTTGAGTAAACCAGATTTTCGCTTCCGATTCCTTGTTAATCCCGCCACGCACTTGAAGCATTTTCGCAATGAGTTTCTCGGTGCCAAAGAAAGGAGGATTGGAGTCGGGCTTTCTGGCGAGAACAAAAACCATTGCGCCTACATGAATCCCGGCGGCATCGAATTCGTTGAACGATTTGAGCGTCAATCCTTGCCCGTCGAGTATTTCCTCAAGAAGAGACCGCATACTCAGATCGGCATCCCGCAACAGAGTCGCCACTTCCCGTTCTTCCCGGCTAATACTGCGACGCATCGATTTTGTTTCGGCATGACGATGCCGAAGTAGATATGCCTGAACACGTCCCAACTCTGAGTTATTCATTGGTTCCTCCGGTGATGCCTATTTCAATATCGTTGAACAAAAAGTCATCGTCACCAATCTTTTTAGTGTTGAGTGATGGGGAGATTCGGATATGGATATCTCCATTGACAGGCAGAACATCTGGCGCGATGAATATGCCAACCAGATCCCCTATAAATGAATGCTCATCAACCATAATCCAGCCATTATCAATCGCCTCAGATAAAGACAGTGGGGCACGGCTCAAGGCCTCTGCGATGGCCGCGCCATGGCGGTCTAGGAAATGGAGTTTGCCGAGTCGGGAGATCGGCTCAATCTGTTCGCCATCGAATACCATCGATTGAGACTTCACGGGTTCGGGTTTGATCTTGACGGCGGCCTTCCCATCCAGCGCCGAGTGGAATGGAGTATCAAGTCCAACAGCCCCCCATTGATTGAGCAAGAAATCCTCACGATTGGGAGATAGTGGGTTCTTAACAAAATGGATGGCGGCTTTGAGAAACTGCGGAGGTGGCGCGACGTTGCGACGATCATGGAGCGCTGTGCTGACCAGTTCGGAAATAAGTCGATTGAAGGGGATCAAGACCTGCCGTACACGATTCACGCTCGCGCACAACCCTTCAAAACTGATGTCGATATCCGAGTTGGAAAACACCTCAAAGGTCTCTGGATTATCTAACTGGCGTTCTGCTTTTTGCACGATCAGAATGGTTTCATCAACGACCTTGCGATATTGATCAAACTTCCCAATATATTTGTCGATGCTCTCGGAACGGCCAATCCTTTCCAGTGCCGAACGAATGTCTAGTATTTCATTGCGCAGTCGTCCTACGATCTCATTGGAATAAGCAATGATATTCGGGAAGTCATACCCCTCGATAGCATGAAGAAGGTTGTAAGCATCACCTCGAATATATACCGCATCACGGGCGGCGTTGACCAACGAGAAAAAGAGGCGACCCGACTGGGAGAGGCGGTATTCGCCGGCGCTTTCCGTTTTCTCAACAATCGCCGTCTTGCGCTTTTCCGATTGTCTGATCAGCTTGGATGCATCGGGCGACGGTTTTAAGTAGAAGAGCTCAGAGGGTCGCCGCAAGACATTCAGCACATAGAGAACGTCATTTTCGTCCACATCTGGCCTGTCGATCTTAACCACATTGAGGATGGAATTAAATGACATGTATTCCTGGTGTGAACTCTGATCGAGCTTGCGCAAACACTCCAGCACTAAAATGGCGATGTTGAGATAGACCCCATCTGATTTGCCTGAGCGGGTCTCTCTCGTGAAGCTGGGCGCACCACCGTACTCACGATCAGAATCGTGAAGATCAATGAAGCGAACGGCTGTAGAAAGCAACGTAATGTAGTTCATTATTTACTTTTGGTGGGATTGGCAAATCAAGCCTACTATTAACATGTTAGTTTATTCTTTCCTTTGTCGGAGAGTTATTAAAAGGGGCATCGTGATCAAGAGATTTAACCCAGATAATCCATTAGCCGAATTGAGTTATGCTGAGCGCGCTGGATTCTGGCGCATTCCCAATGAATCCATTAGAGAAATACCTTTTATTATAATCGGCTCAGCGGTTAACGTTGGAGCACCACTGATCTGGCAGAACAAGAAGCAAAAAGAAAAGCTACCGCAGAAAGATATGGTATGACGGTAGAAGAACTAATTGAGCGCAACGAAAGACAAGAAAAATATTTAACTAACAAAATGCTAAACTTTAATCACTGCATGGTGCAGTAGTCAACTACGGAGAATAAATCACATGAACCGCAAAGAACTGATCGACGCACTGGCAACAAAAACAGACAGCACCAAGGCTGACGCTGACCGTAACATTGCAGCACTGATTGACATCATCACCACCACACTCAAGAAGGGCGACAACATCGCACTGGTCGGTTTCGGTACATTCGAGGTACGCAAGCGCGCAGCGCGCAATGGTCGCAACCCAGCAACAGGCGCGGCACTGAAGATCAAGGCATCCAAGGCGCCAGCATTCAAGGCCGGCGCTACTCTCAAGGCTGCTGTGAACGGCGGAAAGAAATAAATACCCCACAAGCAACTGCTGGGGCATCTTGGTGGTTGCGTTTCTGAATGTCGGCTTCGGGGCTGTGTGGCAATGAAATTATGAAGGAAATCCTACAGTATCTGAAAAAACATGGGGAACGGCTGGACACGGACATCGCTGAAGCTACAGGCATCTCACTTGCCACCGAGCGTTTGCAGTTAGCAGAACTTGTTGCCAAATGTGAAGTTGTGGCGTGCCATTCAATCAGGTTTAAGAAGGACGAGAAAATCGAGGGAACAATTTACAGGGTAGCTGGATATACATCTACAGCATCGCCGGGCAGGAAATCGAAAGCACAGTTGAAGTTATCGTAGATGAACCCCAATACAACTTCATCCATTAATGTAAAATTGTCGGCGGCTCGTTGTTTTCCTTCTTGGGCAGCAGGTGCATAAATCGGCCTTCAACTTCCTTGAAATAGCGGAACTCGACTACCCCAATTGTCCGTTTTTTTTTGGAAATTCCCTTGGGCTTGATCTGCGGTTGTGCAGCCCACACCCCATGCCTCGTTTCCAGCGAAAAGGAGCACGTATCTATCGCGTAGGGCGAGGCGCCTATACTTCCGTACTTGTCGAGGATCGCGTTCATCTGAGGAATTTTGTTTGGCCGAAGCGTCCATGCTTCCATAATCGCGAACACAAAATCAGCATCCAATGCCAACGCCGCTGACTTTATCTTCCGCGCAGATTGATCTTTGTCCTCGACGCTTTCAGGATGAATCATCACCGGGATGACTTCCTTGGTGGTCAGATTGCCAACGAAGGCGAATGCCTGAAGTTTTTCACCGGCCTCCAGAAAGCCCCGCGCCTTGTCGATCAGCGAATTGATGATATCCATGTACGCTTGCGGTGGGGTGCTAATGGGTGCCTCAATCATTTTTTCCTCAATATTTGACACCGATCGTGCAAACCGGGGAACGTGCGGTGATATTCGCTGAGCGCCAGCGTATCGGCGTTAAGGCGTTCGAAATTGGCGCTGAGCACATCGAAAAACTCATCGGTCGCCGTGCTGCCGCCTTTCTCTTCGCCTTCGAGAATCATAACCTGTCCGGAGCGCATCGCGTGAGCGACCTGTTAGCGGAACGGTGTGTCGAGGTTCGGCCAGGCCAGCACCATCATGTCGAAACTGCCTGGCAGCAGCGCAGCAATATCGCTGTAGTGATCAAGGCGAAACACCGATCGCATGGTATACCCATCAAGTGTCATTCCTGATAAGTCATATCATCAGGAATGGCACTTTTCGCGTCCAAGTTGAAAGCGCGCATTTGCGCTGGGTGCAAAGTCATATAAAAATACGCAGAAACATGCTGTTAGCCAACTCGATATTGCGATAGCATGGCGCATCAACCATGAAGAAAAAAAACATGGACAAACTGCTAGAGGGGTTGGAACGCCCTGAGCGGATGGCAAATATCATCGCTCAACAACCCAAGTACATCAGGGATGACATCGCAAGCCTCGTGGAGGATGAGCAGAAGCCTGGATCGTTTGGTGATCTGATCAAGCGTTCCGTTGAACTGGCAGGTGCTCACAAGGAGTATCAAGGCTCGAACGTGGTGTCGATGACGGGCAGACACCCCAAGAAATAATGATGTACGCGGATAAACTGCTTTCTTGTCTGCATGTACGCTCGTTGCCATCAGCGCGCCGCCAGAGCATCTACAGCACTTCTCCAGCACGTCTGAGCCAGCGACCAGCACCGGCTCAGAAAACCCAGTACAACTTCAGCACGTCTCCAGCGCACCTGATCTAGTCGTAAGTTCTTTTAGACGTAGCTAAAGCCGGCCAGCCATATCTTCCGCGCTCTCATTGTAATAAACCATAAGCTGCCGCAGGTCTCGGTGCCCAACTGTTCTGGCTAGTGCCAGAACATCAAGCTTTTTGGCCAGTCGGGTGACGGCTTCATGTCGCGAATCATGGAAGTGTAGCTCATCGACTACAGCCTTAGCTTTCACCTTGCGAAACAGCGCATCGATCTGCGTAGTGCTGATGTTGAACACGCTGCCCGATTCGGTGCCGATCTCTTTGAGTATCTGGATCGCCTTATTCGATAGCGGCACGTCGCGCTTCGCCGCTGCTGTCTTCCCCTGCGTTTTGCAATAGCGCTGCGCCAGCCTCACATTGTCCCAAGTCAATCCGGCAATTTCACCGGCACGCATCGCTGTTTCAATAGCAAACAGAAACGCCTTGCCAACTCGCCCTGTGACAGTTCCAACATTATCCCCGAATACCAACATTAGCCGGTCGATCTCATCTTGTGAGATACGCCGATCACGCGCCTCAGTAGGTGGCGGCCTACGTACTTCACGCATCGGGTTCTCGGTCAGCCACTTCCATTCTTTCATCGCGATGGTGCAGGCATTGCTCAGCAGGTTCCATTCGCGCCTCACGCTGGCCGGTGATACCTGAGCCAGTCGCCGATCCCGCCATGCCGCCACATCGCGCGCATCGATCACCCGCAGATTGACTTTAGCGATCTCATCTCGAAGAGTCAGTCCGATGCGTAGCCGCTCCCAGCGTTCTCCTTTTTTTGTTGGGCTGACCTCATCAGCATACTTGCTCAACAGATCCCCAAATGTCTTGTTTGGAATATCCCCGCGCTTTCCTGCTATTATATTAGCCTCTTCTTTGGCGGCCCATGCAACGGCCTCAGCCTTAGTAGAGAATGTTGCCGAAGTCGATACACCTTTGCGTCGTATCTCGGCTGTCCAAGTCAAACCACGTTTACGGAAGCTAGCCATGTTGTCGCACTCTTGTCGGAAATTTGTCGCACATAATAACGCCAAACCGATACAAACCGCGACAAATCGTGTGTCAATATTGCGACAAGAAGGCAACAAAAAAGCCCCTGAACCTATTGGAACGGGGCTTTTTCTGTATTTTGATGGTGCCCAGAAGAGGACTCGAACCTCCACACCTTGCGGCACACGGACCTGAACCGTGCGCGTCTACCAATTCCGCCATCTGGGCAATAAAATAAAACTTTGCTTCTTGAGGGCGCACAAGTTAATCGTTATAGGATTTTCTGTCAATGACAAATAAGAAAAACAACATCCGCGCTCTCGATCCATTTTTGGATCGAGAGCGCGCGCAATATGATCACCCACTACCCAGCCGCGAGTACATTCTGCAATTACTGGAAAAGCAAGGCGTGCCGGTTGCTGAGGAAGAGTTGTGCCACATGTTGCATATTGATGAACACGAGGCAGAATTGTTCACGCGCCGTCTGCGCGCGATGGAGCGTGATGGTCAGATTATGCGTAACCGCAAGCGGGCAATTTGCGTAATGGACAAACTGGACCTGATTAAGGGTAAGGTGCAAGGCCATCCCGATGGTTTTGGGTTTTTGATTCCTGATGATGGCAGCACCGATTTGGTATTGAGTGCCAAGGAAATGCATAAAGTGTTGCATGGCGATATTGTTATGGTACGCGAAACAGGCACCGATCGGCGTGGGCGCCGCGAGGCCGGTATAGTGGAGGTGCTAGAGCGCGCCACCCAGCGTCTGGTCGGACGGTTGTATGAGGAGCATGGCATTCAGTTTGTGGTAGCGGAAAATCGTCGCATTAGTCAGGATATCCTGGTTGCTCCAGGTGAGCACATCGGGGCAAAGGCCGGACAGGTAGTCATGCTGGAAATTCTGCAACAACCTAGCAAAAATGCACAACCCATAGGTCGTATTGTGCAAGTTTTGGGTAATTATGCCGACCCTGGCATGGAAATTGAAATTGCGTTACGTAAGCATGACTTGCCATATGAGTTTCCAGTTGAAACGAAACACCAAGCTGAAAAAATTGCGCCCCAAGTGTTACCCGAAGATTATGCAGGACGCGAAGATTTACGACAGCTGCCGCTTGTCACCATAGATGGTGAGACGGCACGGGATTTTGATGACGCGGTGTATTGCGAGCCGCACGCCAATGGTTTCCGCCTAGTGGTGGCAATTGCTGATGTAAGTCATTATGTAAAACCCGGAGATGCGCTGGATAAGGAAGCCTTGAATCGTGGTAACTCGGTATATTTCCCTCGCCGTGTTATTCCAATGTTGCCGGAAGAGCTTTCCAACGGCCTTTGTTCGCTTAATCCACATGTTGAGCGCCTGTGCATGGTATGTGATATGCAGATCAGCGCTCACGGCGATATTGAAGCTTACCGCTTCTATCCATCGGTTATGTTCTCGCAGGCGCGTCTGACCTACAACCAGGTAGCTGATATGCTGGTTCAGCCACAAGGCGAAATGGCTCAAAAATTTGCCTCTGTACTGCCGCAAATCAATCATTTGCATACCTTATTCAAGACCTTGCTGCAAGCCCGTGAGAAGCGTGGTGCGATTGACTTCGAGACCATAGAAACCCAGATGATGTTTACCGATCAGGGCAAGATTGAGCGCATCGTACCCTTGGTACGTAACGATGCGCATCGCCTGATCGAGGAATGTATGCTGGCGGCCAACGTGTGTACCGCTAATTTTCTTAATGAACATAAGCACCCGGTGTTATACCGTGTGCATGAAGGTCCCACCCCTGAAAAATTGGAAGCAGTACGTGAGTTCTTTAAGGAATTTGGCCTGGAACTTGGAGGAGGCGAAAAACCTGAGGCTGGCGATTACGCCAAGCTGCTTAAGCAGGTCAAGGGGCGGCCTGATGCAGCTTTATTGCAAACAGTGATGTTGCGTTCATTGCGCCAAGCGCGTTATTGCCCGGAAAATGCTGGGCATTTTGGCCTCGGCTATGATGCTTATACACACTTTACCTCGCCTATTCGCCGTTATCCAGATTTGCTGGTACACCGCGCTATTAAGGCTGTGCTAAATGACAAAAAATACAAACCAAAAGAGAAGTGGGAAGATCTGGGCATACATTGTTCCATGACAGAACGCCGGGCTGACGATGCTACGCGTGATGTTGAAGCATGGCTGAAATGTTTCTACATGCGGGACCATCTCGGCAGCAGCTTTGAGGGCACCATATCTTCAGTGACTGGCTTCGGCCTGTTCGTCGCGCTGGACGATCTTTATATCGAAGGGCTGGTTCATGTGTCAGAACTTGGTGCGGATTATTTCCATTATGATGCGACCAAGCACCAAATGATGGGTGAGCGTTCTGGCAAGCGTTATCGCTTAGGTGATCGTGTGCGCGTCACAGTCGTAAGGGTAGATATGGAGAGTACCAAGCTCGACTTCGTGCTGAACTTGCCAGCTGGGGAAGCGCCGGTTAAGGACGCGAAAATTAAGAAACCCAAAAAATCTAAAGAACGCCATGGCTGAAACTCGTGTAATTCATGGCTTTCATGCTGTTACTGCGCGTATTCGTCAGCAAGCGGACAGTGTGCTGGAACTTTACGTTGATACCCAACGCCGTGATCCACGTGTTCGTGATCTGTTGAAGCTGGCGGAAAGTAATAACGTGCGCGTGGTTCCAGTGGATACCAAACGTCTTGATGGCATGGCTGGCAATGCTCGCCATCAAGGGGTTGCCGCTCGCGTAGACGCCGCGCAAAAGGTGCGGCATCTGGACGATGTGTTGGACACACTCACCGAACCCGCGTTACTACTAGTGCTGGATGGTGTGCAAGATCCGCATAACCTGGGTGCTTGCTTGCGCAGTGCCGATGCTTTCGGCATACATGCCGTCATCGCTCCCAAAGATCGTGCCGTTGGCTTGAATGCGACCGTGGAAAAGGTTGCCTGCGGCGCGGCAGAAACTGTTCCCTATATTACTGTCACTAACCTTGCGCGTACCCTGCGCGAGCTACAGGAACGTGATATTTGGGTAGTGGGTGCAGATAGCGAGGCAACAACTGATTTGCATGGATTTCGGCATTCCGGCGCATTGGCTTGGGTGCTGGGAGCGGAGGGCGAAGGTTTGCGGCGGCTTACTAAAGAAATCTGTGATCAGCTGGTGCGTATCCCAATGCTGGGCAGCGTGGAAAGCCTGAATGTATCTGTGAGCGCAGGGGTGTGTTTGTTTGAGTCGAGAAGACAGCGTGATGGGGTAATGTAGCAACAAACTGGACGGAACAGGTTAGCGCAGAATATTTCACCATACGGTGTGCTGGAGCGCGTGTGGGTCAACTAAAGGCCAAATATACTTGGTAACGTGTTGCCGGAAGTGTGGGATTGAGGCCAGTTGGCAATCGTGGAATCCAGTGGGTTAAATAACAATGTTTTTCATCCGAAATTCCCGCGTGTAAATTCCTCTTGGATATCCGTTCTATCTCAGTCTTTCGTTTCCAGTATGTCACAGGAACGTAGGGCTTTAATCAGTTGAACGGTATTGAACCCAGAAATCAGTGCCACATAAAATTGCAAATAATGCCACTAAACCAAAATTTTGGCGATGCTTGCAACAAAGATAACGCTATGACAGTATGTGACGCTAAGCATAATGAAGCCTGCCTTTTGGCAGTGACTCCATCTAAATGTATCGCGCTTCATTCACTTCCAAAAGGCGACGCATGTGTGAAACCTGCTGTATGCGCATCATCAAAATGTACAGCTGGGAAATGTGAGTAATCAGTTCTTGTTGAGGTACGCGAGTTCAAGTTTGAAGTGCAACGCCTGACTTGAAGAATATCTGACTGGGTGTTTTGTATTCAAGCCTTTTTCTGGGTCGGTTGTTCAATCTGAACATTGTCATATCAATCTCCTGCTG
>QFXI01000031.1 GCA_003402315.1 Candidatus Nitrotoga sp. LAW | reverse complement strand
ACGAATGGCTCAATTATTACAATAATGAAAGAACTCATCAGGGCAAGGTTTGTAATGGCAGAACGCCGTTGGAAACGTTACTCAGTGGGAAACAGGTTTGGAGTGGAAAAAATCTAAACCATATTTAATCTGACAGACACCCGAAAAATTCGGTAACTGTCAGATCAGGTCTGAGCTAGTACAAATTATTTGTGGGGATACGGGCGAAACGCCCGTATCCGTTACCAGCTATTTTGCTCTGGATGAGGTTGGTTGTTAACCGTGGAGTCCGACGGGTTAAGCAACAAATATCTTTATCTTCTTTTCATCATATTGCCACGTGAACGTGGTAGATGACAGATAACCACGGCAAGTTTGCTTTCTTTGCCAGCTGTAGAGCGCCCCAATGTACTTTCCTATATTGCCTGTTCTTGGGTGTGTTGTCCCGACAATTCCTTTTCAACATCATGGGTGTCATCATGCCAAACTGCTCCATCAGCTTCTGATAATCGTTGCGTAATTTGGCGACATTGATCTGAGTGGAGAATCAGCCTGTTGCTGGATGCTTTGTGGAAGCGCCTTAGAACATGCCTGCATGACTAGATTGTTTGTTGTTCGGCTTGCTCATGGCATAGTCAACCTGTTTGCCATTAAACAAATTTTTCAGGCCAGCCAGTGCAACGAGCCTTTGTTCGTGGAAATATAGGCTGTGTGGTTTATTCATACATGGGTTTTTTTAGTGTTGCGGATGCGCTTGATGCGATTCACGTCTGCTTGAATGCCCGTGGTCGGCCAGATCACTTTGCAGCCATTCTGGTTCTGAGCCACAGGTTTCGCGGGTATGCTGATGTGTCGTTCGAATTGCGACTTTCAGACCGAGTTTTTCTTTTTGGTTGTGTTCGTATCATGTTGGTAGCTCATCTGGTGAGCCGCTCTGACGTGTATACCGTGTGTCACGGCGTATGTGCACCGGTTCATGCAGGAGACAGAAGAGAAGGCTGGAGTTGAAACGAATCACTGCCGCGTTGTGGAAAACTGACGTTCGATCAGCGTAAGAGTGTAGCGGTTAAATTGGCAGCGCTGGATGCGCAGTCGGCATCGACTGTACTTATCGAGGGGCGTTTCGTATGTGGCGCGACGTGCCTGCACTGTAAGGCTATGCACGTGATTCGGAACGGCCATTGCAACGCTATCGTTGTCGACGGCGCTTGGCACGTGCAGATGTCAACGCTTAGCACAGCTAGGCTCAAAGCCTGGGTACAAAAGTTTCGTGGTGTGGCCATGTGCTACTTGGCTAACTATCTCGGCTGGTTTCGTGCCTTCGACCGTGAAAAAGGCAATGGACCGAAACTCAGCGGTGGCTGGCTATGACGATCGGTGAAACGGTTTAAGAATATGATTTGCGAACACAGCCTTCTTTTTAGTGAATAATGCGCCATCCTGATTTGGCCAATTTGCGTTTGACTCGTGCTAACCCTATTTCTAGCTCAGTCAGTGGCTTTTAATTCTTACCTACCTTCCAGCCTTGCTGTGGTGAGCCGCATAAACCCAGTTCTTCAGTGTCCCCTTCAGTAATGTGTAAACGCTTTGTTATTTCAGGTGTCGTCTTTCCGTTCACTTCTTCATGCAAACGCACTGCCTGCTCTCGAAATTCCCGCGTGTAAATCCCTCTAGGTATCCGTTCTATCTCAGTCTTATATTTTTAGTATGTTACAGAAATATCGGACTCTATTCTTACAGCATACTTTAAGTGTTGTGTTGTGTTGTAATGTATAGTTAATATAATTCAGTAACTTGCTATAATTTTTAACATCAAATTAAATATATTTAAAAAAATTAAAGTTTTGTCATTGTCTGTCGATAACAGAAATATAAGCTTGAATTTGCCTCTTGCAGATTCAGGTAAGCATGGAATTCTCTGCTTGCAACCTGATATGGGTAAGTGGGGGCTTGTCTGTCCATGTAGGAAAATTTCTTACAAAGAGATCAGAAGTCTTCTGATTTCTTTCTGTTCGTTCGCATAGCAATATTCAACCGTCGAAAAAGACAGTGTTGTTAACTTGCAAGGGGATGAATCATGAATACAGATCAACTTCATCAAGAAATTAAAGAAGCTAATCTTTCTTATATGCTGCTCGCACGTCAGATGATTCAGGAAGATAAGGAAGCAGCTATTTTCCGGCTTGGAATTAGCCAAGAGATGGCCGAGCTTATCGCTGGATTAAGTTCTGCACAGCTACTCAAAATGGCGGCATCCAATATGTTGCTGTGTCGCTTTCGCTTTGATGAAAAAGTTCTACTCAATATGATTACCGATTACAACAAAAACAGAATGATGTCACAAGCACATACCACCATTTTGATGGCCGGGCAGCCTTTTGAAGATTTATCTGTTTGATTTAAATCTACTATTTGGAGGTATCATGCGAAACAAGAGTGTGGTCACTGAAGCTTATCAAGTTCAAATTGCAGTGGATTTAATTAAGTTAGGAGCACGTTTGCAATTGCTGCAGGAAGAAACCGCTTTAAGTCGTGAACGTTTGCTAAAGCTGTATAAGGAAGTAACGGGTGTTTCGCCGTCTAAGGGCATGCTACCCTACTCAACTGACTGGTTCATGAGCTGGTCACCTAACATTCATTCTTCATTGTTTATTGATATTCATCAGTTTCTGCTGAGGCATACCAGTTTAACTGGCGTCGAAGCATTAATTAAAAGTTATTTTTTGTATCGCGAGCAAATTAATGCTAGTGGCGATGAGCCGATATTGAGTGTTACACGTGCATGGTTTTTAGTACGGTTTTTTGATGCACAGATGTTACAACTGGCAGGCTGCACTGAATGTGGTGGACACTTCATAGCGCATGCCAATGGATTATATACCGACTATGTGTGCGGTATTTGTCGTCCGCCCTCTCGTGCCGGAAAAACAAAAAGGAACACCGCAGCATCAACTTTACGGGCATTAAGTATGACGAATTAAAGTTTTGCTATCGAGTGTCGTTACCGTCACAAAATGCTATGTGGAATGATCATGATTATGCTTGCGCTATCGGGTTGTGTGGATGTACCAAGTAATGTCAATTTATGCGATTTTTTTACGCATTTTGCTCATGAATTGATATCGCACTGCCACAAAAGATCGCTTTGTGCGCAGCTCAAGGGAGCTGGGTCATGTTGGTAATTGTTGGCTATGTAATTATTTTAATTTCTGTGTTTGGTGGCTATGCATTAGCAGGCGGGCATTTGGCTTCCTTGCTTCAGCCGATTGAACTGTTAATGATAGCAGGTGCTGGTTCGGGTGCCTTTTTAGTGGGGAATAGCGGCAAAGCGATCAAGGCCACTATGAAAGCATTACCTAGTATATTTAAGGGTGCTAAATATACTAAAGACCATTATATGGAGCTGATGGCTTTGCTTTATGAGTTGCTTGGTAAAATTCGCAAGGAAGGATTAATGGCCATTGAAAACGATATTGAGAATACAAATGAGAGTCCTCTCTTTGCAAAGTATCCAAAAGTAATGGCGGATCATCATGTCATTGAATTTGTAGCAGATTACCTACGAATCATGTTGGGTGGCAACCTGAACGCGATGGAAATCGAGAACCTGATGGATGTAGAAATAGAAACTCATCATCATGAAGCAATGGTGCCATCGCATGTGCTCGCTAAATTTGGTGACGCCCTGCCAGCTTTCGGTATAGTTGCAGCGGTTATGGGGGTAGTGCACACCATGGGATCTGTAGGGTTGCCGCCTGCTGAATTGGGCGTGTTAATCGGCGCAGCATTGGTCGGTACATTTTTAGGTATCCTGCTGGCTTATGGTTTCGTCGGTCCCTTGGCAACTTTGCTCGAGCAAAAAGCAGAGGAATCGAGCAAAATGTTTCAGACAGTTAAAGTTACGTTGCTGGCCAACCTGAATGGTTATGCTCCGGCGATGGCAGTAGAGTTTGGTCGTAAGGTACTCAACTCCACTGAACGTCCCAGTTTCATTGAGTTGGAAGAACACGTCAAACAAAAGCGCTGAATAGAAAATTTGTATTGTTTATTGAGAGAGCTGCGTTATGGCAGATGATAAAAGACTCATAGTAGTTAAGCGTATTAAGAAGGTAGCGGGCGGGCATCACGGCGGTGCATGGAAAATTGCTTACGCCGATTTCGTTACTGCAATGATGGCATTTTTTTTGTTGATGTGGCTGTTGGGGTCGACTACTAAAGGTGATTTGAAAGGTATTGCTGATTACTTTAATACGCCACTCAAGGTTTCACTGTTGGGTGGCTCTGGTAGCGGAGATAGCTCTAGCTTGATCAAGGGTGGTGGTAAAGATTTGACGCGCAGCGAAGGTCAAGTGAAACAGGGGGAGCTTCCGACAGAAAAAAGGACAGTTAATTTGAAGGTGGCAACTGAAGAAGCTTTACGTATTGAAAGGCGCAACGAACTGGAAAAACTCAAGATGTTGAAAGCCAGTTTGGAAAAAATGATCGATGCCGATGTTAAACTACAACAGTTCAAAAAACAGATTCTTCTTGACATTACTACTGAAGGCTTACGCATCCAAATCGTGGATGAAGAAAATCGCCCCATGTTTCAGAGTGGAAGTGCAAGACTCGAACCTTATACCATAGAAATTCTGCGTGAAATTGGCAAGATGCTGAATCAAGTACCAAACAAAGTGAGCTTGTCTGGACATACAGATGCTCGGCCATACTCTTTTGGAGAAAAAGGTTACAGTAATTGGGATCTGTCGGCAGATCGCGCCAATGCCTCGCGTCGCGAGTTAATTGCGGGTGGGATGGCGGAGGAAAAAATGGTACGGGTGGTGGGGTTGTCTTCTGCGGTATTGTTCGATGGGAAAGATCCATTTAATCCGATTAACCGTCGCATTAACATAATTGTGATGAACAAAAAAGCAGAGGAGTCTGTGCGTACTGATGGAGGGACAGTTGAAGTGGAAGCAGAAAGTGGACCAGTCGCTCCACAGGTTATAAAGAACAATATTGAGAGCAATAATACGCATCGATAAATTGAATTATTTGTAGTAATCGCGACACCATCTGACAGTTACCCGATTTGATCGAAGTGACTGTCAGTTCAGATTCAGCTATTTAATGTGGTGATTTTATCGTACCGCGCCTCCTTTCCGTCACACTAGTTTGTATCGATGTACGCCCGCAACACATCTTGCCTTGATGGGTACGGTCGTTGTTATAGTCCAGCAGCCAGTTATCCACGTCAAGTTGCAGTTCTTCAATTGAGCTGTATATCTTGCGTCTGAATGCAACCTGATAGAACTCTCGCAGGATGGTCTTGTGGAAGCGTTCGCAGATGCCATTGGTCTGCGGGTGGCGCACTTTGGTCTTGGTATGTCCGATGTCATTCAAGACCAGATACAACGGGTAGTCATGCGATTCCAGCTTGCCGCAATACTCTG
>QFXI01000030.1 GCA_003402315.1 Candidatus Nitrotoga sp. LAW | reverse complement strand
CGCAGCTACTTTCCTTTCTATAACCACAGTAGAATGCACTCGTCGTTAAACTACGAGTCGCCAGCAACGTATGAAAACCAGTTGGCTTAATCAGGTGTCAATTTTATTGGGGGAAGATTCCTGCCGAAAAGCGCGGCAGCCCCTTAGCTCTAAGTTGACGCTGTAGAAAAACCCTTTTTCCGTCGATTTCGGCCCAGAATTTTCCATCTGAAACGCTCCCGTTTCAACATCAATAATTAGTTATGATTTCTGTTGCGGAGAGTGCGGGCAAATTGCTTTGCTGGAAAGGTGAAACGGTGGGTTTTGCTGAGGGGTTATCTCCCATCTTCTTAAAAAAAACAATAAAATAAGGCATATCATCAGCTACAACAAAAGGGTTGATAACTTCATGGAATGCGAGAAACGTGCTTATGAATCAAAAAGCAATTCCTGGCCGAATCAATAGGCGTTAATGCTTTACTGTGCCGGATCAATAGCGGTTGCACTCCGAACTTGAATCTGTTTTGCAAACTATAAAGGGGAAATTAAATGCCAAGGATATCAATTGCAAAAATGATTGTAGTGGGTTCCCTATTAGCGTCTTTGAATGGGGTTGCCGCTCCCCGGGACGAAAAAATTACGACGATGTCAGATCAAAAGGAAGTAGCTGTCACGATTTATAACGACAACTTGGCTTTAATTAAAGATGCACGTAGGGTAAAACTGGATCGTGATTTTAATAAACTGGCCTGGCGTGAAGTTTCCGCTCAAATACGCCCCGAGACGGCGCTATTGCGTAATTTCACCAATCCCGACGGGTTCCGCTTGCAGGAGCAAAATTTTGATTTTGATCTGTTGACGCCGCAAAAATTGTTGGAGAAATATCTTAACAAAGAGGTGACAGTAATTCGGACTAATCCAGCCACTGGTACGGAACTTAGGGAAATAGCTACGGTGCTTGCAACCAATGGGGGTACCGTACTTAAATTTGCCGACCGTATAGAGACCGGCGTCCCTGGTCGCTTGGCATTCTCCGGTGTTCCGGAGAATTTACGCGATAAACCTACTCTGGTTGTCTCACTTATTAACCCTGTTGTGGGCGAACAAAATCTTGAACTTTCCTATTTGACTACTGGACTATCGTGGCGCGCTGATTATGTGGCTGAATTAAATGAACGTGATGATCGCCTTGATCTCAATGGATTGGTCACGCTGACCAATCAAAGTGGGGCAGTGTATCCAAATGCCAAGTTGCAACTGGTTGCCGGTGACCTGAACCGGGTGCGCCAACCGCAATCCATTTCGCGCAATATGATGGCAATGACGTCGAAAATGGCAGATGCGGAGGAAATGAAAGAAGAATCATTGTTTGAATATCATCTTTATACGCTGCAACGCGCTACGACATTAATGGAGAACCAGACCAAGCAGGTAGCGCTGATGTCGGCATCCAGTGTACCCATAAATAAAGAGTTTTTGTTGGCAGGCGCGAATTACTATTACTCTGGACAGTATGGAGATCTTGGCCAGAAGCTTAAAGTGGGGGTCTTTGTAGAATTTCAAAACAAGGGCGAGGGCTTAGGGATTCCGCTACCCAAGGGGGTAATCCGGGTTTACAAAAAAGATGCTCAGGGCAATGCCCAATTTGTAGGTGAAGATCAAATTAACCACACACCTAAAAATGAGCCTATTCGCCTGAAATTGGGGGATGCATTTGATGTAACAGCCGACAAGAAACAGACAGATTTTCAGAAACTGGCTGGAACTGGGCGTACTAGTAACATCTTCGAAAGTGCCTATCAGATCGTATTGAAGAATGCCAAGAACGAGTCAGTCACAGTGGTGGTACGGGAACCCATGCCAGGTGACTGGACGATGATATCCGAATCTCAACCTCATACTAAAGTGACATCCGGCATGGCAGAATGGAAAGTGGCGGTACCCGCTGACAGCAAGGCTACATTGACTTATCGGGTACGCGTTAAATATTGACGCTACGGAGATGATGTTCTTTGGGCAATTCAGCGCATTGAGTTAATGGGCACTGACTATAAAAAACCGCTGACCGGGGGGTGTCAGCGGCGATAATGGCATGCTACATCTGGCTTTGTAGCCAATTCTGGATGCCGACTTTTTGCATTACGTCCAGCTGGGTTTCCAGCCAATCAATGTGTTCTTCGGTGTCTTCCAGAATTTTTTTAAAAATTTCGCGGGATACATAATCGTTAGCTTTTTCGCACGCGGCCATCGCGGCGACCAAATTTTCACGTGCGGCCACTTCTAGCTTGAGATCGCAGGCCACGCACTCCTCGGCTTTTTCGCCGATCATCAGCTTGCCAAGTTCCTGCAAATTAGGTAGGCCTTCCAGAAATAAAACGCGTTCTAACAGCATGTCAGCGTGCTTCATCTCCTCAATAGATTCATCATACTCATGCTTGCCCAGGCTATTGAAGCCCCAGTTCTTGTACATGCGCGCATGAAGGAAATACTGGTTAATGGCAGTCAGCTCGTGTTTTAGTTGACGATTGAGAAACTGAATAATGTCTGCATTGCCTTTCATGTTGGCTTCCTTAGGTTATAGCCTCAATCAGATGGCTGGGTTGATGTGAAATTATGTTGATATGCTTTAAATCTGCCAGGACTTCATTCAAAACCTGCTTGGCATGACAAGCACATTTACCGCACTGCGTACCAACACCCAGGCAAGTTTTTAAATCCCGCATACGACATGCACCTTGGCAAACGGCTTCGCGGATGGCGGAATCGGTGATGCCCTTACAAATACAAATATACATAATCCTGACCTTTATCCTATGCGGATTAGTTTGTTTTTGTCCAGCAATAAAATTACTGCTTAATGCTGGACGACAGGTTTTAGTCAAACTTTTCCATTGGTGACCCTCTAACAATAATGAGAATGATACTTAATAATAAACGAAATGCAACTAATTTATTATTTGGTGGGATGCTAACTTGGCTGGATAAACGGGCGGGCTTCTTGCAGATGCAAGAGGCAGCGAGGAAAGTAGGAAGCGCTACACGCCTTACGGCGTGCGATTGCCGCATTCAAGTTATAATCCGCACACCTACACAGCACGCACTTATCATGCAAATTACCCGAAGACTAGAATTCGATGCAGGCCACCGTATCCCCAGTCACACCAGCCAATGCCGGCATTTGCACGGCCACCGCTACGCCATTGAGATCACCCTGTCCGGCGAGATCATCACCACTGATGGCATCTCTGAACAAGGCATGATAATGGACTATTCTGAAGTGAAACGCATAGCCAAAGAACAGCTGGTTGATGCGTGGGACCATGCCTTCCTGGTATATCGGAATGACAAAGTAGTATTGGATTTTTTGAACTCACTGCCGAATCACAAAACTGTCGTTCTGGAAGTCCCGCCCACCGCAGAAAATCTTGCCATGCTCGCATTTAGGCTGCTCGACAGCGCCTACCGCCATAGCTATGGAAATAACCTGCAACTGGAACGCGTGCGCATTTATGAGACGCCCAATAACTGGGCAGATTGCCTGCGCAATTCAAACTGATTTTGATGAATGATTAATGGCTGCATCTGCACAATCTTCGCATCCTTAGCTCTTGAGTCGGTACCCTGTCTTGAAAATCCACCACACGGTTGTGAGACACGCAATAAGAAATACTAATGTCATACTAACGCTGATGGCCACGTTGACGTCGGAAACATCATAAAAGCTCCATCGGAAACCGCTGATCAAGTAGACCACCGGATTGAATAGCGTGATTTTTTGCCACAAGGGCGGCAACATATTGATCGAATAAAAACTTCCGCCCAGAAAAGCTAGTGGCGTGATGATCATCATGGGTATGATTTGCAACTTCTCGAACCCGTCAGCCCAAATGCCAATTATGAAACCGAAGAGGCTGAAGGTAACGGCAGTGAGTACTAAGAAGAGAATCATCCACAGTGGATGCGCGATCTCGAACGGAACGAAAAGCCGCGCTGTGGCCAGTATAAGCATACCCAGGATGATCGACTTGGTGGCCGCAGCCCCAACATAGCCAATAACGGTTTCCACGTAAGAAATAGGGGCGGAGAGAATCTCGTAGATGGTGCCTGAGAATTTTGGCATGTAAATGCCGAAAGAGGCATTGGAAATACTCTCTGTCAGCAGGGCGAGCATGATCAGACCGGGGACAATAAAGGCCCCATAGCTGATATCGCCGATCTCGGTCATACGCGAGCCGATCGCTGAGCCAAACACCACGAAATAAAGCGAAGTCGAAATGACTGGCGATGCAATGCTTTGCATCAGTGTTCGCCAGGTGCGCGCCAATTCGAAAAAATAAATCGCGCGAATTGCATAAAAATTCATGATTGTCCGCTTACCAAATTAACGAAAATTTCTTCCAGTGAGCTTTGGCTCGACTGAAGATCCTTAAAGTCGATCCCGTGCTTGGCGAGCTGCCGAAGAATATCTGCGATTCCTGTCTGTTCGCCCTGGGCGTCAAAAATATAGATCAGTTCATTGCCGTCAGCCGATAGTTCGAGTGGATATCCGGCAAGTTCCTCAGGGATGTGCGCCAATGGAGACTGCAAATACAGCTTGAGCTGTTTTTTACCGAGCTTATTCATCAAGCTGACCTTTTCCTCCACCAGGATTATTGTACCTTTGCTAATGATCCCGATGCGGTCGGCCATTTCTTCGGCTTCCTCAATATAATGAGTAGTCAGAATAATGGTCACGCCGCTTTTCCGTAAGCCCCGAACCATCTCCCACATGTCGCGGCGCAGCTCGACGTCAACGCCAGCTGAAGGCTCGTCGAGAAATAGAATCTGTGGTTCATGGGATAGAGCTTTGGCAATCATTACCCGGCGCTTCATACCGCCCGACAGTGTCCTGATTTTTGCATCTTTCTTGTCCCACAGGGACAGATCGCGCAGCACTTTTTCGATATAGGCTGGATTGGGCGGTTTGCCAAACAGGCCACGACTGAATTTCACCGTGGCCAAAACGGATTCGAAGGCATCGGTGGAAAGCTCCTGCGGCACTAAGCCGATTTTTGATCTGGCCGCACGATAATCAGCAACGATGTCATGGCCATCGGCCAGAACCTTACCCTGGCTCAGACCAACAATCCCGCAAATAATGTTGATTAATGTCGTCTTACCAGCCCCATTCGGACCCAGCAGGGCAAATATTTCTCCACGCTGAATCTCCAGATTGATACTTTTGAGAGCCATGAAGCCGGAAGCGTAGGTTTTTGTAAGATTTTCGACTGATATAACTGACTGCACGTAATTTCCTTATTGACAGTAAATGTACTTTTAACGCTTTTGCTTTTATAGAAAACGCATTCAGTCCACTAGGTTTATCAACGTATTCTACTTTTAAAAAGAGAACAATTACATTGTCGCCCCTCTTTGCTTCCTGTGTATCCGGCGGCTTGAATTTGATACTTTCTTTGAGAGACTCACTTTATGCTGGAAGAGCTTCAAACTGGTTGATCTGTCAGACTCACAGGTATAATGAACGTTTTTTAGCTAGGAATAGAAATGAATCTAGATCGAGTAAGTTCTGGTCGTGACCTTCCCAATGATTGTAACGTTATTATTGAAATTCCCATGAATGCTGATCCTGTCAAGTATGAGGTAGACAAGGAAACTGGCGCCATGTTTGTGGATCGCTTCATGTCCACGGCAATGCATTACCCATGCAACTACGGCTATATCCCACATACGCTGTCAGAAGACGGAGACCCGGTGGATGTACTCGTCATTTCACCCGTGCCGCTCATTACGGGTGTGGTGGTTCGCTGTAGGCCATTGGGCATGTTGAAGATGACTGATGAAGCTGGCGAGGATGCCAAGATACTGGCTGTACCTGTTGACAAGTTATGCAGTCTTTACAGTAAGTTAAAATCACATGCCGATTTGCCGGAGCTTGTGCTGTCGCAAATTTCGCATTTCTTCGCTCATTATAAAGACCTGGAAATAGGAAAATGGGTCAAGATAAATGGCTGGGTCGGGGTCGAGGAAGCCAAGGCGGAGATCTTGGATGGGGTCAAGCGCTATAAATCAGCCGATAAAAAACCAATGTTTTAAATAAATTATATTAAAATCAAAATATAAGAGAAAAATTTATTTTCGTTTAGGATAGTTGTCAAAGGAAGTTGAACTATCATTTTTGAAGTTTTTGTATTTATATTTTGAACGCTTTAGTTTTGCGTTAACGTTGCTTCCTTCAACTTCACACATGAAATTTTACCTCGGTCTCGACTTTGGCACATCCGGCGCACGCGCTTGTGTTGTGGACAAAGTTGGGGCTATTAGCCATGAAGATCATATCTTCTATCCTGATGCGGCTGTACAAACTCATCTGGATTGGCGCGAAGCACTGTATACACTGCTCAAACGGCTACCCGCTACTATTGCAGCGGAATTACAAAGCATCGCTATTGCTGCTACTTCTGCCACAGTATTATTGTGTGATAAAGAGTTGGAGCCGACTACGCCCGCTGTGCTCTACTTCGACAACCGCGCACAAGAAGAATTGGAACAGCTAGAGCAGCTTGCCCCGCCGGGCCATATTGCTTGCAGCGCAAGTTCAGGGTTAGCCAAGTTCATGTGGCTGACAAGGCACACCGAATTTTCAAACGTAGCGTACTTTCTGCATCAGGCGGATTGGCTCGCTGCGCTGCTTACCGGGCTAGGTGGTGTCAGCGATTATCATAATGCCCTTAAGAGTGGCTATGATGTAGAGCGCCTGTGCTGGCCGGATTGGATCAAGAGTTTGCCGCATGCCCATTTGCTGCCGCAAGTTGTCGCCCCAGGATCAAACATTACCAACATCAGTTCATTTGTGGCACAGCGTTTCAATATTAACCCGGCGTGCATGGTGTGTGCGGGCACTACTGACAGTATCGCCGCTTTTATTGCCGCAGGTGTGCATGAACCCGGTTCAGCGGTCACTTCGCTAGGCACTACTATCGTGCTCAAACTGCTCTCGAAGCAACGTGTAGAAGCAGCACAATATGGCGTATACAGTCATCGTTTTGGTAATTTATGGTTGGCGGGAGGGGCATCCAACGCAGGTGGCGGCGTATTGCGGCAATATTTTAGTGACTTGCAGATCGATGAACTTAGCCGGCATATTGATCCGGTTACTGATAGCCCTTTTGACTATTACCCGTTGCCGCGAGCTGGCGAACGTTTTCCAATTAACGATCCCTCCTTGACACCACGTCTTACCCCGCGCCCTGTGGACGACATACTTTTTTTGCATGGTTTGTTGCAAGGTTTGAGTCGTATCGAAGCGGCGGGTTACACCAAGCTGGCTGAACTTGGTGCAAGTCCACTCAAATCTGTTACCACCACTGGCGGCGGAGCGAAAAATCAAGTTTGGGGAAAAATGCGCGAACGCTTGTTAGGTGTGCCACTGTCGGTAGCGGAACACACTGAATCTGCTTTCGGCGCAGCCTTGTTGTCCAAGCGTGGTTTATCAGTGAGGAATCTTTAAAAAGTTCGTTTTATTGAAGTCGTTGACATATGCTCTTGGCGAGTCGCACCTGCCAATCTAACGGTGGTTTTGGAATGCCTGCACGTTGAGGTGTTCCCCAAATCGGGTAGGGAAAGTGTTTGTCGAGGGCGTAGCGTGGAATAATGTGCCAGTGCAAGTGCGGTGTCATGTTACCGAGGCTGGCAAGGTTAATTTTGTCGGGTTGCATCACTTCACGTATCGCGCTTTCCACGGCAAATACCACGTTCATGAGAGCATGCTGTTCGCCATCATTCAAGTCTGTCATTTCCTTGACATGACGGTTCCATATCACGCGACAGAATCCGGGATAATCGGCATCCTCAACCAGCACCACGCGACAAAGCCCGCTGCGCCATAACAGTGTTTCGCTCGTTGTTTTACAGAGTTCGCAACTCATCATTTTTTCGTGAATAGATTGTCAGTGATATAGGTGCAGTGCGGCGATGCGGCGTTCGATTTCGTTGGTCATTTTTATATAAGCCGGGCTGCCGATGCTGCCATAGCGGCGTTTGAACTCGCTTTCCTGCATATACTCCGGTAAATCCTTTACTTCTGGCATGATGTCGGATTCGCGCAGGCCCGCAGTAAGTTGCCGCTGTACTTTCTGCGCGCCACTCCCACTTGTCGTGGCAAGCTCACCGAAACGTGTACCGGCGCGATCAGCGGCGATGTCATTGAAGCTGAAGCCGCTGCCACCGTGAGAATCCTTGATTTCCTTATACAAGCCGATAACATCCGATAGCGGACTGCCGGCAGTAGAGGCGAGTGCCGCAGAAATTGTGAAATGCTGGGCAAAATCACTGCGTCCGCCTAGGGTCACACTGCGCGAAGTCGGCTTTGGCCATTGCATGGCAGCCGGAATAATGGCGCCGAGCCCTTTCCCATTAACGTAAAACGCCATTACGATGATTGCGGCACGATTTTCTGCTACTGGGTCGCCACCGTTGTTTGTGCGCTGTGTGGCGAGCTCAAACAGCGCCCGCATCAGCTCATTGAACCGTAGCTTGTGTTTTAAGCTAGGTTTACCGGTTAGCTCGACCAATCGCTCATGATATGCCTTCAGCCGCTCCTGCTCCTTGGGTGGCACCAGCAAAGCCTTGAGCTGATTCGGTACCGCTGCGTTCCATTCGAAAACGATACGTAGCATCTCATTGCTTGTGCTCACACTCTTGATGATATCGGCAGCTGCCCCGTAGTCCTCGCTGGCTTGCAACTGCTTAATGCCGAACTGTAGAAGTCCGTCTGCAATAAACGCGGGCACTGGTAATTTACCAATGCGCAGATACTCAACTCGCGGTAATGTTTTTGTTTCGCGAAATTTGGCATTGATATTAAGGTAGTGCCCGAATGGATTGGACGGCAATTCGACAGTCGCGCGCACGCTAGCCATGCCTTGTTGTAAATCTATGCTGGAACTGGCCTTGCCGTAGTTGTTGGCAAGATAGTTGATTACAAGGTCGAGATCTTCTTGGCTAATGGTGATAGTGCGCAGTATGCCCGCTTTCATTTTACGCGGATCGTTATGCGACAGTATGTGTTTGGCGCGTTCGATATGGGCTGGGGTAAATTCGGCTATTCCCGTAATGAGTGGCTGATTCTCGACGCTTAAATAAATTGCAGATAGTAGTACAAACCAGACAACGATAATTAGTACAAATATAGTTCGCATATTTTTATCTATATTTGTTTATTTTTACTTTGAATGGGTATCTCCTTAGACGCATGTAGTATTACGTTTCAGCAAACCAGTTACCGTTCGCGGTGAGCTTGTCAAACCGCTGGTTTCGCGCCAGCACTGGCCTTCGACAGGTTCAGGGCGAACGGATTTCAAATATAATCTGGCTAAATCAATAGTAATGTTGCCCAGTTTTTCTAATGCTTAGTACTTGGCCGTTTGGTTGGCAGGGTATGGCGTGTAAGCATACCCTGCTAAACAGTAATTCAGCGTTAGCTACTGCTCATTTCCAACATCAGCTGATTAATACGTTTCACGAAGCTGGCCGGATCGTCGAGCTGACCACCCTCGGCCAACAAGGCTTGATCAAATAACACTGAGGCCCAGTCATCAAATTTTTTCTCTTCGGCTTTCAGGCGTAATACAACTGGATGCTTGGGGTTAATTTCGAGGATAGGCTGCGACACGGGTGCCTTCTGCCCTGACGCCTTGAGTAGACGAGCCAGATTAGCGTTTATGTCATGAACATCCGCCACTAGACAAGCCGGCGAGTCGGTCAGGCGGTGAGTCACGCGTACCTCTTTAACGCGATTGCTAAGGCTAGCTTTAATTTTGTCGGTCAGCTCTTTGAATACACCGGCATCTTTTTCCTGTTCCTGTTTCTCTGCCTCATCTTCGAGTTTACCGAGATCAAGTCCCCCTTTTGCGACAGATACCAACGATTTGCCTTCGAATGTGGGTAGATTACTCACAACCCATTCATCTACGTGATCGGTCAGCAAAAGCACTTCAATGCCTTTCTTGCGGAATACTTCTAAATGCGGACTATTTTTCGCGGCATTGAAAGTATCGGCGGTGATGTAATAAATTTTGTCCTGACCTTCCTTCATGCGACTGATGTAATCGGCCAGAGAAACAATTTCTTCCGGTGAATTGGTATAAGTGGAAGCCAGGCGCATTAAGCCAGCGATTTTGTCTTTATTAACAAAATCCTCACCTACTCCTTCTTTCAGCACGCGGCCAAATACCTCCCAGAACTTGGCATATTTCTCTTGGTCTTTTTCGGCCATATCTTCCAGCAGACCAAGCACTTTCTTCGTGCAACCAGAACGGATCGCTTCGATGTCTTTCGATTCTTGCAAAATTTCGCGCGATACATTAAGCGGGAGATCATTGGTATCAACTACACCGCGCACAAAGCGCAGGTAATTCGGCATTAGTTGGGTGGCATCGTCCATGATGAAGACGCGGCGCACATACAGCTTAATGCCGTGGCTCGCAGTACGTTCCCACAGATCAAAGGGCGCCCTGGCCGGTATATACAGCAACTGTGTGTATTCTTGGCGCCCCTCTACACGCGCATGGGTCCATGCCAGCGGATCCTCATAGTCATGGCCCACATGTTTGTAAAAACCCTTGTACTCATCATCGCTAATCTCATTTTTTGGGCGTGCCCACAGCGCAAAAGCTTGATTGACCGTCTCCTCTTCATCCAGCACCTGTTGTGCGTTGTCTTTCCATTCCTCCTTTTTCATCAAGATAGGTTGAACGATATGATCCGAATACTTGTGGATAATAGTGCGCAATTTTGAGCCGTTTAGCAGGTCTTCCTGCCCTTCGCGCAGATGCAGGGTAATAGCCGTCCCCCGTGTGGGCCGCTCGACCATTTCAATGGCAAATTCTCCGCCACCGTCGGATTCCCAGCTTACCCCTTGATCGATGTTTTCACCGGCACGGCGCGTTAGTACGGTTACCTTGTCGGCGACGATAAAAGCCGAATAAAAACCCACACCAAACTGGCCGATAAGATTTGCATCCTTCTGCTGGTCTCCAGAAAGCTGGGTAAAGAATTCACGCGTACCGGATTTGGCAATCGTGCCGAGATTATTGATGACCTCATCGCGGCTCATACCAATGCCATTGTCGCTAATGGTCAGCGTTTTTGCTTCTTTATCGTAGCTGACATGGATAGTCAGCTCGGAATCATTCTCAAATAAGGCTGAATTATGCAGTCCCTCGAAGCGCAGCTTGTCGCAGGCATCGGATGCATTGGATACTAGCTCACGCAGAAAAATTTCTCGATTCGAATATAGTGAATGGATCATTAGTTGCAATAGTTGCTTTACCTCGGCCTGGAAGCCCATGGTTTCACGATTGCTGGTTACGTTATCGGTCATTACTCTCTCCGTTATTTATTAGATAGGACGCACGCATAGGTTGGGGTAGTCTTACAATTTTCAAGAGGTGATTATTTCATCTACCATCCGCTTTAGCGGCTTGTCGCAAGAGCCGACGCACGTTGTCCGCATCGCGAGCGGCATCAATTTCCCGCATTACAGCGCTGACGTCAGCTTGCTTTTCGCTGTGTTTGAATTTGCCCGTCAGTTCGATTTCAGGATGCAATTCACCGCTCTCATAGAGCGACCATATTTCTTTGCCATACTGGGTAGAACGTAGCTCGGGGGCGAATTGGCCGAAGTAAGTTGCCAGATTATTGACGTCTCGTTCCAACATTTTGCAAGCATTGTTGTTTGCGGCTGCATCGACTGCTTGCGGCAAGTCAATGATGACCGGTCCGTTATTGTCGACAAGGACGTTGTATTCGGATAGGTCGCCGTGAACAATGCCCGCACACAGCATGCGTACGACTTGTCTGATCAAAATTTGGTGATATTGTCGTGCGAGCTCATCAGTGAGTACTAGGTCATTGAGTCGCGGGGCGGGCTCGCCATTCGCGTTGGACACCAGTTCCATCAGCAACACACCCTCGTAAAATCCGTAGGGATGCGGAACCCGCACCCCTGCAGCGGCGAGTTTGTACAATGCGTCCACCTCGGCATTTTGCCAAGCGGCTTCCTGCTCTTTACGCCCATAGCGGGTGCCTTTTTCCATGGCACGGGCCATACGGCTGTTTTTTACCTTGCGGCCTTCCGTGTAATGGACGGCTTGACGGAAGCTGCGCTTGTTAGCTTCTTTATAAACTTTCGCGCAGCGGATGTTTTCCCCGCAGATGACAATATAGACGTTAGCTTCTTTACCGCTCATGAGCTGACGGTCAACCTTGTCCACTATGCCATCCTGGACGAGTGGCTCAATTCTTTTTGGAGTTTTCATGTGATCAAGGCGTTATCAAGAGCGTTTTTTAAATAAACTAAGCAGTTTTTTACACGGAACAAATTTATTAGCTTGATATTTTAAAGAGATGTTGGGTATTCAATAAATTCCAGTGCATTATCGTCCGGGTCGCGGCAGAATAAGGCGGGGCGGCCAGACATGCTTACCGTGTAGCTCACCGTGGCTGAATCCAATTTTTGTATTAACGTATCCAGATCATTTACCGACAGGGCTATATGGCGGTCGCGCCCTCCGTGGGCTGGACGTTGTAAGTTTGCCTCTGGATTAGGAAGTTGCATAAGGTGGATTTGTTGATGTATGCCAACGTTATACCACACGCCGGGAAAACTCATCTCTGGGCGCATGCTGTCAGGTACTAATCCCAGAACATTTTCGTAAAAAATACGTGCCCTATTCAGGTCTTCAACCAGAAAGGTGGCGTGTAACAGGTGAGTGATATGCATAAATCTAGTGGCGTCCTGCATTATGCATAATGTCAAAGACGGATACTGTCGTTTCTGATCAGTATATTATGCGTATTAGTAATCGATTAAAACCAGAAGGTGATCAGACACCGTAAAATGCCGGTCAGGAGATGGAAATGAACTGTATCGGTACAAAGTTTGATATGGCACGATGTTGTCACTTTGACAAAAGTATTTTTGCGCAAACCGCATTATATAAAATAATGCGGTTACATTGTTTGTTTTATGCGCGGGGTAAATTTAAATTTATGGAATAAAATCTTGGTTTTTGGGTTTTCTCCAAAAAGATTTTCTGGGCTGAGTTAAGTACAACGAGCTGAATTTATTAATTCGAAGGAGAGCATTATTATGAAAACCGGCACTCCCCAGTCGTTGGCAGATATGCCAGCCGAACCAGGCAGTTCAGATGCACAAACTCAAGCCAGATATACTATTTCGGCGGATGGAAGCGAAGTCGCTGACAGTAAAACTGGACTGATCTGGCGACGCTGTCCAGAAGGTATGACGGCCAGCTGCACTGGCTGCAGTGGGGTTGCCGCCGCGTATACCTGGGAGCAGTCACTGGCCTTGGCCAACGACGTAGCGTCAACTGATGGCAAACCATGGCGGCTACCTGATGTAAAGGAGCTTTCAAGCATTGTCGATGCCAGCTTTGGAAATCCGGCAATTGACACCCACGCTTTTCCGGGGACGCCTGCAACGCCTTTCTGGTCGGCTTCACCGGTGGAAAATAATCCGTTAAAGGCTTGGTATGTCATGTTTTATGGTGGCTTTATGAACACGTATGTCTGCGGCGGTAAGCTTCAAGTGCGCTTAGTTCGTTCCGGTCAGTAATGCGCAATGCGGGTGGACGGTGCGGAACGAAGTGACTCTGGAGTAGAATCCAACATTGACAAGATATTGTGATTATTTTACAAATACGTGTTCTCTAAATCGTTGCAGTAATTATTGATGTTTTTGTGAAAACGCAGTTAACTCCCTGTTAACTGATAATTAATTGATAGAAAGAAGATTAAATATGCAGAATGAAACCGATAACTCCCAGCCGCAGGCAGACAACCCAAATGAGCAACCACTGGCACGATTTGTCATTTCTGAGGATGGGACTGAAGTAACAGACAATAAAACGGGCCTGATCTGGCGACGTTGCCCTGAAGGCATGACAGCAAGTGTTGATGGCTGCACGGGTATTCCTGGCGTTTATAATTTGGAAGAGGCATTAGCATTGGCTAAAAGCGAAGCGAAGGCCACACGCCAAGCTTGGCGCTTGCCTAAAGTAGAAGAGTTGTCGAGCATAGTGGATATGAGCCGCAGGGATCCGTCGATTGACACAGATGTCTTTCCAGGAACACCAGGATCCGCTTTTTTTACATCTTCGCCAGATGGTGCCCTATCCTGGTTTGTTAGCTTCTACGTTGGTAAGGTGTTTAGTGAATACAACGCCATTCCTAATCACGTCAGGTTAGTGCGTTCTAGTTAATGAGTGGTGAGTTATTAGTGTCGGGATCAACAAGAAGATGCCAAGTCATCTCGGCTTATGCAAACTAACTGATGTATCCCGAGTTGAACTAATTGTAATAAATTGTGTATAAAAACAGTCAGTAACACGGCTTGTATGTAAAAAGTATGAGCCGTGGTTGTAATAAACCATACGATTCGTTACTTATGAATGTGGAAGACGCGTTCGATGATAAGCAGGAAAAACATCAGGAAATGAATGTCCCTTAAAACATACTGTCCTTGAAGTCTCCTTTCAATCTTTATGGAGTCCTTGCGATGCGTCTTGACCCCCGGTTGTTCTACCCCCCAGTTTGGCAGTTGCATCGATGGGCTAATGTCACTTACCCAGTAAATATAACATGAAAGATATGCCCATTTTGGGGCTGCCGCTGATCCTGCTGGGCGCCCTGTGGGGAGCGGTCAGCATTGTTTTGCAGGCCTATCAGATGATCAATGCCAAGCGGGATCAGATCATGGTGCTTGTCGAATGTAAGAAGGCCTTTGCGGGGAAGCTGACAAATGCAGGGGGAGACTTTGTGGCGGTACCGGCCAAAGTACTTGATCAGTGCCATTCATGTTGTTATAGCAAAGAACTTCAGCCGATTGATCTGTATTTATCCAACCTGCTCCCGCTCTCTCTCGGACTCTGCCTGTTCCTCGCCATAGTTTCTTTTGCTGTTGTGTGTATTCCGGGCTACCTGAATTCAGGCGATGCCGATTTTATGCGCAGAGTACGTCGGATTAGCTGGATCACTGCATCGTTGCCACTTTTCTCGCTGTTCGCGTTCGCCGTAGGTACACTTTTCGACGGCTATACCTTTCTGTTTAAGCTAGGCGACTGGGTTTTGTCGAAATGAAATTGGATTTTATTTCGGCGGCCATACGGTTGTTTATGGCAATGTTGGGCGGCGTTATGCTAGCAATGAACTCTGGTTGCGCTGTCCTTGACAGGAGCACACCTGCTTGGCGTGATTACCCGGCAACCTTGAAAAATGAGCCGCACATTAATTTACATAAGGAAGTGTCCGGTTCGGGTAAACCCGTATTGTTAATTCACGGTTTCGGCAACAGCATTTATGTATGGCGCCATTTGGTCCCTGAATTAGAAAAACAAAATCAAGTGATTGCAATTGATTTGAAGGGTTTTGGTGACTCCCCAAAACCAGTTAACGATCGTTATTCGGTCTACGAGCAAGCACGATTGATCCACGATTACGTAGTGGAAAATGATCTGAAAGATGTCACTATCGTGGGGCACTCCCTCGGCGGCGGTATTGCGCTGGTGGCCTCGCTTTACTTGCAACAGTCGAACCCTGGCCGACAGAGAGGTCTGGTGCTGATCGACAGTATTGCCTACCCGCAGCAGCTGCCTATGTTTATTCGTTTGCTTGCAACTCCGGTACTTGGGCCGTTGATTACAGGGGTGGTGCCGCCTGAAATTCAAATCCAACAGGTAATGAAGCTGGTGTATGCAGAAAACTCGACAGTGCCTGCCGATGCAGTTAAGGTTTACGCGAAGGCATTGAAGACACCCGAGGGGCGTTATGCCGCAGTAACTAGCGCGCGGCAGCTTCAACCGCCTGATCTGGAAGAATTGTCTTTACAGTACCCAAGCCTTCAAGTGCCGACCCTTATTGTTTGGGGTAAGCAAGATAAAATTATTCCGGTCAGTGTTGGTAAGCGACTTCACCAGGCGATCCCCGATTCACGGATTTTTGTAATCGATGATAGTGGTCATTCTCCAGCGGAAGAGCAGCCGCAGCTACTCTTGCCTGTATTGGAGTCATTTTTGCACAACCCTGGGACGTTAAATTAAAGGTGTGTGGCGTTAATTAATGCTACACATCAATTGACGATGGCCGGCTGAAAGTTTGCCGACAGTACCAAGAAAATTCTTGTACCCGTTTATATTCTAATGCACAAATTAAGGTTGGTACGGGTAAAAACCTATAAAATGCGAATCCATCGGTAATTTTTTGTTGAGGTTGATCTATTATGCGTATCACCCAAAAGGGGCTAACTTTTGACGATGTCTTGCTGATCCCGGCACATTCCAATGTCTTGCCGCGGGATGTCAGTTTGCGTACCCAGCTTACCCGCAATATTACCTTGAATATTCCTTTGTTATCTGCCGCCATGGATACCGTCACTGAAGCACGTCTGGCAATAGCCTTGGCGCAGGAAGGGGGCATCGGCATCGTTCACAAAAATATGACCGCCAAGATGCAGGCTGCTGAGGTATCCAAGGTTAAGCGTTTTGAAAGCGGCATGGTGAAGGATCCCATCGCCGTTACATCCGGGATGACAGTGCGCGATGTACTCAACCTCATTCGCCAGCACAATATTTCAGGATTACCGGTGGTGCAAGGTAAGCAGGTGGTTGGTATTGTGACTAACCGCGATTTGCGTTTTGAGAGTAACCTTGATCAACCCATCCAAAATATTATGACGCCCCGGGAGCGGTTGATCACGGTCAAAGAAAACGCCAGCCGTGAAGAGGCGCGCGGGTTGATGCATCAACATCGAATTGAGCGCGTACTGGTAGTAAATGATGCGTTTGAGTTGTGTGGCCTGTTTACCGTAAAGGATATTCTTAAATCCAGTGAACATCCGTTAGCGTGTAAAGATGAATTGGGTCGATTACGTGTGGGAGCCGCGATTGGCGTGGGCGAGGGCACGGACGAACGCGCTACCTTATTGGCAGAAGCCGGTGTGGATGTTCTCATCGTGGATACCGCACATGGCCATGCACAGGGTGTACTGGATCGTGTTAAATGGGTAAAGAAGAATTTTCCGAACGTGGATGTAATTGGCGGGAATATTGCTACTGCCGCCGCCGCCAAGGCACTTATGGACCATGGCGCAGACGGCGTTAAAGTAGGTATTGGCCCTGGCTCGATTTGTACTACGCGCATGGTTGCAGGTATTGGCGTGCCGCAAATAACGGCCATCCAGAATGTGGCGGAAGCATTGCAAGGCTCCGGTATGCCACTCATTGCAGACGGTGGAGTGCGTTATTCCGGTGACATCGCAAAAGCGATTGCGGCAGGCGCGCACGTCGTGATGTTGGGTGGCCTGTTTGCAGGTACGGAAGAAGCGCCTGGTGAAGTTGAACTGTTCCAGGGCCGTTCTTACAAATCTTATCGCGGTATGGGCAGTTTAGGCGCGATGCAGCAGGGTTCCAGTGATCGTTATTTTCAGGACAACGAAGCTAATCAAGAGAAATTAGTTCCTGAGGGAGTGGAAGGACGCGTGCCTTACAAGGGTAGTGTATTGGCGGTTATCCATCAACTAATGGGTGGTTTGCGTGCCAGTATGGGCTATTTGGGTTGTCCAGATATCGCCACCATGCATACCAAGGCTGAGTTTGTGCAAATAACGTCTGCCGGTATCCGTGAATCGCATGTCCACGACGTGCAGATTACCAAGGAAGCACCAAATTACCATATTGATTAGCCGTTGTTAGCTATTGGTTGAGGTGAAGATAGCTGAATATCGTGAGCTGAAAATAGGGTAGAGGCCAATCGGACTGCTTGTGGGCTGGCAAAAATGGCTGCCCGCAACAATAATCAATAATTTCCCCTTAATAATTTACATTTGATAATTTTATGTCCCACCAAAAAATCCTGATTCTTGATTTTGGTTCGCAATACACTCAACTCATAGCGCGCTGTGTGCGTGAATCTCATGTTTACTGCGAGCTGCATTCATTCGATGTAGGTGATGAGTTCATTCGCGATTTCAAGCCGGCTGGTATCATTCTTTCGGGTGGCCCCAATTCAGTGACGGAAGGTGATGCACCGCGTGCGCCGCAAGTGGTATTTGAACTGGGCGTGCCGGTGCTGGGTATTTGCTACGGTATGCAAACCATGGCCGCGCAATTGGGTGGAGAGGTGGAAAGCGGCTTGGTGCGCGAATTTGGCTATGCTGAAATCCGTGCACGCGGCCATTCAAAATTATTTCGCGACATTCAGGATCGTATCAACGAGGCAGGCCACGGCTTGCTGGATGTATGGATGAGCCACGGCGACAAGGTCACCCTGCTGCCGCCGGGCTTCACGGTGATCGCTTCCAATGCAGTCACGCAGATTGCCGGTATGGCCGACGAGGCACGCCGTTTCTACTCGGTACAATTTCATCCAGAAGTAACCCATACTCCGCAAGGTAAAGCGATCATTAGTCGTTTTGTGCATGACATCTGTGGTTGCGGACAGGATTGGAACATGCCCGATTACATCGGTGAGGCGGTAGAAAAAATACGCGCCCAAGTCGGCCAGGAAGAGGTCATCCTTGGCCTGTCCGGTGGAGTGGATTCTTCCGTGGCAGCAGCATTGTTGCACCGTGCTATTGGTACGCAACTTACCTGCGTATTTGTGGACAATGGCCTGTTGCGCTTGAATGAAGCCAAGCAGGTTATGGAAATTTTTGCTAAAAATCTTGGCGTAAAAGTTATCCACGTTGATGCGGGCGCGGAATTCATGAAACATTTGGCAGGTGTGTCTGATCCAGAGCAAAAACGCAAAATTATCGGGCGAGAATTTGTCGAAGTATTCCAGCGCGAAGCCGCCAAATTGCCACAGGCAAAATGGCTAGCACAAGGCACCATTTATCCTGACGTGATCGAATCGGCTGGCGCCAAAACAAAAAAGGCGCACGCCATCAAATCACACCACAACGTCGGTGGCTTGCCCGATACCTTGCACCTTAAGCTGCTGGAACCGTTGCGTGAACTGTTCAAGGACGAAGTGCGCGAACTCGGCGTGGCGCTCGGCTTGCCGCGCGACATGGTGTACCGCCACCCATTCCCGGGGCCGGGGCTGGGTGTGCGCATCCTCGGCGAAGTTAAGCGAGAGTACGCCGACTTATTGCGTCGTGCTGATGCAATCTTCATCGAAGAGTTACATACGTCTGGCTGGTATGAGAAAACCGCGCAGGCATTTGTTGTATTTCTGCCGGTAAAATCGGTGGGTGTGATGGGCGATGGCCGCACTTATGAGTGGGTAGTGGCGCTGCGGGCGGTGCAAACGCAGGATTTCATGACCGCACATTGGGCAGAATTGCCGCATGCCTTGCTGGCCAAAATATCTAACCGCATTATTAATGAAGTGCGAGGCATCAACCGCGTGGTTTATGATATTTCCGGAAAGCCACCTGCTACGATCGAGTGGGAATGATTTTGCGCCTAATAGCGTAGCGCAACGGCTGGTAGTTTATAAATACTTTGTATTTACAGGGTTTTTTGTCTGGAAAAATCTGGCAATAGCAAGTAGCGGCAAGCAAGTCTTGTTCATGGTTTTATTGAGGGTACAGTTTTGTTAGATATTATCTCTGTGGGCAGCTGGCTGTACTTGGCTATCGTGTGTGGCCTGTTCAATCGGGAAATCGTAGGCCGGTCGTTAGCCGTGTATTATGCAACGGATATCGTGATTAACGCGCTGGGACGATGGTCTGGTTCAGGGAAGAGGCCAGCCGCTGCATCACTTCGTCGTGGTAGCTAGTACGCCAGCCAGTTATGTCTTTCAAGATAAGTTCAAGAGGCTCGGCATGATCTGCTGAGCTGGGAAGGAAACTGCCTAGGATAACGCTCCAACGGAGAGCTGGTTTAACACTTTCAAGAATGGGCGGGTGTATGGAATTTGTATGCTACCTACACCGATATGAAGGCCGCCAGATTTGCATATATCGAGGTCTTCTACAACCGGAAGCACTAGCCCCGCCCCTCGGTTACAGGTCGTTAGTTCAGTTTCTGGAGAACTGCACCAGAGAGCAACATTATTAGGAAAAACGGGTAGCATGAAATCCTCTCTTGGGCAGACAAAAAACGGAGGGAATCTCAATGCTTAGTTAATAAAAAAGCCAGATTTATCTGGCTTTTTTATTAACTTCAAAATGTAATTGCTTGAGCTTGCTAGTAAAAAACTAGTTTAAGTTTGTAATGTACGAATAAACTAGGTACCGCCTACTACAGAGACGGTACCGAAATATTAGATAAATTACTTCACTACTAGGAATGAACCAAGTTTTACAAGTGCATTAAATTCGCGTTTAAACTGTAACTGCAACGCAAGCTTGCGTTCCAAGATCAACAACTTCATGGAATTCATCTACTATCTTGATACAGATGTCATGCTTTCCTGGTCCGAGCAGATCCAAGCCAACAGTATAGCCATAGCTACCATTTAACAAATGTATCCCAGAATAATGCTTGCCGTCTATATAAAGATGACCATGCTCATCGTTGTATATAATAGCCGGTGATTGATAACGGTAAGTGCCCTCAGGAGCCAATTTTGTGTAACCGGCATTTTGATGTTGGCGAGTCGTATCTACAAAGTTTCCACCAGGTGTGATGGCATATTGAAGCCTGATTTTTGCCGGTTTGGTACCTGCTCTAGTATCAGTGTTTTCTACGATTGCATTCATTGTTACCGTTGTACCTTGACCCCTTGGTCCGTCAGCATTAACGAAGTATTGTTTAGTATAGGTTTTGCTTGGGCTGGTTTCTGACGCATGGTAACCAAGACCTGTCTCTATTGGAGCTACGCAATAAGGAGCCGCGCTAGCTACACAGCCTCCGGTACCGTTTGCCCTGTCACCTGCCCATGCTTCGTTAAAGTCCGTATCGTATAGAGGCTTACCATCTACATATGGAATAGCGGTTTTAAAGTCTGGCGTAAATTTGGTGGGCTGCTTACCATGATAGCTGGCTTGACCAGAGCCACCTTCTTCTTTTTGCCATTGATCCAAATGATGCTTCCCAATGTTATATTGGCCTTGGGTTTCATATTGGTATTTAGGGGCTACCTCACCACCGCCGGGAGGATAGTTGCCTGGTATGCCAAGTTGCGCTCCAGGATGCAGATCGCCAGCTTGGGGATCGGGTGCAAACGAGCCTGCTGGAGGAAGAAAATTGAATTCAGCATGTGGACCGTCATATGCCATGGCAGCTGGGGCACTAATAGCAAGCAGTAGTGCCAGTGAGTTAACTCTGCGCATAATTATTACTCCTCTAAGTAAATAAATAAAAAAAGATAAACCCACTCGTACCGTCCGCGGGGGCTCTTAGAAACTTCTAACAGCTGGGTCAGGGTAACATAATATTGGTGAATATTGCAAAAAATATTTGTACTTTTGTACGGTGACTTGGTGACATTTTTATTCCCTTTTTTTAGGGGTTAAAATTTGACAGTAATACGATGTCAAACGTCTTTAAATACGGCTTTAGTAATAAACCTCCGCTATGCCGGGAAATCTGTAGCTTTGCGATGCTAATGTGCTGCAGATGAGATGTGGTTTAATGTAATTGAGGAGTGGCTCGGGCGAGTGATTATTGTTAGGGTTAATTTCATAATTATCTAAATTTTTTTAATACCTGCTTTAGATAAGTACCAGTCACGCTTTTCGAATTGGCAGCAATATCTTTGGGCGAGCCTTGCGCGATGATATGCCCGCCCCCCTCGCCACCCTCAGGACCGAGGTCTATGATCCAATCGGCGGTCTTTATTACGTCAAGGTTATGTTCGATTACTACTACGGTGTTTCCTTGGTCACGCAGCTTTTGAATGACTTTTAGAAGCAAGGCGATATCATGGAAATGCAACCCGGTTGTGGGTTCGTCTAAAATATACAGCGTTCGTCCGGTGTCGCGCTTGGAAAGTTCCAGTGATAATTTGATACGTTGCGCTTCGCCGCCGGATAGCGTAGTCGCGCTTTGCCCCAATGTGATGTAGCCGAGCCCCACGTCGAGCATGGTTTGTAGTTTACGTGCGATGATTGGCACCGGCTTGAAAAACTCATGCGCATGTTCCACTGTCATTTGCAAAATCTGGTGGATGTTTCGGCCCTTGTATTGCACCTCTAGCGTTTCGCGGTTGTAGCGCATGCTATGGCATACGTCGCATGGCACGTAGAGATCAGGCAGGAAATGCATTTCGACTTTAATTACGCCATCGCCTTGACAGGATTCGCAGCGCCCGCCTTTTACGTTGAACGAGAATCGTCCCGGGCCATAGCCGCGCTCGCGCGATTGCGGCACTCCGGCGAATAGCTCGCGGATGGGAGTGAACAGGCCGGTGTAGGTGGCGGGGTTGGAACGTGGGGTGCGTCCGATGGGCGACTGATCCACGTTAATGACTTTGTCAAAAAATTCCAGCCCGTCGATTTTGACAAATGGCGCAGGTTCGGCGTTGCTCCCATACAAGTGTTGTGCGACGGCGTGATACAGCGTGTCGTTGATGAGGGTGGACTTGCCGGAACCGGACACGCCTGTTACGCACACCAGCAGACCAACAGGTAAATCAAGCGTAACTTGTTTCAGGTTGTTGCCGCATGCGCCTTGAATTTGTAGCATGCGTTCTGGATCGGGGAAGAGATATTTTTTTGGCGCTTCGATGCTGCGCCGACCGGAAAGGTAATCACCCGTCAGAGATTGCTGGTTGGCGCACACTTCTTGCGGCGTGCCTTGCGCGACGATCATGCCTCCGTGCTCGCCCGCACCGGGACCCATGTCCACCACGTGGTCGGCAGCCTGGATGGCATCCGCGTCATGTTCCACCACGATTACACTGTTGCCCATGTCGCGCAGGCGTTTCAGCGTGCCCAGCAAACGATCATTGTCACGCTGATGCAGGCCAATGGAAGGTTCGTCTAATACATACATCACACCAGTCAGGCCGGAGCCAATTTGCGAAGCTAGGCGGATGCGCTGAGATTCTCCACCGGACAAGGTCTCTGCCGAACGATCTAACGACAGATATTCCAGGCCGACGTTGTTGAGAAAGGTCAGGCGGCTGGCGATTTCATGCACGATTCTTTCCGCGATGGCCTGCTTGTGGCCTGGCAGCTTCACCTGTTGGAAGAAAGTGAGCGCCTGTTTCAAAGGTAATGCACTAAGCTCATAAATGGCATGGTCTGCGATCCGCACATTGCGGGCTTCCAGACGCAGGCGCGTACCCTTGCATTCAGGGCAGATGCAGGTGTTGAGATGTTTCGCAAGTTCCTCGCGCACGGTAGGTGACGTGGTTTCCTTGTAGCGCCGCTCCAGATTATTGATAATGCCTTCGAATGCATGCTCGCGTAGCGTGGGTTTGCCGCGCTCGTTGAGATAGCTGAATGGGATTTCTTCCTTGCCGCTGCCGTACAAAATAATCTGCTGAATTTTTTCCGACAGGCTTTCGAACGGACGTTCCAGATCGAAATCGTAATATTTGGCCAAGCTATCCAGCATCTGGTAATAAAACTGGTTGCGTCGATCCCAGCCTTTGATTGCCCCAGAACTTAACGACAATTGTGGGAAAGCCACAATCCGTTTTGGATCGAAGAAACTGATGCTGCCCAACCCATCGCATTTGGGGCAGGCGCCCATCGGGTTGTTGAACGAGAACAAGCGCGGTTCCAGTTCTGGCAACGAATAATTGCAGATTGGGCAGGCAAACTTGGCGGAGAATATATGTTCTTTGCCATTATCTATTTCCACTGCCAATGCGCGCCCCTCGGCATGGCGCAATGCGGTCTCGAATGATTCCGCTAAGCGTTGTTGGTTGTCTGCGCTGACTTTCAACCGATCTACCACAATCTCAACAGTGTGTTTCTTGTTCTTTGCCAGCGTGGGTAGCTTGTCTATCTCATACACGGTGCTATTTACGCGCAGCCGCATGAAACCTTGCGCACGTAATTCATTAAATAAATCGACTTGTTCGCCTTTGCGCTCAATAATCAATGGAGAAAGAATCATGATGCGCGTGTCTTGTGGCAGTTGCAGCACATGGTCCACCATTTGCCCAACGCTTTGGGCCTGTAATATTAAGTCATGTTGAGGGCAATAGGGATCACCTGCGCGCGCAAACAGCAGGCGCAAGTAGTCGTGAATTTCCGTCACCGTGCCGACGGTGGAACGCGGGTTATGCGAGGTGGCCTTTTGCTCAATGGCGATGGCAGGCGATAAGCCCTCGATCAAGTCCACATCCGGTTTTGCCATTAGTTGCAAAAACTGGCGTGCATAAGCGGACAGCGATTCGACATAGCGTCGTTGTCCCTCTGCATATAAAGTGTCAAAAGCGAGGGAAGACTTACCGGAACCCGACAATCCAGTGATGACCACAAGTTGATTGCGTGGCAAATCGAGGCTGATGTTTTTTAGGTTGTGCGTGCGTGCGCCACGTATCTTAATACTGTCCATGCCGGTTACCGTAGGTTGCGCTAAACCTGCTAATATACGCGATTTTTTGCGCTTTCAATACTTCACATGGGAAACACACCTGATTCAATGACGCCACTTGAGCGCCGTGCCAGTATGGGTTTAGCCGGTATTTATGGCTTGCGGATGTTGGGGCTGTTCATCATTCTACCGGTATTTGCGCTGTATGCCGCCGAACGGTTGCCTGGCGGCGAAAGCCGTACCCTGATCGGTATTGCCCTAGGGGCTTACGGCCTGACCCAGGCAGTATTGCAAATCCCAGCTGGCTGGATGTCCGACCATTACGGGCGAAAACCGGTGATCTATGCTGGACTGCTTCTATTTGCTATCGGCAGTTTCATCGCCGCTTCGGCGGACAACATCTATTGGGTCATCGCCGGGCGTGCGATACAGGGCGCGGGAGCAATCAATGCTGCAGTAATGGCGCTAACCGCCGACCTCACGCGTGAGGAAGTCCGCACCAAGGCGATGGGGATGATAGGCATCACTATTGGTATTACATTTTCGATATCGCTGGTGCTTGCACCGATGTTGTATCAAGCGATAGGCGTGCCCGGAATTTTTGCGCTAACCGGCGTATTGGCGCTTCTGGCCATGCTATTTGTGGCCTTTGTAATTCCAAATCCGGCCATCACACGCTTTCATTCTGGTTCCGGGGCGAGCAGCAAGCGATTCGGCGATGTGCTGCGTAACAAAGATTTGCTGCGACTCGATTTTGGTATTTTTTCCTTGCATGCGATTCTAATGTCGGTATTCATGCAAGTGCCATTTGTGCTGAAAAATAATGGGCTGGAGGTTGCTCAACATTGGCAAGTATATCTGCCGGTTATGTTGCTAGCTCTCATATTGATGGTGCCGCCTATCATTGTCGCCGAGAAAAAAGCAAAGATGAAGCAAGTGTTCATGGGTGCGATTTCACTGGCAGCACTGGGGCAATTATCATTGATGCTGATGCAGAACAGTGTGTGGGGTGTGATGTTGTCATTGTTGTTATTCTTCACTGCATTTAATGTATTAGAGGCGACACTGCCTTCAATGATTAGTAAGATTGCTCCGTTAGCGGCCAAGGGTACGGCGATGGGCGTATATAGCAGCGTGCAGTTTCTCGGCGCATTTTTTGGTGCAATTGCGGGCGGTTTTTTGATGCAATATTTTGGCGGCAATGCCGTGTTTGCATTTGCGGTAGGTTTGTTATTGCTGTGGTTGCTAGTTGCCAGCACTATGCAGCCGCCTGCCGCGGTACGTACTAAAATGTATCCATTGTCTGAAATGGATGGGCGTGCAGGCGATGTTTTGCAACAACGCTTGGCGCAATTAAATGGGGTGCGCGAAGTAATGGTGGTGCCAGCCGAATGCATGGCTTGTCTCAAAGTAGATATGAGTGGCTTTGATGAAGCCGCGGTAGAAAATTTAGTGAAAGGGGAATGACATGTCGGTAAACAAAGTAATTTTAGTAGGGCGACTGGGCAAAGATCCGGAAACGCGTTACATGCCCAATGGCGAAGCAGTGACCAACGCCACGTTGGCTACTTCAGAAAACTGGAAGGACAAAAGCGGCGAGAAACAAGAAAAAACCGAATGGCATAACCTGACTTTCTACCGTCGCTTGGCAGAAATTGCTGGAGAGTTTCTGAAGAAAGGTTCGATGATTTACGTTGAGGGCAAGCTTGCTACGCGCAAATGGCAGGACAAGGAAGGCAAGGATCGTTATACCACCGATATTATTGTTGGTGAGATGCAGATGTTGTCTAGTAAATCTAGCGGCGGTAATTTTGACATAGTGGATAAACCGCCTGCATCATCGTCAGCTAGTGTGTCTGCTACCAATAAACCGGCGCCAGTTAAAAGCGGTGGTTTCGATAACTTCGATGACGATATACCGTTCTGAAATTACTTACGATTGTCTTGTAAAGTATAAATATCAAAGCCCCTGACAGGGGCTTTATTACGTTCATTCAATGTAAACGACTTCATACAACGATGTGTATGAAGTTAAAAAGTCGGGGCTTAAAATTAAGGTCAAAAAAACCGCCACGCCAAGTAACTTAAAATTGCAGTTACGCGTTTGAACTTATCTGATTAGCTATGAGCAGGCTCATCTGGTAGACCTGTAGAGGCACGCATATTAACAAGAGGGGATGCGCTGGCGGGAAGATCAACAAGGTTCAGTTTCAAAACGAAGTGGTCACTGAACGCATTTAGATTGTTAGAGGCATGACTAGCGGCAAGCAGTATGAGCTTAGCCCTCTGTTGTGTCGTCGCTCGGATGGTTTAAGGTTGGGGATTGGATGTCTCAAGTTGATTTAACACTTTGTTGTAGCCTTTAAATCTCAATTTTATAAACGTGCGAATAATGATTTCTACTCGGAGTTCTTTGCTCTGTATTAGAGTTGGAAAATTATGATAACTGTTATTTTTGGCTAGAATTATTATACCTATTGGTATAGAATGCTGCGTCTTCGCTGTAATTTAGCGTTGTGGCGGACTGAAATTTCCCGGTTTTTGTATGTAAATTTAATTATTGTGAAGGAAAAGTAAATGAAACGTTTTGCTCTAGTTGCTGCCTTGTTGGCATTATCTCTAACTGCTTGTGGCGAAAAACCTAAGGCGCCTGCAGTCGAGACCCCAGTTGTTGAAGCACCTGCACCAACACCTGCACCGGCCGCTACTGCGGCTGCTGCAGCTGGTAGTGCAGTAGAAGCAGCTGGTAGTGCAGTAGAAGCAGCTGGTGCGGCCACTACTGCAGCGGCTACTGCTGCTGATGCCGCTCATGACGCTGCTAAAGATGCAATGAAGAAGTAATTTTTCTTTTTTGTATAGTAAACATTAAAGCCGATGTAAAGTCGGCTTTATGCTTTAGTGGCCGCCATAAATGGATGCCGGGTGTGTCCGTGGCGTCAATCAGCGCTAGTGATTCGACGATGCTGACCCATTACTTGCGCATTTCCACTAATTGATCCAGGACTTTAAAGACTGGATGCCTGAATTTGTAGTTCTTTCTTTCACATATCAATCTGCGTGGGATGCGCCTCAAATTCCTGGCCACAACATTCACCATCTGGATGTCATGGATCGCTTCAAATGCTATCTTAGTCTTGAATTCGCCACTAAAATCTTGCGCTTCGCTTTACACATAACCTGCTCCTCAGTTACAGCAGGTTGTCACCTTAATTTATTTTTTTGAAAAGTTGGCACCATAAACTTGGCAGTGCGTGTCTTAACATCAAAAAACCTAGGGTATATGAGTGTGAGTATGAAAAGACTGGGCAGCGGGATGATGGATTGTATTATTACCTCAAAATTCTGGCCGTAACTGATGCCTTAGGGTGGGTGAGATGTTTTATAGTCAAAAATTGCAGAAAATTTATGGTGTAGAGGATTTTATATTTCTTGGAATAACCAGTGATGACTGTGTTAAATAAATTTTATGGGCTATTTATGATAAATGGTGGTATCTCCGGCCAGTCGGGTATCCGTAGTGTTAGGTACGGACTCGCTGGATTTTGTTTGAACGTCAGCTGAAAGTAGACGCTGTTCTTCATATACGGTTTTAAGATAACGTTGAATTTCTCCGGTGGCCGTATGAACGGGGGTTGCTTTTTCTATATTTCGGATGGTGGCGTTTGCACCATGTTTAACGAGAAGTTGAGCGGACTCTAAATTCCCAACTTTATGCAGAGCAGTATTTCCTCTTTTAATAATCATGCTTCCTGTCACCAGCTGGATATTAGGATCGGCTCCTTCAACCAGTAAACGTTGAACCACCTTGGGAAAATCTACCCAGATATACATCGCAGTCAGGCCATCTTTGTCCTGGAATTTAGCATCAGCACCGTGATCGACCAAAAATATGGCAAGTTCCGGATCATTGACATCAAATAATGGCGGACGATTATTGTAATCCGCTATGTTTGGATCAGCTCCGTGGTCGATTAAAAGTTGTGCTGCTTCTACGCTCTCGATGTAATGCAATGCCGTTTTTCCAAAGAAATCCTGATGGTTTATGTCTATGCCAAGCTGGATTGCATTTTTGATTCCCTCCAAATCATTGGCCATGGTTGCGTCTATTATGGATTCTTCAAGTTCGTTTTGCATAGGGGTCTTTAAATATAGGGCTAAAGAGCTTAAAACATTCAGGCGGATATACCGATTCCGTAATAATTTTTGAGAGCTTACGTGATCGTACGGTTGTCCGCATTTTTAATGCGGTTGGCTAAGCTAGATGTATTTGGAACAATTAATAATTGCATCCGCAAATTTCCTCAGAGTGGTTTGCATTTATAAGTCATGATCGCTTGGCGGCATGGTATTTTAATTTAAAAAAGGCTGTACTTGTACAGTGTAGCCGACCTCAACATTTCCTTGCGACACAGGTAATACAATATAACAATTGGCTTTGCTCATTGAGCTAAGAATGCCGGAGCATTGAGCCCCCGTTGTATGTACTGTCCATCCGCCATTTTTATCTTGACTGAGAATGCCACGTTGAAATTCTGTTCTACCTGGAACCTTGCGGATAGAGCTGGTGCAGATAGCCTGGAATTCAATGGTTAATTTTGGTTGCTGCCCCATCAGTACGCGTAAGGCATCGCGAACAAACTGCTGGAAAGTCACCATGACTGCGACCGGATTACCGGGCAATCCAAAAAAATGGCAAGTTCCAATTTTGCCGTAAGCCAATGGCTTGCCAGGCTTCATGGCTATTTTCCAGAATACAACTTCTCCAATTTCCGTCAACAATTGTTTGATGTAATCGGCTTCACCGACCGAAACCCCACCGCTAGTGATAATGACATCCGTCCGCGATGCTGCATCCAGCAAGGCCTCTTTGAGGCTGGCTTTATCGTCACGAATGGTACCCATGTCGATAATTTCCACGCCCAGTTCACCTAGCATACCGAGCAGGGAATAACGGTTACTGTTATAAATTTTACCGGGAGCCAATGGTGTGCCAGGTTGTTGCAGTTCGTCACCAGTTGAAAATAGTGCTACTTTTAGTTTGCGGTAAACGTTGATATTGCTAAAACCGAGCGAAGCCAGCAGACCCATCTCGGCAGGGCGAATAATTTGTCCACGAGCCAGCACAGTAGTATTTTGCGCAATGTCTTCTCCGACCAGGCGGATGTTTTGGCCACGGCGGTGTCCATCCCCTATTTCAACTGAGGATCCGGTGACCTGCACATGTTCTTGCATTACAACACTATCGCAGCCCTCAGGAATGAGCGCACCAGTCATAATGCGAACGCATTCACCCGTAGCAACATGGCCATTAAATGCACGTCCAGCAAAGGCGCTGCCAATAACCGTAAGTTGGTTAGGAGCATTTGCCAGGTCGTCGTGGCGCACCGCGTAGCCATCCATAGCTGAGTAGTCGTGTGGCGGTACATTCATGGGGGAATGTACGTCTGTTGCTAGCGTGCGATGTAATGAATCACACAGGCTGATCGATTCATGCTCCGTGACTGGCGTGAGAAATTGCTGGATAAATTGGCGTGCTTTTTCCACCGGCATAGAATTGGGGTCGTAATCACCCATTTTTTCAATGGTAGACAAGAGGGAAAGCCTGGATTCCATGGGATGTCCTTTATTAAATTTGGCAGTCAGAATAAATTCTGAAAAGCATCAGCATAATTGTCAGGTAGGTTGTTGGTACGTGCTTTCGATGCAGGAAGCGCTATCCAAGTAAGTGATTTGGATGCATCTGAAAGATGGAACCTACCGGTAGGCTACCCCCCGATATAAGACATTTCAATTTTCTTGCCGGATGATGCTTTGGTCTTTGTGTTTGCGCTGCGTAATTCTGAATAGCGATCCGCACGTAGGCGCCATAGATGTGCAAGGGCAGTAGAAATTTCTTGATCTGTTTTTCCGCTGTGCATGAGCGCTCGCAAATCGTGCCCACTCTCTGCAAAGAGGCATGTATATAACTTGCCTTCGGTTGACAACCTGGCACGAACGCATTCGTGACAAAAAGTTTTAGTGATGCTTGAGATAACTCCGATTTCGCCTCCGCCATCTTTATAGCGCCAACGTTCTGCAGTCTCTCCGGTACAGTTTGGCTCGATTTCTTCAAGGGGCATGTGAGCGGAAATTCGTCGCACAACTTCTGCAGAGGGAATAACCTCGCCCATTTCCCACTGGTTAGAAGTCCCTACGTCCATGTATTCTATGAATCGGAGTATAAAGGGAGAGTCTTTGAAATAACGTGCCATAGGGACGATTTCTTGGTCGTTCATGCCGCTTTTGACAACCATGTTTACTTTAATTGGGCCAAGGCCTACTGAGTGGGCGATATCTAGACTGCGCAAAACATCCGATACGGGGAAATCAACACCGTTCATGCGCTTGAAAGTGGCATCATCCAGTGAATCCAGTGAAACCGTAACACGATTTAATCCTGCATCTTTTAGTGATTGAGCTTTTTTCCCAAGTAACGCGCCATTAGTGGTGAGTGTCAGGTCCAAATCGCTACCATCGTATGTTTTTAGCTTTGCAAGCATCTCAATTAAATTTTCTACATGCTTGCGTAAAAGGGGCTCGCCACCCGTAAGGCGAATTTTCTGAACGCCATGATTAACGAAAATTTGTGCGATACGAGTGATCTCTTCAAAAGTCATCATTGAAGCCCGTGGCATAAATACATGGTCTTTGCCGAATGATTCTATGGGCATGCAATATACGCATCGGAAATTGCAACGATCCGTGAGAGAAATGCGTAAATCTTGTAACGGGCGCCCAAACGCGTCGCCGATAAGTCCATTGGGCTCTTCTATAATGGCGGGGATGACAGGAACTGCCTTGGAATGACGATAATCTATAATCGGAATTATTTTTTTAGACATGGCATTAGGCCAATATATTTAAGATATGATAGTAGTTAATAGTCATGGTTTCAATACTTAACGCCTAAATTATACAGCAGTGTATAGCTAAGCTAGCCTGTGGGTAGGCGACAATATTATGTTTACGTGACCTGCTGTGTCCTCAGGATAAAAAATATTTGGTTGTATTCGATATAGTCGAATGTTTAAATTGAATTTTTCTGTTAGGAATAACAAGTTATTTGAGAGTGCTTAAATTAGCATCCGCACTACAAATCATGTGTGAGAGTACACGATTGTATGCATTTATTGCAATGTAAATATCAATGTGTTGAATACAGAGCTTTTTATAAAGCTTAAGTTGAATTGCTTGTTGGAACCGCCTTGTTAAATGTCCATAAGGCATACAATTTTGGGTAATTTATGACATGGCTATAGAAAGCCTAGACTTCAATTTTTTAGCTGAACCTTGGGAAGCCTCTTTAGGCAGAGGCTAAATATGGTCGAGTTTTTATAAGCTTGTACTTCCTAGAGGATCTGGGTTGTTAGAAAGCTTTCTACATAGTTGTGAGTATTCGAATTTGGGATGGTACTAAACGCGTGAAATTCCCTTAACGCAGTAGTGGACTTCGCTGAAATCCAGAGTTTGTGCCAAAAAACTCAAGCATCAAAAAATCTTCAAGCCCCTCATTATCTTCCATGCGGGCAGACAGGATGACCTCGCGGTTGAGGCGGTGCGATTCCCAATTAAAATTTCCTTTGTAATGTCTGCGAATTAGTTCGATCATCCTGCGAATAATTGCGCGCTCCACATCACCATTTAACCCGGCATCGACATCGATTACTTCGCGCCGAGAGTTGTTATAGTCCGTTGTCCAGCCTCGAAATGAAAATCGGGCGGTTCGGCTGCCCATGCTGATAATTTGAAACACACCGCTCGTACCTTCTGGCTGGAGGTTGCGTCTGATGTTAGCCATCCTTTTTTCGTCAGCCGAAAGCTGGCGCGGGTTAGACAGGGTTTCTGTATTTTCGCGTTCATCAGAAATCTCGGCTGCCTGACGGCGTGTTCTGGCGGCATTAATATAGCTTGCCAAATCCGTAGGAGGCGCTGAATGTGGAACTGGGGGGGGGGCTAACGGAACTTCAGTTTGTGTGACTGTTTTTTCCGGTAAAGGCTTAATCGGTTTTTCCGTCTCGATGGCCCGAGGTTGAGGCGCAGGTGGCGGTTCATGTTTCGGCTCGGACTCAAGTTTGGGTTTAGGCTCAAGTTTAGGTTCCGGTTCGGGTTGATTCTGAGGACTTGATTTTAGGGATGAGGATTCTTGTTCTGGTTTTGTTTCAGGCAACTCTACAAAGCGTGCATCAATTGGCGGCGCAGAAATAATCTCTTCCTTGGGAGATTTCAGGAAATATCCAAATTCCCAAATGATGACTAGCCAAATAATGGCCGCCAGTGGTATTGGCCACCAGAATCGAATCTCCTTCGATCTTGATTCGGGCATACTTACCACGTCATTTATGTTTTACCGCAATCAAAAAATGTTGGGCGCCGGCGGATCGAGCCTGTAACATCGCCTGCACTACCAGTCCTTGCGGCGCTTCGTTGTCCGCTGATACTACCAAGCTTTGTTGTGAGGTGTGTAACAGTGGCTTGAGTGTAGTGGCCAAGGTTTCCAGTGTTACGGGAATACGATTGATAAAGATTTGGCTATCACCAGTAAGCGTCAGCGTAACCGGCGCGTCAGCTTTGAGCTTTTCAGCTTCCCCTTGAGGCAAATTCACCTGCAGGGAATCAAGATTCTGCATCGACAATGAAGAGAGCATGAATGTCACCAGCAAGAAAAACATCACATCGATCATTGGAATGATCTCGATGCGTCCCTTGCGATATGTTCTGGATTTACGCAGTTTCATGGGTATTACCCTGTTGATCTAAACGGATGTGGTCAATTAGACGTGTACCAAGGCGCTCCATTTCATCCATCGTTTGTGCTTGCAGACGAGAAAAATAATTAAATCCAAATAAGGCGATCAGCGCGATTAATAAGCCGACTGCAGTTGCAATAAGTGCCTGAGCGACGCCTCCTGTCACCCCCGTAGGGTTGACGACACCGCTGCCACCAATTATCTGGAAGGCATGCATCATTCCAACAATTGTTCCCATCAGCCCGAGCAAAGGCGCAGCCGTGACGATCGTTTCTAACACCCACAACCTGCGCGCAAGGGATGTTTCAATCAACTGGGCTTCATCCGCTGCACGGGATTCAGTCCACCATGAAGGCCGATGCCGGTTCGCGATCACTACCTCAAAGAATCGCTTGTAATAGTGGCGCTCATTCAACCCGGAAAGTATCTTTTCCAGGTCTGCCCATGCGAACCCATAAGTTTCAACAAGGTTTAGCAAGTCATATGAAAGACGTGCAAAACGCCCATAAAGAAATGCCTTCTCAAGCATAATGGCTAAAGTGATTATTCCGAGTAAAGACAATGGCAGAATAATTATTCCGCCGAGTTTAAATGCGATCCAAACTTCTTGTAGCTCTTGCATGGTTATCTCCAAATATGAGAAGGGGGTTTCAAGGTGCCCAGGAGCGTATCAATATAACTATGCACACGCTAGGCCGCGCCTTTCGGCTAGGGGCTGTGTTAATGAGAGTGTCCTCATGGCCTTGTCGTACCGTGCATAATCCGATAAGGCATTATCAAATGAGCTCAATATTGAAGTGCCGAGTCCATAATATTTAGTTCCCGAATTAGCCGTCGCGCCTTTTAGACACTGCGCAAATACGCTGCATGATGGCGGGATTCGGCTCTTGAAACTCACCTTGTTGATAGGCAATTACTGTCAGATGCGGGAAAAAAACTTCCAATAATTCGTTAGGGCGTAGCAAGAAATCTGGATTTTTGGGTCGCCCGAAACGCTCATTACCATCCATGAATGTTTCATAAATGAGCACCCCACCAGCATGCAACGACTCAATCAATCGGGGTAATAGTGGCCTGTGTAAATAACGGCTGACGACTATGCCATGAAAGCGATGGCCAGAATATGGCCAAATATCATTCTCCAAGTCTGCAACTGTGGTTGATATATTAGGCAGTTGCTGTAGCCCGGCAAGAGCCGCCACATCACGATCTACGGCATTGACTTGCCAATGGTTGGCCGCAAGCCAGCGCGCATGGCGTCCGTTACCACAAGCTAAATCGAGCACTTGTCCACCGTTGCGAATCAATTGGGCATAGCGGCAAACCCAAGGCGATGGGATACCCAGGTTTTGTAATGGAATAGTGTTTTCGTTATGTTCTGGCATCTTTGAAAATGTTGTTCGTTCCGCAAAGCACATTCAAATGTATGGCTAAAGTTAACTTTGCTTCGGCAAATGTATCGTTACAGTAGGCAAGGTTACTATTTTGATGGTGACAGTTTGCTTGGCAAGACCGCACGGTAACTTTCTGGAGATATCATAATACGAAAGGTACCAAGTGTTTCTAAAAGTGTTAATTCCTGCAATAATCTGGGGGGGTAAACAGTATTTGTTAAATTGAGGCAGCATAACCATGACGCAAAATGAGTTAAAGCTTGCGGTGGCACAAGCCGCAATAGCGCATGTCCCGGCGAATTGCATCGTGGGAGTAGGTACCGGCTCGACGGCTAATTTCTTTATAGATGAGCTGGGAAAGATCAAGAAAAAAATATGCGGTGCGGTGGCTAGCTCCGAAGCTTCAGCGCAGCGCTTAAAAGAGCATGGCATCCAGGTGGTTTCGCTAAATGATGTGGGTAGCTTATCTATTTATGTAGATGGGGCAGACGAGGTTACGCGTCATTTGCACATGATTAAAGGCGGTGGCGGCGCATTGACGCGCGAAAAAATAGTAGCTGCCGCAAGCAAAAAATTTGTTTGTTTATGTGACTCCAGTAAGCTCGTGGATGTTCTCGGGAGCTTTCCATTGCCGCTGGAAGTGATTCCTATGGCTAGTAGTTATGTGGCGCGCCAGATGGTGCTGTTGGGTGGCCAGCCAAAATTGCGTGCGGGATTTGTTACTGACAACGGTAACCTCATTATTGATGTATCTGGTCTAAAAATACTGAATCCGGTGGAGTTGGAAACTACGTTAAATAATATTACGGGCGTGGTTACCAATGGCCTGTTTGCGCGTCGTGGGGCGGATGTGTTGTTGCTGGGAACCGCAAGTGGGGTGCAAACCTTTACTGCTTAGTGTGTAATACTGCTGTCACAGTACGCGAGTAGTATCACCTAACCTTTATCCCTAAAAGGATCTGAATGATGGTCTCCACTGAACATACCTCTAAGCAATTTGATGCCGAACTGGAAGCGGTGCGTGCACGAGTATTACAAATGGGTGGGCTGGTGGAGAGTCAAATCCGGCTTTCTATTGAGGCGCTGGTTAGTGGTGATGTGTCGTTGATGAACAGCATTATCAATGATGACCATCGCGTTAACGCGATGGAGGTAGAGATCGACGAAAGCTGTAATCAGATTATTGCCCGCCGCCAGCCTGCCGCAGGTGATTTGCGCATGGTAATGACGGTAATCAAGACTATTACGGATCTTGAACGTATCGGGGATGAGGCGGAAAAAATAGCACGCATGGGTAAACTGCTGTCGCAGAGGAAAAGTATTATCCTGCCACGCTATACAGAGATTAAGCATGCCGCTGAAATGGCTCTGGACATGTTACGTAAATCGTTGGATGCCTTTGCTCGTCTTGATATTGCCTATGCGGCTCAAGTGGTCCGTCAGGATGAATTGGTTGATGAGGAATTCCGTACCATCATGCGTTACCTCATCACCTTCATGATGGAAGACCCGCGCACCATCTCTACTGCGCTGGAAATTCTGTTTATCGCCAAGGCCATTGAGCGTATCGGTGACCATGCCAAGAATATGTCTGAATATGTGGTTTATATGGTAAAGGGCAAAGATGTGCGCCATGTCACCGTAGAAGAAATCGAGCGCGAAGTTCTGGAGTAATTTGTCAGGGTACAATTACGCACGCCACATTATCGGTGCATAAGCCGCCGGTAATACCTCAGCCAGTGTACAAAATTAAATTTCAGGGGAAATACAGCCTCTCATTGATGGGTTTGTACTTACAGCGATTGATTTTGGTTTTATAACTGTTCCCGGTAAAGATATTTATGCGGGATCATACCTTCCCAATATTAATAATCTGGAATCTCTGGGGATCCAGGTTGGCTAAGTCATCTGTAAGTGATCCAGTCCCGCCATTATGTCTATATCCTTGGAACTTTGACTTTCCAGCTTGAAACGCAGGCGTAGATCGTTGACTGAGTCAGCATTCTTTAGCGCTTCTGCATAGCTGATCAGATTGGCTTCGTGCAGATCGAACAACGCTTGATCGAAGGTTTGCATTCCAAGTTCGCGTGACTTGGACATTACTCCCTTGATTGCAAGCACCTCACCCTTGAAAATTAAATCAGAAATGAGCGGTGAGTTGAGCATGATTTCCATGGCCACTGAACGGCCTACCCCATCCACACGCGGGATGAGGCGCTGTGAAATAAGCGCCTTGATATTGAGAGACAAATCCATCAACAATTGCTCGCGGCGCTCTTCCGGGAAGAAGTTGATGATGCGATCCAGCGCCTGATTCGCACTGTTGGCGTGCAGGGTAGCCATGCATAAGTGGCCGGTCTCGGCAAATGTCACAGCATATTCCATGGTTTCATGGTCGCGTATCTCACCGATAAAAATGACATCTGGCGCTTGGCGCAACGTGTTCTTCAATGCAACTTGCCAGGAATTTGTGTCTACACCAACCTCACGGTGAGTGACGAGGCAGTTGATGTGCTCATGCACAAATTCAACAGGATCTTCGATGGTGATGATGTGGCCGTAAGAATTCTGGTTACGGTAACCAAGCATAGCTGCCAATGTTGTAGATTTGCCGCTGCCAGTGCCACCAACCAAAATGACCAATCCGCGTTTAGTCATTGCCACATCCTTTAGTACTTCTGGCATCCCCATTTGAGTGAGATCGGGAATCTTGGTGGTGATGGTGCGCAACACCATGCCTATACGCTGCTGTTGCATAAACACATTAACGCGGAAGCGGCCAATGCCAGCCGGACTGATCGCAAAATTACATTCGTGTGAAGCTTCAAATTCAGCGGCTTGGCGGTCGTTCATGATGCTGTTCGCTAATTCCATGGTGTGTTGCGGCGTTAGCACTTGCTGTGAAACGGGGGTCATTTTGCCATCCACCTTGAATGCGGGCGGGAATCCGGCTGTAATAAATAGGTCAGATGCCTTCTGGGTAATCATCCCCCGTAACAGGTTGTGCATTAGCTCGGTAGCCTGATCTCTTTCCATGATGAACTCCAGATAAACCGCTGATTAACCGACAAATGTATCCTTGTTAGCTGCCTTGGTGCGTGCTTCTGCAGATGATACAACGTTGCGCTTGACCAGATCTTGCAGGCATTGGTCTAGTGTCTGCATTCCAAGAGCACCGCCAGTCTGGATAGAGGAATACATTTGCGGCACTTTGGCTTCGCGGATTAAGTTACGGATGGCTGGGGTGCAAATCATAATTTCATGGGCTGCCACACGTCCGGCACCATCTTTGGTTTTAAGCAGGGTTTGGGAAATAACTGCCCGCAGTGATTCTGACAGCATCGCGCGCACCATTTCCTTTTCGTCAGCGGGGAAAACGTCAATGATGCGGTCGATAGTCTTGGCCGCAGAGCTGGTGTGTAATGTTCCGAATACCAAATGACCAGTTTCAGCCGCAGACATGGCCAGGCGTATAGTCTCCAAGTCGCGCATTTCACCTACCAGGATAATGTCTGGATCTTCGCGCAATGCGCTACGTAAAGCATTTTGAAATGAAAGAGTATGCGCGCCCACTTCGCGCTGATTGACTAAACATTTTTTACTTTCGTGTACAAATTCAATCGGATCCTCCACGGTCAGGATGTGCCCCATTTCATGTTCGTTGCGATGATTAACCATCGCTGCCAACGTGGTGGACTTTCCCGATCCGGTTGGACCAGTCACTAACACCATGCCGCGCGGATAATCGGCAATAGACTCCAGAATTTTTGGAGCGTTGAGGTCTGCCAAGGTCAATATTTTGGATGGAATGGTACGCATCACCGCGCCCGCCCCGCGCTGATGGACAAAGGCATTTACGCGGAAACGTGCGAGCCCCGGGATCTCAAAAGAAAAATCGATTTCTTTATTTTCTTCATAAATTTTGCGCTGCCCATCGTTCATAATGTCATACACCATGGCGTGCACCTCCGTGTGCAGCATCGCCGGTAGGTTGATCTTGCGTATGTCGCCATGCACACGAATCATCGGTGGCAACCCAGCAGACAGGTGCAGATCGGAAGCCTTGTTTTTGACACCAAAAGCAAGCAGTTCGGTAATGTCCATATATAATCCTAGTTAATTCGCAGAACTGAACTATCGCATGAAAATAAGCCAGGGGCGCGACTAATGACGTCTTTACCGCACCTTCACATTGATGCCTATCAGATAAGATACTGTGCAATCACACAAATTTAATGAAGCATTCAGTTTGACGACTGGTTAATTATGACCGCGATTACTTCCAACTTGCAAGCTATCAATCACGCCATTACACAGGCTGTGTGCATGGCTCATCGGCGCAAGGAAAGTATTAAGCTGCTGGCGGTGAGCAAGGGATTTTCTGCTGTTGCAGTGCGTGAAGCATACCAGGCCGGGCAATGCGCTTTCGGTGAAAGTTATATTCAGGAAGCCTTGGATAAAATTGGGCTACTACGTGACTTGCCGCTGGAGTGGCATTTCATCGGGCCGGTACAGAGTAATAAAACGCGGGCCATTGCAACGCATTTCGCATGGGCACACAGTGTTGATAGGCTAAAAATCGCTGAGCGTTTGTCAGCGCAGCGGCCAGCCAGTTTGCCGCCACTAAATATATGTATACAGGTTAATGTGAGCGGAGAAGACAGCAAGAGCGGCGTAGCGCCTAGCGGATTAGTGGAGTTGGCGCAGGCTGTGGCGAGTTTGCCACAACTTAAGTTGCGTGGGCTGATGGCCATTCCTGCACCTGTTGAAGGATTGGAAGCACAACGCATACCATTTTTAAAACTGCGTGAGCTTATGCAGCAGATCAACATACAAGGATTAGCACTGGATACGTTATCGATGGGGATGTCGCATGATTTCAGTGCGGCAATACTGGAAGGGGCTACTATCGTGCGCGTCGGGACGGCAATCTTTGGCGAAAGAAACTATGGAGGAAATCAATGAAAGTTTGTTTTATCGGAGGCGGCAACATGGCGACCGCACTCATTGGCGGCTTGCTTAAGCAGGACTTTGTTGCCGCGCAGATAAGCGTAGTGGAAATCAATGTCAGCCACCATGACAAGTTATACAATGAATTTGGGGTACAAGCGGTAGCCGAACTAGAAGTGGGAGTGGCGGGCAGTGATGTTATTGTATTAGCGGTTAAGCCGCAGCAGTTGCACGGGGTCGCAATAAGCCTGGCTCCATTGTTGACTGGGCAATTGCTTATCTCGATAGCAGCCGGTATTCGCTCCGCTGATCTGGCGCAATGGCTGGATTCGCAAAACATTGTGCGCGCCATGCCAAATACGCCTGCTTTAATTCAGAGCGGCATTACTGGCTTGTATGCGTTACCAGCGGTAAGTAAGGTGCAGTGCGACACAGCACAAACCATACTCGGTGCGGTGGGCAGCACGATATGGCTAAAAGACGAAGTAATGATGGACGCGGTTACTGCGGTGTCTGGCAGCGGCCCCGCCTATGTGTTTTATTTTATCGAGGCGCTGCAACAGGCGGCCAGCGAACTTGGCTTCGATGCTGAAACAGCGCGCTATTTGGCAATCAATACTTTCAGCGGTGCAGTCAAACTTGCCAATGTCAGTAGCGATGATGTGGGCGTGCTGCGAACACGCGTTACTTCCAAAAATGGTACGACCGAGTGCGCCCTGCTCAGCATGGAGGCCAATTCGGTTAAGCAACATATTGTTACGGCGGTGCAGGCCGCAGCCAAGCGCGCCAAGGAAATGGGAGACGAACTGGGAAGTGCGCCATGCTAAGGGAAGCATTACAATTTTTGTTTGACACTTTGTTACAGCCGTTCGCTGTTATATTGTTACTGCGCTTCCACTTGCAATGGTTACGTGCACCGATGCGCAACCCGTTGGGTGCATTCATTATGACGATTACTAATTTTTTGGTGTTGCGGGCGCGCCGGTTGATTCCTTCTGCTTGGGGTTTCGATATTGCCACCTTGCTGTTGGCTTTTATGGTGGAAGCGATTTATCTCGCCGCCACACTTTGGTTACAAAGTTTGCCTATTGATTTACCCGTGCTCGGACTGCTTATGTGGACAGCGGTCAAGCTACTCAAACTCAGCCTATACTTGCTCATGGCTGCACTGTTTATTCAGGCATTATTATCGTGGTTTAACCCTCATTCACCGATGGCGGGTTTGATGGACGCAGTGACGCAGCCTTTTCTTCTGCCCCTGCAACGGCGTATCCCGCCCGTGGGCAATATAGATTTCACCTTGCTACTACTACTTATCGTGTGCCAACTCATTCTCATCGTGCCGCTGCGTTGGTTGGAAAGCTTAGTTCATAGTCCGTTTTGAATGTGTGGTATCGCCGCGAAGGAGATGTCATCACCTTGGTATTGCATGTTCAGCCGGGTGCTAAACGTACTGAGGTGATCGGCTTGCATGGTGATGCACTCAAGATTCGCCTAGCCGCACCACCCATTGAGGGGCGTGCCAATGAAGCGCTGCTGCGCTTCATTGCTGCTAGCTTTAATGTTCCACTACGCAACGTCGAGCTAAAGCAAGGGACATTGTCACGCCATAAAGTAGTGCTGGTAAATAGCAGCACATTGGAGCCGGAGAGTTTGCTCAATTCGACCAGTTTGTTCAAGATGAAATAAAAACGGTGGCGGATTCAACTCTGAAGTGCAACCGACCCTACGACGTCTCCAATTTTGTTAATGTGGAATTGCAATTTTCTCAGGCTTGGTTTTTAATGGGTTGGCAGGTGGTTGCGTTTGATGGGATGGAGTTTGGGAATAACCTGCTATATCCAGCCCACCGCCCCACTGTTCCGCCTGAAAACCCTTGAACCAAGTTTTACCTACTGCGAGTGTCGGTACGCCTTCGCTACCGGATAACTGCTTGAAAGTAGACAGTTCTTCTTTGGTACGCAGGTTGTTTTCGGTAAATGGAATACCACGCTTATTAAGGAATTCGCGTGCCTGTTTGCAAGGGTCGCCACAATTCTCGGCTATATACAGCGTGACGGGAAAGTTTTGTTTGGCACGACGTGCTGCATAAGGTAAGTCATTCACATCAACTGTTGGGGCAGCGCCAAATTTCTTTTTTTCAACTGCTGCCGCATCTGCCGCCGGGGCATCGCCATAATATACTTTGCCAGATTTATCCACCCAACGATACAGTCCATCTGCCTGCGCACTGCCGCACGCTAACGCTATTAATCCGGCACACACGAAACGTTTTTTCATATTGTCCTCCCAGAAACTGAACACAACTTTAGCTTGTCACGACCAAACCGCTGTGCCGCAATAGTGCATCAATTGTCGGTTCACGGCCCCGAAACGCCACAAAGGATTGCATCGCATCACGGCTGCCCCCCATTGCTAGTATTTCTTCGCGGAAACGCAGTCCGGTCGTCAAGTTAAGTACGCCACTTTCTTCAAACAGGCTGTATGCGTCAGCGGATAATACCTCCGCCCATTTGTAGCTGTAATAGCCAGCCGCATAGCCACCAGCGAAAATGTGCGAAAAGCTATTAGGGAACCGATTAAATGCGGGCGGAATAAGCACCGCCACTTTGCTACGCACTTCGTCCAACAATTGCTGGATAGTCTGTGTACCCTGTGGATCGAAGTCGCTATGTAACCGCATGTCGAACAAAGAAAACTCTATCTGGCGCAAGGTTTGCAAGCCATTCTGGAAGTTTTTCGCTGCCTGCATTTTGTCGAATAAGGCGCGCGGTAATTTTTGCCCTGTATCTGCATGTCTGGTCAAGTCTTGCAGTACATCCCATTCCCAGCAGAAGTTTTCCATAAACTGGCTGGGCAATTCCACTGCGTCCCATTCCACGCCGTTGATGCCAGATACACCGAGATCTTCCACTTGCGTTAGCAAATGGTGCAGGCCATGGCCGAACTCATGAAACAGGGTGATGACTTCATCGTGCGTGAAGAGCGCGCGTTTGTCTCCCACTGGCGCAGCAAAATTGCAGTTGAGATAAGCGACGGGTGTTTGGATGCCAGCCGCAATGCGTCGCCGCGTGATGGCGTCATCCATCCACGCGCCGCCGCGTTTGCTGCTACGCGCATACAGATCGAGATAAAACTGGCCTACTATTCTGCCGTCACTGTCCAGAATGTCGTAAAAGCTTACTGTTAAATGCCATAGTGGCGCTGGCGCAGAACGGACGGTTAGGCCATATAACGTTTCCACTAACTTGAACATGCCATCCAACACTCTATCTTCCGGGAAATATTGCTTCACTTCCTGCTCGGAAAAGGCATAACGCTGTTGGCGTAAATGTTCACTGGCGTAACTGACATCCCATGCCTGTAAATCTGTTATGTTGAGTTGAGCCCGGGCAAATTCACGCAACTCTGCCAGATCCCGTTCGGCGAAAGGTCGTGCGCGTTGCGCCAATTCACCCAAGAAATTTTGTACCTGTTGCGGCGTGCTCGCCATCTTGGTTGCCAGCGACAATTCTGCAAAATTGGCAAATCCCAGCAGATGCGCCTCTTCGTCGCGCAGCATTAGAATCTGCTTCATCAGCGGTGTGTTATCCCATTCCGGCTTGGATTGATCGTCTGCTGAAGCGTTTGGCGAAAGCTCGCTGGCGCGGGTGCTGTTTGCAGTGTACATACGCTCGCGTAGCGCACGGTTATCTGCGTATTGCATAAGCGGGCTATAAGAAGGGGCTTTCAGGGTGAACAACCAACCCGTTTTGCCTTCTTCTTGTGCCGCTTCGGCAGCAACCTGACGCTCGTCTGCTGGAATACCGGATAACTCTGCTTCGTCTTCAACCAGCCATGTGTAAGCGTTAGTGGCATCCAAAATATTGTCGGAAAAACGTGAGCACAACGTGGAAAGCTCTTCCTGAATGGCAAGAAAGCGCGCCTTTTGCGTTTCCGGTAATTCAGCCCCGCCGAGGCGAAAATCACGCAATTGATTCTCAATAATTTTCTTACGTGCCGCACTCAAAGTCGCAAATTCTGTGCTGGAGTGTATGGCCTTCACCTTCTGAAACAATGCGAGATTTTGCGCCAGCTCGGCGTAATACTGCGTGATCTTTGGCAAATTGGCGTTGTATACTTCGCGCAGTGGAGTCGAGTTCATCACTGCATTTAAATGCGAAACCTGCCCCCATGATCGCGACAAACGCTCGTTGGCATCCGCTAACGGCTGTATGAAATTGTCCCAAGTGGGGGCAGATACATCGGCCAATAGTCGCTGACATAACTCACGATTTTCAGCTAATAGTTGATCAAGCGCCGGCGCAACGTGTTTAGAGCGGATTTCTTCGAAACGGGGTAAGCCGGAAAAATTGAGTAATGGGTTCATATCTTACAAATAGCCTTTTATTTATGATTTGTTATAGTCTGCTAGTAACTAGATTTAACTGTGGATCGTAGCAGATCAATATTAAATATCGCGTTAATGTTTTATATTGAAATGGATTTGTTTCACCCTGCGCAAAGCCAAGTATTATTCATATCAGCACATGCTGAGCGAAAATTACTGTATCAGTCAAATGGCCCGTCAATATATCAAAGATGACAGTAATACTATCCACCTTGAAAGTATTGTAGCCATTACAAAACCATAGACGAATAAGCTAAATCAAGATGTTTTCTTCGTTATTAGGAAAGGTAATTGTGCTCAAAGTAGCCGAGGATTTTTTATCGACATGCAGCGCCCCTTTTTGAGTAGAATTTCTAATTCCTCGGCGGGAATCGGAGTACTGAAAAAGTAGCCCTGCATTTCATCACAACAATGTAAGTGTAGGAAGGATTTCTGTTCTTCGGTTTCGACCCCCTCCGCGATGACTCTGAGCCCTAAATCATGTGCCATGGAAATGATAATCTTGGCGATGATGGCGTCATCCCGGTTGGTGGTGATGTCACGTACGAATGATTGGTCTATTTTAAGGAAGCTTATTGGAAAGTGTTTGAGGTAATTCAGGCTTGAATAGCCAATACCAAAATCGTCAATCGATACCTTTACCCCGATCGCTTTGATTTGAGTGAGTGTAACTATGGCTGTTTCTACATGCTGCATGACCATGCTTTCAGTTAATTCCAGCTCGAGATAGCAGGGGTCTAGTTCGGTTTCTTTTAAAATACGGGTAATAATTTCAGCCAGATCCTGCTGTTTGAACTGGCGTGCTGAAAGGTTGACTGCAATACATACTGGCTTGAGTCCGGCAAGCTGCCACGCCTTATTCTGTTTGCAGGCGGTACGTAACACCCATTCCCCGAGCGGCACTATCAGGTCAGATTCCTCTGCTACCGGGATGAACTTGGTTGGATAAAGTAAACCTTGTGTAGGATGTTGCCAACGTATCAAAGCTTCCATTCCGGTGATTTCGCCGCTAACCATATTTACCCGCGGTTGATAATGAAGTAGAAATTCCTGGCGATTAATTGCTTGTCTCAGGCTATTTTCTAACGTTAGCCGCTCCAGTGCCTTGGCATTCATTTCGGAGGTACAGAACTGGGCGTTGTTGCGTCCCTTGCTTTTGGCCAGGTACAAAGCGCCATCGGCACTCTGGAGCAGAGCCTTGGCATCTTCGCCGTCCTTGGGGTAAAGCGCGATACCGATACTGCATGTAACGAGTAGCTCGTGGCCCTCAATAGTGAGCGGCTCAGTCATAAATTTGAGGATTTTTTGCGATACCATCCAGGCATCGTTTTCTGATGTAATACTGTCCAGAATTACCACGAACTCATCACCGCCCAAGCGCGCTACAGTATCGCCCTCTCGCATACAGGCGGAAAACATTGCGGCAACCTGTTTTAGCAACATATCGCCGACATGATGACCCAAACTGTCATTTACGTTTTTGAAGTTGTCCAAATCAATGAACAGCACACCTAACTTATCCTTATGGCGATGCGAGTTAGTCAGCGCTTGGACGAGCCGGTCATGTAACAGGGTGCGGCTGGGGAGTCCAGTCAGGACATCGTGATAGGCTAGGTAATTGAGTTTTTCTTCCTTTTTGAGATATTCCAGTGCATATGAAATATTTGCTGTCAGTTCAGTAAGCAGTTTTATTTCTTCCATGTCAAAAAAATTTGGCTCTGACGCATAGAGGGTGAATATGCCAACCAGCTGATCATCCCCGATTAGGGGAAATATACCCATGGAACGGTAACCGCGCTGTAATGCTTCTATGTGCCAGTGCGTTAGTTTGGGATCGGCATCAAAATTGTTGCAGACAATGGGTGTTTTTTTCTGTATTGCTTGTGCTATAAGCAATAATGAATTTGTCCCGTTGTCCTTGATATATGAGGTAATTTGATCAAGGTATCCTTCGTTAAAACCTGACCAGGCCATGGGTGTCAGCTCTCCCTGGGCGTCCACTGATCCTATCCAGACCATTTTGAAATGGCCGTGCTCCACTGTAATACGGCAAGCTTCAGAAAATAACTCCTGCCGATTCCGGATGCGAACAACGGCTGCATTGATGCCGCTCAAGATTGCGTAGAGGCGGTTGAGTCGATTGATTTGAATCTCCGCGCGTTTGCGCTCCATAATTTCTTCGTTTTGCCCGCGCACAGCTTTTTTGAGAAGCTGATTATGTTCGGCGAGGAAGTCACCGTATTCTTTCAGCCGTAACAAATTACGTACGCGCACCCACAATTCGGCACGATCGATTGGCTTAGTAAGAAAGTCTTCTGCCCCGGCACTTAGTCCGGCCAGTTTGGAGCTGCGGTCATCCAATGCGGAGAGCATAATGATGGGCAGGTTGCGGGTGGCTGGATTGGCTTTGAGCTGGGTCGCCACATGGTAGCCATCTATCCCGGGCATCATGACATCGAGCAGAATCAAGTCTGGAGAATTTTTAGCTACCGCAGCTAATGCCTCTTCGCCGCTGCTAGCAGTAATGGTAAGGTAGCCTTCCGGCTTAAGCATGGCCTCCAGCAAGCTCCTGTTTTTGGTCTCGTCATCTACAATCAGGATTGTCGCTTTGTGCAGTAGAGTCATGGTGGCCTTTTTTCTTTAATTCAGCTCTGTTGAAGAATATAACGAATAATTGTGTTTCGCCAGCTGTGCCTTGATCTCTGCCAATAGTTCCATATAGCGCCGGTTTGGCGATAGATCCGTTACAACCGATGTCGTAGTGGCGTTCTTCATCACCTGTTACCTCCAAGGCAGTCAGTGTAATGACCGGAATGGTGTGTGTGGCAAGGTTCTGCTTGAGCAGTGTTGCAGTGATTAGGCCTCCATACCAAGCAACTGGATATTCAATAAAATCTGTAAGGGAGCTATGGCTAGCTTTATATTCGTAAGGTTATCCCCGGTAACCCATATTTTCGCTATGTCAGGATTCCTTCCGGCTAGATGCCATTGCTGACCGTACTTCACTGAGAAAATGGCCTTGGCTCAATACAGTTTTCTTCATGATTTTCTTTACTTGATGATCAAGTGCGGCACGATCTTCGGCGGTGATTTCTTTGGAGGTAACGACCAGAATTGGGATATGCGTAGTGTCAATGTTGTTTTTAAGTGCCTGCACTACGTCAAAACCGTTTACTTCCGGCATCAGCAGGTCGAGTACAATCAGATCGGGCAACAAACGGTATGCTGTCTCAATCGCTGCATGCCCACCATAGGCCCGTACTATCGTGTAGCCAGTGTCCCGTAAGTGGATGGCAATGATTTCCACGGCTTTGGGATCGTCGTCCACCACCAGTATTGTCAACGGCTGTCTGGGTTGTGATGACGGATGCAGGCCAATATCGGTCAGCGCATCGTGCAAATCCGCGCGGCTGATTGGTTTCTGTAGCACTGCCGAGGCACCAAGGGATAAACCCATGCTGTAGTTTGCCACAATTGAAATAATTACCACCGGAATATGAGCCAGAGCAGGAATTTGTTTGATGCGGGTGAGAAATTCCCAACCAATCGTATCGGGTAAAAAAATGTCCAACGTGATTAACGCCAGTGGCTGTTGCATGGCGAGATTGAATGCAGCTTCAGCATTAACGGCATGCAATGTTCTGATACCTAACACATCTAGTTGAATACGGATTAATTCAGCCGCCCGGTCGTCATCTTCTACTACTAAGGCGAATCGTTCTTCAGGATGGCGGAGCGCCATCGATGATGAGGGGACGGTTGGATTGGTCCGCTCATCGGTCAGTGCAGTAACTATTTTTCCCGTCGGCCATAGCGGTAGCCAGACCGTGAAGCAGGTGCCCTGGCCTTCGGCGCTTTCTACCGTCACCGTGCCGCTGTGCAGTTCAACAAGGTTTTTTACGATCGTCAAACCTAAACCCGTCCCTTCAAATTTGCGTGCCAGACTACTATCGATCTGGCTAAATGGTGTAAACAGCCGTTCAAAATCCTTATCAGCGATGCCGATGCCGCTGTCGGTGACACTGATTTCGATGAAATCCGTAATTTTGTTGTCATTCCAAGGGAAACTCAGTCCTGCCCATCGGCCAGTTAGTTGGCCGACTTGGGCGCGTGGCACGCGGCGGGCACGCAAAGTTACATTGCCCCCTTGGGGAGTAAACTTGACTGCGTTAGATAGCAGGTTATAAACGATTTGCTTGACCTTGCGCACGTCTGCTTGGATATCGCCCAGTCCATCAGCAATATCCAAATCGAGATGGATATGCTGGGCAGCGGCTTTCCCCTTGATGATAGATAGGCTGTTGGAAAGCAGTAAGCTCAGATCGACCGGCTCCAGATAGAGGGTCATTTTGCCTGCTTCCATTTTTGATAAATCCAGGATGTCGTTGATCAGGGATAATTGATGCCGGCCGCTCTCTAAGATGTCACCTATATAGCCACGTTGTTCATCAGTCAGGTCGCCTATCAGGCCATCCTTGAGCACTTCAGAAAAACCGATAATGGCGTTAAGCGGTGTTCTTAGTTCGTGCGACATGGTAGAGAAAAATTCCGATTTCATTCGGCTAGTCGCCTCCAACTCAACGTTCTTCTGCTGTACTTGCTCATGTTTTTTTTGTTCTGCCTCTGCTTGCTTGCGGGCGGTCAAATCTCTTGTCACTACGATATAAAGTTGCCCCATATTGAAGTGGATTTCACGTGTTTTGAATTCCAGCGGGAAGTTTGTGCCGTTCTTGCGCACGCCCACCACTTCCATGCTCAGTCCAGGAGCCGTGGATTTGTTTAGCTGCTGATTTCGGCTTGGTTCCTGTGTCAACAGGCTGGCATTTTTACCAATAATCTCGTTTCCTGGGTAGCCAAAAATTTGCTCTGCGGCTGGGTTGAAGATTTCGATTTCACCGCTTTCGTTGATTGCAATAATGCCTTCATCCACGTTGTCCAGCACCGCACGGGTACGCGCTTCGCTGTCACGTACTTGGCCGATGATCTTTACCAGGTTGTCGTGTATTTCCTTCAGGGCTTTCATCAGTTGGCCAATTTCATTTGTTGAGCGGACTTCGATTTGTTGTGTCAAATTGCCTGTGGCAACGCCCCGGGCAATCTTCACTACGTCTTCCAACGGTCGGGAAATGGCACGGACGAGCATCATGCCAATCCAGATAGCCAGCCCCAGACCAATAATTGCCGTAGCGATGATAATGTTGCGAATAATATCGTAGCGGTTTTGTACTTCTTCATATTCTTGCTTTGTTACAGTTAACTGCAGCTTGCTAAGTATCTTGATTCCTTTTCCAACTGGTTGATAGAGGGGGCGGATATATTCCACGAGAATTCGATTCGCTTTCTTTATATCTTTTGCCCGCAAAGCGGCTACTGCTGGATTTAGACCTTGGTGAACTAATTTTTTACGGTCATCGTTAAATTTATCCGCCAGCATCTTTTCTTCGGGCGTAAGATAGGTGGCCGTATAAGCTTTCCATATCTTGTCTATTTCCGATATATTTTTTTCTAGCTTTGCAATATTGATGCTAATTTCATCGTTCGTCGCCGTCACCAGCAGGCTAGCCGTTAATGCGATGCGGTTTTGTAATATCAGCGATTCAATATCCGTTAATTGATTAAGTGCAATGATGCGATCCTCATAAACGGTTTTCAGGCTGTCCCTCGCCTTGCTCATTCCAAATAGAGAAATTGATTCAATGCCTAACAGGGTGATTGCAATGAAAAAAAAAGTAACGATCAAACGCGATTTAATGGTTAAATTTTTAATCATATCTTTTCAAAGGTAATGGCTTATGCAAATGTTAGGACACTAATGATTCAGATATATAGTACTGTGAAATTTTTTCACGCCTTGCTTTGAGCGAATTTCAACTATTTTTAGGAAAGCACATTATCGAATGGCCAACTAAATCTACAGATTGCCCCACAATCAAGGCTATTGGCTGGCCTTTGATGGGTAAACAAGTTGCCCATTAACCAGGGTATAGTGTACGCGACCTTGTAGCTCCATACCGAAGAATGGCGTATTTTTCCCTTGGCTTTTCAATACTGCAGATTCAACTTTCCAGTACTTGTTTGGATCGAACACGCACACATCGGCAGCGGCTCCGACAGATAGATGCCCAACGTCCAGACCCAATATACGGGCAGGCTGTAGCGTTATCTTAGCGAGTCCATCGGTGAGTGCACGGCGGCCCTGCTTTGCCCACTTAAGTGCCAGCGGTAGTAGCAATTCCAGTCCGGTCGCACCTGCTTCGGCCTCGGCAAAAGGCAGTTGCTTGGCATCCTCGTCTACTGGCGTGTGATCGGAACAAATTGCGTCGATTGACCCGTCGAGCAAACCGGCATGCAAAGCATCGCGATCGCGCTGGCTGCGCAACGGTGGTACCAAATAGCAGTTGGCATCAAAGAAACCGATATCCATTTCGGACAGATGTACATGGTTGGCAGACACATCGCAGGTAAGCCTCAGTCCTTGTTGTTTGGCGGTACGCACCAGTGCTACTCCTTCTGCACTGGAGATACGGCATATATGTAGCCGCACGCCGGTCTCACGCGCTAATTGCAACATGGTGGACAGCGCAATGGTCTCCGCACACACCGGAATGGCGGGTAAGCCCAGACGTGTCGCCACTTCGCCATCGTGTGCCACACCGTCGCGTGCAAGAAAGCTGTCTTGCGGGCGCAGCCAAACACTGAAACCAAAGGTGGCGGCATATTGCATGGCGCGCATCAGTACACGAGTGTCAGTAAGCGTAGCATCGGCTTGACTGAAGGCGATACAACCGGCATCGGCCAGTTCAGCCATCTCGGTAAGTTCTGCACCTTTCAGCCCATAGGTCAGCGCACCCACCGGATAAACACGCGCTTTATTCAATTCCCGAGCGCGATACTTGAGCATCTCTACCAGACCTGGTTCATCCAGTGGGGGATCGGTATCCGGTGGGCATGCCAGTGTTGTGATGCCGCCTGCTACTGCTGCATCCATCTCGGATTCAAGCGTGGCCTTGTATTCGTAACCCGGTTCACGCAGACGTGCGGCAAGATCGATCAAGCCAGGGGCAACCACAAGACCTGTCGCATCGATCACCTGTTGCGCCACAAAATCTGCTGGCGCGCTGCCAACAGCAGCTACTTTACCAGCTATGATAAATAAATCGCAGAGGCCATCAATCTGATTTTTTGGATCAATTAAATGCCCGTTCTTAATTTGGATATTCATTACCCAACTCCCGCTAAGGTGCTCATCACCGCCATGCGTACCGCAATGCCAAAAGTGACTTGTGGCAAGATCACCGATTGTGTTCCGTCCGCAACGCTGGAATCGATCTCCACACCACGATTCATCGGCCCCGGGTGCATTACGATAGCATCCGTTTTGGCTAGTACTAATTTTTCTGGGGTGAGACCATAGTACTTGAAATATTCTTGTGCGCTGGGCAACACCGCATCCTGCATTCGTTCATTCTGCAAGCGCAACATCATTACCACATCCACATCACGCAAGCCTTGCGCCATGTCGTGATACACCTGCACCCCAAGTTTATCGACGCAGCTTGGTAATAATGTCTTGGGGGCGATGACGCGAACTTCTGGCACACCCAAGGTGGTCAGCGCATGAATTTGCGAACGCGCCACGCGCGAATGCAATATATCGCCGATGATAGCCACTCGCAGGTTATGAAACTCTTTCTTGTAATGACGAATGGTGAACATGTCGAGCAGCGCTTGTGTTGGGTGCGCATGGCGTCCGTCACCAGCATTAATAACATGGATTTCCGGCGCAACGTGCTTGGCGATGAGGTGAGCTGCGCCGCTCTGCGAGTGGCGCACTACGAACATGTCGGCGTGCATGGCGCATAAATTATCGACAGTATCAAGTAAAGTCTCGCCCTTGCTGGCGGAGGAAGAGCCAATGTTCAAGTTGACTACATCGGCCGAAAGACGTTTGGCAGCAATCTCGAAAGTAGTGCGGGTGCGGGTGCTATTCTCAAAAAAAATGTTGAATATTGATTTGCCATGCAGTAATGGTAGTTTTTTAATGTCGCGACCTTCAGCCAGATTCATGAAGGAAGCCGCTCTGTCTAAAATACCGCGCAGAATAGGTGCGGGCAATCCCTCAGTAGAGAGCAAGTGCTGTAGTTCGCCATGTTTATTGAGTTGTGGATTATTCATGGAATTTGTTCTATCGCGGGCTCATCAAAATAGGCTTGCAGAATTTGCTGCGCTGCGACCTGGTCGAGCAGCGGCTTTTGCTTGATGCCACGTATACCCATCTTAGCCAGTTGCGAACTTGCGGCAATGGAGGTGTAGCGTTCGTCCACTAAGATGGTCGGCAAAGCAAAGCGCCCCTTGAGGCGCTGAGCGAAGCGGCGACATAAGCGGGTTAGTTCGTGTGGTGTGCCATCATCATGACTGGGTAACCCTACTACTAGTGCAGATGGCTCCCACTCACGGATAAGCTCACCGATAGAAGCAAAACGTTGCCCATTATGTTCGCCATGCAAAGTTGTTAATGGCCGTGCAGTACAAGAAAGAGAATTGCCTACCGCCACACCGATGCGTTTAGTACCAAAATCGAATCCAAGCAAAAGGCCTTGTACTGTAATGGTAATGCCTTCGTCAGGCATGTCCTGCATACTCTGAAAGTGATGCATAATCTATGCCCAACAGCGCCATTGCAGCAGGCAAGCGTTCTTCTGAGGATAGTTCAAATAAAATGTGCTCAGAGGCAGGTACAGTGAGCCAGGCATTTTGAGTTAACTCATGCTCTAATTGCCCCTGTGCCCAACCGGAATAGCCCAAAGTCAGTAGCAGGTTTTTGGGTTCTAGCCCTGCACCCACCGCTAGCAGAATATCTCTGGAGGTAGTCAGGCCAAGATTGTCGTTGATGGTCAGAGTGGATTGCCATTGACCTACTGGTTTATGCAATACAAATCCTCGGTCGGTCTGCACTGGCCCGCCAAAATACACCGGCATGCCACTTAATTTAAACCCGCTCACCGGAATTTTAGTTTGATCGAATAACTCGCCAAGCGTGAGATTAGTCGGGCGGTTCACTATAATGCCTAACGCCCCTTGTTCATTGTGCTCACAAATGTAAACAAGTGCTTTAGCAAAATGGGAATCTGCCATGGCGGGCATGGCAATTAGAAAATGATGTCTGAAATCAAGTTGCGACATGGTTGTTATTGTAATTCATAAAGCAGCCTCTTGAGTCAAGAGAGTTAATGTATCGGGTATGATGAGGGTAGCCGATCACCACAGGGCTGTCAAAGTCCTAGGCGTTTCCATATTTCCATTGAAGGGGCAGACTGGTTGAGTGTATAGAAATGGAGGCCGGGCGCACCACCGGCGAGCAGACGTTCACACAGTTGCGTGACAACATCAAGGCCGAATGCCTGTACGGATTCGTTGTCATCGCCATAGCTTTCCAATATTTTTCGTATCGAGCGTGGAATTTCTGCACCGCATAAATCTGAAAATCGCGCTAACTGCGAGAATTTCATGATGGGCATTACGCCGGGCACGATGGGAAGTGTAACGCCCAACTTACGACATTCCTCAACGAAGCGGAAGTAGCTGTCGGCGTTGTAGAAATATTGGGTGATAGCAGAGTTTGCTCCGGCCATTACTTTGCGTTTAAAGTTTAACAGGTCATCGCGCGGCGATTTCGCTTGTGGATGGAATTCTGGGTAGGCCGCCACCTCGATATGGAAGTGCTCGCCAGTCTCAGCGCGGATGAATGATACTAGCTCATTGGCGTAGTGGAATTCGCCAGAGGTGGCCATTCCGGAGGGTAAGTCGCCACGCAGTGCCACGATGCGTTTGATCCCCATATTTTTGTAGGTATGCAAAATCGTGCGGATGTTTTCGCGTGTGGAGCCGACGCAAGATAAATGAGGCGCGGCTTCATAACCGTCAGTTTTGATCTGCTGTACCGCTTCCAAGGTGCGCTCACGCGTGGAGCCACCTGCACCGAAGGTAACCGAGAAAAATGCGGGTTCAAGTATTGCTAATTGTCTGCGTGCGGAGGCGAGTTTGTTTGCGCCCTCTTGTGTTTGTGGTGGAAAAAATTCGAAACTAAACGATTTAGAGTTTGTCATGATTAATGATCACCGTTCCTGCTACGAAATTTTTTGCCGCAGGAACAGTGATAGTACGAATGAGAAAGCACTATATAACAAAGCACCGATCACACCTGCCCAAAAGCTATTGACTTCGAAACCTTTTAGCACCGAACCGGCAAACCAGAACAGTAAACCGTTTATTACCAGGATGAACAGGCCAAGTGATAGAACAGTGACTGGCAGGGTAAGCAGAATCAGAAAGGGCCGCAGAAGCGTATTAATGAGGCCCAGTACTAATGCAGCAATTAATGCGGAGATAAAACCATCCACATGGATACCTGGCAACAGGTAAGCAACCGCTAGCAGTGCTATTGCATTGAAAATCCAGATCAGGATAAGTCGCATAAGGAGTGTCTTTGAGGTTATTTTCGAGAGTGTCAAAGCTTACGTTTTAGTAGCGATAATGATCCGATTTGTAAGGACCTTCTTTAGGCACGCCGATGTAAGCGGCTTGTTGGTCTGTTAGTGTGCTCAGCTGTGCATTAAGTTTCTTCAATTGCAGTATCGCCACTTTTTCATCCAGATGTTTGGGCAAGGTATACACACCGATTGGATACTTACCGGTGCCCTTTTTAGCCTCGCTCCATAACTCGATCTGGGCGATGGTCTGATTGGCAAATGAGGAGCTCATAACATATGAAGGATGGCCTGTGCCGCAACCCAGATTCACCAAACGGCCTTCGGCCAGCAAAATAATGCGCTTGCCGGGTTGACCATCTACAGTAGGGAAAATGATGTGGTCGACTTGTGGTTTGATGTTATCCCACGTGTAAGCCTTAAGCGAGGCAACGTCGATTTCGTTGTCGAAATGGCCAATGTTACACACGATGGCCTGATTCTTCATTTTCTTCATATGTTCATGAGTGATCACATGATAGTTACCAGTGCAGGTTACGAAAATATCGCCATATTCAGCAGCATAATCCATGGTCACGACACGATAGCCTTCCATGGCAGCTTGCAGCGCGCAAATCGGATCAATTTCAGTTACCCAAACTTGGGCAGAGAGCGCGCGCATTGCTTGTGCTGAGCCTTTTCCCACATCCCCGTAACCGGCAATAACAGCAATCTTTCCCGCAATCATTACATCGGTTGCACGTTTAATGCCATCTACAAGCGATTCTCGGCAACCGTACAGGTTGTCAAATTTGGATTTGGTAACCGAATCATTGACATTAATACCAGGGAATTTCAGTTCACCGCGCGCATGCATTTGATACAGCCGATGTACGCCAGTTGTAGTTTCTTCCGTCACCCCTTTAATTGCCGCCAAACGCTCAGAATACCAGCCAGGCTGTGTAGCAAGGCGCTGTTTAATTGCGGCATACAGAAAACTTTCTTCTTCTGAAGTGGGCTTGCTGATAAGCGACGCATCTATTTCGGCACGCGCGCCCAGATGTAACAATAAGGTCGCATCGCCACCATCGTCCAGAATCATGTTGGCGTGATTGTCGTTAGGCCATTCGAAGATGCGATGGGTATATTCCCAATACTCTTCAAGTGATTCGCCTTTAATGGCAAATACCGGTGTATTGCCCGCGGCTATGGCTGATGCCGCATGATCCTGGGTGGAATATATGTTGCAGGAAGCCCAGCGTACCTCTGCGCCTAAGGCTTTCAGGGTTTCAATCAGCACGGCAGTCTGGATGGTCATGTGTAGCGAACCAGCGATGCGTGAACCACGCAACGGTTGTGTGCCTGCATATTCTTCGCGAATTGCCATCAAACCCGGCATTTCAGTTTCGGCAATAGCAATTTCCTTGCGTCCCCAGGGAGCAAGATTGATGTCGGCAATTTTGTAGTCGGTAAATACAGTGTTGGTAACGGCGTTCATATTTTTCTCCATTCAAGTTAATGAACGAGCGCCGTTGCTACAGATATACCCTAGAGTTCCAAGCCTGGCCTCGCTTGATGCAAGGTCGCAGCGCTCCTCGGAACCAGAGAAACTAATGAATTGTTTTCGATATGACAACCTTGTACATTTTAACACAATCACAGAGGCTGTTTACAACCCGGAAAATTGAATCCTTGTCATTGGTATTTCGATTTTTTTGGGGAAGCACATGCGAAAAATGTCCAGCTTGCCGTGGTCAAGGCGTTTGTTATCGGTCACTATAGGAAGTTTCTATAAAATCCATCGTCAGAGCGATGGATTCGCTATGATTTGGTCAGTTTTCTGAAATCGAGCGCAATTTTGCGATGTTCAAGTCGATTTTTTAGTTCAATTGATTCCCTTTGTGCCTCTTGGCAACACTCTCGTGCCGCTATTCTGATTTTGGGCGCACTGATGCACTCAAAGCCAAACGTCTTTTTGCGAATCAGTACCTTAACACGACTACAGATTGTAGGCCAGATTCATCAACGTCACGCTAACCTTGGCGCGAGCAATACCTAATGCACAAAGATGCCGCCATGCCCCATGTGCCCAAAGACATGCTCAACCCTTGCGCGTACGCAGGATTTGGCTTTATTGCTGATTTCTTAGTTTTCGTTCAATGGCTTGCTTCGGTAGGCGCACTCGTTGATCTGGCTGGTGTGCTCGCTGTCTTTGGGGCTTTGTTCTTGCTCTTCTGAGCGGTAGGCGCTATCAGCCCAAACCTGCTTACCGCCCGTGTCCTGATTGCGCAGTATCGCCTCAAACATCTGGCTGCCATGTACGCTGGCATCCGTATAGGCGTGGCTGGCAATGGGCTTGGTGTCTTTGTCGATATTGATGTGGTTCTTGTAGTTGTAGTGGTTTTGCCCGCCTTTTTTAGCCTAGCGTGCATCCGTATCTTTGTGGGTTAGTTTGTTGGGCTGCTAGTGACTTGTCCCCACGGCATGGGCACCGTCCCAGCTTTGATGAGGGCGTTGTTGTTCCCGCCATTGCGCTGGATCGGCGCAGCTACGAAGGTGGCATCAATAGATCTGGCCGCTTTTGAGTTCAATACCCATCTTAGCAAGTGCTTGGTTCAAGCGATCAAACAAGACCTCAGCGAGTTTGTGCTCTTTGAGGGATTCACGAAAGGCCTATACGGTACGCGTATCGGGGGCATTGCCTGTCAATTCAACTCTCAAAAATCGCATGAACGACAGGCGGTTCGTGACTTGGTACTGAGCCGCTCGTCGGACAACCCATACAGGTTCGCAGGATGAGCATTTTGAACATCAGGATGCGGCATAGGGGCTTGCATCCAGCCTTGCTTTTGCGTTCTTGAGCGTTAATGCGCTCAAGGATGGAGTGAAATATCTTCCAGTTTTAATGATGGCATTGAGTTGCTCCAATGGATCTTCAGTCTTGCTCAGGCTGGTGTAGTGGTTCTCAAGGTCGAAGAGGCTGTTTTGCATCGGGTAGTTGTCTGTTTTGGCTCAGTCCGTATAATGTTCCAGACCAAACTTTCGAGGATCAAAATTCAAGGAGGTTTATAGAGGTGCCCTTAATTTAAGGTGATGTTCTCATTGCAACTGGAAAACACGCCTGTGGTATAGCTGTAAACTGTATGGGCAACAGCAATGCGGGGTGTGGGACGAGGTATTTCCGTTTGTGCCGTAAGTACGTTCTATAGCTTTTCAGTTCAGTTGCTCGATAATGTAAACATTAAATTAATGCAAGCAAGGCTTGGTAGACGATTAATCAAGAGATGTTGACTCGAGTTCATGCCATGGACAAAAGATCAGGATCTCTATTTTAGGGTTTATGGCTTTTTAAAAATCAGCGATGTGTGTGTCGATTTATGAATCTTCAGGCTAGATAAGCGAGCCAAAA
>QFXI01000029.1 GCA_003402315.1 Candidatus Nitrotoga sp. LAW | reverse complement strand
CTCTGACCAAAGATGCGGGGAGGAAAGTGTTCTGATCCTCGATAACCTGCGAGTGCCTCACAGCAAGCCGGTCAAGAAATGGGCGGACGAACACAAGGAAAAAATTGAGCTGTTCTATTTGCCCAGCTACAGCCCCGAGCTGAATCCAGAAGAACGGCTGAATGCCGACTTGAAGCATGCCATCTCGACCAAGGTTCCGGCGCGCACGAAGGCCAAACTGAAGGCCGCAGCAACCGAACACATTCAGGCGCTGGAAAAATCACCTGAATGCATCAAAAAATACTTCCAGGATTCACGCGTAAAATATGCTTCGTGATTCACGGATAAAACGGGCCGGATCAATAGTCTGAAAATAGCCTTGGCGACGCGGCCATGCCCTGTTGAAACGCGTAAGATGGTGGTGCGGCGCTATTTGATATAGCGCTGTACCGCAAAGCCAAGAGCGAAAAAGCGAATATCCATAGAACACCTGTTGGTCGAGAATTGTAAAGCGCTATCTCAGTTATCCTTCGCGCAAGTGTTTTTTCGCTGCCGCAAGTGGTCTTGGTTGACCGAGCAATACCAGTACGTCACCAGCTTTCATGATCATATTGCCTGCAGGTTGATTGCCGCGTACGTTGTGGCGTCGTACTGCATTTACTTCAACATTTAATTTGGCTAAGTTAATTTCATCAAGTGTCTTGCCCACGGCGGCATCGCGTTCTCCCAGTAATACGCTATGAAAGCGCGGCTGTAGGTTTTCTGTAATTTCACCCACTACATTCACGGTAGTACGAAAGTAGGTGCTGAACATGCTATAGCGGCGTGCTCGGTTTTCTTGAAGGCGGCGGATAACACGGTTGAGTGGTACGCCTGACATTAGCAGTGCTTGTGATGCCAGCATCACGCTGCCTTCAAGTACATCCGCCACAACTTCGGCCGCTCCAGCCTGTTTGAGTGCCTCAATATGGGTCTCATCGGCACTTCGAACCACTACTGGTAAATCAGGGCGTAGCTCATTAACTAGATGTAAAATTTTGAGCGCAGAGTGTGTGTCGATGTAAGTAACAACTAGAGTTTTAGCACGCATTAACCCGGCCGCCAAAAGCACTTCACGCTTGGCAGCATCACCATAGACCACGTTTTCACCTGCTGCTGCGGCCTCGTGTACACGACGTGAGTCGAGATCGAGTACGATAAATTGAACATTTTCCTGTCTCATAAAACGAGCCAACGATTGTCCACTTCGTCCATAGCCGCAAATAATGATATTTGCATCGGCAGATATGCTTTGCACCGCTATTTGATGTATCTGCATGGCGCGGCTCATCCATTCTGAAGGTGCAATGCGCCGTACAATAGCTTCGGTATGCTGGATTAAAAAAGGTGCGGCCAACATGGAGAGAAGCATAGTGTCTAGGATGAGCTGTACTGTTGCGGGGGACAGCAGATTTACCCCGCCAGCCAGGGTTAAAAGCACGAAGCCGAATTCACCGGCTTGCGCCAATCCTAAGCTACTGCGAATCGCTACGCCCCAATCGCCAGAAAACTGGCGCACTAATAATGCTACTACAGTAAATTTAATTAGTACTAAGCAGAGTAGCATTAGAAGTACCCAGCCAATATTGGCAAACATTTCGCCAAGATCCAGCATCATGCCGACAGTAACGAAAAATAGACCCATTAGTACATCGCGGAACGGTTTTATGTCATCTTCAACTTGATAGCGGTATTCAGTCTCAGCAATCAAAATGCCGGCCACAAATGCTCCTAGTGCCAGTGATAGCCCAATTAACTCCGTGAAATAGGCAAGTCCTAGTGTAATAAAAAGTACATTGAGCATAAACAGTTCAGAAGATTTTTGCTGCGCTACAACATGAAACCAGGATCGCATCACGCGCTGGCCGAATACCAGCAGTACAGTTAGTACCAATGTGGCTTTAAGCAGTGCAAGGGAGAGAGTTGACGGTAGATCGCTCGGAGGACTTGCCAAAGCCGGAATGATGATGAGCAACGGCACCACAGCTAAATCCTGAAATAGCAATACGCCAATAATCTGCTGGCCGTGCGGTGCACTCATTGCAGCGCGCTCGACAAGCATCTTGCTTACGATAGCGGTGGATGACATCGCCAGCACACAGCCCATAGCTAAGCTGGCGCGCCAATCGAACCCTGCCAGCCACCCAGTTGTCATAATTAATAACAGAGTTACCATTACCTGCGCGCCACCCAGGCCGAATACCGTGCGTTTCATTTTGTGGAGACGCGCAAGGCTGAATTCAAGGCCAATGCTGAACATTAGAAATACCAGGCCGAATTCCGCTAAATGGCGAGTGCTTGGTGTATCAGGTATCCAACCCAATGCATGGGGACCAATCAAAATGCCAACGGTCAGGTAACCTACAACTACTGGCATATGCACTATACGGCAGGCCACCACCACACCTACAGCAACGGCAAGCAGAATTAGAACAAGTGGTAGTGAATTGGTCATGTGCGTATCAAATAAATGAGCTGGTTCATTTTTGGCATTACTACAACCGAACTCAGGTAATGTGGAGATACCTAAGTATATTGCGATCCTGCACAATGGGCAGAGGAAATAGCCTTATTTTGGCTACTGGTTACGTACTATTTCCATGCAACGCTAATTATGAAACAGCTTGTTGCTTAACCTATTGGATTTCATTATTACCAATCGATTTCAAACCTGTTTTTCCATCGCCGCAGAGGCATCGTTGCAACCGTCGTTTTCTTGTACTGTCCGGCACCAAGGCTGGCATCATTGTCGCTCATCTTTGCTGCCTGTGCATCCAGTTGTTTGGAAGCCCCCCTTTTTAATATACTTACTGGTTCTGGATATTGATTTGAGTTTCTCAATAAAGGGTTATCACGCCTTTGTAGCGGTATTTTTTGCATTTTTTCTCTTTAGGGAAACACTGATTTATTCCTCCAATCAATCCTGAGTTGAGCGATGATGGAATAATTCCATCGATTTTATTATTGGTGACTAATTAGATGCAAGCGAGCTTTCCAGAACTGGAATATGCGGCAAAGAAGCGTGTGACACGGCGAGATCGTATCCTGGCCGAAATTGAAGCGGTCACGCCTTGACCATCTTTGATGAAGGTTATCGTCCCGCATTACCCGATCGGTGGCGGCCCAGGTCGCCCACCAATCGGGCTAAAACGGATACTGCGCATGTATATTGCGCAGCAGTGCTTCGGTCTTTCAGATGAGACAGCCGAAGATGCGATTTACGACAGTCAGGCGATACGCCGTTTTGTCGGCATTGGCCTGAATCGTGAAGCGGCACCGGATGCAACGACCCTGCTCAAATTTCATCATCTGCTGGAAGTGCATCAACTAACCGAATCCATCTTCAACGCGATCAACGCCCATCTGGCTGAGAAGGGATTATTTCTGCGTGAAGGCATCATTGTCGATGCCGCGCTGATCGCCGCACCGACTTCAACCAAGAACAAGGCTAGGAAACGCGATGCAGAGATGCACCAGACAAAAAAAGGCAATCAGTGGCATTTCGGCATGAAGGCACATATTGGGGTTGATGCGCAGTCAGGGCTTGTTCACAAGCCGAGCATCCATTCCAGGTGGTGAAGAACCTGTTCCAGTACCGCAAGGCTCGTTACAAAGGGTTGGCTAAAAACACCGCTCAGCTATTTACGCTGTTTGGTTTTGCCAATTGTCAGGCTAATAATCGCAGAATTTCATCCCCCATCCGGAAACTGCGCACCGGGATCGGCCACGCGGTGAATTATTCAGTGGTTCCTTAGAAAATTACGATTGAAGTCAACATGGTTGTGATTGTTTTATAACTGCTCAATTTTATTCAATTTTAGTTGACTGGCATTGAGGGTAGCTAGCAACTATAATTGCATCCTTGTTTAATTTTGGTCTTTATCCAAACTATGCAATTATTCGCCTTCGGCATTAACCATCAGACCGCGCCTCTTGTTGTGCGTGAGCAGATTGCGTTCAATGTCGATGCAATGGAGCCAGCCTTGCGCGACTTGGTCGGACAAGGTGCAGCCAAGGAAGCGACCATACTTTCCACTTGCAACCGCACCGAGGTGTATTGTAGTACGCACAAGCCAGCTCAGATCGTTAATTGGCTGGCGAATTATCATGAATTACAGCCGCGTGAAATTGAGCCATATCTCTATACTCTGCCGCATGAGCAGGCGGTGAAGCACGCTTTTCGCGTCGCTAGTGGGTTAGACTCGATGGTGCTGGGTGAACCGCAAATTCTGGGTCAGATGAAGCAGGCGGTGCGTTATGCGGAACAGGCTGGCACGCTGGGTTTTCTGCTCCATAAGTTATTTCAGCGTACCTTTTCGGTGGCCAAGGATGTGCGCACCCAGACCGAGATTGGATCAAATTTAATTTCCATGGCAGCGGCAGCGGTAAAGCTGGCCGAACGTATTTTTCCCAGCATTGCCGAACAGAGTATATTGCTCATCGGCGCGGGGGAGATGATCGAACTAAATGCCGTGCATTTCGCGGCTAAATTGCCAAAGCACATTACCGTTGCAAATCGTACTCTGGAGCGTGCTCAAGTATTAGCGCGGCGCATTGGCGGACACGCCATCACGTTGAGTGAATTGCCGGAACAACTGGCGCAACACGATATTATCGTGACCAGTACCGCCAGCCCGCTGCCGATACTGGGTAAGGGTATGGTCGAGCGCGCGCTTAAAGCGCGCAAGCACCGCCCTCTTTTTATTGTCGATCTCGCTGTTCCGCGCGATGTTGAAGCTGAAGTGACCGAACTGGACGACGTGTTCCTGTATACCGTTGATGATTTGGCCGAAGTTGTGCGCGATGGCTTGGATGCACGTCAGGGTGCAGTGAAAGAAGCCGAAGTGATTATAAATTCTGGTGTGATGGATTTTATTCACTGGATGGAATCACGTGAGGTCGTGCCCACTATTCGAGCGTTGCGTGATCATGCTGAACGCCAACGTCGGCACGAGATGGAAAAAGCCTTGCGCATGCTGACCAAAGGTGAAGAACCGGAAAAGGTACTGGAATCTTTGAGTAATGCGCTTACCAATAAATTTTTGCACGCGCCAACCCATGCATTGAATCATGTACAAGCCGAAGAGCGCGACGCTTTCCTGGATATGATGCACCGTATTTACCACATGCGTCCATCTGAATGAAACCTAGCATTGCCGCTAAACTCGCTCAATTGGGCGACCGCCTGGATGAGGTTCGCCGTCTACTAAGCAGCGAAAATGCCACTCGTGATATGGAAAGCTACCGTAAGCTCAATCGCGAACGCGCGGAGCTGGATCCCGTAGTGGAGCTATACCATGCCCACCAAGCTTGCGCTGAGGATATCGCAACCGCACTGGAAATGGCGGATGACCCGGAAATGCGCGAATTTGCCACGGATGAAGTGAAGCAGGGGCGCGAACGACTAGAAAAAATTGAGATGGATTTACAGCGGCAGTTACTGCCTAAGGATCCCAATGACGATCGCAATGTATTTTTGGAAATCCGCGCGGGCACGGGCGGTGACGAGGCAGCACTATTTTCTGGCGACCTGTTTCGCATGTATGCGCGTTTTGCCGAACGTAACCGCTGGCCAGTTGAAATCATTTCCGAAAGTTGCGGCGAAAAGGGCGGCTTCAAAGAAATCATCGCACGCATAGTCGGGCAGGGTGCCTATTCGGTGCTGAAGTTTGAGTCTGGCGCACATAGAGTACAGCGCGTGCCCACCACCGAAACGCAAGGCCGAATTCACACATCGGCCTGCACCGTGGCAGTGCTGCCGGAAGCGGATGAAGTCAGCGATGTGGTGTTGAATCCTGCCGATTTGCGCATCGACACTTTCCGCGCTTCAGGTGCGGGCGGTCAGCACATTAATAAAACCGATTCAGCCGTACGCATAACACACCTGCCTACGGGTACCGTGGTGGAATGCCAGGATGGCCGTTCGCAGCACAAAAACAAAGCCCAAGCGCTGGCGGTTCTGGCCGCGCGCATCAAGGACAAAGAAGAGCGTACCGCTCACGCCAAGCAGGCCGCTGAGCGCAAATCGTTGGTAGGGAGCGGTGATCGTTCGGAACGCATACGCACTTACAATTTCCCGCAAGGCCGTGTCACCGACCATCGCATTAACCTCACGCTGTACAAGATGGATCACATTATGGATGGCGACATCAGCGAGATGTGCAACGCATTGATGGCAGAATATCAGGCAGAGCAGCTGGCAGCGCTAGCGAATGAAGGCAACAGCTAAACTTGCTGCGCACTATACAAGAAGCTCTGATTCAGGATGCAGCACGTCTAACCGAGGCGCTGGCAATCAATCCCAGCAGCGCACGTATCGAAATACAATGTTTGTTGCAGCACGTGTTAGATGTTCCGCGTGCCTGGCTGCTGGCGCATTCTGAGCACTATCCGAACGAAACCAAGCAAACTCATTACAATGAGATGTTACAACGCCGCCTTCGGGGAGAGCCCATTGCCTATTTATTGGGTGAACGCGAATTCTTCGGGTTAATGTTCACGGTAACGCCCGCTACGCTCATTCCCCGTCCAGAAACTGAATTACTGGTTGAACTGGCTTTATCACATATCCCGCAGCAGAATTTTTGCCGTGTGCTCGACCTGGGTACGGGCAGTGGTGCAATTGCTCTGGCGCTCGCCCATGCGCGTCCAGATATTGAGGTGCTGGGCTGCGATGCTTCCACTACAGCATTGGCGGTTGCGCATGCAAACGCACAGCGACTGGCCGTCGCCAATGCAGCTTTCATACACAGCGACTGGTTCGAGGCATTCACGGCACAAAAATTCAACATCATTGTATCCAATCCGCCCTACATTGCGGCTGGCGATCCCCATCTGACACGGGGCGATGTATGCTTTGAACCCATATCCGCACTTGTATCCGGCGGCGATGGCCTGCACGATATCTGTCATATTGCGGCTCATGCTCCAGACCATCTCGAACCTGGTGGCTGGTTGCTCCTTGAGCATGGTTACGACCAAGCCGCACAGGTTCGTAAACTGCTGCAGCAGGCGGGGTTCGACGTAGTGTTCTCGGCGTGTGATCTGGCGGGGATAGAGCGGGTCAGCGGTGGACGTATCGCTTGAGGATATGTTCGCAACTGATCAAGTTGGTTGCACTGCAATTATTCGTTCAATAACTAACAACGAAATTTACACCCAATTCTTGGGCGCTAAAAATTTCTCATACAACTCCGCCTCAGGCGAGCCCTTCTCTGGGTGCCAGTCATAGCGCCATTTCACCAGTGGTGGCATAGATAGCAAAATAGACTCGATACGCCCATTGCTTTGCAGCCCGAAGATCGTGCCACGGTCTATTACCAGATTAAATTCGACATACCGCCCACGCCGGTAAAGCTGGAAGTCACGCTCACGCTCACCGTAGGGTATGTCCTTGCGGCGTTCAAGGATAGGCACATAGGCGGAAATAAAGTGATTCCCAACACTTTGTTGAATGGCAAAAGCAGTAGCGAAATCCGGCTCACTCAAGTCGTCGAAGAAAATACCGCCTACACCACGTGGTTCGTTGCGATGTTTGAGAAAGAAATATTCATCGCACCACTTTTTATATTTTGGAAAGAGATGATTGCCAAATGGTGCCAGCGCGTTCTGGCAAGTCTGATGGAAATGCACAGCATCTTCCTCGAAGCCATAATAGGGGGTCAAATCCATTCCACCGCCAAACCAGAATGCAATTTCACCATTATTTTTTTTTGCCATGAACATGCGTACATTCATATGCACGGTGGGTGCATATGGGTTACGCGGGTGAAATACCAATGACACGCCCATTGCCTCCCATGTGCATCCAGCTAATTCCGGACGATGTGCCGTAGCGGAAGGAGGCATTTTGTCGCCTGTAACATGAGAGAAAGCTACCCCGCCGCGTTCCAGGACATTTCCTTCTTCAAGGATGCAACTTCGGCCGCCGCCACCTTCCGGGCGATCCCAACTGTCACGCCGAAATTTATTGCCGTCCACCTGTTCCAAACGAGTCACAATTGTGTCTTGCAACTCGAATAAGAATTTTTTGACCGCGACACTATCCATGCTTCCTCCGATTGATTTCGTATTTATTTGTGATGAACTACTACTCATCCATGTACGCATTCCTTGAACCTTAACAGACGCTGCATCGCACGGTTGTTGCCCAAACCAACCGATATTCTGGAATTGATACAGCAACTTTCTGAAGAGGTCGTTATTTCCTGGGCAGGATAGCGCGATAGCCAATATCGTGGCGCATCTGACAGCCCTCGAAATGAATATTCTCGGCAACTTGATAAGCGCGGCGCTGCGCAATTTTCACGCTATCGCCCAACGTAGTAACGCACAACACACGTCCTCCGCTGGTAACTAGCTTGCCATCCTGCATGATGGTGCCGGCATGAAACACATGCGCATCTTCCTGTGTTTTGGGTAGGCCGGTAATAACATCGCCTTTTCGCGGCGTATCGGGATAGTTGGCGGCGGCCAGTACCACACCAAGCGCAGCGCGTCTGTCCCATTCCGCCTCTACCTTATTCAAGGTACCGTTGACTGCATGCTCCAGTAGCACCAACAGATCACTCTTCAAGCGCAACATAATCGGCTGGGTTTCCGGATCACCCATACGGCAATTAAACTCCAGCACCTTGTAATTATTTTGTGGGTCTATCATCAAACCGGCATATAAAAAACCGGTGTAAGTAATCCCTTCGTTTTCCATGCCCTGTACTACTGGCAGTATCACCTCGCGCAACACGCGCGCATATAATTCCGGTGTTACCACCGGTGCAGGAGAATACGCGCCCATGCCGCCGGTATTAGGTCCATGATCACCATCCAGTAACCGTTTATGGTCCTGGCTAGTCGCCAGTGGCAACACATGCTTGCCGTCTACCATAACAATGAAGCTGGCTTCCTCACCGACCAGAAACTCCTCGATTATTACGCGTGCGCCGGCATCCCCCAATTTATTGCCGGACAACATCATGGTTATGGCTTCGTGAGCTTCTTGCACTGTCATTGCTACAACTACGCCTTTGCCTGCAGCCAAGCCATCAGCTTTAATCACAATGGGGGCACCATGTTTTTCCACATAGGCACACGCATCCGCGATATTGCTGAAGGACTGATAAAGCGCAGTGGGAATATGGTGGCGTACCATGAAATTCTTGGCGAAATCTTTGGAGCTTTCCAGTTGTGCCGCCGCTTTGGTAGGGCCAAAAATTTTCAGGCCAGCAGCACGAAATTTGTCCACTATTCCAGCCGCTAATGGTGCTTCCGGACCGACTACAGTAAAGTAGATTTGCTCACGTTGCGCGAATGCGATGAGATCGGAAATAGCTGTGATGGCAATATTTTCCACGCCATTTTCAAGCGCTGTACCGGTATTGCCTGGAGCAACGTACACTCTCTGCACTTTAGTGGCTTGCGCCAACCGCCATGCCAGTGCATGTTCACGACCACCACTCCCAACAACCAGAATTTTCATAACATAACCCAAAATTTGTCACAGAAATCACAAAAACAAAAAACTGTTGGCGCAAGTAACAGCGAGTACGTGTCTCTGTGGTTAAAGCGTTTAATGTCTGAAATGTCGATAACCTGTAAATACCATAACTAGCCCATGTTCATCCGCTGCTGCAATAACTTCCTCATCGCGCATGCTGCCACCGGGCTGAATGACTGCTTTCGCGCCTGCTTCAGCCAGCACGTCTACGCCATCACGAAACGGGAAGAAAGCATCTGATGCGACGACTGAATCAACTAAACTACAAGTCGCATTTTGTGCCTTGATTGTAGCGATACGGGTGCTATCTACCCGGCTCATTTGCCCAGCGCCTACGCCTAGCGTGCGTCCATCTTTACAGAACACGATGGCATTTGATTTCACATACTTCGCCACACGCCAGGCGAACAGCAAGTCCTGTAACTGTTCAGCACTCGGCTGTAGTTTGGTAACCACGCGTAATTGCTCAACTTGTACGTCCAAAGTATCAGGTGATTGCACCAATAAACCACCATTCACTCGCTTAAAATCATATTGATTGTGTGACTTGGACAGTGGCACAGTGAGCAGACGCACATTTTGTTTTGCTGCTAGGATCTGTTGTGCCGCTTCAGTCGCTGAAGGCGCAATAATCACTTCAACAAATTGATTGGCTGTAATAGTCGTTGCAGTATCTGCATCCAGCTCACGGTTAAAAGCGATGATGCCGCCGAATGCAGAGGTAGGGTCCGTTGTATAAGCCAACTTGTAGGCATTAAGCGGTGCATCGGCAATCGCCACGCCGCACGGATTCGCATGCTTGACGATGACGCAGGCGGGCTGCCCAAAGGTCTTGACACATTCCCACGCCGCGTCGGCATCGCCGATGTTGTTATAGGACAACTCCTTGCCCTGCAATTGGGTGTAATCGGCAATGCCGCCCGGCACCGCATCCAGGTCACGGTAGAAGGCTGCATTTTGGTGTGGATTTTCGCCGTAGCGCATATCCTGCACTTTGGCAAAGTTGAAATTGATTTGCGTCGGATATTCGCTGCGTGTACCGTCGGAATGAATTGTCGTAAGGTAATTGCTGATCGCGCTGTCATACGCGGCAGTGTGCGAGAAAGCTTTTTTCGCCAGATCGAAACGCGTGGCGCTGGAAACCGCACCGCCATTAGCATGCATTTCGGTCAAGATGGTGCTGTAATCTTTTGAGTCGGTAACGATAGCCACATGTTCGTGATTTTTCGCTGCGGCGCGTACCATGGTAGGTCCGCCAATGTCGATGTTCTCGATGGCATCTGCCAGTGTGCAATCGGGTTTGGCAATGGTGGCGCCGAACGGATATAAGTTCACTACTACCAGATCAATGGTCGGAATGCTGTACTTCTCCAGTGTGGCGACATGTTCTGGCAGATCCCGTCGCGCCAGAATGCCGGCATGGACTTTCGGTTGCAGTGTTTTCACGCGTCCATCCAGCATTTCAGGGAAACCGGTGTAATCGGCCACTTCCGTGACTGGAATACCATTGTCGGCAAGCATCTTAGCCGTGCCGCCAGTAGACAGAATGGTAACGCCTAACTGATGCAAACCCTTGGCGAATTCCAGCACGCCGGTTTTGTCCGACACACTAATGAGGGCTTGTTTAATTGCTGCCATAGTTAATTTTTCTTTTCGTTCGTTTTAACAAGTTGAGGCCGTTGAACAGCCTTGTGTTCGGATCGGATATTGGACCGCAAGTTTGAAGGTTCATCAAGGGTACGGTGTTGCTGAATTTTCTTACGTAATGTATTACGGTTAAGCCCTAACAATTCGGCTGCGCGCGTCTGGTTTCCGCCCACATGTTGTAGAACGGCTTCAATTAATGGCTTCTCAACGCAGTTCATTACCATGTCATACATCGCACACGAAGGGGTTTCGCCATCGAGATCTTTGAAGTAATCGCTCACTGCCTTGCGCACATATTTCGCAACGTCGTTTTCACCCAACATACAATCATCTTCTTTTTTCATGCAGCCAGCTCCTCGACGTACTGTAGGCGCTCGCCGCCCTGTAATTGCCCATCAAAAAAATCATTTACCGCCATCAACTGTTCTGCGCTGCTTTCCAGTTGATTCATATGATGGCGAAAATGCGCAGAACCAATCAGTCCCTTTGTGTACCAGGAGATATGTTTGCGCGCTACGCGCAAACCTGTGTGTTCACCATAGAACGCATAAAGTTCATATATATGCTTAAGCAACACGCGATGCACTTCGCCCACTTGTGGTGCGGGTAGGTGTGTGCCAGTCTTGATGAAATGCTCGATCTCGCGAAACAGCCACGGACGCCCTTGTGCGGCGCGCCCTATCATCACGGCATCCGCGCCAGTCTGCTGTAAAACATAGCGGGCTTTTTCCGGGGAGGTGATATCGCCATTAGCGATAACCGGGATGTTGACGTTAGCCTTCACTGCGGTGATGGTGTCATATTCCGCGTCGCCGGTGTAAGCGCAAGCACGGGTCCGGCCGTGAATGGCAAGTGCCTGAATGCCGCTCGCCTCGGCGATTTGGGCGATACGAATTGCATTTCGGTTTTGCTTATCCCAACCGGTACGTATTTTAAGCGTTACCGGCACGGCCACCGCACCTACCACCGCCTCCAGTATTTGCGCTACCAGCGCTTCATCTTGCAACAGCGCGGAACCGGCCATCACGTTGCAAATTTTCTTCGCGGGACAGCCCATGTTTATGTCGATGATCTGTGCGCCCTCATCCACATTATATTGGGCGGCCCGCGCCAGCATTTTGGGGTCAGCACCAACAATTTGCACTGAGATGGGATCAACTTCACCCTCGTGATTAGCGCGCCGCTTGGTCTTTTCAGATCCGTAGAGCAGAGAATTGGAAGACACCATCTCGCTCACCGCCATGCCTGCGCCCATACTTTTGCACAACATGCGAAATGGACGATCGGTCACTCCCGCCATGGGGGCAACGATCAGGTTGTTCTTGAGGTGATAGGGACCGATGCGCATGACGTTTTCCGAAAGGTGGCGGATTATAAATTAATCAAACGTCCCGTGCTATCATCACCCGTCCAGAAGTGAAAAAATATTTTAGCGATGACATTCGACGTCCTGATTATCGGCGGCGGCCTGGTTGGTGCCAGCCTAGCCGCAGCGCTCAAGTCCAGCGGGTTGAATATGGCTCTAGTGGAAACCCAACCCACAACCCACTCTAATGAAGGCTGGGACAACCGCATCTATGCTATCAGCCCTGGCGGAGCTGCCTTTCTTACGCAATGCGATGCCTGGCAACAACTGGATATGAACCGTGTGCAGCCGGTCGAAACCATGCGTGTGTTTGGCGATGAGGACATGGAACTTGATTTCAGTGCTTATCAACTGGGCGTGCCGGAGTTGGCGTTCATCCTGGAAAATCGTCTGCTACAGCAAGTGCTGTGGCAAGGATTACAAGAGCAGGACAATTTAACCTTGTTTCACCCGGCGCACTGTGCCAGCCTGGTCTGGCATGATGATGCCGCGTACCTGCAACTGGAAGATGGGCGGACACTCAAGGCAAAACTGGTGGTCGGCGCGGATGGGGGGAATTCCTGGGTGCGGCAACAAGCCGGTATTGTTGCACCGCCCACACTTTATAACCAACATGGCGTAGTAGCGAATTTCACCATCGAAAAATCACACCGGGCCACGGCCTTTCAATGGTTTCAGCCGGACGGCATTCTTGCCTTGCTGCCATTGCCACAGCAGATGGTTTCAATGGTGTGGTCGGTAAGCCCGGAAAAATCAGAGATCTTGCTGCAACTGTCGCATGAAGAGCTGTGCGCACAAGTTGCTGCCGCCTCGCACCATACCCTGGGCGCACTACAACTGGTCACCCCTCCCGCCGCATTCCCGTTGCGTTTGTTGAACCTGCCACAAATCATTAAGCCACGCCTGGCGCTAGTGGGTGATGCCGCGCACAATATACATCCTCTTGCCGGACAGGGCGTCAACCTGGGTTTTCGCGATGCACGCCAACTGGCGCAAGTATTGTTACAACGTGACGCACCACAAGATTGCGGTAACATGCACCTGTTACGTCGTTATGAACGTGCGCGCAAGGAAGACGTCCTGTCCATGGCGCTCACGACTGATGCGCTAAAAAAATTGTTCAATAACAGTAACCCGCTGCTGCGCGCCGCGCGCAACGTTGGTCTTGCGGCTACCAACCGTATTGCACCGTTGAAAAAAATGCTGGCACGCCACGCACTCAATTAACTTCATTTCAGGAATTCATTTATGATTAAATTGTTTTTGATACTGCTTACCTCGCTTTCCTTTTCTTATGCTCATGCCGATGCAACCAAGGTTAAAAACATTCTGCAAAAGAATTATCCGCAACTTGGCAAGATCGAAAAAACCAACAAAGCCAATATTCTTGGCCTATACGAAGTAGTGGCGCAAGGCCAGCTATTTTATACCGATGAAAAAGCGCAGTACCTCATCAGCGGCAACATCATTGACCTAAAAACCATGCGTAATTTGACGGAGGAACGCTCACACAAATTATTCGCTATAGATTTCAACAGCCTGCCCTTTGACCTTGCCATAAAAAAAGTTAAAGGTAATGGACAGCGGAGGATGGCTTATTTTAGCGATCCGAATTGTGGCTTCTGCAAAAAGCTGGAAAATGAGTTAAAAAACGTGGACAACGTCACACTTTACTTATTTATGCTATCTATATTTCAAGGTTCCGACAAAAAAGTACAGGGTGTTTGGTGCAGCAAGGATCAAGTCAAAGCGTGGGACAATTTGATGCTAAATAACGTGCAACCACCCGTAGGAACTTGCGATACCCCCACCGCAAAATTAATGGAACTCAGCCAAAAATTAAACATAAATGGTACCCCGGCATTGATTTTTGCGGATGGTGTTTTGGTTCCCGGATTCAGACCTGCCGCAGAATTAGAAAAATCATTAAATAGCCCAGTAACCCGCTGAGTGTTTTTTATTCAGACTTGCCACAAAAATCGTTCTGGCGGGCATCTTCGCTGTGCCACGTAGTTAGTTACCATAAGCTTCTCATTAGTATTAAAACAATGAGAAGCTAAAACACCACGTCAACTTGAGGCATTTGTGATGCTTTACGTTGGCACTGTTCCTCATCAAATCAGTGGCCAGTCCTACCCGATACTCCTGCACGGTAAGCAAAACATATAGTGCTCGCGTGCCTAAACGACCCAGCACTGGTAACGGCGGAGAAAATCAAATGGGTGGACAACATCTTATCAATATTCATTAGCAAGGTTCGAGGGAAAGAAGGGAGGTTTTTCAGAACTACTTTGCGTAGTTCAGTTGGAATCCAATGTTCTCAGTGGTTTTCAGCGGTTCGCCAGCTCCCACTTATCCGGAACGTAATGTAAAATGAACCATTCCCTGGAAACAAAATGTAGGCCACTTTAAAAAATGCGACATATTTCTCTAGTTATTCTGCTAATTTTTCCTTTAATAGCTTATGGCCAAGACCATGAAAATAAAAATGGAAAATCAAATTTCCCGCAAGACGCATCCTATCCGAAAGTTATTGACAGCTACAGTAACGCGTATGCATCGGCAATTATAGGAAATGGATTCGCGTATGGTGACGGCGTAGTTGGTGACAGATCTATGGAAGGACGAACCTTTGAATTCCGGTTCGGTAAAGAAATAAGTGTCCCCGCATTCCTTTCCGGGAAACTTAATCTAACGGATGAAAAATTTCGTCTCGATGTCTTTCATTTCAATGAAGGACACCCTGATAATAACCACCGCGATGGCTTTGGTGCCCAGATGGTTTACAGAAAACCTGTAAGCCAAAAGCTAAATTTAGAATTTGGACTTGGCCCCTACTTTAGTATGAATACCACAACCATCAAGGGTACCGAATTCAATGATGCGAAATTGGGAGCGCTGCTCTCAGTTGCAGCTTTGGTGGATCTGGAAAGGTTTTCTCCAGGATTGCATATGCGGTATGCACTAAACCATGCATCCATTCCGGCAACACACTCCTCAATTGCCTTACTTGTTGGGGTCGGAAAATATTTTGATAACGCTCCCGCACGCATTCAGCCAGGGTCCTATGAGAATCCGATTTGGCTTGGAGTAACCGCAGGCATCTCCCAAACGAATCATGGAGGATCAGAGGGGGTTCCAGGGTTCACTGCCGAAGCAAAGAAATACTATGGGAACCATTGGGGGGCTTCGGTTTCTGGGATTATGGAAGGTGACGATGAGGTGCGAGTGCATCGCCATGGTGTTGCTGTCCAAGGATGGTTTGTACAACCCTTAGATAAGAATTGGGCTGCCAGTGCTGGTATCGGCCCTTACGTAGCGACTAATAAACGGGGATCGGGCAATCTTCAATTGCATAGCCTGATTTCGTTTCAAGTCGAACGATTTATTGACACCAAATGGAAGGGATTTGTTAATTTCAGCCGAGTTACCACCTTTACATCAAAAAACGATCGAGATCTCTTCAGAATAGGCATCATGAGGCAGTTTGATATATAGGTTGCATTTCCCATGGCAATGGCAAAAACGCAAATAACAAATCGACCATATCTATTAATACGACCAAGTGTAGTTTGAAGTGGGAAGTACCGTCACGGTGTGGTTTAACTGGCACATAAATTGAAACATATCCTGGCCGGACCAATCGTATAGTTAGACGCTACACACTCACATCGGGGAAGCTATGTACCAATCTGTACTTCAATTCTGGTTCAAAGAAATATCTCCTGCCCAGTGGTGGAAAGTAGACGCAGAGTTTGATCAGTTGATCGTGAAGCGGTTTTCTGATCTCCATGGCCGGGCAACCCGTTCAGAGTTGTTCGAGTGGCGCGAACAACCCAAAGGGAGGCTGGCTGAAATCATCGTTCTGGACCAGTTTTCCCGAAACATGTACCGGGGAGACAGGCGCGCCTTCGCAGCCGACACTTTGGCCTTGGCACTAGCCCAAGAGGCAGTGGCGGCAAAAGCGGATCTCACGCTCCCGGAAGAAGAGCGCATCTTCATATACACGCCGTACATGCACAGCGAGTCGAAGCGGATCCACGAGACAGCAGAACGTCTATTCAAAGAAAACGGACCAAAGAGCAACTACGACTTTGAGCTTCGGCACAAGGCTATTATCGACCGCTTTGGCCGTTATCCTCATCGCAACGCAGTGCTCGGCCGCCAATCTACAGAGGAAGAGCTTGCATTCCTGACTCAACCCGGATCAAGTTTCTAAGAGCAGAGCATCGAGCCCATCGCTCAAGCAGACTCGCTCTGCTGCCAATTCAGCTGAGTTCCAACAGTGACTGCCACCTCTAAATTCTTTTCGTGTTGAAGCACGTGTTCAAATTCGCAGTCGCATCGCGCTGTTGGCTGCGGCCGGATTTAATCTGCGCTTCCCCAGTATTAAATCTACGCACTTGTCAACGGTCATTTAAAGGTATACGTTTTTACTGATATGCACAGAATTCTTAGAGTGGTTATGCAATAGCTTGGAACTGAATGATGATCGTTGTCTCCAATTATCGGTCAAGCGTGTTTTATGAAAACCAGAGTGGGATCGCTTCTTGAGCGTACGGGATAGCAATTCTGCAAATCAGCTTTATTACATATACTGAACGATAGGGACATAGACATGATAAGGACATCAAAAATCAGCCGGCCATCAATTTTAATTATGGTGCTGTTAGTTGGAACATTAATGAGCACTGCGGCATATGCGGCAGGCTTATGGGGCGGGCAGGCCAGAGGGTCAGGCGGTGGCGGACAGGTTGGTGGCGGCCATATGGGAGGGTCTGGATTTAGCGGCGGCGGACACGTTGGCGGCGGTCGTATGGGAGGACCTGGATTTAGCGGTGGCAGACACGTTGGCGGCAGCTGGCGCGGCGGGAACTGGAATCGGGGTAGGAATGTAGGCATCTACTTGGGTGCACCGATTGGTTTCAGATACGGATCTTACCCATATCCGTACTATGGAAGCACGTATTATGGAACCTCGTACTATGGAGCACCCTATTATTACCCGCCTGCTCCCGTTTATTACCCAGTGGCACAGCCTGCGCCCATAACTTACATCGAGCGAAGCGACGAACCTCAAATTGATACGCAAGAAGCATCTAATGATTCCCCGCAAAATGCTCAAGCATCATGGTGGTACTACTGTGTTGATGCCAAGGCCTATTACCCGTACGTCAACCAATGCCCTGGAGGATGGCTGCGGGTCGCACCTCAACCGGCACCTGACTCAGACGATCAACCTTCACCAGATAACTCACCGGCGTCATAATTGTTGTAATTAAGAATGCTCCCTGCAGTAAAAAACTATCAGTTTTTTTTGCTCCACACCTGTTTTAAGCGAGCATCACGACCACAGCTGTAACGATAGTATTTGTAACGGATCGGATTTTTGGTGTGAAAATCTTGGTGATACTCCTCCGCCGGATAAAATACTGTGGCGGGCAGCAACTCGGTCACAATTGGCTGGGTAAAACGACCAGAAGATACCAGCTCGGCCTTAGATGCTAAGGCTTGCTGTTGTTGATCCGCATTGTGATAAAAAATGACGCTACGGTACTGCGTGCCACTATCGCAAAATTGGCGATTAGGTGTTAGCGGATCTATCGTCGGCCAATATGCGGCAAGCAGTTTGGCGTAATTGGTCTTGGTAGGGTCAAAGCGCACTTGCACCGCTTCAACATGCCCCGTTTTACCGGCAGATACTTGTTCATATGTCGGATTAATCACTGTGCCGCCGATATAACCCGATATAGTGGAAATCACACCCGGTACCTTGTCGAAATCTGCTTCAGTGCACCAGAAGCAGCCACCCGCAAAGGTGGCAACGCCTATCACTGGTTCAGCCCGCTCATTGGAGACTACGGATAAATTCTGTGCCCTTGACTGCCCACAGGCAGCAAATACGGCAAGTATTAACAGGATAGTACTAAGTACACTGCGAGCTTTTTCATCAAAAAATGATGAGTTCAATATTGTCATAATCAGCTCCTAAGCGCTGGCAAGGGTTCGTCCTTCGGGATAAATCGCAACGCTACACCGTTATTGCACCAGCGCTCATTACGTGGCGGCGGGCCATCGTTAAACAAATGGCCTTGGTGGCCGCCGCAGCGTGCGCAGTGGTATTCAGTGCGGGGCAGAATCAGTTTGAAATCGCGTTTTGTCCCCACATGCCCCGCAATGGGCTGGGTAAAACTGGGCCAGCCCGTGCCGCTTTCAAATTTGTGCGCACTTTCGAACAAAGGCAAGTAACAAGCGGCACAAATATAGATGCCATCACGATGCTCATGATTAAGCTCACTACTATTTTGCCGTTCGGTATCCTCTTCAAACAGCACCTTGTAAGCATCCGCAGAGACCAACGCACGCCACGCTTCATGCGGTCTATTCAAGGGCATAACCGTGATTGCATTGGTGGCATTGATAGCCGCCCTGTCGCGCGAACAAGCCGACATTAGCGGAAGCGCGGCCAGCACGGCAAGACTTTGCAGTAAGGTTCGTCGTTTCATGAAAATTCCTTTTGGAAGTTTGAAAGATTTGACCGTGTACTCACATTATCGTTCTTAACGTCCAAGCCGATTGCAACAAATCTTGTACAGATGCGCTTATCAGGAAACACTTCAGACTCTCATCCGTTTAGATTGCCCTGTGTAAAACGGGCGATATCAATCCGACTCCTCATGGCGCTTTTGTAAATAGCGATTCGATGAGAAAAGCATCGTCAAAGTGGCGGCGACCGACAAAAGCGGTGGCGTGACGCCCCCACTGACGCATCGCACCCGGCGAGCGAATGCCCATTGGCCACAAAAGAAAACGCTCAGGCCGCTCCGTGCCAGCGATTAAACCATATTTGCCGAACAGGCTGCGATAACCGTCAGCAGTGGGCAGGGAACGCAATACATCGTATTCTTCCCAAGCCATCGGTTGTATATCAGACGGTAATTTCGGTGGTGATTCGTCGTGATAGATTCGCTGAATAAAGTGAGTGTGTGAAGCAATCCGTAGCACCAGCGGCTGTTGTTCAGGTGCAAGTTGCGGCAACAGTGGGGGTTCGAAATAGACAGTGGGGAGGTCGTCGCGCAGACGTAGGTGGTGGCTCGGGAAGAACTCATGGTAGCAACCGCAATTATGGATAACGTCATACAGCCACGGCTCGCCGTCCGGGCCTAAAGTCACTCGCCAGTTAAGGCCGTCTAGCTGTCCGGCATAAATGTCGTTGCCGGGGCGCGCTGGAAACCAGACAATATAATTGAGTTGCAACAGCACTTGATCGCCGAAACGGGTGTGCGAGACCTTGCGGTACAACGTCGGACGCGCCACGTCCACCACCGGCCCGTTCTCCCAGTGTGCCATTCCGATACGATCATTGTTATCCATTACATCCACTTCCCATACCGGGGCAAAAGTGTCGAAGAGCCGGCCGAGGTTGGTGACTGTCGGCATGGGGATACCGAGTGGATCCAGGGAGCGATGCAGAATTTCGCCCACCTGTGGAGCAGTGAGCAGCGCATCGGGCGATGACGCCCAGCGTACCAGTTCACCCTCAACTGGCAGCGCTGCCAACGGCGTGGCGAAGATGTTTTGGGTCTCGTTATGCCAAGCCGATATTCTGGTGGAAACGAATGGCGCAGTGAGTGGATAGAGGCCGAGCACCTGCCACCAGGTGACATAATCATCCGGAACGCGCGCGGCATCGCGCAGCATAGCGCGGCGCTCCGGTTGCGCGAGATCGGCGGCAAGCAGGCGTTCGCGGCAGCGGTTGAGTTCTTCACCTAAAGTGCCGTTGTGATGACCCTCCATCGGTGTGGGCAGATTACGTAACTCCAGCGCACGCGACTCAGCATCCAAATCTGCCATGTGTGTGGTCCATGCTGTCCAGTATTTCTCTGCGGTCAACTCGCCGCCAAACGAAGCGAGCAGGCGAGTTGTCCGCAAGTAGGGGAAATCTCGAACCGGCGATGAACCATAGTCGCGCACCCCCGCACGTTCGATGGCCGCATCGGCTTCCTGGAAGAGCATCCGGCAGGTAGTTAAAACATCGCCTGTAGGTGCCGCCGGACGGGTTTCCACCGTGGCGCAGCCAGTAAGAAACGACGTAACCAACAGCAGGATCAGTGCTGCCATGGCCAGTACAATGCGACGTGAATCGTTAGTGTTATCCATGGCTTCCTCCATAGAATAAGCAGTGTGGAATATTGTACCGTTCGATACAATAGAATTCATTTTCATACGCTGTCAGAAGCAACAGTCTAGGAGAAATTACTTGAGTAGCAATTTTGACCGCGACATCAACCGTGCCGGTACCGCCAGCGTGAAATATGACGGGCGGAATAACATGTTTGGCACAAGCGAGGTCATCCCGTTGTGGATTGCCGATATGGATTTTGCCGCCCCGCCCGCCGTGACCCGTGCCCTCGCCGAGCGCGCCGCCCATCCTGTTTATGGCTACACCCAGTATCCAGACAGCTTGTACGAATCACTGATGGATTGGCTTAGGCGACGCCACGGTTGGGAGGTGCAGCGCGAGTGGATCATGATGTGCCCCGGCGTAGTGCCCTCGCTGCACGCCGCTGTCATGGCTTTTGCCGAGCCAGATGAATCGGTAATCGTGCAGCCGCCAGTGTATTTTCCATTTTTTTCGGCTGTCACAAACACCGGCAGAAAGCTGCTGCAAAACCCGCTGCGCATGGAGAACGGTCAATACGCCATCGATTTTGACCATCTGGAACAGTGTGCAGCCAAGGCGCGTTTGCTGTTGCTATGTTCACCGCACAATCCGGTTGGGCGGGTATGGCGCAAGCCGGAATTGAAGCACCTTCTGCGAATTGCAAAAAAATACGATCTGCTCATATTTTCAGACGAAATCCACGCAGATTTGATCTACCCCGAAAATAAACACACCACGCTTGCGACGCTGGCAGAGAACCCGGCCTACGTCCTCACTGCCGTCGCACCCAGCAAAACATTCAATATCCCAGGGCTGAATCTTTCCTCACTCATCGTACCGGATCCCAAGCATCGCGCGGCTATCACCCAGATATTTGACAGGATGCACATCAGTGCGTCCAATCCTTTTAGTATCGTCGCTTTCGAAGCCGCCTACCGGGAAGGCGAGACATGGCTGGACGAGTTACTGGCCTATCTGCGGGATACGCGAGATTACGTCGGAAATTATCTGGCCGCCCATCTCCCGGAAATCCGACTTATCAAACCAGAAGGCACCTACCTGCTATGGCTTGATTGCCGTGCACTAGGGATGAGCGACGCGCAACTCAAGCATTTCTTCGTGCATGAAACAGGCGTGGGCATGAGCCCCGGCATTATGTTTGGCGAGGGCGGTAGCGGATTCATGCGCATGAATATCGGCGCACCTCGCCATACCATCGTGGCCGCCCTTGAACATATAAGGAAAGCGGAACGTGAAGCCTGGCGATGAATACATCTGAACTATTGCAAAATTGTTTCCATGTCTTGCATTTGCGCGTAAATTTCGGCACATGGAATGCTGAAATTCCTAATTTTTCTTTCGCTCTTGTGAAGTTCTGTCTCACAGAGTAGCTGTTTCATGTTTTCCTTTACCCGGAAGGACGGAAATGGATACGGTATCAGTACAATGTTGTATTGCGGGGGGTGGCCCAGCGGGCATGATGCTGGGTCTGCTATTGGCTCGTGCGGGCGTTGAGGTACTGGTTTTAGAAAAGCATGCGGACTTTCTGAGGGACTTCCGGGGAGACACGATTCATCCCTCGACGCTGGAAGTCATGCATGAACTGGGATTTCTCAACGACCTCCTGGAATTGCCACACCAAAAAACGCCGCAGATCAATGGTCAGTTTGGAAATTTAAAACTGACGATAGCAGATTTCACCCATCTGAAAACCCAGTGCCATTTTATCGCTTTTATGCCGCAGTGGGATTTCCTGAATTTCCTCGCCGATCGCGCAGCTCGCTACCCAACATTCAGCTTGCGGATGCACTCTGAAGTGACTGGACTCATTGAAGAAGCGGGGCATGTCGCTGGCGTTCAGGTGATAAGTCCGGACGGACCATTAACGGTGCGCGCGAGCCTGGTTGTGGGAGCAGATGGTCGACATTCAGCTGTCCGTGCACATGCTGGCTTGCAGATTGAGGATCTTGGCGCACCCATGGACGTGTTATGGTTCCGGCTCTCACGACGGCCGGACGATTCAGAATATCCTATCGGCCGTTTCGATGTCGGTCGAATATTCATCATGCTGAACCGAGGCGATTACTGGCAGTGCGGCTTTGTAATCCCGAAAGGCTCACATGCGCAGGTTCGGGAGCGAGGGCTCTCCGCGTTCCGTAGCGACCTCGTGCAGCTTGCACCATTTATGGTCGACCGTGTCGACGAACTCCAAAACTGGGAAGAGATAAAATTGCTCACCGTTCAGGTTGATCGATTGCGTCAGTGGTATCGCCCGGGCCTTCTTTGTCTCGGTGATGCAGCGCACGCAATGTCTCCGGTCGCTGGCGTCGGTATCAATCTTGCGATCCAGGATGCGATCGCCGCAGCGAATTTGCTGGCTGCACCGTTACGTGCGAACAAATTGACCACCGAAGATCTGCGCCGAGTCCAGCAACGACGCGAGTGGCCGACGCATATGACGCAAAGGATGCAACTCTTCATCCAAAACCGCGTCATCAGTCGCGTGTTGCATGGAGAGGGTCAGCTCTCACCACCGATTTTTATCCGACTCTTGGCACGGTTTCCATTCCTGCGTCGGATTCCTGCCAGATTGATTGGAATCGGATTTCGCCCAGAACATGTGGATATACTAACTAGTTAGCAAAAAATGGGGGTTCAGGTCAATAAAGATTGCAGGAGGCAGTGTGCTATTTAGTTATTGCCCTCTCGTGCATGTGCACTATTGTTAGACCCCAGTTACGTGAAGGCGGCGCGCACCTTTAAACTTGTCGCCCAGTACGTCCGGTCAGCACGAAAGTTTGCGTCGCTGAACTGCGACAGCCACGATCAGCGCCAGCGCGAGCAGGATGCAACCTGTCGATGACAGCGTCGGGATTGAGACTGCGGCGGGAGCAAGATCGGGGCTGATGGCGACGGAGGTAGGGCCCGTCCCGGCGGCGAAGGGAGAGCCTGCCACCGGCGTCAGAGCCCCTGTTCCGGCGGCGATGGTATAGGCCGAAACATTGTTACTGACCGTGTTCGCCACATAGGCGAAAGCCCCATTCGGGCTGACGATGACGGAGCGAGGATTTGACCCGGCGGCGAAGGGAGAGCCTGCCACCGGCGTTAGAACCCCAGTACCGGCGGCGATGGTATAGGCCGAAACATTGTTACTGACCGTGTTCGCCACATAGGCGAAAGCCCCGTTCGGGCTGACGGTGACGGAGATAGGGCCCGTCCCGGCGGCGAAGGGAGAGCCTGCCACGGGCGTCAGAGCCCCTGTTCCGGCGGCGATGGTGTAGGCCGAAACATTGTTACCACCCCCGTTTGCCACATAGGCGAAAGCCCCGTTCGGACTGACGGTGACGGAGTAAGGCCACGACCCGGCGGCGAAGGGAGAACCCGCCACTGGCGTCAGTACCCCTGTTCCGGCGGCGATGGTGTAGGCCGAAACATTGTTACTACCCCCGTTTGCTACGTAGGCGAAGGCTCCGTTCGGGCTGACGATGACGGATAAAGGAGTCGATCCGGCAGCGAAGGGTGAGCCTGGCACCGGCGTCAGAGCCCCTGTTCCGGCGGCGATGGTGTAGGCCGAGATGGTGTCATTGATCAAGTTGGTCACATAGGCGAAAGCCCCGTTCGGGCTGACGGTGACGGATAAAGGATCCGCCCCGGTGGCGAAGGGAGAGCCTGCCACCGGCGTCAGAGCCCCAGTACCGGTGGCGATGGTGTAGGCCGAGACGGTGCTACTGACCTGGTTCACCACATAGGCGAAGGCTCCGTTGGGGCTGACGGTGATGGAGCTAGGAGTCGACCCGGCGACGAAGGGAGAGCCTGCCACTGGCGTCAGAGCCCCGGTGCCGGCGGCGATAGAGTAGCCCGAGACGTTGTTACTGCCCGAGTTCGCCACATAGGCGAAGGACAGTGCCCAAGTTTGGCCAACGACCCCAAACAGGCCGATAAGCGCAAACAAAAATACGTTGGTGTAGCGGCTACGATGATTTTGCTGAAACATGTTTTTGCTCCCTTTAATCAATCTGATGGGCAACCCTATCAGCGACCGACCATAGCTATAGTGTAACCGCGCACGTCAAACTTACCTTATCCTTTTTTAGCGTGTTCTTGATATCATTTGAAATTGGCGAAGTAGCCAACCGTGGGCATGATCGATTTGCCATGGATCTAGCGTCGGATGATGTAAATTTCATTGCACCCAACCTTCACCCCGAAGCCTAGCCGTGAGTTGTGGCTGTTGTCTCATAAAAGTAACCCTTGCAAGAACAGCCTTTGCTAAGACATGTGAAGGAGCAACAGGGCTGTATGAAGTCGATAAATATTCAATGAAAATAGAACAAGACCAAACTGATAAATCGCTGCCTGGCAGCGGTGCCGCCTCGAAGCACACCCCCATGATGCAACAATACCTGCGCATCAAGGCCGCGCATCCCGACATGCTGCTTTTCTACCGCATGGGAGATTTTTACGAGCTATTCCATGAGGACGCAGTTCGCGCTGCGAAGCTGCTCGACATTACGCTAACTCAGCGCGGCGCATCCAATGGCCAGCCGATCAAAATGGCGGGCGTGCCTTACCATGCCGCCGAACAATATTTGGCGCGGCTGGTAAAGCTGGGCGAATCGATCGCCATATGTGAACAGATCGGCGATCCAGCCACCAGCAAGGGGCCGGTGGAACGCAAGGTGATGCGTATTGTTACCCCCGGCACACTCACCGATTCCGCCCTGTTGGATGAAAAGAAAGACAGCTTGTTGCTGGCGCTGCATGAGCGCTCCGGCAAAGTGGGGCTGGCTTGGATGAATCTGGCTTCAGGCAAATTTTTCGTCAGCGAAACTGATGCGCACAATTTGCCTGCTGAACTGGAACGTTTGCAAATTTCAGAAATCCTGCTTGCCGAAAATGCCATTCAGCCGACACTCTGCAAAGCAGCCATCAAGACATTGCCTGTTTGGAATTTTGATCTGGAAACCGCACGACGCACGCTGTGCCAACAGTTTGCCACGCGCGACCTGAGTGGTTTCGGTTGTGACAATTTCACTCTAGGCTTGGAAGCGGCGGGCGCGCTGCTTGGTTATGCCAAGCTTACACAGGGGCAAGGTATCAGCCATGTGCACGCCATTCAAGTTTATGCCGCCGAGGATTTCGTGCGTATGGATGCCGCCACGCGGCGCAATCTCGAAATCACTCAGACCTTGCGCGGCGAGCCTGCTCCCACCCTACTTTCCTTGCTGGATACCTGCGCCAGTAATATGGGCAGTCGTTTACTTAACCACTGGCTTCATCATCCGCTGCGCGAGCGCGCCACTTTGCGTGCACGGCTGGATGCAGTTGACAAATTGCAGGCCACTGCTTTTCCGCAAATGGGAGAGTGGGAGCGGAGCTTCAGCAGCAGACAGGCGCTTTATCAAACTGTTCATGAACAACTCAAACCCTGTGTAGATGTAGAACGCATCACTGCGCGCATCGCGCTGCGTAGCGCACGTCCGCGCGATTTATCCGGCTTGCGTGACTCGCTCACGCAACTGCCGCAATTGCACACAGTATTAACAAGCACCGACGCTTCGACATTGATAGGCGATCTGGCCGTAGCGTTGCAGCCGGATGCCGAATTAATCGCGTTGCTCCAACGTACGTTACGCGCGGAGCCATCCAGCATGCTGCGCGAAGGTGGCGTTATCGCTGATGGCTATGACGCTGATCTCGATGACCTGCGTGGCATCCAGACTAATTGTGGCGAATTCCTGCTGCAACTGGAAGCACGCGAACGGGCGCGCAGCGGCATTGCCACCCTGAAAGTCGAATATAACCGCGTGCATGGTTTTTATATCGAGGTGTCGCTCGCGCAGTCCATAAAAGTGCCGGACGATTACCGCCGTCGCCAGACCTTGAAAAATGCCGAGCGCTATATCACACCGGAACTCAAAGCCTTCGAGGACAAAGCGCTGTCTGCCAATGACCGTGCGCTGGCTCGCGAGAAATTGCTCTATGAACAATTGCTGGATCAGCTTGCGCCTTACATTGCGTCACTACAACGCATTGCCGCCGCCATCGCCGAGCTGGATGTGCTTGCTACCTTCGCTGAACGAGCTTCAGCATTGAATTTCAGCGCGCCAACCTTCAGCGAAGAATCCATTTTGCACATCCGTGGCGGCCGTCACCCGGTAGTGGAGGCACAGGTGGAGCAATTCATCGCCAACGACACCAAACTGCACAGTGCGCGCAAGATGCTGCTTATCACCGGTCCCAACATGGGCGGTAAATCCACGTATATGCGCCAAGTCGCGCTGATTACATTGCTCGCGCACTGCGGCAGCTTCGTTCCGGCAGATGAAGTCGTGCTGGGCGAGATTGACCAGATTTTTACGCGCATCGGTGCTTCGGATGACCTCGCCAGCGGCCGTTCCACCTTCATGGTAGAGATGACGGAAGCGGCCAACATCCTGCACAACGCGACCGGGAATAGTTTAGTTCTAGTAGATGAAATCGGACGCGGCACTTCCACCTTCGATGGCTTGGCGCTGGCTTATGCCATCGCACGTCATTTGTTGGAAGAGAATCGTAGCCACACGCTGTTCGCCACCCATTACTTCGAATTGACCCGGCTTGCCGATGAGTATGCTCAGCTTGCCAATATCCATCTCGCCGCCATTGAACACAAGCACAGCATCGTATTTTTGCACAGCGTAAGCGAAGGCGCGGCAAGCCAGAGCTATGGGCTACAGGTGGCCGCTCTTGCGGGGGTACCGAGGAACGTCATTAAAATCGCACGGAAGCAATTACAAACACTGGAACAAAATAGCGCGGCACAAAATCCGCAGGGTGATTTATTCAGCGCAGTGCCGGACTTGCCCGAACTGCCAGAACACCCGGCGTTGACCTCTTTGCGTGACATCACGCCTGATGAGCTTAGCCCGAAGCAGGCACTGGAAAAGTTATATCAATTAAAGAAACTAATTTAATTTTCAAAAGGCGAAAATACAACTTCGCCCCCTCTATTCAATTTTTAATTCACTGAAGGGCACCCCCCAATAAACCTCCGGCTTTGCCGAAATCATTTAACTTCTGCTAGTCTTACAGCATACGTAATACAGGAATTTTTCCATGATCAACGCCTACACACTCAGCAATGGCCACCTGAGTAAAATACATCTGGACGAGCAAGATGACCTTCGCTCCGATCATCCGATATGGATTGATGTTGTTGCACCCACTGACGAGGAACGTAAATGGGTAGAGCAGGCTTATCACTTGACTTTACCAAAGCCCGAGCACCTTCGAGATATTGAGGCCAGTGCACGGTTCTATGAAGAAAACAATGAGTTGCATTTGCGCTCGGATTTCCTGCTCGGCAAAGAAAGTAGTTCACGCAGTGTCACTGTGGCTTTTGTGCTGTCCGGTAATACTCTTTTCAGCGTGCATGATGAAGATTTACCGGTGTTTTACCGAAGGCGTTTGGCAAACCACGGGCAGCCGGATGATGTGGGTGACTGCAAGGATGTGCTGATTGATTTGTATTCAATGGATGTGGAATTTTCCGCCGATGCGCTGGAAGGGGTGTATGCCGATCTGGGGCAAGTGAGCAGCAAGGTACTCAATGCCAAGCTCAGCGACAAACATGCCTCTTCCGTATTGATCAATATCGCACATGCTGAACACCTCAATGGGCGTATCCGCCGCAACGTCATGGATACTCGCAGAGCAATATCCTTTCTAATGCGCAGTAAATTGCTCACACCGACACAAATGGACGATGTACGCCAGATCATGCAGGACATCGACTCACTGGACGGGCACACCAGCTTCCTGTTCGACAAAATCAACTTCCTGATGGTCGCAACCATCAGCTTTATTAACGTCAACCAGAACAAGATTGTGCGTTTGTTCTCCGTATCCTCAGTGGCACTGTTGCCACCGGTGCTTATTGCCTCCATCTATGGCATGAACTTCGCGCATATGCCCGAACTCAACTGGAGCCTGGGTTATCCTTTTGCGCTTTTGTTAATGGCATTGTCGGTGGTGGTGCCATTCTGGATATTCCATCGCAAGGGCTGGTTGAAATAGCTCAGTTGGGCTTTATCTCATTCAGTTCAACCGGGCTGCTCCCGATCAGGCGCTTAAGTAATTGGGGTCAGATTCAATTTGATTTTCAAATTAAATCGAATCTGACCCCAATTACCAGAACAAAGGCGAGTCTATGACAATGACCGGGAAGGCGAATGCGAGGCGAGGAATTGACGAGGAAGCTCTATCCTGTGATGTTGGGCTTTGCAAGCTCAGCGCCAACCTACGGTAGCCCAGGCTACTTGCTGCATCGCTATTCCCGAGCAAGGCCACTGTTAACGGCCGCCGTAAAACCAATAGCCACGAATGGCGAAAGCAACCATATAAACCAAAGAATTCTGGCGGCACCTCCGCTTCGAATATACGAAACAGACGCTGCCGCTGCACTACCAATAAACAAACCGAGCGCCCCGCCGCCATCAAGCAATTTCTCCGAGTAATACATGGCGGCAAGCATTCCTATGCTGGCACCAATATAACTTTTCAGGCTTTGGGACGCCAATCTCCTAGGTTTTGATCCTGGCACGGAAAAATAGATAATCCGAAGGTTTGTACCGATATAGAGCGTTGACAAGATTATGAGATGCGGAGTACCTGGAGGTATAAATATATTGGGTAGAAGCTCACGAATTACCGACCAAAGCGGTACGGTAACGTATTGCTGATAGAAAGAAAGTGCATCCTTGATGAACCCCTTCCAACGGAAAACGGTATCCGACAAGGTGGCGATTGAATTTGACGCAAGGAAGAGTGATACACCTAGTAATACGCGGACACGCCAAGGCGACCTCGACCATATGTCCGCCACTTCGTTCCAATCGCCTTTTATTCCCATTTCGTCCTAGTCGTATAATCAAATGGTGAACGGATCTTTTGATGCAGCTGGCCTAACGCGCCCACAGAACAACAGGGGACAGACCACGGTTTAAATGATAGATTACGGTCAATTTCCGTTCCGAGAAGCACACCATGCCGCGCCGCGCCCGCCTGGCTTTACCGAACGTCCCGCTGCACATCATCCAGCGGGGCAACAACCGGCAAGCGTGCTTTTATGCGGATGAAGATTACCGCTTTTATCTCGACGGAGACCTCAGGGTCAGATTCGATTTGATTTTCAAATTAAATCGAATCTGACCCCAATTACCCACGAAGGAGGCGCTGGACAAATTGTATCAGTTGAAGAAGTTGGTTTAGTTCTCGGATTACAGCAAGACAAAAAGAAAACCTCACGCAACAAAATAATTCACTCTGCATTTCTCCTATGCTCGCACCAGACATAGCTTCGGCATACGAAACCATTCGAACGTTTTTCTAGCCACACTACCGGAAGGTTTGGGACTGGCCTAAATAATAAAACCTGAATATGTGGGCTATCGCACAGACTCGGCCAGGAGTTAGGCGCAGCCTTTTTTTATATGCGCATGCTGAAAAATTGCTCGCCGATCAACCCGGGTGACTGCAAAAACAGCGAAGCGAATAATATTAGTCAGGAGGCTGGCGTATGGTTACGATGCCCGATACCGTATTGATTGATCTGATAAAGACAGATGCGCGCCCTTTGGTCGGCGATCACAGTGATTATGATGCACTCATGTCGATTATCGGCGATGCACGCTTGGTTCTACTGGGCGAAGCCTCACACGGGACGCATGAGTTTTATCGCGAACGCGCCCTGATTACTAAACGGTTGATTAAAGAAAAAAATCACGGCTGTTGCCGTTGAAGCCGACTGGCCTTCCGCCTATCGCGTTAATCGTTATGTGCGCGGCATGTCAAATGATGTCTCGGCAACCGAAGCACTGGCTGATTTTAAACGTTTTCCGACCTGGATGTGGCGCAATGCCGATGTGCTGGATTTTATAGGTTGGCTGCGTGAGCATAACGATACCCTGGAATCTCCAGACAAACACGTTGGTTTTTATGGACTTGATCTCTATAGTCTTTACAGCTCTACCCGCGCGGTTCTCGATTATCTCGACAAGGTTGATCCGCAAGCGGCTCAACGGGCACGCTACCGATATGGCTGCTTTGATCACTTTAGCGAAAATATTGAAGCTTATGGTTACGCAGCCAGCTTTGGACTAAGCACCTCGTGCGAGCAACAAGTGATCGACGAGCTGATCGATTTGCGACAGCAGTTCGCGGCATACATGCGGCAGGACGGTAACGCGGCAATGGATGAGTTTTTCTACGCCGAGCAAAATGCCAGACTCGTCAAAAATGCCGAAGAATACTATCGCTCGATGTTCCAGTCGCGCGCATCGTCCTGGAATTTGCGCGATCGCCATATGGTGGAGACACTTGATGCGTTGATTAAACATCTTGATCGGCAGGATCAACACAGCAAGATTGTTTTGTGGGCGCATAACTCGCATCTCGGTGATGCCCGAGCTACTCAAATGGGTCAGGGCGGCGAATTAAATGTAGGTCAATTGGTACGCGAGCGTTATAGCCAGGAAGCCGTATTGGTCGGGTTTACCACACATCATGGCACGGTAACAGCCGCTTCTGGATGGGATAGTGGCGCCGAACGCAAACGTGTACGCTCGGCGCTGCCTAACAGTTACGAGAGCTTGCTGCATGAAACTGGGCTGCCTTCATTCATGCTGCCGTTACGTAATAGCAGGGCATCGAATTATCTACGCGAGCCGCGCCTTGAGCGTGCGATCGGGGTGGTATATTTGCCGGAGACCGAACGTAGCAGCCATTACTTTTATGCAACCTTGCCCGAGCAGTTCGATGTGGTTCTTCATTTTGATGAAACGCGTGCAGTGGAGCCTCTGGAGAGAAGCGCACTATGGAAAGAAGGCGAAGTGCCTGAAACTTTCCCATTTGCCGTGTAACGCGATTTACAAATATCGAATTTCGTGGAGGCCAAAATGAATCCTCAGGAACAAAAATTGGTTCACATTCCGGCTGGTCCAGTCGAGCTTGAAGGCAATTTAAGCTTACCGTCAAATGCCAGCGGAATTGTATTGTTTGCACATGGCAGTGGCAGCAGCAGGCACAGCCCGCGTAATCGATTCGTGGCGGAACAATTACAGCAGGCAGGGTTGGCAACGCTGCTGATTGATTTGTTAACAGCAGAGGAAGAAATTGCTGATCGCCCCAGTGGGTATTTACGGTTTGATATTCAATTGCTTGCGCAAAGACTTGGATATGTGACGGATTGGCTCAAGCAGAATCAATCAACCCATGCATTGAAAATCGGCTATTTCGGCGCCAGCACTGGTGCCGGTGCCGCGTTGCTGACTGCGGCCGACCATCCTCAGGATGTGGCCGCCATCGTTTCCCGCGGTGGCAGACCCGATTTGGCTGGAGATGCGCTTTTGCGGGTCAAGGCACCGACATTGCTCATTGTCGGAGGAGAAGATCGTCAAGTAATTCGTCTCAACGAGACCGCACTGGCACAAATACACGGAGAAAAGCGGCTCGATATTATTCCGGGTGCAACACACCTCTTCGAAGAGCCGGGTACGCTGGAACAAGTCGCCAGCTTGGCGCGACTATGGTTTGAGCACTATCTGGTTTTTACCGCAACGCATCTGAATTAGGCGAACGAAACAACAGGGAAACAACAGGGGACAGACCACGGTTTAAATGATAGATTACGGTCAATTTCCGTTCCGAGAAGCACACCATGCCGCGCCGCGCCCGCCTGGCTTTACCGAACGTCCCGCTGCACATCATCCAGCGGGGCAACAACCGGCAAGCGTGCTTTTATGCGGATGAAGATTACCGCTTTTATCTCGACTGGTTGCGGGAGTACGCCGACAAGAGCGGCTGCCACGTTCACGCCTACGTACTCATGACCAACCATGTTCACCTGCTGGTTTCAGCCGAACAAGCCGAAGCGTCAGGCGCCTTGATGAAAGCGTTGGGACAGCGTTACGTGCAGTATGTTAACCGTACCTATCGGCGCAGTGGCACATTGTGGGAAGGGCGTTTCCGCTCTTGCCTCACCCAGGAAGAAAGCTATCTGCTGGCGTGTCAGCGGTACATCGAATTGAATCCCGTGCGGGCGGGCATGGTCGAGCACCCGGCGGAATATCACTGGTCGAGTTACCGAAGCAACGCACAAGGCGAGCCTGATTCGTTACTGAAACCGCATTCGCTATACCAGGCACTTGGTAGGGATGCGGCGAGCCGCGCAGCGGTGTATCGTGAATTGTTTAGATTCGAATTGGAGCCGGGCCTGGTCGATGAAATCCGCCGTGCAACGAACGGAAATTTTGCGCTTGGAAATGCGGCCTTCGCGGCACAGGTATCAACGGCTTTGAGGCGGCGTGCCGTGCCCGGAAAGTCGGGAAGGCCACGTCGAGCGGTGGAGCCAGAAACGGGGAAATTGTTTGGTGAATGAGATAAGCCGTGGTCTGTCTCCCATTCTACTGAATTTTTCAAATTTGTTTGTGTAGCGTATGCATTCGTCGGGTCAACGCCCAGAAAAGCGGCAACGGACCGGCTCGCGGTCCGTGCGCAACCGGCAGGCTCCTCTAGGTACGCGTGCGGCGAAGACCCAGGACTAGCAGACCCAGGCTAAGCAGCCATAACGCCCAGGTGGACAGCGTCGGAATCGGGCGGACTGGCTCCGGGGCGATGGCATCGAGGCTCAGCGTCAGGATGGTTTTGTTGCCGAGGCTGTCGGTGAACTCGACGACCGCGCTGAACCGGCCCGACTGACTCGGATTCCCGGTCAGGTTGCCGTTGCTGTCGATGACCATGCCCGGCGGCAGGGCGCCACTGAGGATGACGATGCCATAAGGGCCGGTCGACCCTGGCGGACTGAGCGGCAGGTTGCTGCCACTGGCCACGGTGCCCGGCAGTGAAAGTCCTCTCAGATAGCGTTCTGCGCCGATGCTGTCGCCGACCGCCAGGGTGAAGTCATAGCTGCTGAAGGCCCCGGCGGTGCCGCTAAGGGTGGCATTTGCCGGGGAGGTGCTGAGCGTCAGGCCGGGCGGCAGCAGGCCGGCGGCGAGGCTGAAATGGTAAGGCGCGCTGCCATCGCTGGGCGTGATGGTGACGTTATAGGGGCTGCCGGCAACGACCGGCGGCAGGCTGGGCGGAGACACCGTCAACGGTGCGCCAGATACCGGCCCGGCGAGCAGGCAGAACAGTGCAGCGCCCAGCAGGTGCCGACCGGCCATGCCCAGGCTGCGGGCTTCTGGCTTCGGGGTGGGCCGGTTCATGGCTGGGTCCTCTCGACGCTTTCCAAATGCCGCTCGAGGCGGTCCAGACGGTCCATCAGGGCGACCAGTTGGGCGTCTTTTTCTGCGAGCTGCCGGTCGAGGTCCTTGACCGCGACCAAGGCCACCGCGGCGACGTCCCCGGGCGCCAGGCGTTGCGGGTCGGCGCCGGTGGCAAAGCGGGCGTGGAAATCCTCGGCCATCGGCCCAATGTGGCTATCCTTGCCGCGCCCTGCGGCTACATCTTCGATATAGCGCCAATCGAATAGCGGCAGGTCGAGCGCCTTGGCGCTGCTGCCGCCGATATCCATCGGCACGATGTCCTGCTTCAGGCTGCGGCTGGAACCCTGAGACAGGCTGCCCGGGATGGCCAGATTGCCGCTGTCGCTCAAGGTCAGCCTGGGCAGGCTGTTGCTCCCGGTGGTCAGCCGGTAGTTGCTGGCGGCGATCTGTTGCAGCCAATGACTGTCGGCGGCATCGAAACGGCTGACGATCTCGCCTAGGTTGGCGATTTCAAGCAGCGTGCGTGCCGCCGTGGTGCCGCTAAGTTCTTCCACCTTGAGCTGGGTGTTCCCGGCGCTGCCAAACAGGTGCAGTTGCGCTTGGGGAAGTGGCGTGCCGACGCCGATAGCGCCATTGCCGGTGATTACCAGGTTGTTATGCCGAGCGCCGGGCCGAATGCGCAGCGGCAAGCGTGAGCCCGCGGTCACGTCACGCACGAAGAAATTCGCTTCGTTGCCGGCAACGTCCCAAGTCTGCGGCGTTGTGCTAGCGCTGGCATCTTGTTCCAGACGCATCGCTGGGGTATCCGATTTCAGGATGTGCAGGTTCAGCGCCGGTGCAGCACTGCCCAGGCCGATCGCCCCAGTCGGTGAGATCAGCAGGCTGTTGCTGCGGGCGCCGGCCATGAGATTGAAAGGCACCTGCGCGGCACTGATGTCTTCGATGGAGAACTGGTTTGCGCCGCCCGATGCAGAATCGTTGGCGGTGATCTGCCAGTCATTGCCGGGTAAGGGGGCAGGACTGATGTCCTCGAACTTGATGCGCAGGTTGTTTTCCTTCAGGCGCAGGGAATCGAGACCAAAGACCTCATTGTTGACGCAATCAAAACCGGTACAGGTCGAGCCCTGGACGATGAGGTCGTCCGGGATCACCTGATCGGCGCGAGCGCTGCTTACCATGGACAGACCAAGCACTAGCGTAACGCAGAAAAGTCGTTTCATCATGATCTCCGCAGTGCTTAGAGTGAACCGGCCAGGCGCGCTTCGATCGCCTCGATGCGGCGCTTGATCGCGTTGATCTGGGTGTCCTTTTCGGCGACCTTGCCGGCCAGTGCCTGAAGCGCCCCCAGGGCGACGCCCGCGACATCGGACGGTGCCAGCCGGCGCGGATCGCTGCCGGTGCCGAACAGCTCGTGGAAGTCTTCGGCCATCGGCCCGAGATGTCGTTCGTGAACTGGTGCTGACTTGTAACGCCAGGCATACAGTGGCAACGCCAGAACCTTGTCGAGCAGGGCGTTGCGGTCGACCGAGCGAATGTCGGTCTTCAGGGTGCGGCTGGAACCCTGGCTGAGGGTGCCGCTGATCGCCAGATTGCCCGAGTCGTCGAGCCTGAACTGTCCCGACCCCGGTGCCCCGGCCTGGGCAATGGTCCAGCTGCCGGCGTCGGCACGGGTTTCCCAGGCAACCCCCGGTGCCACGCTATAGCTGGCGGTCACCCCGCCGTTGTTGACCAGCGTTAGCAGGGTGCGTGGCGCCGTTGTGGCGTTGGCGTCCTCGACGCGCAGCCGGCTGCTGCCCTGGTTGCCGCTGATGTGCAGGCTGGCGGCTGGCGACGTGTTGCCGATGCCCACCTTGCCATCGGCCGCGATATCGATGCTGCTGGTCGGTGCCCCCGGCCGGATGCGCAGCGGCAGGTTGCTGCCGCCGGTCAGGTCACGGATGAAAAAGCCGGCATCATTGCCGCCCAGATCCCAGGTATACGGGCTAAAACCGCTGTTGGCATCCTGTTCCAGGCGGATGGCAGGTGATGTGCCGGTCTTGATGTGCAGGTTTAAGATCGGTGCCGCGGTGCCCAGGCCGACGAGTCCGCTGGCGTTGATATGCAGGGAATTGCTGGGCGCACCCGCCATGATTTTCAGGGGCGTTTTCGCGCCGGTGATATCGTCGATCGCAAAGTAATTACCACCGCCGCCGCCGCTGTCCGTATCGTTGGCCGTCAGCTGCCAGTCATTGCTCGGGAAGCCGGCACTGACGCTGGTGTCCTCGAACTTGATGCGCGTGTCGTTCGCCTTCAAGCGCACGGTGTCGAAGCCGAAGCTCTCGTTGTTGACGCAATCGGTCCCGGCGCAAATCGAGCCCTGAACGATCAGATCGTCCGGGATGACCTGGTCGGCGCGTGCGGGGACGGCGGCCAAAAGCGCCAGCGCCAGCGACGTCTGCAAGAAATTCGGCTTCATGTGGACTCCTTAAAGGTAACAGATTGAAAGGGTAACCGGGTTGGGGGCCTGGCCAGTCGCCTGGAAAATGGCTTGTCAGTGAGCTGACGAAATGGTTACGTTGAACACTCTATCCAATTGCATGCATAAACATAAAGTTGAAAAATAAAACTATTGTCATTCCAATAACACCTGTAAAGCCTATTAAAGTATTTCATAAAGCATAACAATGGCAGGCATGATTGGTATGGCCGTCCCGTAGCGGGTCATGCCCGCTCGGGTGGTAGGCAGCAATCGATCATTGCGGCATCGTTGGCAGTGGTCATCCTGAAGTGACCGGTACCGACGCCAGTTGGCTGCAACGGCCTGCCCAGAATGCTAGCCTCGGTGGCGAGTATAGGAAAAATAAACTACCATTTCCATAAGTTTGGTCTACGCACGGGATCCGTTTTAATCATTACAACATTTTTTTCGATCTTCTTCAAACTTCCGCACTGCGCGACTTCCCATCATGTAGCGTACCCCGAAATGGCCCCCGATCTCTGCCATCGTATAAGCACCAGATAGGTAAGCCTGAGCAAGCGTAGCTTGGGCTAACGTAGGTTGGCGCTGAGCTTGCGAAGCCCAACATCACAACACGACAAAAATGCTCTACATCCGCGACTTGAATGGCCATATCACCACCATCAAAAATTAATAGGGTCGATTGATTTACAGAATAGCGTTGTTCCGGCCAGCTATCATAATTTCTAGGTTAACTACAAAACTCTCGACAAGCGCAGCAGATAATCCAGCGCAATGCCGATGAACACCACGGCACCAAACCAGTTGTTGTGCAGAAAAGCCTTGAAGCAAGCTTCACGCTGACGTTTGCGAATCAAAGTGTAGTGGTAGATGGCGATGCCTGCCGCACACAGTAAGCCGATGTAGTAGACCATGCCTAACCCGAGCGTACTGCCGACTGCGGCGAGTATGGCCAGGGTAACGCCATAACAGATCATCACCGCAGCGATATCGTATTTACCGAAGAATAGTGCAGAGGAGTGGATGCCTATGTGCATGTCATCGTCCCGATCCACCATCGCGTATTCGGTATCGTAAGCAATCGCCCAAAATACATTGGCGATTAATAGCCACCACGCAATGGCGGGTACGCTGCCGAGTTGTGCTGCGAATGTCATCGGGATACCAAAACCGAATGCGATGCCCAGGTAAGCTTGGGGAATGGCAAAGAAACGTTTGGTATAGGGATAACTGGCGGCAAAGAACAGCGCGGGAATAGACAATAATAGCGTCAATCCGTTGAGTGGCAAAATCAGCAAAAAAGCAAAGAGCGAGAGCCCAGCCGCCAGCCACAGCGCCTCTTTCGGCGCGAGTTTTCCACTGGTGATAGGACGATCTTGGGTACGCTTTACCTGCTTATCGAAGTCACGGTCAGCATAGTCATTGATAGCGCAGCCTGCAGAGCGCATCAATACTGTGCCGAGCACAAAAATAGCGACGATGTTCCATGCCGGTTGGCCGTTGCCCGCGATCCATACACCCCATAATGTAGGCCACAGCAGCAGCAGGATGCCAATGGGGCGATCGAGCCTCGTTAGCTTTATATACAGGTTTATTCGCTCGTTGAAATTCATTTTTTCAGCGCCAGAATATCCGGCAAAAAAATTTCCGTCACCAACAGAGGTGCGTTGCGTAAGATAAACAGCGAACGCCGTGCCCACAGTTTTTGTGGTGGCGTATCGAGGGCAACGGCAGCGCGTCGATATAGCGGGTGATTAGGTTTAAGTGCGTGAAAATGCAACACTGAGCGGCGCACCAGCGGATGGACAAACAATAGTGCGCCTAAGGGACGATTACCCAAATTCCGCAGCGCGTGCCATGCACCGCACAAATGCCGCGCCGCAACCACGCTGTGCGCAAATACCACAGGTTTACCATCGGCATGCAAGAACACCTCACGCGTATAAATTTTTTGCTGTGCTGGCAAGCCAAGCAGCGCCGTCTCATCATAAATGGCAGTTGCCAGACGGTTATGCACGTTACACACGCTGAAATTATCGCAACGTTGCTGAATACGCAATGTCAGTGATCCATCGGTACGCAGCCAGGGCGCATAGCCCGCTTCGATACCAGGCAGGAAGGTGCGCCAGGACTCTACTCCCCAAATCGGCTTCGTAAGCCTCGCTTCGCTCTGCTCACTAGGTAAAGCATTCGCGCGTGCTAAATAAATCTCAGACATGTAGATAATCTTGTCTATTCGCCATCCATCGCTGCAAGTGTGCGCGTGCTTCCTGCTGAAAATCACACAACATTTCGTCAGCAATCGCTTGCGCGCAATTGAGCAATGCAGCATCTTCGGTGACATCGGCAAAACGCAGCATCGGGACGCCGCTTTGGCGTGCGCCCAACAACTCACCCGGGCCGCGCAGGCTCAAATCCTGCTGAGCGATTTCAAAACCATCCGTATTTTCGTAAATGATTTTCAGGCGCGCACGCGCTAATTCGGAAAGCGGTTGTTGAAATAGCAAAATACACAAACTTTGCGCAGCACCGCGCCCAACGCGCCCACGCAATTGATGCAACTGAGCCAGTCCCATGCGTTCGGCGTGTTCAATCACCATCATGGCGGCATTAGGTACATCCACGCCGACTTCGACAACCGTGGTGGCCACCAAGAGATGCGTTTCACCCGTTTTGAAGGCGGCCATCGCGTGTAATTTTTCAGTGGCATTCAGTTTGCCATGCACCAGGCCTACTCGCAGATCAGGCAGTGCTTGTGCCAGCCTCTGATGTGTTTCCAGCGCAGTCTGTAATTCCAGCGTATCCGATTCATCAATCAGCGGGCATATCCAATAGGCCTGTTGCCCTGCGAGGCAGGCTTGACGAACACGCGCAAGTACCTCTTCGCGCCTGCTGTCGCTAACTAATTTAGTGATAACAGGCGTGCGCCCGGGTGGCAATTCATCGATTACCGATACGTCGAGATCGGCGTAATAACTCATCGCCAAGGTACGCGGGATGGGTGTAGCACTCATCATCAACTGGTGCGGCTCATCGCCCTTGCCGCGTAACGCTAAACGTTGTTGCACGCCGAATTTATGCTGCTCGTCCACAATAACCAATCCCAGCTTGGGGAATGTAACTTGATCCTGAAATAACGCGTGCGTGCCAATGGCTAACTGCGTTTCGCCTTGCGCGATACGTTCAATAGCGGCTTGCTTATCTTTTTTCTTCAGGCTGCCAGAAAGCCATACGGGACTGATACCAAGCGGCTCCAGCCAATCCCGCAATTTGTGATAATGCTGTTCGGCAAGTATTTCGGTGGGCGACATCAATGCTACCTGATAGCCATTTTCTATCGCCTGCAAAGCGGCCAGCAGCGCAACAATGGTTTTCCCACTGCCCACATCGCCTTGCAGCAGGCGCTGCATCGGATGCGCTTGTTCAAGATCGCGACTGATTTCCCGCAAGGTTTTTTGTTGGGCGGTGGTGAGGCTAAAGGTTAAAGTCTGCAATAGCCGCTGCGTATAATGGCCGAGTACGCGCAGGCGCGGCGCATTGCGACTTTGCCGCTTGCGGTAATGTATTCGCATGGAAAGTTGCTGCGCCAGCAATTCATCAAACTTGATGCGCAACCAAGCGTGGTGGGTGCGTCTAAGCAGCGCATCCTCATCAATGTCAGGCGAAGGATTGTGCAATAACCTTACGCTATCGGCAAAGCTGGAAAGCTTCAAGCGTGCGAGCAAAGCTGCTGGTAGCGTGTCAGGCAATTCAAGCTCGTTCAAGGCAGCCTGAATGTGCTTGCTTAGCGTAGCTTGTGGCAAGCCTGCGGTCGTGGGGTACACAGGTGTCAGCGCTTGCTTTAGCGGTGTGTTTTCACCCGCGACACGGCACTTTGGATGCACCATCTCCATGCCGAAATAGCCCATGCGCACTTCACCCAAGGCACGGATTTTCTTTCCTACTTCAAGTTGCTTTTGTTGGCTTGGGTAGAAATTCAAAAATCGTAGATGCAACACACCACTACTGTCCTGCAATTGACAGATCAGGCTGCGACGTGGGCGGAACATAACTTCATTGTGGATGATCTCGCCTTCCACTTGCGTGCTCACACCATGCACAAGCGCGGCGATTTGCGTCACCCGGGTTTCATCCTCGTAACGTAACGGTAAATGCAGCACCAGATCGAAGCGGTTGTGAATACCAAGTTTTTCGAACTTGGTTAACGTGGTTACAGGAATGCTGGCGGGAAACACATTTGAAATACTGCAAAGCAGGAATTGCACAGAAGGTGAATGCCTAGTCCTGCAAGCACAATATGCTATCCATCTCCACCAACGCGCCTCGCGGTAGTGCCGCCACACCTACCACGGCGCGCGCCGGGTAGGGTTGATGGAAATAGGACGTCATGATTTCGTTCACTTTGGCGAAGCTGTTCATGTCAGTAAGATAAATATTGAGCTTCACCACATCGTTCAAACTACCGTCGGCAGCACTGGCCACTGCGCGCAGGTTCTGAAATACGCGATGAATCTGCGCCTCTATGCCTTCTGCCATTTGCATCGTGTTGGGATCCAGCCCGATTTGACCGGAAAGATACACAGTTTTGTCTACACGGACCGCTTGCGAATAAATACCAATAGCGGCGGGTGCATCAAGGGTTTGAATCACTTTTTTGTTAGACATTACTGGCTCCTGTATGTTGCCAGACACACTTTAGTCTGGGTAATAAATATATAGTTGAAGCGATATATCCCAAAAGCCTTTAACAAAAAAGGCTTGTATTGGAGTATTGTGTTTTCGAGTGCTTTCCTCGGCTTGAACGAAATAATTTCTTGCGGAAAACGATCGTACAGTCGCATTAAATCAAAAATCAATGGATTTGCGTTATTAAATGTGGAACCCATTTGTTGTGGACGGTTTACCAAACCTTCTTTTTGGAGCATTAAAATTCCATTACTTACAACCTTCCATCTTGTAGATGAAGTACCCATCCTTGTTTATTGCTTCAACAACATTGCTCGATGCGCTTTGAATGTGGCAAAAATTGCATTCTTTGCTCGTAATAACTGCCTCACCTTCACCAATTGAAACCAACCACTCTTTAGCGAATTCGATCGCTTTTTGATCATCCTTCACCGCAGTGAAGACATCAAAGTGCATTGTGTGGCCATCTTTAGCTTTTACATAAGTATCATAGACGTGAATGTCCATATTTGCTCCTTAACTAATTTAGAAATTGGCCAGATTATTAGAACAACTGGCAGAATGTTCCAGAAATCATGGGTCGAAAATAATTGGCCGAGGATCGACAACTTTAGTGTTTAGCTCATGTTCATAAGCACCCCAAAGAGCTTGATCTTCTGGCGTTGTTTTACAAGCCGAAACCATCAAACTGCTGCAAACGAGTAAAAAAATTGCCGTAATTCTCATGCAGAACTCCATGGAGGCTAATTGGCGCGGTTATCTCCCTGCTTCAACCACCGTGCCGCATCTAACGCAAAGTAAGTCAGGATGCCGTCCGCGCCAGCACGCTTGAATGACAGCAAAGATTCCAGTACGCAAGCTTGTTCATGCAGCCAGCCGTTTTGCGAGGCCGCTTTAAGCATGGCGTATTCGCCACTTACCTGATACACAAAAGTGGGGGCTTTAAATTCATCTTTGATGCGTCGGACAATGTCCAGATACGGCATACCTGGTTTGACCATTACCATGTCAGCACCTTCCTGCAAATCCAGGCCGACTTCCCATAGCGCTTCGTCGGAATTGGCTGGATCCATTTGATAAGTGTACTTGTCGCCTGTACCCAGATTAGCGCTGGAGCCAACTGCATCACGGAATGGGCCATAGAAGCTGGAAGCATATTTGGCTGAATAGGCCATGATGCGGGTGTGATTACATCCCTTGCGGTCAAGGGCAAGCCGTACGGCAGCAATGCGCCCATCCATCATGTCGGAAGGGGCTACCACGTCAGCCCCGGCCTGTGCGTGGACTTGTGCCTGCTGCGCCAGGACGGTGACGGTCTCGTCGTTCATGACGTAGCCGTGGGCATCGATTAATCCATCTTGTCCGTGACTGGTATAAGGATCAAGGGCAATATCAGTCATTAGGCCAAGCTCGGGAAAGTGTTTTTTAAGTGTAGCTACTGCGCGAGGTACCAATCCATCGGGATTGAGCGCCTCGCGCGCATCTTCCGACTTGAGCACAGTATCTATCACAGGAAACAGGGCAAGCATGGGTATGCCCAGTTTGACGCATTCTTCCGCTTGCACTAGCAGTTTGTCCAATGTCTGGCGTTTTACCCCAGGCATGGACGCCACAGCCTCCTCGCGATTTGAGCCTTCCAGTACGAATACCGGATAAATAAAATCTGCTGCGGTCAGCACGTTTTCACGCATCAAGGCGCGGGAAAACTTATCGTGGCGCATGCGCCGCATCCGTTTATGTGGATATTGTCCGAGTGTGTGCATAACTTAAATCCTAAAAATTTTACCTAATATTGGAACTCTTTCATCATTATTTAATCTGACGTTACAGATGGTGAGAAGTCATCTCCCGCTTCTCCTCCCTGAGCGGGCTGTCTTAACCGAAATGTTGAGGCATTTTCGCCCTTGGTTTTCCTTATAGCCAAGGGCATTTTTTTGCCTGCTACTTGGCAGAAAACCAGCTGGCAATCACCGCCTCCGCCTCATCCATCCCCATTTTTTTAAGACTAGAAAATAACTGCACCGAACAAAATGGAAAATGTTCCGCGAGGTGCAATTTAACACGATTCAGTGTCATATTCGCCTGCTGACGGCTTAGTTTATCTGACTTGGTCAATAGCACGTGCACTGGCTTGCCAGTGGGTGCAAACCAATCCAGCATTTGCTCATCTAGCGGGGTGAGCGGATGTCGTGCATCCATTATGATCACCAGCCCGCATAATGCCTCTCGTGTCTGTATATACCCGCTCAGCAACTCTTCCCAGTGTGCCCTTATTTCTGGTGGGACTTTGGCATATCCATAACCCGGCAAGTCCACCAGAAAGCAATTTTCGCCCAAATCAAAATAATTTAGATGCTGGGTTCGCCCCGGTGTTTTACTGGTGTAAGCCAAACGAACATGGTTGGCCAGCGTATTGATGGCACTTGATTTACCCGCATTAGAACGCCCGGCGAAAGCAACTTCTTTACCCCCATGCAGCGGCAAATCGCGCAAGTGATTAACTGTAGTGAAAAATGTAGCACGCGAAAATAGTCCCATGCTACCAGGCTGCGAAAATTTTTCTGGCAGCCGCAATGGTCTGTTCAATGTCGGCAGATGTATGTGCGGACGACACGAAGCCTGCCTCGAATGCGGATGGCGCCATGTATATACCTTCGTCCAGCATGGCATGGAAAAAACGATTGAACGCCTCCTTGTCGCAGGTCATCACTTCGGCATAAGAGGTCGGCGGGGTGGCACGGAAATACAAACCGAACATGCCACCGATAGATTGGGCGGAAAAATCGACACCATGCTGCTTAGCAGCCTGTTCCAAGCCCTCGGTTAATTGACGCGCCAACATACTTAAGTGCTCGTAGAAATCCGGCTGCTGTACCAATTCAAGCGTAACCAGCCCGGCCGCTACTGCCACCGGATTGCCGGACAGGGTACCAGCTTGATACACCGCACCGAGCGGTGCCAAGCATTGCATGATGTCACGCCTTCCACCGAAGGCTGCGGCAGGTAGACCGCCGCCCATCACCTTACCCAGCGTGACCAGATCCGGCTTAATGCCGTAATAGCCATGTGCGCCTTGCAGGCTGACGCGGAAACCCGTCATCACCTCGTCCAGAATAAGCACTACATCATGTTTAGTACACAACGCACGCAATGCATCCAGAAATTCGCGCTTGGGGATAATCAAGTTCATGTTACCCGCGACTGGCTCAACAATAACTGCGGCAATCTCGTTGCCTATTGCGGCAAAAGTGCGCTCCAGCCCAGCCACATCGTTGTAATCGAGTACCGTAGTCAGCGCTGCGATTTCCGCGGGCACGCCAGAGGAACTCGGCTGGCCGAAAGTCAGTGCGCCGGAACCTGCTTTGACCAGCAGGCCATCAGAATGGCCGTGATAACAGCCTTCAAATTTAATAATCCGGCTACGTCCGGTAAAACCGCGTGCCAAACGGATTGCAGTCATGGTGGCTTCCGTACCGGAACTCACCAGGCGCACCATTTCTATGCTGGGAAGTAACTTGCACAACAGCTCAGCCATTTCCAGTTCGGCCGCAGTGGGCGCACCAAAACCCAAACCTTGCGCGGCAGCATCCTGCACTGCCGTGACCACGGCAGGATGGCAGTGGCCAACAATCATCGGCCCCCACGAACCGACATAATCGATGTAACGCTTGTCGTCGGCATCCCATACATATGCGCCCTGCCCGCGCTTAAAGAACAGCGGCGTACCGCCCACCGACTTAAATGCACGCACTGGCGAGTTAACCCCACCTGGAATGACGTGTTGCGACTGTTCAAACAAATATTCGTTGCGTGAGCTCATGTTACATAGTCCTAATCTGAATCTTGCATAAATAATAATTTTACCATTGTTCTTAGAAGGTGCTTTATAAGATGAAGTTTCAACGTTTATTTCAATTCACCATATTTGATAGCATTTTTTGCAAAATATAGGCGTCAAGGAAACATGTTCTGGCCCAAAACCATTCAATCTTTCGCGTCTGATATACTTCGCGCCGCTTAAGGTGCCAGACACAGGAATGCGTCTGGTTAAACGGGAAACAGGTGCGGGAATTTCATTCCTTAAGCCTGTGCTGCCCCCGCAACGGTAAGCAGGTGTGGATGTATTAATAACCTGGATGTTTCATAAGTTCGCGTCAACAAGCGCAAATGCTCGACGCGTAATTATGAAAAACTTGGGTTAAGCCACTGTGAGCAATCATGGGAAGGCAATGCGTCTAGTCCTGCAAGCCCGGATACCGGCCTTGAGCACAGGAGCCTCACCAGAGGCTCTTCAGGTCGGGAAATGCTGCGGGTGGCGCATGGACGGCGGGATGGCAAGCCGTATCGGTTAGTCAGCACTTCCTTCCTTTTGCTTGTGCATTTCCTGTGTTTGAACATTCCAACGGGGAACCTTGGAATTCGCTCAGGAAAATCTTAATGAAACACCAAAAATTTGTCGCCGCCATTTTGTGCGCGGTTACTTCATCAACTTACGCAATAACGGACAATCCTACGCTCGAAACTGTCATTGTCACCGGGTCGCGATTCGAAGAAACATACGCTGATAAGCCACTTAATGTATCCATCATTACGCGCGAAACTATCAATAAAAGCAGCGCCCGCACGATACCGGAATTACTTTCACAGCAAGCCGGGATTTCTACGCGAGATTTATTTGGCAACAATGCCGCATTAGCTACGGTTGATTTGCGCGGTTTTGGCGCAGCTGCCGGACAAAATACGCTAATTCTGCTGGATGGACGGCGCATTACTAACGCTGATCTTTCAGGGGTTCAGTGGTCGGCTATTCCCTTCACTTCGATTGAACGCATTGAGATTATGCGTGGCAGTGGTGCGGTGTTGTACGGTGACGGCGCAACTAACGGCGTAATTAATATCATCACCAAATCACCTACGCAAGTAGGTACGACGGGGCAAGTCAGCGTGAAAGCAGGTAGCTATGGGTTGGCTGAGGTGCAGGCAAATGCTAATTATTTTTCTGGTAAAGCAGGAATTGACTTTACAGCAAGTCAATTAGTTTCTGATGGATACCGTGCGAATAACCGCAACGAGCAGACCAATGTGCAGGCAAATACACGATGGATGTTGGGGGCAGGTGAGCTAGCATTAAAAGTTGGGATCGATCGGCAGGACATTCGCTTACCTGGTGCGCGTCTGGTACAACCGAGTGCCGGCATTAACCTGGTGGCGACTGATCCGCGTGGCGCTGCTACTCCGCTGGACTATGCCAGCCGCGATGGTAATCAAGTTGCGCTTGAATGGCAGCAGCGATTTTCTGGTGCGGATGTGAATGTTGGCGTAGCACGCCGCACCAAGAATCAAAAATCCTATTTTGATTTTAACGGTTTCCCAAATTATCGCGATAGCGATTTGAATGTGACTTCGCTTACACCTCGTGTCAAGGTACCGCATTCATTAGGTGGGGATAGCACCCTGGTAGTGGGTATTGATGTGTATCGTTGGAATAATGACTTGCATACGTCAAACGCTGCGGCGAATATTGGGCAGCCAATTAACCAAATATCCACGGACCAGCAAAATAGCGCTTGGTATTTACAAAATACGACGCATTTATCAAAGGCAACATCCCTGTTGGCCGGAGTGCGTAATGAACGAATATCTATAAACGCGAATGACATTTACAACGCGGCCGCTCCTGGCGCGTCATTTGGCTCTGCTGCTGCACCAGGTTCTTTTAAGGCATCAAAAAATGCTTACGAACTCGGCCTACGCCATCAACTTGACCGTGGAGTAGCATTAAATGGGAAAGTTGGGCGTAGCTTCCGCTTTGCAAATGTAGATGAACTTTATGAATCATCGCCAGCGTTTACCAATCAATTTCAGTTTTTGCGCCCTCAGACGTCGGATAACATGGAAATCAGTGTGGAACAGCGCATCTATGATGGGAACTGGCGGATGGCCTTGTTCAATAACAAGGCGCGTGATGAAATCCATCTTGATCCATTCACTACGGGTATTGGCAACACTAACTTACCGCCGACACGACGCAGGGGTTTTGAGTTGAATGGAAAATGGCAGGTATTACCTCAACTTGTATTAAATGCAGCCTATACCTACATCGATGCAAAATTTTTAAGCGGTGTTTTGGCCGGTGGAGCATTCACGCAAACAAATGTGAGTATTGCAGATAAGAGGGTGCCGTTGGTTCCTAGGCAAAAGTTGAATTTGGGTGCCGCATGGGCAATAAGTGAACAAACACTATTGAATTCATCTGCCACCTACGTTGATTCACAGTTCATGGACAACGACGAGGCGAATACTTTAGGAATAAAGATTCCTGCCTATACGGTTGCCGATATTAAACTTATACATAAAACAGGTCCTTGGCAGTTAAGCACATCAGTGAACAATTTATTTGACCGGAAGTATTTTAATTATGCGGTTAGTAGCCAATTTACTCCCGGAAGATACAATGCCTATCCATTACCGGGACGAACGTTATTTATCGGTGTGAGCTATCAGCACTGAATCACGTGATGTGGGAAGCCTGCAAATACTATCCGGGATAAGCTGGGTGTACATGAAGCTTGACGGAGATGAAGGATAACGCCTATTTGTCCCTTTATCGCCGTGTCCACCCAGGCTAATACGTTCGATCAGTACTCGCTAAGCGCCTCCTTTACCAGGATCGCACGGGTGTATTCTTTTAAAATGTTCGCCGCAAATTCAGCGACAACCTACAAGAAGATCGATTCTTTCGGCAGTTTTTGCTAAATCGAAAACCTACAGATCCCCACGTTGTAAGTTTAACCAAATACCGGTATCAATTTTTGAGCCTGCATCAGTATTAGGGATTGTTTAAACGCAGGTTACTTGGCAATTTGTTTTTCGCGGATCTCGTCCAATGTTTTGCAGTCTATGCACAACGTAGCGGTCGGTCGCGCTTCCAAGCGGTTCAGCCCAATTTCTACGCCACATTTTTCACAATACCCATAATCACCGCTATTTATTTTGGCCAACATTTCGTTAATTTTCTTGATCAGCTTGCTCTCACGATCACGATTACGCAGTTCTAACGTCATGTCTGATTCTTGACTTGCGCGATCATTTGGATCGGCAAACACAGTAGCGTCATCCTGCATGGAATGCACCGTACGGTCAATGTCTTCACCTAGCCCGAGCTTGATGTTGTTTAAAATACTGCGGAAATGATCCAGTTGCTTAGGGTTCATATAAGCTTCCCCTTTCTTAGTTTTGTAAGGGGTAACGGGTTTTAAGGGTTGTACTGACATCAAAATATCTCCAGAAACATACAAACAAAATTTAAAAATCGCGCTTTAATATCAGAAATACAGCGCTGCCGCAACTAAATTCGCCATTTTTCCTGCATGATAAAAACGCCTGAAAGCCAAGTTAAATGATTAGTGATAGCTTGTAGTCTGAGTCAGGTTTTACTGATTATTGCTACTCAATTCTCCACTTCGTTCGATTCGTAAATTAATTTTTTACAAATAGCTTATTAAGCATATGGGCTAAATATTAAGACTCAATATTCAGTACGACATTTATAAAACTAGAACCCCCTGCTTCTTAAGCATGGACACCAATAAAATAAGAGGTAATCCGATTAAAGCAGTAGGGTCGTCACCCTCCATTCGACTGATAAGCGCGATGCCTAAACCTTCGGATTTCGCACTACCTGCGCAGTGGTAAGGTTCCTCCTTGCGTAAATAGGATTCGATCTCATCGTCGCTGAAATTGCGAAAGCTGACGCAATTTTTCGCCATTTCGGTTTGAATTTCGTTATTGCGTGCATTCAAGAGAGTCAGTGCAGTGTAAAAGCTTACGCTGTGACCACGCATCGTACGCAATTGGCGTACAGCATTCTCATGCGTGAGAGGTTTGCCTAGTTGTTGTTCACCTAATAATGCGACTTGATCTGAGCCTATAATCAGGGCATCTGGATAATGAATTGCCACTGCGTGCGCTTTTTCACGGGAAAGCCGCCATGCGGTTTGCTTAGCACTTTCACCAGGTAGAGAAGTTTCGTCTATATCAGGAGCGGCAATTTGAAATGGGATTTTCAGACGTCCCAAAAGTTCACTGCGGTAAATCGAAGTTGAGGCGAGAATAAGTTCACGATAATTCAATAAATTTACCTTTTTAGGTACTTCTAACAATTGAGAAAATCTCCTGCAGGAATTCCACTATAACCCGCGCAGCGCATGTTATCACTATCTGGTGGCGCGTTGCGCGGAGTATCGATCTTATACTCGACAGAAGGCTTCTGGATTTCTGTAGCCGAAAGGTTTTTCAGAAGCTGAATTGAAGAAAAATAACGGGAAGTATGGAGTGAACGTACAGCTTGCCAGTAGTTTGTGGGGCAAGGCAGGTATTTTTAGGCAATACTTTCGCCAATTACTGCCGGTTTTAGACAAAACAATAGGGGCACGATTTCCGTGCCCCTATTGTTTTTACGCACCCACTTGCAAAATACAAGCAGGGAGGTTTCTATAGAACTAGAAATTCATGGATCCATAAACCCAGAATTTATTAGTATCTATACAGGCCGCACAGTTAACATGATCAACAGCGTTGTCTGCGTTAAAGCGGGCATACCTAGAACCTACGGAATAGGTTTTGTTGATCTGTTTAGTTGCAATCAAATCCCACTCAGTTCCATATTTGTTACCGCCATGATCCGCTTTGAAATCATGATAGTCAGCTCCGAGAACAACCCCCGCTACCGTTGTTCTTGCGCTTACGTAAACATCCCTAAGCCCATTTTTTGGAGTAACCAAGAACACATCAGCCCATCCATTAAATGCGAATAATGTAGCCAAAGGTGTCGAGAGCGATTGCTTGCCATTGCCACTAAGCAATTCATAACCCAATTTGAACTGGGCGACCTTGACATCTACGCCACCTTCCAACAGGGTATAGTGAGCAGTGAAGTTAATTGGATTATCTTTATAATCGGTCTGTCTCGCATACTCTGCTGAATATAGGAGTTTATAGTCACCCATTGGAGCATCACCTTTGATTTTGCCACCAATTGTTTTCGTTGAATTAGCCAGACCAAACGCTTTAGCAGACTGATCGTAATCCAGGAAATAACCATAACCAACCAATTCAGCAAAGCCCAATCCCTTGTAGTTTACGTTAAAGATTGGAGACCTCATGTGATGGTTGCCCAAGAAATTGCCAGTTCCGTTGTCAATAGAGGCGTCACTGAACACGCGATTAACATTGGTAATCATACCAGCTGTAATTGTAGTATCAGGGAGTGATTTGTTGACTGCTGTAAAGGCATCATACGTTTGATGGTTTTGGCGCCAAACGACATTACCGATCCAACGATCGTTGTCTAACCTTATGAGCTGACGACCAAATTTTAATCTGGTCTGGGGTAAACCACTGTAACTTATATAGGCCTGATTTAGCTCAGTGACATTCGCATCTGCCACAACAGAATAATTAGTCCTGCCATTTACCCTGCTGTTGTATGCATCGTTTGCCGAAATATGCTCAATTTGAACCAAACCACCGAATCCCATATATTCTGCTGTCTCATAGCCTAGGCGCAATCGGAGAGTTCCGGCGTTAGCCTCTTTAAGCCGAGCACCGCTTGCTGGGTGTGGTTGATCCACATTTTCATAACGAGCCTGCAGATTGGCGGTAACCGTGCCGCCCGTCAAAGCTCCAGTAAGGGTATCTGCTGCTGGCTTTGGAGCCGGTGTGTATAGCCCTCCGACATTGGAGCCACCTGCCGCATAGTCAGCATAATCTGCTGAATATGCCTCTGTAGCCAGTGCGAGTAATGCTAGCGGGGTGACGATTAATGACATTTGCTGAGCTAATGTTCTATTTTTGAGTTGCATTTTGTTACCTCCCTAAAATGTTATGGTGGTCTTCAAGGCTTTTTATTAAAAAACTTTAAAGCTGTCACGTTTACTTGCTTTCGGTACGTCAAACTCGCGGAACTGATCAAATTTTAACTGAAGCTACCAAAATGGCAGTAATTAAGTAACCATTTAAATTGGAAGTAATTTGTCAATTTACTAACAATCTTGCTCGTAGCTTACTATAAGCCAGTATATAACGTTTATAACTATTTGTTCTTAATTTGTAACCAAAAAATGCAAATTAATGCAAATTAGTAAGTGAAATAAATGAAATATTTAGAGGTGAACTCAAATTTTAATTATTTACGGTATTTCTTGAATCACTTCAAAATCGTGCGTCATGGCCGCCGTTTTGCTTAGCATAATAGAAGCTGAGCAGTATTTTTCTGCAGAAAGCTGGATGGCGCGCTTGACTTGTTCGGGCTTAAGGTCTTTGCCAGTCACGATAAAATGAAAGTGGATTTTAGTAAAAACCTTGGGGTCATTAGCAGCCCGCTCGGCTTCGATTTGCACAACACAATTAGTCACTTGCTGGTGACTTTTTTTGAGGATGTGAATAACGTCGTAAGTGGTGCAGCCACCCGTGCCGAGCAGTACAAGCTCCATTGGACGCGGCCCGAGATTATGACCGCCACTTTCGGGAGGGCCATCCATTAGGATGGCATGACCACTTTCGGTTTCACCCAAGAAAGAAACCTGCTCTACCCATTTGATATTCGCTTTCATATCGCCGTTACCTTTTTATATTAAGTTTTTAGTTGATGTAATTAAATTTTCACAGGGCAAAAATTACGAACATTTTTTATGAGTGTCCTTAAGCAATAAATGTGTCATATTTTAACTGATACCATGACAGTTCTCTGCATGATATTAAGAGCCGATGGCGCCATGACGCTCACCCATTAGGAGGAAAAAACAGGGAGGCAACAGACGGTTGCAATCTATTGTTACTACACTTTAGGACAGGGCATCTAAATTCAGGTTGTGGAACAGGGCAATATTTTGGTAGAATCGCGCCCTTAATTTTTAAGTTGAAGGGTAGTTTGTTTATGACAACTGTGCGTGTTAAGGAAAATGAGCCGTTTGAAGTGGCTATGCGCCGTTTCAAGCGATCAGTGGAAAAAACTGGTTTATTAACTGAATTGCGCGCTCGCGAATTCTATGAAAAGCCTACTGCGGAACGTAAACGCAAGCTGGCTGCTGCTGTGAAACGGCATTATAAGCGCCTGCGCAGCCAAGTCCTGCCGCCAAAGCTATATTAATTCCCCAGAACGGCTAGCGACTGCGCGTTGATGTGGAGCCTGCCGTTAACTTTCCCGCGAGATTGAACTCAAGTATGAATCTGGCGCAGCAAATCAGAGAAGACATGAAGACGGCCATGCGCGCTAAGGATTCGGTGCGCCTTGGCGCTATCCGCCTGTTGCTGGCCGCAATCAAACAACGCGAGGTAGATGAACGCATCGAGTTATCAGATGCCGACGTTATTGCAGTCATTAATAAAATGATCAAACAGCGGCGTGATTCAATTACTCAGTTCGAAGCGGCAGCTCGGCAAGAGTTGGCCGACATTGAGAAGGTTGAAATCAGCGTATTGCAGACATATATGCCGCAGCCGATGACTGAAGCCGAAGTGGAAATTGCCGTCAACGATGCGATTGCCAGTAGTGGTGTTCAGAGTGCCCAGGAAATGGGCAAGGTGATTGCATTACTTAAGACGAAGCTGGCGGGTCGAGCAGACATGAGCAAAGTTTCAGCATTGGTGAAGGTGCGGCTGTCTCAATAAAATTGTAGTCCACCACTTAAAGTCTTAATCACACAGTTATTTTGCGTTCACAGGATAATGGCTGCAGTGAATATGAATCTGTCTCGAATTACGTAAAATCAGCAATCAATTACTCCTTGGTGTACATACCACATTGGTAAAACCAGAGGCGGAGCCAGGATGATTCCAAAAAGCTTCATTCATGATTTGCTCAACCGTCTCGACATTGTGGATGTAATCGAACGTTACGTTCCGCTTAAAAAAGCAGGCGCTAATTATGTTGCCTGCTGCCCTTTCCACAACGAAAAATCCCCCTCTTTTACGGTCAGTCAGAGTAAGCAGTTTTATCACTGCTTTGGCTGCAGCGCGCATGGCACGGCTATAGGGTTTGTCATGGAGCATGGTGGGTTAGGTTTTGTTGATGCTGTGGAAGAATTAGCGCGCAGTGTTGGCGTGACGGTGCCGCGCGAAGCGCCTATGCCGGAACAAGCGCAACATAAAGTTACCCCTGATTTGTATGAAATAATGCAGTCAGCAACGCGTTATTATCGCGATCAGCTAAAGCAATCATCACCCGCCATCGATTATCTCAAGCGGCGCGGCTTGAGTGGTGAAATAGCGTTACGCTTTGGTATTGGCTATGCGCCGGAGGGCTGGCAAAATTTGGGAAATGTCTTTGCAAACTATCAAGACAGCAGTCTCTTGGAGACTGGTCTTGTAATAGAAAATGAGGATGGCAAACGATATGACCGTTTTCGCGACCGAATCATGTTTCCCATTGTGAATACGCGCGGCCAAGTGATCGGTTTTGGTGGGCGAGTGCTGGATTCAGGTGAGCCCAAGTATCTGAATTCTCCAGAGACCGCGCTTTTTGAAAAAGGACGCGAGTTATACGGCCTGTTCCACGCGTTGAAAGCGATACGCGCCAAACGACAGGTTTTGGTAGTAGAAGGCTATATGGATGTGGTAGCACTTGCCCAGCATGGTGTTGAATACGCCGTCGCCACATTAGGAACGGCGACTACGCCCTACCATGTGCAAAAGATGCTGCGTTTGACCGATAAAGTGATGTTTTGCTTTGATGGCGATGCAGCTGGGCAGCGTGCCGCGTGGCGCGCAATGGAGAATGCACTGCCACAATTAATAGATGGCAAGAGCATCGGTTTCCTGTTTCTGCCTTCGCGACATGATCCTGATAGCTTTATACGGGAGCATGGAACAGCGGCATTCGAGCAGTTACTGCACGAGGCTTTGCCGCTATCCAGTTATGTGTTGCGTGAATTATCCACACAAATTGACCTGCACACCCAAGAAGGGCGCACTACTTTGTTGCAACGGGCCAAGCCTTTGCTAACAGTTATTTCTGCACCCACTACTGCGCTGTTGCTGCGTAAGGAAGTGGCGGCACTGGCCGGAGTTTCCCAAGCGGAATTAGAAGCTTTGTATGCGATTAAACCGATAGGCGCTGTGCCGCGTCATATGCTACAAAAAGCGACGCGTCCTGTAGTATCAAATTTGCGCGTATTACTACGCTGTTTATTATCTCAACCCGATCTAGCGCGAGAGTTACCAGAAAATTGGATGCTAGTAGGGGCGGAAGCGGCAGCGATTACTGCATTGGCCGAGTGGTTGCGCACACAAGAAAAGGCGGTAAATAGTGCAGCCATAATCCAAAATTTTCAAGGCACAGTACATGAATCATTATTAGCGGTAGAGCAAGCTGAAATTATGCAATGGGGTGAAACTTTTAATGTAATCGCAGAGTTTCAAGATGTATTAATTAGATTACGCAATGAACAGCGCAAACAGCAGTTGCAAGATTTACATGTAAAAATGCATGGTGCAGGAATGAAAAGTTTGAACGAAGAGGAACGATCACTCTATTTGCAGCTATTACAACGCAATGAGCCCAAATAGCGGCAATTCTAAATTGGCACGCGGAAAGTTTTTGAAAAATCGGGTATAATCCGCACCCTTTTCAAAAACATTGTGTTAACCCGCAATGTATTAACTCATTTAATTAAATGGGAATCCACCGAACATGGCAACTCAGCAAGACAAGAAAACACCCATTTCAGCCAAACAGGCATCAATTGGAAAGCAGATTACTGACTCTGTAGAGTTGTTGCAGGATATCGAGGCACGGCGCACGCGCCTGAAGGCCTTGATCATCTTAGGCAAAGAGCGCGGCTATTTGACTTTCGGCGAAATTAACGATCATCTGCCAGAAATGTTGGAAGCCGAGCAGATTGAAGGCGTAGTCAGCATGATCAACGACATGGGCATCACTGTGTGTGATGATGCTCCCGATGCTGAAAATCAGATTATGTCGGATGCGCCCCCAGTGGTGGCCGACGAAGATGCGGTGGAAGCTGCTGAGGCGGCACTTTCTACAGTAGACTCGGAATTTGGCCGTACTACTGACCCGGTGCGCATGTATATGCGCGAAATGGGAACAGTGGGCTTACTCACGCGCGAAGATGAAATCGTCATTGCCAAACGCATTGAAGAAGGTCTGAAGCATATGATTCAGGCGATTTCCGCCTGCCCAACCACCATTGCCGAAATTCTAACGCTAGTCGATAAAGTCACGCGTGACGAATTGCGTATTGACGAAATTGTTGATGGCTTCATTGAGCCCGAGGATGAAACCATAATCGTCGAAGAAGAGCTTAGCGATGAAGCCATGGAGGATGAGGAGGATGAAGATGTAGAAGGCGACGAAGAAGATACCGAGGCTATTGCCGCAGCCAATCTAGCCAAACTCAAGATTGATGCGCTGGAACGTTTCGCGATCATCCGCGACCTTTTTATCAAAATCGGCAAAGCTTATGAGAAGTATGGTTACCGTAGTGCACAATATAACAAGCTGCAGGAGCAGATTTCCAACGAGCTTACGCAGTTCCGTTTTTCTGCTAAGCAGGTAGATTCACTTTGCGACACCATGCGCCATTTGGTAGAAGAAGTGCGCAGCCATGAGCGTATTATTCAGGAGTTATGCGTGACCAAGTCGCGCATGCCGCGACCACATTTTATCTCGACTTTTCCAGGCAACGAAGAGCGGTTAGATTGGGTAGCGCGCGAGGTAGCCGCCAAAAAGCCTTACAGCGAAACACTGTCACGTTTCCAGGCTGCTGTCGTCGAGCAACAGCAGAAACTGCTTGATTTGCAGCAGCGTGTGGGCATTCCCATTCGCGATCTAAAAGAAATCAACAAGCAAATGACTAATGGCGAAGCCAAAGCACGTCGTGCCAAGCGCGACATGATTGAAGCTAACCTGCGTCTGGTGATTTCCATCGCTAAAAAATACACTAACCGTGGTTTGCAGTTTCTTGATCTAATTCAAGAAGGCAACATCGGACTGATGAAAGCGGTAGATAAATTCGAATACCGCCGTGGTTATAAATTTTCAACTTATGCCACGTGGTGGATACGCCAAGCCATTACCCGTTCCATCGCAGATCAGGCCCGCACCATACGCATCCCGGTGCACATGATTGAAACCATCAATAAGATGAATCGCATTTCGCGCCAAATCTTACAAGAAACCGGGCTGGAAGCAGATGCTGCAACGATGGCGCTAAAGATGGAAATGCCCGAAGACAAAATTCGCAAGATTTTGAAGATTGCCAAGGAACCGATTTCCATGGAAACGCCTGTAGGTGATGATGATGATTCGCATCTTGGTGATTTTATTGAAGATTCGAATACTTTGGCACCTATCGAAGCAGCGGTATATGACAGTTTGCGTAATGTCACCAAAGACATTCTTGATTCGCTTACACCACGTGAGGCCAAGGTACTGCGCATGCGCTTTGGTATAGAAATGAATACTGATCACACCCTGGAAGAGGTAGGTAAACAATTCGATGTGACACGCGAACGTATCCGGCAAATCGAGGCAAAGGCATTGCGTAAGCTCCGCCATCCGTCTCGTTCAGACAAGCTGAAAAGCTTCCTTGACGGCGAAAGTTAATTATAATGAAGGCTCTTTGAAAAGTGCTTCAAACAGTATTGGGTCGTTAGCTCAGTTGGTTAGAGCAGAGGACTCATAATCCTTTGGTCCGGGGTTCAAGTCCCTGACGACCCACCAATAAACAAAGGCTTGCATTGGTGCAGGCCTTTTTGTTTTTTACAATTCACCACATTTTTCTGCAATTCTTCATTCGTAGTAATCACAACTCAATCTGACTAATTGTTGTCAAATCGCAGTATCTTCAAAAAATAAGCATACGTACCGCATTTAAATTGTGTGGCTCGGCAATCTGGGTTCAAACAAAGAATCAGTTGTTCAAAATGCCTAAGAACGTGTTTGCGATCTCCTGAGCAGCAGCCCCAGAAATGCGAGATGGATGAACTGCAGGCTGGTGTTGAGCTTTCGCTCGCAGAACTTCCCCAAAGATATGGCATTAACCCATATTGTTCATTGAAAGCAGAATCCAATAAAATCAATGGAATTTCTAATGATATCCATTATAGATTTTCCTTATTTTTCAATGATGCGCTGCTCTAAGATGTTACCGAGGAGCAAGTGCAGCGAGCGGTAGAACGACTCAACCACCGACCACGCAAAGTACTGGGTTTTAGATCACCGCATGAAGTATTATTCGGGGTGGAGATGCGCTACGCCAAACCAGCATTAGCTGTTGCACTTCGTAGTTGAATCCACCATCCGAAACAATGTCCGAATGCGCAAGAAAAAATACCCAAGCGACATCAGTCGCGATCAGTTCGAGCAGTTCAGACCCTTGCTGGAAGGGGCGCGCAAGCGTACCAAGCACCGCACGGTGGACTTATATGAAGTCTGGAGCGTGGTACCCTATAGCTACTCAAGAGCGGCTGCCAGTGGCGATGCTACCAAGGAAGTTTCCGAAATGGCGCACGGTACACTCCTATTTTGCCAAGTAGGGCGAGCAGGACGAGGAAGGAATGAGCCTGCTGGAACGGGCGTTAAAAAAATCAGGTTGGCGTGGCTCGTACGGGACAAGGGCGCAACGCACAGCCGACACTATTGATTATAGGCGCGCAGAGCGTGAAAAACACAGACACGGCGGGTCAGCAGAAGGGTTATGACGCAGGCAAGAAAATCTCTGGAATCAAGCGCCACATTACGGTGAATACCCAAGGACTACCGCATGCAGTTGCGATGACCACCGCTGAGGTCACTGATCGAGAAGGTACCTTGCAGGCGAACGTGTTCTGGCTGACAATGGTTATATAAGTCGACCATTTGCGTTGGCAGTCGATGAGATACTGAGGCGATCGGTACAGATCGCCAAGCGCAACGAACTGCACACCTTCACCGTCATCCCAAAGCGTTGGGTGGTTGGGTGCAGCTTCGCCTGGTTGGAGAAATGCAGACAGCTATGGCAGAACTGCGAACGCAAACTTAACACCAGCCTGCAATTTATCCACCTTGCCTTCCTGGTTTTGCTGCTGCGAAGAGCGTAAACGGCTCTAAGTTACCTCAACCTCCAGTAAAGCCAAAATCCGCTTAACCCCAACGCAAGTAACACAAGCGATGCAACGTCCATTACCCATATCGCGTAACGTCCAAATATACGACCGCTATGCACATCTAGTAACATACGCTGTAGTGATATGCTCGGCGCAAGAGTATCAGCCAAGCGACGCCTAACATCGGCAGGCAAATCTTGCAAAGATGACAACGTCATTCCAGTAGCGCTTGACCTTTCCCAATTTTCACCATCAACGCTAGCAAATACGGCAGATGGCGTTTTCAGCATAACATTGCTACCCATTTTACCAAGCGCCAAAATTGGAAATGCCGGTAACGATTGTTTTTCCACCTTGTCAAGCAACTGCCCATCAGATTGATAAAGATAAAGAGCGGTAGCGGTTGCGACATAATTAATACCATTAATTTCGACTGCTCCAACAGGTTGCCCAGCACTATTGGGTAATAATTTATCGTCTAAAACCCATTTGCTGTCTTCCCAAGACAAATAGCTTTTTCCAAGTAAATACCCTTGAGTTGGATCAGCAGCATGAATTCCATACCAGCGCATAAGCCAAGGATAGCTTACTTCCCGCTTATCTAATTTAAGTAGATCAACATGATTTAAAACTAATCCTGAAAGCAAAAGATAAAACAAAAAAAACACAATGACAGCACCGACGATGCCATGCCACCGGCGAACGGCATGAATATTAACCATCTTAACTCACCATTGGTGGAGTTGTATTATCAGCGGTTACATTCCCAGCCGCCCTAAACTCCGGTGA
>QFXI01000028.1 GCA_003402315.1 Candidatus Nitrotoga sp. LAW | reverse complement strand
CTCTGACCAAAGATGCGGGGAGGAAAGTGTTCTGATCCTCGATAACCTGCGAGTGCCTCACAGCAAGCCGGTCAAGAAATGGGCGGACGAACACAAGGAAAAAATTGAGCTGTTCTATTTGCCCAGCTACAGCCCCGAGCTGAATCCAGAAGAACGGCTGAATGCCGACTTGAAGCATGCCATCTCGACCAAGGTTCCGGCGCGCACAAAGGCCAAACTGAAGGCCGCAGCAACCGAACACATTCAGGCGCTGGAAAAATCACCTGAATGCATCAAAAAACACTTCCAGGATTCACGCGTAAAATATGCTTCGTGATTCACGGATAAAACGGGCCGGATCAATAGCACGGCATAATCCGTGCCAAATCGTATTTAACAATAAGTCAAATTGTATATAGCTGCCAGTCTAACAACTTATCCTATTTTTCGCGCGCTTTCCGCACGAAATTCAGTACAACGACGCGCGAATGAAGAGAAAAAAGTAGTGAGTGCTCAAGCCTTAAAAGCTGCCGATAACTAGCTATTTCAACTACATGATCCGAAGTACCCATAAGTTTCAATTAGCCCCTCAATGGCAAAACCTGGTCAACCATGTTAAACATGTGCCTAAAACATACATCGGTCTGCTGAGATCATTATTGGTTTAATTATCGGTGGGATGGCGGGAATTGAATCCGCGCCCGCAAGTACGCTACAAACAGCTCTACATTCTTAATCAACTTTTTTAATTGCTCCGGTAAACGCCATAATAATTATGGCACCAATCTTACGTGCTTGTTGCCAATAGCGGTAGCCCATAATCCCCGACTAACTATGCAAATGCATACATACCGAGAGTCAAAATCGAAAGAAATCCTTGGTATACTTTCCATTTGCTGGCGCGATAAAAGCCAATGCTGGCACCCATGATTAGCATAGCGGAAAACTAATCCACGAGTACGGCATAGTGCGCCCCTGCACGAGTAATCTACATGAGGCTGCCAAGCTAGTTGACGTTGCCTCTTCTCCTCATGAGGTACCTCTCGAAATTATCGCCATCAATCGTCACGAGCCGCAAACTCGCATAAAATAGCGTTGGATATTTACGAGGCTGGTCAACCCCGATGGCACACAGGCGCGCGCCATCGGTAGATACACGAACACACGCCTATTTTGTGATGACTAGCTTACTGGCGCAGAGCCAAGCTGAGCCACACCCAAACCAAATTCTGCGCAATGACAGCGAATACTTCCTCGTAGACTGATCCTCCCCCCGGGAGGATACTGAATGCTATGCAGTAGCAGGCGCCTGAAACAGCCAGAAAACTGCAGATTTACTGGCTGTTGCAGCCAGTGTTCATCGAGGATTTTATGAATGTACTCAGTCAAATAAACTCTAGCCAAAAAACTGAAATTCAGGCGATCACCTAACTGTCCGGTATTCAGAACTACTTTTATTCGTACCGTTTCCGCTTACATAGGAACAACGGCTGAGTACAACTGATTTTTGATTTATCCGAACAGTATTAAAGCAAGCCCTACTCTTTATTGCACGTTTACTCTTATTATTTTATTCAACTTCTACCAGCTTAGTATCCAACGGTCGATCTAACAATTCAATCAATGCCATTGGTGCATTGTCTCCTTTACGAAAACCGAATTTAAAAATTCGCGAATATCCACCATTTCGAGTTGCATAACGTGGGCCAAGCTCATCAAACAGCTTAGTAACCATTTCACGGTCACGCAGCCGATCAAAAGCCAAACGCCTGTTAGCCAAACTAGGATTTTTACCCAAAGTCAAGATGGGTTCAGCTACACGACGCAATTCCTTTGCCTTGGGTAAAGTGGTCTTTATAGCTTCATGACGCAACAAAGAAGTAATCATGTTGCGTAACATTGCCAACCGATGACTGCTAGTACGATTAAGCTTTCTTAGTCCTAAACGATGACGCATAAATACCCTTTCTCACTTCTCAATTGGCACAGGCCAATTTTCCAATTTCATTCCCAATGACAGACCATGCTCAGCAAGCACCTGCTTTATTTCATTCAAAGACTTACGACCTAAGTTAGGAGTACGTAGCAAATCATTTTCAGTATTCTGAATTAAATCACCAACATAATGGATACTTTGTGCTTTAAGGCAATTTGAAGAGCGCGGAGTCAACTCCAAGTCATCCACCGGGCGCAACAACATCGGGTCGACCTTAGGAGTTTGTGGTTTTTCAACAGGCGCCGGTGTTCCTTCTAACGCAGCAAATACTGAAAACTGATCTACTAATATACGGGCAGCATAACGAATAGCATCTTCAGGATCAATGGCGCCATTAGTTTCAATTTCCATTATTAGTTTGTCTAAATCCGTGCGCTGTTCCACACGCGCGCTTTCAACCGCATAGCTGACACGACTTACTGGACTAAAAGATGAATCAAGCGCAATATGCCCAATTGCACGGTTTTCTATTGGACCCTGGCGCGCAATAGCAGATACGTACCCTCTACCTTGCTGAACCTTAATTTCCATGTCCAATTTACCACCCGCAGTCAGATGCGCAATGACATGTGACGGATTAATCACCTCAGTGTCTGCATCAACGGTAATATCACCCGCCGTCACAACACCAACGCCCTCTTTTTTAAGAGTAAGTATTGCCATGTTAGAGTTATGAAGCTTGATCACTAGACCCTTTAAATTAAGCAAGATCTCAACTACATCTTCCTGCACACCATCAATAGACGAATATTCATGTAAAACGCTAGCAATTTTCACCTCCGTCGGAGCATAGCCAGGCATAGAAGACAACAAAATTCGACGCAAAGCATTGCCAAGTGTATGCCCATAGCCACGTTCAAAAGGCTCCATTACAATTCTAGCTTGCATGCTAGAAACTCTTTGCACTTCAATAATGCGGGGTTTCAGAAAATCATTGTTGTACATATCCGACTCCGCATAAATTACTTGGAATACAACTCGACAATAAGATGCTCATTAATTGATGCTGGTAGTTCCGAACGCTGGGGCTTAGACTTATATATACCTTTCATAGCTTTAGAATCAACCTCAACCCACTCAGGAAAACCTCGTTGCTCGGCTGCTTGCAAAGATGCCTTAACTCGTAGCTGCATCTTAGCGTTGCCTGCTATCTCGACCACATCACCAGTGCGAACCTGATAGGACGGTATATTTACACGTTTGCCATTTATCAAAATACCATTGTGGCGAACCACTTGACGCGCCTCCGAACGAGATGCACCAAAACCCATACGATACGACACGTTATCTAGGCGAGATTCCAGCAATTGCAATAAATTTTCACCAGTAATACCGCGCTGTATTTCTGCAGAGCGATAAGTTAAACGGAACTGATGTTCAAGCATGCCATAAATACGGCGCACTTTCTGCTTCTCTCGTAGTTGCCCACCGTAGTCAGATAATCGGGTATTTTTCTTCTGCCCGTGCTGACCCGGAGGATAAGCACGTCGCTCAATCCCACATTTGTCGGTAAAACACTTTTCGCCCTTCAAAAACAGTTTTTCGCCTTCACGACGGCACTGACGGCACTTTGGATCAAGATTTCTAGCCAAGGCTATCTCCTAAAATTAGATACGACGCTTCTTTGGCGGACGGCAACCATTGTGTGGCACTGGCGTAATGTCAGAAATACTGGTAATTTTAAAACCTGCCGCATTTAAAGCGCGCACCGCCGACTCACGACCAGGCCCCGGTCCTTTTATGCGCACTTCAAGGTTTTTCACACCACATTCATGAGCCGCCTTACTGGCAGTTTCACCAGCAATTTGAGCAGCAAACGGTGTACTTTTACGCGAGCCTTTAAAACCATTACTGCCACTAGTTGACCACGCCAAAGCATTTCCTTGACGGTCAGTAATTGTCACAATAGTGTTATTAAATGAAGCATGCACGTGAGCAATACCTTCGGCTACGTTCTTTTTTACTTTCTTGCGCACTCGCGCATTTGTTTTAGCCATAATCAATCCTCTCGAAATTACTTCTTGGCGCCAGCGACAGACTTCCGCGGACCTTTGCGAGTACGCGCATTAGTGCGAGTTCGCTGGCCTCGCACTGGCAACCCACGGCGATGGCGCAAACCTCGATAGCAACCCAAATCCATTAACCTCTTTATATTCATCGAAATTTCTCGACGCAAATCACCTTCCACAGTAAATTTAGCAACTTCGTCGCGCAACTTATCCATTTCCGCATCGGCGAGATCTTTTATTTTGGTGGCGGCATTAATCCCTACAGCAGCGCATATTTTACGCGCTCGAGTGGTACCGACACCATAGATCGCAGTCAATGCGATTACAGTGTGTTGATGGTTTGGAATATTTACCCCTGCAATACGAGCCATACAACTACCCTATCGTTTAAAAAGGCATTAAAAATTGCCACCTGAGAGAAAAAGCTTAGCTCACCCTCACTTAGCCCTGGCGCTGCTTGTGGCGTGCATCGCTACTACAGATCACGCGTACCACTCCTTTACGCCGTACTATTTTACAATTACGACACACTTTTTTTACTGACGCATGTACTTTCATTTCCCCCTCCTCAATTCTACAGGTAACTACTACTTAGCGCGAAACGTAATCCGCCCCTTAGTCAGATCATAAGGAGTCAGTTCAACAGTAACCTTATCACCTGGTAAAATACGAATGTAGTGCATACGCATTTTACCTGAGATATGACCCAGAACGACATGGCCATTCTCTAATTTAACACGAAAAGTTGCATTAGGAAGAGACTCAACAATCTCACCTTGCATTTGCATCGCATCTTCTTTGGCCATCAGCGAACCAACCCGCCCTTAAAGCTTGCCTTCTTTAACAAACTTTCATACTGATGCGTCATCAAATATGATTGAACTTGTGCCATAAAATCCATGGTTACCACCACCATAATTAATAACGATGTTCCACCAAAGTAAAATGGCACGTTCCATTTTACAACCAAAAATTCCGGCAATAAACAGACTAATGTCACATACACCGCACCAACCAAAGTTAGGCGTAAAATGATTTTCTCAATATGGCGAGCTGTCTGATCACCCGGGCGAATACCTGGCAAAAAAGCACCACTTTTCTTCAAGTTTTCCGCTGTCTCTTTTGGATTAAAAACTAGCGCGGTATAAAAAAAACAAAAGAAAACAATCGCCGACGCATACAACATCACATATATAGGCTGGCCAGGCGACAGCATTTCACTAAAGTCCTTTAACCAAGTCAAACCTTGGCCGGTAGCAGACCAACCTGCTAAAGTAGCCGGGAACAAAATAATGCTTGAAGCAAAAATCGGCGGGATTACTCCAGCTATATTCACCTTCAGTGGCAAATGTGAGCTTTGACCGCCATAAATCTTATTTCCAACCTGACGTTTGGCATAATTAACAAGAATTTTTCTCTGACCCCGCTCAACAAACACCACCAAAGCAGTAATTCCAATGGAACCAAACAACAGTAACAACACAAGCGGAATAGAAAATGCACCCGTCCGCGCCAACTCTAAAGTACTACCAATTGCATTAGGTAATCCAGCAGCAATTCCGGCAAAAATAATCAGAGAAATCCCATTGCCCAAACCACGCTCAGTAATTTGCTCCCCTAGCCACATTAAAAACATAGTGCCGGACAACAATGTCATTACTGTTGTCAATTGAAACATAATACCGGGATGTACAACTAGGCCAGACTGAGATTGCAACGCTACGGACATGCCAAATGCCTGAAACAACGCCAACACCAAAGTACCGTAGCGAGTATACTGAGTAATCTTACGACGCCCAGCCTCACCATCTTTTTTCAACTGCTCCAAATGCGGTACAGCATGCGTAGCCAACTGCATAATAATAGAAGCAGATATATATGGCATTATGCCCAACGCTAAAATCGTAAAACGCGAAAGAGCGCCACCAGAAAACATGTTAAACATGCCCAAAATGCCACTTTTTTGCGAATTGAACAATTCGGCTAGCACGACAGGATCAATGCCGGGGACTGGTATATGGGCGCCAATGCGGTATACTATCAATGCACCCAACAAAAACCACAAACGGCGGCCAAGATCGCCATACTTTCCATTATTCAAACGCTTTTTAGATACCACATCCACGGAGCCCACCATTACTCTGCGACACTACCGCCAGCCGCTTGGACAGCAGCACGAGCACCCTTAGTAAGCAACAAACCTTGTAATATTACGGAACGCTTGATCTCGCCAGACATCACCACTTTAGCAATTAGTGCAGCAGCAGGAACGACTCCGGCCTGCTTCAGTGCCAACAAGTCAATCACATCAACTGTCATTTTTTCCAGGTCAGATAAGCGCACTTGAACGCTGTCATAACGAGTCAAAGATATGAAACCGCGTTTGGGCAACCGACGTTGCAACGGCATCTGACCACCCTCAAACCCAACCTTATGAAAACCGCCAGAACGCGATTTCTGACCTTTATGACCACGACCACAAGTTTTCCCCAGTCCGCAACCAATACCACGTCCAACGCGACGCTTAACGTGTGTCGAGCCTTCTGCAGGTTTAATTTTATTGAGTTGCATTTATACCTCGCACTTAACCAAGTAACAAACTTTATTAATCATGCCTCGTACAGCTGGCGTATCTTCCACCATGACTGCATGATTCAAACGGCGCAGACCCAACCCGCGCACGCACGCACGATGCGACTTTTTGGTGCCAATTACGCTTTTAACTAGCGTTACATGAAGCATTCCGGCTGCCATTTTAACTTTCTGCTGAGACTGAACCATTATATTACCCCTGAATTTCTTCAATGCTCATACCACGCTTGGCAGCAATTTCAGATGGAGAATTGATAGCCTGCAGCCCATTAAGAGTTGCGCGCACTACGTTGTATGGATTACTTGAACCAATGCACTTAGCCAATACGTTATGCACACCCACCGCCTCAAACACAGCGCGCATCGCGCCACCTGCAATAATTCCAGTACCTTCCGATGCTGGCTGCATGTAAACCTTAGCAGCGCCATGACGCCCAATCACCGTATGGTGCAGAGTGCCCTTATTTAAATTAACATTAATCATTTTTCGACGTGCCTCTTCCATCGATTTTTGTACAGCAACAGGCACCTCCTTAGATTTCCCCTTACCCATACCTATGCGACCATCGCCATCTCCAACCACGGTAAGTGCAGCGAATCCCATAATGCGACCCCCTTTCACCACCTTAGTTACACGATTGATCGAAATCATCTTCTCAATAAGACCATCACCACGGTCTTCTGATTGCTGCATTCTTCCCTGCGCTTTAGCCATCATTCACCTCAAGTTAAAACTTCAAGCCATGCTCACGCGCCGCAGCAGCAAGCGCTTTTACGCGACCGTGATATTTGTAACCAGAGCGATCAAAAGCAACTTCAGCAATACCAGCACTTTTGGCTTTTTCAGCGATACGCTTTCCCACCAATATGGCAGCCGCGATATTACCCCCATTAGCAAACTCTTTTCGCACCTCAGCCTCCAAAGTAGAAGCACTCACCAACACCTTACTACCGCAAGCAGAAATTACTTGAGCATAAATGTGTAAATTGCTGCGACGTATCGCCAAACGGATCGATTTTTGACCGGCAATTTTAGCACGTGTTTTACGAGCCCTGCGCTGACGCGCATCATTCTTGATAAACATTATCAACCTCAATTATTTTTTCTTAGTTTCTTTCAACTTCACCACCTCTTCGGCATAACGAACCCCCTTACCCTTGTAGGGCTCAGGTTCACGGAACGCGCGAATTTCAGCGGCAACTTGACCAACCTGCTGCTTATTTGTGCTTTTTAATACAACTTCAGTTTGAGTCGGCGTCGAAACAGTCACACCAACAGGAACTTTATAAACTACAGGATGGGAAAAACCAAGAGTCAGATTAAGAGCATCACCAGTGGCTTGAGCACGATAACCAACGCCAACCAAGATCAGCTTACGCTCAAAACCCTTGGTCACACCCTGTACCATATTAGCAATCAATGCACGAATAGTGCCAGACATAGCATCCGCTTTCGCAGATTCATTACTAGCCTTGCACAACAACTCCTTACCCTCATGGCGCACAACAACATCATTACTCAGCACTTGCCTCATTGTTCCTAACGGACCCTTAACAGAAACCTCATTGGCGACCAGCATGACTTCGACATCAACAGGCAAAACTATAGGATTTTTAGCGACTCTAGACATAATTACCCCGTTACGCGACTATGCACAACACTTCGCCACCAATTCCATTGGCACGCGCCTTGCGGTCAGTCATCAACCCTTTTGAAGTAGACACAATAGCAATACCCAAGCCATTCATTACATTAGGTATATCATCGCAACCCTTATACATGCGCAGACCAGGACGACTTACGCGCTGAATTTTCTCAATCACCGGTCGCCCCGCATAGTATTTTAGACCAATTTCTAACGTAGACTTACCATCTACACTATTAATACTATACCCTTCCACATAACCCTCATCTTGCAATACTTGGGCAATCGCCACTTTTAATTTGGAAGATGGCATTTTTACATTTATTTTTTCCGCCATCTGCGCATTTCTAATGCGCGTTAGCATGTCGGAGATCGGATCACTCATACTCATAGTTCACCCCCTACCAGCTTGCCTTAATTACACCAGGAACCTCGCCGCGCATCACAAACTCACGCAACTTGATACGACCCAGACCAAACTTGCTGAAAACACCACGCGGACGTCCAGTCAATGAGCAACGATTACGCAAACGTACAGGACTAGAGTTTCTCGGAAGCGCCTGCAATTTTTGACGCGCAACATACCGATCTTCATCGCTTAACTTAACATTAGCTATAATTACTAACAACTCAGCACGCTTAATAGAGTATTTTTTTACAATGTCGCGACGTTTTTGTTCGCGATTAACGACAGCTGCTTTAGCCATTTTGCCCTCAGTTCTTCAACGGAAATTTGAAAGCCAAAAGGAGCGCACGCGCCTCTTCATCGGTCTTCGCACTAGTAGTAATAGTAATATTCATGCCACGCAACGCGTCGATTTTATCATATTCGATCTCCGGGAAGATAATCTGCTCTTTGACGCCCATATTGTAATTACCACGACCATCAAACGCTTTTCCGGAAATACCACGAAAATCGCGGATCCGCGGAATAGCCACAGACACCAAACGATCTAGAAATTCATACATACGAACTTTGCGTAAAGTAACTTTGCACCCGACAGGATAATTTTCACGAATCTTAAAACCTGCGATAGATTTTTTTGACTTAGTCACCACCGGTTTTTGCCCAGCAATTTTTTGCATATCGCCAACCGCATGCTCCATAACTTTTTTGTCCGCTACCGCCTCACCCACACCCATATTTAAAGTGATTTTTTCTATACGCGGCACTTCCATGATGGACTTGTAGCCAAACTGCTTCATCAATTCCGGAGCCACTGTACCCTTATAAAAATCATATAGACGAGCCATACCCCCCCCTTTTTTACGCGCCAACCACATCACCACTCGACTTAAAGACGCGCATTTTGCGACCATCTTCTAGAATTTTAACACCTACACGGCCAGCCTTTTTTGACATCACGTTGTAAATAGCAACATTGGAGGCATGGATCGATATTTCCATAGCCACAATACCACCAACCAATCCTTTTACAGGATTTGGCTTTTGATGTTTTTTAACCATGTTAACGCCACTTACCAACAAACGATCACCAAGAACACGCATTACCTTACCACGACCACCCTTATCTTTTCCTGCAATAATGATTACATCATCATTTTTTTTAATTTTGCGCATGACTATTCCTTAGACTGCGTTATACCATCGTTTACACAGTTCTCTTTATTTACAAAACCTCAGGGGCGAGCGATACAATTTTCATAAACCGCTCAGTACGCAATTCACGCGTAACCGGACCAAAAATTCGAGTGCCAATCGGCTCAAGCTTCGCATTTAGAAGAACCGCAGCGTTACCGTCAAATTTTACCAAAGAACCATCTGGACGACGCACACCCTTAGCCGTACGCACTACCACCGCACTGTATACCTCACCTTTTTTCACTCGAGCACGGGGCGCAGCATCTCTTATGCTGACTTTAATTACATCCCCTATAGCCGCGTACCGACATTTTGAACCACCCAACACCTTGATGCACATTACTGAACGCGCACCAGTATTGTCAGCAACAGTCAAAATAGATTGCATTTGTATCATAATTTATACTCCAACTTTATCCGCATAATAACGGCTAGTTTTGGAACCCGTTTGGGTTAGATCGCCGCCAACCTGAAGCAGCAGTGAAACGAAGATTTGTAGTATATGCAATATCGTGAAATAAAGCAAGCAATAAACACAACTAAAACCAAGCTTAGTAAAAATTCAGCGTCAAGCCGCCTGATATTTTTCTACCAATTTAGTCACACGCCAACTCTTGGTTTTAGCCAATGGCCGACATTCTTCAATAAATACCAAATCACCCTGAATAAATTCATTATTTTCATCATGAGCATGATATTTTTTTGAAACACGCAAGACTTTACCCAACAAAGAATGCTTAATCTTTCTCTCGACCAACACGGTAACGGTTTTGTCCATTTTATTGCTTACAACTACACCAGTAAGTGTTCGCTTTAAATTTATTACACTCATTATTGAGTACCTTTTTCAGTCAATATAGTTTTCACACGAGCAATGTCTCGACGAATTTTGCGAAGCTGACTATTATTATTCAACTGCTGTGTTGCCACCTGCATACGCAGGCCAAATTGAGCCTTAGTTAAAGACAACAACTCATGATTCAAATCCATTATTGATTTCACTCTTAATTCATCAGCTTTCATTGCTTTATGCTCCTACCTGTCTAATTACAAACGTAGTGGCAATAGGCAACTTAGCAGAAGCTAAGCGAAACGCTTCCCGAGCTATTAACTCATCTACACCATCCATTTCATACAACATTTTACCGGGCTGAATTTCGGCAACATAATACTCTGGACTACCTTTACCGTTACCCATACGTACTTCAGCGGGCTTTTGAGAAATCGGTTTATCCGGAAAAATACGAATCCAAATTCGTCCACCACGTTTAATGTAACGAGTCATGGCGCGCCGTGCCGCCTCAATCTGACGAGCCGTCAAACGACCACGAGCAACAGCTTTAAGACCAAACTCACCGAAGCTAACTTTATTACCTCGTGTAGCAACTCCAGTATTACGACCTTTTTGTTCCTTGCGATATTTTCTTCTAGCTGGCTGTAGCATGTTTCGCCCCCGACTTTCTTACTCTTTTTTCAGGCTCAGACACTATCGGCAAAGACACCTCATCTACTTCAGTATGATCACCTTTATAAACCCAAACTTTGACCCCGATAATGCCGTAAGTCGTTTTAGCCTCAGCAGTACCATAGTCAATATTAGCACGCAAAGTATGCAGCGGAACTCGTCCTTCGCGATACCACTCAGTTCGCGCAATTTCGATTCCATTAAGACGACCAGCACTCATAATTTTTATGCCTTGAGCACCCAGACGTATTGCATTCTGCATAGCCCGCTTCATGGCACGACGAAACATAATACGTTTTTCCAACTGCGATGTAATACTTTCCGCAATTAACTGCGCATCAATTTCGGGTTTTCGCACCTCTTCAATATTAAGCGCAACATCAGGCAATTCCATGCGTCTTCTCAACTCAGTTCGCAGGGATTCAATATCCTCACCTTTTTTACCAATCACAACACCAGGGCGAGCTGTATAAATTGTAATTTTAGCATTTTTGGCTGGCCGTTCAATGACGATCTTTGATACACCTGCACCAAAAAGCTTTTTCTTCAAATAACTGCGCACCTCTATATCTTTAAGGAGCATTCCGGCAAAATTCTTGCTGTTAGCATACCACTTTGAAGTCCAGTTTTTCTGAACACTCAATCGGAAACCGATTGGATGGATTTTTTGTCCCATATCTGTTTTAGCTCCCGACAATAATCGTAATGTGACAGGTCTGTTTTTCGATGCTATTGCCTCGCCCCTTAGCGCGAGCCGATGTTCTCTTTAGCGATGCACCTTTATCCACGTAGATAGTAGCAACCTTTAAGTCATCAATGTCAGCACCATTATTGTGCTCAGCATTAGCGACCGCAGACTCCAAGCCTTTCTTAATAATTACAGCAGCTTTTTTTGGACTAAAAGCTAATGTATTTAAAGCCTTATTAACTGGCAAACCACGAATTTGATCCGCTACCAAACGACCTTTTTGAGCCGAAAGACGAACCCCCTTCACTATCGCAACTGTATTCATCATACCTCCTTATTTTTTCTTGACTACTGCTTTTTTGTCAGCAGCATGTCCTTTGAAAGTGCGGGTCAACGAGAATTCACCAAGTTTGTGACCCACCATATTTTCAGAGATATACACAGGAATATGCTGCTTACCATTATGGACAGCAATGGTTAGACCAACAAATTCAGGAAGAACTGTAGAGCGACGCGACCACGTTTTAACCGGCCGCTTATCACTGTTCGCGCGCACTGTTTCAATTTTTTTTATTAAGTAAGCATCAACGAACGGACCTTTTTTAATCGAACGTGCCATATTTTTTACCCCTTAAGCCTGAAAGCGGCGACGGACTATCATGCCCGTAGTGCGCTTATTACGACGCGTGCGGAAGCCCTTAGCAGGCACACCCCATGGACTAACCGGATTACGACCAGCAGCAGTTTTTCCCTCGCCACCCCCATGCGGGTGATCTACCGGATTCATCGCCACACCGCGCACAGTCGGACGCACTCCACGCCAACGCATTGCACCAGCCTTACCGATAGACCGCAAGCTATGCTCAGCATTACCCACTTCACCTATAGTCGCCTTACAATCCACATGAACCTTGCGAATTTCGCCTGAACGCAAACGCAATTGCGCATAACCGCCCTCACGTGCCAACAACTGCACTGAAGTCCCAGCCGAACGTGCCAACTGCGCACCTTTACCTGGCATCATTTCAATGCAATGTATAGTTGAACCCACCGGAATATTACGTAATGGCAAAGCATTCCCCGCCTTAATTGGAGCCTCCGAGCCACTGACAAGCTGAGAGCCTACCATTACCCCCCTTGGAGCCACAATGTAACGACGCTCGCCATCAGCGTAGCACAAGAGCGCCACATGCGCGCTGCGATTCGGATCATATTCCAAATGCTCAACTATAGCCGAGACACTGTCTTTATCACGCTTAAAGTCAATTATGCGGTAATTCTTTTTGTGTCCGCCACCCATATGACGGACAGTGATGTGCCCATTATGGTTACGACCAGCCGTTCTGTTCTTTTTTTCCAACAACGGCGCGTGTGGCTTACCTTTATGCAAATCACTATTGACTACACGCACGACGGCGCGCCGTCCTGGAGAGCTTGGTTTAAGTTTAATTAGCGCCATATTATCCTTGCTCACTCTCAGAAAAATTGATTTTCTGACCAAGCGTGAGACATACATATGCCTTCTTCCAATCTTTACGCTGGCCCATGAACTTGCCAAAACGTTTTTGCTTACCCTTAACCAGGGCAACCTGAACGCTTTCCACATCCACTTTAAACATCAACTCGACAGCAGCTTTAATTTCTGGCTTCGTCGCGGTAGAATTAACACGAAAAATTACTTGCTCGTATTTCTCAGAAATAAACGTAGCTTTTTCAGATAGCTGCGGAGCTTGTAACACGTTCATTAAGCGCTCTTGGCTGAATTTTTGATTGCTCATGCCAACACCTCCTCAAATTTTCTCATGGCATCAAGTGTCACAAGCACCCTTTGAGCACACACCAGACTCACTGGATCCGCTTTATAAGCCTCTAACACATGCACATTTGGCAAATTACGCGAGGACAAATATAGATTATCATCAATACTACCAACAATAATTAGTACGCGCGCTGAATCAAAACCTATATCCACCATCTTTTTTGCTAAAAGCTTAGTTTTTGGAGCCTCAATCGCCAGACTGTCAATCACCGTCAAGCGATTTTCGCGCACCAATTGTGAGAGAATAGAGGCCAAACTAGCACGATACATCTTACGGTTAATCTTCTGAGTAAAATTTTCGTCCGGACTGTTTGGAAAAATTTTACCGCCACCGCGCCACAGTGGGCTAGATGCCATACCAGCACGTGCACGACCAGTTCCCTTTTGAGCCCAAGGCTTACGCGTGCTTTTCGCAATTTCACTACGGCCTTTTTGCTTGCTATTGCTAAAACGAGCATTAGCCTGATACGCGACCACCACCTGATGGATCAGCGCCTCGTTGTATTCACGACCAAATAACTTATCGGAAGCCGACATACTGGTACTCACCAGACCTTTACCGTCAATAACCTTAAGTTCCATTATCCACCCACCTTTACTGCTGGGCGCACAACAACACTCCCATCTTTTGAACCAGGAACAGAACCCATTACCAGCAATAACTGGCGATCAACATCAATACGGACTATTTTGAGGTTTTGCACGGTACGCTGTACATCACCTAAATGTCCAGACATTCGTTTACCCGGAAACACGCGACCTGGATCTTGCGCCATCCCAATAGAACCAGGCACATTGTGAGATTTTGAATTACCGTGCGTAGCACGACCAGAACTAAAATGATAACGCTTAATTACACCACTAAAACCCTTACCAAGTGTAACGCCAGTTACATCCACTTTTTGACCAATCTTAAATAAATCTGCGCTTAACGTACCACCCGCCTGCAGACCACTTAATTCGCCTGAGGTAACAATAAATTCTTTTTGAACACTACCCGCCGCCACCCCTGCCTTAGCAAAATGACCTGAAGCCGCTTTCGTTACACGGGTTGCGCGACGCACACCAAACGTAACCTGGAGCGCAGTATAGCCATCAGTATTAATGGTTTTAATTTGAGTAATTCGATTATTTGATACATCCAACACTGTCACCGGCAGAGACACTCCGTCATCGGTAAAAATGCGGGTCATACCAATCTTTCGACCAATAAGTCCTAAGCTCATTCTATATCCTTTTTAAGGGGCTGACTACAATTGGCCAGCCGATTCACTTACCCACAACTACTGCAACTTTATTACAACATCCACGCCCGCAGGCAGATCTAGCTTCATCAGCGCATCTACAGTTTTTTCAGTCGGATCAACTATATTTAACATACGCAAATGCGTACGAATCTCAAATTGATCACGCGAAGCCTTATTGACATGCGGAGAACGCAAAACATCAAAACGCTCAATTTTAGTAGGCAACGGAATAGGGCCTTTCACGACCGCGCCAGTACGCTTCGCAGTCTCTACAATACGGGACGCGGACTGATCAATTAGACGATAATCGAATGCTTTTAGGCGTATACGAATATTTTGATTTTTCATAAATTCTTTACTTTATTTTTGGCGCTATTGCCACAATTTCAAATTAACTAATTATTATACAATAATATAACATCTTATTGTATACATATTTACTCAATCACCTTAGCCACCACACCCGCACCGACGGTACGCCCCCCCTCACGTATCGCGAAACGCAGACCTTCTTCCATCGCAATTGGGGCAATCAAACTCACCGTCACCGATACATTGTCTCCCGGCATCACCATTTCAGTGCCAGCCGGCAGTTCAACCGCACCCGTCACGTCAGTAGTCCGGAAGTAAAATTGTGGGCGGTAACCCTGAAAGAATGGGGTGTGACGCCCCCCCTCATCCTTACTGAGCACGTAAATTTCGGCTGTAAATTTAGTATGCGGCGTAATGGAGCCAGGCTTAGCCAAAACTTGACCACGTTCAACTTCTTCACGCTTCGTACCGCGCAACAGTACACCAACGTTATCCCCAGCTTGACCCTGGTCAAGCAGCTTACGGAACATCTCCACGCCAGTACAAGTAGTTTTAATAGTAGGTTTGAGGCCAATAATTTCAATTTCTTCACCCACTTTGATGACTCCACGCTCAACCCGACCAGTCACCACAGTGCCTCGACCAGAGATAGAGAAGACGTCTTCAACAGGCATCAAGAAAGTTCCATCCATGACGCGCATAGGTTGCGGTATGTAGGCATCTAGCGCTTCGGCCAGACGATAAATGGAAGGCTCGCCAATTTCAGACTGATCACCTTGTAAAGCCTTAAGTGCGCTACCGATTATAATCGGGGTGTCATCACCAGGAAAATCATACTTGGTAAGTAGCTCACGCACTTCCATTTCAACCAATTCAAGCAGCTCAGGGTCATCCACCATGTCGGCTTTATTCATGTAGACAATGATGTAGGGCACGCCAACTTGACGGGCCAGCAGAATATGTTCGCGCGTTTGCGGCATAGGACCATCGGCGGCAGACACCACCAGAATGGCTCCGTCCATTTGCGCAGCGCCAGTAATCATGTTTTTAATGTAATCCGCGTGGCCAGGGCAGTCAACGTGGGCGTAGTGACGCCCAGACGTCTCATATTCGACGTGAGCGGTGTTAATGGTGATGCCGCGCGCCTTTTCTTCCGGCGCTGCGTCAATCTGATCATAAGCCTTGGCTTCGCCACCAAATTTCTTGGATAGCACCGTGGTAATCGCCGCAGTCAGGGTGGTTTTGCCATGATCAACGTGACCAATTGTACCCACATTAATGTGCGGCTTGGTACGCTCAAATTTACTCTTTGCCATGATTTAAAGTTCCTTGATTATTGACGATTCATGAGTTATTCAAAAATTATTTCCTGCTACTCATCACCGCTTCAGCCACATTTTTTGGCGCTTCGGTATAATGCTTAAATTCCATTGTATATGTTGCCCGACCCTGGGTTGCGGAACGCAACGCAGTAGAATAGCCAAACATCTCCGCCAAAGGCACTTCGGCTTTCACGATTTTTCCACCGCCAATCATGTCATCCATTCCTTGAACCATACCGCGGCGCGATGACAGATCACCCATCACCGTACCAGTATAATCCTCTGGCGTTTCCACCTCGACCGACATCATCGGCTCTAGCAGCACTGGACTTGCCTTACGCATACCATCCTTGAAACCCATAGAGGCAGCCATCTTAAATGCATTTTCATTGGAATCCACGTCGTGGTAGGAGCCGTCGAAAAGAGTAACTTTAACGTCTACCACAGGGAAACCAGCCAATACACCATTAGGCAAGGTATCTTCCAAGCCTTTTTGCACCGCCGGAATAAATTCCCGTGGAACTGACCCACCCTTAATAGCATCAACAAACTCAAAACCCTTACCCGTTTCATTTGGCTCAATTTTTAACCATACATGACCAAATTGACCACGACCACCAGATTGCTTAACAAATTTACCCTCAACCTCGACCATCTTGCGTATCGCTTCACGGTAAGCCACTTGCGGCGCACCAACATTCGCCTCCACGCTAAATTCACGCTTCATACGCTCAACCAAAACTTCTAGATGCAACTCACCCATACCAGAAATAATAGTCTGACCTGACTCTAAGTCAGTATGAACACGGAAGGACGGGTCTTCTTTTGCCAAACGATTCAAGGCCATGCCCATTTTTTCTTGGTCAGCCTTTGTCTTCGGCTCAACAGCAATATGTATCACTGGCTCAGGGAATACCATACGCTCCAACGTAATCACATTGGCTGGATCACACAAAGTCTCACCCGTAGTCGCCTCTTTTAAGCCCACCGCAGCTGCAATATCACCTGCAAAAACCTCTTTGATTTCTTCTCGCTCATTAGCATGCATCAACAGAATTCGGCCAATGCGCTCTTTTTTACCTTTGATCGGGTTGTAAACTGTATCGCCCGCTTTCAACTGACCAGAATACACGCGGAAAAAAATTAACTGCCCCACAAATGGATCCGTCATGATTTTAAATGCCAGCGCAGAGAACGGCTCATCGTCATTCGCCTTACGCTCCCCTATCACCCCATTTTCCAACTCCCCTTTAACTGACGGAATATCAGTAGGTGCGGGTAGATAGTCAACAACCGCATCCAGCATGGCCTGCACCCCCTTATTTTTGAAGGCAGAACCACATAACATCGGAACTATTTCGCCAGCAATGGTACGGATACGCAAGCATTGCTTAATCTCAGCCTCGGACAAATCGCCATCCTCGAGGTACTTATTCATTATCTCTTCGGTTGCTTCGGCCGCACTCTCCACCATCTTCGCACGCCATTCTTGCGCTGACGCCATCAGATTGGCGGGAATATCACGCAACTCAAATTTCATGCCCTGAGAAGCCTCATCCCAGTAAATCGCCTTCATCCGCACCAAATCAACCACACCCTCAAATTTTTCCTCTGCCCCAATCGGCAATTGGATCGGCACCACATTGGCACGCAAACGAGTACGCATTTGCTCGTAAACATTATAAAAATTTGCACCCGAGCGATCCATCTTATTAACAAAAGCCAAACGTGGCACACCATATTTATTAGCTTGACGCCACACTGTTTCGGACTGCGGCTGCACACCACCCACAGCGCAATACACCATACACGCACCATCCAGCACACGCATCGATCGCTCAACTTCAATAGTAAAGTCAACATGCCCTGGCGTGTCAATGATATTAATACGATGCTCAGGCAAACTGGAATCCATACCTTTCCAGTAACAAGTCGTCGCCGCCGACGTAATGGTAATACCCCGCTCCTGCTCTTGCTCCATCCAGTCCATCACTGCGGCGCCATCATGCACTTCGCCGATTTTGTGCGACACACCCGTGTAAAACAAAACACGTTCAGTAGTCGTGGTTTTACCCGCATCTATATGCGCGCTAATGCCGATATTTCGATATCGCTCGATTAATGTTTTCCGTGCCACAATAAATTACCCAATTTATAAAACTTTCAAAAACGGCCGATAAACTTCTAGAACCGGAAGTGCGAAAAGGCTTTATTTGCCTCAGCCATACGATGAACTTCTTCACGTTTTTTAACTGCGCCTCCACGGCTTTCTGACGCGTCAAGCAATTCACCAGCCAGCCGCATACCCATCGATTTTTCACCGCGTTTACGTGCAAAATCTTTGAGCCAACGCATAGCCAATGCCATTCGACGCGAAGGACGAACCTCAACAGGAACCTGATAATTAGCTCCCCCGACACGACGGCTTTTTACCTCAACCTGAGGCTTAACATTGGCCATCGCCAGATTAAATACCTCGATCGGATCCTTACCACTTTTTTTAACAATTTGATCCAAAGCACCGTAAAGAATACGTTCGGCAACAGATTTCTTACCCGCAGCCATCAAAACATTAACGAACTTAGAAAGATCTTGATTACCATATTTTGGATCTGGAAGGATTTCGCGCTTTGGAACTTCTCTACGTCTTGGCATATCTTAAAACCTCATGTTAACTGACGAATTCACAAACCACAGGCCTAACAATACATTACGCCTTTTTTGGGCGCTTAGCACCGTACTTGGAACGGGACTGCTTACGATCCTTCACACCTGCAGTATCCAAACTACCACGCACCATGTGATAACGCACGCCAGGCAAATCCTTTACACGGCCGCCACGTATAAGCACCACCGAGTGCTCTTGCAAATTATGACCCTCACCACCAATGTATGAGATAACCTCAAAACCATTGGTTAACCGAACCTTAGCAACCTTACGCAAGGCAGAGTTTGGCTTCTTTGGTGTTGTAGTGTACACACGAGTACACACCCCCCGCTTTTGCGGACTCCCGCCCAGAGCAGGGACTTTACTTTTCTCAGGCTCGGAAACACGAGGCTTACGCACTAATTGGTTGATGGTTGGCATTATCTAAATTTTCCTAAAAATTTTACTTATCAACTATATAAAAAATAACCTTATAAGCGACGCTGCTTTACCCAGCCATGGATGGGCAAAAAGACCGCGCATTCTATTGAAAGATACTAAAACTGTCAAGCAAGCTAATTATCCTGGACTTCTGTAACCCGTTCCCCTTCTTCGCTCAACTTCATCGCTACCGTACCCGTCCCTAGCCGCTGTTTTCGCCGTGCGGCATGATAAGCCAAGCCTGTACCAGCCGGAATCAATCGGCCTACAATGACATTCTCCTTTAATCCACGCAACTCGTCTCTTTTGCCCATAATCGCGGCTTCGGTCAGCACGCGCGTAGTTTCCTGAAAAGATGCCGCAGAAATAAACGAATCAGTAGACAATGAAGCCTTGGTAATTCCCAGCAGCATGTATTCATAAGTTGCTGGCTGCTTGCCTTCTTTCTCAACACGTTCATTCTCTTGAAGCAAATCCGCACGCTCTACCTGCTCTTTTGGGATAAATTTAGTATCACCCTCATCCACAATCTGCACTCGGCGCAACATCTGGCGCACTATCACCTCAATATGCCTGTCGTTAATCTTAACGCCCTGCAGGCGATACACATCCTGCACTTCGTCGGCAATATAACGCGCTAGCGCTGCCACGCCCAGCAAGCGCAAAATGTCATGCGGATCGCGCGGACCATCCACAATCATCTCGCCTTGAGTCACCATTTGTCCATCGTGTACTAGCACATGCTTGTCTTTAGTAATCAGAAATTCATGCGCCACACCTTCCATATCGGTGATAACCAAACGTTGCTTACCTTTGGTATCCTTACCGAACGATGCCGTTCCGGTAACTTCCGCTAACATACCCGCATTCTTGGGCGAACGCGCTTCAAAAAGCTCCGCCACGCGCGGAAGACCACCAGTAATGTCACGTGTCTTGCTGCTTTCTTGCGGAATACGTGCCAGCACCTCACCCACGCCAACATACTGACCATCTTCCACAGTGATAATACAACCCGTCTGAAAAGTCACTGAAATTGGTAATTCTGTACCGGCAATCTTGATCTCGTGGCCTTCCGCGTCGAGCAAGCGCACCAATGGTCGCAACACACCCTTGCCTTGCGTACCAGCAAGCTTAGGATCCACCACAAGAGTTGACAATCCAGTTACTTCATCAATTTCCCTGGTAACAGTAACACCCTCTTTTACATTTTCAAAACGCGCCCGACCGGCATATTCGGTAATAATAGGACGGGTATGGGGATCCCATGTAGCCAGCACTTCGCCTGCGCGAACCAGGCTGCCCTCACGCACGGTCAACATCGCGCCATATGGCACCTTGTGACGCTCGCGCTCGCGTCCATGATCGTCGGTAACCATTATTTCACCACTACGCGCTACCACCACTAACTCATCTCGTGTATTGCTGACGGTACGCATGTTTGCGCTGTATTTCACCTGACCATTGGATTTACCCTCGACCTGACTAGCCACCACGGTACGCGATGCTGCACCACCAATGTGGAAGGTACGCATGGTCAATTGGGTACCTGGCTCACCGATTGACTGCGCGGCAATTACGCCAACGGCCTCACCTACCGTCACAGGGCCACCTCGACCTAAGTCACGACCATAACATTTGACGCACAAACCATAACGAGTTTCACATGTTAGAGGCGTCCGCACGTGAACTTCGTCAACACCCAACGACTCAATGCGTTCCACCATATCTTCATTCAGCAGAGTGCCCGCTTCATATAGAGTTTCGCTGCTTTCTGGGTTGACGATATCCTTGCTAGCAACACGACCTAGTATGCGCTCCCGCAATGCTTCAATTACCTCGCCTCCTTCAACCAATGCCTTCATTGCAGCACCATTGCTAGTGCCACAATCTTCCTCAGCCACCACTAAATCCTGGGTCACATCTACCAATCGACGCGTTAGGTAACCAGAATTCGCAGTCTTCAATGCAGTGTCGGCCAAACCTTTTCGTGCACCGTGGGTGGAAATAAAGTATTGCAGCATATTTAACCCCTCGCGAAAGTTAGCGGTAATCGGGGTTTCAATGATCGAACCATCCGGCTTGGCCATCAGGCCACGCATACCTGCTAACTGACGAATTTGAGCCGCAGAGCCGCGCGCACCAGAATCTGCCATCATATAAATGGAATTAAAAGACTCCTGCATCACCACTTTGCCTTTTTTATCAGCAAGCTGTTTGCCGCTGACACGGTCTATCACCGGCTCACTACCCAGTTGATCCATCATAGCCTTGGCTACTAGATCACCCGTGCGACCCCAGATGTCAACTACCTTGTTGTAACGTTCGCCCTGAGTCACCAAGCCAGATGTGTATTGCACGTCAATCTCACGAACCTCTTTTCCTGCCGCGTTAATTAACTCATTTTTTTGCGGTGGCACCAACATGTCGTCCAAGCAAATAGAAATACCGGCACGGGTAGCATAAGTAAAACCGGTGGTCATTAACTTGTCAGCCATGATCACAGTGTTGCGCAAACCACAACGGCTGAAACTGGTGTTAATCAGACGAGAGATTTCTTTCTTTTTTAATGCCTTATTAACTAAACTGAACGGCAAACCGGCTGGCAAAATATCTGACAGAATGGCACGTCCCACGGTAGTTTCATAGCGAGTACGCTTTTCCTGACGCTCATTGTTTTCATCCAAGCATATTTCTTTAATGCGTACGACCACCTTGGCATGCAGATCTACATGACCAGATTCATAAGCTCGTAGCGCTTCAGACACATCAGCAAACAACGCGCCCTCGCCCAGCGCACCGATTTTTTCGCGCGTCATATAGTACAACCCCAACACGATATCCTGCGACGGAACAATGATAGGCTCACCATTGGCGGGTGACAGCACATTATTGGAAGCCAGCATCAAGGTGCGGCATTCCATCTGCGCTTCCAGCGACAACGGCACGTGCACGGCCATCTGATCACCGTCGAAGTCGGCGTTAAAAGCGGTACAAACTAACGGATGCAACTGGATTGCCTTGCCTTCAATCAGTATCGGTTCAAACGCCTGAATACCAAGACGATGCAGCGTAGGCGCTCGATTCAACAGCACCGGATGTTCACGGATAACATCTTCCAAAATATCCCACACAACTGGCTCCTCCGCTTCCACCATACGCTTGCCTGCCTTAATGGTTGTGGCCAACCCGAGGATTTCCAATTTATGGAAAATGAATGGCTTAAATAGCTCCAGCGCCATTTTTTTAGGTAAGCCGCACTGATGCAATTTCAGTTGCGGACCCACCACAATTACGGAACGGCCAGAATAATCTACGCGCTTGCCCAGCAAATTCTGACGGAAGCGGCCACCTTTGCCCTTGATCATGTCAGCAAGCGACTTCAACGGACGCTTGTTGGCACCAGTCATTGCCTTGCCGCGACGGCCATTATCCAGCAGCGAATCAATTGATTCCTGCAGCATACGTTTCTCGTTACGCACAATAATTTCCGGCGCTTTCAACTCCAAAAGGCGTTTCAAACGGTTATTCCGGTTAATTACACGACGATACAAATCATTCAAATCAGAAGTCGCAAAGCGACCACCATCTAGCGGCACTAATGGACGTAGCTCTGGTGGCAACACGGGCAGCACCAACATAATCATCCACTCAGGCTTGATGCCCGAAACCAAAAATGCCTCAAGAATCTTCAATCGTTTCGCATATTTCTTGATTTTAGTTTCGGAGCTGGTCGCTTCAAGATCAGCGCGCAGCTTTTCCACCTCTGCTGGCACATCCAACGCGTGCAAGAGCGCGCGTATGCCTTCCGCTCCCATTACTGCAGAAAACTCATCGCCATACTCTTCCAGCTTGGCCAGATAATCATCCTCGGAAAGCAATTGAGCACGTTCGAGCGTGGACATCCCAGGATCGGTCACTACGTAAGCCTCGAAATAGAGTACGCGCTCTATGTCGCGTAACGTCATATCCAGCACCATTCCCAAACGCGACGGCAATGACTTTAAAAACCAAATATGCGCTACTGGACTTGCCAGTTCGATATGCCCCATACGTTCGCGACGCACTTTAGATAGCGTTACTTCCACACCACATTTCTCGCAGATCACCCCACGATGTTTCAAACGTTTATACTTACCGCACAAGCACTCATAATCTTTGGTTGGGCCAAAAATCTTGGCACAAAACAAACCATCCCGCTCCGGCTTGAAAGTCCGGTAGTTAATGGTTTCCGGCTTTTTCACTTCGCCGTAGGACCAAGAACGAATTTTCTCCGGTGAAGCCAACCCGATCTTGATCGCGTCGAACTCCTCCTTCTGCGTAACTTGCCTGAACAAATCCAGCAATGCTTTCATATGTAACTCCTAAATATTCGGCAGCAATGTAGGGTGCGCCCGGCGCACCAATCTTGAGCGGCGCTCAGAGCGCGCCGCGCTCTACTCTCGATGACGAACAAGATCGATATCAATGCCCAGGGAGCGGATTTCCTTGGTTAATACATTGAACGACTCCGGCATGCCGGCATCAATCTTGTGATCGCCCTTGACAATGCTCTCGTAAATTTTAGTGCGTCCGGCCACGTCATCTGATTTGACCGTAAGCATTTCCTGCAGCGTATAGGCTGCGCCATACGCTTCCAGCGCCCACACTTCCATTTCACCGAAACGCTGACCACCGAACTGCGCCTTACCGCCCAATGGTTGCTGTGTTACCAAGCTGTATGGGCCAGTGGAACGTGCATGCATCTTGTCATCCACCAAGTGGTTCAGCTTCAGTACATGCATATAACCAACTGTGACTGATCGGTCAAATGCAACCCCAGTGCGCCCATCGTATAGCGTTATCTGGCCAGAACGCGGCAAACCTGCTAGCTCTAACATATCCTTAATTTCATCTTCATTCGCGCCATCGAACACTGGCGTGGCGAAGGGCACACCTCCGCTCAGATTACGGCACAGGTCTAACACTTCCTCATCACTAAATTCAGCGATCTCCGCGGCTTGGTCATGCATATAAATCTTACCAAGGAATGTGCGTATTTTTTCAATCTTAGCTTGTGATTCCAGCATCTTACCAATCTTATTCCCCAAACCCTTGGCTGCCCAACCCAGATGAGTTTCCAAGATTTGCCCCACATTCATACGCGATGGAACACCAAGTGGGTTCAGCACGATATCAACAGGCGTACCATCAGCCATGTACGGCATGTCTTCTACTGGCACAATGCGTGACACCACACCCTTGTTACCATGACGACCCGCCATCTTATCGCCAGGCTGTAAACGACGCTTCACCGCCACATACACCTTAACCATCTTCTGCACACCAACTTGCAGCTCATCGCCTTGAGTCAAATTACGCTTCTTTAATTCAAATGCCGCATCGAACTCCAAACGCTTCTGTGCCAAACCTTCTTTGACTTGTTCCAATTGCGATGCAGTGTCTTCGCTCGCGAGACGTATATCGAACCACTGATGACGCTCCAAGCTAGCCAAGTAATCCTTGGTTAACTTGGTGCCCTTAACCAGTTTTTTAGGCCCTCCATTAACTACCTTGCCTAATAGCAGCTTACCCAGACGGGTAAACACATCGGCCTCAACGATACGCATTTGATCCGCCAAATCTTTCTTGTAACGTTTCAATTCGTCGTCAATGATCTGTTGCGCACGCTGATCACGTTGCAGCCCTTCTCGCGTAAACACCTGCACATCTATCACGGTTCCAGAAATACCCGCTTGCACGCGTAAACTAGTATCCTTAACGTCAGATGCTTTTTCGCCAAAAATAGCACGTAGCAGTTTCTCCTCCGGTGTTAGTTGAGTTTCACCTTTGGGCGTGACTTTACCAACCAATACATCACCAACCCCAACTTCCGCGCCGATATGCACAATGCCGCACTCATCCAAACGTGCCATTTGCCCCTCGGACAGATTAGGAATATCACGAGTAATTTCTTCCGAACCAAGCTTGGTATCACGCGCTACTACTGTAAGCTCTTCGATATGGATAGAAGTGAAGCGATCTTCCGCCACCACACGCTCGGAAATCAGAATCGAGTCCTCGTAGTTATAGCCATTCCAAGGCATGAACGCCACCAGCATATTCTGGCCCAAAGCCAACTCGCCCATATCGGTGGATGCGCCGTCGGCGATTACGTCGTCACGGGCAATCACATCTCCCATTTTGACCAGTGGACGCTGATTGATATTGGTATTCTGATTGGAGCGGGTGTACTTGGTCAGATTATAGATATCAACACCGACTTCACCATGTGTAGTTTCATCGTCATTAACGCGCACCACAATACGGCCTGCATCCACGTAGTCTATTCGCCCGCCACGCCATGCCTGCACTGTGGTCCCTGAATCCACCGCTACAGTGCGTTCGACTCCGGTTCCGACTAGCGCTTTCTCTGCGCGCAAGCAAGGTACAGCTTGGCGCTGCATATTGGCACCCATTAAAGCTCGATTTGCATCATCATGCTCTAAGAAAGGTATCAGTGCCGCTGCCACCGATACCACTTGGGCAGGCGCCACGTCCATGTATTCAATATGATCTGGAGAAGCCAACACAAACTCATTGTGTTGCCGGGATGAAACTACATCATTAGTAAACTTTCCCTTACTATCTAACTCAGCATTAGCCTGAGCAATAGTGAACTTACCCTCCTCAATCGCGGACAAGTATTTAACCTCATCAGTCGCCTTACCCTTAGCCACCTGACAATAGGGAGTTTCGATAAAACCATAATTATTGATGCGCGCATACAACGCCAACGAGTTGATCAAACCAATATTCGGTCCTTCTGGCGTCTCAATCGGGCACAAACGACCATAATGTGTTGGATGCACGTCACGCACTTCGAAACCAGCACGTTCGCGAGTCAACCCACCCGGGCCAAGCGCAGAAATACGGCGCTTGTGCGTCACTTCGGACAAAGGGTTGGTCTGATCCATGAATTGCGACAACTGACTAGAGCCAAAAAACTCCTTGACCGCCGCAGAAATTGGTTTTGCATTAATCAAATCATGTGGCATCAGATTGTCCGCTTCAGCCTGACCTAAACGCTCCTTTACCGCACGTTCGACACGAGCTAGCCCAGTACGAAACTGATTCTCGGCCAACTCGCCCACAGCGCGCACACGCCGGTTGCCAAGATGATCAATATCGTCAATTTCGCCACGACCATTGCGCAACTCGACCATAATCTTAATCACCGCCACAATATCTTCATTAGATAACGTGACCGACCCCGTCAGCTCATCTGACCCAATACGACGGTTAAATTTCATACGCCCCACAACCGATAAGTTGTATCGCTCTTCAGAAAAGAACAGGCCATTAAATAGATTTTCCACCGCGTCCTCTGTGGGCGGCTCTCCGGGACGGATCATACGATAGATAGCTACTCGCGCTGTCCACTGGTCGGTAGTCTCATCAGCACGCAGAGTTTGCGAAATATAGCCGCCTTGATCCAGACTATTGGTATATAGCGTGCGAATTTTTTTCTCTCCAGCCGCATGCAACTTGGCCAGCAGTGTTTCTGTGATCTCGTCGTTGGCATTGGCGATGATTTCGCCACTATCCTTATCTATCACGTTGTGCGCTAGCACACGTTCGAATAAAAAGTCTTCCTCTACCGCCAACTTATCAATACCAGCTTCCTGTATTTCACGGATATGGCGCACAGTAATGCGCTTACCACTGGCTACGATCACCTTGCCACTCTTGTCTAAGATATCAAAGCGTGCCACTTCACCACGTAACCGTTCTGGCACCACCTCAAACTGGATACCTTTTTTTCCGAGATGAAAAGTATCAAATTCAAAAAATGCCGAAAGTATTTGCTCTGGCGTATAACCCAATGATTTCAGTAAAATAGTGACCGGCATTTTACGGCGACGATCTATACGGAAATAGACATAGTCCTTAGCATCAAACTCAAAATCCAACCACGAACCGCGATAGGGAATAATGCGCGCAGAAAATAGTAACTTGCCGGAGCTATGCGTCTTGCCGCGGTCATGCTCAAAGAATACGCCAGGTGAACGATGCAATTGCGACACGATAACGCGCTCAGTGCCATTAATTACGAATGAACCAGTATTGGTCATTAGGGGAATTTCACCCATATATACTTCTTGCTCTTTCACTTCCTTCACGACACTCGGCTTGGATACCTCCTTGTCGAATAAGGTCAGACGAACACGAGCGCGTATCGGGGACGCGTAAGTCAGGCCGCGTTGCTGGCACTCCTTCACATCGAAGGGTGGCATACCCAAGTTATAACTGACAAAATCAAGACGCGCATATTTATTGTGGCTCTCAATCGGAAAAATAGAATGAAAAGCCGCCTGCAAGCCGTCATTGATACGCTGATCAGGTAATTGGTTAGCCTGAAGAAAAGCACTGTATGATTCTAGTTGCGTGGACAGCAAAAATGGTATCGGCAAAGCACCGATACGTTTCGCAAAACTTTTACGAATACGTTTTTTTTCAGTAAAAGAATAACTCATGATATCTCCACGACCGAGGGAAAAGATAATGAACAAAAAACATTTTGTAATTTGTTATCCGTTATCTTCTTAAAACGGCAAAAGGCTGGCGGGCATCCGTCAGCCTTTCGACGCGCACTATAATTACTTGATTTCAGCAGTTGCACCAGCCTCGATCAATTGCGACAAGATAGCGTCAGCATCAGCTTTGCTCACACCTTCTTTAACCAATTTCGGTGCCCCATCTACTAAATCTTTAGCTTCTTTCAACCCAAGACCGGTAATCGCGCGAACCACTTTGATCACATTTACCTTGCTGGCACCGGCAGAACTTAACATCACACTAAATTCAGTTTGTTCAACCGCCGCAGCAGCACTAGCGGCGGCTGGCGCAGCGACTGCTACAGCAGCAGCGGACACACCAAATTTTTCTTCCATCTCCTTGATCAATGCAGACAACTCCAACACAGTCATCTGTGCAATTGCGTCCAGAATGTCAGCCTTATTAACAGCCATGTTGCTCTCCTAAATGTTAATTCAAAAAATGTTGTAAGAGCGTTAAGCGGCAACCGTTTCGGCTTCCTTCTTATCGCGGATAGCGGCTAGGCCACGCACAAAAGTACTAGTCGCGGCATTCATAGTCGCCATCAAACGTGCGATCAACTCATTTCGGCTTGGGATAGCAGCCAGCACAGCGACCTGCTCCGCAGACATCACAGAACCCACCATCGCGCCTGCCTTGATTACCAACTTGCCATTCGTCTTGGCAAATTCATGCACTACTTTTGCTGCCGCAACAGGATCAGCACTGATGCTATAGATTAACGGACCAACCATTTTTTCCGCCAGACCCTCAAACGGAGTACCAAGCACAGCACGGCGCGCCAATGTGTTTTTTAGCACACGCAGATACACCCCAGACTTACGTGCATTGGCACGCAACTTGGTAATATCACTGACTGCAATACCACGATACTCTGCCAAAACAATAGTTTGAGCCTGCGTTACTTGCTCACTAACGTCAGCCACTATTGTTTGTTTTTCTTGCAGATTTAAACCCAAATCATTCTCCATCTTCAGCTGGAGCACCAAACCAAAGCTCAGCGATCCATTGTTAACAACCGCGTCCTTAAGCCAAGAAATATCCCCTGCTCATGGGCACACCATCTACGTAAGCGTCATGAAACAGAGAACAACAGCCTCGATCTTAATGCCGCCACACAATGCCCCTGCACATTAAACCCTATAGGTACTTACGATCTTTGACAACCTGCCAATAACAGCAGTTCAAAGCCTGTTAACGGCATGACAGACAAATCAATCATGTCGTATAATTACAATTATTCTGCCAAACTGCCCTGCTCAATACGAATACCCACACCCATGGTACTGGAAACAGACACTTTCTTTAAGTACACACCTTTGGCAGTAGCTGGCCTTGCCTTGTTTAAGGCATCGACCAGCGCCAGTAAGTTTTCACGCAACGCCTCTGGCGGAAATGAAGCGCGTCCAATGGTGCACTGCACAACACCATTCTTGTCAGTACGATATTGCACCTGACCAGCCTTGGCATTCCTCACGGCACCAGCCACATCAACGGAAACTGTACCCACCTTAGGGTTAGGCATTAAACCACGCGGACCAAGAATCTGTCCTAATTGACCAACGATGCGCATAGCATCAGGAGAGGCTATCACCACATCAAAATCCATATTGCCAGCCTTGATGCTCTCCGCTAAATCTTCAAATCCCACCACATCCGCGCCAGCAGATTTAGCTTCATCAGCCTTTGCGCCTTGAGCAAATACAGCAATACGCACAGTTTTACCAGTACCCTTGGGTAACACCACAGCACCACGCACCAGCTGATCCGACTTACGTGCATCTATACCCAAGTTGATTGCTATATCAATAGACTCGTCGAACTTGGCCGTAGCCGTTTCTTTTGCCAGACTCAATGCCTCACTCATAACATACAGCTTATTACGATCAATTTTGGCAATCAGTGCCTTACAACGCTTAGAAATATGTGCCATTCTATATGCCCTCCACCACTATACCCATGCTACGCGCACTGCCAGCAATAGTACGCACCGCCGCATCCATATCGGTAGCGGTCAGATCTGGCATCTTGGTTGTTGCAATTTCTTCCGCTTGTTTACGGGTCAACTTGCCAACCTTTTCTGTAAGCGGCCTAGGGCTACCTTTCTGCAAACCCGCCGCCTTCTTAATTAGAATGGTCGCAGGCGGAGTCTTCATAATAAAAGTGAAACTCTTGTCTGCAAAAGCTGTAATCACTACCGGAATTGGCAAGCCCGGCTCCACGCCCTGAGTCTGCGCGTTGAAAGCCTTGCAAAACTCCATTATATTCAGCCCACGCTGACCAAGCGCCGGACCGATAGGCGGGCTAGGATTTGCCTTGCCAGCAGGAACTTGCAGCTTGATAAAACCTATAATTTTCTTTGCCATCACACATCTCCCTATGGGTTCAAACGAACGCTATTACGCTCTCCCCGCTCAATACAGTATTATTACAACAAGAAAAAGGACGAGCACAATCGTCCCCTCCATTCATCCTCAACCTTAAGCTTTTTCAACTTGACCGAAATCGAGCTCTACAGGTGTTGAACGGCCAAAAATAGTCACCGCCACCCGCAATTTATTCTTATCATAATTAACATTTTCCACCACACCATGAAAATCAGTAAACGGACCATCCTTAACACGCACCGCTTCACCCACTTCAAATAGCACCTTAGGTCTCGGCTTTTCCACCCCAGCTTGCATCTGGTGCATTATATTTTGCACTTCTTTTTCGCTAATAGGAGTAGGCTTCATTGCCGAACCACCCAAAAATCCAGTAACCTTAGGCGTACTTTTAACGAGATGCCAGCTCTCGTCGGTCATCTCCATCTCAACCAGCACATAGCCCGGGAAAAATTTACGCTCACTGATATTCTTCTGACCCAGCTTCAGCTCTACAACCTCTTCCACCGGCACCAAAATCTGACCGAACTGATCCTCCAAACCTGCGCGTTGAATACGCTCCGGCAACGCACGCTGTACAAATTTTTCAAACTGGGAGTACGTATGAACCACATACCAACGCTTGGACACTATTCACGCCCCATTAGTTTATTAACCAACAACAACAAACCGGCATCAACCGCCCACAAAAACAACGCCATTACAACCGCAAACAGAAGCACCACCCCTGTAGTTTGCACCGTCTCCTTACGTGACGGCCACACCACACGCTTAGCTTCCGCTACAGATTCCGCACCAAACGCAAACAGACGCTTGCCAGGTGAAGTCGTCCAAACTACAGCAACAGCCAACAAAAATCCGAACAATATCGCCGCAAGCTTTACCACCGCAGCACTTTCATGCAAAGCATAAAACCCCGCTATGCCCGCCGCAACGAACATAAACGCAACAACCAATTTAATTTTATCCGCCATGCGCAATCTGTCCGTCTTCTGATTTACTGGCAGGCCAGGAGGGTCTCGAACCCCCAACCCTCGGTTTTGGAGACCGATACTCTACCAATTGAGCTACTGGCCTAATTTTTAAATGGAAATACAAACAAATCGCCGTGAAGAATCCGCCATTTAAACGCACCTCCACCCACACTACCTCCGCTACTCAATCACCTTAGCCACCACACCCGCACCGACGGTACGCCCCCCCTCACGTATCGCGAAACGCAGACCTTCTTCCATCGCAATTGGGGCAATCAAACTCACCGTCACCGATACATTGTCTCCCGGCATCACCATTTCAGTGCCAGCCGGCAGTTCAACCGCACCCGTCACGTCAGTAGTCCGGAAGTAAAATTGTGGGCGGTAACCCTGAAAGAATGGGGTGTGACGCCCCCCCTCATCCTTACTGAGCACGTAAATTTCGGCTGTAAATTTAGTATGCGGCGTAATGGAGCCAGGCTTAGCCAAAACTTGACCACGTTCAACTTCTTCACGCTTCGTACCGCGCAACAGTACACCAACGTTATCCCCAGCTTGACCCTGGTCAAGCAGCTTACGGAACATCTCCACGCCAGTACAAGTAGTTTTAATAGTAGGTTTGAGGCCAATAATTTCAATTTCTTCACCCACTTTGATGACTCCACGCTCAACCCGACCAGTCACCACAGTGCCTCGACCAGAGATAGAGAAGACGTCTTCAACAGGCATCAAGAAAGTTCCATCCATGACGCGCATAGGTTGCGGTATGTAGGCATCTAGCGCTTCGGCCAGACGATAAATGGAAGGCTCGCCAATTTCAGACTGATCACCTTGTAAAGCCTTAAGTGCGCTACCGATTATAATCGGGGTGTCATCACCAGGAAAATCATACTTGGTAAGTAGCTCACGCACTTCCATTTCAACCAATTCAAGCAGCTCAGGGTCATCCACCATGTCGGCTTTATTCATGTAGACAATGATGTAGGGCACGCCAACTTGACGGGCCAGCAGAATATGTTCGCGCGTTTGCGGCATAGGACCATCGGCGGCAGACACCACCAGAATGGCTCCGTCCATTTGCGCAGCGCCAGTAATCATGTTTTTAATGTAATCCGCGTGGCCAGGGCAGTCAACGTGGGCGTAGTGACGCCCAGACGTCTCATATTCGACGTGAGCGGTGTTAATGGTGATGCCGCGCGCCTTTTCTTCCGGCGCTGCGTCAATCTGATCATAAGCCTTGGCTTCGCCACCAAATTTCTTGGATAGCACCGTGGTAATCGCCGCAGTCAGGGTGGTTTTGCCATGATCAACGTGACCAATTGTACCCACATTAATGTGCGGCTTGGTACGCTCAAATTTACTCTTTGCCATGATTTTTCCTCATCAACACCGAATTAACAAAAGAATCTCAACAATACTAACTATTGGTGCCCATGGCGGGAATCGGACCCGCGACCTCTCCCTTACCAAGGGAGTGCTCTACCACTGAGCCACATGGGCCAACTCAAACTGGAGCGGGTGAAGGGAATCGAACCCTCGTCGTAAGTTTGGAAAACTTCTGCTCTACCATTGAGCTACACCCGCGCACTTTGCCGCCAAAACGACATGAAACTGAGCACAACAAGCTTAGGCAACTCAATCGCCAAGCCACAAACAAAAACTGGTGGAGGGAGAAGGATTCGAACCTTCGAAGGCAGAGCCGTCAGATTTACAGTCTGATCCCTTTAACCGCTCGGGAATCCCTCCAGGAGCAACCCATGATTATCCATATTTACACCCCCCTTGTCAAAGGGAGCCTCTTCCAACATCAAATAAGCGTAATAGTCGGCCTTCGGCCGCAATACGTTTGACAGAAACACGATACGGCGAGACGTGAACCGGGAATTTAACATTTCACCGAAATCAGAGGGGTGGACTGGCTGATGCGCCGCAGCGTGGATACGGTGGCAATAGCACGACAAGTGTGTATTGGGTACCGCCTTACAGGATTCCCATAGCGCGTGGATTGGCTGTGAATTTCGTCAATGCATGGCAAGTACAAAATGTCTCCGGTCGCAAGTTAGATGATCTCTATTTCCCGTGGCTGTAACCGTTGATGAGCTATGGCCTGCCGTCCGGAATTTTTCGCCTGACGGATAAAATTTGTATACTACGTGTGGTATTACGGCAACGCGACATGTTGCTGGCCTCTCACGATCAGCATATTCAGTACATGCAATAAACGTTAATCCAGATGAATGTGCAACTGTCCAACGTAATTTCAGACATCATCGGCGATGATGATAGTGATCCAGGCGTGACGCACATTAAATTCCAAAAATGCACCACAATTCAAAGCGAAGAAGCATTGATAAGTAGGCCAAACCAAAGCATCGTTACTCTTCCCAGATTCAAAATCTCTCGTTCAGACATGGATTCAAGTTCGGACCGCACCCACCTTTATCTTACACAATCCACATAATAGCGTGGCCCGTCACCATCTTCATTTGCCACCAAGCCATGAATGTCGCTTTCAAATCCTGGAAATTTCTGGTTAAAGTCACGCGCAAACTTGAGGTAGTCCACGATGGTTTTGTTGAAGCGTTCACCCGGAATGAGTAGCGGAATGCCTGGTGGATAAGGCGTCAACAGCACGCTGGTGATGCGTCCCTCCAGCTCATCAATCGACACGCGGTCAATCTCGCCGTGCGCCATTTTAGCGAAGGCGTCGGATGGCTTCATGGCGGGCTCCATGTTGGAAAGGTACATCTCCGTGGTTAACCGCGCTACGTCATTAATCTTGTAAATGCCGTGGATATTGTCACAAAGGTCACGGAGGCCAACCTTCTCATAGCGTGCGTATTTGGCGACAAACTCTGGCAGCACGCGCCATAGTGGCTGATTTTTGTCATAGTCATCCTTGAATTGCTGTAACTCGGTTACCATGGTATTCCAGCGTCCCTTGGTGATACCAATGGTGAACATGATGAAAAAAGAATAGAGACCGGTTTTTTCCACCACAACACCATTTTCCGCCAAGTATTTGGTGACGATGGCAGCCGGGATGCCGGAATCGGCGAAATCCCCCTCGACATCCAGCCCCGGGGTGATGATGGTGGCCTTAATCGGATCAAGCATGTTGAAGCCCGGCGCCAAGTTGCCAAAGCCATGCCAGCGATCTTCTGCACCCAACATCCAGTCCGCGCGCGAGGCCAAACCTTCTTCGGCGAGATAATCCGGCCCCCAAACTTTGAACCACCAATCAGCCCCCCACTCTTCATCCACTTTGCGCATGGCACGACGAAAATCAAGTGCTTCAGCAATGGACTCTTCTACCAGAGCGGTGCCACCAGGAGGCTCCATCATTGCGGCAGCCACATCACATGACGCGATAATGGCGTACTGAGGGCTGGTAGAGGTATGCATCATATAGGCTTCGTTGAAGCAGTCACGGTCCAGTTTGCGCACCTCGCTGTCCTGCACCAGAATCTGTGAGGCTTGGCTCAATCCGGCCAACATTTTATGTGTCGATTGTGTGGAAAACACCATAGATTCCTTGCACGGCTTACGGCCTTGGCCAATGGCGTGCATATCCTTGTAGAAATCATGGAAGGCAGCATGCGGTAACCATGCCTCATCAAAAAGCAGGGTATCAATTTGTCCATCCAGCATCTGTTTGAGGGTTTCCACGTTGTACAACACGCCATCGTATGTACTCTGAGTAATAGTCAGAATGCGCGGCTTTTGCTTTTTATCCTTGATGAACGGATTTGCATCGATCTTGCGCTGGATAGTCTCAACTTTAAACTCGTCCAGTGAAATCGGGCCGATGATGCCGAAATGGTTACGTGTCGGCATCAGAAAAACTGGTATTGCTCCAGTCATGATGATGGAATGCAAGATGGATTTATGACAGTTGCGATCCACCACCACGATGTCATTTGGTGCGACGGTGGAATGCCATACGATTTTATTTGATGTAGAGGTGCCATTAGTCACAAAGAATAGGTGGTCACAACTGAAAATACGCGCTGCATTTCGCTCGCTGGCCGCTACCGGTCCGGTATGATCGAGCAGCTGACCCAGTTCATCGACCGAGTTGCACACGTCTGCACGCAACATATTTTCGCCAAAAAACTGGTGAAACATTCGACCTACTGGCGATTTCAGGAAAGCCACCCCGCCCGAATGGCCAGGGCAATGCCAGGAATAGGATCCATCTTGCGCGTAATTTACCAGTGCGCGGAAAAACGGTGGGGCAAGTGAGTCCAAATATAATCGGGCTTCACGGATGATGTGCCGCGCCACGAATTCCGGCGTGTCTTCATGCATATGAATGAATCCGTGCAATTCGCGCAGAATGTCATTTGGGATATGGCGTGAAGTACGCGTTTCGCCGTATAGATAGATGGGGATATCGGCATTTTTAAAGCGGATCTCTTCCACGAAAGCGCGGATGCTTTTCAGTGCGATTGCCGTCTCTTCTTTACTGCCGCCGCCGAATTCCTCATCATCAATCGATAGCAAAAAGGCTGAAGCGCGGCTTTGCTGCTGCGCAAATGAAGTCAAATCCCCGTAACTTGTTATACCCAGCACCGCCATGCCTTCTTTCTGGATAGCCTCAGCCAAAGCGCGCACGCTCAGGCCGCTGGAATTTTCCGAGCGGAAATCCTCGTCGATGATGATGATGGGAAAATCAAATTTCATTCAGTGCTCCTTGGTGGGGAATATCTGCCGGGCAGCGAGTTGGCGCGGATTGTCGCAGATTTAAATAACGTGGGTAGTGTTAAATAACATTAAGAATTATGTTATCCGGTAACGTGAATAAAAGATTGCCAGCTGCATTAACGGGGATGATCAAATGGAATTTATCAAAAACCTTAACTATTCTGGTGCAGTTAGCCGCGCGGGAGATAGGGATTTTTCAGGGCTTTGACTAAATCAGTCAGTACCGCGCGAAATTGCTGCTCATCACAACCCATTAGTACCGCATCTTCCAACGCATCTTGGCAGATTTGGCGGATTTCTTCCATGTTCTCACTCAGCACTTTGTTTTTTTCCACGCAGGCAACCACCTCGCCTGTGGGGCTACGCCAAATGGTTTGCGGATTGGGTGCCATTAAATTTATGCCTCTATATGATTCAGTAGAATTCAATGAATGGGCGGAATGTAATCACTCATCTAAGTTCACACTTTGCCGAATGGCGCATTGATATGTGAACGTTAGGCTACTTATGCTCACCTGACTATAATTTATATTTTAATTCATATCTTGGGTAGCGTAACCCCAATCTGCCCCTGATACTTGCCGCCCCTATCCTTGTATGAGACTTCGCATATTTCGTCAGATTCAAAGAAAATTACCTGCGCCACGCCTTCATTGGCGTAAATTTTCGCAGGTAGCGGGGTGGTATTGGAAAACTCCAGTGTTACATAACCCTCCCATTCCGGCTCTAACGGTGTGACATTGACGATTATGCCGCACCGCGCGTAGGTAGATTTCCCCAGACAAATGGTCAGTACGTTGCGGGGGATGCGGAAGCGTTCCACGGTGCGTGCCAGCGCGAAAGAGTTGGGCGGGATGATGCAATAGTCACTCTTGAGCTCGACAAAAGAGTTGGCATCGAAATTCTTCGGATCGACGATGGTGCTATTGATGTTGGTGAACAGCTTGAATTCATCTGAGCAACGGATGTCATAGCCGTAGCTCGACGTGCCATATGACACGATGCGCTGGCCATTCATTTCTTTCACCTGCCCGGGCTCAAACGGCTCGATCATGCCGTGCTGTTTGGCCATGTGACGTATCCACTTGTCTGATTTAATGCTCATATTTAGTTCGATACAGAAGTTATGGGCCAGAGAAAAGAATGAAAATATAAATGCTTCATGGTACTTTGCATTTTGCGTTTTCTTCTTACGTCTTTTGCATCACAATTTTAGGGAATGCTGCACTATAGTCTTGCGCCATTTCAGCAATTTTCACCGCCAGACGCCGCGCAATCTGTTTGTACTCTTTGGCAATTACACCATCGGGGGCGGCCACTACGGTGGGATTGCCGGAACCGGCCTGTTCGCGGATACGAATGTCTAAAGGCAATGAGCCGAGAAACTCTACGTTGTAGTCGTTACACATCTTTTCGGCTCCGCCGCTCCCGAAGATATGTTCCTCGTGCCCACATTTCGAGCAGATGTGCGTACTCATATTTTCCACGATACCCAGTATTTTTATGCTCACCTTCTCGAACATTTTGAGCCCCTTGCGCGCATCCATCAGTGCGATGTCCTGTGGAGTGGTTACGATGATCGCCCCGGTTACCGGTACTTTTTGCGACAGGGTCAACTGGATATCGCCCGTACCGGGCGGCATGTCCACCACCAGATAGTCCAGCTCATTCCAGCGCGTCTGATTCAATAACTGATCCAGCGCCTGAGTAACCATGGGGCCGCGCCAGACCATAGGCACATCCTCGCCTTGAATCATGAAGCCGATGGACATGACCTGCAGTCCATGGCCCTGCATTGGTTCGACCGACTTGCCATCGCGCGATACAGGCTCGCCTTTGATGCCCATCATGGTGGGTATGGAAGGGCCATAAATATCTGCATCCAAAATTCCGACGCGCGCGCCTTCCGCCGCCAATGCCAGCGCCAGATTCACCGCCGTAGTGGATTTGCCCACACCGCCTTTGCCGCTGGCTACCGCAATAATATTCTTTACCCCATCAACCAGCTTTACACCGCGTTGCACTGCGTGGGGAACTACTTTGCTGCCCACATTCACGGAAAGAGTTTTGATACCGGGTAAAGCACTACGCAGGTGATTTTCTACCATCAACCGGATTTCGTCCCACACGCTTTTTGCAGGGTAGCCAAGCAGAATGTCGAGTGATAAATTTTCACCGCTGATCTTTATATTTTTTACCGATTTGCCCGCTACAAAATCTTTTTTTGTGTTGGGGTCAATCAACTTTGTCAGTGCGGCCTGTACTTCTGCGTCGGTAAAACTCATGTACTGCTCCTGCAATTAAAACGATAGGGGGCAAGCATTCTACCCAAGATTCCCTGTCACGCCTATAGTTCAATTTTGCTACAATTACGGCCCTTTACAAGGGGTTTTCCATATATGTCGCGCAAGATACTGGTTACGTCCGCATTGCCTTATGCCAATGGCAGCATCCACTTGGGTCATTTGGTCGAATACATTCAGACTGACATATGGGTGCGATTCCAAAAAATGCTGGGCAACACATGTTATTACGTCTGTGCTGACGATACTCACGGCACGCCTGTCATGCTTCGCGCCGAAAAGGAAGGTATTACCCCGGAACAATTGATAGATCGCGTGTGGCACGAACACAAGACAGACTTCGACGGATTTCATGTAGAGTTCGACCACTACGGCAGCACTAACAGCGCCGAGACTAAGGAATTCGCACAGGCGATTTATCGCAAACTTAAAGCCGCTGGCTTAATTGAAGTGCGTTCAGTCGAGCAATTCTATGACCCCGTCAAGAATATGTTCCTACCGGATCGTTTCATCAAAGGCGAATGTCCCAAATGCCACGCCAAGGACCAATACGGCGACAACTGCGAAGTGTGCGGCACTACTTATTCACCCATCGAACTGATCAACCCTTACTCTGCCGTGTCTGGTGCACAACCCGAACGGCGTAACTCCGACCATTACTTTTTCAAGCTCTCCGCCGACACCTGCCAACAGTTTCTGCGCGAGTGGACGCGCAGCGGAACACTGCAACCTGAAGCCGCCAACAAGATGCAGGAATGGCTGGGCACTATGGGCGAGAACAAACTTACCGACTGGGACATTTCGCGCGACGCTCCCTATTTTGGTTTCGAGATACCCGATGCACCGGGCAAGTATTTTTATGTATGGCTGGATGCGCCGGTGGGCTATATGGGCAGCTTCAAGCAGTTTTGCAACGCCAATAACATCAACTTTGATGACTACTGGAAACAAGATTCCGATGCTGAGCTGTACCATTTCATCGGCAAGGATATCCTTTACTTCCACGCACTGTTCTGGCCTGCGATGCTACAACACGCGGGTTTCCGCACCCCGACTAAACTATTCGCGCACGGTTTTCTTACCGTTAACGGCGAGAAGATGAGCAAATCGCGCGGCACCTTCATCACCGCGAAGAGCTATGTCGACCATATCAAGAATACCGAATACCTGCGCTACTACTACGCCGCTAAACTCAACGGCACGATGGAAGATCTCGACCTGAACCTTGAGGATTTTGTGGCGAAGGTAAACAGTGATTTGATTGGAAAGTACATCAATATTGCGAGTCGAACTGCGGGCTTCATCACCAAGCATTTCAATGGTGAAATCAACTACACTCAGGTTGAAAATACACCTGAATTTAAACAGTACGACGAGCATCTCCGGCAAGAAGTTGAAAAGCTATATGAAGCTCGAGAATACGCACATGTCGTTAGACGCATAATGAAACGTGCCGACGAACTAAACGAAGGGTTCGATACTTTAAAGCCGTGGGTTCTTGCAAAAGACCCCAATAACCATCATCAATTGCAACAACGATGCTCTCTTATCTTGCACGAGTTCAAAGTAATTTCGGTGCTATTGGCACCGATACTACCTGTTCTTACCGAACGAATTGCTAAAGAATTTTTTGGCCTTAATCGCAATTTTGTATGGGACGATGCAATCACGCTAACTGAGAAAATCAACCCCTACGAACACCTGATGACCCGCCTCGACCCCAAACTCATCGAAGCCATGGTCGCCGCCAATCAAGAAAGTCTACAACCCGCGGTCCCGGTGCAATCCGAACAGCGCCACGCGGCTCATCAACAAAACGAAGTAAAGAAAGAAATGACTGAAACCAGCAAAGAGTCTGAATCCTACATTTCCATCGACGACTTCATGAAAGTCGATCTGCGTGTGGCACACATCGTCAACGCAGAGCATGTAGCGGGTGCGGAGAAGTTATTGAAACTCACGTTGGACATCGGCGAAGCACAACCGCGTACCGTGTTCGCGGGCATCAAATCGGCTTACGATCCGGAAAAATTAAAGGGTCGCATGACCGTGATGGTTGCTAATCTTGCACCACGCAAGATGAAATTTGGATTGTCGGAAGGCATGGTGCTGGCGGCTTCCGGCGATACGCCCGGTTTATTCATCCTCAGTCCAGACGATGGCGCACAACCGGGCATGAGGATTAAGTAGTCCGCTCTATGAAGCTGGCCGAATTTTTTCACCCCAAATTGCTTGACACACTACGGGGTTATAACCGCCAGCTTTTTGTCTCTGACCTAACCGCCGGTGTTACTGTCGGCATCGTAGCGCTGCCATTAGCCATCGCCTTCGCTATTGCCTCCGGCGTTAAACCTGAGGCGGGCATTTTCACCACCATCATTGCCGGCTTTATCATTTCTGCATTGGGCGGTTCGCGTGTGCAAATTGGCGGCCCCACCGGCGCATTCATCGTGATTGTGTATGGCATCGTGATGCAGTATGGGCTGGCCAACCTGTTCATTTGCACCATCATGTCGGGCATTATGTTGCTGTTGATGGGGTTGTTTAAACTGGGTAGCCTGATCAAACTCATTCCGCATCCTCTGGTTATCGGCTTTACCAACGGCATTGCAGTGTTGATTATGCTAAGCGAGGTGAAGGATTTTCTCGGCCTAAAAATGGACAGCGTGCCCGCAGAGTTTTCGCACAAGTTAAATGCACTTTACCAGGCACTGCCTAGCTTCGACCTGACAAGCATTGTCCTGGCAACGTTGACCATGCTACTGATCCTGTTTTATCCCAAGAACTGGGCACGGCACATACCTTCGCTCATCGTGGCATTGGTGCTGGGCACCGTCATAGTGGCATTAATCGATCTGCCGGTGGAAACCATAAGTACGCGTTTCGGCGGGATTCCACAGGGTTTGCCCGCATTTGAGATGCCCGAATTTACCTTCGCCACTGTGCGCTATCTGTTTTCCCCTGCTCTTACCATCGCCCTGCTCGGCGCGATTGAATCCTTGCTTTCCGCTACGGTGGCAGATGGCATGATAGATGACAAACACGATCCGAATCAGGAGCTTGTTGCCCAAGGTTTCGCCAATATTGTCTGCCCATTCTTTGGCGGCATTCCCGCCACTGGCGCAATTGCGCGCACCGCTACCAGTGTACGCGCGGGAGCGAACAGTCCGGTCGCCGGAATGGTGCATGCCATTACTTTACTGCTCATCATTCTCATCGCAGCCCCGTTAGCCAAGCACATTCCACTTGCCACGCTAGCCGCCATTCTGATGGTGGTTGCCATCAATATGGGCGAGTGGGAAGCATTTACAACGTTGAAAAAGTATCCGGCCAGCGATAGTGCTGTCATGCTCATTTCATTTATGCTTACGGTGGTATTCGACATTACCGTAGCGGTGGAAATTGGTATGGTGCTCGCGGTATTATTCTTCATCCGTCGCATCACCGACTTGACTCATGTCAGCGTGGCACAAGAATTGCCACACCATGACGATAGCGAGATGCCTCTGGCACGCAAAGCCGTGCCAAAAGGCGTGATGATCTACCGCGTATTCGGTGCCTTGTTCTTTGGTGCGGCTGACAAGTTGGAAACCATCTTGCGGCAACAACAAAACGAGCCAGACGTGCTAATTTTGAAAATGGACGAAGTCATCTCCATGGACGCGAGCGCGCTACACACACTGACATCGATGCAGCGCAAACTGCGCAAAAATGGCAAATATCTCGTCCTGTGCGGCGCACATACACAACCCTATTTCATGATGCATCAAGCAGGATTTTTTGGCGAAATGGGAAGCGACAATGTAACGGCTGATCTGGACAGCGCATTACGCCGTGCTACCAAATTATTGGAAGAGAAAAAACTTACTCAAGAATAAACGATATGAACATTCTGTTCGCCCAGCAGGTTCTTTAATCCGCTCATTAGATCACTGTGCAGCGTGACACTCCAAGGCTCGCCCAGCTTCAAGTTTGCGCTTCCGCTTACATTGCGGTAACACACTACTGCCATGCATTTCCCCTCGCGGTAGGGAGTGAGTATTTCTTTTAACTGCGTCACGCTAATACGTGCGTCAGATGAAACAGTAAGTTCCAGGCGCTTCGCGAAAGTAGAACGCGCCGAGGCGAAATCGAGTAACTCTTCACCATTGACGCGCATATTGCCGGAATACTCGTCGAGACTGGCTTTGCCGCGCACCACTAACAATTCATCTTCACGTATCCACGGGCGATTGGCCTCGAATACTTCGTTGAATACCATCATTTCCAATTGTGCGCTGCCATCGTCCAGTGTGACAATTGCCATGCGTCCACGCCGCGTCTGCTGAATTCGTACGGCAGACACTATGCCAGCCAATACTACCGGCATTCCACCGCGTTTGTTGTTGCCGTTTTGGGGCAGCGCTTGCGACGTGATATCGGCCAGGCGTGTCTTGACGAAATTTTCCAATTCGCTGGCATATTCTTGATAGGGGTGGCCGCTGAGATAAAAGCCCAAGCTAGTTTTTTCGTGTTGCAATTGCTCGCGCAACGTCCAGCGCGGGACATTCTTCACTTGCACCGACATCGTCACACTTGCATCGTCTTCGAATAGGCTATTTTGATTGATGGACTGTGCTTTCTGCTCCGCGCTGCACAGCGCGACCTCGAGTGACGCCAGCAACTGATGGCGATGATCCGAAATTGTATCAAAGGCGCCACTGCGAATTAGCGCTTCAGTCGCGCGACGGTTCACTACGCGCTTATCTACGCGATGGCAAAAGTCGAACAGGTCGCGGAATGGCCCACCGAGTTTACGGGCATCTTCAATGCTATCTATCGCAGCTTTACCTGTTCCCTTAATGGCTTCTAATCCATATGCAATCGTTTTTTCGTCCACCGGCATAAAGCGGTTTACAGATGAGTTAATATCCGGCGGCAAAATGCATATTCCTTGTGCCAGGCTATCAAGATAGAAAATATGGACTTTGTCGGTATTATCCATGTCCGATGACAATGTGGCGGCCATGAATGCCGCCGGGTAATGCGCCTTTAGATAGGCCGTCTGATAGGACACCAACGCATAGGCAGCAGAATGCGATTTATTGAAGCCGTACCCAGCGAATTTTTCCATTAAGTCGAACAGTTGCTCTGCTAGTTGCTTGTTGACAGCACGCGCTACAGCGCCGTCCACGAAGATACTGCGTTGCAACGCCATCTCCTCAGCATTTTTTTTACCCATTGCTCGGCGCAACAAGTCCGCCGCTCCCAGCGAATAACCACCGATGATCTGCGCGATCTGCATCACTTGCTCTTGGTACACAATTACACCGTAAGTTGGCTTGAGCGAAATTTCCAGTTCGGGATGAAAATAATCAGCCTTGGAACGGCCATGTTTGCGGTTGATGAAGTCCTCTACCATGCCTGATTCGAGCGGACCTGGGCGATATAACGCAACCAGCGCCACGATGTCTTCAAAGGTATCCGGTTGCAGCTTGATAATCAGCTTTTTCATGCCGGGAGATTCAAGCTGAAATATCGCCGTGGTGTTGGCTGCCTTGAGCAAGGCGTAAGTTGGTTTGTCCTCCAATGGAAGATTTTCAATGGAGAAACCGTTGCCTGTTGGCATCTTGTTTACATATTTCACCGCCCAATCAATGATGGTGAGCGTACGCAACCCCAAAAAGTCAAATTTCACCAAACCGATTTTTTCTACATCGTCTTTGTCAAATTGACTGATGCCCTTGTCGCTGCCCTCGGCGTAATATAGCGGACAAAAGTCGGTTAGCTTGCCCGGTGCGATCAGTACCCCGCCTGCGTGCATGCCGACATTGCGCGTTAAATCTTCCAGCCGTGTACCTAGTTCAAGCAGCTCTTCCACGCCTTCTTCGCTGCTGATGATCGCATTAAATTCCGGCTCCAGCTCACGTGCTTTTTTAAGTGATACCGGTTTGACGCCTTCCAGCGGAACGAGCTTGGACAGGCGATCGCACAGCCCGTAAGGAAAATCCAGCACGCGCCCGACATCGCGGATAACCGCTTTGGACGCCATGGTGCCAAAGGTGGCAATCTGAGACACACTCGCCGCGCCGTATTTTTGTTTCACATACTCGATAACGCGCTCGCGCCCATCCTGGCAGAAATCTATATCGAAGTCGGGCATGGATATGCGTTCTGGATTCAGGAAGCGCTCAAATAACAGGGCATAGCGTAACGGGTCAAGGTCGGTGATGCTTAGACTATAAGCCACTAGTGAGCCTGCGCCAGAGCCGCGGCCAGGGCCAACTGGCACGTCATTGAGCTTGGCCCAGCGGATGAAATCTGCCACGATTAAAAAGTAACCGGAGAACCCCATTTTTATAATGGTCTCGATTTCGAATACCAAGCGTGAGGTATATTCCTCCATCTTCGCGGCGCGCATAGTTTCATCTGGATACAACTGCAGCATGCGCTGATGCAAACCGAGTTCAGATTCAGTACGCAGAAAATCATCCAGACTTTCGCCATTAGGGGTGGGGAAATCCGGCAAATAGGGTTTACCCAGTTGCAAGGTCAAATTACATCGCTTGGCGATCTCCACGCTGTTTTGCAACGCTTCAGGAAAATCGGCGAACAGTGCCATCATCTCGGCCTGAGTTTTGAAATACTGCTGCGGTGTAAATTGGCGCACGCGCCTTTTGTCATTCAGCACATAGCCTTCGGCGATGCACACGCGCGCCTCGTGCGCTTTGTAAGCTTCACGACTTAGAAACTGAATTGGATGTGTCGCCACTACCGGTAACGCCAGTTCTACGGCCAGTTTGACCGTTTCACTCACGTGCAGTTCTTCGCGTGCCATGCCGGTGCGCTGCACTTCCAGATAATATCGACTAGGGAACAGCTCCGCCCACTCTAACGCCAACTGACGTGCCGTTGCCTGATTACCATTCAGCAGCGCCGTGCCGATCTCACCAAGATGCGCACCAGATAATGCGAGCAGCCCATCTGTACCGTCGCGCAACCATTGTTTGTGTATCTCGATGCGACCACTATTTTGCCTTTCCAGATAAGCGCGTGTCACCAAATCACACAAGCGCAAGTAGCCAACATTGGACTGGCATAACAATAACAGACGCGAAGGCTTGTCGCGTTCGGCTGGATTACTGATGAACACATCACAGCCGATGATAGGCTTGATCCCAGCTGCGCGCGCTGCCTGATAGAATTTGATCAAACCGAATACATTATTGAGGTCGGTAAGCGCCAACGCGGGCATGACATCCTGCTTGGCGGCGGCAATCGCCTCAGGAATGCGCACAATGCCATCGACAATGGAGTATTCGCTGTGCAGACGCAGATGGATGAAAGAGGGTTGGGGCATGGTGGCGAAATGACAGTTACAGCTAAAATTTTACCATCGTCACCAGAGTGAGAAATTAAAAGTTTTCTACCCGTTGATATAGCTCAGGAAAACGTGCCGAAGAAAAATAGTTGCCAAGGTTAAAGATGAACACCCATTAGCCGCATTCGCCACCATGACGGCTAATGTCTAATTATTATGAGGCGGCGCGTATGCTTCCAGTAACGTCCTTGCCCACCCCACGGTAACCTGTAAAGCGACCGGATGAATCGAACATCGGTTCTCCGCTAATCATAAAATATTGCTGCGAACCATCTGGATTATGCCGCCTGTAGACGAAATCCAGGAATGGCCGTCTGGCTGCTATATATTCTACTAGCATCGCTTGCTCATCTTTATTCCAATGTGCTACTTGAGTTTCACTGGATTCACTCAATAAGTCGTCGACCTTAATTCCGAGCATCTCAAGAACCAGACCGTAAACTTTTGTAAAATGCCCAGTCTCGTCCTGCTCCCAATACCAGTCAGATGATAGCTCGGTCAGACGGCGAAAACGAGCTTCGCTTTCCCGCAGCTCTGCGGTTCGCGCTTCCACCGTCTGCTCCAACACCTTGTTGTGATTTTCAATTTGTTTATATAAAAGGCGCACTTCCAACATATTCTGGATGCGTGTTTGTACTTCGGTCAGATCAAAAGGCTTACTGATAAAATCTTTAGCACCGGCTTGTAACGCGCGCAGTTTGTGATCCGGTTGGGCAGTAATAACGAGTACCGGAAGGTAGCCGTCTGTTTCAATTTTTTTCAAGCCTTCCAGCACCTGAAAGCCATTCATGCCGGGCATCTGCAAATCAAGCAGAATCAGGTCATAATGGTTTTTGCGATACAACTCGCAGACTTCATAAGGATTCTGCGTCGAGGCAATGCGCGTGTAGCCAGCGCCACGTAGCATTACCTCAAGCAGGCGTATATTAACCTCTTGATCATCAACGATAAGGAGGTTGGCGTTAAGAATATCAGGCCTACTAAGCATCATTTAAAAACACCTTTAAAACTGAATAACAATTGCCAATACAAATTTCTCCGCATTCCCAATCTCGTTTTGAGGTGTACGCCGTTATGGCATGCATGGTTCAATTTTATTCAGCATGATTTGTAACGGCTGCTAACTAAAATGCTTTAAGGCATCTCATATTGTTTAAATTAGCAGTAAGTTGGAAAAAACAGCCGAACATTTTAACATGACTGAGCGAAATTTATAGAAATGCTCCCTGCCAATTACACGCAATCACTGATGAATATATGCATATCAAAATCCGATATTTTGTCCGCGCCACTTTGGTAGCATACAGATCCATACCCGTACTTTTCATTGCGGACTGACCTTCTTACTACATACAAATTAATGAATAATGCTTTTAATAGGAAAAATATCATTTGTAGCGTCTATTTTCTGTGCGTTTACGCACATAGAGCTTTATCTCTTCAACATGTGATTCGATATTTTTACCATGACCGTAAGACATTGCAAATGTAGCACTGAGCGAAACGCCTATGCTTTGGCAGAGGCAAACTGTTTAGGGTGCGTTGTGCTAGCTGGTCAGCACGTTTTGGACATGTGAGGAGGACGATAGGCACTGGCAATCTGTCGAACCGTACTTTGCATATTTTGGAGGTTCAATAACTGGAATTCTGGTGAATTAAATAACGAAGTGGATTTTATTTTTTTCTGTACGCTTGAGAATGTGAGTGTCTGGTGCTTGCGTAAGTTGAAAGCAAGGAATCATATTCTTTCTTGACCACCTGATAACACTCGCAAGAGAGGGTTTCCAGTCCAGACCGATCGAGTACTGTAATGTGCCCACGACGATAATTAATAAAACCAGCATCTTTCAAATTTCCGGCAGCTTCCGTAATGCCTTCGCGGCGAACACCAAGCATGCTGGCAATTAACTCCTGCGTCATGGTCAACTCATTAGAAGTCAGCCAATCGGCGGTTAATAACAACCAACGGCAAAGCTGCTGTTCGATCGAATGGTGTCTATAGCACGCTGCAGTCAGTGTCATCTGTGTAATTAATGCTTGAATATAAAGTAGTGACAACCGCTGCAGCGATTCAGCGCGATTGAATTCTTGTAGCATCGCTCCAGCTTTTATACGGTAACCGCAGCCACCAGTCTGCACAATTGCCCGACTAGATGTGGTTGTACTGCCCATAAAAAGTGAAATACCCAATACGCCTTCATTGCCTACCCCTGCAATTTCTGTTGAAGCGCCATTTTCCATGATGTATTGCAGAGACACGATGGCAGTTGTGGGGAACCAGGCATGTTGTAACCGATCACCGGATTCATAAAGAACGCTGCCGAGCGGCATCTGAACCAACTCCAGATGTGGTCTCAAACGTTCCAATTCATCTACTTGTAACGCTGTAAGGAGATGATTTCTATTTATTGTCTGTGACGGGGTAGTAAACATGAGCCACTCATTAAAATATTTGAAATTTTATAGGCATATTCCGTTAATTAAATAATTAGGCGAAATTCATAGTTAGAGTTATTGGCTTAAGTTATGTACGATACCGCACAGACTGTGTATACACTTGGATAGTAGTCTATACATATGGTTAGACCCATTTCAAACATGCTACAGTAACACTCCACCAGCTTTCCTATGGCATGGTGGAAATCTGCGCGAGCAGCTTGGAACACCTACAACCGAAAGAAGGGGTTACTCAGACGACTTCTTTAAATAATCAGGAGAATTCATCATGAAGCAATTAAGGCATTTGTTTATTACTTTCACTGCTATCGTATTCATGTCAATTTTAGGTTGCGCATCTACTACGAAGTCAGAAGGGACAGGTGAATATTTAGATGATAGCGTAATTACAACGAAGGTTAAAGCAGCGGTTTTTAATGAACCTACGCTGAAAGCTACCGAAATAAATGTCGAAACCTACAAGGGGGTCGTCCAATTAAGCGGCTTTGTGAGTTCCCAGTCCGATATTAATAGGGCGGAAGAGGTTGCTCGTAACGTTAAAGGCGTAAAATCAATCATAAATGACATGCGGCTTAAGTAAAACTGGCATGGGAGATTGCTATCGTAGTCATCCAAGTGGGACGGCTACGATATTAACCCGAGTGCTTTATAAGCGACGTGCTCAGGGAGCGAACGATCAGCTTCATCAAACCACGCTATACCAATGTTTTTTCACTGGTGGGAAGTCTCAAAGAGCACCCGCTACATTAGCTTCCCAGGATTCATTAAACTATTTGGGTCGAGCACGTGCTTGATGCTGTGCATCAACTCCAATTCCAGCGCACTTTTGTAATGACGTATCTCGCTACGCTTGAGTTGCCCCAGCCCATGCTCGGCGCTGATACTGCCGTTTAATCCATGCACGATGTCGTACACGATGCTGTTGACCTGTTGGCTTTGCGCAATGAATGCCGGATTTTGCGCAGAATCCAGCATTGAGATGTTGTAATGGATGTTGCCATCGCCGATATGGCCGAAAGCAACAATGCGCAGACCATTGAATACGGTACGCAGGGCAGCATTCGTTTGGGCGATAAATTCTGCCACGTGGCTGATCGGCACGGCGACATCATGTTTGATGCTAATGCCCTCGCGTTTCTGCGCTTCGCTGATATTTTTGCGCAAATTCCACCAGCTTACGGCGTTATCTTTCGAATTTACGGCAAACTCGAGGATGCCCGCATCGAACGCTTGCAGCGCATTGAGCAAAGGTGCGTCTAAGGGCGTTTGCAGCACCTCCGACAGTTCGATCAGCACGATCCATTCATAACGCGTAGCAAATGGCTCAACCGTATCGGGGATATGCTCTAAAACGAGATCCAGGCAAGATCTCGAAATAATCTCGAAGGCACTTATTTTGTCGCCGCAATTAGCACGCAAATGGGCAAGCAGCTCTACCGCCACTGCCGGATCGCGCACTGCCACACACGCGGTTACGACCGATTGCGGACGTGGAAACAACTTCAGCACAGCGGTCGTAATGATGCCCAGCGTGCCTTCTGCGCCGATGAATAAGTGCTTCAAATCATAGCCGGTGTTGTCCTTGCGCAAACTGCGTAATCCATCCCAGATGCGACCATCTGGCAAGACAACTTCTAGCCCAAGCACGAGATCGCGCATGTTGCCATAGCGCAGCACGCCGATACCACCGGCATTAGTGGAAATATTGCCGCCGATTTCACATTGCGTTGCGATGGCGCTGAGGCCAAGAGGGAACAGGCGGTTAGCCTGCTCTGCCGCCTCTCGTACCATGGACAAGGTGCAGCCTGCCTCCACGGTTAATGTATAGTTAGTGGTGTCTAGCGCATGAATTTTATTCATGCGTGATAGGTTAATCACGATCTGTTGGCCTTGCGGTAACGGTACTGACCCCCCGCTTAAACTGGTGTTGCCGCCTTGCGGAACGATGGCGATGCGGTGTTCGGTACACAGCGCGACTACCGCAGCAACTTGTTGCGTATCGCCAGGCAGCACCACAGCCAACGCCTGGCCGCTGTAGCGCCCACGCCAGTCGGTACAATAAGGTGCTGCGGTTTCGCCACTCAGCACGTAGTCGGTGCCGACTATGTTACGTAGTAAATTTATCAAAATTGGAAGCATAAAAAAATTTCCTTGAAATGCCTTATTTCACAATTAATCTAATGATCTAGAAATCAATCGGATCAATGTCTAGCGACCAGCGCAGTTTTTGTGCAGGTAGCGCATCCAGCAAGGGCCGCCACTCGCGCAAGAATTGCTGCAAGGGTTTTCGCGCTTCACTTTGCACCAGCAATTGCGCTAAAAAATGGTTAGCACGACGCGGCATGGCCGCTGGAACCACACCGTAAATGTCAACTGGCATGGCGAGTTCAATTGCAGCATCGCGCGCTCGTTGCAGGAAAGTATACATGTGGGTCTCATTCTTAGCTTCAGCACGCAGCATCACCTGATACATGAATGGTGGGAAACCGGCGGATTGGCGTTCCGCGAGCAGTGTTTTTGCCCACGTATCGTAATCATGTTCCCGTAACGCGCGGAACAATGGATGATCAGGAAATGCGGTCTGGATTAGCACTTCGCCCAGCTTGTCGGCACGGCCTGCGCGCCCCGCTACTTGAACAAGTTGGGCAAACAATTTTTCCGATGCCCGAAAATCACTACTGTATAACGCACCGTCCGGGTTAAGTACACCCACCAGCGTTAGATTAGGGAAGTCATGTCCCTTCGCCAAAATTTGCGTACCCACCAGAATATCCACCGCGCCTTCCTGAATTTGCTGACGCATAGCTTGCCATGTTCCTTTATTACGCGTGCTGTCACGGTCCACGCGCAGGATGCGCGCCTTGGGGAAGTGCTCCTGCAACGCACTCTCCACCCGTTGCGTACCGATACCAACTGGTTGCAAGTCGGCGTTGCCGCACGATGGACAGGCGTGCGGCACACGCTCCTGGTGGCCACAATGGTGACAACGCAGGCGGCGATCTTTAAGATGCAGCACCAACTTGCCCGCACAATTTGAACAGCCGGACAGCCAGCCGCACGCGCCACACATCAACACGGGTGCATAACCGCGCCGATTAATGAATATCAGGCTCTGTTCCCCGCGCTGTAACCGCTCGGACAGGGCTTTGAGAAGCGGCTCACTGAGACCGTGTTGCATAACTATATTACTGGTGTTTATACAGCTTACCGTCGGCAACCGCGCCTGTGCCGCCGCACGCTGGGTCAGGCGTAACATTTGATAGCGCCCGCTTTGCGCGTTGTAATAGCTTTCAAGAGAAGGAGTAGCGGATCCTAATACAATCGGTATGCCACGCTGGCTAGCACGAAAGATTGCCACATCTCGCGCCGAGTAACGTAAGCCTTCCTGCTGCTTGAACGAAGTGTCATGTTCCTCATCCACAATCAACAGTGCCAATTGTGGCAGTGGCGTGAACACTGCCAGACGCGTACCCAGTATGATACGCGCCTGGCCGGACTGCGCACGCAGCCAGTTCTGCATACGTTCACCGTCACTTAAGCCACTGTGCAAACTGATCAGCTCAACATCCGGCAAGCGGCTGCGAAAATAATTTTCCAGCTGAGGCGTAAGATTGATTTCCGGCACCAACAACAACACTTGCCCTCCCTGCTGCAATATCCGGTTCATCAGATGCACATAAATTTCGGTCTTACCGCTGCCGGTAATACCGTGTAGCAGGAAGCAGCTAAAGCATAACGCTTTAGTAATTGCATCCACGGCTTGCTGCTGCTCCAAGGTCAACGTATGGGTATTATTGAATGTAAATGTACTGGAAACCGCAGGCACCGCACACGTCTCAATCCATCCCGCTTGCGACAACGCTTTAAGTGCAGATGCTGCGCTGGGTGATAACGCGCGCACTTGCGCGGCAGTTAATACATTTAACTTTAAGGCTGTTAGGATGCGGTGCTGCACCACCTTGCGCTTAGACAGTAGACTCAAGTCGAGCGCATGGCCGCTAGCGCTTAGTCTGTATTGCATCACTTCTTTGAGCGTGACCAACTGGCTGGTACGCAAACATGCCGGCAAGGCAGACAGTACAGTAACACCAAGGGGATAGTGGTAATAGTCGCTGCAGAAGCGCAGCAAAACAAGCAGCTCATCGGGCAGTGGCGGGATATCCTCCAGCACTTGCAAAATGGGCTTGATACGTTCTGGAGAAAGGACAGAATCCATTGCGCATTCCATTACTACGCCTACCATTTTTTTGCGTCCAAATGGAACCAATACGCGCGTCCCCGGGACGATCTCGATACTGCTGCCTAATGAATAGTCAAATAGTGTTGACAATGGCACATCTAGCGCGACGCGAACAATTGTCATTTAATAAAATTTGCTCCAGCCATTTCTATCATACTGAGCTAAGCCAACTGACTTAATTGAGTATTTTTTATTGTCCACATAAGCTGTGGATAACAATGTGGACAATTCCAATATAACTAGGCTAACTACTAATGCCATATACAGTTTTGTCCAGCCGCTCATTTCATAGGCAGAATTTTTTACACATAAAAACAACTAGTTAAATTTAACGCTCTAATACCATAATAAAAATTATCCTCATCATGGATAGCTGCGCGATTTGTGTATAACCAGGCAAAATGTCAAGCATTTTTAATGATATTTGCGGCTTAACTCATGGACTGCTTGTACCAACACCGCAGCATGGTCAGGGTTGGTGAATTGAGAAATACCATGCCCCAGATTAAATACATGTCCGCTGCCATAGCCATAACTAGCCAGCACGTGTTCCGTCTCGGCACGGATAACTTCCGGCGTGGCAAACAGCACGGCTGGATCCAGGTTACCTTGCAGTGCAACCTTATGGCCCACTTTTTGTCGCGCTACACCAATGTCCATGGTCCAGTCCAACCCCACCGCATCGCAGCCAATATCGGCAATACTATCCAACCACAACCCACCACCCTTGGTAAATACAATCACTGGAATTTTCACGCCATCATATTCTCGCTTTAGCCCTTGCACGATTTTCTGCAAGTAAGGCAGTGAAAACTCATAGTAAGCGGCATGCGAAAGTACGCCACCCCAGGAATCAAAAATCATCACAGTCTGTGCACCTGCTTCAATCTGAGCGTTAAGATATTGTGTTACCGCTTGTGCAGTAACTTCCAGAATGTGGTGCATCAGCTTGGGTTCTTTATACATCAACGTTTTTACGCGTGCATAATCGTCGCTGCCGCCGCCTTCCACCATGTAACAAGATAACGTCCACGGGCTGCCCGAAAAACCAATTAATGGCACGCTACCATTTAGCGCTTTGCGAATTTGCGACACGGCATCGGTGACGTAACGCAGATCTTTGTTAATGTCTGGCACCTTTAACGCTTTGATAGCCGCCTCGTCGCGCAAGGGGCGCTCAAACTTGGGCCCTTCTCCTTCGGAAAAGTACAGTCCAAGACCCATCGCATCCGGTATGGTGAGAATGTCGGAAAACAGAATTGCAGCATCCAGAGGGAATCGCTCCAGCGGTTGCAATGTAACTTCCGTAGCCATGTCGGGGCTTTTGCATAAATCCAAAAAACTGCCGGCGCGCTTACGCGTGGCACAGTATTCCGGCAGATATCGTCCGGCCTGACGCATCATCCACACGGGAGTATAGTCAGTCGGTTGACGTAGCAAAGCACGCAGGAAGGTGTCATTTTTTAACTTGAAATTCATGTTGTTCTCTTTTAATTTATATTGACTAAATTTAAGCAGCTTTATCCCTGACCTCCCAAACTCCCCTTATCAGGGAGCTTAGCTAGGTAACTTGGTTATGCAAAGGATCTACATCATTGGTGAAGCAGATAAATGCAAAAAGCCAGGAAGATAATATCGTCTTCAAGCATCAATATCTTGAAATGAATGGATGCCCTACGGTATTTTGTTGTGCATCATCCCATAGATGGAGAAGGATTTTTGGGTGCCCAAGCGCGGGTGCAGTGCACCACATATTCCATAGCACCGATACTCTGAGCGTACCGGGTAGACCCCCCGGAATAGCTGCTATTATAGAGAAGCCAGCGCAGCTGGGCTGATTGAAACCCGTCATTCAGCGCCTGATTATGGACAACTCAATTTAGAGCGGCAAACTGGAACTACCCATCAAATATTCATCCACTGCACGTGCCGCCTGGCGGCCTTCGCGTATTGCCCACACGACTAGTGACTGGCCGCGTCGCATATCACCAGCAGCAAAAACCTTATCCACCGATGTCTGATAATAGCCCGCTCCCTCAGTGACAGCCTTGGCATTGCCGCGGCCATCCTTTTCAACGCCAAACGCTTCCAGGACTTGCTGCATCGGGCTGACGAAGCCCATAGCCAAAAGCACGAGATCGGCCTTCATCTCAATTTCGCTGCCCGGCACTTCTTGCATCTTTCCGTCTTTCCATTCGACGCGTACGGCACGCAATTTTTCGACCTTGCCATTGTTGCCGGTTAATTCTTTGGTCGCCACAGCCCAATCACGCTGACAGCCTTCATCATGAGAGCTGGAAGTGCGTAGCTTCATTGGCCAGTATGGCCAAATTAGCGGCTTATTCTCTTGTTCGGGCGGGCGCGGCATGACCTCAAACTGGGTTACCGAAGCCGCGCCTTGGCGGTTGGACGTGCCGACACAGTCAGAACCTGTGTCGCCACCGCCGATCACCACCACATGTTTGCCAGTCGCTTTAATCTGATCGGGTACCACGTCTCCCGCCACGATTCTATTCTGTTGCGGCAAAAATTCCATTGCAAAGTGTACTCCCTGCAACTCACGTCCTGGTACTGGCAAGTCGCGTGGCTGTTCAGCCCCACCCGTTAATACTACGGCGTCGAACTCATCCTTCAATTTTTGTGCCGACACCTGCACGCCGATATGCTGCTTGACACGGAATTCCACACCCTCAGCGCGCATCTGTTCCATGCGACGGTCGATGTGCGACTTTTCGAGTTTGAAGTCGGGAATGCCATAACGCAAAAGGCCACCAATTCGGTCATTTTTCTCGAATACCACCACGTCATGCCCGACGCGTGCTAATTGTTGCGCACAAGCCAAGCCTGCCGGGCCAGAGCCAACCACGGCAATTTTTTTGCCGGTCTTGGTCTGTGCTGGTTGTGGCGCCACCCAGCCTTCTTCCCAACCTTTGTCGATAATGGCATGCTCGATTGATTTGATGCCTACCGCATCGTCATTGATGTTCAATGTGCAGGCCGCTTCACATGGTGCAGGGCAAATGCGTCCAGTAAACTCTGGGAAATTGTTAGTGGAATGCAGGACGTCCAGCGCCTGTTTCCAGTTGCCACGATAAACCAAATCATTCCAGTCCGGGATGATGTTATTAACCGGACAGCCCGTAGTACAAAATGGAATGCCACAGTCCATACAGCGCGAACCCTGCACGGAAGCCTGCGGGTCGGTCAAACGCGGGATGAATTCCTGATAGTTTTTCAGGCGTTCCGCGACCGGCAAGCTGTGCTCGCTTAAGCGGCGGAATTCCATAAATCCGGTAATCTTACCCATTTATACAGCCTCCAATTGCTTGGTTTGTTCCGCCGCGACTTCCTGTAAAGCACGGCGGTATTCAGTCGGCATAACCTTGACAAATTTTGGCAAGTAGTGCGCCCAATTATTTAGAATAGCCTGAGCACGGACACTGTTGGTATAGCGCAGATGCGCACTCACCATGTCGTGTAACACATGTTCATCGGCCTTGCCGAGGTGGTTAAAATGCACCCGGCCATGCGTCTCGACTTCACCCAGGTCGCTCGCAGCAGCCTCATCGGGTACCGGTTCCAGTTGCACCATCGCCAAATTGCAACGGTGTTCGAAGCCGCCATCCTCATCCAGTACATAAGCAATGCCACCGGACATGCCTGCAGCAAAATTGCGCCCGGTTTGACCGAGCACAACCACTAACCCGCCGGTCATATATTCGCAACCGTGGTCGCCTAAACCTTCCACTACCGCAATAGCGCCGGAATTGCGCACCGCGAAACGCTCGCCAGCCACCCCTCGGAAATAGCATTCACCACTGGTCGCACCGTACAATACGGTATTGCCAACGATAATATTTTCCTCGGCCACGATGTTGCATTCCTTGGGTGGTAGCACCACGATGCGGCCGCCACACAATCCCTTGCCGACATAGTCATTGCCTTCTCCAGACAACTCGAAGGTAATGCCATGCGCAAGAAACGCGCCGAAGCTCTGCCCGGCCGTGCCTTGTAATTTCACCGTAATCGTATCGTTCGGCAATCCCGTTTGACCATAGCGCTTTGCCACTTCATGCGACAGCATTGCGCCGACGGTGCGGTTAACATTGCGAATGTGGCCTTCTATTATTACCGGTAGCTTGTTTTCCAACGCAGGCATGGCTTCTACAATAAGCCGATGATCCAAGGCCTGAGTCAGTCCATGATCCTGTTCTTCGGCATGGCGGCGCGCCACGCTAACCGGTACGTCAGGCTGATGGAAAATTTTGGAGAAATCCAAACCCTTGGCTTTCCAATGTGCAATGACATGCTTTGCGTCAAGCAATTCACTACGACCGATTAGATCATCGAATTTGCGGATACCGATCTGCGCCATGTATTCGCGTACTTCTTCAGCCACGAAGAAGAAATAATTCACCACATGTTCAGGTTGACCGGTGAATTTCTTACGTAGCTCGGGGTCTTGCGTAGCCACGCCCACCGGACAGGTGTTGAGATGGCATTTGCGCATCATGATGCAGCCCTCTACTACCAGTGGCGCTGTGGCAAAACCGAATTCATCCGCGCCGAGTAACGCACCGATTAACACATCGCGCCCGGTTTTCAACTGGCCGTCCACCTGCAAAACAATCCGTCCACGCAACCGGTTTAACACCAACGTTTGCTGAGCTTCCGCCAGCCCGAGTTCCCATGGGGTGCCGGCATGCTTAATGGAAGACAACGGCGAGGCGCCCGTACCGCCATCATGGCCGGCAACCGTTATATGATCCGCCTTGGCCTTGGCCACACCGGCCGCCACCGTGCCAACACCCACTTCAGACACCAGCTTGACCGAAATGGAGGCGTGCGGATTGGCGTTTTTCAGATCATGAATGAGCTGTGCCAAGTCTTCGATGGAATAAATATCGTGATGCGGCGGCGGTGAAATCAACCCTACACCAGGTATGGCGAAACGTAGTTTAGCGATGTATTCTGACACCTTGTGGCCGGGCAACTGGCCGCCTTCACCCGGCTTTGCGCCCTGCGCCATCTTGATTTGAATTTGATCGGCGCTCGTCAAGTATTCCGCTGTTACACCAAAGCGACCCGAGGCCACTTGTTTTATTTTGGAGCGCAATGAATCGCCTGACAATAAAGTCAGATCAGCTTCAATACGTCCTTTACCTATAATTTCAGATAGTTTCTCGCCACCTTTAATTGATTTGAATCGCATCGGGTCTTCGCCACCTTCGCCCGTATTGGATTTCCCCCCGATACGGTTCATTGCGATGGCTAAAGCGGTGTGTGCCTCGGTGGAAATAGATCCAAGCGACATTGCTCCCGTAGCAAAACGTTTGACGATTTCTTTTGCCGGTTCAACCTCTGCCAGCGGCACGGGCGCGCCGGCGGGCTTGATCTCGAACAAACCGCGCAATGTCTTCATGCGCTGTGTCTGGTCGTTAATCAGTTTCGCGTATTCTTTATACGCTTGCCCATTGTTAGAACGCGTGGCATGTTGCAGCTTGGCGACGACATCCGGTGTCCACATATGCTCTTCACCCCGCACACGGTAGGCATATTCACCTCCCGCTTCCAACGCATTAGACAACACCGGATCATTTCCGAAAGCGGCTTGATGAATGCGCATCGCTTCCTCCGCCACCTCATGTAAGCCAATGCCTTCGATCTGGGTCGCCGTGCCGGTGAAATACTGCGATACAAAATCAGCGTTCAGGCCGATTGCTTCGAAAATCTGCCCACCGCAATAAGACTGATAAGTGGAGATGCCCATTTTGGACATTACCTTGAGTAGCCCCTTGTTTATTGCTTTAATGAAACGTTTATTTGCATCCTTGCTCGATAGACCCGCAGGTAAATAATCACTCATGGCAGCAATAGTCTCATAGGCCAGCCACGGGCATATCGCCTCAGCGCCATAACCGGCAAGCAGTGCGAAATGATGGGTTTCACGCACAGAACCAGAGTCCACCACCAGTCCGGTGCTGGTGCGCAGCCCTTCGCGCACCAAATGATGGTGCACGCCCGCACAAGCCAGCAAAGCCGGAATCGCCACGCGTTTGCTTGAAACCGCACGGTCGGACAAAATCAGCACGTTGTAACCATCCGCCACCGCCTGATCGGCTGCGGCACTCAGCGCCTTGATCGCGCCTTCGCAACCCGCCGCACCCTGTACCGCAGGATAAGTAATATCCAGTACCAGCGCCTTGTAACGCCCTTGAGTTAATGTGCTGATGTCGCGCAGCTTGGCCAAATCTTCATTAGATAGCACAGGCTGATGCACCTCAAGGCGCAGCGGCGGATTGGTCTCGTCGATACCGAGCAAATTGGGTTTTGGGCCAATAAACGAAGTAAGCGACATGACGATTTCTTCACGGATCGGATCGATAGGTGGATTAGTCACCTGGGCGAAAAGCTGCTTGAAATAGCTGTACAGAACTTTGTTTTTATCCGACAGCACAGGCAAGGTGGCATCATTACCCATAGAGCCAGTTGCCTCTTCTCCCGCAGCAGCCATGGGCGCAAGAATGAATTTAATGTCTTCCTGCGAATAGCCAAATGCTTGTTGGGTATCCAGCAGACTGGTATCTAATAAGTTTTTCTTTACGTCTACATTTGGCAGGTCGCCAAGGAAATAACGTGACTTCTCGATCCACTCGCGATACGGTTTTGCGGTAGCGAGCTGCTGCTTTAATTCGGTGTCGTCTACAATACGACCGGCTTCCAAATCGATGAGGAACATCTTGCCGGGCTGTAGTCGCCACTTTTTCACAATTTTGTTTTGCGGAATATCCAGCACACCCATTTCAGATGCCATCAACACCAAATCATCATCTGTAATCAGATAGCGCGCCGGGCGCAAGCCGTTGCGGTCCAGCGTCGCGCCGATCATACGGCCATCCGTGAAGGCCACGGCAGCGGGGCCATCCCAGGGTTCCATCAATGCAGCATGGTATTCATAAAATGCGCGGCGCTCTTCATCCATCAATGGGTTGCCTGCCCACGCTTCAGGAATCAGCAGCATCATCGCGTGCGGCAACGAATAACCGCCTGCCACCAGCAGTTCCAGTGCATTATCAAAACAGGCGGAATCAGATTGGCCTTCTACAATTAACGGCCACAATTTTTCCAGATCTGCGCCCAGCAAGCTGGATGACATCGCTGCATGACGCGCTGTCATCCAGTTCACGTTACCGCGCAAGGTATTGATCTCACCATTGTGCGCAATCATGTGGAATGGATGCGCCAGATCCCAGGAGGGGAAAGTATTGGTAGAAAAACGTTGATGCACCAGCGCCAATGCGCTCACCATATTCTCATCTTGCAGATCAAGGTAATACTCGCCGACCTGATCGGCCAACAACATTCCCTTGTATACGATAGTGCGCGCAGAAAACGACGGTATATAGAAACCTTGTCCTTGTTCATTGGGCAGGCCGCGCACAGCGTGTTCTACAATCTTGCGAATGACAAACAACTTACGCTCAAAGCTATCGACATCCACGCAATTCGAACCGCATCCAATGAATACTTGGCGTACCAATGGCTCAACCACCTTAACGCTCTCGCCCAAGCTACTATTGTCCACCGGCACATCACGCCAGCCCAACAAAATTTGTCCTTCCGCAGCAATCTTGTCGGCAATCACCTGCTCGCAGGCGGCACGTGCCGCCGTGTCGCGCGGCAGGAACAACATGCCTACCCCGTATTTGCCCGCTGCCGGCAGGGATATACCCTGTGCAGCGCACGATTTACGCAAAAATGTATCTGGAATCTGGATCAGAATACCCGCACCATCTCCCGCCAAGGGGTCAGCGCCCACCGCACCGCGATGAGTAAGATTTTTGAGTATCTGTAGGCCTTGACAGATCATGTCATGGCTCTGCTTACCCTTGATATGCGCCACAAAGCCCACTCCGCAAGCATCGTGCTCATGGCGCGGGTCATACAAACCCTGCTGGACCGGCAACGAAGAATGACTCACACGTTGTTCCTCATTAAAAATCACTAACCCCAAAAAAAGTGGCGACACACATATCGCCACAGCGCTATTTATACAATCTATGCCCGCAAAAATACAAGGCGAAAGGGCGGAAATATTACCTTGTCTCGGGACGAACAGCAACCTAGAACCTAGTCGAATATGAAATTCAGGCTGGATAGCGGTGTATCTCCACTAAAGAAAAGTCATAAAGATACAGCACCCTGAGTCACACGCTAGCGCCCCCATTTAGTTTGCACCATGCAACATTATGATCAAGGATCTCTCAAATCCGTATTCACCAACATTTGTTTACGTAGCGCGCTCTTCACCAAAATTTTTTGGCTCACATCTCAGGCATACTAAAGTAGTACGAAATTGTTTATATGGCTTGGATTTGGGAAAATATTGAATTTTCAGAAGCCCTCTCCAGTTGATGATAAAATCACATTGCGGTTTGCAGTGGCGTTTTGTATTGAAATTGCTGCTCATTTTTTAAAGATGCCTATACATAATATGCCAGGAAATCTCTTCATCGTCAGCGCACCATCGGGTGCAGGAAAAACCAGCCTGGTCCGTGCGCTGCTGTCCAGCAATCAACAAGTTGATATTTCTGTTTCCTACACCACCCGAGCGCCCCGCCCAAGCGAGACCGAGGGGGAAGATTATCATTTTGTGAGCCGTGAAACTTTCTTGAATATGGCCAAGCATGGTGATTTTTTAGAAAGCGCTGAGGTATATGGCAACCTCTATGGCACTTCGCAATCCTGGATTGAAGCTGAAGTTTTGAGCGGACGTGACATATTATTAGAAATTGATTGGCAGGGCGCGGCGCAAGTACGGCACGCATTTCCGGATTGCATCAGCATCTTCATCCTGCCCCCCTCTTTACAAGCATTGCAAGACCGCCTGCATGCGCGCGGACAAGATGATGCCAAAGTGATCGCACAACGTTTGTGCGCCGCGAAAGAAGACATCGCCCATGTCGTAGAGTTTGATTATGTTATCATTAACGACAATCTGGACATTGCTTTACAACAGCTTAATGCCATCGTCGTTGCCGCAGGACTTCGCCGCGATAGACAGCTCGCACGCCAGCAAACTTTAATTAATCAACTGCAAAAAGGAGACACTACACTATGGCTCGTGTAACGATAGACGACTGTTTGGTAAACATCCCTAACCGATTTGAACTCACCTTGGCTGCCGCCTACCGCGCACGCCAGTTGGCCAATGGCGCCAGCTATCTAGTGGCAGAATGTAAAGATAAGCCCACTGTAATCGCCTTGCGTGAAATCAGTGAAGGAAAGGTAGGGCTGGAAATTCTCATTCGTGGAATAGCCTAGGCATCATAGTTCCCAGCTATTTGCACTTGCAACTTTAGCTGCAATAGATAAGCGACCTGAATAAAAATGTCAGAATTTAAAGGGGGATTAGGTCGCGCAAAATTGATTTATTCGCTCTGTAATTCTGTTGTATAAAAATACACCCATTATTTATCCAAACTCACTCTATCCACCCTTACCTAATAAATCGAATTGCTAGCTTGAGCCCACAATACAGGACTTGAGCTGATCGAGCAGACTGCGGAGCGATTAAGTCTTCCTCCTCATCCACCCACACCGATGCTTTATAGCGCTTCCCTTCCCTATGCTGCCAATGCCGCCGCCTACTTCGCGGCCATCGCGGATTTGCCTTGGGCGGTGTGGCTGGACAGCGGTGGACGGGGGCGTTACGACATTCTATGTGCACAACCCATCGCCACGCTGGTTACACAAGACACCTACACGGAAATTACAAATGCAACCGGTGTGCAGCGTTCAGCCAGTGATCCATTTGAACTTTTGCGCCAGCAATTGGGTACGCCTGTCGTAGCAATACCGGGCATTCCCTTTTTGGGCGGCGCATTAGGCTACTGGGGTTACGATCTGGCGCGCCGCCTGTTTACTTTACCCACACAGGCACAGGAAACTGAACATCTGCCGGACATGATGGTTGGCATCTACGACTGGGCGATTGTGCTGGACCATCAGGAAAAAACGACACGTCTGGTATCGCAGCAACGCGAACAAGGAACAGAGCAAGTGCTGCCGCAAATCTTTGCGCGATTGCAACAGAACAGCAACGCGCCCCAGGAAAAATTTAAGGTGCATGGCCGCATTCAGTCGAATTTTACCCGCGCGAGGTATAAATCCGCTTTTAATGCCATACAACGCTACTTACACGCGGGTGATTGTTATCAAGTCAATTTGGCGCAACGCTATGCAGCACGCGCTTCCGGTAATTCTCTACAAGCATATCTCGAATTGCGCCGCCTGAGCCCGGCACCTTATTCGGCTTTTCTCAATTTTCCGCACGCGCAAATTCTATGCGCCTCGCCCGAACAATTTCTGCAAGTACAGCAGGGGCGCGTCGAAACCAATCCGATCAAAGGCACGCGCCCACGTCTAAACAATCCGCACGAGGATACAAAGATGGCACAAGAACTAGGCCATAGCGACAAAGACCGCGCAGAGAACTTAATGATTGTTGATTTACTGCGTAACGACCTGGGCAAGAGTTGTACACCTGGTTCAGTGCAAGTGCCCAAGCTATTCGGAGTTGAAAGCTTTGCCCAAGTACACCATCTGGTAAGTACCGTCACGGGTCAGCTTGCGGCGGGGCACGATGCGTTGGCATTGTTACGCGATTGCTTCCCCGGGGGCTCTGTAACGGGCGCGCCTAAACAACGCGCCATGCAGATCATCGAACAATTGGAGCCACATCAACGCGGGATATATTGCGGTGCGATTGGTTATATCGGCTTCGATGGCAACATGGATAGCAACATCACTATCCGTACTTTGGTATTTGCCGATGGCGAAATCCGTTTTTGGGCAGGTGGCGGGATCGTAGCGGATTCCGACGCAGATGCGGAATACCAAGAGACGTTAGATAAAGCGGCGGCAATGCTGAAGCTCTTGCAACAGTATGGCGGTGAACATGAACGGGAAGCATAACGCTAGCCATTTACTTTGGGAAAGCAGTGAGCTGCACCTGTTGGATTTATTCATCGGGAAAGTTTCGGGTAGAATGCGTGCTTCAAATTCAAACTTGTTAAAGGCGTCGCCATGTACAAAATTGCACCTAGCATTCTCTCCGCCAATTTCGCCAAGCTCGGTGAAGAGGTTACCAATGTCATTGCCTCCGGCGCGGATATTATCCACTTCGACGTGATGGACAACCATTACGTACCCAACCTGACCATTGGTCCGCTGGTGTGTTCTGCCATTCGTCCGGTTACCCAAGCAGAGATCGACGTACACCTGATGGTTAAGCCAGTGGACCGTATCATTCCAGACTTCGCCAAAGCCGGCGCCAACATTATCTCCTTTCACCCGGAAGCGTCCGAGCATATCGACCGCACTCTGAGCTTGATCAAAGAAAACGGCTGCAAGGCCGGACTGGTATTCAATCCTGGCACACCCTTGAGCTATCTCGACCATGTTATGGACAAAATTGACCTGATCCTGATAATGTCAGTGAACCCCGGTTTCGGCGGCCAGAAATTTATCCCCGACGCGCTAAACAAACTGCGCACTGCGCGCCAAAAAATTAATGAAAGCGGACGCGACATCATGCTGGAAATCGACGGCGGTGTGAACACCGGCAATATTGCGGAAATTGCCGCTGCGGGTTGCGATACCTTCGTAGCTGGCTCCGCTGTGTATGGTGCCGGCAAGAACACGGATCCGCACCGCTATGATTCCATCATCGCCGCTTTGCGCGCCGAACTAGCCAAAGTAAGCAAATAATGTTGCGCGCCCATTTCCCACTGAGCATCTCCGCTATTCTCATCGATCTGGATGGCACGTTACTTCACACTGCGCCTGAGCTAGTGGCCTCCGCTAATCGCATGTTACGTGACCTGGGTCGTCCTGCCGTATCGCAAGATTTGCTGACAAGTTACATCGGCAATGGTGTCAGTTGGCTGGTGAAACGCGCGCTGACCGGTGACATGCATGCCGAGCCGGATGCAAATCTATATGAGCAGGCGCTGCCGATTTTCGAACAGCATTACAAGGAACTGCTATTACAGAGTAAACCGTTTGATGGAGTGATCGCCGGGCTGGATGCCATGCAAGCGGCGGGTTTCCGCCTAGGCTGCATTACCAATAAGGTAAAACGCTACACCGAGCCTCTGCTTGAGGGTTTAGGACTTGCGCATTATTTCGAGATTGTGCTGTCCGGCGACAGCCTTCCGGAAAAAAAGCCACACCCGTTGCCGTTACTGCACGCTGCAAAGTTTTTTGGCGTTCCGGTGGAGCAAGTGCTGCTGATCGGCGATTCACTCAATGACTCGGTTGCGGCACGGGCCGCCGGTTGTCCAATAGTCTGCGTACCATACGGTTACAATCATGGCGAGCCAGTGGATAAACTAGATCTGGATGCTGTGATTGACACACTGCCAGATGTGATCAAGCTGATTCAAAAAGCATGACCTGATGACACACGAAAATTTCAAAATCTGGAGAGAAACTACTGCATGGCGATGGTGACCACCACTCCGTTCGGTGTGGCTGCCCCGTTTTAGTGCTGCCGTCTTCCCATTTTTTGAGTTAGGAGCCATTCGTGTTGAATCCCATTTCTAAACAAGCTTTCGATCAACTTGCTGAGCAAGGATATAACCGTATCCCGCTGGTGGCAGAGACCTTTGCTGATCTGGATACGCCACTGTCGCTGTATCTTAAGCTCGCCAACAAACCTTATTCCTATCTACTGGAATCAGTGCAGGGTGGTGAACGCTTCGGCCGCTATTCCTTTATCGGGCTACCCGCCGATACACGCATTACGGTGCGCGGCAAGCACATTACACTCACCACTGCGACTGGCGAAACCGTCCAAAATGCGGACAACCCGCTGGATTTCATCAAGGACTACCAGTCGCGTTTCAAGGTTGCGCCACTGCCCGGCCTGCCGCGCTTTACTGGCGGGTTAGCCGGCTATTTCGGCTATGACACCGTACGCTATATCGAACCACGTCTGGCCAAAACGCAAAAACAGGATGTGCTCGGCACGCCGGATATACTGCTAATGCTCACCGAGCAATTGGCGGTAGTGGACAATCTGTCCGGCAAGCTTATCTTCATCGTATATGCCAATCCAGAACTGCCCAATGCGTATGCTCTGGCTCGGCAACGCCTGCAAGAACTGTCACAATTGCTGCGCCAACCGGTTGAAATACCCCGTGCCCCACAATTTCCCCCTCAGCAGGCCATATCCGAGTTCGGTGAAGAAGCCTACAAACAGGCGGTAGAAAAGGCCAAGCGCTATATTTTCGATGGCGATATCATGCAAGTTGTGCCTTCGCAGCGCATGAGCCAGCCATTCCCTGCGTCACCGCTCAACCTTTACCGGGTGCTGCGCTCCATCAACCCCTCACCCTACATGTTCTATTACAACATGGGTGACCACCATGTGGTCGGCGCTTCACCGGAAATTCTGGTGCGGCTGGAAGGTGACAACGTAACCGTGCGCCCCATTGCTGGCACACGTCCGCGCGGCAAAACACCGCAACAGGATACCCAATTAGCGCAAGAACTGTTGACCGATCCAAAGGAGCTGGCGGAGCACCTGATGCTTATAGACCTCGGGCGTAATGATGTTGGCCGCGTCGCGCAGCAGGGCACGGTGAAGCTCACCGAGAAAATGGTAATTGAGCGGTATTCGCACGTGATGCACATTGTGTCCAATGTCGAAGGCACGCTCAAACCAGGGCTGGATGCAATTGCGGTATTGAAAGCCACCTTCCCGGCTGGCACGGTGAGCGGTGCACCCAAAGTACGCGCGATGGAAATCATCGACGAACTGGAGCCTACCAAGCGTGGCATCTACGCTGGCGCAGTCGGCTATCTTGGCTTCAACGGCGACATGGATCTTGCCATTGCCATTCGCACTGCGGTGGTCAAAGCAGGCACTCTCTACGTCCAATCTGGGGGGGGCTTGGTAGCCGACTCGGTACCGGCTAGCGAATGGACAGAAACCCAGAATAAAGCACGCGCCGTGCTACGTGCCGCCGAGATGGTGCTGGCTGGACTGGATAATGCTGGCGAAACAGGAATTGGCTTGTAGCTTGTGCGGCAGAACTTACGTTTTTCAAGAACAAGATTGGACTAAAGTTCTTTCGTTTGCCGACAAGATTCATTGAGGCAGACTGCGATGCTGTTATCTTGCGTTGCTCAAAATATCATCTAGATTTATGAGTTGCCAGGTATTTAAATTGCGATGTCCGCCACCACTGGCACATGATCTGATGGACGCTCCAGCTTTCGTAATGTGCGGTCTATTGAACAGGCAGTGCAATTTGGTACCAGCGCCTCACTCACTAAAATGTGGTCAATGCGCAATCCCATATTGCGGCGGAAAGCCATCATGCGGTAATCCCACCAAGTATAGGATTTCTCCGACTGCTCGAACAGGCGGAAACTATCGCGCAATCCAAGTTGTTCGAGCGCTCTGAATGCCGCGCGTTCAGGTTCGCTCACCAGCACATTACCTACCCATGCTTGAGGATCATGCACATCACGGTCTTCAGGCGCGATATTATAATCGCCAAGCAGCACAAGTTTAGGATAGCGAACCAACTCGTCCTTTAACCACTGCTGCAAAGCAGTCAGCCATGCCAATTTATATTGATATTTGTCTGAGTCTACGCTCTGACCGTTCGGTACATAAATGCATACCACACGCACACCGTTGAGCGTGGCAGCAATTACTCGTTTTTGTTCATCCGGGAAAGTCGGTATGCCGTGCATTACATCTTCAGGCACAGCCTTGCTGATAATGGCAACACCGTTATAGGTCTTTTGCCCGCTGAACACAGCTTGGTAACCAGCCTGTTGTAACTCTGCCAAGGGAAATTTACTGTCCTCTTGCTTGGTTTCCTGCAAACACAGCGCATCCGGCTGATTAGCCGCCAGCCAGTCCAATGTATGCGGCAGGCGTACTTTAAGCGAATTCACATTCCAAGTTGCAATTTTCATACAGCTTTAACTAGTTTGATTAAATTGAAATTAATTTTCACACGTATATTGTGAGGGGTATTTTTTGGGGGGTGGTCATGCGCATTGAAATAATTTGTCATATTCAAAATTTACACGTCGCATACGGCTAGCAGCATTGAATATACCGCATCGTACCCTTGCTTGTCTGTCTTAAAATTTATGGCGCTGACTAAACCAAATACTCTGAGTCATTCGTTTTCGGTTTGTTACCGAAACGTTGGAGCCTGTTTTTACAGCCTATCCTTTTAGACTCATCTCATATTGATGAAGAGGCTAGGGCTGCTAGATACAGCTTAATAATGATATTATTGCAAACTTAAATTTTTTCTGAGGTTTGATTATGCATAAAATTAAAGCATTATTTTTTTCTGGCATGTTTCTTCTGCCTATGATGTCGCTAACCCAAAGCGCATTCTCTGCCACTGATAATGTGGCGGCTGCCGTTACAAAACTTATTAAAAAAGATCTCAAAGTAGGCGATGGCAAAGAAGCCGTAGCAGGTAAAACGGTTGACGTACATTACACAGGTTGGCTTTATAGTGCGACCGCTCCAAGCAACAAAGGGGCAAAATTTGATAGCTCTCTTGATCGTGGCGCGCATTTTTCCTTCCCATTAGGCGAAGGGCGCGTAATTAAAGGTTGGGATCAAGGCGTTGCTGGTATGAAAGTCGGCGGTCAACGCACACTGATTATTCCAGCTGACTTGGGTTATGGCGCAAGAGGCGCAGGAAGCGCCATCCCGCCAAATGCAGCATTGATTTTTGATGTTGAATTGTTCGGTGTCCGCTAAAACATAAATGATCTAGGCGTTTGCCGGGGTTTTACCGTAATAAATGATAACTATCTGTTTTTCCTACCCAGATAGAATATTTTTCTTTAAAAAAACAATATCTTATGCGTATACATAATTCAAAAGTAGACAGTTCGCCAGATAATCGATCCAATTTCTGTATTGTTGGACACCATGATTAAGGGCAGCATTGTTGCAATCGTGACCCCAATGAACGAGGACGGCAGCCTGGATTTGGCCGCCTTCCGCGCATTGATTGATTTTCATATTATGCAAGGCACGGATAGCATTGTAGTAGTTGGCACCACGGGTGAATCACCTACGGTAGACTTAGCCGAGCATGAATTGTTAATTCAGGTGGCAGTGGATCATGTGGCCGGACGCATTCCAGTAATTGCCGGAACAGGCGCGAATTCAACCAAAGAAGCTATCGAATTGGCGGCTTTTTCAAAAAAGGCAGGCGCAGACGCTTCACTGACAGTAGTGCCATACTATAACAAGCCGACACAGGAAGGCTTGTACTTGCACTTCAAAGCCATTGCCGAGGCTGTGGATATGCCGCATATCCTATATAACGTACCTGGACGCACCTGTGCGGACATGAATAACGATACTGTGCTGCGTTTGGCGCAGATTCCCAATATCGTTGGCATCAAAGATGCGAGCGGTGATATCGAGCGCGGGAGTGACCTGTTGCAGCGGGCGCCAAAAGATTTCGCGGTATACAGTGGTGATGATGCAAGCGCATTGGCGCTGATACTGTTGGGCGCACATGGCACGATTTCCGTTACCGCCAACGTGGCGCCCAGGTTAATGCATGAAATGTGTTTAGCCGCCTTGAACGGTGATGTGGCCAAGGCGCGCGAGATCAATTTCCGCTTGCTTGGATTACACCGTTACTTATTTATTGAAGCCAACCCCATACCGGTAAAATGGGCTGTGTCGTCTATGGGCAAAATGAAGAATGTGCTGCGCCTACCACTTACGCCACTGTCCGCAGCCTCCCAAAATATAGTGGAAAATGCGATGCGCCAGGCAGGAGCGATCAATTAGCTTACTTCAGACCAAGCACCAGTACAGTTCCTCGCCATAATGGGAGAAGTGACGGAACTTTCGCCTATTACTGCGCATCCTAAATGTCAGGGCATTTTTAAATTATGCAATGCTCAACTAATTGAACTTACGGTAATAATCAATTTCAGGGATGGCATGAGAACACTACATTTAACTGCATTATTTATTTCATTATTGATTTTGGCTGGATGCAGTGCCGTTGGCATTGAAAATAAGCGCGTTGATTATAAATCTGCCGCAAACAAAATGCCGACCCTAGAAGTTCCACCTGACCTAACCACCCCTGTCACTAAAAATCAACATATCATCCCAGGTAGTGACGGCGAGGTCGCGGCAAACTTCTCAGATTTTGTTAAGGGCGGTCAAGTAACGCAAGCGGGTACTGGCGCCACTGTACTGCCGGAAGTGAAAAATGCGCATATAGAACGTAGCGGCACCCAACGTTGGCTAGTCGTAGGGGGTAAGGTAGAAAATGTATGGCCGCTGGTTAAAGAATTCTGGCAGGAACAAGGTTTTATCATCAAATTAGATAATCCTGTGGCTGGTATCATCGAAACAGACTGGACCGAAAGACAAGCCAAAGTCCAAAAAAGTGGTTTAAGTAAAATACTTAGCAAAGTATTCGATCAGCTTAGTTCATCTGGCGAACAGGATATGTATCGCACTCGCTTGGAGCGTAGCAAAGATGGCAGCAGTGCGGAAATTTATATTAGCCATCGCGGGATGGAAGAAGTGCTGGACGTGGATAAGAACGGCTATAAATGGAGGCCGCGCCCGAATGATCCTGGGCTGGAAGCCAGCATGTTGCAGTTGTTGATGGCCAAATTGGGCGGCGAGCAAACACCTAAATCGCAAGAGAGTGTCGCCGGCTCGTCATTGACAGCGGCCACCATGCCAAAACTACAAGAAATTAACGGCCATAAAATCATAATATTGAACGAGCCATTTGACAAAAGCTGGCGCCAGATTGGACTCGCGTTAGATCAGGCGGGCATTGAGGTGCAGGACAAGGACAGGGCAAGCGGCATATACTTTGTGAGCGCGGACAAGGATATGGCGAAGAAAAAAAGCTGGGCCAATAATTTGATGTTCTGGCGTAATGATAACGACCAAAAATCCACTAAAAATTCGGTTGATGGAGCTCGCTATCGGGTGACCGTGCATGAAAATAAGGCTGTCACTGAAGTCAGTGCGCTCAATGGAGATGCTGGCAAGGACGAAGCCACGCAGCGTATCACAGAACTATTGTACAAACAGTTGACCAAATAGCGTTCGTCCTTAATTTATGCGCTTTGCTTCACTTGGTAGCGGCAGCGAAGGTAACGCACTGGTAGTGCAAGCGGGGAGTACCTGCGTATTAATGGACTGCGGCTTTCCCCTAACTGACACCTGTGCGCGCCTGGCGCGGCTTGGCTTGGCTCCTGACTCTCTTAATGGCATCGTGGTAACGCATGAACATGGCGACCACATTGCCGGGGTAGCACGGTTGGCAAGGAAACATTCAATCCCGGTATGGCTAACCCACGGCACACTTCGGGCACAATTCAAATTGCTGGGTAACTTGCCCCAGCTGACCAAAATTGACCCGCACCTTCCTTTTGCCATCGATGGACTATTGGTGCATCCTTTTCCCGTGCCGCATGATGCTGCTGAACCAGTACAATACATGTTCAGCGATGGTGCAAAACGACTGGGGGTCTTAACCGACATTGGCTGCTCTACTCCCCATATTGAAACAACGCTAAGTGGCTGTGATGCGTTGGTTCTGGAATGTAACCATGACGCTGCGCTATTGGCCAACAGTGATTATCCGTTAAGCCTTAAGCGACGTGTAGGTGGCCGATTCGGCCATCTGAATAATGCAGACGCGGCAGCGCTGCTGGCACGGTTAGACTATAGCCGTTTGCAGCACATCGTGGCTGCACATCTAAGCCGTAAAAATAATACACCTGAACTGGCGGTACACGCGTTAAGCACAGCGCTCAATTGCAACCCAGCATGGGTTGCGGTAGCCACGCAAGACGAAGGATTTTCTTGGCGGGAAATTGTTTAGCAGGCCAACGATAAGGCATTTGTTGCAATTCATCGGTTATCTGAGAGCCTTTTTAAAGCGGTTTCGCACCATCCAAAGCCGATTTTTTCTTGCTCAAGCCGAATATTTTTACGTATCCGGTTATCCCGCAAATCGTTATAAAGAGAAAGCTCTTCAGGGGTTAATCTAGGCAAGTCGCGCAACGTTTGCTTCTCTTCCTCACCCCAGAGCGGCTCGAATTTAAATAAAGTGGCTCGATCCATCAATAACGATTCCACGTGCGCGAACTGGTTGCGCAGCTGATCGAGAATTGCGAAGCCGTGCGTATCAATATCACCCCAATAATAAATGCGGCAGCGCGATAACCAATTGGCATGTCCCGACATTTCAAATCCATACCCCGCGCCGAAGATTACCAAACTTTCATTTAGCAGTGGGAAAGCTAAAAAATTGATCTCATTTTCAGTAATAAAAACCCGTGAAACCATAGGATTGAGCTGGGCGAAGCTCGCGGCATCAAGCGTGATGTCTGGTACGTATGCCGATGGCGTTTAGTCAGGATCAAGCAAGCGAAAACGAATGCGTAGCGGCTTATCGCGGAATCCATAGCGCGATGCAAATCCGCTCACGCCGGACGCAGTATCAATCATTTCGGGATCTAAAACCCTATCGAACAATTCAGTCAGCACGCTACGATGCGCTTCAATGAATTTACTGTGGACGCCCGGAATATCGACCTGCCTCAGATACACGTCTGGCCTGGGATGAGCCTGCATCCAAGCGACAACCCCCAGCAACCGGCTCCAATCATTTGCCAATTCCAGCGCGCGCATGGGGCGTCTTGCCAGCCAATCCAGCAGCTTCGGCTGGGACTGTTTTGTTTCCTCTATCAAGACAACAAATCGGGCAGCATCTTTGCGCTTGGATATGAATGTTGCGGCAGCATCAAAGCTGTCTATCTACACCTCGGCGGGAACGGAATTCGTCCCGAAAATACGGTGTTTGAACGCACGCGTCTCTACCCGGCAGTGCGGAACGGCTCGAATCTCTCCGACCCAGGCACGAACCTCGTCAAAGCGATCAGCCATCTCAGCCGAGGTGGGACACTTGAGTATCAAACGTCGCGGGAACAATGATTCCCCTGTGGCAAGGCTGGACAATATATCCCCTCGTTCCCATAACTTTTCTAACTGAATACGGAAGTCTCCCGGTCTTGTCCAACTCATCCCGAAATCCTCGCCTTCTCCGCGCGATATTCCTCAATCAAAAGTTATGCTCTACCTCACGAAAATCGCTTAGCAGCTCCCGCGCCAATTGCGTGATTTGCTGGAAGCGGTCTTTCAATGCGGTGTTATCTAACAGCGGAATATCACCCGATAATATTTGCTCGATTTCCCTATCAATTTCATCACGCCGTTTGTGTAATTCAGCAACACGCGTTTGAGGACCAGATTCAGATCCTTCACTCATCTGCTTAAGCAACTCGAACAGCGTAAGCAAGCGGGACTCAGTGCCAACAAAGCTGCGCTGGGTGAGCGTTGCAAGCCAAGTAATCGCTTTTTCGGTCGGCGGGGAAAGATCGAAATACGGCTCATCCGAACCTTGAACATAGAATTTGCGTAACCACCCCTTCTCAGTGCTCGCCCAGTCGTTGAGGTATTCAAGTGCAGACTTGGGAAAAACATCTGAGCCTAGACTCTCGCGCATGGCAAACAGTTCGTCTTCGAGTGATTCTGCCAAATCAGCTTGCGCCATAACACGCACATTCGGCATGATAAACACTCGCTGCAAAAAACTTGCTACCAGCGGTGCGTGATCCGAGCGCAACAAACGCCACGCCGGATGGCTTTGGCGCAATAGATCAAGAGTGGCAAAGTCGAAATTCATTGAAAAAACAATTCACGTTTTAAGCTACTGCCATTACACATATGGCATCATCAACTTCGCATGTCCTGATAGCATCCAAACTGCCCTAACCGGCCCTTTAGCATCATATTGGTCGCAATCACGGTTGGTGGATCTGCAGACAACTCCAAGGCTTGCCGCCTTTGGCTACCGCGTAGTCCGAAGCATTTTTGCACCACTTGATTGTCTAATATGCCGTTATTCTTCACCCTATGCTTCACGTAATAACTCTTCGCCGGGTCTTCCAGCAAGATATCCGACCCCAGCTTGTACTGGTTCCTCTTGCCAATCCAAGTAAGTTCGAGTTTTTGCTTACGCATCGTACTTTCCAGGCAGAGCATGTCAGTGAATATGAGAAGCCAGCCAGCTAGGCTCTTGCATACCGATAAGCCCCCTTAATCTGCTGTGCCAAGTATTGTCCCTTTGATGGTGCGCTACGCATCCCCTCAAAGATATGCTGTGGCACATCAAAGTAATCGTATAGGCCACCGTTTTTAAATTCCACCTTCAGGACATAGCTTGTATCGTCATAGGCAAACCGAGTAATGTTTGAAGATTCGGGTGTTTCAATCCAATCCATTTTTCACTCCTTTTTATCATCTGATTCTTTGATCGCGTTTACGGCAATCGGATTGTGCTCGTAATGGTGGCTTTGCTTTCGCCACTGTCTCACCATTGGTACATAATTGGGTGGGTCGCGAGGCTGACTCCACCCAGCTGGACCTTGATAGCCGCCGTCCGCGTCTCGGCGTTCGACCACACATGGGTCTTCACTATCAGGACGCCTGTTTAGTGGTGGCGGGGAAATGAGAGTTCGTACCGGAAGGCTTACCGCCTCGCCTACAATAATGGCCTCACCCGTTCGTAAAATCGGAAGCATGTCAAAGAGACCTTTGAGATTATCAGATGCCGCACCGGCAACGTGGCCTCGGTCAGTATCATTCGCAAGGCGCATCGCAAATATGGTTCCGCACTGCGAGAGGATGGTTGAATCAATTTCGGATGGACGTTGACTTACGATCATCATGCCTACGCCATACTTGCGCCCCTCTTTGGCAATCCTTCTGACGGCGACTGCGGCAGTGCCAGCGTTCTCTTTGGACAAGTATGCATGCGCTTCCTCAAGCACCAACAGTAGTGGTCGTAACCGCCCACCCTCCGGCAGATCCCTTGCCCAAAAAATGGCGTCATAAAGAATTCTCAGCAACGCACCAATCAGATCGTTAAGTACAGAAGATGGGATGCCTGATAGATCGAGAATCGTGATCGGTTGTGGCCCACCAATCCATTCTTCAAGAAGAGCATCTAAGTCTTTGTTAATTTTGCCATCAATATCGGGTAACCAGTCCCCAGGATTGAAGAGGAAGCTCATTCTAGGGTCGCGAAGCCTCGATGCCAAACCAGCTAGATGTTGACGAATTCCAACTGAGCCACTGCCTTGTTGTACTCGCTCACTAGCCGTGCCAGTTGTCTTAATCGTCCGATAAAGAGGGGGCGTAACAGACATGGCATCACCTTGTTGCAGCGGCTTACCATCTGTCCCAAGTACATACGCTGGATCCACTTCATCCGTCGCAGTCCCTGGCCTCGGTACTATCGTGTAATGCTCACGTTTATGTAGCTCAAGCCAGAGTTTGTGCAGGCAAAACGGGATTGGGGAATCAACTGTTATCCGTGCTTCATCTATGCCTTCTCTAGCTTGATTTTTCAGAGACTCTTTCTTTAGTTGCACAACAGCGTCGGCCACGGCTGGCTTTTGGGCTTCACTTAGGTTGCCAAACGCGAGCGCAGTCAACTCATCAAAACTAAGTGCCCAAAACGGAACGCGTAACGCCTTCTGGCCTTTGTCAGCATCTTCGGCGACGCGAAATACTGCCGCTCTATCAGAGAGTGCTTTAGAGTATTCGCCATGAATATCGAGGACGACAATTCTGGCCGACGGATAGTGAGATGATTCAGACAAAGAATTTAGCAGGCCCGCCACAGTCGTCGACTTGCCTGACCCGGTGGTCCCTACAACGGCCGAGTGCCGTGTAACGAGCTTATTGATGTTAACAAGCGTCGGAATGGATTCAGCGCTAGCAAGATGGCCTACAGCCACGAAATCATCCGGTTCGCCAGCTCCATAAATTGCGCGAAGATCGGCCTCGGTAACGATATGAACACGGTCATCAATTGTTGGATGCTGAGATATTCCTCGCTTGAACTGGCCTCTGCGCTGACCTTCACCAACCATTTGCACCGTAACCCAACGGTTACCGTAAACCCGTAGTTCTTGTTCTCGCTGGGGTGCTGCGCCCGCGCCCACCTGTGAGACCACTCCATATAAATCGACGAACCCTAACGGAATACGAACAAAACTTCCCACTTGGCCAATGCGGTAGCCCTCGCCACGTACGAAGCTAAGTCCTCTCACCGTATCGTTGGTAAGCTCAACAGTTATCGTTGCGCCATGTACGTCTTGCACGGTTCCAATGAAGGTGGGATCACGCAGCATTGCCGACCTTCTTTTCGCTTTGCTTCTCATCATCGCAGCGGGAAAGCTGTTGTTCTAAAAAATCACCAAAATGTTTGAAGTTCCCTAGCTGAAACTCGCAGTTTGTAAGGAATGTATCATCGACTCCGGTAGGTTCTTTTTTAATGACACTCAACCCATGCATCACATGCTCTAAATTTTCGTCACTTCGCCAATCGCGTTCTATCGTGCCTAAAACTGCACCATCGCTCGCGAACAGACTAAGGTTTGGGTGCTTTTGTTTTTTTATCAATTCATCTGAGTAGTTCGACCGTGGACCGTACAAGAGCCCAAAGCAAATTGCTGATGGATTGCTTCTCAAACCATGAAAAATAACCTCGTTCAAATGCTGATCAGCAAAGGAATATCCACAGGTTACTAAGACTGCTTGACCTCGAGACAGGAAATTTTTTAGGCGGTCAAGCATAGCCAAATACGGCAATCTTCGACTCTGGTCGTATTTAAGGTGTGACGGATAAATCATCTGGCGATCACCTTTAATTGGTTTTTCGGTACCTGTCCGCACTACCTTAATATTTTTCTTGTTCTCATCCTCATACCTGCCCCACCAATTTATGGATCCATGTAGTTTCCACAATCGGCTCCAGCGCACCGGTAAGCAGTGTGCCGGAAGAGATACATTTTCCTCCATTGAGGTTAGGTCAAAGAAAGCCTCCTTAGAACCGACAAACCCGTCAAAGTATGGAATTCTGTGCGCTTCGAAGGCCTGTTCTACCAACAAGTCGTAGTTTGGTGTGAATACTTCGACTGGCTGTGCACGCTGAATTCCACCAATCCATTTTGCTAGCTGATGGTAGGGCGTATTGAAGTCAGGTAGTTCAGCTCCGACGACTTCAGTGGTGATCTCACATATTTTTTCATCGAGTTCAGCGAGCGCGGTTCTAGTTAAACCATGCATGTCGCCATTCCGCACTACTTCCTGAAGCGCGCGGATATGACTCAGGATATCTTCAATCGTTGGATCGGCTGGTTCCCCTTCCGCAATCCGCTTCAAGATGGCATTGAAGCTGTCTATGTGATTTTTTGACTCACCGAGTTTATTCTTGACGACCGCAGTGAGCCCACGAATGTCAGGAATCAATGATTTTGTCACGTCACCATCTGGATGCGGAATAGAAACTGGGCATCCAGCGCCGAGAAGAAAAGCAACCTTTGTCTTGTCTGAAGCAAGTGCATCTAAAAGATTATTTGATTGCCGGTATGGGCAGTGCGATTGTGTGCTCATGAGTTGGTCAGTGCCTTTGGTGTTTTACTTTCAGTGTCTAATGTTTGCAACTCCAAGCCCTCAATCTCCTGCAACGATTTCCCCGCAATCCCCTGCAAGTCCCCATACATCCCCACCGTTGCCCCCATCACCCGCTCGATCTGCTCTTCTCGCTTGGCCCATTGTTTCATGATAACTTTTCTTTCCTTGTCGAGGTCTTCCTGCATGGTGGAAAACGCTTCGACTATCGCTTCTACCCGCTGGCGAAAACGCGGGCCGGTGAGGTACTGGTAGACCATTTCGGTCTTGGTCTGCTGGCCTTCTATGGACTGCCGCGCAAGGGCGAGTTCCAGCAATGACTGGCGCAAAATCATCGCTACCGGCAATGCGGCGCGGGGATGTGTTACCCAGACGCCATCTACCATTTCAAAGGTTTCAACGCCTTTCGGCAATATCTGGCTCACGATCACGGCGATTTCTGCCTTTGCGGTGCGCTGGTCTCCGCGAAGCTTTACCAGCCAGGCATCGCTCCAGTTTTTGGTGCGCTTGAACTCCCACAAAATGGTGCCACCGGAGTGGCCGCCTGCGCCAACAACGCGATGCAGCACATCCCCGCCAAATTCCCCCTTGGGTACTGGCTCGATGTCATCAAAAGGAAATTTGGTGCGCAACAGATTTTCAAGCTCCAACTCCTGGACTTCGCCCTGCAATTGTTGTGATCCTTGCTCGGCCCGGCGCTTGAGGTCTTCAATCTGTTTCTGCATCGCGGCAATGGTCTGCTCCCTCTCCATTACCTTGAGCTTTTGTTCGTCCTCGGCTTCTTTTTTGGCTTGCGTGCGAACGTGGGTCAATCCATCCTGTACCCGCTTTTCTACCGTAAGTTCCAGTTCGCGCTTGGCATCATCGAGTTCACGCTGCTTCTTGATGAGTTCGGCTTGCGCCTTCTGTGCCTCGGCCAGCTTTTCATTGTTTACCTTTACTACCGCTTGCAATTCGGACAATTCACGTGCCTTGTTTTCCAATTCGACTGCACTGGCAAGTTTAGCCTTCTTGGATTCCTCAGCAATAACGCGGGCGCGTTCTTCTTTTAACTGTGCCGCGACTTGATCAGCGACCTGATCGTCAAGTTTGCGCTTGTCTTCTGCAAGCTGCTTTTCCTTCTCACGCATGGCCTGTTCGCGCTGTGCGATATCATTATCCTTCTGCGCCAGTTGTTGCTCGAACTGCTTGCGTGTCGCCGCTATCAAAGGAGCGGCGAGCGATTCAGTGAGTTTGATCTCAGTCTTGCAACTTGGACAGGTAATAGTTGGTTCGGTCATGCTTCATCCTTTCTGGATTTCTTCGTTATTCCGCCCAATAAACCGCCTGTTTCACGGTCACCCAGCTCCAACTTTAGCATTGTATTTTTAACCACTTTTCAATTTCCTTGATGTGCTCTGCCGGAGGGGTTTGTTCCGGCAGGTGCCACCAATATACTTGATAGTGTCACACACTTCCTTTTCAACCTGCTCGTGGGCCTGAATGACTTGAGTTTGATTGCGAATACCTTTACAGGTCAGTTTGTCCCGCATTTGCGTCATGGGGAACTGGTTGGCCGCCAGTTCGGTGGCACTCATCCAATCCAGTTCATCCACATTTCCAACGACAAGAATGTACCGTGGCCATGCCAAGATGGCATTACCCATATGGGGAGAACCTCTTGGCCTTAAGTCCTACAGACTGTACATTCCTCTTGGCAATCCTTCCACCTTCGCCCTCCGTTCCCAATATTTTGCTGAAACTTTGAACTCCGTTTTTTTATGATCTGACGTAGTTTTCTTTGGCCGTAACAAAGTAACATGCAACCCTCCCGTTGAAAAAACTAAAAAAATCCCAACTATGACTTCACCGGAAAAGCATATATTTACAGAAGACAAATCACATTTGCGTGTATTAACCGGGCTTCGTGGATGGGCGGCTTTATGGGTATTAATCTTTCACGTTTATGAAGCATCACAACATAGTCTTGTTACTGTTCCCATTGGCAAATGGAATATTAACTTAACGCCTTTCTTCTCATTAGGTTGGTCGGGAGTGCAAATTTTTTTTGTGCTTTCTGGATTTTTGCTTAGTCTACCGTTTGCCCAATGGCAGGCAGGAACACGCGAAAAACCTAACTTGGAACGTTATTTGTTCCGACGGGTCGCCAGGGTATTTCCGGCTTATTACGTCCAGTTAGCTATCTTGCTTGGGGGGGCTTATTTACTGGGCCAAGCCAATCCGATTGCCAATATGGGATCGTTTTTGCGGCACTTGTCCATGTTGTTTGTGCCTCCCCCCATAGGCATCGATCCAATCAATACTGTGTGGTGGACATTGCCCATTGAATTCATGTTTTATCTGGCGCTGCCATTTCTGGCAGGACTGATCAATCCAAGACGCTGGTTATTATTGCTGGTTCTTATGTTGACAAGTACGTGGTTGTGGCGCGCTGGAACAATCATATACACCGGCCCGGGTAATTTTTTGATGTCATCTCAATTGCCTGGTTCCATGGATTCATTTGGCATGGGAATGCTCGGGGCAATGCTACATGTCAATAAAAATAGCGTATCTACATGGTTGTCGAAACACCATAACTTGATAGCAATGGCAGGCTTGGCCATCTTGCTCCTATGTCTGTGTTGGATGCAATATAAATGGATGGACTATTGGAACCACAGCCTGATTTTTTATACTTGGACAACGATATACAGCTTCGCGGTAATGTTGGTGGCAATCGCGGGTATGAATGGCAATCGGCTGATAGGCTGGTTATTTGGGAATTCAGTTATCGTTTTTGCCGGCATTGTGAGCTATAGCATTTATTTATGGCATGCTCCCCTGCTCAGGTGGCTTTCGGAAACCGAATTATTTAGCGCGCTTCAGGATAACAGGTTACCCTTGCTACTACTGGCTACTACGGTGGGGACAGTTGCCATAGCTTCAGTATCCTATGCGTTTATTGAACGGCCATTTATCCGCATGCGGCGTTGAGGCTGTAAAAAACCTCAGTTCGCTTAAAAATTTACCTCTTGCGTAGGTGGAATACTGCGTCTACCACTTCAGCCGAAAGCCTTTCAACATTTCTTTATCTGTTTCGCGACTTCGCACCTTCGCGTGGGTCAGAAACATCTCGCACTCGACCATCGGATTAAAAGAGACTCTTGATCCAGCATGATGAAGTATTGATCCCATTTACCTTTTGACAGGCTCAAGACGAACCGACCTCAAACATAATCTGGCCGTATCAATAGGTCTTACACCATATCCGTGAGGATTTAGCATTAAGCCGTTATGCGTAAGGGCAAAAAAACGGCACGCCTACTGGCGTGCCGTCCATGCCTAAAATCAATCAGTAAATCACACCTGCGGATGCGTACGCTCCGCTTCATTGTCCAATTTATTCAGCGCATGCAGATAAGCCTTGGCGGAAGCCACCACGATATCAGTGTCTGCACCTTGTCCATTGACTATACGGCCACCCTTGGATAGCCGCACAGTCACTTCACCCTGTGCATCTGTACCGCTAGTGATGTTGTTTACTGAATAAAGTTGCAATTCGGTACCACTTTGCACGATCTGTTCAATGGCTTTGAACGTCGCATCGACCGGCCCACCTCCCTGACCCTCGGCGACAAACTCCTTTCCACCTACATTCAATCGCACCTGCGCCACAGGCAAAAGACCAGTTTCCGAATGCGCGCGCAAAGATACCAAGCGATAATGCTCATTAACTTGCGCTACCACGCTTTCACTGATTAAGGCTTGCAAGTCCTCATCAAAAATTTCACGCTTGCGGTCAGCCAATTCTTTGAAACGGGCAAAGGCATCGTTTACCACCTCCTCGTTTTCCAGCACGATACCAAGTTCCTGCAACCGCGTGCGAAACGCGTTGCGACCGGAAAGTTTTCCCAAGGTTAATTTATTCATGCTCCAGCCAACATCTTCGGCACGCATAATTTCATAAGTTTCGCGGTGCTTGAGCACACCGTCCTGATGAATGCCGGATTCATGGGCAAAAGCATTCGCGCCGACAATCGCCTTATTAGGTTGCACTGGATAACCGGTGATGCTGGACACAAGTTTAGAAGTCGGCACAATCTGCGTGGTATCGATGCGCGAATCACAACTGAACACATCACGGCGCGTCTTAACCGCCATCACAATTTCTTCCAGACTAGCGTTCCCGGCACGCTCACCCAAACCATTAATGGTGCATTCTACCTGACGCGCACCGTTCATTACGGCAGCAAGAGAATTGGCTACCGCCATGCCGAGATCGTTGTGGCAATGGGTGGACCACACTACTTTCCCAGAATTCGGCACACGTTCGATCAGCTGTTTGATGCGCTCGCCCCACAAAACGGGGATGCTGTAACCAACCGTATCCGGCACATTCAGGGTCTTTGCTCCCGCTTGAATCACTGCATCAAAAATGCGGATGAGAAAATCCATTTCCGAGCGCACCGCATCCTCGGCAGAAAATTCAATATCGTCGGTATATTCCGATGCGAGCTTTACCGCCTTCACCGCCGCTTCCACCACCTGGTCAGGCTGCATACGCAACTTCATTTTCATGTGGATGGGTGAAGTAGCGATAAAGATATGGATGCGGCCAGACTTGGCTGGCTTGATCGCTTCACCCGCAGCGCGGACATCGTTTTCAGTGGCGCGCGCCAACGAGCAAACCGTAGAACTCTCGATGATTTGCGCAACACTACGGACTGCATTTGCGTCGCCCGGACTGGCAGCCGCAAACCCTGCCTCGATAACATCAACGCCGAGCTTTTCCAATTGCCGCGCGATACGGAGCTTTTCTTCCTTCGTCATGGATGCGCCTGGGCTTTGTTCGCCATCGCGCAAGGTAGTATCAAATATTATTAATTTTTCTTTCATGCTGAACTCCATCGCAATTATTTAATTTGCACGATCCATGTCGAATAAAATTCGGCCGGATGTCATTTGCTTCAAAACTAGGGGGAAAAGTATATTTAGCGCGCGACGCGCAGCAGCAGCGCTGCTAGGAGGCTGGATGTAGAATGTAATTGCAAGATGTGGCGAGAGAAGTGCATAGCTGAAATATAACGGCTTTTGTTTACTTACGCAATATTTGCGCCTTGCCCTGTTGCAAGCATGCAAATGGTACGCATCGGGCGAACGGGCTTCCAAGGAAAGCCCGTTGCAAATATATTAACCGTTGTTATAGGCTGTAATACATATCAAATTCAACAGGATGCGTTGTCATGCGATAGCGGGTCACTTCTTCCATTTTTAACTCAATGTAGGCATCAATGAAGTCATTGGAGAATACACCGCCACGGGTCAGGAATTCACGATCCTTATCCAGCGCTTCCAAAGCCTGCTCGAGGCTGGAACATACGGTTGGGATTTTTGCATCCTCTTCTGGCGGCAAGTCATACAAATTTTTGTCCGCAGGATCGCCCGGGTGAATTTTATTTTGTACGCCATCCAGGCCAGCCATCATCAAGGCGGTAAAAGCCAGATAAGAGTTAGCAGTAGGGTCCGGGAAACGCACTTCAATACGACGTGCCTTATCACTTTGCACGAAAGGAATGCGGATCGAGGCAGAGCGGTTACGCGCCGAGTAAGCCAACTTTACAGGGGCTTCAAACCCGGGAACCAAACGTTTGTAGGAGTTAGTGCCGGGGTTGGTAATGGCGTTAAGCGCACGGGCATGCTTGATAATACCGCCAATATAATACAGGGCGAATTCGGACAACCCGGCATAGCCATTGCCTGCAAACAGGTTTTTGCCATCCTTCCATATGGATTGATGGACATGCATGCCTGAGCCGTTATCACCGACAATCGGCTTGGGCATGAAGGTCGCAGTCTTGCCATATTGATGTGCGACGTTATGCACTACATATTTAAGCTTCTGGGTTTGATCGGCGCGATGCACCAAACTGTCAAAGCGGGTGCCAATTTCACATTGTCCGGCGGTTGCCACTTCATGGTGATGCACTTCGACAGGAACGCCAATTTCTTCCAATATTAAGCACATTGCAGAGCGCATGTCTTGCAGCGAATCGACAGGAGGGACAGGGAAGTAACCGCCCTTAACAGTGGGCCGATGGCCAGTATTGCCACCATCAAATTTTTCTGCGGAAGACCAGGCTGCTTCTTCAGAATTAACCTTGCAGAAGCAACCAGACATATCTACTTGCCAATTTACTGAATCAAAAATAAAAAACTCAGGTTCAGGGCCAAAGTAACAAATATCGCCTAGCCCGGTGGATTTCAAATAGGCTTCAGCACGCTTGGCGATAGAACGTGGATCGCGGTCGTAACCTTTGCCATCGGAAGGCTCCACGACGTCACAGGTCATCACCAATGTTGTTTCGTCCATAAAAGGATCGAGAAAAGCGGATCCAGGATCAGCCATCAGCAGCATATCGGATGCTTGTATGCCTTTCCAGCCAGCGATGGAAGAACCATCAAAAGCGTGGCCGGATTCGAACCAGTCGTCACTATCTGATACCACATGTGCCGGAATCGAAACGTGCTGTTCTTTGCCACGGGTATCAGTGAAGCGTAGGTCAACGAATTTAACTTCGCTGTCTTTAAGTAACTTAAGAACATCAGCAACCGACTTCGACATAATAATTCTCCATAAACGTTAACGACTAAACCAAAAATAAACTGGAAATTAAACAAACTTACGCCCGGAAATCAAGCACGAAGTGTTCCACCCCACATTCCAGGCCTAAAACGAGCATTTTGCCATATCCATAAGAATAAATGGATTTAAATATGCGCTCTTTTTCGGGGCACATGCCATAGTCGCGCACCATTTTTGTGCATGACCATTGATCTGGGCGCAAGAAGCTGTAGTAAGCATATCAACGTTATAATCTCGCTAAACTCGCATTATTATAAAGTCCCGATCTAGTCGTTTACAGGATCCAAGCGGGTAGGATTTTTGCTACGTTAAGTATAGTATGGGCTGTCCTCCCCAAGCAGTGCTTGTGGGTTATATATCGAACAATAGCGGAGAAATGTCATGGGGAAAATTACAGAAATTTTAAACGCCGCACAGAAACGCGCCAAAGAAATGAACGTACCCTATGAGGGTGCCCTGCTGCCGAACGAGGCTTACGAACTACTGCAAGCTGCGCCCGGCGCCAAGCTGGTTGATGTACGCACACATGCCGAGCTGAACTGGGTGGGGCATATCCCCGATGCAGTGGAAATTGAATGGGCTACCTATCCCGGCATGAAACCCAATCCATATTTCATAACAGAGCTTGAACAACAGGTGGACAAGGAGGCATTGGTATTATTCATATGCCGCAGCGGTGCCCGATCCCATACTGCCGCTATAGCCGCAACCGAAGCCGGTTATACCGAATCCTACAATGTGTTGGAAGGCTTTGAAGGCGACAAAGACGCCAACAAGCACCGCAATGTGCTCGGCGGTTGGCGCGCACGTGAATTGCCGTGGGAACAGAGTTAAGCGGAAAGGGCTAGCCGTGGCTAATTACTTGGAAATTACCATTTAACAACACCGCTATAGGCGGTAACCAGCACCAGCAGGCCGAAAACAATACGATACCAGGCAAACCCCACAAAAGTATGATTGGAAATAAATTTAAGTAAGGCCGCTACGGCCAAATAGGCGCTAACGAACGCGGCAATAAAGCCTACTGCGAATACTGGCAAATCTGCGGCTGATAACAGATGCCAGTTCTTGTAAAGGTCGAGGACAGTTGCCCCGCACATGGTAGGGATAGCAAGGAAGAAAGAAAACTCTGTTGCAACCCGTCGGTCAAGTCCAAAAATCATCCCGCCCATGATGGTTGCGCCAGAACGGGAAACACCAGGGAACATGGCCACCGACTGGGCCAATCCCACCTTGATCGCATCCTGCCAACGCATATCTTCAACACTTTTGATGTGCGGGTGAAACGCTCGTTTTTCCACCCACAGAATCACCAACCCACCCCCGATTAGCGCCATCGCCACGGTGTAAGGATTAAACAGATAGGTCTTGATCCAGTGGTGGAATATCAGCCCAAGCACGACTGCTGGCAGAAATGCCACCAACACGTTACTGGCAAAGCGCCAAGCAGCAGATTCACGTGCCGCTAAGCCACGCGTTACTGCCAATAGCTTGGCTCGGAATTCCCATACCACTGCCAAAATCGCACCCAACTGAATTACGATCATAAATACTTTGCCCCTCTCATCATTAAAGTTGAGCAAGTCGCTAGCAATAATCAGATGGCCAGTACTGGAAATGGGCAAGAATTCGGTCAGGCCTTCAATAATACCGAGAATGAAGGCCAGGATAAGCGGGGTGACATCCATAATAATTTAAATACGTATCATGTAGGCGCTGGCCACTCTGGCATGGTTTCCAATTCAGGGTGGGTTAGCTTCAGCACCGCCATAGTGCCTCCTGGCATACTTGAGCCAGCCGGTACCAACGCGCAAAAATCGACATTCAGTGTCCACGAGCCCCCATCTATGGCTATTACCTGCGCCTTCAACACACGATCATCCGGCACGCCTTCAAGAGCCTGCCTTAATTCACCGATTGTTTTCATAACTTTCCTCTTTATTGTAATAATTTAGTTTAACGGTGAAAGAACGTACCACTACACCCTGCTTATGTTGACGTTATGCATCAAATTTCTTTTTCGTAAACAGATTCACTTTTTCGCCAAACTGCTGGGCAAAATTTCGCATTGATTTCGCTGCTTCCATTTCGCCGGTAGCACGTTCGAAAGTATCAGCCATTGATAAAAAAGTCTGGTGATAAAACTGACACATTTCATCAACCATCATGTCTTTGGTCCAGAAATCAATCCGCATTGTATTGCTTTCCTTAGCGTCCCAAACTGAAATCATGACCCCTTTACTTGTGTTGTGCTCTTTTGCGTCAGAAGCGCTCCAGTCTATTTTTTCTGCCACCATGTTGTCATCAAGAGTGACCGTAAATTTAATTTCAGATTTCGTCATTTTTAATTAATCCCCTAAATAAATGTCAATTGTAAGGCTTTAAACTATTGGTTCCCCGGTAACATATTCCATCGGAGCGGTCTTGATGCGGTATTCCTGCCCTCTTGAAGCCTGCACCAGTCCATTATGCGCACTACAGGCTGTTGAAATTGCGAATATTGATGCAGCGGAAAAAAGTTTGTAAGCTTAACTTAAAATGAAATAAAGAAAAAATATTATGCATAAGAGAATTCAGGCTGCAATATGTAGCAATCCTGAAGTAATGGCGCCGAGTTATCGTTGTGCTGGGGATAGGTAGTAACTTTAGATTGATTCAATTATTTTTTAGGGCAACAAATTTATTTTCCATAACCAGATTCATTTTTTCGCCCAGCATTTGGGCAAAATTTCGCATCGCTTGCGAGGTTTCCACATCTCCGGTAGCACGCTCAAAATTATCCGCCATGAATAAAAGGCTTTGATGATAAAACTTTTTCATCTCCTCTTTCATCATACTTTTGGTCCACAAATCAATGCGTAGCGTATTTACCGCATCGGCATCCCACAGGGCAATCATTATTGCGTTGGCTGTAGTTTGTGCTTGAATATCAGATGAACTCCAATCGATTTTTTCAGGTACTTTTTTATCATCAAGCGTTATGGTGAATTTAATTTCGATTTTTTTCATTTTGGTGTTGATTTAAAAATATTTTGGAGCACTAGCTGTTTATTGGCCAAAGTGACAATATATTCCAGTGCCGTTAACGAGCCGGGCTTTGGGGGTTTCAAGGAGGGGTGTTTACGCTTGGCGGAAGCGCCCCTTGTTTTCCAAAGCGGATATCCGTCTAAAAATCGAAACACTCCTCTTGTTTATTCAGCTTAAATATTCACACTCATCAACATCGGCTTTTTAAAACTCAAAAGTGGCCGTGTGTTCAACCAGGGTCGAATACACTCCAAAATCTTTATAAACCGCCAAAGCTGCTTTCAAATCAGCAATAATTTCCGATTTTTTTTCCTCTAACTCATCTGGCAGGTTCATTATAACCAGCCTCCAGTTTGCCCACCCTCTGGAACCCAACACTTTTCCATTGCTAATCCTAAGCCGGACAAATATCAATGTTCCTTTCCAATAAAAAGTGAAGTCGTGTTGATTCTTGAATTCGTCTTCACCTGACACGATCCATCGAAGATAGACGTCATTCTCACGATCAATAGTCCAATCAGGCCGCACATTCGCTTTGCCATAACACTGATTAATTTCTTCTAATCCGTATTTCTTAATGTCCTCCTCCGGGACGTATTCGTTCACAAATGCCATAGTTTTGTTCTCCTGTTCGTGTTGTGCTGTAGATTGAATTGTTTTTGATACATATAATTTTATACTGCGCCCTTCAACTTTCGAATCATGGCGTTGCGCATTGCCAGTGTGGCAAATATCCATAAGCGACCATGCGCCCAATAATATCATTCAACGATATATATATACGTTTCTATATAGTTAATTGCAATAGGACGCCTCTAAAATCGAGTAATTTTCAGCCTGCTTGAAATCAACCGCATGCCGTTCAACCTGAAAAAACAATTTCAAGCCGTTTCCTGGTAAAGGTATTTCTGAAAGCCGCTGAACACCTTGCCAATCTCTTCCGGCTTGCCAAGATCAGCCACAGCATCCGCAATTGAATCGTGGTACTTCAGGCACAGCAGCGGTTTCAGCTTTGCCGAATCGAGTTCCTCCACGCCGACGCTGACGTAGTGCGAGAGCACGAAATCGAGAAAGACCTGTTGTTTGCTGTTGAAGTGGGTGCTGATGAATGCCATCGCCTGGGCAGCGCGTTCTTCGCGGGTAAGCGGAGCCAAAGCATAAGCTACATGGGCCAGCACATCGAACAGGTCGCTTTTCTCTGCGTCGATGATCCTCTGCATTTCGGCCAGATGATCCTTGCCGAAGCCTTTTTCGGCGAGTCCCTCCAACAGTTTCCTGCGTGTATCCGGTGCACCCCACAAGGCGCGCAGCTCTTCTTCGTCCTTGAAGAATTCGGGCAGCTTGCCGAACAGCGCTTCCATGAACTGCTGCGCCGACATCGGCGTGCCGTCCGGGTGCCAGAAGCTGGTCACCATCATGTGCTGAATGGTGCGCGTCTTGCCGTCGGCGAGTTTGATCCTGATTTTTTGTCGAGCCTGGTATTCCGCCGCCGGTTCTTGCGCCTCAATGGGCGCTCGTGGCGCGGGAACCGGCACAGCTTCTCTTGGTTCCGGCTCAAGCGGCTCGCCGTCCCACTCCGGGTCGTTGAAATGATGGTGCGCCCTCACGAAATCGTAGATCGTGAAGTAGTCCTTGCCGTCATAGAGTCGCGTGCCGCGCCCGATGATCTGTTTGAATTCGATCATCGAATTGATAGGCCGCAGCAGCACGATGTTGCGCACATTGCGGGCGTCCACGCCGGTCGAGAGCTTCTGCGAGGTGGTCAGGATAGTGGGAATGGTCTTCTCGTTATCCTGAAAATCCCGCAGGTTTTGTTCGCCCAACACGCCATCATCGGCCGTCACCCGCTGGCAGTAATTCGGATCAGTACTGCTCTTCGTCTGGTTGATCAGATCCCGTATTACCAGCGCGTGCGCTTGGTTTGCGCAGAAGACCAGCGTTTTCTCCCGCTGGTCGATCTGCGACATGAAAATTTCAACCCGCTTTTTCTCCCGCTCCCTGATCTCGATGATCTTGTTGAAGTCGGCTTCCTCGTAGCGCTTGCCCGCCTCGATCTCGCCCTCGACCAGCGTGTCATCGGGCGTATAGACGTACTCGTCCAGCGTTGTGGAAATCTGCTTCACCCGGAACGGCGTCAGAAATCCGTCATTGATGCCGTCCTTGAGCGAGTAGACGAACACCGGCTCGCCGAAATAGGCGTAGGTATCCACGTTGTCGCGGCGCTTGGGCGTAGCAGTCAGGCCAAGCTGTACGGCGGGGGCAAAGTAGTCGAGGATGCCGCGCCAGTTGCTTTCGTCATTCGCCCCGCCCCGATGGCACTCGTCGATCACGATGAAGTCGAAGAAATCCGGCGGATACTCGCCGAAATACCCCTCGGCAGGCCCGGTGGCTGAGCCTGCCGAAGCCATGAATGTCTGGAAGATAGTGAAGAAAATGCTGCCGTTCTTCGGCACCCTGCCCTTCTTGCGGATGTCCTCCGGGGCGATGCGAACCAGCGCATCTTCGGGAAAAGCGGAAAAGAAGTTGAACGCCTGATCGGCCAGAATGTTGCGGTCAGCCAGGAACAAGATGCGCGGCCGCCGCGTCGGTTCGCTTTCTATTTTCCGGTCGTTCAGGTTCCAGCGGCTGTGGAATAGTTTCCACGCGATCTGGAAGGCGATGAAGGTCTTGCCCGTGCCGGTCGCCAGTGTCAGCAGAATGCGTTGCTTCTGGTCGGCGATGGCCTCAAGCACCCGCTCGATGGCGATGTCCTGATAATAGCGTCCCTGAAAGTAGCCGCCCCGATCCTCGAACGGCACGGCCGCAAAGCGTTCGCGCCAAACGTTATGAGCGGAAAAGGTGCGATTCCACAATTCCTCCGGCGAAGGATAATGCGGCAACTCACCCTCAATGCCGGTGTGCATGTCGATGCCGTAGATGTTTTGACCATTGGTGGAATAGGTGAAACGAACGGCCAGCTTACCCGCGTAATCCTTGGCCTGCCCCACACCCTCCGTCAGCGTCTTGCCCCACGCCTTGGCTTCGATCACACCCAGCTTGGTATTGCGATACTCGAGCACGTAATCGGCGGTGAGCCCTTTGCCGTGCTTGCCATGGCCCTCGATGCGGCCGAGCGTGATCGGATACTCGCGGCGGATGCGGCTGCCTTCGACCACGCCCCAGCCCGCCGCCGCAAGGGCTGGATCGATGTGTTCGGCGCGGGTTTCGGCTTCGTTCATAAGTGTTTCAGCACATAGCGCCCGGTCTTACTGCCGCCGACCTTCTCCACCACCCCCGCGTCCAGCAGCGGGCGCAGCAAGTCCATCGCTCCCTGCCGTGACACGCCCAGCGCCGCCCAGATGTCCGCCGGCGCCATGCCGCCGTGGTCGCGCAGCAAATGCAGCAGTTGCTCCTGCCGCGGGCGCAACACCAGCTTGTCAGCAGACTTCACCTGCAAGGTCTGAATCCGCAACCAGACCCGCTCCAGCGTTTGCCGCAAGCCGGCCGCGCAGTATTCGAGCCAGGCGCTCATGTCCTCGCCCGCTTCGCGCACGCCTTGCAGCGCGGCATAGTAGGCGGGCCGGTCTTCCCAGTAATATTCATCGACTGAAAAAATGTGGTGCGTGTCAAAGCCGCGCCGGTACAGCTCCCACAAGGCCAGCGCCCGGCCCGTGCGGCCATTGCCGTCGGCAAAGGGGTGGATGGCCTCAAAGCGGTAATGCAGGATGGCCGAGCTGAGCACCGGCGAGAGCGTCCGTGCCGCCGTGTTCCACCATTCCAGCAGTTCGAACATCAGGCCCGACACGGCGTCCGCCGGCGGCGGACGGTAGGCACCCACGCGCACCGCGATCATGCGGTACTTGCCGGCCTCGCCCTGGTCCATCACCTGACCAGCCAGGATGCGATGCAGCTCCAGCACGTCGGCATGGCCTATCTTCTTTTTGGCCGCGTGCTTTTCCACGTAGCGCAGCCCGGCAAAGTAGTTGAACACCTCGCGCTTGGCCCGCACGCCGGGGGTGGACAGCTCGCGCCCTTCCTCCAGCGCGCGCACCTGCTCCAGCGTCAGCGGGTTGCCCTCGATGGCGGTGGAGGCATGCACATTGCGGGTGCGGGTGTCCTTCTGCAAGGCCGGCACCCAGGCCAGATCCACCACCGCGCCCTGAATCCGCTCACGCAAGGCCGCCACCTGCTCGACTTGCGTCAGCAGCGCTGGGGTGATGGTGAATTGCGGGACATACGCCATGGCCGCAGGCTAAATTACTGTCAAGCATAAGTCAAGTTTTGCGTCAAGCCGGATTGGGTTCGGGCGAGGATGTGTCGATTTTTCGGCATTTCATCGACACGTGGCGTCGATATGTCGATGGCGTGTACAAGTCCAGGCCATCGACGCCCCCGAGTCACAGCGCCCCGCTGAAGGCCTGGTGCAGCAGGGATTTTTTCAGGTCGTCGAGGGCGGTGAGCTTGCGCTGGTAAATGGATTCGAGACGCAGGGTTTCAGCTTATAACTCTTCAAGTGAATCAACGATCTGAGATTGCTCTGCGGCGTAAGGAAACGGGATGACTAAGCGAGAAAGTGTCCCTTGGTTTAGACTTTTAGTGTTCAGGCCATTGCCGCCATCAATCATCTCCCTACGTGCCTTGTTTGACTTCAAGAAGCGACATAGGTAGTCCGGTGAAATTTCAGAAGTGTGCAGACGAGCTCTGATCGTAAAGCCTGAGTGTACCGCCCTTTCGCTGACTTCTCCAACCAAGAGACAGCGGCCGATAAGTTCGGGGTTGCCGTTTGACCTAACAAAAACTATGTCGTTTTGCTTCAATGTGTCTGAATCTGCGAGAGTCCCATCAGGAATAATTGAATCAAAATCATCTAGCGGAGCCCAATAGCAATTCCGAAAGTTTTTTACCCCGAGAATTTTGATCGGCTCACCCTTGCTCGATTTGTTGAAATTGATTCCATTCCTAAATGTAGCCATCTCTCCCAAAGTCTTCTCCACCCAGCCCTCGCCGCGCTTCTTGAAGACGGATTGCAGATGGCTTTCGAACAGCGCGCGGGTGTTTTGAAGGTTCTTTTCGGCGTTGGCTTTGGTGGCGGCGATGCCGTCAAACGCTTCGTCGAGGATATCGACGATGCGCTGCTGTTCGGGAAGCGGGGGGACATGCACGGGGAGTGCATAAACCTCGTTCCGGTTGATGCCCGGTTTCACGCCTTTTGCCAGACTCGGTAAGTTAAGGGTGGTTAGTAGGTGATAGAGAAACCGCAGATCGTAATGTTGCCTGTCGAATTCAACAAAGTAGGTAACATCAAGCGGCCAGAATTTTTCTTCAGTCAGCGTGATTTCACCAGCCGAGCCCTTTCTTCCGACGACGATGCTAGCGTTATCCTTGTAGAACTTATCAGTGCGAGCTTTAATGCCGTTGGCCCCATATGCTGGGTAGCGACCGTTTGGATTGCGATCTGCTCGGTCAAGTGGCTTGCCGTACTCGAGCTGGATAACTTCGCCAAGCATCTTGGTTTGCCACCCTGACTTCATAGTAGCAACCTGATGTTTGTCAGTACGTCCGCACTCTCGGTATCCAATGCGGCGATTTCGTCCATGATGTCCTGCGGGCTGCGATGCGCGATTTCCTCGCCGCCGTTGGGGTTCTTCACCGACAGATCGTACCCTTCGGCTGCGCTCAGGGCGAGGGTATCAACAGACCAGCTCTTGGGCGAGTCGGCGAAGGTCTTTTGCAGTTTCACGAATTCGATCAGGTCGGCATCGTTGAGCGGGTTGGTCTTGCCCATGTTGCGGCCGGGGTCGAGCTGGTAGTACCAGACCTTTCTGGTTGGCGCGCCCTTCTCAAAGAACAGCACGACGGTTTTCACGCCCGCGCCCTGGAAGGTGCCGCCGGGGCAATCGAGGATGGTGTGCAGGTTGCAACTTTCCAGCAGCAGTTTGCGCAAACTCACCGAAGCGTTGTCGGTGTTGGACAGGAAAGTGTTCTTGATGACCACACCGGCTCGGCCGCCGGCCTTGAGCATTTTGATGAAGTGCTGGAGGAAGAGAAAAGCCGTTTCGCCGGTGCGGATGGGGAAGTTCTGCTGGACTTCCTTGCGCTCCTTGCCGCCGAAGGGCGGATTGGCCAGGATCACGTCCATGCGGTCCTTGTCCTGAATGTCGGCGAGGTTCTCGGCCAGGGTGTTGGTGTGGGCGATGTTGGGCGCCTCGATGCCGTGCAGAATCATGTTCATGGTCGCGATGACGTAGGCCAGCGATCTTTTCCTTACCGTAGAAGGTACGCTCTTGCAGCGTCTTGATGTTGCTGGTGGTAAGGCCGGGCTTGGCCTTGAGGTAATCGAACGCTTCGCACAGGAAGCCCGCCGAGCCACAGGCGCCGTCGTAGATGCGCTCGCCGATTGTTGGCTGCACCACTTGCACCATGGCGCGAATCAGCGGCCGCGGGGTGTAGTACTCGCCGCCGTTCCTGCCCGCGTTGCCCATGTTCTTGATCTTGGCTTCATACAGGTGCGATAGTTCGTGCTTTTCGGTTTGCGAGCGGAAGCGCAATTCGTCGATGTGGTCGATGATCTCGCGCAGGTTGTAGCCGCTGTGAATCTTGTTCTTGATCTCGCCGAAAATTTCGCCGATCTTATATTCGAGGGTATTCGGCCCGCTGGCCTTCTGCTTAAAGCCGTGCAGGTAGGGGAAGAGCTTGCGGTCGACGAAATCGCACAGGTCGTCGCCGGTCAGCGCTTTGTTGTGGTCAAGCTTGCCGTCGGCTCCTTTGGGCGCGGCCCAGCTTTCCCAGCGGTAGGGCGCGTCGAGGATGAAGGTGTATTTCTTGCCTTCTAGCCCGGCCTCCATGGCCTTGTCCTGCTCCAGGCTATCCAGAAATTTCAGGAATAGCAGCCAAGAGGTCTGCTCGGTGTAGTCCAGTTCGCTGGCACAACCTGCCTCTTTCCAGAGGACGTCGTCGATATTTTTGAAAGCTTGTTCGAACATGGGGGCGGTCGCTATTCCGGGATGACAGACTGTATGAGGCTACAGGCGCTAATATAACTGGTATCAATGTTGTCGGACAAAAACCTTGGATATGAATGGATATAAAAAACATGTATGCAACAAAAAACCCGCGCACTCATCAGGAGAACGCGGGTTATGTATTTCTTTGAATTTCTCTACATTTTATTGGTGGTGATAGGTGGAGTTGAACCACCGACCTCAGCGTTATGAGTGCTGCGCTCTAACCATCTGAGCTATATCACCTGAAATCATGCCGTCGCTTTAGTCAAGCCGCCCTAAATTGCCACGGGAAGCGCGGCATTTTCCAGATTTAGCCGCTACTTGTCAATTGCGCTGGTACTTGCACCAAGTGCTTAAGTCTGGTCACATGCCACTAAATGCACCGCGCTACCGGCAAACTCCTTTTGTAAGGTTACCATTTTTTCAATTGTCACTGCATCCGGGGATTTCAGCACAAATACCGTCAGTTTAAACTTGCTCATAAGCTCTCCCATCACGGCAGTTTTTACGCCTTTTGCCCGGAGGCTATCAAAAGCTTTACGCGCGGCCTTTTCTGTTTTGAATACGCCCAGCGAAATAGCGTTCTTCCATGGTCCGGCTTCCTGCACGGTGAAGTAGTCCTTAACATTATGCGCCTTGAGTTCGGCGATATTTTTATCCATTTCCACACGGGTGTGCGCGGGCGGCATGTAGACCCAATAACCAATCGCATATTCAGTCTGCCGCTGCGCCAGTTTGTCCGCCAGTTTCAATGTGGTCAAAGCCGCCGTGGCACGTGCGCTATCGGTACCGGAAAACTCTCCCCACTCCAGGCAAACATCCGTAAATGCCCGCTGATCCTGCGATGTTGCCAATACAGCGGAAGAAGGCAGCGAAGTTGCTGACGCTACATTTGGCGCATCCAGTAACTTGATCTTTTCCACATTCAGCAACGGTTGATGCTTCAAATTTTTATTTTCACCTGTCAATAACTCACCCCATTGAATAAATGAAAAAAATATCAAATTTGCCAGCAGCAATAGCCAGAATAGCCACCTCATCATTACCCCATTTTTTATTTGGTTTTTAAACCTGAAAATATATTCATCAGAAAGGCAGGCAGTTTATTCAAAAACTACAGAACGCGTTCAGGATAAATTATCCTGTCCAATAATTTGCAAGCCACGCAATACCAGATTATCCACCCGCACCGACGGTAAGTTGAGATGCTGCCGTACCTTATCCGCTGCGCCCCCGCTTAACAGGCAGCGCACGCCCCCACGCATGGCTAACGCCTCGAACTGCAAACGGATAGCGCCTATGGTCGCCTGGATTGAACCACTGAACGTGGCATCAGCGGTATTGCGCGGAAATTCGCGCCAGATACCCTCTATCTGTGCTAATTGGGCAGCGCCTACGGCCAGACTGCTACGCATCATATCCACACCCGGCAGGATTAGCCCGCCCAAAAATTCGCCCTCGGCAGACAGTGCGTCCACAGTCGTTGCTGTGCCGCAATTTACCACCAGGCAGGATGCGCGCTCTTGCTGCCAGGCTGCGATGAGCGCCGCCCAACGGTCGCTGCCAAGCTGTGCAGGGCGTTCATACAAGTTACGCACGCCACATTGCTCTACTTGGGCCACGATGAATTCGATAGGGCACTGCCAAGCGGCACAGGCTGCGGATAGCAATTGCGCCATGTTCTCGCCAGCGACATTGGCGATGAGGATTCTGTCCGGCGGCGGCAATTTCAAGAATGCCCTACTCAATTCTGACGCGTGCGTATTTTCAAGTACGTTTTGCTGCAACCACAGGCCACCTTCTACCATGGCCCACTTGACACGGCTATTACCGGCATCAATCAGTAACATTTTCATGCTGCGCGCAAACCAATTTCTCCCGCATTAAAAACTTGCATTCCGCCCACCGTTTCCAGAATAAGCGCGCCATTCTCGGTTACACCCCGTGCGATGCCAATTTCAACTCTGCCGTCCGGCAGCAGTAGCCGTACCGTCTGGTTTTGCAAAGCGTGATGGCTTTCCCATTCCGCACGCAGCGCCGCAAAACCATTACTGGCAAATTCATGAAGTACTGCCTGCAACTCTCGTAAAATTACCGCGAATAAATGATTGCGTTCCGGCACATTAATTCCAGGCATGTCAGCCGCCACGTCTTCCAGGCTCGACACCGGCTGGTCAATCTGCGGCAACAGGTGCTTAGGCGTGGTCAGGTTGAGGCCAATGCCAATTACTACAGCACTCGGCCCCAACATGTCACCCTGTGCCTCAAGCAGAATGCCAGCTAGTTTACCGCCATCCCCACCCAGCACATCATTCGGCCATTTAAGCCGTGCATTTGCTACGCCAAGCGCATGCAACGCACGAATCAACGCCACCCCGACTGCCAAGCTCAAACCAGACAATGCCGACAAATCAAGTTCAAAACGCCACAACAACGAAAACGTAAGCGCGTTGCCCAAGCCAGAGTGCCATGGACGTCCCAATCGCCCGCGTCCGCCGCTTTGCAGTTCCACCGCCAACACGCTACCGCTGGGTGCGCCCTGCGTTGCGCGCTGTAACAGCAGCGTATTGCTGGAGGGCAAGCTGTCGAAAATTTCAATTTGAAATTGTCCCGCCTGCCCATCTAAGTGGCGGGCGATAAGTGTGGCATCCAGCCATTGCGGCGGATTGCCCAGGCAATAGCCACGACCGGGGACGCTGTATAAAGCCAAGCCATAGCCCTCTACCCCATGCAAGGCATTGCTCACACTAGCGCGCGATATGCCCAAACGTTGCGCCAACATTTCCCCGGAATGAAATTTTCCATCCTCCAACAAACGTAGTAGGGTGAAAGTAAGCGGTTTCATTGTGGTATATGGGCGGGGAACGCCCATGCTGGCAGCTTTCATTGCGGCAAGCTTTCCGCCGCTTTTTCGCGCTTATTTATAAAAGCCAGGATTTCTTGCTTCTGTTTCAGCGCATCCTGATATCCCAGCTCGATCATCGCACGGCAAAAATTCTTTTCGAACAACAGATAACTCATCAGATTTGCCCCGCTACGGCGCATCGCGCCTATCCCGCGCAACAAAAAACGGATAGTCCACGGCAAATTCATGGCATAGCGCTCAGCAATTTGCTCAATAGCCTGGCTAGGCTTAATCACCAAGACATTGACATGACGCCAATTTATTTGCTCCTGAACATCTTCTGACAACATTCCAATCGAATGATTGATGCGCCGCACCCGCTCCAAATCGACCTCCAGACTATCGAGGAAAATGCTATCCATAAGATGGCCGCCAATCTGCGCTAGCGAAGGATAATCACATTGATTGCTACGGCTAGGTTGTTCCTCCTCATTATGGCCTAAGCCGATGACTAGCACGCGGGTAGCGCCCAGATGTAGCGCAGAGCTGATAGGCGCAATCTGGCGCATCGAGCCATCGCCAAAATACTCACGGTTGATGAGTACCGCTGGAAAAATAAACGGAATGGCTGAAGAGGCTAATAAGTGTTTAGGTTCGATCTTGGTTGGAATGCCTAGACGATGCGCCCGATTCCAGGGCAGAATGTCCTCCACTCCCTGGTAAAAAGTCACGGAGCACCCCGAACCATAGCCCGAGGCAGTGATACTCAGTGCGTCAAGGTGGCCTGCATCAATATTCTCCTGGATCTTTTCATACGGCAGCGTTGCTTCCAGCATCGTTACCATCGGCGCATTATCAAGCAGCGACACCTGGTTCAACTTATTGATACCCATGCTGCTCAAGATCAGCCCCGCAAACCAGCGCGTACTGTTCTTTAAGACGCCAACCGGGTCGGTGCGATAAATATGGTCAACGCGGGAATTTTTCCAGATGTTAAGAAGATATTTAACCCCCTTGCGAAAAGACCGGGCATTCACCGCAAGCGTCACTGCATTAAGCGAACCTGACGAGGTTCCGCAGATAATAGGAAACGGGTTATGTGCATTACGCGGCAAAAATTCAGCGATGGCCTTTAGCACGCCCACCTGATAAGCGACACGCGCGCCCCCTCCGGTCAGAATCAAGCCAAGCTTTTCTGGCACACTCATCTGACTCCCCCCATCAAGGATTTACAAATCGCCGGGGCCAACCTCAGCATGCACAGTTTCCAGCGCATCTTTCAATGTTTCTTCCGACAGATCATTGACGCACTTCGATAGCATCTCGGCCGCTTCCGCAGCCTCCGGCGGCAGGTTGCGGCCATCGGTATTGGCCACCAACACAGCGGCGGCTCCCACCACTTTCAGTAAACCGGTGCGCTCATACATCAATATCTCCAGCTCCTCGCGCAGCATGGCAACTTCTTGAGCATTTAATTTGTCCGGCATATAGCCTCCTTACAATGAATTTGAACCCCCGTTACCGCCAGCGCACTCATATTCTCGATACGACGCACACGCGGTGAGGTTGCGCGGATTATACCTGACAGCGAATCCTCTCCAGACTCCCATTAACAAGCCGGGAATCAAGGAAAAAATTAGCAGAATTACATCGTCTCCCACAACTTTTCCAGCCGCTTCACCGACACAATCACTGGCGTCTTCAATTCCTGCGCAAACAACGACACGCGCAATTCTTGCAATAGCCAACCAAACTCTTCCATCCGCGCATCGATGTTGCCTTGTTGCGCAGTTACTTTACGTTGCCAAGCTTGCTGCAAGGATTGCATTTGCGCGTATTGACGCGCATCACGTGCCGCGTCGGCGCGCAACTTTTCCAACCGCGCATTGATCGCCTTAAGATAGCGTGGCAGATGCTGTAAGCGCTCGTAAGGAATGCGCGCAATAAACTCCTTATGCAGCAGCCATTCGCACTGCATGCGCATATCCTGGACGGCCTGCCCGTTTGATTTGGTAGCTTGTATTTTTTTGTGCACGAGTTGATATTCGGTCAGGATCACGCCGACCAGCCGCGCGATTTCCTGCGCCACCAACGTCAAACGGCTCTTGGCTTCCTTGCAACGCGCAACGAATTCGGTTTCATTTGTTGGCCAGGGCTCGTTCATACAGCAACGATCAAAGGTGACCGCCAAAATCTGGCGGCGCAAATCCTGGATGCTACCAAAGGACAAAAACTGCATTGCCATTGCTTGCAAGCCAAGATTTTTTTCCAGAAATTTGATCTGTTCCTTGAGCGCCAGCATAAATAAGCGCCGCAGCCCGGCACGATGGGCGCTCAACGCCTCATCGCGGGTATCGAATGTTTGTAAAGATACCGCATCGCCTTCATCCACCAAAGCGTTGAACAGCGTTACAACTTGTCCGGCGCGGTGAATTTCTGAAGTTTCCTTGAATTCACCCAAACCATTTTCACCCATACTCCAATCGGTAAAATGCACACGCTTTTGTTCTACGGCTACACCCTTCGCCGTGACAGAAGCAAGCTTGGGCGCAAGCTCGGCACGCAACTGAATAAAATTACGCGAAACCCCCAGCTGTCTGCCATGCTCGTCTACTACATAAAAGTTCATGAGCAGGTGGGCCGGCAATTGCTCTAACCGAAATGCATCCAGTAAAACTTCCAATTGTTTTTGTTCGCGGATATAGCGTGCCAAAGCCTGCAACAATGGCGTATCCGAAGGCGGCACCGCACGGCAAAACAAGGCGGCGAATTCCGGCACCGGCACCATATGGCGGCGCAGCTTCTGCGGCAAAGTCTTTATCAATTGCGCCACTTTTTCTGCCAGCAGGCCGGGCACCAAATACTCACAACGCGGAGCGGATACCTGATTAATCAGGGCCAGCGGCACGGTGAGATTCACACCATCGTCGCTCTTGCCCGGCACAAAATGATAAGCCAGCACATAGCTGATGTTGTTCATCACCAGTTGCGGTGGGAATTGATCGGTGGTGATGCCTGCTGCCTCGTGGCGCATCAGGTCATCACGTTGCAGATACAGCAGGCGCGGATTGGCACGTTCCGCCTCCTTGCGCCATGCCTCGAATGCCGCGCCATTATAAATATGCGGCGGAATGATGCTGTCGTAAAAGGCAAATATCAATTCGTCATCTACCAGCACATCCGGTCGGCGCGCTTTATGCTCCAGCGCCTCAATATCCCGGATTAATTGCTGGTTGTGCGAAAAAAAGGGCGCGAGCGTATGAAATTCGCCCGCCACTAACGCCTGGCGAATAAACACCGCGCGCGATTCCGGTACGTTCATCGGGCCGTAATGCACGCGTTTTTTCGGATTGATAATCAAGCCATACAAGGTGCTGCGTTCGAATGCCACTACCTGCGCCGCCTTCTTCTCCCAGTGCGGATCAAAATAGTGGCGCTTGATCAGATGCGCCCCCACTTCTTCCAGCCATTCCGGTTCGATGCGCGCCACACAACGGGCATACAGTTTCGTCGTTTCGGTTAATTCAGCTGCCACGACCCATTTTGGGCTTTTTTTCGCCAGCGCCGAATTCGGCACGATAAAAAATTTTATTTCGCGCGCGCCCTGATAATACGCTTCGCGGTCCACACTCTTGCAGCCGACATTACCCAGCAGGCCAGTTAATAGCGCCTTGTGGATTTCCCCGTAGCTGGCAGGAATTTCATTCAGCCGCATGCCCATCTCGGCAACCTGCGCATGCAACTGTTGATACAACTCATGCCATTCGCGCAAACGCAGTGGCGACAAGAATTTCTCGCGGCATTCATTTGCCCATAAGCGCTTGGATTTTTTATGCTTCACCGCCTCTTGAAACCATGCCCATAACTTCAAATAGGCCAAGAAATCCGAGCGCTCATCATTAAAACGCTGATGCGCGTCATCCGCCGCTTTGCGCCACTCCGAAGGACGGTCACGCGGATCCTGCAATGACAGTGCGCTGGCGATGATGAGAATTTCCTGCAGGCAGTGATACTGCCTTCCCGCCAGCAGCAGACGAGCAATTTTTGGGTCGAGCGGCAACTTTGCCAGCTCGCGTCCCAACGGCGTCAGCTGCCGCTCTTCGTTTATCGCATTCAATTGCGCCAGCAACTGATAGCCATCGGCAATTGAACGCGATCCGGGCGACTCGATGAACGGGAATTGTTCGACTTCGCCCAAGCCCAACGCACTCATACGCAAAATTACGGTTGCCAATGACACACGGAAAATTTCCGCATCGGTATATTCTGTGCGCGCCAGAAAATCTGGCTCGTCATACAAACGCACGCATATCCCGCTCATCACCCGTCCACAACGCCCGGCGCGCTGATTGGCGGCGGCACGCGCGATTTTCTCCACGCGCAATTGCTCGACTTTTTGCCGGATGCTGTAACGATTGATGCGGGCCAGCCCGCTGTCGATCACATAGCCGATATTCGGTACGGTTAAGGAAGTTTCCGCGACATTGGTGGCCAGCACGACACGACGCATGCCAGAAGTTTTGAATACGCGATCCTGCTCAGCCGCCGACAGGCGCGAGAACAGCGGCAAGATTTCCACGCCAACGGGATGATGCTTGCGCAACGCTTCCGCCGTGTCGCGGATTTCTCGCTCGCCCGGCAGAAACACCAAAATGTCGCCGCGCAAGCCATCCACTGCCAGTTCGTCCAGCGCGGCACATACCGCCTGCGGAATGTCCTGCATCTCGCCTTCGGTATTCTCCTGCAACGGACGGTAACGCACCTCCACCGGATAACTGCGGCCACTGACCTGCATGATCGGCGCGCCGCTGAAATGTTTAGCGAAGCGCTCCGCATCCAGCGTTGCAGAAGTGATGATGAGCTTGAGATCACGGCGGCGCGGCAACAGCTGCTTGAAGTAACCCAACAGAAAATCGATATTCAGGCTGCGCTCATGCGCCTCGTCGATAATGATGGTGTCGTATTTTTTTAACAGCCGATCGCTCTGGATTTCCGCCAGCAAAATGCCATCAGTCATCAGCTTGATGCAGGTATCTGGCGATACCTTGTCATTAAAGCGAATCTTATAGCCCACCAAGCCACCCAACTCGGTTTTCAGTTCAACCGCAATGCGCGTTGCCACAGACCGCGCTGCGACACGGCGTGGCTGGGTGTGGGCAATGACGCCTTGCACACCCCGGCCCAGACTCAAACAGATTTTAGGTAACTGCGTGGTTTTACCAGAACCTGTCTCACCACAAACGATGACCACCTGATTGGCAACGATGGCTTGCGCTAATTCTTCACGCCGCAATACTACCGGCAGGTCAAGCGGAAACTCGATTGGAGCAAGCAATTCAATACGTGCGGCACGACGAGCGTGAAGATATCCAGCGGAAATGGGGTGGGATGGGCGGTCAGTCATTGCGCAGGATTGTACCTGAAACCGGTAGGTGTAGAAAAACTGGGGAGACTTGGAAACAGCATGGTTGGAGGAAGGTTTGCCAGACTAGTTCCGATTGTATGTGCCTTCCGCTCTATCGGCGCAACGGTAACGCGTGTGTTCATCTCCCTGTGATGTTGGGCTTCATTTCATTCAGCCTAACCTACCGAGCTGAACGAGAACAGTAATAGATTATTCCAACAGTACTTCCCAAAAGGCATGGAGTTGACTGGCGTTACTGAGGAGCAGGTGCAACGAGCGGTAGAATAACTCAACCACCGGCCACGCAAAATGCTGAGTTTCAGATCACCCCATGAAGTATTATTTGAGACAGAAATACGCTACACCAAGCCAACATTAGCTGTTGTACTTCAAATTTGAATCCGCCGTGTATGTGTACTGCAGCTACTACTGGAGACTAAGAGAATGACCAAACAAGAAAATCAAATTACTCAATCGTATATAAGCCCTGATGCACGGCAGTTGCCCTTATTCGAGCTGGATTTCACACAACCCGAAGCTCTGAGGAAAACTCCTATCACCGACACAAGCAATCAGCCCCATGCAGACAGCCAGTTCAGTAAGTACATAATCTATGTCGATGAAAGTGGTGATCACAGCCTGCAGAGCATTGATAAAGAATATCCGTTGTTTGCACTCGCATTCTGCGTATTTCACAAACGCCATTACAGCGAACATGTGGTTTCTGCGCTAGAAAAATTCAAGTTCAACCACTTTGGGCATGACCAAGTGATCTTGCACGAAACAGAGATACGCAAGGAAAAAGGAGCTTTTAATATCTTCCGTAGCCGCGACCAGAAATTTCAGTTTCTTAATGAACTCACAGATATCATCGAACACAGTAATTTTATTCTACTCAGTTGCGTAATTGATAAGCGCGCCCTACGTAAACAGACGGATTTAAAAGCCAACCCGTACCACATAGCCCTAGGTTTTTGCCTGGAGATACTTTACGAGTTTTTGCAAGAGAAAGAGCAGCATGGATTAAAAACTCATGTGGTAGTGGAGTGCAGGGGAAAAAAGAAGACAATGAACTTGAACTGGAATTTCGCCGACTTTGTGATGGGAACAACCGGTTCGGCAGTGCATTGCCGTTCGATATTTTATTTTCTGACAAAAAAGCTATGTCCTCAGGTTTGCAGTTGGCAGACCTGGTTGCCCGTCCCATTGGTTTGAGTGTTCTCAAACCAGAACAAAATAACCGTGCTTTTGAGGTGCTTAAGCGAAAGTTTTACTGTGACGGCGGCAGGGATAAGGTCGGTCAAAGCTACGAGGGGCGAGGATTGAAAGTTTATCCTTCTCCAGAAAGCGAAAAACCCCGGTGAAACTCACCGAGGTCAAAACGCCGACCAGGCACCCCCAATCCACTTGAGCAAATTATACGGTGAACAAACAAAATATTGCAAGCCCGATAGGTTCGGGTTGAATGAAATGAAGTCCAAATTTCACCGCTCTCCATAACCGTTTACTCCATCACTTATTTGCCCACCCCAATCCAATGCTGCCATCCCCCGCTCAATGGTGCCAAGCAATGTTAAATGCGGCCAATCAACAGGGTGAGTGACCCAGCCATGTTTACGGGATTGTAATAAATGTAATCGACATGCCGCGCAAGATCAATCTCATCCCGGATTTGATGTTCCCAATACCACCTCTGCCAAATACCCCGCTCTCTCTTGTCTTGACGGCTGGCACGAATGTGTTCGTTTTTTACCAGCCGCCGCGAGAACCCGGCCTTGATGAGCGACTAGCGCATTGGGTAGTCGGCATCGCCCGGTGGCAAGCGCCATATCGCATGCAGGTGTTCGGATATGCCAGTAAAATGGCGGAGAGTTACAGAGGCATGGCAGAGGAAGAGGATTAAAGGAAGTTCAGAATAGCGAAAAATAATGCGCAGTAGCGCGGACTTGATATTTACCGAAGGGGTGAAAATGAAAGTAAATTCAAAAGATTTCCAGGTTCAAGAAGGTGAGCAGGTCAAGCTCAAAAAGTGGCCGACATTGGTGAAGCCGGTTTACAAATCAAAGGAAAGTTACAACAAGCTTCTTTCAAAGCAAGTGTCGGAATTAAGCGATTTGCAACAACTGCTCTATGCGTCCAACCGCCATTCTTTACTGCTAATTTTTCAAGCCATGGACGCGGCAGGAAAGGACGGGGTCATCCGGCATGTGATGTCCGGTATAAATCCGCAAGGCTGCCAAGTGTTTAGTTTCAAGCATCCCAGCGCTACGGAATTGGATCATGATTTTCTGTGGCGCACTACCCAGTGCCTGCCGGAACGCGGCCGCATCGGCATCTTTAACCGATCCTATTATGAAGAGGTATTAATCGTTCGTGTACATCCTGAAATTCTCCACGGACAGGGATTACCGGACGGACTGATTGACGAGAAAACAATCTGGCAGGAACGTTACCGCTCCATCGTAAACCTGGAGAGCCATCTCCACCGCAACGGCACACGGGTCATCAAATTTTTCTTGCACCTTTCGAAAGATGAGCAGCGCAAGCGCTTTCTCGAGCGCATCGACGATCCCGAAAAAAACTGGAAATTCGATCAGGCAGATATCGTTGAAAGAAAATTCTGGAACCAATATATGCAGGCCTATGAGGCATGCCTGAGCGCAACGAGCACAAAACTAGCGCCATGGTATGTGGTGCCCGCCGATGACAAGGAAAACGCGCGGCTCATTGTTTCAAATATTATTCTCGATACGTTTAAGTCCCTCAAAATGAGCTATCCCAAGACGGATGCCAAACGTCAGCAGGATTTGCTGTCGATTCGCCAACAGTTAATGAAAGAAAAGCCGGATAATAAGGATGGAGAACATTAAAAAGCTGTGTGCGGGAATTGGGGTGGCAGGGCTTCTACGAAGCAAAAACCCGCAACCGCATGCACGGTTTGGTGAGGGAGGACTGACGAAAACCCTATCTTCTACTCTACTTATTTATTTTCCCGTTGCGGAAGAAAACTGCAATAGTGAATTTGGGTGAAATTTAGTGATACCAGTCTTTAAATGCGTCCCAAGCAATATGCTTTAGTCCCAGGCTTGAGGTTGACATCATTGCAAATTGAATACCGTTTTCAAAACCCATCGTTAATGAACAAAAATCGCGGCCATCAATACTTGAAAGGCCTGATTTATAATAACAATTCAAGCCTTCTATTTTTTCAATTCCATAACCTAGGTGTTCCTCAATAAGCCTGTCTGACAATGATTTTTTCATTATTTCTTCAGTATGATGCAGCGTTCTAAAGAAATCGGCCATCTGCGCGGTAGACATTACCCAGCCACCCGAACCTGCATTTAAGGTTTGGTCGCCCATATTTTTTCCTTTTAATGTTTGGTCAGTAAATGAATAAAAAAGTGCAGGCTCAATTCCATTTTGATTGCAGTCTACCTCGAACATACTTCCGACTTTATCAAATAAATTTTTCTTTAAATAATCTATATACGCATCAGCAAATGCCTGGGCCTGAATTGGTTCACCTAATACTAGTTCAATTCCCGTTTTGCCTTTCAAAGAGGCAATAGGGTATTTGGCGAGTTTAGGAATAATAAGCCGAAGCAGCGCATAGTTACTGTTGTTATAAGAACCTTCTTCTTTATCGTGGCTATTTATACCCGCTGCCACCAATTTTTTAAGGTCGGAATACGATCGTGCACTGGTTCTAAAACCAGAGTCATGGGTAAGTAATTCTTTAAAAGTAATTGTTTTAATACCCGTTCCTTTTGGCCAATGTGAAGGTAAGTAATTCCACATCAATGAGTTTAGGCCAACACCATCAGTTTTGTATAAAAGTAACATAAGCGCAGCAGCACTGATTGGCTTACTTACCGAGGCACAGTTATAGGCTTCAAAAATAGTCATTGCCCGGCTTGGCTTATCTTGTTGGAGCCTACAAAAACCCCCAGAACTTCCCGTTCCAAATTTTTCTTTGTAGGAAATCACATAAGCAAAGCCAACACTTTTCCCTAAAAGCTTTGCTTCCAAAATATGGGATAAATCTGTAATGGATAAATCCTGATTATTACTTCCGGCCGGCACTATGTTCATAATTAAATATTTTATTTATAAAGGGTTAGCGGATAGGAAAAATAAACATTCTTTTTCCATATGTGGATAAGCAATGAAAAAATACTTGATTCCTACTTCTATCAGCACAAAAACACTAACGGGATTGTGATTGCCGCCTGCATTACTGGCTTTTCCATTTAAAAGTGTTAATTTTTGTCCGAGTCTTTCTTGGTAAACATAACGTCGAGTTGTTTTAATTTGCGGTATAAATGGGTACGCTCCAACCCAACGTTTTTTGCCACGCGGGTCATATTGCCGTTTTCTTTCTGCATATGATAGCTAAAGTAAAGGCTGTCAAAATGTTCGCGCGCTTCGCGCAACGGCAAGTCAAGCGGCAATGGAAATTGCGCCGCAGCTTCCCAAATAGCCGCAGCGCTTCCCTTGTCAGTTAAATCTGCTGATGTAGTTTCCTGCTGAGGAGAGGAAATTGCGCTCAACCTGATTGCCTTGGTAACCGTATCCAGCAATTTTTGTAACGCAATAGGTTTTTCAAGGAAATCCACCGCACCGATGCGCGTCGCCTCAAGCGCTGTTTCTATGGTGCCATGCCCCGACATCATGATCACTGGCATGGTCAACAAGCTCTGATCTACCCATTCTTTAAGCAGACTGATGCCATCAGTATTCGGCATCCAAATATCGAGCAAAACCAAGTCCGGAACCTGCCGGCTGCGAAACTCGCGGGCCTGGATAGCATTTTCAGCCAGATGTACACGGTAACCTTCGTCAAACAAGATTTCCGAGAGCAACTCGCGTATTCCGATTTCATCATCGACTACTAGAATTTCTTTCGTTGCCATTTTTACACGACCTCTATCAATAAGGGCAAGGTAACACTTACTCGCGTTCCACCGGCTGCTACATTTTCAATAACAATACTGCCACCGTGTTCTTCCACAATTTTTTTCACGATCGCCAAACCTAACCCGGTACCCTTGGGTTTAGTTGTCCTGTAAGGTTCAAAAGCACGTGCCAGCAAATGTTCAGGAAAACCACAGCCATTATCTTGCACACATAATTTTAGCGCGCCACCTTCTTCTGCCGTGCTTACGATAATTTCCCGTTGGGCCACATTTTGTAAAGCGTCATACGAATTCTGCAACAAATTATGAATCACTTGGCGCAAGCGTGTCGCATCCCCTTTCACCCAAGCTTGGGCCGCATTCAAGCGCAAAATAATCGGACTGCCGCTAGCTTCATACAACCCGAGCACTTCACGTAGTAGCTGATGCATGTCCAGCACTACCAACTTGGGAGCGGGCGCCCGGGCATAATCGGCGAATTCCGTTACCATATTTTTCATGGCCGCTACTTGACTCACGATAGTCTGCGTGGCCCGCTGTAATAGTTGTGCGTCGCTACCGTCTAGCTTGGCGCTCAATTTATGCTGAAGGCGCTCCGCAGACAATTGAATAGGTGTCAGCGGATTCTTGATTTCGTGCGCCAAGCGGCGTGCCACTTCGCCCCACGCGGCCTGACGTTCCGCTTGCAACAAATGGGTAATATCGTCGAACACCACTACGTAGCTATTGTCCGTCGCTGTAGATAGCCGGGTACCGCGCATTAATAATATCTGATCACCATTCTTGCTGAGCCGCTCAATCTGACGCTGCCATTCGCCGCTTACCACTTCATTAAACGCCTGCATGACCGCATCGGAAAAGGAACGTAACAGGGGATGCCGCACGGCGATTTCCGCTAAAGGTACATCCTGCATATCCAGGAGCGATGCCCCAAGTATCTGCGCCGCACTACTGTTGACAGAACGCAGCCTGAATTGCTCATCCACTACTAAAACGCCAGACGATAGGTGTGCCAGCATGCTTTCCAGGTAGGCTTTAGCATCTTCCGCTTGGCGTTGTTGTTGCTCGCTCGTGGTTTTTGCATCGGCCAGTTGTAATGTCATCTGGTTGAATAGCCCGGTCAGGGCACCCAACTCATCACTGCTTTTAATTGGATGCTGCCGCGAAAAATCGCCTTGCGCTACCGCCCGTGTGCCTTCGGCTAGCGCCGCGAGCGGTGCGCTTAGGCGATCACTGATAAAAAAAGCGGCTGACACCGCGCTCAACAATACAATCAACAGTGATAGCGTCAATGTGATGCCATATAAGCGCTTCAATCCCAAACGGGACAGTGACAGCTCCTGGTAATCGCGATAAACCGCCCGTACCATTTCTGCGTCAGCGGCAAGCTGCTTGGGCACGGGCTGTATCAGCTGCAGGATACGCGCCCCCGCCAACGATCGTTGTGGCTTAACCAACACCAACGCACGTAATATCAGGCTGTTATCAGGCAGTGTATCAATAATGCTATGCAGCCCCTGCTGGCCTGCCTCACGCAGCATTCCTGCATCCGGCGCATCTGGAGGCGGCTTGCGGCTACTACTGGCAAACGCAAGTAGCTTTCCGCTTTTGTTAAACAATGCAACATCCTGGGCCGTACCTTTGCTTATTAGTTGGGCCAACGTTTTTGTGTATTGGCCCGGAGATTGTTTGGCAAGTAACAGGGCGGTGGACTGGCCTTTTTTGCTCAGTTCATTGAGACCCGTTTCCAGCGCATTTCGGCCCAAATTCAAACCACCCTCTAATGCTTTTTCTACCCGAAGGTCAAACCACGATTCGATACTCTTATCAAGAAACTGTACCGAAACTGCATACACCAGCAAACCAGGCAAGATCGCAATCAATATGAAAAATAGTGTCAGGCGCAGGGTAAGTTTCGCGCCAAATACTTGTGCCTTAAGCTTGCCGCGTAACTGCCATAATTGATAGCCAACCAGCACGGTTAAGTACGATGCCAGAACCCCGGCCAAAGCCAGCAGCACATAGTAGTTGCGAGAAAACAGCTCAGTATTGGCGCTGGCGCTTGACAGCAGATAAAGCAGAAAACTGCCGAGCAGTGCACTGATGAAAATTAAATACTTCACTGCCTACTCACTTTCGCGGTCTGCGGCAGATACGGGGGGGCGCACTATCCAGCGATACCAATTGGAATCAAAGTTCCAATCTTGTGTTGCCAAAGCATTGACTTGCAGCGGTTTGGGCAGCTGTGTTACATCCAGACGCATTCGCGTAGCGGCAATGTAATCTCCCTTTTGAAGTAGTAACGCCGTCATATAATTGTCATTATTCTGGAGCAACGTAGCATCAATAGGTGCAGCGGACTGATGACTGATGATACGCAGTGCATCGCCCAAACTAGAGAAATTTTGAAACAGCGAGCCACGCGTAATACGGTATTGGCGCGTCAGTTTGTTGTAAGATAATTTGGCAGTTTGTTCATTTTTTACGATAACTTCGTCCAGCCAGTACCAACGCGAACGGGTCAGGGTAAACTCGGTAATAAAATACAACGGAACACCGCGCGTTAGCGCTTGATCTACAATAAAATTTAAGCCAATATCGAAATCAGCCGAAAGCTGGTAGCTGCCGTCAGACAACCGTACCTCCGTTTTACGCACCGTGATGCCCTCGGCACAGACGACCGAAATACTTAGCCATAATGCCAGCAGCACAGCCAGCGATCGCGCCAGGCTATGCGTGCTTTTGCAGTAATGCATAAAAGAAACCATCGCGCTGGTCATCCGGGAAAATTTGACCTTCATTTAAATTGGGCATAGGCAGCGGCAATTGCTTGCCATCATCATGCTGATTTAAAAATTCATTAATAACTTGCTGGTTTTCCCGCGCAAAAATAGAGCAGGTTACATATAGCAGCTTCCCATCCCTTTCCAGCAACCGCCACAATGCGCAAAGAATTTGCAACTGTTGTTGCGCGAATCCATTGATATCGCCCGGACGGCGCAACCATTTTATATCGGGATGGCGCCGCACCACGCCAGAGGCGGAGCAAGGTACATCGGCCAAAATTCGGTGGAATGGTTTGCCATCCCACCAACTATCGGGTTGTGCCGCATCACCATTTTGCAGCTGCGCATGTAATTGTAGACGTTGCAAGTTTTCACGTACCCGTTCCAAGCGTTGCGCATTATTGTCTAAAGCAAGCAGTTCCAATTGCGCCAGCTCCAGTAGGTGGGTACTTTTCCCGCCCGGCGCAGCGCACGCATCAAGCACCCGCATACCGTCTTGCACATCCAACAAGCGTGCTGCGTATTGCGCCCCAGCATCCTGCACTGACACTAAACCATCGCAAAATCCTGGTAACTTATTTACCGGGAGAGGCGTTTTCAACAGCACAGCATCTGGCCCGATCAAGCGAGCCTGAATATCATGCTGCGCAAGCAATGCCAGATAATCCGCTGCGCTCATACGTCGACAATTCACACGCAGTGTCATGGGCGGATGCTGGTTACCCGCTAGCAAGATAGCCTCCGAATGCATTCCATATTGCGCCTGGACTGCACTTATCCACCATTGCGGATAGGCATAGCGGCCCTCCTCGCTCGTGGTCGCGGCTACAAGTAAGGCCTCACGGTTGCGCAAAAAATTGCGCAATACCGCATTTGCCAATCCTCCAGCTGCTGCATTGCACTTTCGCACAGCGCGTACGGCATGATCTACCACCGCATGGGGCGCAGCTTTGGTATACAGCAGTTGATACAAAGCCACTAATAACAAGCAACGTAGTTGCGAATCCTGCACCGGCTTATGCAACAGTTGATCCAGCACGCACGCTAACTGACCGTAAAAACGCAGCGTACCATAACTCAAATCCTGTAATGCACCACGTTGTTGTGGTGTCAATTCGGGCACAATTTGCCCAGGTATAGCCTGCAAAGCAGCACTCAATGTTTGACTTAGATTACGTCCAGCCAACACTTGGCAGACAACTTGGCTGGCACCCCATTGTGCGGTATGCATATCAGGGGAGTGAAGTACAATGGTCGCCGGGATGCACTGTAAACCCCTGCATAAATTGCATTGCAGGCAACGCCTTAGCATTCTGGCGCTGCAATACTTCAAGGCATAACGCCCCTTGGCCACATGCCACAATAATGCCGTTTTTTTCTATAGCCAGCACGACTCCCGCTTCACCTTCAGCCCCGTCGCGCACACTGGCCTGCCAGATTTTGACAGGTACTCCATTAAGAATGGTATATGCAACAGGGAAAGGGTTGTAGGCATACACTGCGCGTATGATCTGCGTGGCATTTTCTGACCAGTCAATAAGCGCTTCTGTTTTACTGAGTTTGGCGGCATACGTTGCTTCGGCCGCATTCTGCGGCACTGGCTTTAGTTGTCCTTGCTCTAACAGGCACAATGTCTCGACGATAGCTTCAGCACCCAGCTTCGCCAATTTGTCATGCAATATTTGCGTGGTGTCACGCGCAGTGATCAAACAGGATTTTTTAAGCAACATGTCGCCCGTATCGAGCCCAGCGTCCATTTGCATAATGGTGACACCGGTTTTGTCATCACCCGCCAGAATAGCGCGCTGAATAGGTGCCGCACCGCGCCAGCGCGGTAATAGTGAAGCGTGGATATTCAGGCAGCCGTAACGTGGCAACTGTAGTAACGCTGATGGCAGTATTAACCCATAAGCCGCCACCACCATTACATCCGCCGCATAATTGGCAAGCTCTTGTTGCACATCAACAAATTTTAATGAAACAGGCTGTAACAGAGGCAGGCTACGCGCCAAGGCAAGTTGTTTAACTGGGCTGGCTGTGAGCCGCATACCGCGGCCAGCAGGCCTGTCGGGCTGGGTCAACACCGCGACCACAGAAAATTGTTGTGCCAGTAACGCCTCTAGTGCGGTGGCGGCGAAATCTGGAGTGCCCGCAAAAATGATCTTTAAGGAAGAGTTGATTATCAGGGCACCTTTAAATTAATGACGGCTTTCATTCAAGGCAAGACGTTACACAAAAGCTTGAGCAAGACATATTTTTGAAGTACCTACATCGTTTCACGGCGACGTTTCTTAAGCTTAGTCCGAAGACGGGACTGTTTGAGCGGCGAAAGATACTCAACAAACACCTTGCCCTTAAGATGATCCATCTCATGTTGAATACAGATCGCCAGCAACCCGTCCGCTTCAAGCGTGAAAGATTCACCTTGCATATTTAGTGCGCGCACGGTGACATGTTCGGCGCGGCGTATTTTTTCATATACGCCAGGAACCGACAAACAGCCCTCCTCGCATACGCTCTCACCACTGCTGGCAATAATTTCCGGATTAACGAACACCAACAACTGATCCTGGGTCTCAGAAATGTCTATCACAATGATCTGTTGATGTACATTTACCTGAGTCGCGGCCAGCCCGACTCCCGGCGCAGCATACATTGTTTCGGCCATATCAGAGGCCAGCTTGCGGGTAGCCGCAGTTACCGCATGTACTGGAACTGCGACGGTATGTAACCGCTCATCCGGATATTGCAATATTTGTAGAATTGCCATAGTAGAATTGCCATCAATGCTTGCTAATTTAAATAACTAGGGGCAGAATTTAAAGCTTATTGCATGAATATCTTGCAATACCTGTTGTCCTCAACCTAGCTTCTAAAAACTGGGTTTCCACGCAAAATGGAGTTTTCATGCATAAGACCATTATATCGCTGATTTGCTGTTTATTACCCACCTTCGCCTTCGCTGACACGGTTAAAATCCATGACAATGCACCGGATAGTCATATTGTGGTGAAAGGCGACACGCTGTGGGACATCTCCGCCAAATTTTTCAAGGACCCATGGCAATGGCCACAAATCTGGGGTTTGAACAAAGACACCATTAAAAATCCACACTGGATTTATCCTGGTGACGTGGTTCATTTGGATCGTACAAACGGTACACTGCACATCGGTAAAATTAAAAAAGTCGAAGAAACGGCCGAAGCAGGCAAATCAGACAGTGTAAAAATTTCCCCCCAGGTGCACGTGCAAGGTAGTGAACACAACGCAATCCCCAGTATTCCAGCTAGTGCCATCGAACCTTTTCTAAGCAGGCCACTAATAATTGAGAAAGATTTGCTAACTAACGCACCAGCCATAGTTGGCACCTACGAAAAACGCGTCCTTTTGGGCAGCGGAGACATAGCGTACGCTAACGGCCTGTCTAAAGACCACGGGGTACTGTGGCAAATTTACCGCCCGGGCAAAACATTGCTTGACCCGGATAACAAAGAAGTGTTGGGATATGAAGCGGTTTACTTGGGTGATGCAGAAGTCGAAAAGTTCGCCAATATCAGCACGCTTAAGATCACCAAAGCACTTAAGGAAATTAACAAAGGGGATCGACTTATCCAAGCTTCCAATGAATTTGCCGGAAGCTATATACCCCGCGTTCCAGACAGCCAGATTGCGGCACGCGTGATTTCTATTTACATGGGCGTTTCCCAAGCGGGCCAACATTCTATCGTAACCCTCAACAAAGGGCTTCGTGATGGCCTAGAAAATGGCCATGTACTGGCGCTATATCGCAAGGGAGATGTGGTAAAGGAAAAAGGGGAAACCTTCATCCTGCCGGATGTACGTTATGGCCTGTTATTTGTATTCCGTACTTTTGACAAAGTAGCCTACGCTCTAGTGATGCGAACCCAACTGCCTGTGCAATTGTTGGATAACGCGCTAACACCCTGACTCCCCAACCTATGGACGCTGAGCTTGCGTCATGGCTTGCCTTAAACCAGATACCTGGTTTAGGCAATGAAGGTTTACGCCGTCTGTTACAAGCATTCGGTACTCCCGCCCAAGTTTTCGCCACACCGTTGCATACTCTCCAGCAAACCGTTCAGCCAGCCATTGCTGCAACTATCACTCAAGGCTGGGACGAAGCAACACTAGCACCCATTGCCAGTTGGCTGGCTGATCCACACAACCATATCGTCACACTGGCAGACCCTGATTATCCCCAGGTTCTACTTAACATTTCCGACCCACCACTACTGCTATATGTAAAAGGACGGCTCGAATTGCTTAACCACCCGGCACTCGCCATCGTTGGCAGCCGCAACGCCACCCCACAAGGCTTAAGCAATGCGGAGGCTTTTGCCCAGGCAGCGAGCGCTGCTGGATTGTGCATTGTCAGTGGCATGGCGCATGGTATAGACGCCGCAGCACATCGCGGAGGGTTGCGCGAAAATGGTTCCAGTATAGGCATCGTTGGCACGGGGCTAGACAAAGTTTACCCTGCCGCCAATCGCCAACTGGCACACCAATTGGCACAGGAAGGCGCGTTGGTTTCTGAGTTTTCATTAGGCACGCCACCACTAGCGGCAAATTTTCCACGCCGGAATCGCATTATTAGCGGCCTTAGCTTAGGATGTCTGGTGGTCGAAGCCTCTCTGCAAAGCGGCTCACTGATTACCGCCCGTATGGCATTGGAACAAGGACGTGACGTTTTCGCCATTCCCGGTTCCATCCACGCCCCACAGACAAAAGGATGCCATCATTTGATCAAGCAGGGCGCTAAACTGGCAGAGTGCGCGCAAGACATTTTAGAGGAGCTGGGACACTTCTCCACCAACACAACCCTGCAATCTTCCGTACCCAAAGAACACCCTTTATTAACACATTTAGGTTTTGATCCGGTAGATATGGACTGCTTAAGCCAGCGTAGTGGCTTGACGATTGGAGAGCTATCCGCCATCCTGTTACAACTGGAACTGGATGGCGACGTCACAACCTTACCAGGAGGGCTTTACCAGCGTATAAATTAAACCTGTGATTGCCCATGCCTAGCACGACTGTTGAGTTTTTAATTTTTAACCGACCTAACACATTGTTTAAAATATACTATATTCAAATAATGGGCGTATCTATTTAATCAATAGATTACGAGAAAAATCCGACAGGCTCCTGGTGAACAACACCTGTCACAGGAGAAGAAAAAACTATAATTATCCATAATCCCTTACTCTTGGTTTAACTACGCATAAGTTTAATAATTATCTACAATCAATCTTTTATCGGGACATTATGTTTGACATTTTAGTGTTTTTATTTGAAAGCTATTTTCATGCTGGCCGCTACCCCAATTCCGACAAGCTATCCCGCAAGTTATCCGCCGCCGGATTCGAAGATGAGGATATTCATCTGGCGCTGGCCTGGCTGGCTGGCCTAGAGCAATTAAACAAATCAAACTACCCATCCACCATTAACGATGGCGGTGAGCGTTTTTATGCCGATTTGGAAATCAAGCGCATCAGTTTTGAGGTACGTCGTTTTCTGACATTCTGGGAACAAAATAAAGTAATTACACCCGTGGAACGGGAAATGATCCTCGACCGCGCAGTCGCATTGAACCGTGAAAATTTGCCGCTGGACAAAATCAAACTCATCGTTCTCATGGTGTTGTGGAATCAACGTCAAGACTTGGATCCTTTAATAATCGAAGACCTGCTTACTCCGGCTGACTCCAGTCGCTTACATTAAATATTAAAATCAAATACCACCATGGCGAGTAATCTACTAATCGTTGAATCCCCGGCCAAAGCTGTCACCCTGAAAAAATATCTGGGTAAAGATTTTGAGATACTGGCGACCTATGGACATGTGCGCGACCTGATACCCAAATCAGGGGCGATCGATACTGAACATGATTTTGCCATGCAGTATGAAATTATTGCGCGAAACAGCAAACATGTAGACGCCATCGCCAAAGCCGCCGCTCAGGCAGACCATATCTATCTGGCGCCTGACCCAGATCGTGAAGGGGAAGCCATTGCTTGGCATGTCGCTGAGCTGCTCAAAGGTAAACGTAATTTAAAAAACAAATCCATGCAGCGCGTAGTGTTCTACGAAATTACCCAGTCTGCGGTACGCGAAGCGGTGGCACATCCGCGTGAAATTTCCATTCCCTTGGTGAACGCGCAACAAGCGCGGCGCGCGCTGGATTATTTGGTGGGCTTCAACCTTTCGCCGCTACTATGGCGCAAAATACGCCCTGGGCTTTCTGCCGGACGCGTGCAAAGCCCAGCATTGCGCCTGATCGTAGAACGCGAATTAGAAATCGAGGCATTCCGCTCACAGGAATATTGGACTGTGCATCTCGACAGCCAGAAGAATAGCCAACCCTTTACCGCCAAACTGTTTCAATATCAAGGAAAAAAACTGGAGCAGCTGGGTATAGCCAGCGAGGCGGAATACCAAAAAATTTTTGATAACATCAGTGCAGCCAAATTGCCGCCGCGCGTGGTGCGCGTGGAAAAGAAAGCCAAGCAGCGCTATGCCGCTGCTCCATTTACCACCTCCACGCTACAGCAGGAGGCAGCGCGCAAACTAGGCATGCCCACTGACCGCACTATGCGTATCGCCCAACAGCTTTATGAAGGTATCGACATCGGCGGCCAAGCGGTAGGACTGATCAGTTATATGCGTACCGATTCCGTCACGCTGGCACAGGAAGCCCTGCAGGAAATACGTAGTTATATCGCTACGCAATTTGCACCGGATTATTTGCCTAAAACGGCACCGGTCTATAAAAGTAAAGCCAAGAATGCGCAGGAGGCTCACGAAGCAATACGGCCAACCTCGATTGCCCGCACCCCAGAGAGCATGCGGGAATTTCTCACCATAGATCAAGCGCGGCTCTATGAAATGATCTGGAAGCGTACCCTCGCCTGTCAAATGGCCCCCGCGCGTTTCGATACCGTCAGCCTTGATATCCGCCTCGGCGGGGATGACACCCTGTTTCGTGCCAGCGGCCAAACCCTCATATTTCCTGGCTTTATCGCTGTCTATCAAGAAAGCACGGATGACAGCGAGGAAGAAGAAAACAAAAAATTGCCACCTCTGGAAGAGGGAGAGACCATTCCTCTTGACAAGCTATATGGTGAGCAGCATTTTACCCAGCCGCCCCCGCGATTTTCTGAAGCCAGTTTAGTAAAAACTTTAGAAGAGTATGGCATCGGGCGCCCCTCAACTTACGCCAGCATTATTTCCACACTACAAGCTCGTGAATATGCAATGCTGGACAAAAAACGATTCAAGCCGACCGATGTCGGGCGTGTTGTTATCCGTTTCCTCACTGAACATTTTACGCGCTATGTCGATTATGGATTTACTGCACAAATGGAGGATGAGCTGGATGAAATTTCCGATGGCAAGCGCGACTGGATTCCAGTATTAAACGATTTCTGGCATCCCTTCACCGCGCTTATACAAGATAAGAAGAATATTGAGCGCAAAGATGTAACTCAAGAATTAATTGACGAAGCCTGCCCCAAGTGCGGCAAGCCCTTAGCTACCCGCTTGGGCAAACGTGGCAACTTTATTGGCTGCACAGCCTACCCAGAGTGCGACTACACACGCAATCTCGCCGGTGAAGCCGACACGGGAGAAGCGCGCAAAGAACTGGGAAGCGATCCAGTCAGTGGCCTACCGGTATTATTGTTGCGCGGCCCTTATGGCTATTACATACAACTCGGTGAAGTAGAGGCAGGTGCCAAAACAAAACCGAAACGCATTTCCTGGCCGAAGGAACTACGCCCAGAAGATGCAGATCTTGCTGCCGCTACCCAATTGCTGCAACTTCCCAAGGAACTGGGACTTCACCCCGAAAGCGGCAAAAAAATTATCGTCAACATTGGACGCTTCGGCCCTTATGTCGGGCATGATGGAAAATTTAAATCCATTCCCAAGGGAGACAGTGTTTTCACCATACAATTGGAACGTGCAGTAGCATTATTAGCAGAGGCAAGAACTTCCAATACTGTATTACGTGAACTGGGCACGCATCCTGATGACCAAAAACCGGTGGAGGTCTGCAATGGCCGTTATGGGCCCTACGTAAGACATGGGAAAATTAACGCCACGCTGCCTAAAGACGTATCCCCAGAAGAAATAACATTACAAGAAGGTTTAACGCTGCTGGCAGAACGTGTGGCAAAAGGGCCATCCCTGAAGAAAGCCGTAACCAAGAAAAAGCCTGCTTCTCCGAAAGAATCCACTGCGCCAAAAAAGTCAGCTACTCCGAAAAAGTCAGCTACTCCGAAAAAGTCAGCTACTCCGAAAAAGTCAGCTACTCCGAAAAAGCCAGCTGCTCCGAAAAAATCCGCGACCAAGAAGTAAGATGTCCGTTATGCTGAACCAGCATCCCAAAAATACTATCGGTCTTGCAATCAGCGCCAGAATATGAATTTTTCAGCAAATTTATCTGAAAAGCACACGATAATTACTTGAGTTTGAGCAGTTCAGTCTTAAGCGCTTCGACATTCTTCTGGTGCAGTGTTACCTGCCCCTGCAAGGCTTTTATATTTTCTTCATATTTGACCGCATTTCGATAGCCCTTACCATCTTTGTCCTTCAGAATTTCCGGATGTTCTTTTCCATTCATCAGGTTCTGGCGAGCTTCTTCGACCAACTTTTGTTCTGTTGACAATTCTTCTTCAAGTATCTTGCGGCGCAAGTTATCGCGGTTTTTCTGTGTATCCGAATCTACCTTAAGAAAATCGGAGGGCGTAGCGTTATTGCGCACATGCACAGGAGACGGCACGATAGTCAGTGGCCCCAAATCAAGCTTCTTGGAGCCTTTAATAGGTGTGCTGGAATAAGTCACATGCCCGTCAGCATCGACTTTTTTATATATTTCCGCCTGTGCCCAGCTGACATAACCAGCACACAGAAAAACTAACAGGTAATGTGGCTTCATCATTCGTGCCTTACAAGAATTATGTTAGATGCAGTATAAATCCAAAATCAGAGTGTTTGATAAAACATGCAGGCTCCGTAGCCAGACATCCAGTTGCTGACGTATCAATTCAATCTTATAAGAATTTTTATAACAAACGTGACTTATCACCTGACACAAAGCCACACAGGGGCATATTTACTCCCTTGCCCAGAGCAATTATTTTAAACAACTCACCCATCTCAGCAGGACTAGTCAGCTTTTGCAGTTGTGCAGAAAGAGGAAGGTAGTCGCAAATATTTTCAGAATCGGTCTCTGCCAATAAATCAGTAATTCCGCCGTTAATCAGGAAATAGGCTTGCGTTGTATAACCATACAGGTGCAATCCTGCATCAATGGCCGCTTCCGCTACGGCGGTAAAATCTACGTGCGCGGTAATGTCCTGCAAGCCGGGCAGGAAGAAGGGATCGTCATGTGCATGATGGCGGTAGTGGCACATGAGCGTGCCTTGTGTGCGCTGCGGATGGTAATACTCGCGCGCGCCAAAACCATAGTCAATAAATAACAGCATACCTTGGCGCAAACGCTCGCTCAGGCTGCTGACCAAGCCGCGTGCGGCAAGCGATACGTCACTGAGCGTGTCATCAGGCACCTTGATCTGTTGCGCAATCTCTAGCAACATTGAGCTTTCCAACAGACGTTCCTGCCACACAAAGTTTTCCCCCTCGCTCGCCACGCCACGTTCAACAATACTTGCATCAGTCCAACGCACCAGATGCACTGGCAGCGCATCCAACACTTCATTGGCGACAAGCACTCCAGAAATGCTGTCTGGCAGCGCATCCAGCCAATGCACGCGGTCAATCAAATGGGGCAAGCGCGCTTGCAGCAAAACTTGTTGCCGCCCGCGCAAGTCGGCGCTGACTTCCAGGATGTCATAGCGTTCGGGTAGGCTATTTTGCCGTTCCAGCTCGCCCAATATATCAACAGCCAGCTTACCGCTACCCGCGCCGAGTTCAAGAATATACGGGGTACTTTGCGCCATAACTTCAACTAATTGCCGCGCTAACGTCCGGCCAAATAACGAAGAAATTTCCGGCGCGGTGACAAAATCCCCGGCTACGCCGAACTTACGTGCCCCGGCACTGTAATAACCCATTCCCGGCGCATATAACGCCAATTCCATGAAACGCGAAAATGGAATCCACCCTCCCTGCCGCGCAATATCGTGGTGAATCAGATCACGCAGTTGATCGCTATGCGCTTGGGCTTCGGGGGATGGCAAGGGCAGTGAGGGCATGATTGAGTGTTGGGGATGTGTTAAATTACAAGCCGTAAGTTTAGGGGAGAGCACCATGCAAGGTAAAGTGGTATTAGTGACGGGTGGCGCAAAACGCGTGGGCGCGGCGATCTGCCGCAAGCTACACGCAGCGGGGGCAAACATTGCGCTGCACTACCGTTCTTCTGCGCAAGATGCATTGGCTTTGCAGTCAGAGTTACATGCCGAACGTCCTGGCTCTGCGCTGCACATACAGGCAGATCTGCTGGATCCGCAAGCTCTGTTTCAGCTAGTAGCGGAAACCATCCGTCACTTTGGGCGGCTGGATGCGCTGGTTAACAATGCCTCCAGCTTTTTTGCAACGTCACTGGACGATGTTAACGATCAAAACTGGAACGACCTCATCGGCACCAACCTAAAAGCCCCGCTACTGCTCGCACAAGCGGCAGCGGGGGAGTTGCGCCACAACCACGGCGCCATTGTCAACATTGTCGACATTCATGCCGAACGGCCAATGCGCGGCCATCTGTTGTATAGCATAGCAAAAGGCGGACTGTCGGCTCTCACGCGCGCGCTGGCGCAGGAAATGGCTCCACAGGTGCGCGTCAACGCTATTGCCCCCGGCGTCATTATGTGGCCTGAAAGTGCGGAATGGGACGATGAAACGCGGCGGAGGAAGATCATTGCACACACCTTGCTCAAGCGTGAAGGTGAACCCGATGATATTGCCCGTACCGTGAAATTTTTATTAAACGATGCGCCCTACATTACCGGACAAATTATTGCGGTGGATGGCGGGCGTAGTATTAACCTTTGAACGAACAATATGAACGCCATTACACACCCCATCCATTTTGAGCATCACTCCAGCAATTTTAACCGCCTGCGCGGACGACTGGAACAGCAAGTTGGCCGCGTTATCGGCGACTTCAACATGATCGAGGAAGGCGATACCATAATGGTGTGCATGTCCGGCGGCAAGGATTCCTACACCCTGCTGGAAATTTTGCGTACGTTGCAAAAACGCGCGCCGATTAATTTTCGCCTTATCGCCATGAATCTGGATCAAAAACAGCCGGGTTTTCCGGAACATATACTGCCGGACTATTTCAAATCCATTGGCATCGAGTATCACATCGAAACCCAGGACACCTATTCCATCGTCAAAGAGAAAATTCCAGAAGGCAAAACCACCTGCTCACTTTGCTCGCGTTTACGCCGCGGCATCATCTATCGCGTGGCTGGAGAACTAGGTGCGAACAAGATCGCATTGGGCCATCACCGTGACGACATGATAGAGACGCTGTTTCTGAATATATTTTTTGGCGGGAAACTCAAGGCTATGCCACCGAAGCTGGTTACGGATAAGGGCGACCACGTGGTGATTCGTCCACTGGCTTATTGCGCCGAGAAAGACATTGCCAGTTTTGCCCGCACCCTGAAATTCCCCATCATTCCGTGCAATCTGTGCGGTGCGCAAGAAAACCTGCAACGCCAGAATATCAAGGAAATGTTAACTACATGGGAGCGGCAGTACCCCGGCCGCAGCCAATCCATCTTCACCGCCATGCAGAACGTTAAACCCTCCCACCTAATGGACGGCAAGCTGTTTGACTTCAAGAATATCAATGTGGGCGACATGGTAGATGAAGGGGATGTGGCATTTGATGGGTAAGTGTTCAGCACAGCCATGACATATAAACTTCAGGCTAAAAATATTTAAAGATCAACTCAAAACTGAGGAATTACGATTATGTTGACAGCAACCCAAAAGAAAACCGCCGAGGCTCTCATCAATATCTTCGAGACCGGCGAAGTGCTAGGCGATTACGGCCAAGTGACACTGATTGCTGGTGACACAGGACATCTCACCTTCGGCCGGTCGCAAACCACACTGGGTTCAGGCAACCTGAATGAGTTGATGCAGCGCTATTGCGCCAACTCGGGTGCCCGCTTTAGCTCCCGTTTAGAATCCTACCTGCCGCGCTTTGCGGCACGCGACCTTAAGCTGGATAAAGAATTTAAATTACATAACCTGCTACGTGCCAGTGCTGACGATAACGTTATGCGCGATACGCAGGATACCTTTTTCGACGAGACCTATTGGCAGCCTGCCGCTCAAACTGCAGAGCGCTTAAAGATCATGAGCCCACTTGGAGTAGCGGTGGTATACGACAGTTTCGTACACGGCTCATGGAAATTAATACGCAACCGCACCACTCAACAAGTCGGCGATATCCCCACCGCCAGCGAGCAGAAATGGATTACCGCTTACATAGCCATTCGCCGTGCTTGGCTGGCCGAAAATACCCGAGCTGATTTACGCGCCACTGTCTATCGCATGGATACCTTCCAGCGCTTGATTGATCAGGGTTACTGGGGGCTAGAGCTACCACTGGTTGTACGCGGCCAAGAAATTTCCAGCGTAACGCTGTCAGCCACTCCGCGCGGCTGTTACGATGGCCCGCAGCCTGGAACGCGCTCATTGGCTCTGCAATCGCCTCTGCAACGCGGGCTGGATGTGCGCCTTCTCCAGCTAGGGCTATCGGATCGCGGCGTGGACATTAAAGCGGATGGAATATTCGGTCAAACCTCGCGGCAACTCATCAAAGAATACCAGTCTACTCATGGCCTGCCGGTGACCGGTGCCGCCGACGTGGCGTTGATCGCCCAGCTTATTGCATGAACTATTAACGGCATCCCCACTTACCGCCCTTTTTATATCGGAATAGCACATGCTTGCTTTCCCACCTCATTTACAGTAATTTGTTTGCTTGCGTAGGGGTCCTCGTCATCAATGCGACGGGGTGAGAGATACCCTTTGAACCTGTACGGATAATGCCGTCGTAGGGAAGCGTCAGTTGTTTCTATGATGCTCCTTGCTTTTTTGGAGCGACCCACCATGAATGCCCATCCGAAGTTTTTAAGCCAAGCTGCCCACGTTGACGAAGCGGCAGTGCAGCCTTTCCCGAATTCGCGCAAAATTTATGTTGCGGGGTCACGCCCCGACATTCAAGTACCGATGCGCGAAATATCGCAATCTGACACGCCGGCAAGTATGGTTGCGGAAAAAAATCCGCCGATATATGTCTATGATTGCTCTGGCCCCTACACCGACCCGGCCGCCAATATAGACATCCGTTCCGGTCTGCCGACACCACGCATGCCGTGGATTATCGAGCGTAACGACACCGAAGAATTATCCGGCCCGACGTCGCAATATGGCACCGCACGTCTGCATGATCCCGAGCTGGCCGAATTACGCTTCAATCTGCTCCGCAAACCGCGTCGCGCGAAAGTGGGCGCTAACGTGTCACAAATGCACTACGCTCGCTTGGGCATCATCACGCCAGAGATGGAATTTGTCGCCATCCGCGAAAATATGCGCCGTAAAGAATATCTCGAAGAATTAAAAGCCTCCGGTCCGCTGGGAAATAAATTGGCTAATTTAATGGGCCGCCAGCATCCCGGCCAGTCTTTCGGCGCCAGCATTCCGGCTGAAATTACCCCCGAGTTCGTACGCGATGAAATTGCCCGTGGCCGCGCCATTATCCCCGCCAATATTAATCATCCCGAAGTCGAGCCAATGATTATCGGCCGCAATTTTTTGGTAAAAATAAACGCCAATATCGGCAACTCGGCCGTCACTTCCAGCATCGGCGAAGAAGTTGAAAAGCTGACTTGGGCGATTCGCTGGGGTGCCGACAACGTAATGGATCTCTCCACCGGCAAGCATATCCACGAGACGCGTGAATGGATCATCCGCAATTCACCGGTGCCGATCGGCACGGTGCCCATTTACCAGGCACTGGAGAAAGTCAACGGCAAAGCCGAAGACCTGACTTGGGAAATCTACCGCGACACGCTGATTGAGCAAGCCGAACAAGGTGTCGATTACTTTACGATTCATGCCGGCGTGTTGCTGCGTTACGTACCGCTAACAGCCAACCGCATGACCGGCATCGTATCGCGCGGCGGTTCGATCATGGCCAAATGGTGTTTGGCCCATCATAAAGAATCGTTCCTGTACGAACATTTCGAAGATATTTGCGAGATCATGAAAGCTTATGACGTCAGCTTCAGTCTCGGCGACGGGCTGCGTCCTGGTTCAATCTTTGATGCCAATGACGAAGCACAACTGGGCGAATTGAAAACGCTGGGTGAACTAACGCAAATTGCATGGAAACATGATGTACAAGTGATGATCGAAGGCCCCGGCCACGTGCCTATGCACCTGATCAAAGAGAACATGGATCTACAACTGGAACAATGCCATGAAGCGCCATTCTATACACTGGGGCCGCTCACCACAGACATTGCGCCGGGTTACGACCACATTACCTCCGGTATCGGAGCGGCAATGATCGGCTGGTACGGCACTGCAATGCTGTGCTACGTGACGCCCAAGGAACACCTCGGCTTGCCGAATAAAGCTGATGTCAAAGAAGGCGTCATCACCTACAAGCTCGCGGCGCATGCTGCCGACCTCGCCAAGGGCCATCCCGGCGCACAGATTCGCGACAACGCGCTGTCCAAGGCACGATTTGAATTCCGCTGGGAAGATCAGTTCAATCTTGGCCTCGACCCTGACAAGGCGCGCGAATTCCATGACGAAACGTTGCCTAAGGATTCCGCCAAAGTCGCACATTTCTGCTCCATGTGCGGGCCTCATTTCTGTTCGATGAAAATCTCGCAGGAGGTGCGGGACTATGCCGCCACTCAAGGCGTAGACGAACAAACTGCCCTTCAAAAAGGAATGGAACAAAAAGCGGTGGAATTTGTGAAGCAAGGGACGAATATTTATAGCAAGGCGTAGTTATTGTCGCGGGTGAAATCAGCGCCAAGCATGCACCTTACAGATGCTTTCACCGGCTTTCTTTAAGGGGTCTATTCACTTTAGACTGCACTCAATGTCACTACCACCTGTAATATTTCGACAGATCGTAGACGCAATTTGCAGATCAATCGGTACGATTGAATTTGTATACTCATCGTCGGATGCATTCTTAGATAACCAAAAGGCAGGAATCATTTTTGAGATACCTTCTGGCGGTCACTACTTCCGACTTGATCGGACCAAAGAGAGAGTGCTCAGATTTTTCCACTCATCGCCAGGCACTGGAACTCGTGTTGCGGCAATTGATCTCAATGGATTGCCTTCCTTTGATAAAGCATTCCTTGCCTTCACGTGGAGCCCTGAGGAAACAAACTTTCACTGCGGGCCTCACGGGGTTGATGTAGGCTTACTTCATGCAACTGGCTCCCCATCACCTGTCTCATTTCGAATTGGGAATGATGGCTCTGTATTCCAGCTTGGAGACACTGGCGTGCAAGTCATGGGCACTAGAGTTCGACGCGGTGGCTCGCTCGTTCTCGCTCCAACCGCAATAGAGATTTGGAATATTACAATCCAAGCCATCGACCTACTTTGGACTGGGCGGTCGGATCAAGGATTCTTATTCGAGATGCTTCAAACTAACTCTTCATTGGCCATGCTTGTCGCCGGCCTAGAAAGCTATGCAAGTTCGCGTTTCATAGAGATTGAGAAAGAGGGGATAACTCCACAAGCAAATGCTTTATTCGATGCTTTTTCTTCCAAACTAGTTCGGCAGTCAGGACAGCTTGAAGATCTCAAAGCGAAAGCGGCTCAAACTAACCAGAGCTTTCTTGCCGCCGTTTTGGATAACGTGAAGATCAACTTCCAAGACTTTGACAGTCTGAAGCGTGCATTCAACGCGACATACGGCATAAAAATTGGCAACATTGGCATCGACTCAAATTCAATTTCTGAGCTTCGTCGATTCATTGGGTACCGCCACCGAATTGTTCACGTTTCTCCGCTACTTGGAATACTCAATGAGAGTGACGTCCCTCCCGCTGAACCCGTGTTTGCCAACCGAGCCCTTTCAACGCAAGCAACCAAAGTCTTCTGCTTAGTTGTCGATAAATTGCATAAGGCAACGGTTGCACTCAGATCTTCAGATGCAGCGGTCTAAAAGCAAATAAAAGGGGTCAGTCAAGTAGGGTGGACACGTCTTTGTGCCCACGCGGGCAGCTGAATGCATTGGTGAGCCGGTGTGAGTAAGTCGGACGGGCGGGACTCAGTCGCCGTCTTCAAACTCCGCCGCCAGTAGATACTTGAGCGTAAATGTATCATAGTCGAAATCGGTGTCGTCCGAGACCTTCGCCAAAACCAGGGGTGCAAGGTGCTTCCGCTCCTCCGCGGTCTCTACGTCTGAGAAGTTGGCCGCAGCCGCCGCGGCGTACATTTCATCCATCAGCCGTCTTGCCCGCACATCGTAATTCTCGATGTCGGGATTACCGCCATGAAGGATGTTATCCTCAATCCAGGTCTCAGCCCAATTTCGGAAGCGCTTGCTCATGATTGCTCACCTTTCTTCTGCATCGTATTCGGAGCCGGTTTTCCCGGGCCACTATGACCCACCCGATATTTCGATCCAAGTAAGAGTAAAAGTCTACTACATCGCATTATATGCTTCAATAGCGTGGTAGCGCGAGAGGTTGAGCTGAATGAAATAAAGCCCAACCTCTCACTCACGCTTGGCCTGGTGGGAGGAATAAATAAGGTAATAAATAAGAATAAACAGGGTAGGTTAAAAAGGTAGCCAAGATCAACAAAGGCGCAAGCATTCAAACATTGACCAGATCGTCGCACATCCATTTATTCGGGATCAGCCCCATTTTTTATGGGATTTATTGTCAGCTTTACGGTAGGCGTCCCGAGATGGTTGAAGATTTCAGCCATTGCCCATTCCCTTCGGCTTTTTGATCGTAGATGTTTTCTCATGGTGGCTTACAAAATGGAATCCCAACTTTGCATGGCTCACCCTTATTAACGATTTTGGTTACAGCGTTGCATCAACAATCATGTGTTTATTAGCATGTAAAATAAATTTTCCCCTTGCGCAATCCGGGTAATTTAGCTCAATATACGCGTTTTCCCGAACCCAATACGGCGGCCATGCCGCCGTCTGTCATTCTATGTCACATTTGATGAACACCTATGCTCGCCTGCCAGTCGCCTTCACGCACGGAGAAGGCGTTTGGCTGTGGGACAGCAGTGACAAACGCTATCTCGATGCGCTGTCCGGCATTGCTGTCAACACTCTGGGGCATGCCCATCCACGCTTGACTGCGGCGCTTAAGGAGCAAATCAGCAAACTGATACACGTTTCCAACTTGTATCAGATAAACGAGCAGGAAGCGGTAGCCGACAAGCTGTGCGAGCTGGCCAACATGCAAGAGGTGTTCTTGTGCAATTCTGGCTGCGAGGCTAATGAAGCTGCGATCAAGTTGGCACGTCTATATGGCCATCAACAAGGCATTGAAAATCCAGCTATTATCGTAATGGAGAAAGCGTTTCATGGCCGTACTTTGGCTACACTGTCCGCCACCGGCAACCGCAAAGTACAGGCGGGATTCGAACCACTGGTGAAAGGTTTTGTGCGCGTTCCTTATGATGACCTGGATGCCATACATCAGGTCGCCGAACATAACCCCGATGTTGTAGCGGTACTAATCGAACCTATTCAAGGCGAAGGCGGAATCCGTACCTTGGATATCCATTATCTCGAGCAACTGCGCAAAATCTGTGACCAGCACAACTGGCTGTTAATGCTAGATGAAGTGCAATGCGGTATTGGCCGTACCGGCAAATGGTTTGCCCACCAGCATACGGGCATTCTGCCGGACGTAATGACACTCGCCAAAGGTATCGGCTCCGGCATTCCTGTTGGCGCCTGCCTGGCCGCTGGCAAAGCTGCGGGAACCTTTAAGCCGGGCAATCATGGCTCTACTTTCGGCGGCAACCCATTGGCATGTGTAGCTGTGCTAACCACGCTGGCGATAATGGAAGAAGACCAGCTGGTAGCGAACGCCGCCACGGTAGGCGAATTTCTACAGCAGGGCTTACGCACACGCTTGGCCACAGTGGCTGGCGTGGTGGAAATTCGGGGGCAAGGGCTGATTATCGGCATTGAACTGGACCGGAGCTGCGGGGAATTGGTTAAGCAAGCCTTGGCGCAAGGACTCTTGATCAACGTCACCGCTGACAACGTTATCCGGCTGCTACCCGCAATGGTGTTCACTACCGCAGAAGCGCTGCAATTGCTGGATAAGCTATGCCCGCTGATTACCAATTTCCTGGCGCAAGGCGCATAACGTGAACATTAAACATTTTTTACAATTCAAAGACTTTACCCGTGCAGAGTTCGAACACATGTTCGCCCGCGCGCACATCATCAAGCAGCGCTTTAAAACCTACCAACCCTATCATCCACTAGTGGACCGCACTTTAGTGATGATCTTTGAGAAAAGCTCCACGCGTACGCGCCTATCTTTTGAGGCCGGCATGCAACAACTTGGCGGCAATGCCATTTACCTCAATACGCGCGATTCGCAATTGGGGCGCGGCGAGCCGGTAGAAGACGCGGCACAAGTTATCTCCCGCATGAGTGACTTGGTGATGATCCGTACTTTCGAACAGGAAATTATCGAACGCTTTGCCGCAAATTCGAGAGTGCCGGTGATTAACGGCCTGACCAATGAATACCATCCTTGTCAGATATTGGCGGATATCTACACCTATATCGAGCAGCGTGGCTCCATTCAGGGCAAAACCATTGCATGGATCGGTGATTCCAATAACGTATGCAATACCTGGTTACAAGCAGCGGAGGTGTTTGACTTCAACGTCCATGTTTCCACCCCACCTGGCTATGAAGTTGAGCCAGAGCGCGCCGGACTATTCGGCGAAGACCACTATGAAGAATTTGCTGACCCAATGGACGCGGCGCGCAATGCCGACCTGGTTACCACCGATGTCTGGACCAGCATGGGTTTTGAGCGTGAGAACGATGCACGCCGCAAAGCGTTTGCCGACTGGATTGTGGATGCAGAAATGATGTCCGTCGCTAAACCGGATGCGCTATTCATGCATTGCCTGCCGGCACATCGCGGAGAGGAAGTGGACGCCGCTGTTATTGACGGCCCGCAAAGCGCAGTATGGGATGAAGCAGAGAATAGATTACATGTACAAAAAGCACTGATGGAATATCTGCTATTAGGTAATGTGAATACCTAACAGCAAAAATGCTGGGTGCGCTTGCGCACCCTATTTTCATCAGGGATTTATTAAATAGAGAAAAACGAAATGAGTGAAATCAAAAAAGTCGTCCTCGCCTACTCTGGCGGGCTGGATACCTCAGTAATCCTGAAATGGTTACAGGATACCTATCAGTGCGAAGTCGTAACTTTCACTGCCGACATTGGCCAAGGTGAAGAACTCGAACCCGCACGCAAAAAAGCCTTGCAGTTCGGCATCAAGCCAGAAAATATTTTCATTGACGATCTACGCGACGAATTCGTACGCGATTTTGTATTCCCAATGTTCCGTGCCAACACCGTGTATGAAGGAGAATATCTGCTCGGCACATCGATCGCGCGGCCGCTAATCGCCAAGCGCCAAATTGAGATCGCCAGGCAAACTGGCGCGGAAGCGGTGTCGCACGGCGCCACCGGCAAGGGCAATGATCAGGTGCGTTTTGAGCTAGGCTATTACGCGCTTAACCCGAGCATCAAGGTAATTGCGCCGTGGCGCGAGTGGGATTTACTCTCGCGCGAAAAACTAATGGCATACGCTGAAAAGCACAGCATCCCCGTAGATATGAAGCACAAGCAGGGCGGATCGCCTTATTCGATGGATGCGAACCTGCTGCACATTAGCTTTGAAGGCCGCCATCTGGAAAACCCCGCCGCCGAAGCAGAAGAAAGCATGTGGCGCTGGACAGTATCACCGGAACAAGCGCCCGATGCCGCTGAATATATTGATCTTGAATTCGAGCGCGGCGACATTGTCAGCCTCAACGGATCGCACATGAGCCCGGCCCAGATACTCACCAAACTTAATAAATTGGGTGGCAAACACGGCATTGGCCGCCTTGATCTGGTAGAAAACCGCTACGTCGGCATGAAATCACGCGGCTGTTATGAAACCCCCGGCGGAACCATCATGCTCAAGGCACATCGCGCAATAGAATCCATCACGCTGGACCGCGAAGTTGCGCACCTGAAAGATGATTTGATGCCGCGCTATGCCAGCATGATTTATAACGGCTATTGGTGGAGTCCAGAACGCCGCTCACTGCAAACACTGATAGACCACACGCAGCAAAAAGTTAACGGCTGGGTGCGCATCAAACTATACAAGGGCAATGTCATCGTGGTGGGACGAGATTCCAAAACCGATTCGCTGTTTGACCCGAACATCGCTACTTTCGAGGATGATAAGGGCGCCTACGACCAGAAAGACGCCGCCGGATTTATCAAGCTGAACGCTCTTAGAATGCGCATTGCGGCCAAGCTAGGGTAGTAGTTAATACCTGCTCGAAACGTTTTATATTTTAATAAAAATTTGAATCAATTAAATTAAATAATTCCCAATCAGGAGTATCCATGTCCCAATTTGATAACGTTAGCGTCGTTAAAAAAGCCAATGTGTTCTTCGACGGTAAGTGCGTGTCACACTCCGTCCTGTTCCCGGATGGGACACGCAAGACCGTCGGTGTGATAATGCCTGGCAGCCAGCTCACCTTTAACGTTGATGCCCCGGAACTAATGGAAATTACCAGTGGCACCTGCCAAGTTAAAATAGCAGGCGACGCCGCTGCTAAAACCTACACTGCCGGCATGCAGTTCAATGTGGCCGCTAACAGCAGCTTTGAAATACATGCGCAAGATACAGTCAATTACGTTTGCAGTTTTGGTTAATGAATCAAATCCACTTGTAGCCTCCCCTCATAAAGCATTTCCTCCGTCTGAAAAAGAAGGTTACGAGATAATTTAAGGAAAACCACAATGCCATCATTCGACATCGTATCCGAAGTAGATAAGACGGAAGTTAAAAATGCAGTCGAACAGACCAACAAAGAAGTTAGCACCCGCTTTGATTTCAAGGGTTCAGACGCACGCGTGGAGCAGGCAGAGTTAGTACTCACCGTACATGCTGATAATGAATTTCAGCTGAACCAGGTGCAAGATATTCTTAATGCTAAACTTACCAAGCGAGGCGTGGACATCAAATGCTTGGAAATTAACGATAAAATTGATAAGGTTAGCGGCAACAAGGTTAAACGTTCCTGTACCGTCAAAGTGGGGGTGGAAATCGAACTGGCGAAAAAAATCGTCAAATTCGTCAAGGACAGTAAAATGAAAGTACAAGCCAGCATACAAGGTGACACGGTGCGGATAACTGGCAGTAAGCGTGACGACCTACAAGCTGCCATCCAGTTGATACGCACATCCATCACTGACTTTCCGCTGCAATACCAAAACTTTCGCGACTGAAAAAATATTATTGTGAAGTTAAGTGCCCCCTGGAAAGCTGGAGGCTTATTAGAAGAACCCCAAAGGAACCGATAAAACCGTGAGCCGCCCAAGGCGGCGATACGTCCAGTTTCATCTGATCGTATCGTTCATCCTCTGCTTCTTGATTTCGAATGTGCGCTCTAACCATTGCTTCATCTAATCCTACTGTCGATACGAAGTAGCCTCTTGCCCAGAATGCCTTTCCAATGAAATTCCTCACTCGACCTCCATCTTCCCTTACTAACCCGAACCGGGTCTGGACAGTGATTGCGGACGGCTGATTTAGAAAGTGCAGGAACCTGCGCCACATAAGACCGCAGTTGGATCAAGGCGCGACTCTAAGCCTTAATGAATTTAAGATGAATCTAATACGCCACTTCACACGAGTCCAGCCAATCGCTAGACCGTAACATATTGTCTGGTAGTAACAGTTGTGCAGTAAATTGGTTTAAGAAATAAATTTATTTGATGAGCCTGCACTTATTCAATATAGCTGCGCACCTGCTCATCATTTGACCTTCTAACCTTCAATCGAGAGCATTCTTGTGGAATCAATGCGATATTTTGGCCACTATCGTACTTGTTGTGTTGGTTGTAGCCCAAACATGATTCGGCGGACTGCATCAATATATCAGTCCAAACGCGGCGTGCGCTCCTGTGCTTAAGACATCACAAATAAATGGGGTATGAATATGTTTAGCCAAGAAATATAAAGCCTTGCTCACCAATCTACCTACCTTTACCTGGATTGAAACAAATGGAATCTGTACTTAAAAATATCCTTGCAACTCCCCTGGAGACTGATCCAGCCCTATTGATCGCACTGGTCGACAGCATTCGGCCAAAGGATCCTAATGCCGGTGAAGTAGCTACGACCCATTTGCGCGCTTTGATCACCTTACTGAAGATACACCCTGAATATGCTGCGGCGCTGCGCAGTTATGTGTTGGCGCTATTTGAGAAGCGCCGCCACAGCCATCTCTATGCCGATATCGGCATATTATCTAACGAAGGTTTTTTTACTACAGTCTGGAATCGTTTTATTTTTCGTTTATTACCAGAGGAAACACGCGATGATTATCTGAAGGATATGTTCGGGCTTGTGTTCCATATGCATACCGATTATCTATGGGTCAATCAGATCCCTGATAAAGTATGGATTGAATTATTGAAATGCATCGATTTTGATGCTGAGCCATCTCATCCCGGATGGGCAAAAATTCAAGAGGAAATGCTCGACGCAGTCCAGATGCTGTCCTACCGCATTGCGTCCACGGGGCTTGAGCATGAACTGGTGCGTCATTATCCTGAAATCGAACGGTTCGAATCCCCTTTCTTGGCGCAGAACGTCGAGGTCTGCGAATATTATCGGGCTTACCATGCACATCTCAGGGGAGCCCCCGCTTTGCCTGACGATACGCATATCCCCGTATTGCTGCAGCAATGCGAAGATGTGCTTGTAAAGGTGCGCAAGCAATCTGAGCAAAATGGTGCGAGCATCAGCCTTACATACCACTTGCAGCGCGTGCATCAGATGATCAAGCGGCTGGAAACTTTGCTGGTATTGCTTGACCCGAACGATACCACGATGCGTAGTTTGGCTTTGCTACGTGAATTAGTGCGTGAGGAGAATCGCAAGTACAGCGTGCGTGACGTATTTACTCGCGTCACCGATCTGGTGGCTTTGCAGGTAACAGAGAATGCAGGGAAAACTGGTGAACATTATGCTGCCGCGACGCGGGGCGAGTATTTCAATATGTTGCGCTCATCCATGGGAGCGGGTTTTATAATCGGATTCATGGCGCTGATCAAGATCGGGCTTAGCAGGATGATGTTAGCGCCTTTTGCCCAAGCTTTCTTCTTTAGCATGAATTATGCGTTTGGCTTTATGCTGATACACGTTATGCATTTTACGGTTGCCACCAAGCAACCAGCAATGACCGCGGCGACGATTGCGGCCACGGTTGATCAGAATGCTGCGCTGAACAGTAAAGAGAAGGCGCCGCTTGATGGTGTGGTGCAACTCATCGCTATTGTTTGGCGCACCCAGATGATTTCAATTCTTGGCAATGTGATACTCGCGATTCCAACCGGCATGCTAATCGCAGTGCTAGGCTACATGGCCGGTATGCCGGTGATGTCCGAGGAGAAAGCCTGGCATACATTGGATGATATCAATCCCCTCTATAGCTTGGCCTTGGTTCATGCTGCAATTGCCGGCGTATGTCTTTTTCTAGCAGGATTGATCTCTGGTTATTACGACAATAAGTGTGCTTACACTCGAATTCCAGCTCGTTTAAAACAACTGCGCTGGTTGCGTAAATTGTTAGGCGAACACCGGCTTGACCGCTTCGCGGCTTATATCGGAAACAATCTCGGTGCGTTAATGGGTAATTTTACGTTCGGCATCATGCTCGGTAGCATGGGGATGATAGGCTTCATGCTCGGCCTTCCTTTCATTGATGTGCGCCACGTCGCGTTTGCATCGGCCAACTTTGCTTTCGCGCTGGCTACGCTTGATTTCATGGTGAGTTGGCAACTAATAGCGATTTCACTGGTGGGCATTGCGCTAATCGGGATAGTCAATCTTGCGGTGAGCTTCGGCTTGGCTCTTTACGTCGCAATGAAAGCGCGTCAAGTTCGCTTCAATCGTGTTGGTGAATTGTTTTTGATGTTGGGGGCTCACTTTGTGAGCAACCCCCGCGATTTTTTCTTTCCGCCCAAGAGGGAAGCTGCGTTACAAAATTCAGCACCATAAGTAGAATGGGGCCGGGTAGAGCAGAAAGTAATTATATCTTTGCATAAGTGCCCGGCAATTTTGCCAAGAACACACACTGGCCGACGCCAACAGGCAACGCGACTGCCACATCTACACGGATTCCGCGATACACATCAATAAAGCACTCCGCCGCAAGTAACGGGGGTATTAATACCGCTCCCCAAGCTGCCGGCTTTCAGTCAGCCCGCCCCAAGGGACGGGGAAGTGAACCCGAAGAGATTCAACTAAATTACCGGACACTACTGTTATAAAATTCACTCATCTTTTGCCTTAAATTTGAAACGGCAAACGTTACCGCCTTTAGCCATACATTCCACGTGATCAACCATACTATCCGTAAAAGTCGATAACAACGCCAGATCAAACTGGCAAATCTCCGGGTTTTTCATGGCCAGATTGTGAAAAATGCAGTTATCCGCTTCAATTATGGGCGCATCGTTATTAACAGCGAAGCTCCTCGTACTATAACCAAGCTCTTCCATCACTCCAGAAAGCTTTTCCACCTTTTGCTCGCGCGTTTTGAGTACTGAATTTTGGCTAAGTAGCTGTTGAGCGACGCCCACCCCCATGGTTCCCAATCTTTCCCTCAGCCCCGCCACCCCAGATTCTTGAGCGATTGATTCGACCATTAGCTGAGCAAACCAAGAATAATTGCGCGGGAAGAACTCCTTGCCTTCATCGGTAAGTACATAAAGCTGTTCTGGACGTCCCCCAGAAGGACGGGTCACTCCTTCGGTGACTATTCCGTTGTTCTCCAATGCAGACACGTGCTGGCGAACGGCGTTTCTGGAAATTTTTAGATATTCCGAGAGTTCATCTAAAGTTAAACCGCCCTTATGCTTTAACAGGAGCTTTAAAAGCTCTTGCTGGCGATTCCCTAATAATTCAAGCATTCCATACTCCTTTGGTACATTCGCTCCCCACGAAGGAGACAGTTTGCATTTTACTCCAGACTGTATGTAGGAAAAAATAGGCGACTATTATGTGAAATAGTGTGGGCAATCAAATCCCACACAAAAAAAGTAAATCCGCTCATCCTTTAACAAGCCCAGGACGAACGGATTTTTTGTTGACCACTTTTTTTATTTTACAATCACTCGTCCACGCATACTGGGATGAAAATCACACGAATAATTCTGTACTCCCGCTGAGTCAAACAACACTTCGTGTTGTTCGCCACCTTTTATGATACCGGAAGGAACAAAGTGTGCATTTTTATCAGGTGTCACCGTATGAGGAACCTCATCTTTATTAATAAAAATTACACTCTGCCCACGTTTTATCCGTATCTTATCGGGTTGAAATTGGAAGGCATCAATCGTGACCGTAATGGGTTTCCTGGTAGCATGGTACTCTCCACTTGCCTCATTGGGAGCGGCTGACACCGTCATTGAAATCGCTGCCAGCCCCAAATATGCTCCTGTAAATAACGTAAGAGGTATCCTCATGGTATGCGCCATGCTGATTAGACGGGCAGTATCCACTGGCTGCGAGTTTCTTTGCTAAGCTGTGCATCCGGTACGGCATGGATCGTCGGATCAAGCGTGCCAAACACCGCGCGAATTGCTGCGGCATGTGCTGATTCATCTGGCAAGATAGTCAGTCCGGCAGCAACCAACGCGGGGGTACGCAGCTTGCTGACGGCACTAGCGTAAGCAAGCACCGCATCCACCTCTAGTGCCAGTGCAAGTTTAGCGATATTGGCGTCACTATCAAGATTACCTTCCCCTGCCTTAATATAAGCGGAAAGATCGTACGCTCCCTTTGCACCGACTGGTGTCCCGCCCAGGCTCTTAATCGTGGATATGAAGATATCCCGATGTTTAATGTGATCGGCCTGGTTACGCAATGCCAGAGCTTTAATGACATTTCCCACCTTGCTGTCGCTCAGCTTTCCCGCTGCCACGCCATATGCCCAAATTGCTTGATTTTCAAGATCCAAAGCCGCGTTCAAAATAGCCATGTCATGCTTTGTATCACTACCTGTGTTCGCATTTGCGCTATTGAGAGTAGTTAAGCTAAGCGCAGCGAGCGCACTTACAGCAAGGCCTGTTTTAAGGGCGGTACGACGAGAATTGTCAGGTGCATTGTTAATGTTTTCCATAGTTGTCTCCTAAGTTTAGTGGCCAATTAAGTTTAGATCGTTAATTAGTAACGAACTAAACAAATCTTACAAGAACAATGAAATATATACAACATATATTTATGTTAAAACTTATTATTAGTCTTTAATATACCCGGATTTACATTCAACATGCTGTTTATGAAAATTTTTTAATATTCGATAAGTTTTCATCTATGCTCATCTAACCTGCAATACATGCCATTTTACGAATTGCCGCCAGTCAGTGACATCCCGCTAACCCAAATTTTCATAATGTGACTTAATGATATTTTTCACATCAAGATATGCCAGATGTACTTGTACATATGTTTGTATGGCTAACGCTTACCGTTCTTAATTCTCGGCTGAATAGTATGTAAAACGATCGGCTATTTTGCACTTCGTCTATAATTGCTGCTGATGTTCCAGCCGGGGGCAACATGAAAAAATTTCTAAAATATAGTTTATGGTCAGCAGGTGTAATGGTCGCCATTACGATAGCTGGTGTAATTTATATCGCTGTCACATTTAACCCCAATGATTACAAAACCCAGATCATCAAGCTGGTGAAAGATAAGCAACAACGTACTCTAAAGCTGAATGGCGATATCAAACTGGTCTTCTTCCCCAGTATAGGCGCCGATATTGGCAAGGTATCATTGTCGGAGTTTCAGAGTGACAAGGAATTTATTTACATTGACAGTGCGCGTGTCTCGCTGGCGCTATTGCCGCTACTATCAAAACAAGTGGTTGTGGACGAAGTTTCGATCAATGGCCTAAAGGCGGCGCTGGTGAAATTCAAGAACGGCAAGACCAACATTGACGACCTGCTGAGCAAAAAAGAGACTGACAAAGAAAAAACGCCGTTTGAGTTCAACATAGCCTCAGTGCGCGTGGAAAACTCAGAACTGACCTACCTGGATGAAACCACAGATGCGCAATATGTGCTGAAAGGCTTCAACCTTAATACCGGACGTATTGCCAACGGTGTGCCGGGCAAAATTGATTTTGCTGCGGTAATTCAATCCAGCAAACCCAAGCTGGACATGGCCACCCAAATGAAAACCACATTCACTTTCGATCTAAAAAAACAGCTATATCAAATGAAAGGGCTGGAGTTGCAGGCCAAAGGCGCAGCACTCGACATCAGTAATCTGGCAGTTTTGGCTAACGGCGATATCAGCGCGAATTTTGACACGCAAGAATTTTCCACGAAAAAGTTAGCGGTTGCGGCCACTGGCGCGCAAGGCAAAAATAACTTCGATGCCAAACTGGATACGCCCGCATTAAACCTAGTTCAGAATAATTTCACAGGCGACAAGCTCACATTAAACGCCAAGCTGGATAGTTCATTCGGCAACATCGTAGCCAATCTTGCTCTATCTAATTTGACCGGCAATGCTCAATCATTCAAGAGCAGCGCACTTGCGTTAGAACTGGATATGAAACAACCCGAACAGGCATTTAAGATAAAGCTCGGCTCGCCTGTAACTGCCAACATCGAACAGCAGCAGATCAACCTTTCCAATCTGACCCTCGCAATAAATGCAACGGGCGACAAGCTGCCGAACAAATCAATCAACAGCGAAATGAAGGGTAGCGTGCAAATAGATGGCAACCACCAGAGCGTTCAGGTCAATCTCGCGGGAGGGCTGCTGCAAAGCCAGGTTAAAGCCAAAGTGGCAGTCAATGGTTTTCAAGATCCAGCCATACGCTTCGACATAGATGTGGACCAGTTTGATGCTGATTTATATCTGCCTAAGTCAGCAGCAGGTGTTACCAATAAACCTGCCCCGGCAGAGCAGCCATTTGATTTAGCTGCCCTGAAAAAACTTAATATTGAAGGGGGATTACGCATTGGGGCGCTTAAAATCGCCAATGTGAAACTTTCACAAGTACGCCTCGACGTAAAAGCACAAAATGGTTTGATAACAATCAGCCCACTATCCACCAATCTGTATCAAGGCAGCATGAACGGCAGCCTGAAAGTCAATGCGCAGGCTACGCCTCACATCGCTATAAACCAGAATCTGAATGGCATCAACATTGCGCCATTACTCAAGGATGTTGCCAACTTTGACACACTGGAAGGCAAGGGCAATGTCGCGCTTAATCTGGCCACCCAGGGCAACACCATGAGTGCGCTTAAGAAAGCACTCAATGGCAGCATGTCACTAAACCTGGCGGATGGTGCGGTCAAAGGCATCAACATTGCCAAAACACTGCGCGAAGCACAGGGCATGCTAAGCATGAAAGATGCAACGACACAAACCCAATCCGTTAACAAGGCCGAAAAGACGGACTTCAGCGAACTGAAAGCCAGCTTCAAAATTAACAATGGGTTGGCGCACAACGATGACCTCTTGTTAAAATCGCCGCTGCTGCGTCTGTCAGGCAATGGAGACATCAACATTGGCAACGACACCATCAATTATCTGGCTAATGCCACGCTGGCGAAAACACTGAAAGGCCAGGGCGGCAAAGACATCGTTGGCGGCATCACTGTGCCGGTGCGGTTAAGCGGGCCGTTTAACGACTTGAAATACACGTTGGACTTTGGCGCGATGGCTTCAAATGTTGTCAAACAAAAAATCGAAGCAAAAAAAGAAGAAATTAAAACCAAGTTGCAGGATCAGCTCCAGGACAAGCTAAAAGGGCTCTTCAAATAATTCCATGCTCATAGCCTGTAAAACGTTCCCTCATCCTCTCTTCCGTCTGTGATGGGAGAGATGCCTAACGCCTTGATCAAAAAACGAAATACGCCACGCTCGGAATTACTTGCTCATCGCATCATAGACTGGCAGCAACAACATGGTCGGCACGGCTTGCCATGGCAGGGCGCAGATGCTTATCGCGTATGGCTGTCAGAAATAATGCTGCAACAAACCCAGGTCGTCACCGTTATCCCCTATTACCACCGTTTCGTGGCACGCTTTCCCACTATCGCAGCGCTCGCCGCCGACAGCGAAGATGCGGTATTGGCGCATTGGAGCGGCTTGGGCTACTACTCGCGTGCGCGCAACCTACACCGCACAGCGCAACTCGTCATGCAACGGCATGAGGGAAAATTTCCCCGTCATTTTGAAGACATCCTTGCTCTTCCCGGCATCGGCCGATCCACCGCCGCAGCCATCAGCGCATTCGCGTTCCATGAACGGCGCGCGATTCTCGATGGCAACGTCAAACGTTTACTGGCGCGCTACCATGCCATTGAAGGTTACACTGGCGAAAAAAAGATTGAAGCTCAACTCTGGCAACAAGCCGAAGCATTGCTACCAAAACATGATGTCGCAATCTATACGCAAGGCTTGATGGATCTGGGCGCACTGGTCTGCACGCGCAGCAAACCACAATGTCCCATCTGTCCGCTGCAAGCAGACTGTGCGGCATTTCAGAGCGGGCTAGTCGCACAACTGCCTACACCACGCCCACGCAAAGTACTGCCGGAAAAACACAGCACCTTCCTTTTACTGCTCAATGGCTCCGATATTCTGCTGGAAAAGCGCACGGGAAGCGGCATCTGGGGTGGCTTGTGGTGTCCGCCACAAGTGGATCCTCAATTTCTAAGCAGGGCTGAAGATGCGAATGCCTACTGCCTTCAACACTTCGGCACGGAATCAATACACACGATTGCACTACCAACATTCACCCATACTTTCACCCATTTCAAGCTGCATATCACCCCCCTAATATTGCAGGTAATTAACAAACCCAAACAAATTCAGGAGCCGGGTATGGTGTGGCTGGATGTGGATGATGTGTTGCAAGCGGCAATCCCTACGCCGGTGCGCAAACTATTGCAGGAGATACAGGCAGGGCGCAGTTTGGTATGAATAGCGTTGGCAAACTCCGACATGCTTTGACATTCACGAAGAACGTGCTGTCCTGTAGATAACAGCTTCAACTAGTCGGCAAATTCCAGGCCTGTCGTGCTATTGCAATCAAGGCGCCACCTTGGGAGGGCTGATGCGAGAGTGAGAGATGTTGGGCTTCATTTCATTCAGCCTAACCTACCGGGCTGAATCATTGCTACCAATCCATATTAGCCGCTCGATCAAATTCCCCGCTTAAATGCTCTACAAGCTGTTTCATTTCATCCGCCGACTTCATAGCTGATGCATACGAACCATCTTTGGCCATGGTCAGAATCAGCGGTAGATCACTTTCGATATACAACTTAGCTGGCTCTCTTTCTTCCGCCCAAAAGAACAAGACAAATCTTTCAATGAGGGCTATCACTTCTTCTTCATTGAACCCAAGATCGCCGTAGAATGAAAAACGACTGATTCCTTTTTGGTGTGGTAATAGCAACGGAACCGCGCCCGCCCCTGAATGAAAGCTAAAAGCCTCGCCGTTCTTACCAAACGCACCATGGGCCATGTAGTTTCTTAACTGCCTTTTTATCACTACTAATTGGTCGTAGAATTCTTTAGATTCTTTTTCGTTGATGTCTATTGCGGCCTTGAATTTGTTTGCCCACTCATTATCTGCCAAGTCCGCTACATCTTCTCCAGTAACTGCTTTCTCTTTCAAAATGGCGCAATGAATGAACACATGCTCAGTCCAGCTAAAAAACGAATCAATTGCTGATAGAGCTAACCATTCAGCATTTTTTCCTAGCTCAAACGCTGGCATATGAATTGAAGTGCCACCCCCTTCATGCTTGGTAACAATTCGCTCCTCAGCTCGCTCCTTAGCCTCACGACTTATTTCTTTATACCTCTCCAAGAAGTATTGGAGCTTTTCAAACAGGCGCCTATGATGGTTTTTTACATTTAGCTTTGATTCCTTTGCTGCTTCTTGGGCCAGCCATTCAAAATATGGCCTTGCCAATTTCACTCCCTTGTGGATTCTTTTAACAATCTCTTTTGCATCGCCTTCTTGGCTCTTGGCATCACGCGCAAACACCCCGACACCGAATTTTCTATGCTCAATGAGAAAAGCTACACCATTGAAATCGATTGGCACTGACCATGATATTTTTTCAAATTTACCAAGATTCTTGAAGCCGAGCAGCTCTACCAACAAGAAATAGCAAAGATAATACTCTGGCAAAGAACGACCTGCATCCGTTCTTTGTGCGTTAAACAGGAACTTGTTTTCTGCTTTCGTCTCATCAGTGATGGGCGCAATAGGAAATATAGATTGCAGCACCTTGTCCTTAAGGTCAGCTACATCATTTGAAAAGCTATATGTCTTTGCCATTGCGGATTTAATGCCTAACGACGCTGTAGTGGTTAAAGGGGGCAGGCTCGAATTATCCCTATACATCATGAGACTCTATACGTTTGGAACGAAACATGATTGATGTAATAAAGCATGATTTTTTTATTATGTTACAAAGCTAGGCTTGGCCCCTAAGATTTTCTGCCGTCCTTATGCAGAAGTCCTGGACAAGCCAAGCAGCGAGGAAATTTTGGCGCGCACTTCATCCAGTTCTTCGGCAGATGCTTTACCTTTGGGTGTGGCTTTGCGCGCGCGCCAGTCGAGATTTTTGACTTGATCGGACAGCACCGCACCGCTGACACCTTCTGCACGAATAATGACTTCGAACGGGTAACCCTTTATTTGCGTAGTCATCGGGCAGCACAGCATCGTGCCAGTTTTGCTGTTGTAGGCGGTGGGGCTGAGCACCAGCGCGGGGCGGTGCCCTGCCTGCTCATGCCCGGCCTGAGGCGAGAATTCGAGCCAGACTATATCCCCCGCCTCCGGCACGAAGCGGCGCGCCATTACCAGACTTCCTTGCCGACCGGCGCGCCAGTATCAATGGGCTTGTGCTGATTCTTCGCAGTGATGCCGCCCAGCAATTCATCCAGCTTATATTCCTTGCGGCGCACCGGTTCGATAACGATGCGTCCTTGTTCCTCGCGCACTTCAACCGGCTGGTTCAGGGTGACATGCGCCGCCGCCATAACGGATGCCGGAATGCGCACCGCCGCGCTGTTGCCCCATTTTTTTACAATGACTTCCATGATATGCGCACCCCGTACAAATTGAATGTGGGAAGTTTAGGTGCATGCGTGGCATGTGTCAACATTGTTTATACACAGGAAGCCCCATACGACAACGATCCCCGTGAACTTGAGGGCTATTCCAGAAGTGCGGAAATGGTTTGTCCAACTGTTTAAGGCATGGCCATATTGGTCTTTTTTCGCCAGCCGCATTGACCAGACCGTACCGCTCGTCCTTACGCTATTGCTGTCCGGCGAGACTGTAGCGGGTGAACCGAGCATGGCCGGATGGAGTTTCGATTACAGTTCAATGTTGCAAGGTGCCCAAAAAAGGCTGTCGGCTGTTTATAGCAGGAACGACATTCATAAATTCTGTCATTCGCTCCTTCAAGCTATGAGATGCAGATTCCAAAAAATTGTGCGGTTTGATCTAGTATCAAAGGGGTTAGTGCAGCGAGAAGCTTTTCTGAAGATTGCAGATCGCCAAATTGTTACTTGCGGTAACAATCGGGGAATTTGCGAAGCCTCTATACCATGATCCAAAAATCCTTGAAGAAAAGTAAGTTCACTTAAACATAATAATTTGCTGATGAGTGAAGGCCGATGGTTTTTGTCGTTGCTTAAAACGTGAATACCGGGATTTATGTGCCGCAAGACAACTCAAAGCATTGACCGTTGCAAAATACAGCTCATCTAAATTTCTTGTAAGCGATATACCGCAGATATTCCCGGACTACCTTCACTAATGGCTCATCCACACTCCAATCGAACCTATCTTTGGTATTTCCATCGTTGACAACCATCATGAGATGTTTTGGCTCAACTGTATAAGAAAGCCTAGAAGGCAATCTAACCGGTAATTGTTTCTTGTCCATAATCCACCACCAATCTATTCATAAATGAAGCCTCATGAATTTTATATCGACTTCAAGAAAGCATTATTTAGCCATATTACAAATCAGATATCCCAATGCAGCCGTGTGCGAATAACCGTAATGAGTCGAAAACGGTCAATGGAATACCTTAAGTACGGTGAAAAATAAGCGTAGCTAAATCGTAACTTGATGGTACTGTTTTAGCCTACTGGAGGCTTAACGTAGCTGTAAAAAGATTGTAGATTATTGATAATGAATGAATTAAATTTTAATTTTGCTTCTACGAACCAAAGGGTCAGGCGCGCATTGGTATCACTTCCGCATCAACCTCTACCTTGTCAAGATAATCTGCCCACGTTTGCATAATGTCGCGCCGCACTTTAGGATATACGCCTAGCGCCAGACGCTTTTCCTTACCGCCGAAACGATACTTGAGGCGCCAATACTTTGAGTCGTTCGGCATTGCCTCAAGATACATGCCCCCACCGTCCGCCATTTTGTAGGATTTGGCTTCAGGCTTTGCCTTCTTAATTGCCACGTCGGTTAGCTTGCTCATATTCTCACCTCATTGGGGGCATCGAATTTTTTATGGGGGGCACAAGCGTATATTATGCCCCCAAGTAACGCAAGCTTGAATGAGATCGTTTGCTACAGCATGGTCGTTAAAAAACCCGCCAATGCCATATGCAGTGCGGGTTTGTGAGATTATTTAAGACTTGATAATAACGAGTTCTGGCGGAAGCTGTGAGATTCGAACTCACGGAACATTGCTGTTCGGCAGTTTTCAAGACTGCTGGTTTAAACCACTCACCCAAGCTTCCAAATTTTGGATACACATACTAGACATGCAAATGTAGCAACGCAACTAAACAGACCATATTCAAGTTACGCCACATCCGAAGTGTGGTGGCGCATGATACCCGAAATCCCTTACTAATTTAAAGTCACTTTTTAACTATCGAACATTAATTAGCTCTCATCCCCATAAACACCCGAATTTTCAGGGCTGCCCGCTGAGTATTTGGATCAGTCGCTGTAAATCGAGCACTCTCTTTCACTATAAGTAAACGAATATGCCGCCTTGGTTCGCCCATCCTGTTTTTCACCGGATTTGGCACGAACTTCCCCCCACCATCAAAGCCAACAGTTTTTTGCTCCCATATCCGGCAACAATAAAATACTGCTCCATACCGATTTCTCCATGGTTCGACACGTTGAGCTCACAAGACAACACCACCCACCCTTGTCAATAACAGCTTACGCTTTACCACACCAGTAAGGGTTAAGGGTGTATTGCCTGAAAATCGAAAAATTGTGACGTGGCGATAAAACTTCAGCAGCAGAAAATTTGTGCAAGATTAAAGCTAGTTGGGTTAATAGCAAAAAAGTAAGAAATTTAAACCACTTTTTTCTTAGACATACTTTATCAAGGGAGCGTTGATATTAAAACATATCGCATTTAACCCGCCAGTTTGCGCTTTAGAATTTCATTCATTTGTGTAGGATTGGCTTTGCCTTTGCTGGCTTTCATGGCGAGGCCGACAAAAAAACCAAACACTTTCTCCTTGCCACTGCGATATTCGGCGACTTGCACTGGGTTGGCGGCGATAATCTCGTCTACCATTGCCTCCATTGCACCGACATCAGACATCTGTTTCAACCCCTTTGTTTCAATAATGGTATCGGGGGTGCCGCCTTCACTCCAGAGTATCTTGAAAACCTCCTTAGCGGCGGCGTTGGAAATGGTTCCATCGGCAATACGTTTAAGCATACCGCCTAGCTGCACGGGTGAGATCGGGCATTGCGTAATATCGCGGTCTTCACGGTTAAGTGAGGCGCTTACATCACCCATCAGCCAGTTGGCGCACAGCTTGGCTTCCTTGGGGACTTCGTTTAGCGTCGCTTCGAAGAAATCCGCCATTTCTCGTGATGAAGTCAAAGTGTCGGCGTCGTAAACAGATAGGCCGAGATCGGCAACATAGCGTGCCTGCTTGGATAATGGCAATTCGGGGAGCGTGCCGCGCACCTGCTCGATCCACTCATTATTAATCGCTAGCGGTAGCAGGTCAGGATCCGGGAAATAGCGGTAATCGTGCGCATCTTCTTTGCTGCGCATCGCGCGGGTTTCACCTATGTCGGCATTGAACAATACTGTCGCTTGTTGAATCGTACCGCCGTTTTCCAGTGTATCTATTTGCCACTGTGCTTCGTACTCAATAGCCTGCTGCAGAAAGCGGAAAGAGTTAAGATTTTTGATCTCGCGGCGTGTGCCTAATTCAGCCCCCGGACGACGCACGGAGACATTGGCATCGCAGCGGAACGATCCTTCCTGCATGTTGCCATCGCAGATGCCGATCCAGCGCACCAGGGTGTGCAACATTTTGGCATAGGCCACTGCCTCAGCAGCAGAGCGCATATCCGGTTCCGAGACAATTTCCAGCAGGGGTGTACCAGCGCGGTTGAGATCGATGCCGGTCATGCCATGAAAATCTTCGTGCAACGATTTTCCTGCATCTTCTTCAAGATGGGCACGGGTCAGCCGCACCACTTTTTTATAAGTTTGTCCTGCGGTCGCTGTCGGAACCTGAATAGTCAACGAACCTTGTCCAACTATTGGTAAATCAAACTGACTGATTTGATACCCTTTAGGCAGGTCAGGATAAAAATAATTCTTACGTGAAAACACGGAGCGTGGCGCAATATGCGCGCCGACCGCAAGGCCGAATTTGATAGCACGCTCCACTGCGCCACGGTTCAGCACCGGTAATACGCCTGGCAGCGCTAGATCTACCGCGCAAGCTTGAGTGTTGGGTTCTGCGCCAAACGCGGTCGAAGCGCCAGAAAAAATTTTGCTGCTAGTCGAAAGCTGAGTATGAATTTCCAGCCCAATAACGATTTCCCATTGCATGGTGCGGTTCCTTACACCTCGATATGTTGCGGAGTGCGGGTGTGCCAATCGGTCACCTGCTGATATTGATGTGCCACGTTTAGCATGCGCGCCTCGTCGAAATAATTGCCAATAATTTGCAAGCCAACGGGTAGGCCATTGCCGCCGAAGCCTGCCGGGATGGACATGCCGGGCAGGCCTGCGAGATTCACTGCAATGGTGTAGATGTCGGAGAGGTACATTTGCACCGGGTCATCGTTTTTCTCGGCCAGATTGAAGGCAGTGGTGGGAGTGGTTGGTCCCATAATGACGTCACATTGCTTGAATGCCTCGACAAAATCCTGCGCAATCAGGCGGCGAATTTTCTGTGCCTGCAAATAATAGGCATCGTAGTAACCGTGCGATAGCACATAAGTGCCGATCATAATGCGCCGTTTTACTTCTTCACCGAAACCTTGCGCGCGGGATTTCTCATACATGTCTGCAAGATTGGTGTATTCCGGCGCGCGGTAACCGTAACGAACACCGTCGTATCGCGATAGATTGCTGGAGGCTTCTGCCGGAGCCAGCACGTAATACACGGGGATAGACAGGCGCGAGTTGGGCAGGCTGATGTCTACCACGCTGGCACCTAATTTTTTATATTCGGCAATAGACGCTTCGATCGCTTGCGCGACATCTGCACTCAAACCTGCAGCGAAGAATTCTTTGGGCAAGCCGATGCGCAGGCCATTCAGCGGCTTATTTAAATCTCGTGCGTAATCTTCTGTTTCACGTTGCAGGCTAGTGGAATCACGCTCGTCGAAGCCGGCCATTACATTTAGCAGCAGCGCCAAATCTTCTGCGCTATGTGCCATTGGCCCGGCCTGATCCAGGCTGGAAGCAAAGGCAATCATGCCGTAGCGGGATACAACGCCATAAGTGGGTTTCAGGCCTGAGATACCACATAGCGCGGCTGGTTGGCGGATGGAACCGCCAGTGTCAGTGCCTGTAGCTGCCGCACATAAGCGTGCCGATACAGCTGCTGCACTGCCGCCGGAGCTGCCGCCGGGCACGGCGTTGTTATTCCAAGGGTTTTTTACATTGCCAAAGTAAGAAGTTTCATTGCTGGAACCCATGGCAAACTCATCCATGTTGGTCTTGCCCAGATTTACCGCACCGACGCGGTTGAATTGCTCAATTACATGCGCATCGTAGGGGGCAATGAAATTAGACAGCATTTTCGAGCCGCAGGTGGTACGCCAACCCATTGCGCAGAATATATCCTTCTGGGCGATGGGGATACCAGTGAGAGCATGGGTTTTGGATTGGGCCAACTGGACATCAGCTGCGCGTGCCTGTACCAGGCTCATCTCCTCATTTATAGTAATGTAGGCATTGAGTTTTGAGTTGAGCGCGGCAATGCGGTGGAGATAAAGTTGTGTCAACTCAATGCTGGAAATTTTCTTGCTGCGCAACGCGGCGCCTAACTGTAGCAAACTGGAATTAAGCATGGTCTTGGAACTGAAAAGTTATTCGATGACTTGTGGTACTAAATACAATCCTTCTTTAATTTGTGGGGCTGCAGCCTGAAATAGTTCACGTTGATTGTGCTCCGTGACCACATCCTCACGCAAGCGTTGGGATATATCCTGGGCGTGCGACATCGGTGCAATCCCATTCGTATCGACTGCCTGCATTTCCGCGATTAATCCAAAGATAGTTAAAAGCTGGGCGTGCGCAGTTTGCGCTTCTTGTTCGGTCATCCCTAACCGAGCCAGCCGGGCAACCTTATAGACATCGTTAATACTGAGTGACATAGACTGAATTCTTTATCTTTATTAAAGGTACCTTAATAGGTTATCATTAATAGTCTTGCCAGACTAATTTTTTACAATAGCGGGCACATTTTTTCTATTTTGGGATTCATCATGTTTGGATTTTTTGACAGCTATTTTGCTAATGATTTAGCGATAGATTTGGGCACTGCTAACACCCTAATCTGGGCGCGCGGCAAAGGCATTGTGCTGGATGAACCGTCGGTAGTGGCAATTCGCCATGGGAGTGGCCCAAACGACAAAAAAGTGATCCAGCAAGTTGGTTTGGCTGCTAAGCAGATGCTCGGGCGGGCGCCAGGCAATATTAATGTCATACGACCAATGAGGGACGGCGTAATTGCAGACTTTACTGTCACCGAACAAATGCTTAAACAATTTATCAAGAGAGTGCATAAGTCTGGCATTTTCAGCCCTAGCCCACGCATCGTGATTTGCGTGCCGTGCGGCTCAACTCAAGTGGAGCGGCGCGCTATCCGTGAATCCGCTTATGGTGCGGGGGCACGTCGGGTAGAGTTAATTGAAGAGCCTATGGCAGCAGCAATAGGCGCTGACCTGCCCGTAGAAGAGCCAAACGGCTCAATGGTAGTCGATATCGGCGGTGGCACAACCGAAGTAGGCGTGATTTCGCTAGGCGGTGCAGTTTATTCCGGCTCCATACGCGTTGGTGGCGATAAATTCGACGAGGCTATTATTAACTACATTCGTCGCAATTACGGCATGTTGATCGGTGAAACCACTGCGGAACAAATCAAAAAAGAAATTGGCTCGGCGTTTCCTGGAAGCGAGGTGCGTGAAATGGAAGTAATGGGGCGTAATCTGGCAGAAGGCGTGCCGCGTAGCTTTACCATTTCCAGCAATGAAATACTAGAAGCTCTAACTGATCCACTTAATAATATTGTCAGCGCAGTAAAGATCGCGCTAGAGCAAACGCCTCCTGAATTAGGTTCGGACATTGCCAGAAAAGGTATGGTTCTGACTGGCGGCGGTGCCTTACTACGCGATATTGACCGTTTATTGATGGAAGAGACTGGCTTACCCGTGTTAATTGCGGACGATCCACTTACCTGCGTAGTGCGCGGTTCCGGGAAAGCTCTTGACCGGATGGATAAATACAGTGGAATTTTTACCAACGATTAAGTATTCAAGCTTACCAACGTGGGGATAATTTTAAATTAATGCAGTCTAGCAATTTCCTTTTACTCCGATTTTACTTCCGTAAATGAAAGAAAGTAGCGTTGGTGTTATAACTAAGAATTGCAAGCAGAAATGGCTGTTGAAACACCCTCATGGAACAAAACCAGCCCCTTAATTTTTTTAATCGAGGTCCTTCACCTGCCGTTCGGCTGGTATTTTTTACGCTGTTCTCATTACTGTTATTGTTTGTGGATGTACGGTATCGATATCTGGAATCCATACGTAGCGGCCTTTCAGTCTTAGTGTACCCTCTACAGCGACTGGTCACCGCGCCTAGCAAGTTATGGCACGAGGTTGATGATTTTTTTTCCTCCCACAATAGCTTAATTCGCGACAATGCCGAATTGCACCATCAGCACACTTTAGACGTTGCGCAGTTGCTACAGCTGGAAGCACTAAAGGCTGAGAATCAGCACTTGCGTAACCTTCTCATGGTACAGCAGCGTGCCGATTATCCAATGCAACTGGCCGAAATCATGTACGTTGAGCGGGACATATTTAATCGAAAAATACTATTGGACAAGGGTGCGCAGGCAAAAGTGCTGGCAGGCCAGGTAGTCATGGATGATAGTGGCATCGTCGGCCAAGTTACTCGTGTTTATCCTTGGATGAGCGAGGTCACGTTAATTACTGACAAAGATCACGCGGTGCCGGTGCAGGTACTGCGCAATGGCTTGCGCGCAGTGGTGTTTGGCTCTGGTGACACTGGTGAGCTGGCGCTGCGCTATATGCCCATCAGTTCTGACATTCAAAATGGCGACGTGCTGGTAACTTCCGGCATTGATGGCACTTATCCGGTCGGCCTGCCGGTAGCCAAGGTAATCCATGTCGAGCGCGATCCCGCCTATCCTTTTGCGCGCATTCTATGTGCCCCAATTGCGGGGGTGGATAAGCGGCGCCAATTGTTGATTTTGTCCGGACTACTGAAATTACCGGAGCGCCCAGAGGTCACTGAGGAAATCGCGACCAACAAGCCAAAAAATAGCAGACGGGGGGGGCGGTGAGTGACCGCATTCTAAACGACCAGGAATTCCAGTTGCCCGTCAGTCGTATTTTCATCGCAGCCAGCCTATTTGTTGCGCTGTTGCTCGATTGGTTGCCATGGCAAGGTATCTGGCTGGCACTCCGTCCAGATTTTGTCGCGCTGGTATTGCTTTATTGGTGCACACACAAACCCTATCACGTCGGCATTAGCATTGCGTGGACGGTAGGCATACTTGCCGACGTGGCAGATGCAAGTCTCTTCGGACAGCATGCACTGGCATACTCGGTATTGGCTTTCAGTGGCATCGTGCTGCATCGCCGGATATTGATGTTCAATTTACGCCAGCAGACCCTGCAAATTTTCCCGCTGTTATTGCTTGCCTATGCGGTGTATGCCGCAGTGCATTGGCAACTGCGCGGCAATATCTCATGGGAATACTTCATTGGTAGTGTAGTCTCAGCCTTGCTGTGGGCACCAGTAACCATATTGTTGCAGACCTTGCGTCGTCCCCGTGCTGCGTCTGATCAGTTATGAAACCTCACATCGAGTTTAAAGACACTCAACGTGAAATCCATTATTTTCGAGTGCGTCTGGCGTTAAGCTTAGGGTTTGTATTACTTCTACTGTTAATACTGCTAGCGCGTTTTGTTTATTTGCAAGTGATTCAGCAAAGCCACTATCAAACCCTGGCAGAAAATAATCGCATTTCCATCGTGCCCATTGCGCCCAGCCGTGGCCTGATACTCGATCGCAACGGCGTGATTTTGGCACATAATTATTCTGCTTATACTTTAGAGATAACCTTAAACAAGGTGGTCGATCTGAAGGCGACAATTGATGAACTTGCAAAGCTAGTTGATATTCAACCCGGAGACCGCAAACGCTTTAAGAGATTACTGGCCGATAACCGTAAATTTGAGAGCCTGCCAATACGCAACCGCCTAACGGATGATGAAGTGGCGCGCTTCTCTGCGCAGCGCTACCGCTTTCCCGGCGTGGAAATTAAAGCGCGCTTGTTCCGTGAATATCCGTACCACGAGCAGATTTCCCACTTGGTTGGTTATATCGGCCGTATTAATGAAGGTGAAGCTGCACAACTCGAAGAAGATGAAATGGCCGCCAATTATCGTGGCTCTGATTACATCGGTAAGACTGGCATCGAGCGAAGTTACGAGGGTGAACTGCATGGTAAAACCGGTTTCCAGCAGGTTGAAGTTGACGCAGGTGGGCGCGAGGTACGGGTGCTGTCGCGCACCCCACCCGTGTCCGGCAACAACTTGGTACTAACGATAGACGCCAAGTTGCAGGAAATTGCCGAGCAAGCGTTCGGCAACTATCGGGGGGCGTTAGTGGCTATAGACCCAAGCAATGGAGAGGTATTGGCCTTTGTCAGCAAGCCAGGCTACGATCCAAATCTGTTCATTGATGGTATTGATGAACAAAGCTGGAATGAGCTGAACAACTCGCCCGATGTACCACTCAACAACCGCGCATTGCGTGGCCAATATTCACCCGGTTCCACCATCAAGCCGTTCATGGCACTGGCTGGGCTGCATTACAACAAGCGCGCACCCGGCTACACTATTAGCGACCCCGGTTATTTCGGCCTGCCCGGCAGTCGTCACCGATACCGCGATTGGAAAAAGGATGGGCATGGCAGCGTAGACTTGTTTAAATCCATCGTCGTGTCTTGCGATACTTATTATTACGGGCTAGCCACCGAATTGGGCATAGACAACATCTATAGTTTTTTTTCGGAATTTGGTTTCGGTAAAAAAACCGGTATCGATATGGAAGGCGAAGTTTCCGGCTTGATGCCGTCCCAGGAGTGGAAACAAAAACGTTACAAACAAAAATGGTATGCCGGCGACACGGTTTCGGTTGGTATTGGTCAGGGCTACAATTTGGTTACGCCGCTGCAATTAGCCTATGCTACTGCGACACTAGCCAACAATGGAGTAGCCTACCGCCCGCATTTATTGAAAGAAGTACAAAATTCGCGCACTAGCGAAAAACGTACACTGGCGACAAAGCTGGAATCTAATCTCAATCTCAATTCGGAGCATCTCACGCTGGTGAAAAGCGCGATGGTAGCGGTGACACAACCCGGAGGCACCGCCGCAAAAGCGGGTGCGGATGCACCCTATACCTTCGCTGGCAAAACCGGTACAGCGCAGGTAATCGGCATTAAACAAGGGGAGAAATATATCGAGAGCAAGATTCAAGAACGGCATCGTGACCATGCCTGGTTCATGGCTTTTGCGCCTTCCGATCAGCCCAAGATCGCGTTGGCAGTGCTTGTTGAGAATGGCGGACACGGCAGTTCCACCGCCGCGCCAATTGCACGCAAGGTGTTGGATTATTTTCTGCTGGGTAAGGTGCCTCAGCCCTTGCTAATAGAGGATGAAGCCGAAGGGGCAGAACATGATTAAGCGACGTCTCTGGCAACGTTTCATCGCGCACCTTGACCCCATTCTACTGACTCTGCTTGGATTACTTCTGTTGATTAGCTTGGTGGTGATATATAGCGCCAGTGACGGTAATTGGTTCCGTGTATTAGCACAAGCGACAAATATACTGGTAGCGTGCGTTGCCCTATGGATTGTGGCCAACATGCCGCTTCATTATCTTATGCGGGCCGCCGTGCCAGTTTATCTGCTAGGCCTAGTGCTACTGATCGCTGTAGCGTTTTTCGGAGAAATCACTAACGGTGCCCGGCGCTGGCTAAATATTGGGGTGACGACCATCCAGCCTTCTGAACTAATGAGGATAGCCGTGCCATTGATGATGGCTTGGTATTTTGAAAAACACGAGGCTATCTTAACCTTAAAAAATTATTTCATCGCAACCTTACTGTTATTGCTGCCGGTGGCGTTAATTGCACGCCAGCCAGATTTAGGTACGGCCATTCTGATCGCCGCTAGCGGATTTTATGTGCTGTTCCTTGCCGGCATATCTTGGCGAGTCATACTAACCTTCTTAATAATTTCAATGGCAAGTATGCCACTCGCGTGGTCCACGCTACATGACTATCAGCGCCACCGTATTATGATGTTGCTTGATCCGGCACAGGATGCACTTGGCAGGGGCTACCACACTATTCAAGCCATTATTGCGGTAGGGTCGGGGGGAGTAGTTGGCAAAGGATATCTATCTGGCACTCAGTCCCATCTCGACTTTCTGCCCGAACGCACCACGGATTTCATTTTTGCTGTGTACTCGGAAGAGTTTGGCCTACTCGGAAATCTGGTGCTGTTAAGCTTGTATTTGTTCGTTATTATGCGTGGTTTCGTTATCACCGCCCATGCATCGACCTATTTTACACGCCTTATGGCCGGAAGCATTACGCTCACTTTTTTCACTTATGCCTTTGTCAATATGGGTATGGTAAGCGGTATCCTGCCAGTTGTAGGCGTGCCATTACCGCTTATTAGTTATGGCGGCACATCCATGGTCATTTTGCTGCTTGGTTTTGGTATTCTTATGAGTATTCATACCCATAAAAAACTGGTACAAACTTGACGAACCACGTTTGCGGTTAAAGCATAGTAAGTTCATGATGTGATTAGCTTTGAACCTAATCATTTATTTAGAGACAACTGTTTTGTCGGTTGTGCAAACTGGCGACTATATAGAAAGATTTTCTTGCCCGCATCATAGCCCTTGCTCCCGGCTGTGTCTGTGTTCTTCACGCTCTGCGCGTCCACAATCAATCGTGTGGGCATGGCGCTGCGCACCTGTTTCTCGCGGGCCGCGCCAACCTAATTTTTTAACGCCCGTTCCAGCAGGCTCATTCCTTCCTCATCCTGCTCACTCCACTTGGCAAAATAGGAGTGCACGGTGCGCCATTTCGGAAACTCCCTCAGTAGCATTCGCCACTGACAGCCGCTCTTGAGCAGGTACAGTACCGCGCTCCAGACCTCATACAAATCCACCGTGCGGGGCTTGGTACGCTTGCGCGCCCCTTCCAGAAAGGGTCTGATCTGCTCGCGGCTGATGTCGCTTGGGTATTTTTTCTTGCGCATTCGGATATTGTCCCAGATTTCAGTAAGATCGTGAGCAGGCTCTAAGGCAATTTTGGATCAAGCGGGGCAAGGGTATCGTGCTGCAGTTTTGCAGGCATTCCAGCAAGTTGAAGATGAGTTGGCGCGCCTGAAATACTTGAAACAGCAAATTATCAAGCAAACTGCGGCTACGATTTCTGCACACAAGGCCGAAATGCTTGCCAACTATCGATACCAGAATGGTGCGGTGACCTATCTGGATAGTATCGACCGCGCAAACCGTAGCTTTGCAGGCCGATCGAGGATTGTTGGCGCTCAAAGCTCAATCCTTGGTCACTAGCGTAGGACTCATTCGTGGGTTGGAGGGAGGAGGGAGCAAACAAACGTAATTCAACGGGCTGTTCAATAATCCATAAAAAATTAATTACCAATCGCCAGCTTTATCCGCCGGCATGATCTGTTAGCAATATTTTGCCCGAAAGATGGTGAAACACTTTCTAATCAGGTAAACCCGCATCACCCTGCTGCCAATCGTTTGCGTCATTCTTTGCTTTATTTGACACCCCTGTTTTAAGTTTAACCAAATGTTGATGCCCATTTTTAGCGTGAGTTGCGCATCAGCAGTCTGGGTTGAATAAATTTGGAAAGATTACGTTATACTTCATCTATTCAATATCCTTCATAAAATTAAAAATGTATTTAATATATGAAATGATAAATAGGGAGCTATGCAAGTGAATAAACAAACTGGACTGATACTGTTTACAGCAATCATCCTTACGGCATGCAGCGGCGCACCTACGCGCAAGGAGGACACACGCAGTACACCTGCTCCGGTAATTGAAGCACAAGCTACCCCGCCTGTTCAGCCCAAGCGTGGTGGTTATTGGGACGGTGACGGTCCTGGTGCCAATGCACCAGCCAATTTAGATGCCATCCCTAATGCAGTACCGCGTGTTGAACCATTACACCGTTTTGCCAACAACCAATATACTGCCCTAGGAAAGACGTACACGCCTCTAACTATGCCTAGTAAATTTAAAGAGCGGGGCATTGCTTCTTGGTATGGGAAGAAATTCCACGGCAAACGCACTGCCAGCGGCGAAGTATATGATATGTATGGTATGACTGCCGCCCACCCTACGTTGCCTGTGCCCAGTTACGCGCGCGTAACTAACCTTAATAACAAGAAATCGGTAGTGGTGCGTGTAAATGACAGAGGTCCATTTCTGCGTGAACGTATCATTGATCTTTCATATGTCGCGGCGCATAAACTTGGCATTGTAGATAATGGCAGTGCTGAGGTATTGGTGGAAGTAGAAAGCTTGGTAGTAGCAGACAGTAACATCCAAACTCCGCCTATCGGAGTAGCCGATTCGGTAATTGTTACTCCCTTAACGCCAGTCGCCACACTACCTGTTTCAAGCGAATCCGCAACAAGCTCAAATGTGTATTTGCAACTGGGCGCATTCCGGTCACAACAGAGCGCTGAGAGCTTTCTCGCGCGCATGAATATTGAATTTGAGGGTAGTGGCAAACACATCGAGTTGTATCAGAAGAACGATGACATCGTACGCGTACATAGCGGCCCTTATCCTACACAGGATGAGGCACGCGCTGTCGCAGAAAAATTGCAATTGCGCCTGGGATTCAAGCCTTTTGTGGTTCTTCATTAATACGAGACAAGTTTTATTAATAGATCCCACAAACAGTGGCGGATTCAACTCTGAAGTGCAACTTTTGTAAGTACCATTTCGCCACTGCTTCAGCATACAACCCCTCTTCAGTTGCTTACTTAATAGCCTAAAGAGGCGCTGATTAATTCAAAATTTCGCATATATCTATTTGATTTTAAATGTGTAACTTCTAAAGCGCGAATTAATCAGCCCTCCCCTAGCTCTTACAATTCTTCGCGGCGCATCGCATAACGATCAATTACGGTCACCTGTTCAAATTTAAACCATATATAGAACAAGGTTAACTCTGGAAGTTCCACCACTTTTGTGCCATTATTCACTATGGCTTTCTGAATTGTTTTGGCTATTTGCAAGGCAATCATTGCCATACTCTTCTCAATATATAGTTTAACTATTAAAATCAATAAATTAAATTATTTTATGGGGTTTTTTAAACTCCGAAACCTTAGGAAATAATAAAAAGTCGGCCTGATTTATTGAAATTTGAATGTACGTAATGTAGCAATGTGTATCAAAGTGCGACACTGATCATTGAGGACTTTTATAGAGTTGCCCATTAAGTCGAAACCCAATTATTCTTTCAATCGATTTAAGACAAAAGCCCACTGTTTAATGGTCGACTTTACAATGACGGACAGCAACAGATACATGTATTTTATAGCGTAGTCACATGCTGACTAAATCAGGAGTTCTGGCTTTTATTTGAAACAAACTAAATAAAATGAACATGCTACATAGCAAAGATTACATAGCAAATAAGTGCGGAATATTCACGGAAGTCGCTAATGACATCTATTCCACTCCTTTTTGGACGCCTGAATATTGTGCGGCTCTTATTAAGGAGTTAGATTCGAGACCGGAATTATTTTATGCACACAATCCAGATGGATACTCCGCTTCCGAGCTTAATCTTTATAATTTAAGCAGGATATTTTCAATAGACATTTGTAAACAAATCATGGACAAATGTCTCCCTTCTCTTCTTTATGTATTCCCACTGCTAAATATTCTAGGATTTACCTCTCCTTATTTTGTACGTTATGGACCAAATGATGTAAAAAATATGAAGCTGCATCATGACGTCTCTCTTGTATCTATGCTTGTAAAGCTCAATGATGACTTTACTGGAGGCGATCTTGTTTTCCCTCGGCAAGATTATAATAATAAGGATCTTCCTGTTGGACATGCTCTTTTTTGGCCGGGACAGGTTACGCACCCTCATCAAGTTCTTGACGTAACATCTGGAACTAAATTCTCATTAACTGTTTGGGCATGGCCTGTTCCATGGACTTCTGAATATGGAATTGCAGTTGAAGAATTAAAATAATGCGGATTCACTTTCGAAGTACAGCACTTAATGTGTGGCTTACAGAGTCAGCCATTAAGCTGTGATAGGTCTCAAATGCGCAGACGTGTTTATCGCTATTCAAATAAATCAAAAATATCCGTACAAATGCGAGCACCATTTAGCATTACGGATGAGCGATCATTTGATCCAATTGATAACAAACATAAAATAATTTGCTCAACATGATTTTACAAGAAACAATAGATGTGATTAAACGTGGTTGCGACGAGCTACTGTTAGAAACTGAGTTAAATCACAAATTAGTACTAGGTCGCCCTTTGCGCATCAAAGCCGGATTTGATCCAACCGCACCGGACTTGCATCTTGGACATACTGTATTACTCAACAAAATGCGGCAGCTACAGGAGCTGGGTCACCATGCTCTATTTTTGATTGGTGATTTTACTGGCATGATAGGCGATCCAACTGGTAAAAACGCAACTCGTCCACCCCTATCACGTGAACAGGTATTGGCAAATGCAGAGAGCTACCGTGAGCAAGTATTCAAGGTACTGGATCCAGATAAAACCGAAATTGTTTTTAATTCTACTTGGATGGACAAATTTAGCGCGGCTGATTTAATTAAGTTAGCGGCGACCCATACAGTTGCGCGCATGCTGGAGCGCGATGATTTCGGTAAGCGCTACAAGAGCAATCAGGCAATCGCTATCCATGAGTTTATCTACCCCCTGATACAAGGTTACGATTCGGTGGCGCTTAAAGCTGACCTAGAATTAGGTGGTTCAGACCAGAAATTTAACCTGCTCATGGGGCGCGAACTGCAAAAACATGATGGACAACCTCCGCAGTGCGTGCTGACTATGCCTTTATTATTAGGGTTGGATGGCGTAAACAAGATGTCCAAATCTCTTGGTAATTATATTGGCATCACCGAGTCACCACAGGAAATGTTTGGCAAGTTAATGTCTATTTCAGACAAATTAATGTGGTGTTATCTGGAGTTGCTGTCATTTGAATCGATGACGACCATTGCCAAATGGCGCACAGAGGTAGAGAACGAGCGTAATCCGCGAGATATTAAAGTGTTGTTTGCACAAGAAATAGTTACGCGTTTTCATAACCGAGCTGCAGCAGAAAAAGCGTTGACTGAATTCGAGACGCGATTTAAACAAGGCGTGCTACCGGAGGATATGCCCAAAGTTACGATTTCCGCTAGTACAGGGACTATCGGTATTGCTCAATTACTCAAGCAAGCTGGGCTGGTAGAAAGCACGTCAGAAGCTTTGCGTATGATTACTCAGGGTGCAGTAAAACTGGATGGCGAACGGGTAATTGACAAAGCCCTGCAACTACAAACAGGTGCAGTGGTGGTAACCCAGGTAGGTAAGCGTAAATTTGCGCGGGTGACGGTGGGCTAAGATGAATGAGTCATTTTAATTTAGTATCAGTTTTATTTAAGCTGCCCGCGTTCAATGCTGATACCTACCATGCGGCTATCACGAATAGCATTTAATTTGGCGACGCTGATTTTAGCCCATGGCACATTGAAATCGGCCAGCAGAATCTGGGCAATACGTTCTGCAAGTGCCTCTAATAGATTGAAGTGCTGACTGCTTAGCGCGCTTTGAATGTGACGCACAATTTCAGAATAATCAAGTGCATCGTGTATATCGTCACTCTGACAGGCACGAGTATTCGGCAGGGCAATCTCCATATCTAGCTGTAGAATTTGCGGAACGCGCTTCTCCCATTCGTAGATACCGATGAGCGTTTCGACTTTAAGTTCGCGTAGAAAAATAATATCCATGAAAAAGCTGCTTGAGTTTAATTGGCGTTTGTTTATTTTAAAAAATTCAAAAAAAGAGTTTGCCACTAGCGCATTTTAAGGTATTTCAAATGATTATCTTGGTTTTTGTTTTATGTGCCTATTTATTGGGTTCGGTTTCTTTCGCGGTGATAATGAGCCGATTGTTTACATTGCCCGATCCACGCACTTACGGTTCACATAACCCAGGCGCAACCAATGTGCTACGTAGCGGAAATAAATGGGCTGCGATATTGACATTATTGGGTGATGCGGCAAAGGGCTGGCTAGCAGTGTGGCTGGCTCAACATTTTGAGCCGCAGCCTGGTAATTCGCTACTGATTGTGGCAGTAGCGCTTGCAGTATTCATTGGTCACCTTTTTCCTGTTTTCCTGCACTTCAAAGGCGGCAAGGGCGTGGCTACTGCATTGGGTGTACTGTTGGCACTTAATGCGTGGTTGGGCTTGGCAGTATTGGCGACGTGGATATTAGTTGCAATGGTGTTCCGCCTATCTTCACTAGCGGCATTACTAGCGGCCATAGGTGCACCTATCTTTGCCATGGTATTGGCTTTGCCATCTGAATATGTACTGGCGTTGGTCGGAATGTCATTATTGTTAATCTGGCGCCACAAGAGCAATATTCAAAATTTGTTGGCGGGCAAGGAAAGCCACATTGCCCAGAAGGAAGACAATCATTTGGAATAGTTGAGTTGTCGCAAGTCCCAGCGCGGATTGACGTTGAAACGATAATCGCTTTTCGTTTCTTGCTCTTCCAGGCGTAGCGCAGCAGCAAAGGCAATCATGGCACCATTATCAGTGCAAAATTCAAGATCAGGATAAAACACTCGAAAGCCGTTTTTGCTGGCAGCTTGTTTTAGTTGCACACGAAGTTGTTGGTTTGCACCTACTCCGCCAGCGATCACTAATTGATTAAGTCCCGTTTGTTTTAGTGCAGCCAACGACTTGATGGTCAGCACTTCCACGATTGCTTCTTGCGTTGCATAAGCAATGTCGGCACGAGTTTGTTCATCTAATGTGTGTTGACGAGTTAGGGTTAGTACTGCAGTTTTCAATCCGCTGAAGCTGAAATCCAAATTACCGCTATGTTGCATGGGGCGCGGCAAATGGAATCGGCCTGGCCGGCCTTGATTAGCCAGCTTAGCCAGTTCGGGGCCTCCTGGGTAGCAAAGGCCAAGAAGCTTGGCGCTCTTATCGAAAGCTTCACCAGCGGCATCGTCCAATGTCTCTCCTAATAAGGTATATTTTCCTACACCATCCACGCACATAAGCTGGGTATGTCCACCGGAAACTAATAGCGCGATGAAAGGAAATTTCAGTGTGGTGTCGGATAATAGAGGTGACAACAAATGTCCTTCTAAATGGTGTATACCAATGGCAGAGATATTCAGAGAATACGCCAGTGAACAAGCAACACTTGCGCCTACCAATAATGCACCAGATAAACCGGGGCCTTGGGTATAAGCGATTGCGTCCACATCTTTCAGACAGCATTTTGCTTCATCAACTATCAAGCGTATTAAGGGAAGCATGCGACAAATATGATCGCGTGACGCCAACTCTGGCACTACGCCGCCATATTCGTCGTGCATGGCCACTTGGGTATGTAATGCATGAGCCAGCAAGCCACGTTCAGTATGATATAAAGCGACTCCCGTTTCATCGCATGAACTTTCAATACCCAAGATCAGTTTCATAATGGTAGCTATCTTATAGTGAGAGGGATATTGTAGCGTTTTGCAAGTATTAGTACTCACTATGCACAACATACAGAGCGCAAAAAGCACCCGTTAAACAGAGGCAGCTTCAAGTTTCAGCAACAGAAAATTTATGCACGACTCGGGTTAAAATGACAACAGAAAAAATCCGCGCTGACAATATCTACCACCGTAGCCGACGTGTGCAGAGCGGCGTAAAATATCATCCCTACGGCATACTCTGCCCTCTAATTATATTGATCAATCATGACTAAAGGATGTATCGTCGTCGGCATATCTGGCGGAGTGGATTCTGCTGTTACCGCACTACTTCTGAAACAACAAGGTTATAAGGTCATTGGCCTGTTTATGAAAAACTGGGAAGATGACGACAACGACGAGTATTGTTCCTCACGCCAAGACCTGATAGATGCAGTCTCCATTGCCGACACCATAGATATCCCTATCGAAACGGTAAATTTCGCAAAGGAATACAAGGATCGCGTATTCAGCCATTTTTTACACGAATATGCGGCTGGCCGCACTCCCAACCCGGATATCCTGTGCAATTCTGAAATAAAATTTAAGGCTTTTCTGGAACACGCTGTCAATATGGGGGCGGATTCCATTGCTACTGGACATTATGCGCAAATTCGCAAGGTGACCGACAACTATCAATTACTAAAAGCAACAGACCGCAGCAAAGATCAAAGCTATTTTTTGTATCGCTTAAATCAGGCACAACTGTCCAAAACAATGTTCCCGCTAGGCATGTTGCTAAAATCACAGGTGCGCGAAATTGCACGCCAGCACAAGCTGTCTAACTACGCAAAAAAAGACAGTACTGGAATCTGCTTCATCGGCAAGCGTCCGTTCCGCGAATTCCTTAACCGCTATCTGCCTGCCCAACCCGGCCCGATGTACACACCTGATGGCCAAATGGTCGGGGAACATATGGGCCTATCGTTCTATACTATTGGCCAACGTCAAGGCTTAGGTATTGGCGGGCAAGGCCTGCCTTGGTTCGTGGCAGCCAAAGACATTACTAATAATCACCTGATTGTGGCTCAAGGACACGATCATCCAGCTTTGCTATCCACATTTCTTGATGCAACAGAACTACACTGGATCGATAATCAAATGCCTGATATTACACGTGACTACACCGCTAAGATCCGTTACCGCCAAGCCGATGTAAACTGCCACTTCAACACATTATCTAACACCCTTGGCAACATTGAATTTAATGAAGCACAATGGGCTGTTACCCCAGGGCAGTCGGTAGTACTTTACGATGGTGAAATTTGTCTAGGTGGCGGCGTCATTACACATAGTCGGTAATAATAGAAGATAATGCGAACAACTTTTCTTTAAGGTTGCCAGTTCATTACGTGGTAGATTTAGCTCTGCAGTACAACTTTATGGGACATATGGGCGCACCGAAGAAAATTACAGACTTCGATCCACTTCGCATCCTTAAAGCTCGTAGAAGCAAGTTTTGAACAAGAATAGCAATAGGCTTGAGTTCAAATATGCGCTGTTAATTTTTTTTCACGTAAAATTAGCTATTTTTCCAAGGATTACCTCAATGACACTAACCACGCTCACCGCACTTTCTCCCTTGGATGGCCGCTACCACAGCCGGATAAACCCTTTGCGCACTTATTATAGCGAATTTGGTCTGATTCGTTATCGCGTCCTAATCGAAATTGAATGGCTCAAAGCGCTTAGCTTAGAAGCGGGAATTCCTGAAATCGAACCGTTCTCTGTCGCAACCCTTGCCTATTTCGATCAACTGATCGCGCAATTTAGCGAAGCTGATGCAGAACAAATCAAAATCATAGAGCAACGTACAAACCATGATGTGAAGGCGATCGAATACTGGTTGCGTGAAAAACTCTCAAACAATCCGGAAACCAATAGCAAGCTAGAGTTTATCCATTTCGCCTGCACTTCAGAAGATATTAACAACCTAAGTCACGCACTGATGTTGCTCGGTGGGCGCAACGAAGTTATGCTGCCCACCCTAGATAATCTTATCAACTGCTTACGCGATCTTGCTCATCAACTAGCAGACCTACCTATGTTATGCCGGACTCACGGACAAACTGCCACACCAAGCACACTTGGCAAAGAAATGGCCAATGTAGTACACCGCCTACAACGTGCGCGTACACATTTAGCCAACGTAGAAATATTAGGGAAAATCAATGGCGCTGTAGGTAATTACAATTCTCATTTGGCGTCTTACCCTGATGTAGATTGGGAAACTTTCGCGCAACGCTTTGTCATGGCTCGTGGAATCGCTTTCAACCCATATACCATTCAAATCGAACCGCATGATTACATGGCCGAATTATTCGATGCTTACGCGCGTACCAACTCCATCCTGATTGATCTCAACCGCGACCTTTGGGGCTATATTTCATTGGGCTATTTCAAGCAAAGAGTGGTAGCAGGTGAAGTCGGCTCCTCCACTATGCCACATAAAATTAATCCAATTGATTTTGAAAATTCCGAAGGTAACCTAGGTTTAGCGAACGCCCTGTTACGCCATCTATCCGAGAAGCTACCTATCTCGCGCTGGCAACGCGATCTAACCGATTCCACCACACTACGCAACATGGGCGTAGTACTAGGCTATACATTACTGGCTTATGAATCATGTCTAAAGGGCTTGAACAAACTGGAAGCAAATCCACAACGCATGGCGGAAGACTTGAACAATAGTTGGGAAGTCTTGGCTGAACCAATCCAAACCGTAATGCGGCGCTACAGCATCGAAAATGCCTACGACAAACTTAAAAAACTCACACGCGGCAAAGGTGGTATTAACCGCGACAGCTTACATGCTTTCATTCATACATTAAATATTCCAGAAGCAGAAAAACAACGCTTATTTATATTAACGCCAGCTACCTATACAGGTAAGGCCAGTGAGTTAGCAAGACGTATTTAATGAAATAGTTTTACCTGTACCGCAAAACCTTATTGCTCTCAAAACGGGAGTTATTTTAGCCATAAAACAAAAACCCTCTCACGGTGGAGAGGGTTTTTGTTTTATAAGGAGTCTGACGATGACCTACTTTCACATACGGATGTACACTATCATCGGCGCGAAGTCGTTTCACTGTCCTGTTCGAGATGGGAAGGAGTGGGACCAACTTGCTATGGTCGTCAGACATAACTGTCGACTAACTGGCTACCTGAATCAACAGGTAATCAATCAGCCATCAACTGGAAGAAGTAATTGGTTTTGATTGCAACGCAACCTGTAATATTTAATGTTATAGGGTCAAGCCTCACGGGCAATTAGTATCAGTTAGCTTAACGCATTACTGCGCTTCCACACCTGACCTATCAACGTGGTGGTCTTCCACGACCCTTCAGGGGGATCAAGTCCCCAGGGAAATCTCATCTTAAGGCGAGTTTCCCGCTTAGATGCTTTCAGCGGTTATCTCTTCCGGATTTAGCTACCCGGCAATACGACTGGCGTCATAACCGGTACACCAGAGATCC
>QFXI01000027.1 GCA_003402315.1 Candidatus Nitrotoga sp. LAW | reverse complement strand
ACCGCAAAGTGTTTTTGATACTAGATAACTTGAGAGTTCATCACAGCAAATCTGTAAAGGCTTGGGTTGCCGAGAACGCACAGAAATCGATTTGTTCTACTTACCCAGCTACCGCCCTGAACTCAACCCCGAAGAAAGGCTGAATGCAGATCTTAAGCACGTCATCACTTCAGAGTTACCAGTACGCACCAAGGCAAAACTCAGCGCTGCCGCGACTGATCATATGATCATGCTTTGAAAAACCCCGAACGCGTACGCCGTTATTTTGGCGACCCAAAAGTCGTCTATGCGGCTTCATGAATAATTCGTGCCGGATCAATAAGCATGTTGTAGCTTTATGAAGCTTCCAGTGTAACAATCTGTTTCTTGAGAGGTATTATTAACCCCAACGTATTATGTGGCGGTAGGTTGTGTATTTGAACTATTTTATACTTTTGCGGATACCCCTAAAGTTTTCCGTTGCACAGCCGTGATCAATCTGACCTGAGTAATACTGTGTAAGTGGTACATCTATCTTTCTTTGAGGGTGTCCAAACTATACTGAATTTGCAACAATTTAACTTATTGAGTGTGGGTTTACTTAAGAAGTAAACTATGCAACTGGAGCTAGTTCCCCCGAATGGTATGGTTTGACCGAATAGGCCAGAAGAGTATTTGGTTATCGGTAAGATTAATCATGCCCCCGGTTTGATTGATGATGAGGCTGCGTTTGTATAAGCTATGCCAGCAATGACAATTGTGAATGGTTTACGTAATGATTCGGCTGTCCCCGACCAGTTGTTAGAAAACAATCGTCAAAATGAAACCGCGTTGGCCCATAATGATGCTGGATCATTGTAGTATCGAATTAAGCCATTGGTAGTGAGAGGTTTTGGTGAGCTGTGGCAGGCAGAGCAATGCAAGGGTGGTTAAGGTGTTGTCGTGCAAATGTGTGCTATTGCGGCGTAGGGTTAAGCAAATAGGCCCTATGCATTTTTAGTGGCTAACTTTTGATAAGTACACAACAAACAATAGTCAGTTAAAAATCCGCGCACCCTTCAATAAGCTCAGGACGAACGAATTTATTTATTGCGAGACATTGAAAATTGATTATTTATTTTATTCTACATAGAGCCGGATAAATATGAATAAGGAGTTAGTATGATTGAGGTTGGTATGGATGAACGTGGGGCAGCGCAAATGATAGCTGCGAACAGCCTACGGATATTGTTGTTGGATGATGATAAATTCACACTTGAACTTGTTGGTGATATGTTGCTTGAATTAGGTGTGGCCGAAGTTATTAGGGCTGAAAATGGCGAGCAGGGGCTAGCTATACTAGCTGGGCTGTCATCACAGCCGGACATATTGATATGCGATCTCAGTATGCCTGAAATGGACGGTGTCGGTTTTCTGATGCATCTCGGTATGCAAGGTTATGTTGGTGACGTTATTTTAATCTCAGGAGCACAACGGCATCTGTTGTCCGGGATGGATATGTATTCCAGCAAGCTTGGCCTGATCCCTTTGGGTACGTTGGCGAAACCGATCGCACGTGATGAACTGGCATCTGTGATTACTCGATTTTGCCGAAAAAATGAAAGGCGGATTTAAATTCGAAGCGCAACAGCTGATGATGTTTTAGTGTAGCGCATCTCCCCCAAATAATACTTCATGCAATAACCTAAACCCAGCACTTTGCATGGCTGGTGGTTGAATTGCTTTACCTCCCAATGAAACGTACTTGGTTGTAGAGGTGTGCCGCACGGCAAGTCGTCTTGCTGGCCGCCTTAAAGGTTGGGGTTGTAATGAAGAAAGAAGCTACCATGCGTATCGGTTGGACGGGAGTTTTTCTCTGTGGAAAGTAAATACACTCATTTTTCGATAAATGCAGGACGAATAGATTTACTTCTTCTATCGGTGCTTGAAAGTTAATTCTTCGCTTTATTTCACATATAACCAAGATAATTAAAGAAATGCAGTGGTTGGTCGATCCATATTCAAAAATAGTGTTCGTCTTGTCCGAAACGGGCACTAATATTGGCAATACTTTTGAACGATTTAGGCGCAAAGCTTGATTGTTATTAATTATCAACCTGTGTCCGAACTTATCCGGCGGTATCTCGTTTTAGTGATGAAAAATCTTTTCTGTCTTAGTGTGTTGGCATTGTTTTGGAGAGTCTGTGCGCTTTACGTGTTGACGGTATTTCTGATTACCGCCAATTCCTATGCGGATACTCAAGAACCAACTATGGTTGCCATTGCGTTCCCTTCGACCAGTGAAAACGTGATTTCCAGAAGTTCGTTGCGCGCTATCTTCGGTATGCGTTTGAATAAATGGCCAGCAGATACGCCGGTCAAGGTATTTGTGATGAAGGATGGTGCGCCGGAACATGGCGCTTTCAGCAAGAATATTTTGCAGGTATTCCCGCATCAATTGAGACTGGCGTGGGATCGGCAGGTATTTTCCGGGCAAGGCCAATATCCGGAGCAAGTTACTTCAACGCAAGAGATGCTATCAAGAATAGCATCAACGCCGGGGGCGATTGGCTATATCAAAATAAACGAGGTCACTAATAATGTGCGTACCCTTCAAATTCGTTAAGACTACAGTTGGATTTTTTATTCAGGGTATTTTTTTGCTTTGGACTACGTTTGCGCATGCCGTAAATTTGATGGGTAGTGAATTGCAGCTGCATGGGTTTCTTACGCAAGGCGTAGTGGTCACCAGTGATAATAATTTCCTCGGTCAGAGTAATAAAAAAGCCAGTACAGATTTTAGAGAAATAGGAGTGAATGCGTCCCTGAGGCCGACTTCAGATTTGCAGCTGTCCGCCGGGCTGCTTTCACATAAAGCCGGAGAGACTGATAACGGCAACGTGCGACTGGATTATGGGTTTGCCGACTGGACAATATCATCAAGCGAGCAAGGCCGTAGTGGGATTCGTTTGGGGCGCGTGAAGAATTCTTATGGACTATATAATAAAACACGTGATGTTGCTTTTACTCGCCCCAGTATCCTTTTGCCGCAATCCATTTATTTCGAGCGCTCACGCAATCTTACCCTTGCGGGTGATGGGGCAGAGTTTTATTTTGATCGTAATTATGAAGCTGGCAATTTGTTTGTGACATTCGCGCTTGGCAAACCCCAGATTGGTAGTGAGGCTAGCAAGGTGGCCTTGGTTGGATTGCTTCCTAATGGAAGGTTCGAACCCAAAATAGCGCAGATATCCCAAGCGATGTATGAGGGGGATGGTGGTAAATATCGTTTGGGATATACCGTATTGCGATTTGATACGCGTTATAACCCTGGCGTGAGGGATGTGCTACAGGCGGGACAACTGAAATCTATGGTGCAAATATTTTCTGCCCAATACAACGCTGAGAATTGGAACCTAACCAGTGAATATGCCCTGCGTCCAATTTCAACTAGGAACTTTGGTCCGAATGCTCCAGATTCCACCACGCATGGTGAAAGCTATTATATTCAGGGCAGCTATCGGTTGGCTCCGAAGTGGGAAGCGTTACTACGTTACGATGTGATGTATATTAATGGCGAGGATCGTGATGGTAAGGCATTCGCTGCGGCCACCCGCCGGCCGGGCTTTACTCGTTTTTCCAAAGATTGGACTACAGGCGTACGTTTTGACTTGACCCCCGAGTTTATGCTGCGTGCCGAATATCATCGCGTTGATGGCACAGCTTATTTGCCAGTTCAGGATAATCCTGACCCTCGGGCTTTGGAGCGTCGTTGGGATATGTTCATGCTACTGGGGTCTTTTCGGTTTTAGTAACGCTCATGCCGGATAGCCGATCCTCTAATTTAAGCCATAGCAAAATTAGGTTTTTGAGCCTGAAATGGAAGGTGCTGCTAACGCTTGGCGTGGTGATGCTCTCGGTCAACGGTACACTTTCCTGGCTACATTTTCGTGATTTAAAGACACGCTTCGAAGGGCAGCGTACCGCTTTACGCGAACGTTTGATTTCTGAAGCGATTGCGGTACGTACCGATTCCGCTCTGCGTTTGCAAACGCAGGCCAGTTTGCTCGCGACGGTTGGTGCGGGTAGCGCATTTCAGTCAAAGCCCGGATCTTTGAGACTTCGTGAGCATTTTGATAGTTATTGGCCCGTCTTGCAGCTCGATCTCGATATCAATTCCATGAAAGTATATTCCAGGACTGGGGCTACTCTGGCTGCTTGGCATGCGGATGCGGCTTCCGATATAGAGCAAGATGAGCGTGTGCGTGCCGTAATTTCGCAAGAACGTGCTCTGCATTGGATGCACTGCAGGCAGACATGTATGCAATTTGCTGCGGCACCTATCCTGTCGGCAGGCCGGGTGGCTGGCGTAATTGTTTTGGGTAGCTCGCTGGGAGAAGTGATCGTTTCCTTCAATCGTTTATCCGGAGCCGATCTTGGCGTGCTGGCTCCTGCCGGTTTTGTGATGGATAAAAATTCGTTGCCCAGTTTGGGCTTGCAGATCGTAGCGCTAAGCGGCTCGGAACGGAATCTTCCGCTACTCCATCAATTAAAGGTTTTACCACCTAAGCAAAGCAAAAAAAATTGGCAATTAGTACCTTACCAAGGCAAACAGTTTGAGTTGTCGTTTGTGGCAATGGGTAATGACAGCGGCATAAACTCTGGCGCTATGCTAGTGGTAATTGATGATTTGACCCAGGCCTTGGCCGAAATTCGCAAATCGGTGTTGAGCCGGATACAAGCTGAATTAGCAACTTCGTTACTTTCATTGTTGTTATTGGCGTTTTTGGTGAATGCGCCCTTGCAGCGGATGACGCGGGCAGTACGGGCAATTCCCTTGTTGGGACGGAGCGCTTTTGCTGAGGCACGTGCGGAAATTGTCCCACGTGGCCGACATTTTGTGGATGATGAAATTGACAGCCTGGATGAAGCCGCAGTTGCGTTGTCATTTCGGTTGGAAGCGTTGGAGCGGGAAGTGGCAGCGCACGCTGGAGAGTTGCAGGACATGCTGCATCGTATTTCAATTGAGCGGGATTTTAATGAGAGCTTACTCGATACCGCACAGGTTATTATTTTGACGCAATCAGTTGATGGGGCGGTTCGCAGCTTGAATCGTTATGGGGAATTATTAACTGGTTGGAGTGAGAGAGAATTGTTGGGCAAGTGCTTTATTCAGGCAACTAGCCATCCTGGAACGGTTGGAACAGAAACGCAACAAGCTTTACAAGATCTTGCTACGGGAAAGCATAAGCACATTCAGCGTGAATCAATTTTGATGAGCAAGCCAGGCGAAAAATACGAAATAACCTGGAATCATTCACGGCTTTACGGTCAAGAAGGTGAAATGGTGATGATCTTGTCAGTCGGTATCGACCACACTGAACGCAAGCGTGCCGAGCAAGATTTACTCAATTTGAATGCAAGTTTGGAAATTCGGGTTGAAGAACGTACTTTTGAACTCGAGCAAGCCAAGCTACAAGCCGAGACAGCCAATCAGGCCAAGAGTGAATTCCTCTCAAATATGAGTCACGAAATTCGCACCCCGATGAATAGTATTATTGGTATGACACATCTGGTGCGGCGTACCGGACTTAATTCTAAACAACTTGATTATGTTGGAAAGATTGATCATTCAGCGCAACATCTATTGCGCCTGATAAATGAAATGCTTGATTTTTCAAAAATAGAAGCGGGCAAGCTCAAGTTAGAAGTACTGGATTTTGAGTTGAATACGATTCTGGAGAATATCTCCAGTCAACTTGGTGAGAGCGCTGCAAGCAAATGCCTGAGACTTATATTTGATGTTGACCCTGACTTATCCCGTCCGCTTCGGGGAGATTCTTTGCGGTTATATCAGGTGTTGCTTAATTACATTAGTAACGCCATTAAGTTTACTGATCAGGGTGAGATCATCGTCCGTGCCAGGATTATTGAAAACAATACCTTCGGAACAGACGAAACAGATATGCTGGTGCGTTTTGAAGTACAGGATAGTGGCATTGGCGTAAGCGCAGAGCAACTCACCCAATTATTCCAACCATTTCATCAAGCTGACGCTTCAACCACGCGTAAATATGGGGGTACTGGACTGGGGTTAGCCATCAGCCGGCAATTGGCCGAAATGATGGGTGGTGAGGTCGGGGTGCAGAGTCAGCCCGGCAATGGTAGCACTTTTTGGTTTACTGCCCGGCTGGGTAGAGGTATCAAGCCGGTTACGGTTGCTCAAACCGTGCCATTTGTTGGCCTGGATATAATCCAAGGCTCATGCATCTTGCTAGTTGAAGACAATCTCTTTAACCAGCAAGTGGCTAAAGAGTTATTGGAAGAAATTGGTGTGGTTGCTGTCATTGCCAACAATGGAAAGGAGGCTCTTGATCTGCTGGTTAAAGAACATTTTGATTGTGTTTTGATGGATATGCAGATGCCAGTGATGGATGGTCTTGAAGCGACCCGTCAAATTCGGGCTAATCCTGAGCTTGCGGCTACACGGATTATTGCCATGACAGCAAATGCTGGGCGTGAAAATTGGACACGTTGTTTCGATGCGGGCATGGATGATTTCATAACTAAACCGATTGATTTTCAGTTACTTATTACGACGCTTGCAAAATGGCTTCTGCCCCGATCCGATCCAGTTGTGCCTGCATTCGCAGCGACCTCACTCCAGCCAGCAGTGGTTGAAGAAACTAGGGTAGCAAGTACAAGCGAGCCAAGCATTATCGATCTGTCAATACTGGCCAAAATATTGGGGGATCATCCGGAAAAAATCCGTAAATATGTCATGATGTTTTTGGATTTGACCCAAAAGGCAATAGTTGAAATTGAAACTGCGCTGGCCCATGGAGATATGGCGACACTGAGCGCTTTAGGACATCGTACCAAAGCATCAGCCAGAACCGTGGGTGCAATGGGTTTTGGCGAATTATGTCAGGCGTTAGAGCAGCTCCAGGGAGATGGAGATATTGAGCGCGCACGGGACATTGTCATGCAAATGCGGATATTGTTGGCGCAGATTTCGATGAATATCAATAAGGAATTTTTATGAAATGATATTCGGTGATATTGATTCGATATGATTTTACTCTGGTAATAATTAAGAGAGCTGGTTTTGATAATTATGTGACTTAGGTTTGCTGCAGTATTTAGTGTCTAGGTCAATCGAGTTCCTAATTTCATTGCAGATTAGTATTTGATTTGTATTCCAGGATAGTGGCTGATTTATTTTAATTATCAATCACAAGGTTTAAACCACCGGCTTTAGCCGGTTAGCTTTAGCTGCGACAATATGCCACACGAATGGAGGTGTGGTATGGAATACAGATATGGCAGTCATACGGTGTTTCA
>QFXI01000026.1 GCA_003402315.1 Candidatus Nitrotoga sp. LAW | reverse complement strand
GCTTGGTGAGAGAGACATGCGAAGCCTTTGAAATTAGGATCGTCAAAGGTGTTGTGAGTAAAGATCACGTACACATCCTCGTGAGCTGTCCGCCTAACATGGCACCCAGCGAGATCATGAGGCGAATCAAAGGGCGCACATCGAGCAAGCTGTTTGAAGAATTTCCGCACCTGAAAAAAAATACTGGGGGAGACACTTTTGGGCGAGAGGGTACTTTTGTGCCACGGTAGGCCAGATGACGGAAGCAATGATAGAGCAATATTTGGAGCATCATTTTGAGCCTAAGCCGAACGATGATTTTAAAATGGAACCCGATTAGGACGCGTCGTTTAGGCGACGCGTATCTGGACTTTCAGTCCGTAATTCAAACCCTCCGGCTTTAGCCGGTGGTTGTTTAGTATTGATTATTGATTATTGATTATTGATTATTGATGGCTTTTATTTTTAGCAAGGAAATTCATATAGATGGTATTGTTGAGAAGCATTAAAAGCAAAATTTTTGTTTTCGCTATCATGGCTACGCTTATTCCATCGTTGGGTTTAGGGCTGCTGTCATTCCATCAGAATGAAGCACAAATCAGCGATAATGTAACCCGTGAACTGCGCGCCCTGGCAAGCCAAGCCAGCCGTGAGTTGGAGTTATGGATCAATAAGCACATCCACACAGTGCGCGCATTGTCTACATCCAATGCAGTCATTGATGGACTTGCTCCGATTGCTCACCCGCCTACAGGCAAGCCTAATAAGGCTCCACAGGCCTTGACGCACTATCTAAGTTCGGTGCAATCAAAATTAGACACAATATTGGAATTAACCGTGGTCGGGGCTACTGGACAGGTGGTGGCCAGTAGTGCGGCGGTACCTTCCGCCATAATTTTGCCGAAAAGCTGGCCGGAAAGTGCGCTTACCGAAGGTATTGTGCTCGTGCCACCCCATTGGGAAAAGCAGCGCGCCACCGCGACGCTGAGCGTTGCGGTTCCTGTGTTGTCGTATGACAATATACTCATGGGCGCATTGGTGGCCGTGCTTGATTTACGTACCGCGCAGCCTTATCTAAAAAACTCGACGAAGTCACCACTGGGCGAGGTGTTATTGCTAGATCAGAATGGCAGGGAGTTGCTTAGTAGTCGCGCTAACGCAACCAAGCTAAGGTCGCTGGATGGGGTAGTACTACGGCAGCTACTGGCACGACCTGGTGAGTCTATGATCTTTCAAGGGGGAATGCATCGTGAAGTGATTGGTCTGGCAGATACGCCTGCTGCACTTCCGGTCACGGTAGTGGCCGAACGGGATCGTGCTGATGTTTACGCCGCTTGGGTGGATTTGCGCAATTTGTATTTGGCACTGGTGTGCACAATAGTGTTGGTAGTGACAGCAGTGGCTTTTCGGATGGGGCGTTCAATTGTCACACCGTTACAGCATCTGATTAATGCAGCTAACAGTATTGCCGATGGGGATCTTGATGTGCGGCTGCCTGTTACACGAAATGATGAATTCGGCCACCTCACCCAGATATTTAATCAGATGGCGGACAAATTGCGTCATAGCCATGCTGAAGTTGTGGCCACAAATAAAGCTATGCAGCAACAGAATCAGTTACTTGAGACGCTTTCAATTACCGATGGACTTACCGGTCTCTACAATCGCAGTAAACTTGATGTGATCCTGAAAGATGAGCTCGCCCGATTCAAGCGTAACCAAAGGCCTTTTGCAGTGCTCATGATGGATATTGATTATTTCAAGACTCTTAATGACAGCTACGGCCATATTGCGGGTGATGAGGTTATTGCAGCTGTGGCCAAGATACTCAGCCAATCGATACGCAGTGTGGATTATGCTGCGCGCTATGGTGGTGATGAATTCATCATTATCATGGTTGAAACAACAGCGGATATGGCCCTGAAAATGGCGGAGCGCATCCGTTCCCAGGTAAATGACATGCGTTACAGCGCCAACGGCCAGATAGTATCTGTGACGGTGAGTATTGGTGTCGTGCAGTGCCAGCAATCCGATGATGCGACACCGACTGCGGTGTTTGCCCGTGCCGACAGTGCACTTTATGAAGCGAAGCGCGCTGGCCGCAACCGGGCTCACTACGCAACCTAGTGCAGTAAGGTATTCCGCTTAGAATTTAAGTGATTGTTGGTTCTGGTGACTTGTTGGGGGATGTCGGGAGCATTTGCAATCCAGATATCGATAGCCGCCTGAGTACTAAAACGCTATTGCCTTGCTGTAACTAAAAAATTATATTTAAAAACATACTATATAAATAGCTAGTAAAAATATGGATAACACTAAACTTCCAACTTTTTTCATCTCGCATGGTGGCGGTCCTTGGCCATATATTGATGGCATGAAAAAGCAATTTGCAAAAACCGCTCGGGAATTGGGCCAGCTTCCGGCAAGCCTCCCCTGTAGACCGAAAGCAATTTTGGTCATTACGGGCCATTGGGAGGAAAGCGAATTTACAGTATCAACTGCAGCCAATCCTCCGATGAGGTATGACTACTCTGGTTTTCCTGAACATACCTACCGGATCAAATATCCGGCACTAGGGTCGCCTGCGCTCGCAAGCCGCGTTCGCGAGTTACTTAGTCAAGCGGGAATCAGCAGCAAGGAAGATCCACATCAAGGATTCGATCATGGAACTTTTGTTCCCTTGTTCCTTATGTATCCAGATGCAAGTATTCCAGTAGTGATGCTTTCATTGAAATCGAATTACAATCCCTTGGAGCATATTCGGGCTGGTGAAGCTTTGAAGCCCCTTCGGGATGAAGGCATTCTGATCATCGGAAGTGGTCTTACCTACCACAACATGCGAGGATTCGGACAAACCGATGCTACACCTGTGTCCGAACAATTCGAGCAGTATTTAAATGAAGCAATTTCCGACCCAAACCCTGTTAACCGTGCTGAGAAATTAATTAATTGGGAAATAGCACCAGTAGCTCGACTGGCTCATCCACGGGAAGACCACCTCATTCCGTTAATGGTAGTAGTAGGCGCAGCGGGTGATGATGTCGGAAGCCGTATTTTTGTAGATAAAGTATTTAATGTCGCTATGGCTTCATATCGGTTTGGTAACTGATGTGATAACGAGAAGGTCAAACCCTAGGGCATTTGCACACAATCACATCCAGCTCCTTGTAAGCAGCCACTCAAATTCCAGCTAAACTAAAACTCTGAAGCTTACCGCGCCTATTTCCCCTGCATGGCCAGTGTCCCGCTACGTCCATCCACTGTCCCTATTACTAACTCATTTCGTGGCAGAGTGCCTTTAAGATTTTCCAAATACTGGCGCAATGAAACAAGCTCGTAGCCTTGCTCTTTCCAGCCTATGATGAGTTGTTCGAATACTGGCATCCACTTGCCGCCTTCCAATTCGGCATGCAACGTAAATACATGACCCATAGCTGGGGGATTTGCAGTCAGTCCTAATAAATGCTGCGTTACATTTTCCACTGTGATTCCCTCTCGATTGATGATTTCATCCAACGTAGGCAAGGTGGTAGGCAATTGCGGACAGTCAACGATCTCTGCATTCCAAGTGGGGATAAAAGGATGTGTGCCACGTGTGTCGGAACTGTAATCAAACCCTAGTAGTTGCATCAGGCGTAGGGCATGCCGATTCATCTGCCAACCAGCGGCGGCATGCGCCTTGGGCGCTACGCCAAAAATCTCGATGAATCTATCCACGGCGCGCTGCATCTCGCGCTTCGTCCACTTGGCATCTTTATCCGCGACATAATCCTGCCAGCGGATATGGTCGTAGCAATGAATACCGACTTCAAAGCCTGCGTCGCGTACCGAGCGTAATATTTGTGCACAGCTGCGTCCAATATCCGGCCCAGGCAATAAAGTGCCATACAGTAACGTCTTAAGGCCGTAGTGTTCAAGCACTGAGGTGCGCGATACCTTGCCTAAAAAACCGGGACGGAATACACGCCGGATAGCGCGCCCAGTGTGGTCAGGACCTAAAGTAAAGAAAAATGTGGCTTGCACATTGTGTCGCTTCAACGTTTCTACCAAACGCGGAACTCCCTCGCACGTACCGCGATAGGTATCAACGTCAATTTTAAGCGCTAACTGGGGCATGAAAATTGTATTCCCGAATTCTTTAATAATTATAGACACACATTAAATTCAAATTTTTCTGTCCCATACTGCGTAACAAATTCTGTTGCGCTCATCTCTGCGCCATCCAGCTCAAAACGTACTACGCGCAGTTCACCTTGTCCGCAAATAGCGTATGCCTTGTCTTCTTTGATGTAGAAAGCTGGTGTCTCGCCCGTTGTAGCGCAAGTTGTGACCAACGTTTGCAGGATGCGCATGGATTTTCCCAAAAGTTGGGTAGTCGCACCCGGATAGGGTGGTGCCACAGCACGCACCAAGTTGTGAATGCTGCGAGCGTCTTGCGACCAGTCAATAATGCCGTCCTCCGGTTTGCGCCCACCGAAATATGCACCTTGGCTTAAATCTTGCGTTACTGGTTTTGCTGTACTTGCAAGTAGAGCGGGTAAGCAAGCATTCAATGCAATTTCAGCCGCCACAGTGACTTTTTGGAATACTTCGAGTGCGGTGTCATCAGGCAATATTGGTACGGCCTGCTGCGCTAACACCGCGCCGTTGTCCGGTTTTTCAGTCATGTAATGCAAGGTCGCGCCAGTTTCTGTTTCGCCTTTAATGATGGCCCAATTTACCGGCACCCGGCCTCGATATTTCGGTAGCAGCGAGCCATGCATATTGAGCGCACCTTGTTTAGGAATTTCCAGCAACTCGCGCTTAAACATTTCGCGATAATAGAAGGAAAAAAGAAAGTCGGGTTGTAACGCTCGAATTTGCTCAAGCACTTCCACCGTATTGGGATTGTCTGGTGTGATGACCGGAATGCCATGCAGCGCAGCCAACTCGGCCACGCTGGCAAACCAGATATTTTCTTTAGGATTGTCGCGATGAGTAACCACCAGCGCCACCTCTATGCCATGCGCCAGTAATACAGACAGGCAACGGACACCCACGTTATGATAAGCAAAAGCTACCACGCGCGTCATTCAGTTTTGTCCAATACGGCTTGGATCAAATAGCGCGGGCGATGGCGTACTTGCAGATAAATGCGGCCGATGTATTCCCCCAGCAGACCGATGCCGAACAGGGTAAGGCCAATCAGGAAAAACGCGATGGCGAACAGCGTAAATAGCCCTTCCGCTTCGGGGCCGACAAACAGGCGACGTACCAGTAGAAAGACCACGAAGAATGCTGACATCAATGAAATTGCAATTCCAGCCATGGAGAACCATTGCAGGGGCACGACAGAAAATCCAGTCATCAGGTCAAAATTAAGACGAATCAAACTGTACAACGAATATTTTGATTCACCCAACGCACGTTCTTCATGTTCTACCATCACCTCGGCGGGATTGCGCGCAAAAGTATAGGCCAGCGCCGGAACAAAAGTATTCACCTCCTTACAACTATTGATCGCATCAATGAGAGGACGGTCGTACGCGCGCAACATGCAACCCTGATCAGTCATTTTAATATTTGTAATACGTTCGCGCAGCCGATTCATGGCGCGTGAACCTACATGCCGCCACCAACTATCATTGCGCTGCTTACGGATTGAACCGATGTAATCGTAACCCTCATCCATCTTGGTGAGTAGCTTGGCTATCTCCTCTGGCGGATTTTGCAGATCAGCGTCCAGCGTCACCACGCGCGCACCGCGCGCATGCTCGAAGCCCGCAGTGATTGCCATATGTTGACCAAAATTGCCATTGAACAGGATCACCCGCGTTACATCTTGGCGGCGCTGGAATTGCTCGCGCAGGATGGCTGCCGAGCGGTCACGACTACCATCATTGATAAACACGATTTCGTACTTAATATCGAGATTGTCCAGTGTCGGATATAAACGATCGAACAAGGTCTGTAGACCTTGTTCTTCGTTATAAACAGGAATGATGACGGAAAGTTGGGGGGTGCTCATGGCGCAGCATTTTACCGCAGAGGGTGAAGTTAGCGAAATTAGGAATAGATATAAGCAAAATTAAGGTATGGTTAGCATAGCGTGCGCTATGCGCACGCTAATTTTTCAACACTTCACACATCGCCGCACATGTGCGCTCGACATCGCTTTCACACATCGCCGCAAACATTGGCAATGAAACAATCTGACGCCCAACACGCTCTGCAATTGGGAACATGCCTTCCTTAAAACCCAATGCCCGATAGAGTTTGAATAGGTGAATAGGCGCATAGTGATAACCGATACCGATATTCTTGTCTTTCATGCGCGCCATAAAATCAGCACGGGTGATGCGCTCCGGCAGCACTACCTGAAATAAATGCCAATTGGTATTTTCAAAATCAGTGGGAGGCAATTGCGCGCCAGTTTGTGCTTCGAAATCTTTACCGAGTGTCGCGAAATAATGCCGCGCTAATTTGCGTCTTTGCGCGGTGATCACATTTAATTGAGCGAACTGGCCTAAGCCGATGGTGGCGGCGATGTCGGTCATGTTGAATTTGCCGCCCAGCACGTCCACTTCAATACCGTCGTAGCCGCTCCGCGTGACGCCTTGTAGCCGATACTTTTCGGCGAGTGCGGCCTCCTCTGCGTTGTTCAGCACCAGACAGCCACCTTCCGAAGTGGTGATATTTTTGTTGGCCTGGAAGCTGAACGAAACGAAATCGCCGAACGAGCCGATGGGCTTGCCTTGCCATGTCGCACCGATTGCTTGCGCGGCGTCTTCGACCACGCGCAATTTGTGTCTGGCAGCTATCTTATAGAGACGATCCATATCTACCGGTTTGCCCGCCAGATAGACCGGGATGATTGCCTTGGTGCACGGCGTGATTGCCGCCTCAACCTTGTCCAGATCAATGTTACGCGTGACCGGATCAACGTCAGCGAATACCGGAATTGCGCCGACTTCGAGTATGACGTTGGCGGTAGCCACCCAGGAAATCGGCGTGGTGATGACTTCATCACCATGTCCTAACCCAGCAATACGCAGGGCGATTTCCATGGTGCAGGTGCCGGAGTTGAAGGTGCGCACCGGACGCCCACCGAAATATTCGGAGAGTTGCCTCTCGAATTCCTGCACCTTGGGGCCACTGGTAATCCAACCGGAACGCAAGGTTTCCGCTACAGCAGCAATAGTCACCTCATCAATTGATGGGCGAGAAAATGGAAGAAATTTGTTCATGCTCGGGAAATTATGATGACACCTAAAATAATAACGCTAATGCCGGCCACTTTAGCTGGGTTGATTGATTCGTTAAAAAACCACCACGCTGCCACCATATTTACTACATACCCCATAGACAGCAGCGGATAAGCAATGCTGACCTGCACGCGTGATAGCGCCAATATCCAAATCACCACGCTAAGCCCATAACAGGCTATTGCCCCGATGATGTGCGGCTCGGTGGCAAGACGTACACCGATTGGCAGAATGTTACTGCGATTAAATTCGAAATAGCCAATGCTGTTGGTACCGGCCTTGATCATCAGCTGCGCAGCAACATTGAGCATCACGCCAGCAAAAATTAAACCAAAACTGATCAAGTTCATGGTTTGCTCACGACGATATATTGTGTGTCCTCGAAAATAATCTTCATTGCCAAGCCTTGTTGTTTAAGTTGTGGGTATAGCTGAACCGACATAATCGCCAACGCTGCTGGCTGCTTATCCCATATTTTCGTGAAGCTGGCGGTGTCTGGTATCCAACGTTGTGGCTCCTGCATAATACCGAATGCCATTTCATTCTGATAGTCAACCAAGGTAAAGGTGCGTTTCAAGTAAAACGGCAGAGTCTGATCGTAGGTGCCCACGGAATACAATGGGATATCCGGTTTGACATAAGGGCGAATTGATTCGGCAATGTGGTACGCGGAACGCCATCTGGCCACAGTATTATGTCCGGACAAAATAATTTGTGCCCCAATCAAAGTGCTTAATGCCACTACCAGTACTGCCAGAGATTTTTTTCGGCGTACCAACAACATCATGGCGGAAATTAATCCAAACAGATAAACCAGTGCTGCCACCACGGCCCAGATTGCATAATCGCGATACATTTCTATTTTTAGCGGTGTCTCTGCCAGTAACTCTGTAAACGGTGCGAACCCCAATGTTGCCACCGGCACCAGCAAGACGGGGGCGAGTTGCCACAGTAATACTCGCTCGCGTATCTCGGCCAACCGTTTACCCATTAATAATGCCAGAGCCGGAAACATCGGCAGCAAATAGGAGGGTAGTTTTGATCCGGACACCGAAAAAAAAACATAAATAAACACTACCCATATCAGCAGAAAGCGTTCCGGGTTAAATGCCGTGCCTATATATGTGCTACTTTTCCAAGTGCGTAGCACGGTATCCAACATTAAAAGAGTCCATGGCAACATACCTGCTAATAAAATGGGAATAAAATAATACCAAGGTTGATAGCGTCCCAAATCCTTGGTAGAAAATCGCGTGTAGTGCTCGTAAATGAAGAAACGCTGGAAGAATTCTGGGTTGGCTTTCATCACTAGAATAAACCATGGCGTAGTGACCAGCAAAAATAGTAATAACCCGGTCACCAGATTGAGACGTTTCCATGGTGTTAGATCGCGCTGCAAAATAGAATAAATCACCAACGCGGCAGCTGGTAGCACCAGCCCTATCAACCCCTTGCTTAATACTGCCAAACCCAATGCTATCCATGCACAATAGAGCCAATTGCGCCGGGTATGGGTGTCTGCTTTAGCCTGTTGACCAAGTAACAGGCCGACAATACCAAGGGTTAGGAAAAATGTGACACCCATATCAAGCGTATTGATATGTCCAATCACCGCATATAATAAACTGCTGCCAAGAATCAGGGCTGCATACTGTCCTGCTTCGCGTCCGAATAAACGTACCCCGGCAAACCACACTAATAACAAACCGGCAAAACCAGTCAATGCGGGCCACAAACGTGACGTCCAATGATGCTCACCTAACAAGGTATAGGTAGCCGCAGTCGCCCAATATTGTAGCGGAGGTTTTTCGAAATATTTCAGGCCGTTCAGGCGCGGTGTCACCCAGTCGCCGCTCGCTACCATTTCGCGTGGAATTTCGGCGTAGCGTCCTTCGTCCGGCTTTATGAGTTTGCGGTACTCCAAAGTGCCAAACCAAATCACGGCGACCATTAGCAATAGCCACCACCAGCGTTTGATCTCCATTTTTTCCATTAAGGCATCCGCTTTCGTGCCATTAATTGTAGTGAGCTATCGGTTGAAAAATAAATGCCGGCGACTACGGACAATTGATCAGCTTTTATTGCTGCGTCAAGTATGCTGTTGATTAACTTAAATTTCATACATCAAATTCCTCTTTATTGGGGAGAGCTTATGTGTTTCTATTGGTTGATTAATTTTATTAATGCATAAGCAAAAAAAGGAATGAACTATACCTGGGTGTCACTTTCGTATCTTAAGATATAGCGGAGATAAAGCGGGCTAGTGGTTTTTGATACAAGGTAAATCTTACCTGATCAACAAATGATCCAGCAATGGAAAAGATGGGGGATGGGAAGTTACGGTGATGATACCTTCGTGATATTCGCCCTTATTATAAAGCGGTTTGCCAGGTAATATACTCTCTGCCGAGAATTAATTTTGCATCAAAATGCAAGTCACAAATAAATGTTCGACTAGGTCAGCAACTCCCCTTAAGCTTTGCATACAATACCATGGCGGCTTATTAAATCGTAGAGTGTTGGACGGCTAACACCGAGTAATTCGGCCGCCTTGGCAATATTGCCATTTACTCTCGCCAGCGCTTTTACCACGGCGTTGTATTCGGCGTCATCACGTACCTGGCGCAAATTGATAGATTCTATCATTTTGGTCGAAGTCGACAGACCAATATCTTCTGCGCTTATTTGGGAGCCTTCAGCCATGATGACGGCACGCTTGATGCAGTTTTCCATTTCGCGCACATTACCTGGCCAGGAGTATCCTTCTATCATGTCCAGAGCTTCCTGAGTGAAATTTAGTGAAGAACGCCCCTCTGTAATGCTGAATTTGTTCTTGAAATGATGCGCCAACAATGCGGCGTCACCCACACGTTCCCGTAGCGGGGGGATCGTGACTGTAATCTCACTTAACCGGTAATAAAGGTCTTCACGGAAACGTCCCGCAACGCTGAGTTCCTTCAGGTTACGATGTGTTGCGCAGATAATTCGAACATCAACAGGAATTTCCTGGCGTCCTCCTATTCTCTCGATTACCCTTTCTTGCAAAAATCGGAGAAGTTTTGCTTGTAGAAGCATGGGCATATCCCCGACTTCATCAAGAAAAAAAGTACCCCCATCGGCAAGTTCAATTTTACCTAATGTCTGTTTGGCGGCTCCGGTAAATGCTCCCTTCTCGTAGCCAAACAACTCGCTTTCCAGAAGGTTTTCTGGGATTGCGGCACAGTTGATTGCCATGAAACGCTTCTCCTGCCGCGGGCTCATTTGGTGCAGCGCTTTTGCCAACAGTTCTTTGCCCGTTCCGCTGTCACCTAATAGCATGACCGAGGCGGAGGAGGGTGCCACTTTTTCAATGCTACGGCACACCTTTAACATGCCGGGATCCCGACTGATAATACTAGATAAGGGAGAATCGGCCTGAATTTGTAAAATTCTGCGGTTTTCCTGTTGTAGCGCATGCAAATAAAATGCACGTTCAACCACTAACCCTAGTATCTCCGGGTTAAACGGTTTCTGATGAAAATCATAAGCACCCATACCAATCGCTTTCACCGCATTGGCATGATCTTGATTCCCTGAAAGCACAATTAATTTGGTGTCAGGGGCAAGCGCAAGAATCTGTTGTAGGATTGCCAATCCTTCCGTAGCACCATCGGGATCAGGAGGAAGTCCAAGGTCCATGGTAATAACCGCAGGTTCATGCCGTCTAACCTGCGCCAGTGCGCTTTCACGGTCCCCCGCCAACAGTACTTCATAAGCATCAAAATTCCAGCGCAATTGCTTTTGCAAGCCTAGATCATCTTCAATCACAAGTAGCTTTTTTTTATCTTGATTCATGGAAATATCCCTGCTGTGACGTGGTGTCTTTGACATCATCAACATGCCTATGAAGTGGCAATATTACTCGGAAAGTTGTGCCAGCATTTTGATGGCTGGAGACTTCAATTTGGCCACCCAGTTCGTGGATATATTCACGACTCTCAAACATGCCAATTCCCATACCTGCCGATTTTGTAGATTCAAACGGCTTGAATAACCGTTCACGAATGAACTCTTCGCTCATACCTTGGCCGGTATCTTTTATTTCGATCACTATAAAAGCCCCGAGCTTAGAAACATGGATTGTTACTTTGCCATTTTTGGGTGTGGCTTCAACAGCATTTTGAACAATGTGACCAATCACTCTTTCGAGACGATCCCAATTTGCTAACACCATCAGATTAGGGTCTAGGATCTCAAGCTCAGGTTTAGGCTCAAAGGCAGCTTTTAATGCCAATGTCTGCCGTAATAATTTGTCAATGAAAAGGGGGGAGGGATGCTCTATGGAAGATTCTCTACTTAACTTATGTAGAAGCAGTTTCATTTTTTGAACGGAATAATCCAGTGTCTCAAGCATATCTCTTTGGAATTCTGGATTATTTTTATGCTTTTCGGCATTGGAAAGTAATAACGATAACTGGGAAACCAAGTTTTTTAGGTCATGAACTATGAAAGTTGACATGCGATTGAAAGATTCAAATTGACGCGCAATGATCAGAGCGTTAGTCGATTCCTGTTGGGCAAGATAACTCGCGGCTTGGCTACCAGCAATTTTGAGTAGATCAATCACTTCCCAATTCAACTTAATTCTACTTCTGGGTTGCGCCAGTATCATAAAGCCAAACAACCTCCCCAGCAGAATTAAGGGAACTATCAGCCAGCCTTTAGGAAAACTTCGTAACCATTGAGGAATAAAAGTTGCGCCGTATTTTTCAGGATTTGAGTCATACTCTTGTAGATCTATCACCCACTGCTTGTTTTCCAAAAACTGACAAAGGGCGCTATTTGATGATTCAAATTCATTCGGCAAACTCATATTCCAATGAGCTGCAGGTTCGCAATTACCTGATTCCCGGTTAATAAACAAAACACCCCCGGGGCTTTCCACGAGTGCCGCTACCGCTTGGATGGTGCGTTCGCCCAGTCCGTGGCTATGCTCGGAGAGCGTACGCGTAAAACCTAGCCATTCTTCACGATAGTCGTAATTGTAATTGTAAAAATGCTTGCTGATGAAGACCTTAAGCCATGAACGAGACGCGCCCGAAAATAGTATGCCAACAAGCAAGGCTACAGCTCCGAACAAAAAAGTTACTTGCATGACGGCTCCCCAGCTTCCCCCGAAAAACCGCAGGTAATAGCCGGCAGCAGACATAGCCAGTAAATACAGGGCAGTGCCTAATAATGTTGCTGAGTGGAATAAAATACGGCGTGATACCGAAATACCCAACGACCATTGGGGATTTCGTGCCGCCGATATTGCCACTAGAGGAACTATCAGGGCATTGACCGCTCCTCGGGCAGTCCAAATTTCCACATTAACTTGCTTGAACAACATAGCGTCGCTATATAAGTAAAAATCGTAGATAAACATCCCCCCGATTCCAAAGCAGGCAAATTTTATGCCCCAGCGTCCCTTGGCGGGTGTATTCCGGTAAAGTTGTTCCACCAAGAGCATGCCCATAACCGCCATGACTACACGGCCAACGATGTCCGTTATAAAATTTGTTTCTTCTTGAGAGGGTTCAAGTTTCCAATAGTTATAAATGTTCACAAGCAAGAGTAAACAATAAAACGCTAGGATGCCGACTACATAGGGTTTTAGTTTGAATTTAAAAGGAGGTAAAGGATTTGTTTGTTGGAAAGGTCCCAACAACATTAGCAGAAAGATAGACCACCCTGCGTTTCGTAAAATTTCCAGAATGTCTGTCAGCAACGATAAAGGCATTCCCTTGGCTGCTTGGTAAACAATCGATGCTGCCCAAAACACCGTTATCATGCAAGCAACCGTCAGCGCTGTCCCGAAAATACGGGCACGCCAACTGGTCAACAAGAGAACGGTGAGTATGAAAAATGCTACAGTGGCTATGCCATAGCTATATGCAGTGATGCTTGTGAACATTTAATGTTGTTCCATTAGGTTATCTGCTGCCCTTGCCCAATATCACAACCTGAAAAGTATCGATTAATATAAGTACGTCCAGAAACAAGCTATTGTTTTTCACATAGTACAAGTCGTACTGGAGTTTTTGAATGGCATCCTCAACCGAGGCTCCGTACTGATAGCGTACTTGAGCTAAGCCCGTTATTCCTGGTTTAATACTGTGCCGCATGTTGTAATATGGAACCTCCTCGATGAGCTGCTTCACAAAAAAAGGTCTTTCCGGGCGTGGCCCAACGAAGCTCATCTCCCCTTTAAAAACATTTATAATTTGAGGAAGTTCGTCTATTCTCAGTTTGCGGATGATACGGCCCACTTTCGTTGTACGATCGTCATTTGCGGCCGCCCACTGAGGTTGCATTCCTTGCTCAGCATCCTTTCGCATACTACGAAATTTCAACACCATAAAAGTATGGCCATCCATGCCAACCCGTTCTTGTTGATAAAAGATTGGAGTTCGATCTTCGAGATAGATGCATAGCGTCGTAATTAACATTATTGGAAGCGAAACAAGTAAGATAATAGTGCTGGCGAATAAATCGAAAATTCTTTTAATAAAAGACCGTAGAAAACTTTGGTCAAATCCACCGCCGAAAACCAACCAACTTGGTTGAAGGGAATCCACCCTGATTTGGCATGCTTCGCGTTCAAAAAAAGACGCCGCATCAGTCACCTTGATCCCATTTAATTTACAAGCCAATAACTCCTGTATAGGGAAGCTTTCGCCCCGCCGATTATTTGCGGCGACAATGACTTCATTCGCGTTATATTTGGCTGTTAAATCCATTAATGAATTTCCTGCCGGAAAAATAGTAGACGGTAGCATGCAGTTAGTTTCACCCGGTAACTGAACAAAGCCAACGATGTTATATTTATGGTAGCTAATATTATGCATGGCCAGATCGCTGCATTCTTTTGCCAGCGTACCGCACCCTATAAAAATAATTCGTGATTCCAGATATTTCAATTTGAATAATTGATAAAAAATAACCCTCACTAATAAAATCAAACAAGCGGCGATAATAATTACGATACCTAAAATACCGCGGCCAATATAAATGCCCGGCACCAAATAAAATACCAAGGTTATGATGCCGAATCCTAGAGCAAAAGAAGGCATGAGCCGGAGAAAGATATCCCTTATGCTCTCTCTGTAGTTATGCTTATACATGCCAAAAGCGCTCATACTGAAAACCCTTGCTAAGGAAAATGTACCTGCCGCCAGGGAAAAACTCTCCATCTGGACAAAATATGGGAAGTCGCTATCAAAAAATCGAATAGTCGCACCAAGATAGACTGAGGCTATGAAGACAAACAGTTCAACAAAAAGCAGAATGGACACTACTTTAGAGACATAGTGGTTGGAAATTCTAAACAGCATTTTTACTCCACAAAATTCGCTCGTATTTTTAAGTTAAGCCCATATCATATCGGCTTTTGTAACAATAACATTAGCGATGTTAGTAAACCGATAAGATAAATTGAGAATAAGATTGAAGCTTCCCAACATATCTGCTAGATTCAAAAAGTCATGATAAATAGCAAAGTGAGTTTAGTATGGACATTGTTGCCGTAGTTGGGCTTGGATATGTGGGTTTACCTCTGGCTGTAGAGTTTGGAAAAAAACAGCAAACGATCGGATTTGATCTTTCCGCCACCAAAATCGAAAGTTACAAACGGCATATTGATCCGACTGGTGAGCTATCAACTGAAAAGTTGCAAGAGGCTACCCATCTTACCGTCAGTTCCGACCCTTCCGAGTTATCTCTTGCTGACTATATTGTAATCGCAGTTCCAACGCCCGTAGATAGTGCCCATCAGCCTGACTTTTCTCCTCTTGTTGGCGCCAGCGAAACGGTTGGAAAATACATGAAGCGCGGCGCAATAATTATTTATGAATCCACTGTTTATCCCGGCGCTACTGAGGAAGTATGTATTCCAATTTTAGAAAAAAATTCTGGCATGGAATGGAAAAAGGATTTTCACATTGGATATTCTCCGGAAAGAATTAATCCAGGTGATAAAGAACGCACTCTTACTTCCATTGTAAAAATTGTATCAGGAGATGACAACGAAACGCTGGAAAAAGTAGCTAAGCTTTACGAAGCTATTATCAGTGCCGGTGTACATAGAGCATCCAGTATTAAGGTCGCAGAAGCGGCAAAAGTGATTGAAAATACTCAACGTGATTTGAATATTGCATTAATTAATGAATTGGCTATCATTTTCGATAAGCTTGGAATTGACACGTTGCAGGTACTACAGGCCGCCGGGACAAAATGGAATTTTCTCCCTTTTCGTCCCGGGTTAGTCGGTGGGCATTGCATTGGTGTAGACCCGTACTACCTTACCCATAAAGCAGATATGATTGGCTATCACCCTCAAGTGATACTGGCGGGGCGTCGAATAAATGACGGAATGGCAAAATTTATTGCGGAAAAAACCGTAAAAGAAATGATCCGTGCCGGTCTTAATGTAAAAGGCTCAAAAGTAACTGTACTTGGTTTGACATTTAAAGAAAATTGCCCTGACCTCAGGAATTCGAAGGTTATGGACATTATTCTCGAACTTCGGTCTTACGGTGTAGAAGTTTTTGTTCATGATCCAGTCACTACTATTGTAGATGCCCTTCACGAGTATGGCCTGGAACTTGTAACTTGGGAAAAGTTGCCACGCGCAGATGCAATGATTGCCGCAGTTTCACACCGCGAATTTCTTGCCAGGCCCATTACTGATTTCCAAGAAAAAATTGTTTCGAATGGTTGCTTTATTGATGTTAAATCCCATTTTGACCAGACAGCTTTGCGCGCGGCTGGGCTTAATGTCTGGAGACTTTAGATAAAAGTAATTGGCTCTAGGGCACTTCCATGCGATTCGTAGTGTGTAATATTTCAATAAGTACAAAATAAATAATAAGAAATAGTTAGTTAAAAATTTGCTCATTCTTCAGCAGACTCAGGGCGAACGAGTATATTTCATTGGTAGGATTGAGTTATGTCATTTGCGGGAGGTTCCATACTTCTTCTGTGGGAGATGATGCAGATTGACTACTGTTTTCATAGTTTCTAGGTTAGCGTTACTGTCGTATCAATTTAAAGCCACCACGAAATTCAAAGGAAATGAAGTTATGCTAAACATAAACAGGCAAAAAATAACCAATGTAATAGTTTTTGTAACGATCCTGTGCATGGGTGGCATGACTGCCTGCGGTAAAACGCAGACCTCAGAGACGCTGGTTGCTGAAGCAAAACAGTATCAACAGAAGGGTGATAACAAGGCCGCTATTATCCAACTAAAAAATGCGTTGCAAAAAAATCCGGATGATGTCGAAGCCCGTTATCTTTTGGGTACTATTTACAATGAAACTGCAGATTTCCCTTCAGCCGAGAAAGAGCTTCGCAAGGCTTTGAGCTTGGGGATGAATCCCGCTAAGGTGTCGCCTGATTTGGGTAAAACCTTGCTCATGCAAGGTAAATTTCAGGCAGTTCTGGATGAAATCAAGCAGGTTCCAGGAGAAAAAGAATCTGCTGAAATATCAGTCTCGCGCGGTAATGCTTATTTAGCTTTAGGCAAAGGCAAGGAAGCCAAGGAATCGTTTGAGCAGGCCCTGAAAAATAAACCCGATTTCCCGGACGCGCTTATCGGGTTAGCCAGGCATTCGATTACGGAGAAAAATATCGATGCCGCAACAGGCTTCACCGAACAAGCTGTAACCAAAAATCCACAAAACACGGATGTGGCGCTTTTTAAAGGTGATTTTCTGCGTGCCCAAGGAAAATTTGACCTTGCTCTGGCCGCTTATGACCAAGCTTTAAAATTGCAGCCGGATAATAACTCTGCCCACATCAACAAGGCCTTTTTGGAAATTGATGCGGGGAAACTTGATTTGGCTAAAGCGGATATCGACGCGGCACGCAAAACATCGCCGAACAGCCTAATCACTGTCTATGCGCAAGCCCTGCTTGATTTCCGCCAAGGAAAGCATGCTGCGGCGTTGGAATCATTACAGACAGTTCTACGTGCGGCACCAGAACATATGCCTAGCGTTTTACTGGCAGGAGCCGTGCAGTTCGCACTTGGGTCAATGCCGCAAGCCGAACAACATTTGAAAAAATATCTGGAAAGGGATCCAGGTAATCTTTACGCTCGAAAATTGATGGCATCCACGTTATTGAAAAGCCATCGTACACAAAATGCAATTGATGTATTGGCGCCAGCGCTTAAAGCCGTACAACAAGATGATATTCAATTACTGGCACTTGCGGGTGAATTATATATGCAGGCCGGAGACTACACAAAAGCGACAGAATATTTTGCAAAGGCTAGTGCGCTTGCGCCGAAAGCGGCAGAACTTCATAGCGCTCTAGGCTTAAGCAAACTGGCGCTAGGCGAGAATGACCGTGCGGTGGCTGAAATGGAAACAGCAGCAGCAATGGACACTAAGTCACCTAAAGCAGGCGTCTTGTTAGTGATGACCCACCTTCGCCTTAAAGAATATGATAAGGCACTCACAACAGTAAAGGCTCTTGAAAAAGAACAGCCTGACAGCCCCCTTGTTTACAACCTGAAAGGCGCTGCTTATTTGGGCAAAAATGATAGTGCTGCTGCACGCGCGAGCTTTGAAAAAGCGCTTTCTATCCAACCCGTCAATTTTCCTGCTGTGATGAATCTGGTACAACTTGATTTGCTGGACAAAAAGCCAGAAGTGGCAAAAAAGCGCCTTGAGGCTATGCTCGAAAAAGATAAAAAAAATTCTCAAGTTATAAATGCGCTGGCCAGTCTTGCGCTCTCTCAAGGGCAGACCAAGGAAGCGACTACCTGGTTGGAGAATGGCAGCAAAGAAAATCCCAATGAGTTGCAGCCGGCCATGCTATTGGCCACTCACTATTTACGCATAGGTGAAAAACAAAAGGCACTTACCCTCGCCCAAAAACTTCAAGGCTCCAACTCCGGAAGCCCAGAGGTTCTGAATATTCTGGCGCAAGCCCAATTCGCTAATGACGACAAGCCGGCCGCTTTGGAAACCTACAGCAGGCTTGCCGCCATGAAGCCGGACTCTGCCCCTGCCCAATTTTTCATCGCTACGGTTCACATGGCAATGCAAAACGAGCCGGCAGCATCGGACGCTCTCAAAAAATCACTATCATTGCAATCGGATTATCTAGAAGCACAATTAGCTTTAGCCTCTTTGGAGGCCAAAAAGGGAAATTATGAGCAAGCTCTTACAATTGCCCGGCAAGTTCAGAAAAAAAACTTTAAATCTACTGTGGGTTTTGAGTTAGAAGGTGACGTGCTGATGGCGCAAAAAAAACCTGATCTAGCGGTGAAGGCCTATGAACAGGCATTTACTGTCAGCAAAAATGGTTCGCTCATGGTGAAATTGCACGCTTCCCTAGGCCAAGCCGGTAAAGGTAAGGCAGCAGATATCCGCTTGGCTCAATGGTTAAAAGAGCATCCTGCCGATGTCACTGCCAGAATGTATCAGGCAGGAATTTATCTTGCCAGCAAGCAGAATAAAGCCGCTATCGAACAATACCAAGCTGTGTTGCAGCAAAATGCAAAAAATATTCCGGCATTGAACAATCTTGCTTGGCTCTATCAACAGGAAAAAGATCCCCGTGCTTTGGAGTATGCCGAGAAAGCCAACCAACTTGCTCCTGACAATCCGGCAATACTCGACACCTTGGGTTGGATGTTGGTGGAACAAGGCAACATAACGCGTGGTTTGCCGCTTCTACAAAAGGCCGCCAGCGTGGCGCCGGAAGCAGTCGCTATTCGTTATCATCTAGTGTTGGGATTGGTCAAATCTGGGGACAAGGTCAAGGCACGTAAAGAATTGGAGCAAATTCTGGCTACCGGAAAAACTTTTCCCCAGGTTGAGGAAGCAAAAACATTGCTAAAGCAGTTGTAGTAGGTGGTGACAGTGGCGTTTTACGCTGTCTCCGTTACACCATGCATGGTTGTAGTAATCGAAAATTTATTGCAAATGGGCAGGTGGCAATGTAGCCATGGGATAAACAAATAAAGAAACCAGTGATGTAATAGTGGGTTCATCATGCCCCTAAAAATGCTGGTTCCATTGTTTTTTGCGTGCGGTGCCGGGCTGTATCTTTAAGTAAAAATAAATTACCGCTCATGTATCAAGTTATTTTGCGTTGTTGCCGATACCATGAATATCGATAATAACGAACGAATTGCATTCTGACACAAGCCATATTGGTTATTGGTCAGGCTCGGCATTGGACATGGTCACAACATGAGTACAGGTTCCTACCACTTTGAAACGTTAAATGACACTGCTTTCCAAGCCGAGCGGCTGCGCCAGCAAGCCCAAGCAGTTCGTGGCATGGAGGCTGGCATATTACGTTCGGCAGGCATTCAGTCCGGGCACAATGTGCTTGAATTGGGTTGTGGCCCTGGATTTGTTTCCGATCTGTTGGCTGAACTAGCACCAGAGGGTAGTCTATATGTAGTTGAGCCAAGCCGCACTTTGTTGGCCCAGGTGGAAGGCAATGTTCGCAATAAGCCTGCCTGTGGTTTGTATCCAATTCAGGCCTATGGATCCCAATTGCCTGTCCCGGACAGCAGCATCGATTTTTCATATGCCCGGTTCGTTCTTCAGCACATTCCACAGCCAGAAACTGTGATTTCTGAAATCCACCGGGTCATGCGACCAGGTGGGCGCTTCTGCGCTGTTGATTCCGACGACGGTTTAGTCGTTTTTTATCCTGAGGATCAGCGTGTCAGTCAAATTCTGCGCACAGCCCAGATAACCCAAACCGAACAAGGGGGAGACCGTTTCATTGGCCGTAAATTACAGCACATGATGGCCGACGCAGGGTTCGTTAATGTTAAAAGCCGTATTCTTGCTCTTACTAGTAGCGAATTATCCTTCAACATACTATTTAATATCCTACTAGGTTACAAAGCCTCTTTGTTAGGGGATACGGTCGACATCATGCAATTATTTGATGATTTGTCCCAGAAAGTGGCGGCTGGACATCAATTAATTGCTGGTGGTGTATTTATCATCACCGGAGAAAAAGCATGAATACGGATCAGACTAAGGTGCCTAGTATGGAAACCGTCTATTTTCGTTTCGAGGAGGTCGTACTGGGGACTCCTGCTTATGAACTTTATCTCGAATTCCGATATGAGGTTTTCTGTAAAGAACTTCAACGCATTGTTCCATTTTCATGTCCGCTTTCCAGTAATGGCCGGTTCATGGAGACTGATCAATATGATCCACACAGTCGCCACTTCATGGCCTACCACAAATCCACCGGCATTTCCGCAGCATCAGCCCGAGTCATTCTTCCCAACTCAAGTGGGTTAAATGTGACTCCCAGATACGTCATTTACCGCCCCTTGCCCTATCTAGATGCGACTGATGCTAATATTGGCGAAATCTCCCGCATGGCTATTGCTCCTGAGTTCCGACGTCGGCAAGAGGATAAAGACAAACCATTTCAGGGCGATCCTGAACCCGAAATGATCTATCAACCTGAAAAAAACCGTCGACGCCAACCGGAACTGGTTTTAGGTATATACCGGGAAATTTATCTGCTATGTCAGCAAGAAAATATTAAATACTGCATGGCGGCCATGGATAACCGCTTTAGTCGACTTCTCAATACATTGGGGTTTCCATTTGTTCCGGTTGGTCCCGTTAATGATAATGTTCAGCCCCCCAGACGGGTCTATCTTATCAGTGCATTTGAGATGGAACGCAGCTTGAGTCAGCGCGGAACGCAAATCCTTAGTTTTTTACAAGCGCAAAATACGAACGATACTCCTCCCTCGCCTCCCTCTAATATTTAGATTGATATAGAATCAGTTTGACGCGAACCCTGTTCTAAACTCTGGATTGAAATGTTGTAAGCGCGATATAGCTAATTTCTATCCAAATTTGAATGATCAATGTCATGGTTTTTTTAATATATACATATTGATCAATATGTTATGTCTAAATTGGCTTGTTAGAATTTAAATTTGTCTCTTTTGAGAGACAAAAATATCTATTTAATTTCAAATTATTAGTTATTTACATAATTTTATGTCGTCATATAACGACATATATCATTAATGTAAATATACACATATTTTAATGATATGTTTTAAATGAAAATATATATGTGGCATGATTAATGCTTTGCAAATACTAGAGTGTATTGCTGTATTTATAAAGGATCATGGTAGAGTGGAAAATAAATTTGTATATTCCATAGTGACGCCAGGTACCCGAGCATACCGGGATTATCTTGCTCTGCGACATAAAGTCTTCTGTGAAGAGCTAAAGCGTGTGCCTAGTATCAACCGGTTTTTCAGTGACGTTCCGCTGGAGAGTGATGCATACGATGCGCACAGTGTACATGTGCTATGCCGTTCATTGGAAACGGGCGCCGCTGCTGGTTGTTCACGGTTAATTCTGCCCAATGCCAAAGGTTTAAGCATTACATCCCGTTACCCAACAACCCACCAGATGCCCAATTCATCTAATCAGTCTGGTGAAATTGGTCGTTTGGCTATTGCTAAAGAATTGCGTCGGAACCGAGGTGAGCTCTCAAGTGCTGGGTTACATCAGACACCAGCACAGCGACCGCATCCTGCGAGTGTGGCAGACAAACAAGATGGTCCGCTCGTAGCTATGGGTTTATATCACGAAATATTCAAGCTGGCTAACAAACATGGCCTTACTCATTGCTACGCGGCCATGGAGCCGTCTTTGGCACGGTTGCTCATCCGGATCGGTTTTCCATTTCAAGCGGCTGGTCCTCTCAATACTGCAGTTCAACCCCCGCGACAACCCTATCTCATAGGTGTTCATGTTGTTAAATCAGTCTTGGCTAACCGTGATACCTGTCTATCGCATTTTAAATCCAGTTTTTTTCAGGACGCAGCGCTTACTTGTTAAATCAGTCACATAAATTTTCTATCGGGTTTATGCCAAAAGCGCAGTATTTGCTATTTGACCTTGTTTCTTGGCATGCAATGGCGCGTGTGCTATGAGGTAGGGCTAATCAATGGAAATTCAGTTTAAAATTCCATCCGATTTACCAAGTATGATTTAGGGTGAAAATCATCGTCCGGTTCTGATGAGCCTTCATAGAAATTATTTGAATTAAAAAAGGCCGCGCAGATATCTGCGCGGCCTTTTTTTAATTAAAGCTCAGGAACTCAGGTTATGCAGATTTCTTATTGCGGCGACTAAAGCCTAGACCCAATAGGCCTAACCCCAGCAGAGCAATACTGGTTGGCTCAGGAACATTAACTGATTGACCAAAAAGTTCATTCGTACCAAAAGCATTAGCCACTACTACCCCACCATTAACAATGGGAGAGTTAAGAGCTTGGAACGAGGATGTATATGTGAAATCAGATGATCCAGGTTGAGTATTGGTATCCACATAAACAGCGGCAGAGCCACCGACAACATCAAAATAACCAGTACCTTGACCTGTTAGGCCAACGCTATTTGCCCCGGTAACTGTTCCAGTTAAGGTATTAGGTGAGAGTGCTGTAGCATTGGCAATCATGTCGAGAAAAAGTGTACCATCCCCAGAAGTGCTTTTTATAAGAGCATTAAAGTCTGCTGATGCATCCGAAAACACTTTGAGCCAGCCTCCAGTGAAAGAAAAGCTACCGTCTGCGTTGATGCCAGACCCAAAAGGATTAAAAGTAGTGGCAGCGTTTAAGATAAAACCACCAAATTGATAAGTCAATTCCCTTCCGATAGGAGCAAAAGTTCCTTCCGCATTAAGAGAAGTTACCTTGCCGTAACCACTAATTTCAGCGCCTGCCGTGCCACTCGTAATTTCAAAAAGATTAGTAGTAGAACTGAAATCGAAAAAGCTATTAGGATCCCAAGTAATGCCATCAACTGTCACGGCTTGGGCATTTAAGCTGGTAAACCCAAGCGATGCTAAAATCATCGTGGCTGCAATTTTATTAAGTTTCATACCGTTCTCCTGATGTTAATTATTGTAATTTAACGCTTTTTGTAACCCATATGATTCAAGGCTATTTACCTTAGGCTTATTAAAGCATATATCGTGCCAAATATATAATATATTGATTAATAATTAAGTATTTATGAATTGACTGAATTCAAAGTTAAAAAATGTAAATTTTTCCGACAAGCGATATTTCACATAAAGTTAAAGATTGCTGTTATTCCCGGCCAATGTTGCAATCAAGACTCTTGCAATTTCCACTTTACTGCGTAAATATGCATATTCCCTACTCGCCCATCCCTTTTAATAATTAAGGCCTGTAATGACTGAATTTGATTATGGCAGCGCTTTCAGCCGCAACTTGGGTTGCGTTAGTTTGGATGAGCATGCGCGTCTGCAAGGATCCACCGTAGCTATTGCTGGTATGGGCGGTGTGGGTGGAGATTACCTCATTAGTTTGGTGCGCGCCGGGGTGGGTGGATTTCACATTGCTGAGTTCGATGAATTTGAACTGGCTAACTTCAATCGACAGTATGGGGCTAACACACGCACATTGGGTCGCCGCAAAATTGAGGTAATGCTGGAATATGCTCTGGAAATCAACCCGGAATTACGTGTAAAAATTTTCGACAAAGGCCTTGATGCAAATAATATTGATGCATTTCTTTCAGGTGCGGATCTGGCCGTTGATGGCATGGATGTATTTGCGGTGGATATGCATCCGTTATTGATTAATTCGGCTACGGTACGGGGGCTTTTTACCGTGGCAGCGATACCGTTGGGGCTGGGGGCAGGGATGTTGGCATTTGGGCCGGGAGGCATGTCTTATGAAGATTACTTTGCCATTTCCCCGGAGATGAGTGAAGAGGAAAAAATCATCCAATTTGCTTTGGGCTTTGCCCCGGAGATGCACCATCTTAAATATCTGGATCCGCAATCCATTAACCTGAAGGCACGCAAGGGCCCCAGCTCAATTGCTGGCTGCAAGCTGTGTGCGGGCTTTATTACCACCCAAGCGCTGTTAGCCCTGTTGCATCCGCAAGAGTTGAAATTGACGCCTTGGTACACCTACCTGGATGCCCGTCTCAACCGTTTTCATCACCGCCAGTTGTGGCTGGGTAACCGTAATCCGCTGCAACGGCTGAAAAGCTTTGTAGCGAAGAAACGGCTAGAGAAAGCCAGCAAATAAATGTAATGGCTTGAACAAGGCGGGTATTCAACTAAAACTAGTTTAGCCGCATGAGTTAAAGATTCATCCGCATGTTCCGAATATATATGAGCTACTGACTCATTAATCATCAGACTGAGGCAATAATAATGCCTCCTAGCCGACATTGAATCGAGCATGCCGGTTTCAATAGCATCAACTCTTGAATAACTCCGGCCACCTGATTAGCAAAGAGGTAAATATGCAACGCTACATAGAATGGATTCTTCGTTACCGGTTTGTAGTCATTGCTTTGACGTTAGTTGTCACCATTGCGGCGGTTATTCAGGCAAAAAATCTGAATATCATTATTGATCCGAATACCATGCTTCCCCAGTCCCATCCCTATGTGACGACGAGTAATTTGGTGGAAAAGGTTTTTGGGTCGAAGTATGTTGTCATGGTGGGAGTCACTCCTAAAGAGGGTGATATTTATCAGCCTATGATTTTGGAAAAAATTCAGCGCATGACGGCAGCTTTTCTTCAGACACCCGGTGTGGTTAAAGAAAACCTGTTGAGCCTTTCCGCGAAACGTGCCAAGAATATTGCCGGTACGGCAGAAGGTTTGGAAGTCAAGCCGTTAATGTCGAAGGTTCCAGCTACGGCCGCGCAACTTACTGAACTAAGAGAGGCAGTTGGGAAGAATCCTGTTTATTTGAATTCTATTGTGTCTGTTGATGCGAAAACAACGGCTATTCTCGTAGAGTTTAAGGATGGGCCGGGTGGTTTCCGGGCAATCATGGATAAAGTGGAGGCTGTGGTTGGGCATGAACGGGATTCCCGGGTTGAAATTAACGTGGGGGGAATTCCGAGTTTTCTGGCCCGCATTGAAATTTATTCAGAGCGAATTGGATTTCTTTTCCCGATTGCTATTTTAGTTTTGAGCCTGGTTCTTTTTGAAGCCTTTCGCACGAAGCAAGGGCTTATTTTGCCATTGGTTACAGCGGGTTTGGCTGTCGCTTGGGGGGTCGGCGTGATGGGCGCTTCTGGCATTCCAATGGATGTGTTTAATTCCGCGACCCCTATTTTAATTTTGGCGGTGGCAACAGGCCATGCGGTGCAGTTGCTTAAGCGCTATTACGAAGACTATTTCCGCTTACGGGAAACAACGGATCTTTCGCCTAAGGCTGCAAATAATCAAGCCGTTATTTCCTCTCTTCTCCGCGTTGGGCCGGTCATGATTGCTGCCGGAGCGGTCGCTTCTTTAGGATTTTTTTCTTTGGTGATTTTTAAGATTAGTACGGTGCGTACTTTTGGAATTTTTACCGGTATTGGAATTCTTGCGGCATTGATTCTTGAAATGACTTTTATCCCGGCCTTGCGTTCAATACTTGCTCCACCAAGTGATGTTGAAAGAAAGCGTGGACAAAAGAAACGGATTTGGGACAAAGTAACCAACGCGATAGCGAACTGGGTAACCGGCACCAGTCGGCGTAGGGTGTATGGCGGGGTTTTGCTTTTCGTCGTTATTACCCTGATAGGGATGGGCAGGGTTACTGTGGATAACTCTACCAAGAGTTTTTTTTCTCCTGAATTGATTTTTGAAACAGATGATAAAGCACTAAATGATCGCCTTGGCGGTACCAATACGATGTATTTGCTGGTTGAAGGCGCAAGCGACGACGCCATTAAAGACCCCAAAACACTTCGGGCCATAGGGGAGCTACAACGTTTTCTTGAAGATCAGCCTTATGTCGGTAAGACCCTTTCGTTAGCCGACTTTATCATGCGTATGAACCAGGCCATGCATGAGGATGATCCCGCTTATTATAAAATTCCAGACAGTCAGGAATTGATTTCACAATATTTATTGCTTTACTCAATGTCCGGCGAACCGGGCGATTTTGATTCCTATGTTGATTATGGTTACCGCTCCGCCAATTTGACGGTTTTCCTGAAGACAGATAGCAGCGCCTACATAGAAAAGCTGGTCGAAAAAATTCATGCATTCACAGCGCTGCATTTCGATAAAAGTGTGCATATCGGAATCGGTGGCAGCGTCCCTCAAGGTGCGGCACTGAATGAGGTTATGGTTTACGGGAAAATACTGAATATTCTGCAAATCACGGTTGTCGTTTTTATTATCTCCAGCTTGATTTTTCGTTCATTGGTAGCAGGAATGCTGGTACTTCTCCCGCTTCTGGTTGCTGTTTTGGCTAACTTTGGCCTTATGGGATGGAGTGGAATCCCGCTGAATATTTCAACTTCGCTTATTTCGGCGATGGCCGTTGGAATAGGGGCAGATTACGCAATCTATTTGATTTACCGGTTACGCGAAGAGCTTATGACGGGAGCCGATGAAATCACAGCTGTCCGAAATGTTATTGGAACAGCGGGGCAAGCTATTCTATTTGTTGCGATTTCGGTATCAGCTGGTTACGGGGTGTTGTTGTTATCGTTTGGGTATAATATCCATAAGTGGTTGGCCATTTTGATTGCTGAGGCCATGATCATGAGTTCATTATCTGCGCTGTTGCTTATCCCTGCGCTTATCCTTACATTCCGCCCCGATTTTATTTTCAGGAGAATTGCCGTGAAACATAACCCACTACCTGTTTCTGTTGTTGTGTTGGCTCTTGTTTTTGGTCTATCAATGCAACCCAAAAATGGCTGGGCGGCGGAACCCAATCTGGGCCAGATTATGGAAAAGAATTTCGTCGTTTCCAAGGTTGCTGATTCAGTGGCTGATGCCACGTTTACCCTGATTAGCAAGGCTGGCCAGGAACGGGTGCGCAAGACTTTCGGCGCGACCAAGCTTGAGGAAAATGGCATTGATAACATGCGCATGACGCGGTTTTTGTCACCACCGGATGTAAAAGGTACGGTATCGTTACTGATCGAACACGCCGACAAGGATGATGATATTTGGATCTATTTACCCGCACTAAAAAAAGTGCGGCGTCTTGTTTCCAATAATAAGAAAGATAGTTTTGTAGGCACGGATTTTTCTTATGCCGACGTGATTGGTTATAAGGTGGGCGAGTGGAATTACAAGTTGTTGAAAGAGGAGTCGGTAGAGGGGCAGCCTTGCTATGTTATTGAGGCATTACCAAAATCTGACGCGGTTAAAACCAGTAATGGTTACTCAAAGCGCATCGGCTGGCTGCGTAAAGATAATCTGGTGGCAATAAAAATGGAGTATTGGGATGAGGCAGGGCAGATGTTAAAAATCTCGACATTTACTGATGTTCAACTGGTAGACAAAGCGCGTGGCAAGTGGCAGGCCATGCGCCTTGAAGCAAGCAACGTTCAAACTGGCCACCGTACGGTGATTAAATACGATAACTTCAAGGCGAACCAGCAGGTTAAGAATGAGTTCTTTACGACACGGTACATGGAAAAAGAATAATGCTACAAATGTGCGTTAGCATGTTATGCCGTGTCAGGCGTACTTTATCATTGGCAATCATTTTTGTATTGCTTGGTACACAGGTGGCTTATGCGCTGATCATAGGTGAGATTGAGGTTGTCAGCAGGGAAGGCGAGCCGCTGCTCGCGTATGTTTCGGTATCCCCGTCAAGCCCTGATGAAAAAATAACTGCCGCTTGCGTTTCATTGGCTAATGTAGGGATTGTTCCCGGGCAAAATGGATCGGAATTGTCCGCTGCAAAATTGGAGTTGGAAGGCAATAACAATGTTGACCAGCGAATTAAAATTTCTACAGCGGCTCCAATCAGTGCACATTCGTTGACGCTTCAGCTAACAGCACACTGTGTTCCGCATGGTTTAACTATTCGTGAGTTTAATTTCGAATTGAAACCAGTGGTCAACACTTTGCTCCCGCAGGCAGAGAGTTTTTCGGCGTCACCTGAAAAAGGTAGTATGAATTTTTTACAAAAACCGGATATCACTGGTTCAGTTCGTGCCGGATATTTCAGTTCATCGCGTAAGCTGGATGGAAAAAATGATTTGGGTACCGGCTCGGTGTGGCTTAAAGGGACGCAAAATATAGGGGAGGATATTACTCTGGTTGCTCAGGGATGGATTCGTAATGACGACATTTTTGGAGCCAACGGAGATTCGAAAAAATTACAGGAGGGATATATAAAATTCAGTAGCGGCAATGTGGATTATCGGATCGGCAGACAGATCATAGTATGGGGACGGGCAGATCGCTTGAATCCAACCGATAATTTGACACCACGAAATTTTACGCTGTTAACGCCGGAAGAGGATGACCAGAGAATAGGATCGTTGGCAGCGAAAGCAACGTACCACTCGCATGAAAATTCACTGACCGGTATATGGCTCCCTGGTATGGATCCCCATGTTTTTCCGGTGGCTACAACGCCGGGTGTTTTTTTTACCCAACACATTCCCCGTACTAACCGAATTGCGCTCAAATTCGATCGAAGTGGTGGTGATGTGGATTGGTCAGCTTCTTACTATAATGGGTCAGATTTGACCCCTGACATCGCGATTGGAGCGACAACCCCATCTGGAACAAATTTAATATTCGACCACAACCGTATCCGCGTATTGGGTATGGATGCCGCTACGGTCATTGGGCGTTATGGATTGCGTGCTGAAGCCGCGTACACTTGGACAGTTAACACTGGTGCGAACGATTTCCTTGTAAAAAAACCATTTTTTTATATGGTGATGGGCGGTGACAGAACTTTTTTCGATTATCTTAATATCAATTTTCAATATTACCTCCGCCATGTTACAAATTATTCCGATCCGCAGGCGATAGCCGATCCTCTCCTGCGTTTCGCCGCAATTCAAACAAGTGCGTTATGGAATCAGTTTAGCCGTTCTCAGCATGGGATAAGTGTCCGGGCCAGTAACAAATGGCTTAATGAAACATTGGAAGGTGAAATTGCCGCTGTCGCTTCTTTTGGACGCAGCAATTATTTCATAAGGCCCAAGCTGGTTTATGCCTTTACAGACAACGTTAAAGGATCGCTTGGATTGGATATTTATCGGGGAGAAAGTAGTACGTTCTTTGGTCGATTGCGGGATAACTCGTTATTATTTGCGGAAATGAAATATGGTTTTTGATTAAATAAAGGAATGTATAAATATTAAATTTCTCGGATGTTTAGTTTATTGGCTTTCTTCCCATAAATCTTTGTTGCTAACACTATGCGGCTGTACTAGTCCAAAATGTTTGTAGGCATTAATGGTCGCAACCCTTCCGCGTGATGTGCGTTGTAAGTAGCCTTGTTGGATTAAATAAGGTTCCAGCACATCTTCAATGGTATCGCGCTCCTCGCCGATGGCAGCGGCAAGGTTATCTACGCCCACCGGACCACCGGTAAATTTTTCAATCACGGTCAACAATAATTTTCTATCCATCGTGTCTAATCCCTGCATATCCACGTCGAGCATGGTAAGCGCGGCATCTGCCACTTGGCGCGTGGCTTCGCCCTGCGCCCTTACTTCGGCAAAATCGCGTACGCGGCGTAGCAATCGATTTGCAATGCGCGGCGTACCGCGTGAACGCTTTGCAATTTCCAGCGCCCCGTCGGGTGAGATCGGTAATTCCAGTAAATCAGAAGAGCGCGTCACGATGCGCTGCAATTCACTGGTGGTATAAAACTCCAGGCGCGCCACGATACCGAAACGGTCGCGCAGAGGGTTGGTTAACATACCGGCGCGAGTGGTTGCTCCAACCAAAGTGAACGGCGGCAAATCCAGTTTTACCGAGCGCGCGGCGGGACCTTCGCCGATCATGATATCGATCTGATAATCCTCCAGCGCGGGATATAGGATTTCTTCTACCACCGGCGATAAACGATGGATTTCATCGATAAACAGTACATCGTTTGGTTCGAGATTGGTTAACAGGGCAGCGAGGTCGCCGGCACGTTCCAAAACCGGCCCGGAAGTATGGCGCATGTTGACGCCCATCTCGCGCGCGATGATATGCGCCAAAGTCGTCTTGCCCAGCCCCGGTGGGCCGAACAGTAGAACATGGTCAAGTGGCTCCTTGCGTTTGCGGGCCGCTTCAATGAAAATTTCCAGCTGCCCACGTATTTTTTCCTGGCCGATATATTCGTCCAGATGTTTAGGGCGCAATGCACGCTCCTGTATTTCCTCCTGCAAAGAGACGGGAGCGGGAGAAATAATGCGATCAACTGCGGTCAGATTATCGTTTTGGATCATGCTTTGGATAATAACTTAAGTGCTTGGCGGATGCCGTCTGATACATTTGCATCAGCGGGTAATTGTTTGGCTGCCCAATCCGCTTCTTTTCCGCTGTAGCCCAACGCCAACAGTGCGTTGGTGATATCGTTGCCATGTGGCGTCACAACACCGCTTGCGCCATCCGACACGGAAACGATGAATTTATCTTGCAGTTCCAGCAATAGCCGCTCGGCGGTCTTTTTACCCACCCCTGGAATTCTGGTCAATAGCCCTATCTCCTTACTTGTCACGGCAATGGCAAGATCGTTCAAGCTCAAACCAGACAGTACAGATAGCGCCAGCTTTGGCCCTACGCCACTAATTTTCAACAAATGACGAAACGCCACGCGCTCGTCCTCAGAAGCAAAGCCATAGAGCAGGTGTGCATCCTCACGAACGATAAGTTGGGTGTATAACACCACGCGTTCATGCAGTACAGGCAAGTTATAGAAGGTGCTCATCGGCACATTCACCTCATATCCCACGCCTTGAACGTCCAACAAAATTTGCGGTGGATTTTTTTCCAACAAGTTACCTGTCAAACGCCCAATCATGTTGAATCCGTGGTTAGAGAAGTTACCATGTTTTTTAACTTAATCTGCCATTGCGCATGCGCAAGCCTTTGGTTGCCAGCTGGCCTAATCCCATACCAGCATGCGCATGACAAATCGCACACGCCAGCGCATCCGCTGCATCCGAGCTGGGAGAGCCGGACAATTCCAGCAATCGCTGTACCATATCTTGCACTTGCTCCTTTTTGGCATGGCCATTACCTACCACCGCTTGCTTCACCTGCAATGCAGTGTATTCCGCAACCGGCAGGTCCGCCAGTACCGCAGCGCAAATCGCCGCACCGCGCGCTTGCCCCAGCAGCAGGGTGGATTGCGGATTGACGTTAACGAATACTTTTTCTATCGCCACCAGCTGCGGTTGATGCGTTTCAATCACTTCGCGCAATGAATTAAGAATGACTTTAAGACGCTCAGGCAACGCGCCTACTGGCGTTTTGATAAAACCGCTGGCGACATAAATGAGTTTCTGCCCCACTTTGTCCAGCACGCCAAACCCGGTGATGCGCAGGCCGGGGTCTATCCCTAAAATGCGTGTCTTAGACGTAAGGCTCATCGGTGCAAAGAGGAGTTACCCTTTCCGTCTATTCCCGCTTCATTCATTCCGCAATCACAGCCGTTGTATAAACTTCTTGTACATCATCAAGGTTTTCCAGTGCGTCCAATAACTTTTGCATACGCACTGCGTCGTCACCAGTAAAGAGCACCTCGACAATAGGCTTCATGATTATTTCTGCCATTTCCGGCTTAAAGCCGGCGGCTTCCAAGCGTTGCTTAACCTCGATAAAATCATTGGGTGCGGTGATCACTTCAATACTGCTGTCATCATTGCTCATTACGTCTTCTGCTCCCGCGTCCAACACTACTTCCATTAACGCATTTTCATCGGTGCCAGGTGCAAAAATCATCTGTCCGCAATGTTTAAACAGAAATGACACAGAACCATCCGTACCGAGATTGCCGCCATATTTAGTGAAAGCATGGCGCACATCGGCTACGGTACGTGTTTTATTGTCGGTCATGCAATCTACCATCACTGCCGCGCCATTGATTCCATAGCCTTCGTAGCGAAGTTCAATATAATCGACACCGTCCAATTCGCCGCTGCCGCGTTTAATGGCGCGTTCCACGTTATCTTTTGGCATATTTTGGTCATAGGCTTTTTCCATCGCCAATCGCAGGCGCGGATTAGTGGCCGGATCGCTATCGCCTAACCTGGCCGCCACGGTAATTTCCTTGATCAGGCGTGTAAAAATCTTGCCCCGCCGTTCATCTTGGCGACCTTTGCGATGCTGAATGTTTGCCCATTTACTGTGACCCGCCATGACATTTTCCCCGTTGATTGATTCCTGCATTTCGAACGCCGCAAGGATTTGTACCTTTATACAGAGATAGTGCGGACTTAAATTCAAAGTGCAACAGCGATGATAAAGTGTTACATCGACTATTTTAGTGTAGCGCACCTTCTGCTTAAAGAATACCTGAAATAATGTTCTGCATTCCAGCACTTTGCGAGACTAATGTTGAGGCTGACTGCCTCATATTACACAGCCTAGGTGTCTTTAGCGGTGCCCTCTAGTATCATGGCAATTGGAGTTGACAATGCGGCGCGGCAAGTGTTAGTTTCATACAAGCGCCGATTTGAGGAACAGCTTGCGGGCGCTTTATAAATGCAGCTAAAGCGGGTGAAGCCCGGTTTAGCTGCAAGCTAACCGGGTTTTTTTATTCAGCATGAGGGCACGTTATGTCAGAACATTCCAGCCAAACAGAACATTCATATCAACTTGAAACACTTGCAGTACACGCGGGCATAAAGCGTAGCCAATTTAATGAACATAGTGAGGCACTGTTTCTTACTTCCAGTTATGTGTTTGATAGCGCGGCCCAAGCCGCCGCACGTTTTATCGGCGCAGAGCCGGGTAACATCTATTCGCGTTTCACCAACCCTACCGTTACTATGTTCGAGGAACGTTTGGCCGCGCTGGAAGGCGCGGAGCAGTGTGTGGCGACAGCGTCTGGTATGTCAGCGATTTTGGCGTGCTGCATGGGTTTGCTGAAAAACGGGGATCACATCGTTGCTTCGCGCAGTATATTTGGCTCGACGGTAAATTTGTTCGGCACTATTTTTAAACGTTTTGGTGTGGATACGACCTTTGTTTCTGCCACCGATGTGAACGAGTGGGAAGCCGCGGTACGACCTAACACCCGGTTATTTTTCCTGGAGACACCGTCTAATCCGCTTACCGAAATATCTGACATTGCAGGCATTGCGGCAGTGGCGAAGCAGCATGGTGTGTTACTGGCGGTAGACAATTGTTTTTGTACTCCTGCGTTGCAGCGCCCGCTAGACTTAGGCGCGGACATCGTGATTCATTCCGCTACTAAATATCTTGATGGACAAGGGCGTGTATTGGGTGGCGCGGTGCTGGGCAGCAAGAAAATGATGGAGCCCATATATCAATTTCTGCGTACGGCGGGGCCGACTATGAGCGCATTCAACGCATGGGTATTTCTGAAAGGTATGGAGACGTTAAAAATTCGTATGGACGCGCATAGCGCTAATGCGCTGTCCGTGGCGCAATGGTTGGAGGCGCAAAATAATGTGGCACGCGTGTATTACCCGGGTCTGCCGTCGCATCCACAACATGAACTGGCGATGAAGCAGCAGAAAGCTGGTGGCGGTATCGTATCGTTCGAAATAAAGGGCGGCAGAGAGGAGGCTTGGCGTCTTATCGACAGTACGCGCATGGTTTCAATTACGGCTAACTTGGGCGATACCAAGACCACGTTAACCCACCCAGCCACCACCACGCATGCCCGTATAACTCAGGAGGCCAGAGATGCAGCTGGTATTAGTGAGGGTTTGTTGCGCATTGCGGTCGGATTGGAAGCTGTAAGTGATATCCAGATCGATCTGGCACGCGGGCTGTACATATAAAAATCTGCCATCTCTGGGTTTCTCCAGCTGACTAATGGTCAACTTGCTGTGCGATTAGTCCAAACGTGAATATGGCAAGACAATGAGATTATGCTTGTGAGCTATGACACTGAAAATTTGGCAATACAAATTGGCAGTGCGCTAAAGTCGTATGGCTTTATGTTGGCCACAGCCGAGTCATGCACGGGCGGTGCGGTGGCCAGTGCCATTACTGATATTGCGGGTAGTTCCGAATGGTTTGAGCGTGGTTTTATCACTTATTCAAATGAAGCTAAACGTGAGATGTTGGGCGTCGCCCAAGACACTCTGATGCGTTACGGAGCAGTAAGCGAGGCCGTCGTGCGTGAAATGGTAGCAGGCGCGTTGCACCATAGCCATGCGCAGGTGGCATTGGCGGTCAGCGGTATTGCCGGGCCAGGGGGTGGTATGCCGGACAAGCCAGTTGGTACAGTGTGGTTCGCTTGGGGGGTTAAGGGGGGGCAGTGTATTGCATCGTTGCATTATCTTTCTGGTAACCGTGCAGAAATTCGCATGCAGTCGGTAGGCCTAGCTTTGCAAGGAGTGTTGGAACTGCTGAATCAGGTAAGGAAAGTAGCTTAAGATCGTGCCGGTTATGGTCATCCTGTTTTAAACAGGAAATTTTAAATTGATCTAGCCAGAGTCTTTCTAGTTTAGGCTCGGATGGCTTATGCCATAATTGTGTATCATTTTTGAAGGGAAAAAGTTGCATGGATGATAATAAAAGCAAGGCACTCACAGCGGCTCTGAGTCAGATTGAAAAGCAATTTGGCAAGGGTTCTATTATGCGTTTGGGCGAGCATGATATTGCACGTGATATCCAAGTGGTTTCGACTGGGTCATTAGGGTTGGACATCGCGCTGGGCGTGGGGGGGCTGCCGCGTGGTCGTGTAATCGAAATCTACGGACCGGAATCGTCTGGCAAGACTACGCTCACGCTGCAAGTGATCGCTGAAATGCAAAAATTAGGCGGAACGGCTGCATTTATTGATGCAGAACATGCACTCGATCCGCAATACGCGCAAAAGCTGGGCGTGAATGTCAGTGAGCTGCTCATTTCGCAACCGGATAATGGTGAGCAAGCGTTGGAGATTGCTGATATGTTGGTGCGTTCGGCTGCTGTGGATGTGGTGGTGGTTGATTCTGTGGCAGCACTAACTCCTAAGGCAGAAATTGAAGGAGAGATGGGCGAGCCGCAAATGGGCTTGCAGGCACGCTTGATGTCGCAGGCATTGCGCAAGCTGACCGCTAACATCAAGCGTTCCAATACAACGGTGATTTTTATTAATCAGATACGTATGAAAATCGGTGTGATGTTTGGTAGCCCGGAAACCACGACCGGCGGTAATGCCCTAAAATTTTATGCTTCAGTTCGGCTGGACATTCGTCGTGTCGGTGCGATCAAGAAGGGCGATGAGGTGATCGGTTCAGAAACCCGCGTGAAAGTGGTCAAGAATAAGGTGGCGCCGCCGTTCAAACAGGCGGAATTTGATATTTTGTATGGTGAAGGTATTTCTCGTGAAGGCGAAGTCGTTGAGCTGGGTGTACTGCACAAGTTGGTCGAGAAAGCCGGCGCTTGGTACAGCTACAAAGGCGAGAAGATTGGTCAGGGAAAAGATAATGCGCGTGAATATCTGAAAGAGCATCCTGAAATGGCAATTGAAATTGAGAACAAAATCCGCGCTGCGGCTGGTGTGGTTGCACTCAATGATGGAATGGAAAGCGGTGTCAAAGAAGCCTGAGTTAAGTCTACATACCCGCGCCATGAAATATCTGGTGCGGCGTGAACATAGCCGTGCTGAACTTCATGCGAAGCTTCTGCTCAAGGCTACAGCAAACGACAATGTGGATAGGGTTTTGGATGAATTGGCGGCGCGCGGTTGGCTGTCCGATTCCCGTGCAGCCGAGCAGTTGGTGCGCATGCGCCGCAATCGTTTCGGCATGCAACGCATTGCACATGAACTTCGCCAGAAAGGTATAGGCGAAGATTTGATTAACGATGCATTACCGCAAATGAAAGATACAGAATTGGAAGCGGCGCGTAGTATCTGGCAAAGAAAGTTTGGTATTGTCCCGGAAGATGCTAAGGAAAAAGCCAAGCAGCTACGCTTTATGCAATCGCGCGGCTTTATGCCGGATGTAATTTTTAAGGTGTTACGAGGTACAGACGATGGTGGATAGGTTGTTTGTGCATCAGTCGTGTGCCGTTTGTAGTAGCAATTTTATATCCTGCACTAACAATTCAGTGCGCTGGTTATAGGGGGAGAGTAATACGGGCTTGCCATGTGCGCCAATTAGGTAGGTACCATCGGAATGATCCAGTGTATAGCTACCTTTTTCGACCCGTTTTTCATAATTGACGCCAAATGTTTTGGCTACCTGCGCAGTAGTTTGGGCATCGCCGTACAAGCCCAGGAAAGATGGGTGAAAAAAGGGAACATATTCAGCCAATAGTTTTGGCGTGTCGCGTTCAGGATCCAGCGTGACGAATAGCACCTGTACCTTTGCCGCATCCTTATCAAGCAAGCGCATCACCTGTGCCAGATCAGCCAGCGTAGTTGGGCAAATCTCGGGGCAGTGGGTATAACCAAAAAACAATACCACCACCTTGTCTTCGAAATCCGATAGTTTGCGTATTTTACCGTTGGGGTCGGTGAGATGGAAGTTCACGGGTTCGTTTGCATATCGCCAACTGATATCAATGGCTTGGAATGGAGTGGGCGGTTTGGATTTCTCGCAACTGGTTAGCAGCGTCGTCATAAATAACAGTAAAAACAGTCTATGCATTTATTTCTCCGTACAACAATCAGCAATTGTGCCGATGTAAAATTGTGAAAATGTGCATATGCACGCGTGAATAGCTATTTGAATTTTGATGAGCTATAACGTTCCGCTGGCTGTGTCGTAAGCTTTGTTGTGAAATTAGGTAAGCCTAAGTTGATGAAAGAGACGATGGGTGTACAACGGTCAGTTGTAACAGGTTTTAATTACAGAGATGTTAGTGGTTAGGAAGAAAGTCACATGGTTTGTGTCCAGATTGGGCAACAATACAGAGTAGGTCATTTAAGTAGTTGTCTGATATGTCAGCGTGTACGCTTTCCCATGCAGGCTTGTAGCCCAGATAGGCACAGTATTTCCAATGATCTGTTGCGCACATTAATCAGTTTGCTTTCCTGTAGGTGTGACAGTGCGCGGCTGACAGTTTCCAGTTTTAATCCGAGATAGCTGCCGATTTCGTGGCGCGTCATGCGCAATTGGAATGAGGTGGGCGAATAACCGCGTACCGCAAAGCGTTGAGACAGATTGAGCAAAAAAGTAGCCAGGCGTTCCTCCGCGCGCATTGATCCAAGCAGCAGCATAATGTTTTGGTCGCGCACGATTTCTCGGCTAAGAATGCGGTGTAAGTGTCGCTGCAGTGGGGGAAGTTCCCGGCTAAGATCCTCTAGGCGGCTGAAGGGGATTTCACATACCTCACTGTCTTCAAGTGCTACGGCATCGCAAGTGTGTGCATCACTACTAATTCCATCCATGCCGATGATTTCTCCAGCCATCTGAAAGCCGGTGACTTGTTCCCGCCCGTCTTCATTAAGGATTTGGGTTTTGAAAAAACCAGTACGAATCGCATACAGCGCTTGGAATTTGTCTCCGCTCCGGTATAAGATGCTGCCATGACGGTAAACACCTTTGCGGGTAATTAAATCATCTAAGCGCGCCATTTCGATATTACTCAGGCTAACGGGCAGGCATAGTTTACGCAGATTACAAGTCGAACATGCAGCCTTCAGTGAATTGTTGGAGACAGGTTTGTGCATGGCTATGAATTTTTACGGTATTTTAGTATGCGGTGTTTGGGTTGCAATCAATAATAGATAAGAAAGCAGTGCAGGCGAAAATTATATGTTAATTTTGACTTATATCAAGCTATAAGTGAGAAATTTCAGATTTATAGCTACACCCGTTATGGGTATGCTATTAATTAATACAGTTCTTATGTGATTTGTAGTGGATGTACATTTTTCTTTTTCTAGGCTAACGGTAGTTGCTATATTGGACAATCTCTTGAAGAGTGCATCAGCTAACCAGGCATGGAGAATACGGGAGTTATACAGTAACGCGCTGTCCGGCGGGGCTTACTCGGTTGCAGGAGAGTGTGACACGGACGAGTGGATTGACTTCTTATCCGGGAAGCTGAATATTGATCACTTATTCTATTTCACTTAGAGTCGTGGGTATTTGGTTAGGATGTCGAGAATTTTTACATTCCTAGTTAAAACTTTCAAGAAAGTAAGAAATTGCAAGAATGTGGGTAGTGTAGCGCCATGTTTATTATATTTCTTTAAAATATATGCCGATTTTGGCATGTATTTTGCTTGATGTGTCTGGTGTGTTCTATATTAATTTGCCGGGTACTAAATAATCGAATTAGAACGATGTGCGAAATGCAAGGTGCAACATGAAAAAGGATGATTATATTATGGCCGTCAATGTGGATAAAAGTGATGGGTTGGAAAAACAACAGTTACCTCATGATGCCACTGATCAAATAAAGTTTTCAGGCGAATCCCGGAGGCAGTTTGCAGCGTCTGGTTTAGCTGTATCAGGGATTATTTTAACTCTTGCGAGTCGACCCGTATTGGGTGAGGCATTTTGTTCGACACCATCTGGGTTTGTGTCAGGTAATACCAGCCAACATGGTGATTGTCCCGTTGTTCCGCCAACCACTACACTTCCCACGGATCCAAACGAAACATTTATAGCTGCGTTCCCGATGTCAAATCAATCGAATACTTCATATAACAGTAGGCGTTGCGTAGATATAATGGCTAATGTTTGGACAGAGCCTCAGACTGCAAATTCAGGTTCTTCAGTGCAAGTGACCAAGAGTAAATTAGGCGCTGCGAGCTATATGATGGGGACTCGCAGTTCATCAGGTTCAAATTATCTTACGCAAAAAGGTAAGGGCTCAAACAATATAACTTCGCCAACGCCGACTACTGTAGTTGCACCTCCGGATCTTCCTCCTTATCAAACGCAGGTGTTATTACAACATCTTGTGAAAGCATTGTATCGTGCGAGAAGTGGAGCTACTCCCTATTTGTCTCAAGATACAATTCGATCGATGTTCTATGAGTGGCAGAATCGTGGTGTTTTTTCTCCCACTGCCAATGTAGATTGGAATGCCGCACAAATTATCGATTATTTAAAACAAACTGGGGCTAATTAAATTGCCGCAATAACCATACGCCAGTCTTACTTTTCCCTTAAATATGCTAATTAAAAATGGAATGGCGCTTAATTTCCAGTCAGGCAGTTAGCTACTGCTCATGGGACGATGATGAATGGGTATTTTATAATAATCTTTCTGGAGATACCCATCTGCTTAGTTCAGCAGCTGCTCAGGTGCTGTTGGGATTACGGCAATCGTCATTAAACGCGCTACGCTTGACTGAAGCACTTGCCCAACGGCTGCAAGCCGAAAAGGTAACGGATGAGGAATTTTCATTCCAAATTGATTATCTCCTTAATGAGCTTAATACGCTTGGACTGATAGAATTTAGCTGACTTTGAATGTTTCTGCATTAACGCCATCAGAACTTAAATTCCGTCTTAAAAAGGCGGGAATATATCTGCAAACTGGCTCTTTTACCACGCACCTCAAAACTACGATTCCCAGTGTGGCTGAAGGTATCGGTTTGCTTTATGCCGATTATCCTTTGGTCGAGCAAGATTGTTTTGCGGATTTTCACATTAGTCTTACGCGTCCACGTAACCTACGGCGATGGTTTAAGCCACAGGTATTGTTTTTATTTGACGGCAACACCATATTTAAACCTCTGCCGTTAGATCAGGCATTCCCCATGTTGGAGTGGGGACTTAATTGGTGCGTATCAACCCATGTTAATCACTGTTTGATGATTCATGCGGCGGTAGTTGAAAAAGGTGGTTTTGCCGCGATTATGCCCGCTCCTCCAGGCTCGGGTAAAAGCACTTTATGCGCAGCTTTGGTAAACCGCGGATGGAGATTGCTGTCTGATGAGCTTGCGTTGATTCGTGTTAGTGATGGGAAACTTATTCCGCTTCCGCGCCCCGTTAGTTTAAAAAACGAATCTATCGAGATCATCAGGCGTTATGAACCCAACGCCATTTTCAGCCGTAAGGTAGCGGATACGATAAAAGGCACGGTTGCCCACATGAAAGCACCGGCTGATAGCATCGTTCGCGCTGCAGAGGTCGTACAGGTTGCATGGGTTATTTTTCCAAAATATCAGGCGGGTGCTACGGCGTGTTTGGAGACACTGCCTCAATCCCGCGCGTTCATGCGGGTTGCAGATAATTCTTTTAATTACAGTCTTCTTGGACTCCAGGGCTTTAAAGCCATGACAAATTTGATCGATGCGTCTCTGTGTTATGATTTTACATATAGCAAACTGGATGATGCAATTGAAATATTTGGTGCGCTGAGGCCGCAAGCCTCCAATAATCATCATGTGTATGCTAATGAATTGTAGGCTATTTACAATCAGGTTTTCCCTGCCTCCCCTTTAAAGGAAGTGACCTGAGTTCTTGCCCTTTCTGGTAAAGATGAATTAGGTAGTGGCAAAACGACTCATCACATTATATTTGACATAAATACCTAATGTGATTCCCAATTACTTAATATTACAAGCGCTCCGAGAGCCAGAAACATTGATTTCCCTAAGTCTGCCAGACTGGGATTTGCTCATATGCCAAGCACGCCGCGCGAATCTGTTGGCACGTATTTGTCTTTTATTAGACGAACGCAGCTTACTCAAACAAGTACCGCCAAAACCCCGCCAACACCTGGAGTGGTCACGCGTCATCTCTGAAAAGCATATTCAAGCTGTTCATTGGGAAATAACCCAAATTCGAAAGGCATTGGAAAAAGTAGGTGTGCCAGTCGTTCTCCTCAAAGGCGCAGCTTATGTAATGGCAAAACTGCCGTCCGCCAAGGGAAGACTATTCTCTGATATTGACATCATTGTACCTAAAGGTAGTCTCAGTGTTGTAGAAGCCGCATTGATGCTCCATGGTTGGGCGGCGACGCACCACGATGCTTATGACCAGCGTTATTATCGTACATGGATGCATGAATTGCCGCCTATGCGGCATATTAAACGGAAGACCGTTATCGACGTGCATCATGCGATTTTGCCGGAAACGGCAGCGCTTCATCCTGATTCGGCAAAGCTTTTGGCTGCGGCGCAGTTTCTTGATGGCTATGATGATGTGAAGGTATTTGCACCGGCCGATATGGTGCTTCACAGTGCTGTTCACCTGTTCCATAATGATCAACTGGATCAGGGGCTGCGTGATTTGGTCGATATTGATAGTTTGTTACGTCATTTCAGTAGGTTGCCAACGTTTTGGACAGATTTATCCGTGCGGGCACACGAGCTTGGGTTGATGCGGCCACTTTTTTACGCCTTGCGTTATGCTGTACATTTTTTGAATACACCCGTTCCTTCAGGCATGATGGAAGCCATTCAAAATGGCCGTCCCAACCCGCTAACCTTGTTTTTTACAGATCAACTTTTCGAACGTGCACTCCTGCCTGCCCATAAGAGCTGCTCAGATTGGTTGACTGGTGCCGCACGGCAGATACTTTATGTACGCGCAACCTGGTTACGTATGCCGTCCTTGCTTCTTGCGCGTCATCTTTTTCACAAGGCTTTTATTTCACCTAAACCTGAATGACTGTTTCCGGGTATTGTTGATTATTTTGCGATGTTAAACTGCTAACGCTTTTGCGCTTGGATCAGTAAAAATGTGGCCACTTGGCTGTCTAATAATACGGTGAAGGTTAAGGATAATCTCATAATGGGCGATGTAGAAACTCCGTTGATCAAGCTTCAGGATTTGTCTAATTTTCTAGAAAAGGGCAATCTTGACGATAATCTTACGCAACTTGCTGAAATGACGGCAAAAATATTAAGCGCCATAAATTGCTCAATTATGCTGCTCAATGATGGCACAGCCGATAATTTGCTGATGAGTGTTTGCGCTAACTACGGCCCAATGCCGGCTGCCGCTTATAAAGAATTGATAGGGAAGGGCGATGGTATTGCGGGGCATGTGATTGCAACCGGCCAACCTTTGCTGATTGAAGATATTAATTGTTCAGCGTTTGCCAAATTGGCTCGACGTGCAAATGAACCTTGTAAAAGCCTGATTTCTTCGCCTATTACCATTGGTGGACAAATTGTAGGTGTAGTAAACGTAAGTGGCCATATGCGCGATTGTGCATTCAATCTGGTTGATTTGAATCTTCTCAATGTGGTTGCTTTATTCATCGGCAAGTCGATTCAGTCAATCCAATTACAGAGTATTCTAAATTCACGCTTTGCCCAATTGGCACTGGCCCAAGAAGCCAAAAATAATATGGGCGCATCGTTGGGTAGTGTTTTTCACAATCCTGATCAAGTGGCGAAAATATATGCAAAATCCTTCTACAAAGAAATGGCCCGGGGAGGATTTGGCGCAAATCAAATTATTAGTGCCGCTTCGGAAATTATCAGCCAATTAAGTGATAATTTAGAACAGCACAGTAAACGAATAGAACGGAAGATGACGAAACCGACAGACGATGCCCCCGCCTTGCAGGAAGCTATTCATAAGCAAAAATAGTAGCAATTTAAGGTCTATAGGGCGCCTCTAAAAATTCAAGTTTTTAAGCAAGACAAGGCACGGGTAAAAAATTTGAGCGCGGCATATAACTAATATGTAAGCACACATTTTTTGTGAGCAACAACGTATTGTGACTAGACGGGTTAAGCAGGCAATCCCCGAAGGGGATGCCCGCAAATCTGAATTTTTAGAGGTGCCCTATAAGCGCAGGCCGCCCTTCAGTGCTACCCCGCCAACCCCACATAAACATTCTGCACGTCATCATCCGCATCGATGGCTTCGAGGAAGGCCTCGACTTCTTCACGTTCGGCATCGTTGCTGAGAATGACGGGATTTTTGGGGCGGTAGCCAACCATTGCTGAGGTGACGGTGAAGCCTTGCGCGGGTAGCGCTTTGCACACGGCATCCAGATCGGTGAACTCGGTGATGAACAGAGTCGCACCGTCATCCGCAGGCTCAAAGTCTTGCGCGCCCGCTTCGATTGCGGCGACTTCGGCATCACCATCTTTTGTATTCGGTGTCGCTTCGATCATGCCGACATGGTTGAAGTCCCATGAGACAGAACCGGGCGCGCCCAACTGTCCTTTGCGGAACAACACATTCATGCTGGCTTTAGTGCGGTTGATGTTATCGGACAGACATTCAACGATGACGGGTACACGGTGCGGCGCGAAACCTTCGTACACCAGATGTTCCATATGAAGCGGGCCATCCAACAAACCTGCACCTTTTTTGATGGCGCGATCCAAGGTGTCTTTCGGCATAGAGGCTTTTTTGGCTTGCTCAACCACCAGACGCAAACGTGAGTTTGAGCCAATGTCAGCACCGCTCTTTGCGGCCACCATGATTTCTTTGGCCAGCTTGCCGAAAATCTTACCCCTTGCATTCGCTGCGACTTCTTTGTGCCTTGCTTTCCACTGTGCGCCCATATCTGTTCTCTTCTGTGATGGTTGATACAACAATCGTTGAGGACGCATCTTGCCTCAAGTGGCGTGGTGGTTCAACCCAGAATGGCCGATATTGCAAGACCTTGTCATTTCTGTGCGGGAGGGGATCCAGTGATTCTATTCAATCGCTTTGGGAAAAATCAATGAGGATAGACTCGCGTGGCTCGACTCCCCACACTTCGCCCACTGGGGTGTATTGAATGATACAGATTTAACATGCTAGGATACCGTCATGAAAAGAGCGCTTGCCAATGCGGTTGAGAATAAAGCAAAGCCTGAGAAGGCAGGCGCGCGCGGATCTGTGCATCTTGCAAAAGTAGTAGCGGCAAAACCCTCTTACAGCAAAGCAGCCCGCCAAGCTGCTTTTAGTAAGGTGGTCAGCCACTTGCTTGTTGCGAAAGCCCTATCCCGGGCGAAGCTCATTTCAAAGGTTAATCCTGCCGAATTCCGCATCGTTCGCATGCCTGGCTAAACCGTGGTTGCTGGGTACGATTGGTTCCTGCCGAGCGACCTACCAAAATTTTTCCACGCGCTTCAGAAGGCAGCTCAGCCAGTAAATAAATTGGGGTTAGACTCGATTTAATCAAGTTAAATCGAGTCTGAACATCCCGCTTGAATTTGCAATCAATTTTTTTACATATCACACTACTCAACACACAACACGCCATCGACACTGTTACCTGACAGCAGCGTCAATCCTCCCCCATGTGGTGTAACGTTTTATCGTACTTCGTATTTTCTCCCCTGTTTAACCATTGACCAAATGACTCGCACAAGATGCCTGCCCAAGGCTCGAATCGCCTGGTTGTGCTGTTTGCCTTCCGCACGCTTTTTGTCATAATAGGCGCGCGACATCGGCACGTAAGCGATATGCCGTGCCACCGCGACCATCATGGCTGCCTTGGCGCGGGTGTTGACGTGGCGCGGTGTTTTCACGCCGTTCTTTTTGCCGGAGCTGTTATCCAGCACCGACATGCCCATGTACATCGCCAGCCCGGTTTCCGATTTGAAACGCGCAAGTGTGCCAACTTCCCCCGCGATTTCTGCCATCGAGGTTTTTCCGAAGCCGGGTATGTTGCCGATGGTTTGCGCTAGTTTTGATTGCGCGGCGATGCCCGCAATTTTCAGATCCAGTGCCTTGATGTCCTTTCCCAGCGCCAGTATGCGGTGCGCGTCCTGCAAAATCATTTCGCCCACCCATTCGGCATCGGGGGCAAATTGTGCCTGCGCTTGCCAAGCCTGTATCTGTGCCGCATAGGTCTTGCCCACGCCGGGTATGGCCAACAGGCTGGATCGTCGCAGATTGGCCAGCTTGGTCAATTTGTCGCGGCAGGTGAGGAAATTCAAGAACCAGATATTGTCCGCTTCCCGGGTGATTGCCATCAGTCCCGGGCACACCGCATGAAGGTCACTTTGCAGCCGGTTGATGACGCGCACCCGTTCCCACACCAGCTGTTTGCGCCGCCGCGTGGTGCGTTTGAGTCGGTCGTTTTCAACGGGTGTCGGCGCGACTTCGTGGAGTGCGTTTTTTGCCAGCGGCAGGTGTTCGGACAGGCGGAACAGTTCGAGAATCCTGCGCGCATCTATGGCATCGGTCTTGGCTGGTGCCGGGAATATTTCCTTGTAGCGGGCGAGCTTGAGGTTGTTGACACTGTACAGGCGGTAACCGTGCCGGAGAATTTGTCCGTCCAGCGGGCGCGCCCAGCCGTTATAGCCTTCCATGACAACGGCTACCGGCAATTGATGGCGTTTTTCAAGGCGTTCGATATGGTGAAAAAATTCCTTGAAGCCGCCTGCATTGTGACTAATATCGAACTCATCCAACAGCTTGCCGTCCGGCAGCCCGACTGCTGCCGACATCTACTGCAACTCGTATTGAGAGGGGGTACATGATTGACTCCTTGAGTAAAAGATAAGCCAGTTGGAAATCATCCAAACGTCTCGTCTACTTTCAGAGCCACAATCTTGACTGATTGGCACCATCCCGGCAGGCGTGTTGGATGATGCAGGTGACAGGGGCGGCATTTCAGACTCAAGCGAGACCCGTTACCAAGTTCGCTGACCCCAGGAGCCACACCCCCGTCAGTGAGATATGCTACGCTTTCATCTGACGGGCGTCATCTGCAAATTCGATGGTAGACCCCAATTCCACCAATTCCAATAATTGGGAAATAACGTGCTCTATCGGATGCGAGAGATGGCTAGACATAAACGGAGACTATGCCTTTAGAAATAAAAGTGTCATGTCAAGACTTGAACCCTTGTTGCTGGGAATAACAATACAAACTATAAGGCGGTCTCTATGTGCTTCTCAGCAACAGCAAGTTTCACTGCAGGTGCAGTGCTTTTACCGTTAGGTCTCTATTGCATTAAAGATACAATATCCTGGAACAAAAGCCTGATATCTTTTAGCTTTTTCCCGTTAATCTTTGCTATTCAACAAATTATTGAAGGTCTGATTTGGCTGTCACTTGAAAATGACGTGGAAGCACATCTACCGGTGTATGGTTTTTTGTTTTTCTCACATCTGTTTTGGTTATTTTGGGTGCCGCTCTCTGCCTGGATGTTAGAAAAGGATGAGCTTAAGAAGAAATTACTGTTTTATTGCATATTGGCGGGATTAGGTTTTGGCCTTACTTTAACGATCCCATTTATCTTAAATGATAACTGGTTTTCTGTGTCTATCGTTAATCGCTCAATTTATTATGAAACAACATTAATTTATGACGAATTTATGCCGCGTGAATTTGTCCAGCTTATTTATACCTTGATAGTGGTATCACCTTTGTTATTTTCTTCATTGAAAATGGTGAAAATATTTGGCTTGATGATATTCATGTCTATATTTTTTGTAGGTTATTATTATAACTACGCATTTATATCAGTCTGGTGCTATTTCTCGGCAATATTGTCAACATACCTAATTGTCATGTTACATCGCAGCAAGGCAGTGGCATTAAATAAAGCCGCTAATTGTTGATTGATGTAATTGTTATAACCAATCATTTGAAATAAATGCATGCAACGGATAGAGATTAGAACAGGTTCTCGCCGGTGCCAGAGTCGCAACACATAGATGGTTGATTGCTGAAATTCGTAACGCATTTCATAGTGCTCAATGAATATGCGACGAACCTCACGAGGAGCAAACTCATCCAGTCTTTCTCCAAGATGAGGCAGCGCAAGAAGTTTTGCGGGAGCTGCTGTTAGAAATAACGGGACAAGTCGCTTGATTAGTACATATAAGCAAGGATATTGAATTGATGAATGAAGTAGAGGATTTTCTGTAAGTTTATTGTTATCCAAATAACCTAGACCCATTATTCATGGTACTGGCGTATCAGTGCGTGCAGGCGCTATGGCTGAATTTAAAGAAGGCCGGTGGAATAACGCAATTGAGAGAGTCGCTAGCCTTTCTGTGCAAGGTAATAACCAGTCTGCGGCGTAAAGATGGCCGCACCATCCATGTGAGCAAGAGTACTTGGAAGTAGTCTGATTTGATAGCAATCTACTAAGATTTTCAATCAGTCCAGCGCATGAAGGGATCAACAAACTGATTAGTTGAAGGGAGAATAATGAGAAAAATGATCCGTGTTGTATCGGCATTATCCATCTCGCTTTTCCGCGCCTCGCATAATGCGTATGCCGACGCGCGCTAGGTCGCCTAATGCACCAGGCTTTTCGATTCCGAGTACGACCCGGCTGCAATGCCATTCAGTTAACATGCGCTGGGCGAGGTGTTCTGCCAAAGCTTCCAGCAATCGATAGCGGCAGGGTGCAAGCCAACCGGCAAGTTGCCGTTCGATGTGCGCACGCGTTAAGCCAAGCGGATGTACGCTTTCTAGTCGTAAATCGAAAACGAGCGGACGTGGGTCTGCCCGTTCCCATTCGTACACGCCGATGATGGTATACAACGTAATCCCATCATGCACGAGCGTGTGCGCCATCAGGCTGCAATGTTCCGCAGTGTATGCGCTACGGCAACCATGTTGCGTAGGGCCGCTTCCACTTCCGGCCATCCGCGCGTTTTCAATCCGCAGTCTGGGTTAACCCACAAGCGTTCGCGCGGAATAACAGCACATGCCTTATTCATGAGACGCTGCATTTCTTCCTGACTCGGCACGCGCGGTGAATGGATGTCGTATACGCCGGGGCCTATGTCGTTCGGATAATGAAAGGCACGGAAGGCTTCCAGCAGTTCCATATCCGAGCGCGACGTTTCTATCGTAATCACATCGGCATCCATCGCGGCGATGGCGGGCAAAATGTCGTTGAATTCTGAATAGCACATGTGCGTGTGAATTTGTGTGGTGTCCCGCACGCCGCTGGTGCTGATGCGGAAAGCGCGCACCGCCCAGTCGAGGTAATGCGCCCAGTCCTGCCGTTTGATTGGCAAGCCTTCGCGTAAGGCGGCTTCGTCAATCTGAATGATGCTGATGCCGGCCCGCTCCAAATCCTGTACTTCGGCGCGAATCGCCAGCGCGATTTGCAAGGCGGTGGCAGCGCGAGGAATATCGTTGCGCACGAATGACCATTGCAAAATGGTGATGGGTCCGGTGAGCATTCCTTTCATCGGTTTGTTGGTCAGGCTTTGCGCGTAGCGACTCCATTCGACGGTCATTGGGTGCGGGCGTGAAATGTCGCCGTAGATGATAGGGGGTTTTACGCAGCGCGAGCCATAGCTTTGAACCCAGCCGTATTGCGTAAAAGCGAAGCCTTTTAGTTGTTCGCCGAAGTATTCCACCATGTCGTTGCGTTCGGCTTCACCATGCACCAGCACGTCGATTCCCAATTCTTCCTGCTTGGCCACTACGTGGTGGATTTCTGCCTGCATTGCCGTGCGATATTGCTCCGCACTGAGTTTGCCTTGCTTGTAGTTCGCACGGGCACTGCGGATAGCTGCGGTTTGGGGAAAAGAGCCGATAGTCGTGGTCGGGAAAGCAGGCAGTTTGAATTGCGCTTGCTGTGCAGCGATGCGCTGGGCAAACGGCGTAGAGCGTTTTTCATCGGCAGGTTTCAAGGCTGCAATACGTTGACGCACTTCACGATCATGTCGCAGCGGCGAATACACCCGGCTTTCCAATGCGGCATTGGTTTTTGCCAATTGAGGAGCGATGGCTTCCTTACCGTGCGCTACACCTTGCGCCAGAGTGACGACCTCCCCGAGTTTTTGCGTGGCGAACGCCATCCAACTTTTGAGGATTTTATCCAGTCCGGTTTCTTGCGTTAAATCCACCGGCACATGCAACAGGGAACAACTAGGTGCAACCCATAGCCGATCCCCCAGTGTTGTACGCAACTCGTCGAGGATAGCCAACGAAGCAGGCAAGTTGTTGAGCCAGATATTACGTCCATCTACGATGCCTGCAGAAAGGATTTTATCCGCTGGGAAGTTGCTGATAAAGGGTTCAGCCTGTTGCGGAGCGCGCACCAAGTCGATGTGCAAACCGGCAACCGGCAAGGCTTTTAGCGCTTCGGCATGGTCTTCCACGCTGTCGAAATAGGTAGCGAGCAGAATTTTGGGGGCATCCTGCGCCAGGCTGGCGTAGGTGTGAGCGAGTGCGGCCACCCATTCCTGCGGCAGATCGAGTGCCAGCACAGGTTCGTCCATCTGCACCCACTCCACGCCTTGCGTTTTCAGGCGCGCCAGAATTTGCTTGTACACCGGAATCAGCTTGGGCAGTAAATTCAGGCGGTTCAGACCGGTATGTTTTTCCTTACCGAGATATAGGTAGGTGAGCGGACCAATTAATACCGGCTTGGCGTTGACTCCCAGTGCCTGCGCTTCACCTACTTCATCGAATAGCCATGTGCTATTCAGATTGAACTCGGTGGAATTGAGGAATTCTGGGACAAGATAGTGGTAGTTGGTGTCAAACCACTTGGTCATTTCCATGGCGGGCTGTTGTGCATTGCCACGTGCAAGCTGGAAATACTGCTCCAGTGTTGGTGTACCTGTAAAACCGAATCGTTCGGGCACGGCACCTAAGAGGACGGTCATATTCAACATTTGGTCGTACCATGCGAAATCCCCTACCGGAATCAGAGCAATCCCCGCATCGCGCTGCACCGCCCAGTGCCGTGCGCGTAATTCTTTGCCGATGGCGAGCAGGGATGCTTCGTCCAATTGGCCATTCCAATACGATTCCAAAGCCTTTTTGAGTTCGCGTTGCGCGCCGATGCGCGGAAAGCCAAGATTGTGCGTAATTATCATGATGATCCTTCGTTTGAAAGGATGGTATCTTCGGCAAATTCCTATTATTATGCAAAATCATTATTTTCGTATTCATCATTAAATTATTTAATAATGCTATCCATTCTGGAATTGCGCCATTTACGCATGTTGGAAGCCTTGGTTGGGAGCGGTAATCTGTCGCGTGCCGCGCAACGCTTACACCTGACACAGTCGGCAATTTCGCATCAAGTCAAACAGATGGAAGATCATTACGGCGTTCCGTTGTTTGAGCGCAAGACCCAGCCATTGCGACTGACGGCTGCTGGGCAGCGGCTGCATGCCTTGGGGGGAGCGGTGCTTGCGCAGGTGGCGGAAGCCGAGCGCGATATCGCGCGCATCGTGGAAGGGCAGGCCGGACGTTTGCGCGTAGCGGTGGAGTGCCACACTTGCTTCGAGTGGCTAATGCCCGCGATGGATGTTTTTCGCGAACATTGGCCCGAGATCGAGTTGGATTTGGTATCCGGTTTTCATGTTGATCCGCTGGCGTTGCTGCGCGAAGACCGCGCCGACCTTGCCGTGGTATCTGAGTACCGCAAGAACGGAATGGCCTATCACCCCTTATTCGGTTTCGAGATCGTCGGCATCGTTTCTTGTTTACACAAATTGGCGCAAAAAGAATACCTCACTGCACATGACTTTGCCGACGAAACGTTAGTGACCTACCCGGTACCTGAAGAGATGCTGGACGTTATCCGCAATTTTCTGAAGCCCCACGGCGTTGAGCCTAAACGGCGCACCGCCGAACTGACCGTTGCGATTTTACAATTGGTTGCCAGCCGCCGGGGTATCTCCGCCATGCCCAACTGGGCGGTTCAGAGTTATTTGAAAACCGGCTACGTGCATAGCGTGCGTCTAGGCAAGGAGGGATTGTTCGGTGAACTGTATGCCGTCACACATGTGGAGGCTGCGCAAGCTTCCTATATGCAGGATTTTCTGGAAACCGTGCGGACGGTCAGCTTTAACCGTTTGCCGGGGCTGATACCATTATCGATCCGTGAGGAATGAGTTTTATGTTTCTCCGTGCCCAAGTGCAACATCATTTTTAACTATTGAAATCATATCTCGGTTGTGCCTGAGCTGTGTCCATCGTTTTGTTCATTGGCAGGCTGAAGCGCCTTATTGGGGATCACATCGAGCGGCCATCGAAGTTGTGTATGGGTACAGACGCTAGGTCAATATTCTCAAGACAGCGAATATTGATGGCGGCCATCGGATTGCCTTTTTGATCGACGCCTTCTCCGTATGGAAGGATGCCGCAGACGGGGCAGAAGCGATGCTTAATAACGTGCTTATTGAAGGTATAGGTGCTAGCGGCATCTTCGGCGGTAAGCAGGCGAAGATTAGGGCGTGGTACAAACCACAATAGCGATCCTCTACGTGAACAAATTGAGCAGTTGCAGGAGATCGCCTGGTCTAGCTCACCTTCAACTTCAAATTCAATTTTTCCGCAGTGACAGCTGCCTTTGTAAATCATTAAATATCTCCGTACTCGTTAAAGTAAATATGGTAGTGGGTTTTAGCAGCCCATCTTGGCTATGTCCGCTTGCATTTCTTCGGGCGTCACATCGCGCGTATGGGTAGCGATCGCCCAGCGGTGGCCAAACGGGTCTTCAACTTGACCGTAACGGTCGCCCCAAAACATATCCGCAAGTGGCATGATGATTTTTGCACCCGCTGCTGCGGCTTGCGCCATGGTTTCATTCGCATTTTCGACCTGTAAATGGATCGTGATCGGTGAGCCTTTCAATGTTTTTGGTCCAAATGCACCCCATTGCGGGTTTTCTTCAGCGAGCATTAATTGTGAGTCGCCAATCTGGACACAGGCGTGCATGAGTTTGCCGTCTGGGGCTGGAAGGCGCATTAACTCTATGGCATTAAATGCTTTTTTGTAAAATTCAATAGCTTCCGACGCGTCTGCGCAGATGATGTGCGGAGTGATCGAGTGCATGCCATCAGGAATGGCTTTAACTTTTAAACTGGTCATGGTTAATTCTCCTATAGTATTGATAATATTAAAATTATTTGCTCAGTGGGCGTGCTACCTGCTGACAAACTGCTTAATTAGCTTGCCCGCTAAACAATAAACAGGTGGTGATTTTTTGCATGGTTTTCCTCCTATTTTTGCTGAAAATGATTAAGTAGCAGTGTCAGATAGTTCGCTAAACGGTCAAATGTGCTGTTCCAGCCTTCGTTATGTCCCTCTTGCTCGGATAATGACTGAAATGGTGTTTGCCTTAGAACCATGGTCGTTTTTTCGTGATTCTCGGTAAGTGTAATAGTGATTAAGTTTTCTATGCCCCGCTCGCCTGTTTCTTCCCAAGCAAAAGTAAATACCAATAATTCAGGCTCAACCACCTCACGAAATTCGCCACCGTGCCATAACAAATCCCCGGTTTCAACTGAACGCAAACAATTGCGCCAGCGGGCGCCCGGCCGCGCATCCCACATCACATTGACTGCGGGATGGTGGCTTGGCCCCCACCAATTCAACGCGTACTTGGGATCAGTCCAAGCCTTCCACACTAACGCTCTTAGCGCATTGAATGTTCGAGTGATGATGAGTTCATTGGGTTTTCCGGTGGTTGTTAAATAGGCATCGAGCCGCGCCAGCGTTTGCTCGCCACCTTCAATCGCGCCAAATTCAGCCATGGCTTTGCGTTGCGCTTCTGATTCCAGGATTATTCGCAGTGTGACCTGCGTCTGGTCGCCCAAGTCTTGCAGCGACACGGTGGCGTTGAACTCGGCATGGTCAGGGTCGTCGCCGCCGTGCTCGTAAGCCATGAAAGTCGGCTCGGTGAGGGTGGTGTAGCGAATCCAGTTGTTGTAATTTGTGCCTGGGCTACCATCTGCGTTGGCGGGTGCGTGCATGATGTAGCGCCACAGTCCGCCCACACGCACGTCCATCTCAAAAATCGTATTGGTAAAACCGTTTGGCCCCCACCAATGTTGGATGTGTTCGGGCTGGGTGAACATTTGCCAGATGCGCTGGATGGGCGCTTTTACGGTACGGGTGATGATAATCTCGTTGGATTTCTCGGGGGCCACGGCAGACATGGTCAGATGCCTTTCTTGACCATCGCGACCAATTGGTTGAGCGCTGTACCCCAGCCGCTTTCAAAGCCCATCGCAGCGTGTTGCTCGCGACCTGTTTCATCCGCGTGGATCACCGTGGCGGTGTAGCGTGTGCCGTTGGGGTGGTCTGCCAGCCCGATTATGGCGGTGAACTTGAAATCTACCTGTTCGTCTCCGCAAGTGGGGCTGGGTGTGCTGGGTCGAAAGCCTGGCAACAAGGCATTCGTCCAGACCAGTTTTTCGTTGGGGACGACTTCCAGGTAGCAGCCGATATTGGGGAAGTCCTTACCTTCCGGCGACTGCATGGTGGTGCGGAACATGCCGCCTGGGCGCAGATCAATCTCAGCGTCTATCGTTTTCCACGGCAGCGGACAAAACCATGGTTTGAGCAGCGCCGGCTCAGTCCAAGCGCGCCAAACAAGTTCTTTGGGGACATCGACGATGCGCTCAAAAGTGAGGTCAAGTTTGGGGTTGAATTGGCTATATGTGTCATTGGATTTGGTTTTCACTTTAACTCTCCTTTGGTGGGGTTGATATCGGGGTCAGGGTTTTGTTGCAGGGTGAGCAAATAAGCATCCAAGCGGTCTAGCCGTTCCTCCCAAAACTGTTTGTATTGACCAATCCAGTCCATCGCCACTTTGAGCTGTTCAGCGTCAATACGGCAGGGGCGCCACTGCGCGTCGCGCCCTTTAGTGACCAACCCAGCTTTTTCCAGTACTTTGATGTGCTTTGATACGGCAGGCAAGCTCATCGCAAATGGCGCAGCAAGCTCGTTAACTGATGCTTCACCCTTAGCCAGACGCGTCAACATCGCCCGCCGGGTGGGGTCGGCCAAAGCGGAGAAGGTCGCGCTGAGGTGGTCTACGGTGATATTCGTGGACATATGCACTTATCCAATTCTATAGTTAACCAACAAGTTAACTATAGGGCTAATTTTTAAGATAGTCAATTGCTGGTGTTAAGGGCTGGCGCAAGAAAGATGGCCGCTGGTGGTGCGGTGTATACCGTATACGGGCGTTTGCCGATAATAGGGTTCACTGACCTTTGCCATTTCTCAGCTCTCTTGCGATAATCCAATAATAACGGTGTAACGTGCCGTGTATGCAGAAAATTAATCTACTGTAATATTTCCAATTATGAGTGAACTACAAATTAGCTTGCTCGGTATCGGCATCGCCGTGGTACTGACAATATATATTTATAATTGGTGGCAACAACACCGGTATCGGCGCAAGTTTGGTACGGCGTTCAAGCATAGGCATGAAGATGCGTTGTATCGCCCAGCTGAAGAAATTCAGACAGATGAACTGCTGGTCGAGAAAATGGAACAGGCCGTGCCCATGAGTATATTGCCCAATGAGCCGCAACATGGGCACACGGTAGATGCTATGTGTGCGTTACTGGATGAGAAAACCGATTACATTGCAGTGATTTCGCCTAAAAACCCGGCGGGTGCGGATGCGCTAACGTTGTTGTGGCAGCAACGCTTTGATTTTGGTAAAAACGTTCATGTGTGCGGTTTAAATGCTGTGAGCGGCGAATGGGAGAAAGTGATTGCGGATAGTCCATTAGCCTATACCTCGTTTAAACTGGCATTACAATTGGTAAATCGTTCCGGTGCGGTGAGTGAAGCTAAATTGATGGATTTTCGCGAGCTGGCGCGAATGATTGCAGCACAATTGCATACCAGTGTGGTACTACCGGATGTAGCAAAAACCGCCGCGTACGCGCTAGAGTTGGATAAATTCTGCGCAGGTGTAGATCAGATGATTGGCCTTAATATGTTGCCCAGCGATAAACACAACCTGTCTGGCAACGATATCGCGCGCGTGGCTGAGCAGTACGATTTAAGTTTGCAAGCGGACGGTGCATTTCACTTAATTGATATGCACGGTCAAACTTTGTTCAGCCTGTGTAATGAAGATAATACCCCATTCCAACACCATACATTGGGAGAATTGCATGTAGATGGCCTGACTTTGCTGCTGGATGTGCCACGTGTGGAGCAGCCCACACTAGGTTTTGATCAAATGGTGATTTTGGCACAACAACTGGCTGACGAATTGCACGCAACTATAGTGGATGCGAACCATGTGGCATTAAGCGAAAATAGCATTACGCTAATCCGTGAGCGCATTGCTGCTGTTGAGGCTGAAATGCGGGCAAGCCACATTATTGCTGGCAGCGCCCAGGCGCGCAGGCTGTTTTCCTAGATTTTTTTCAGATTAGGTTCCATTGATGAGTGAATCGGTGCCGCAGCGTATCGCGCATTTGCGTGGGGAAATCGAGCGGCACAATTACCAATATTATACGTTGGACGCTCCACTGATTACCGATGCGGAATTCGATGCCATGTTCCGTGAACTACAAACTCTCGAAACACAATATCCTTCGCTTGCCACACCGGACTCGCCTACCCAGCGAATTGGCGCTACGCCGCTACCATCCTTTGCCAAAGTAGTACATCGCTCGCCGATGCTTTCGCTTAACAATGCCTTCAATGAAGACGAAGTGCGGGCATTTGATGCCCGTACCCGCGAGACATTGGGCGTGGCTGAAGTAGAGTATTCAGTAGAGCCTAAATTTGATGGCCTGGCCGTTACGCTCACCTATCGCGATGGAATATTTGTGCAAGGCGCTACGCGTGGCGATGGTGAAGTTGGCGAAGATGTGACGCAAAACCTGCGCACCATAAGGAATCTTCCATTACGATTGGATTCAGGGCGATTAACCAAGCACATTCCGCTTATAGAAATACGCGGCGAGGTGCTGATGTTCAAGATTGATTTTATCGCGCTGAACCGCCAGCAAGCAGAAAAGGGTGACAAACTGTTCGCCAATCCACGCAATGCAGCAGCAGGTGCGTTGCGCCAGCTCAATTCGCAGATTACATCCAGTCGCCACCTAAGTTTTTTAGCCTATGGAGCAGGCGCGGTCGAAGGATTCATATTGCCTGACACGCATGCCGAGCAGTTGGAGTGTCTACAAAAAATATCTGTGCCGGTGCCACAGGAACGCCGCGTAGTGCACGGAGTCGACGGATTACTTGCTTATTACCGCGAAATTGGTGAATTGCGCCACAAGCTACCCTACGAAATTGACGGCGTAGTATACAAAGTCAATAACATCCCACAACAAACCAGGCTGGGCTATGTGTCGCGGGCACCGCGCTTTGCCCTGGCGCACAAGTTTCCGGCAGAAGAAGCTTTAACCACCGTGTTGGATATTGAGGTGCAGGTGGGCCGCACTGGCGCATTGACTCCAGTTGCGCGCCTGGCTCCCGTATTCGTCGGTGGGGTAACGGTGACTAATGCCACGCTGCACAATGAAGAAGAATTGCGGCGCAAGGATATCCGCATCGGCGATATGGTAAGCGTCCGGCGTGCCGGCGATGTCATTCCAGAAGTGGCACGTGTCTTACTTGAGCGGCGTCCTGTAAATGTGCGTGAATTTAATATGCCACGGATTTGTCCAGTATGTGGTGCACACGTTTCCAAGCAACCGGACGAAGCAATATGGCGCTGTAGTGGCGGGCTGTTTTGCCCGGCACAGCGCAAGCAGGCGTTGTTGCATTTCGCCAGCCGCCGTGCCCTGGATATCGAGGGACTTGGCGATAAGCTGGTTGACCAACTGGTGGAACAACAACTGGTGCATACGCCTGCCGATTTATATAAACTGAACTTGCGGGCACTGGCCCAACTGGATCGTATGGGTGAGAAGTCCGCCCAAAATTTACTGGATGCAATAGAGCACAGCAAGCAAACCACACTCGCGCGTTTCATCTACGCGCTGGGTATCCGTAACGTGGGCGAGGCGACAGCAAAAGAACTGGCGCGTCATTTTGCTACGCTGGATAATTTCATGGCGGCCGACGAAACACGCCTGCAACTTGTACCGGATATTGGGCCTATTGTTGCGCAAAGTATTTCAACGTTTTTTGCCGAGCCGCATAACATTGAGGTGATCACCCAACTACACGCTGCTGGCGTGCAGTGGCCGGAGCAGGCCGAAAAGGCAGTGCAGTTGTTACCTTTGAACGCTAAAATTTTTGTATTAACCGGTACGCTTGCCAGCATGAGCCGCGACGAGGCAAAATCCAGGCTAGAAACACTCGGCGCGCGCGTGACAGGTAGTGTGTCGCAAAAAACCGATTATGTGGTAGCTGGCGCCGATGCAGGTACCAAACTCAACAAGGCACAGCAATTAAATATTGCTGTACTGGATGAACAACAATTTTTGCAATTATTAAGTACGAACGAAATGCCGTCAGCCGCTGGCTAAACCGTAATTGTTTTTTGAAAATTTTTAGCCGGGAAGTTGTGGAAAAATATTATGACTAAAATTACTAAGGCTGTATTTCCGGTAGCTGGATTGGGCAGCCGTTTTCTGCCCGCCACCAAGGCTAGTCCCAAAGAAATGATGCCGGTAGTCGACAAACCATTAATTCAATATGCGGTGGAAGAGGCGGTGGCGGCGGGTATTACGGACATGGTGTTCATCACTGGCCGTAACAAACGCGCTATTGAGGACCATTTCGATACGGCTTATGAGATTGAGGCTGAACTTTTCGCGCGCGGCAAGAGCGAGCTATTACGTGCAGTTCAGGAAGTAATCCCCAAGCATGTGAATTGCATTTACATCCGCCAGTCAGAAACGCTTGGGCTCGGTCATGCAGTCCTGTGCGCGCAGCCAGTGGTGCAAAACGAACCGTTTGCGGTGATTTTGGCTGATGACTTGATCGCCGGGGACATATCCATCATTAGACAGATGACAGACGTATATCAACGCTATCAATGTTCCGTGCTCGGCGTGGAGAATGTGCCCCCTTCACAGACGGGCCACTATGGCATAGTCAGTAGTAGCAATCTGGAACAGAGTGTGGAGCAGGTACATGCCATCGTTGAAAAGCCCAGCCCGGCAGATGCGCCTTCCACTCTGGCGGTGGTGGGGCGCTATGTGTTGACGCCGCGTATTTTTCATCACTTGGCGAAATTACAGGCGGGCGCGGGCGGTGAAATTCAGCTAACCGATGGGATTTCAGCGTTGATAAAAGAAGAAAAAGTGCTGGCATATAGGTTTAACGGTATTCGTTATGATTGCGGCTCTAAGCTGGGCTATCTCAAGGCAACAGTGGCATTCGGCCTTAAGCATCCTGAACTAAGTGAAGAGTTTGCCACTTATTTGGCAACAATCAAATAATGCTCTCTAATCAGCAAGCGAGCGATATATTGAATCAAGCCGAGTTGATTATTTCAACTGAAGAAGTGCAGGCGGCCGTAATGAGCGTCGCGCGGGAAATCAATACGGTATTGGCTGACATGCATCCACTATTGCTATCAGTAATGGGCGGTGCGGTGGTCTTTACTGGGCAGTTACTACCACTTCTTACTTTTCCGCTCGATTTTGATTATGTGCATATATCGCGCTATGGCAGTAATCAGCAGGGCGGGATCTTACACTGGAAAGTTGAGCCACGTGAAAATGTAACTGGCCGTGTGGTGTTGGTGGTGGATGATATTCTCGACGAGGGTGAAACGCTGGCCGCAGTTAAGCAGCGTGTGCTGGATTTGGGTGCCACCAAATTTTACAGTGCGGTGTTTGCTGATAAACGGACTGGAAAGGTTAAGCCGATACGTGCCGATTTTGTCGGGTTAGAATTGCCTAATCGCTTTGTATTCGGCTTCGGCATGGACATACATGGCGCGTGGCGTAATCTACCCGCAGTTTACGCAACGAGGGAAAAATAGACCAGCCACATTAAAGCAATACATGCTATTTATCTTGTTACATTTTGATTGTATATAATGATTATTTATACTGCCTGGGTTATGGAATGCAGGTAATTCGGGAATTGAATTAATGAGTCCTAGATTTTCCAAAAGGTAATAACAAATGCTAGCAATTATTGGCGGCACGGGACTGACACAACTGGCCAACCTGCAAATATCACATCGACAGGTGATGCGCACGCCTTATGGTGAACCTTCCGGAGCGATTACCTTTGGCCGCTTGCGCCAGCATGAGGTAATGTTTATTGCCCGTCATGGTTACGGCCATACGATCCCGCCGCATGAGGTGAATTATCGTGCCAATCTTTGGGCGTTAAAAGAACAGGGAGCGCAACGCATTATTTCTGTCGCGGCAGTTGGAGGGATCCGTGCTGACCTGTTGCCCGGTGTGATTGTGTTGCCAGATCAGATTATTGATTACACCTATGGGCGCGAGTTCACCTACTTTGATGGGCGCGATTGCTCGGTAACGCATATTGATTTTACCCAGCCTTATAGTCAGCAACTACGCCAACAAATTCTGAATGCCGGCAGATGTGCCGACATCCCTTGCCTGGATGGCGGAGTATATGCCGCTACTCAGGGGCCGCGCCTGGATACGGCAGCGGAGATTAATCGCTTGGAGCGGGACGGTGCCGATATGGTGGGCATGACCGGTATGCCTGAAGCCGCTCTGGCCAAAGAGCTCGGCTTGAATTATGCCGCTATCGCGGTGGTGGTGAATCATGCTGCCGGTCGCGGTAGCAGCCGCAATGGCGTGCATTTGGAAACGATCAGTGCAGTGGCACAACCTGCCATGGTGCGCGTGCGGAACATCCTTGAATGCGTGGTGGATTCTGATGTCGATTAGGGAAGTATTGCGTATGGGCGATGCGCGCTTGCTGCTTTGTGCGGAAGAGGTGACGGATTTCGATACGCCGGAACTGCACGCTTTATTGGCCGATATGCGCGACACCATGCAAGCGCTAAACGGCGCGGGGCTGGCCGCACCACAGATAGGCGTGAATTTGCGTGTAGTGATTTTTGGTGTGGGGTTCAATCCGCGTTATCCCGATGCCGAAATTGTTCCAGAAACGGTATTGATCAATCCGGTTATTACTCCGCTAACAAAATTAAGTAGTTCATCAAGTGTAGTAGATTCGCATGTAGATCCTATATTGAATCCAGATATGGTGGAAGGATGGGAAGGCTGCTTGAGCGTGCCGGGATTACGTGGGTTGGTACCGCGTTTTCAATCCATCCATTATCAGGGACGGGATGAATATGGCGTATTAATAGACCGTGCAGTAAATGGTTTTCATGCCCGCGTGGTACAGCATGAGTGTGATCATCTGGACGGGATTCTGTATCCCATGCGTATCCGCGATTTCAGCCAATTTGGCTTTACTGATGTGCTGTATCCAAACCAACATTTGGTGGATGAGTAAGAAAAGTGGAAATGTGAAATTGAACAATAGGCTTTCAGCTGCGCGATGACTTGGTACATTAAGTTTTTTTAGATAGATCAAGTCATCTTCGCTGGCTGCACCCAGCAGTCGAATTCTTCTTCCGTAACATAGCCTAAAATTAACGCCGTTTGTTTTAGCGTACCGCCATCCCGGTGTGCTTGCTTGGCGATTTCGGCGGCTTTATCGTAGCCGATATGCGGAGTCAACGCGGTCACCAGCATGAGCGACCGTTCCATAAGTTCTGCAATACGCTCGTGGTTGGCTTGAATGCCGGACACGCAATGTGCCTCAAAGCTTGCCATTCCATCAGCAAGTAGGCGTACGCTTTGTTGGAAATTATGGATGATGAGTGGCTTGAAAACGTTGAGTTCAAAATTTCCCGAAGCGCCACCTATATTGATGGCAACGTCATTGCCAAATACTTGGCAACACAGCATGGTAAGAGCTTCGCATTGTGTCGGATTAACTTTGCCCGGCATAATTGAGCTGCCCGGCTCGTTCTCGGGAATACTTATTTCCCCAAGGCCAGAGCGTGGTCCCGAAGCCATCCAGCGGATGTCGTTGGCAATTTTCATAAGAGCGGCAGCGAGTGTTTTGAGCATGCCATGTGTGGCCACTAGGGCGTCATGTGCGGCTAGGGCCGCAAACTTGTTGGCAGCGCTTTTGAATGGTAAGCTAGTACTGCGGGCCAATTCCGCAGCAACGCGCTCCCCGAATTCGGCGTGTGTGTTAAGTCCGGTACCCACTGCAGTCCCCCCGGCCGCAAGTTCACAAAGCGAGGGCAGGGTAGCGTTAATTATGGATTCTGCATAATCCAATTGTGTCACGTAAGCAGAAAATTCCTGTCCAAGCGTTAGCGGGGTAGCATCCTGTAAGTGTGTGCGCCCAATTTTGACGATGCCGTCAAAATTGCGGGATTTTTCCTCCAGTGTCGAGCGCAGCTTGCGTAGCGCGGGAAGCAAGGATTGAGTGATACTGAGGCTGGCTGCGACGTGCATGGCAGTGGGGAAAATATCATTGGATGATTGACCGAGATTCACGTCATCATTGGGATGTACCAGCCGGTCTTTGCCCCATTTTCCGCCTAGCAGTTCAGAGGCACGGTTAGCGAGCACCTCGTTCAGGTTCATATTGGTCTGGGTACCGGAACCCGTCTGCCAAACAGAAAGTGGAAACTCTTGCGTATGCTGGCCAGCCAGTATTTCATCCGCCGCTTGCACAATGGCATCCGCCTTGGCAGCATTTAATAGATTTAAATCGCGGTTCACCAACGCGCAAGCGCGCTTGACCATAGCGAGCGCGAGTATGAGTTCCTTCGGCATGCGTTCGGAGGAAATGTGGAAATGTTCAAGCGAACGTTGCGTTTGCGCGCCCCAAAGCCGGTCTGCCACAACCTCTATGGGGCCGAATGTGTCGTGCTCTATTCTGGTTTGAGTCATGCAGTATATTTTTATTTAGTAACAATATAAGCTTGCTGAATGCCAAAGCCGCCGCCAGAAAAGTCTTTCTCTATATCAAAAAATATGCGGTTAATTGGGTTAAAGCCTGGATATGCTGCCGGGTCTGTTACTAACTCTCTCAAAAATCTTGATCCCAAGTAATAAATTGATGAGAAATCATTTACCTTAAACGTCAAACCCTTTTGCGTGAAAAATTCCTCTAATACAGCTTTCTTAAAGAATCGGTTTGAGTCATGTTCGATCAATGGCGGCATATCCTTAAGTTGCCTCATTGCATTGAGCAATGTAAATGGCTCCAAAAAGGGCTCAGAAAAAATCACTTTACCGCCTGGCTTAACAACCCGCAGACATTCATTGATAGCAATTTGTTGCTCTTCCCAAGTAGGCATAAGGGTAACCACTCGTGTGGCATACGCTACATCAAAAGTATCATCAGGGAATTGTAAGGAGTTAATGTCGCCTACTTCAAACTTTATAATATCGCCGATCCACTGAGCTTTTTTCAGCAAATTGGCCTGTTTAATCATGTTTTCAGCAAAATCAACTCCCGTAATAGAACCAACATCTTTGTGCCGTTCTAATTGTTGGAACGCGGAATATCCATTCGCACAACCGATGTCAAGAACATGATTCCCACTTGATATATGCTCTCCTATGGCATCGATTTCAAGTTCAATCATAAAGTTATCGCTCCAAGATGCTAGATGTGAACCTTTATGGGTTTTGGCCTGATTTTCCCAATATTCTTTAGCAACATCCTTTTCAATCTTTTCCACACGGTCTCCTTGTAGACTAAGTACGCTAAGTACTGTTTCCTACTTAATAATTAATGTTGCATTTCGCAAAAAATTTATTTCGTATGATACCTACTGATATGTTACGCACCATCGTTGACGTTATTTATGCAAAGTAGGGGGTAGTGGTATTCTAAACAATTCAAAAAATAATTGCCAAGCAATGACGAATAAGGCTAGATCGTGCGGACGAAGCGACGCCACGATCTGAGCCGTTTGTTGGACAAACCCGGGCTGAATGCGGTTTTCTGCTATAAAAATATCTTTAGATTTAGCTGTACGGTATTTTTATAAAAACTATTTTATATCAAAAAATATATAACATAACTATGGGTAAACACTACCTTAGCGCACTATTCTCACCCAAGTCTGTCGCTGTATTTGGCGCGAGTGACCGGCCCGACTCAGTCGGTCAAATCGTGTTTCAGAATATGCTGGGAAGCGGCTTTAATGGTTTGCTTTATCCGGTCAACCCGAAACACGTAGAGGTGCAAGGCAAGCGCGCCTACGCCTCGATTGCCAACATTGGCGAACCGGTTGAACTGGTGGTAATCGCCACACCGCCACAGACTGTACCGTGCATCATCGAGAGTTGCGGCATCCACGGCGTAAAGGCAGCGGTCATTATCACCGCCGGATTTGGTGAAGCGGGCCCTGAAGGTGAGGCACTGGAAAAAGAATTGCTGGAAACCGCACGCCGTTATGGCATTCGCTTGGTCGGTCCGAATTGTCTGGGCATCATGTGCCCATCTATCGGCCTCAACGCCACCTTCAATAAGGGCGGTGCGAACACCGGCAACATTGCGTTCGTTTCCCAGTCCGGCGCACTATGCACCGCAATCCTGGATTGGGCGCAGAGCAACGGCGTAGGTTTTTCCAACCTGGTATCCATGGGTTTATCGATTGATGTTGATTTCGGCGATATTCTTGATTATCTGGTATCCGACGTTAATACCCACAGTATCCTGATGTACATTGAAGGCATCCGCAACGCGCGCAGTTTCATGAGCGCGCTACGTGCCGCCGCGCGCATCAAGCCAGTGATTCTAATCAAGGTCGGCCGCCATATAGCAGGCTCAAAAGCCGCGATGTCACATACCGCCTCGCTGGTTGGAGCGGACGATGTGTTCGATGCGGCAGTCAGTCGGGTAGGTGTGGTGCGGGTGCAGACCATCACGCAACTGTTCGCCGCCGCCAAGGCGCTGTCATGCGGCTTCCACCCGGTCGGCAACCGCCTTGCCATCGTCACCAATGGTGGCGGCCCCGCTGTGATGGCGGTGGATCATGCCGCCGACTTGGGGCTCACGATGGCCACTTTGTCGGAGGCCACGATTCAATATCTCAACCAGCATTTACCGCTCAATTGGCCCCACGGCAATCCAGTAGACATTATCGGCGATGCCCAAGCGAACCGTTACCATCGTGCAGTCAAAGCTTGCCTGGAAGATGAAAATGTGGACGGCGTGCTGGCCATCCTCACGCCACAGGCGATGACCAAGCCACTGGAATCGGCGCAAATCCTGATCGAGCTTTCCAACACGCACAGCAAACCACTGTTGACCTGCTGGATGGGCGAGACGCAGGTCGCAGATGCGCGCAAGGCATTTTCCAAAGCGCACATACCGCATTTTTGCACGCCGGAGTCGGCGGTGGAGGTGTTCTCGTATTTATTCAGCTACTATCGAAATCAGAGGTTGCTGATGCAGATGTCCGACCTGTTCCCGCATCACGTCGTGTCTGATGTAGAAAGCGCGCGGCTAATTATCGAGGGCGCCATGCAGGAACATCGCAAGGTGCTGACTGAAGTGGAATCCAAAGCCTTGCTGTCCGCTTTCCATATTCCCGTCGTAAAAACCATAGTCGCCCATTCGCCCGACGAAGCGCTACTGATTTCGCAGCAACTAGGATTCCCGGTGGCGATGAAAATTAATTCGCCCGACATCACGCACAAGAGCGATAGCGGTGGCGTATTGCTCAACTTGAATAATGCGGATGAAGTTCGCACTGCCTACCAAAAAATTCTCGATAACGTTCAGCACAATCGCCCTGGCGCGCAGATTAATGGCGTTTCCATCGAACCAATGATCACCAAACCGAATGGCCGTGAGTTGATGGTAGGCGTCACCAGCGACCCGGTGTTCGGGCCGGTGATCACGTTCGGCGCGGGCGGGACTGCCGTCGAAATTATGGGTGACCGTGCTGTCGCCCTGCCGCCGCTGAACAGCTTCCTGGCCAGAGAGCTGATCCAGAATACCCGCATCGCCAAGATGCTGGGCACATTCCGCAACATGGCTCCGGCCAATATGGCGGCGCTGGAAGACGTATTATTGCACGTGTCGGAAATGGTCTGCGAACTGCCCTTGCTCAAAGAAATGGACATCAATCCCCTGATCCTCGATGAGAATGGCGCATTGGCCGCCGATGCGCGCGTGATAGTGGAATATCGTCAGCCCAGCGCCGACCGCTACGCGCACATGGCCATCCATCCCTAATTGGATTTTTAGAGGTGCCCTCAACAGATCCTCGGCAATTGCTCACCTGCCAGCCAATCAACGATACGACAGCCACCGAGCTTGGTGATCATTTGCACAAATCCATGGGCATCTTCTGTGATCTCTCCGATGATGGCCGCCTCACGCGCCAGCGGATGGGCACGCATCACTTCAAGCAAGCGCCCGGCATCCTCCGGTGCACAAATGGCTACCAGTTTGCCTTCGTTGGCGACATATAGTGGATCCAGCCCGAGAAACTCGCAGGCTGCTTCAACCGGCTGATTTACCGCAATGGCAGATTCATGCAGCATCATGCCCACGCCGGATTGTTTGGCGATCTCATTGAGTGTCGTCGCCAGCCCGCCGCGCGTCGGGTCGCGCAGCACGCGCAACTTCACTCCGCTGTCCAGCATGGCTGCGACCAACCCATGCAACGCCGCCGTATCCGACACGATGGGCGCATCGAAAGTCAGGTTTTCACGTTGCGAAAGCACCGCCATACCGTGATCCCCTATCGTGCCGGACAGCAGGATAGTGTCGCCCGGTTGCGCAAGATCGCCGGACAGAGTGATGTCCTCACGTGCCACACCGACTCCGGTAGTGGTGATGAATACCCCATCGCCCTTGCCCTGCTCCACCACTTTAGTATCACCTGCGACGATGGGTACACCCGCGACTCTTGCAGCGTTCGCCATGGACGCGACGATGCATTTCAGATCGGCGAGAGGAAAGCCTTCTTCGAGTATGAAAGAAGCCGCCAAATACAACGGCCTCGCTCCCATCATCGCGACATCGTTAATGGTGCCATGCACTGACAGGCAGCCGATATCACCGCCCGCGAAGAACAACGGCGACACGACGTGGCCGTCGCAAGACATCACCAGCCGCCCGGCAATTTGCGGTAGTAACGCGCCATCGTTGCCCTGTGCCAGATATGCGTTATCAAAACCGGTAGTGAACAACTCGGCGATCAATTGCGCCATGGCGCGCCCACCGGAACCATGTGACATCTCTACCCGTCCTTGTTTAAAATCAAGCGGGCGCGAGTAATTTGGTTTGACTCTATTCATGGCTCTATATGAAGGGCACCTCTAAAAATTCAGATTTCCGAGCATCCCCTTCGGGGATTGCCTGCTTAACCCGTCTCGTTACAATACGTTGTTGTCCACAAAAAATGTCTCTTTACATATCAATTATAGAACTCTAAATTTTTAGCGGTGCCCTGAAATAGAAGTGGGCAATCAATTTTCAATCTCCCCAAGAAGTAAATCCGCTCATCCTTCGACAGGCTCGGCCAGAACGGGGTTAATACTTCACCGTGCCGGATTAATAATTGAGCGTGTCAAAAAATATTTTCAGGATGCTCGTGTGAAATATGCGGCATCAAAACTTTAACTAACCGGATCAATGGTGTGCCACTACTGCTGACTCAATTTTGTGCCATATTGGCATTGATGTAGGCAAAAAATGATTTCATCGGCAGCTACTGATTTCGTGTTAATTTACTCAAATATTTATTTAAATTAAAGATGAATAATGAAAGTCCTAATATTGGTTTCGTCAAATTTTTCGCAAAACGCCATCCGGCGGCATTTGTCATTTCTTTCAGAAGAATTTACTTTTACCTATTCAGTTCAAGACGCGCGGATGTTTATCGTGGCAGGCGAAATGGACGTTGTCTGCGTTGAAGGCATACTGCCTGATGGATCCGGTATGGAGTTATGCAAGGAAATCAGGAAACATCCCTCAGGCCATAACATCCCGATTCTGCTGCTTACCGGGTCAGAAGATCCAAATCTCGAAATAGATGCTAAGGAAGCAGGCATCACCCAGATATTTTACAAAACTAACCTTGGCGCACTGGCTGATTACATCGCCGAATATGAAAAGGCTAGCCGGACGGCTGAAGCGCTAACCGGTAATGCACTGTTGGTCGAAGACAGCCCAACAATCGCCAATTTTCTGAGCGAAATATTACGGGGCATGGGCCTTATGGTGACGACATTGGCGAGCGCCGAAGACGCCTTTGAAATCTTCAGGAAACGAAAATTCGACATCGTGATCTCGGATGTTCAGCTTGAAGGCGATCTCACCGGGCTTGGCCTGGTGCGCGCCATCAGGCGGCTTGACGAACCCTACTGTCGTGTACCTTTTCTTGCTATTTCCGGCATCACCAGCAAAGAGCGCCAGTTTGATGTCATTGGTTATGGTGCCAACGACTTTGTAGCGAAACCGGTTACCCCAAAGGAACTTGAAGTTCGGGTACACAATATGGTCAAGCATAAGCAATTGTTTGACCAAGTTGAGGCCCAACGTGATCACCTGCGACGTCTGGCGCTAACTGACCAGCTCACCGGTCTGTTTAATCGGCACTATATGTCAGAGGTCGGTTCCCGGCGGATGACTGAGGCGATGAAACATGGCATTCCAGTTAGCCTTTTGCTGCTTGACCTGGATCATTTCAAGAATATCAACGACACCATGGGCCATGACGTAGGCGACATCGTCCTGTTTGAGACAGCCAAGGTGATACGCGAGTGTTGTTTGAGCGGGGACATTGCTTCGCGGGCAGGTGGCGAAGAATTCTGTGTCACCCTGATCAACCGTGACCGGACCAACGCCATCGGCTTCGCCGAAAAACTGCTAAAGAAAATTGAGGCCAGCCAGCCCGAGGGAATTTTTGTCACCGGCAGCATCGGTTTGGCCACAGTGCCCAAGGGCATGGTAGTAGATTTCAAAACCCTGTTTAAAGCCGCCGATGAAGCGATGTACAAGGCCAAATCGGGCGGGCGCAACCGCGTTGAATCAGCTATGGTAGAGCCGTTGGCTGCAAATCAGGCGCGAACTAAAAACGCTACGCTGGGCGACCGATGCTGAGGTATCGCCGGCGGAGAGCGCAATAAAAAATGGAGCCTAGCAATGCATTACATGCACGAGGGAGTATTAGGGCACCTCTAAAAATTAAGAGCTCTAAATAAGACTAGGCGCGAATAAAAAATGTTAACGCAGCATATAATTGATATGTAAGGAAACATTTTTTGTGGGCAACAACGTATTGTGACGAGACGTGTTAAGCAGGTAATCCCCGAAGGGGATGCTCGCAAACCTGAATTTTTAGAGGTGTCCATTAGCTAAAAGCACACCACTTCATGCGACCTTTATAGACCCAATTACATCTGAGAGCTTTAATGTTGACGCTACCCGAAAATAAATCTACATTAAATCCCGCCAAAAATATGAAACATTAACCATACCGAGGGAGCGTCATGCCCACCAACATCCAATCAGTTTTGCAAGAAACCCGCGTTTTCCAGCCTGCCAATGAATTTGCCGAACAGGCTAATGTTTCTGGCATGGCAGCGTACCAGGCACTATGCGTGGAGGCGGCACAAAATTATGAAGGGTATTGGGCACGGTTGGCACGCGAGCATATTGTATGGCGCAAGTCGTTCAATACGGTGTTGGACGAGAGCCGCGCGCCATTTTACGAGTGGTTTGCGGATGGTGAATTAAATGTTTCTTATAACTGCCTGGACAAGCATCTGGTGACGCAACCTGAAAAAACTGCACTGATTTTTGAAGCGGATGATGGCCAGGTGACCAAGATTTCTTACCGTGAGTTGCACGCCCGCGTATGCCAGTTCGCCAATGCGCTGAAGTCGCGCAATATTCAGAAGGGCGACCGTGTGGTTATCTATATGCCCATGAGTATTGAGGTAGTAGTAGCGATGCAGGCATGCGCGCGCATTGGCGCAATCCATTCAGTCGTTTTTGGCGGCTTCTCTTCCAAAAGCCTAAATGAGCGTATCGAAAATGCGCAGGCATGCGCCGTCATTACCGCCGATGCGCAACTTCGTGGCGGCAAGATGATGCCGCTCAAATCCGCTGTGGATGAGGCGCTTAGTATGGGCGGTTGCGATGCTGTGCATAGCGTCATTGTTTATAAACGTGCGGGCAATGATGTGCAGTGGAATGCGAAACATGACCTGTGGTGGCATGATCTGATCGCCGATCTTCCATTCACATGCGAACCGGAATGGGTGGGCGCGGAACATCCATTATTTATTTTATACACCTCAGGTTCTACCGGAAAACCCAAAGGAGTGCAGCATTCCAGCGGCGGCTATCTGTTGGGCACCATGGTTTCCATGCAATGGGTATTTGACTACAAGCCTACTGACGTTTTTTGGTGCACCGCTGACGTGGGCTGGGTGACTGGCCACAGCTATGTGACATATGGCCCGCTGGCGATGGGTGCGACACAGGTAATATTTGAGGGCGTGCCCACTTGGCCCGATGCCGGGCGTTTTTGGAAAATGATTCAGGACCATCAGGTCACTACTTTTTACACTGCGCCCACTGCCATCCGCTCGCTGATTAAATTAGGGGGCGAATTACCGAAGCAATACGACCTTTCCAGTCTGCGTCTGCTCGGTAGTGTAGGCGAGCCGATCAATCCAGACGCATGGATGTGGTATTACACCGTAGTCGGCCAGTCGCGCTGTCCTATTGTGGACACCTGGTGGCAGACCGAAACCGGCTGTCACATGATTGCACCTCTGCCGGGAGCAATGGCGACCAAACCTGGTTCCTGCACCCTGCCGCTGCCCGGCATAATGGCCGCTATCGTCAACGAAGCAGGTGACGAAGTACACGACCAACATGGAGGCTTTCTCGTCATTAAACGTTCTTTCCCATCGCAAATCCGTACCATATGGGGCGATGATGAGCGCTATCGCAAAGGCTATTTTCCAGAAGAAATGAAAGGCGCTTACTTGGCGGGCGATTCAGCACACCGCAATGAGGACGGTTATTTCTGGATATTGGGACGCATTGACGACGTACTGAAAGTATCCGGCCACCGTTTGGGCACTATGGAAATAGAATCTGCGCTGGCGTCAAATCCGCTGGTGGCGGAAGCCGCTGTCGTCGGAAAGCCGCATGATATAAAAGGAGAGGCCATAGTGGCGTTTGTGGTATTGAAAGGCTCGCGGCCAGAGGATGCCACTATTGCAAAACAAGTTTCGGAAAGCCTGCGAAACTGGGTTAGCAAGGAACTCGGCCCAATCGCTAAGCCAGACGAAATTCGCTTCGGTGACAACCTGCCCAAGACACGCTCCGGCAAGATCATGCGTCGCCTGTTGCGCGCCATTGCCAAGGGAGAAGAAATAACGCAGGACATTTCGACGCTGGAAAACCCGGCGATTCTTGAGCAACTAAAGAACGTTATTCAATAAGCCAGGAATTGTGGTCAGCAATGCAATGGATTTGAATTTATTTGGTGCGGCTAAGTTTGTCAAAATACAGTGCGGTACGCGCCATGCGTTCCATGGCATGCACCGAAAGCGTGGCGCCGGAAATACCGTCGATTTGCCGATCAAGATTATTTCCACTGCTTAGGGAAACACCGGTGAATTGCTTCAAAAAAGCTGGAAAGCGCACTTCCATCCCCCTATGCTCACGGTAAATCAATACTTTAGCCTGTTCGATCCGGCCCTCTTTTACGACAAACCCTGCGGTAATTGGATCATCTTTACCGATCTCTTCCAGAATCCATAATGTTCGCGCACCCTCACTCCAATATCGTTGTCGCAACTGTCTGGGTGCATGGCCAAGGATGCGGGAAACCTCGGATTGCATATCCTTAGTCAACAATAGCAATTTTACTTTCGGCTTTACCTTAAATAATTCATCAATGAATTCTTCTGGCTGCTGGTAAACGTGTTCTACGGCTTGTGCCAAGCATGGCGATAACATAAGCAAAAAAGCGATAAAAAAAGTCAGGGGCGGAATGGACAATTTTGGCATTTTGATTGATCATCTTTTCTATTAAAACAATACTCCAGCGACTGTGCCAAGCAGCTTGCAGATCGGCGGCAAGCGATAAAAGGTACACCTTGTGCTTGCGCCATGTTACGAAAATGGCGCATTACGTTATGTCCCAAGAAATCGGTGAATAATATCAAAAGTTCTGTATTCCTGGGCAATCCTTGTGGTTTTCGTTGATGTGACACATGCCGTCCCGTGACATGCTGGGTAATGTTTATATCCCAGTCAGAAAGAAGTTTAGGGATATTTCCCAAATGATCTGCACCTATTACCATTGCGTTCATGTTTTTCCTTTACGGTTGATGCATATTAATTGGCCGCAGTTTCTGCTTATTACCAAATGAAAAAGCAGTATGGCCAACGGTTAAGCTGTTATGTATTTGATTTTTATTTTATTTAAATGATTCTGAGTTAGCGCTGTTTATAGCTAACAACTGCTCTAACGATAACAGTTATCATTTGCAATGTAAATGTATTTGATAATTATTATCATCTAGTGCATCAAGGGCAAGCAACAAGAGGGACGTCAATCACAGCATCATAAATGATGCAATTTCAAGAAACTTTTCTCCCTGGATAGCTGGAATACCTTATTGCAGCCATATAGTTGCGTCGAAATATGGGTATTAATTTAATAGGTATCCGTGCTATAAAATGTTGTTATGTGCGCCCAATTAAACCTAATTCGGGAAATGGTAAATGGATATGCAAGAACGCAAATATAAAATCAAAGAAACCTTTAATAATGCGGCAGAAGGCTATGACAAACCTGCGCTGCGCTTTTTTTCAGCGGCAGCAGAATATTTAGCGGACAGCATGAAATTTGCTGGAAATGAACATATTTTGGATGTAGCCACTGGCACAGGTTCAGTTGCGTTGGCTTGTGCACAGCGGTTGGGTGCAGGGCATGTAACGGCCATTGATTTATCCGATGGAATGTTGGCGCAAGCCAAGGCCAAAGCCCAGGAACAGCAGTTAAGTAATTTCGATTTTTTGTGTATGGATATAGAAGCCTCGAATTTTACCGCCGACTCATTCGATGCCGCTTGCTGCGGTTTTGGCATCTTCTTCCTGTCAGATATGGAGGCCGGATTCAAGACAATCGCCAAATTTGTTAAATCCGGCGGCGCTATTGGAATCTCAAGTTTTACGGGCGTGGTTATGGAACCCCTGTCGCAAAAATTTATCGACCGCATTTTGGCTTATGGGGTAGCTATGCCAGCTTTGTCCTGGAAACGGCTGGATAGTGTAGAGAAAATCCGCACTTTGTATCAATCAGCGGGGCTGGAACAATTGCATACGCAGACATATCAGGTTGGTTACTATCTTGCCGGGTTTGAAGAATGGTGGGATATTTTATGGTATAGCGGCTTCCGGGGTTTATTGAGTCAGCTTTCTTCCCCTGAACTGGCAAGCTTCCGTCAAGCACATCAGGAAGAAGTAGAATTACTTGCCGACGAGCAAGGCATTTGGCTAAATGTTGAAATTCTCATTAGCGTGGGCTATAAGCCCGTATAAAAAATACCTTTCTATTTTGTTCCTCCGTTTCGTCATTTTAGTGAAACGCTGGACTCTTTGGTTTTCAGCTTACCTCAGCCATGGCATGTACACTTTCATGCGATCGAATGGGCCGCCGCGCGTCCAGGTTAGCGTGCCAGCCATTTTCATTTCCCTTGTTTAATAATTTGCAACGCGACCCACGCCTGACCTAATGAAATTGCACTATCGTTGGGCTGCATCTGCTGCGCAGCCAACACTTGCAGCCCATGCTTAGCTAGCCTGTCAGTCAGTGCGCGTAGCAAAATATCATTATGGAAGCAGCCGCCGCCCAACGCGATATAGGCTATGTTGTACTCGCTGGCGGCACGTTCTACCCACTCGGCCAGACCAGCGGCAAGCGTGGCATGGAACAGTGCAGCGCCGTAAGAAGCATCCCGGCAATCACTCAGCACAGCAAGTAGCGGCGAAAAATCCAGCACGCGATTATCAGTGATCCAATAGCCTTCAGCCAGCGGCGCGATCTGGCCATGACGCTGCGCCAACTCCTGCAACTGTATCGCGGCTTGGGCTTCAAAGGTTTGAATCCCGCACACGCCCAGCAATCCTGCAGCGGCATCAAACAACCGTCCCATACTGGAGGTGGCTGGACAGTTCAAGCCGCATTGCAGCATGGTCGCCACTGTATTCGCCCCCGGCTGGTTGGGAAAACGCTGCGTAATCTCGTCGCCCCGCCCCAACTGGAACAACACCGCCGCCGCCATGCGCCACGGCTCGCGCGCGGCACGGTCACCGCCCGGCATGGCGAGTGGAGCCAAATGCCCCAGGCGCTGGAAATCCGCCCCCTCCACGCGCAACAGTTCGCCGCCCCACGGCATGTTATCAGTGCCCAGCCCCACGCCATCCAGAGCCAATCCCAGCACGGGCTGGATGACACCATGTTCAGCGCAAAGGGCGGCGATGTGCGCATGGTGATGTTGCACCGCCACTATCGGTAATCCGCGCTGCGCGGCATAGGATTGCGCAAATTGTGTACTGTAAAAATCGGGGTGCAGATCGTGCGCCACCACTTCCGGTTGCACATCAAGATCTGCGCACAAGTGCATTACGCTTTGCTCCAACATCAGCCTCGCTTCGGCACTATCCAGATCGCCGATAAGCTGCGAGACATAAGCCTCGTTGCCGCGAGTAACGCAGACAGTATTTTTCAGCCACGCGCCACAGGCCAATATCGGCGGGCCGGAAACTGGCAGGACGATGGGTTTATTCAAGCAGGACTTTCGGTTCTGCGGAGCGCTGTATAGCGGCGACTGCATTGCGGCAGCCCATTGCTATCCAGTCCAGCCATTCCGCCATTCCCTCGCCACTGCTGGCGGAAATGCGGATCACTTTCAATTTGGGGTTAATGCGGCGCGCATAATCAACAGCGAGCCCGGCATCGAATTCCAGATACGGCAACAGATCGCATTTGTTCAGCAACATCAAATCGGCGGCGCGGAACATGTCGGGATATTTGAGCGGCTTGTCTTCGCCTTCGGTCACCGAAAGGATCACGACCTTGTGCGTCTCGCCCAGATCAAAGCTGGCCGGACAAACCAGATTGCCGACGTTTTCGATCAGCAGCAGACTGTGGTCCTGCAAGTGCAGTTGCTGCATTGCCTGACCGACCATGTACGCATCCAGATGGCAGCCTTTGCCGGTGTTGATTTGCAGGGCTGGCGCACCGGCGGCGCGAATGCGTGCTGCATCGTTGTCGGTTTGCTGGTCGCCTTCGATCACCGCAATTTGCAGCACGCCATGCAGGGCTGCGATGGTTTTTACCAGCAAGGTAGTCTTGCCTGAACCGGGACTGGAGACCAGATTGAGCGTAAAAATGCCGTGCATCGAAAAGTAGTCACGGTTCTCGGCGGCGTAATCATTATTTTTTGCGAGAATGTCGCGCTCGATCTTGACCATTCTGGACTGGCTGATTCCAGGCGCATGCGTGCCTGCCGCGCCTGCGCCAAAGTCCAGCACTCCATCCAACACACCACCATGTTGATGCGTGTGAGGATATGCGAGTGCTGCACCATCCTCATGCACCCGATAGCGCATAACCTCACCCGGTTTGCGCGGCTGTTTAAGCGCATGGCCTGCGATGAGCGTCTGACCGATTCCGCATCCGCATGTTGTACACATATCTAAACCTTTCCAAAGGGCACTTCTAAAAAATCAGATTCCGTCACAATACGTTGTTGCTCACAAAAAATATTTCCTTACATATCAGTTATATGCTGCGTCAACATTTTTTATTCGCGCCTAGTGTTTAGAACTCTGAATTTTTAGAAGTGCCCAAAACCTCTACAAAAATCTTTCTATTCAACCTCAAGTTCTTTGACCCGCATCTCGTCGCCACCGGTTACATGAATCTCATAGCTCCCGCAATTAGGGCAGGCTTCATAAAGCGCAGCAATCGGCATTTCAATCGAACATTTTGCACAACGTCCTTGCCCCGCTGTCTTGATGATTTCCAGCTGCGCCTGATGGGCAATGCTGTCGCGCATCACCACATCGAAGCAAAAACGTAGAGACTCCTGTTCCACACAAGCCAGTTGACCAATCTCCAGCCACACCGTCTTGACCCGCGTGTATCCTTGCTTGCGCGCTGTATTCTCAATGATTTGCAGCACGCTTTCGGCCAGCGACATTTCATGCATGGCTTAGATAATCCAGTTCCATGATCGGTTCATGCAATCAAATCTCCTTTGTTCACCAAGCGCCGCCAGCGTTGCAGACTTGCATCCATGCACAGCCCACGAACCAGCTTTGTTGCCGTATCCAAATTGGCCGCAGCTTGGTCGGTCAATGGATCGCCCAGCGCGAAATTGTAGCCGCGTATGCGCAACAAAAAAGCCGGTGGCGCATCCTTCCCATACACCTGTCGATAGGCGTATAACAAGGCCGTCGGGCTCATCGCATGGCTAGTATAGCTGCCATCTTTTTCAGCTGCGATTTCGGAAAAAACGCAAGGCTCCGCACAGGACATATCGGCATCAATGAACAACACCCGGTCACAAGCTGCCAGGTCCGTGACGTGCTCGACTTGCAGTTGCATGTCGTTCTGACATTCAATACCGGCGAGATGCAATTGCGCAATGCACCCGATCAACTCCGGGCCGAGAGCATCGTCTCCGCGCCCGGGATTACCGTATCCGAACAGCAGCAGCTTTACCATGGCGCTCAGACCGTTCGTTCGATCACGCCATTGCTACCCTTGACCAGCCGATCAAGCAGCGTACCGTCGGCATCAAGTAACTCCACCTGCAACGGCATCTTGCCCAAGGCATGAGTGGCACAGGACAGGCAGGGATCGTAGGCGCGCACTGCGACTTCCAGATGGTTCAGCAAGCCTTCGGTGATCTCGCGGCCTTCAAGGTATTCATTGGCGACCGAGCGCACCGATTCGTTCATCGCCTGATTGTTGCTGGTAGTCGAGACGATCAGATTGGCCTTAACAATCAGCCCTTGCTCATCGATCTGATAATGATGGAATAGTGTCCCGCGCGGCGCTTCGATCACGCCGATCCCCGCACTGCGCTTTTCGCCCAAATCTGCGACCAGGTCGGTGCCGGTAATATCTGAATCATGCAGCAACGCCTGAATCGATTCCGCGCAATGCAGCGCTTCGATCATGCGCGCCCAGTGATAGGCCAGCGTGTCTTGCACGAAACCGCCCCGGCCGAATTCCCTGAAGTGCTTGCGCGCGGCTTCCGCCAAAGGCGTTGAAATGAAATCGCAGTTGTTCACGCGCGCCAGTGGACCGACACGGTACCAGCCTTGCTCCTTGCCCAGCTCGACCAAATACGGAAACTTCATATAACTCCATGGGCGCACTTCTTCGCGCAGGATGTCCTGAAAGCCGCGATAGTCGAACTGGTCGAAAAGCATCGCACCCGTCGCCGAACGCGCGCGCAATCCGCCGTGATATAACTCCAGCTCCCCGCCGCCTCCAACCACGCTCAGGAAGTTGCTATGAATAGTGGCGAAGCGGTAATGCTCGGGATGCGCGGTATGAATCTGTTCGTTCACTGCCAGCGCTTCCTGGCTCCAGGCCAGAATGTTTTTTATATCGACCAGCAAGGTATCGCGCTCGGCGACGGTGAGCGGCTTGTTCATGCCACCCGGCACGGTGGCGGTGCCGTGGATGCGCTTGCCGCTGATCGCCGCGATGATCTGTTGCCCGTACTTGCGCAATTTCACGCCTTTCAGCGCGAGATCGGGATATTTTTCCAGCACGCCGAAGATATTGCGCTGCACCGGATCGCTGCCGAAGCCGAACAGCAAATCGGGAGAAGACAAATGAAAAAAGTGCAGTGCATGCGATTGCAAGGTCTGACCAAAGTGCAGCAGGCGGCGCAGCTTCTCGGCCGTCGGCGTGAGCCGCTCCATACCGACCAACTGATCCACCGCCTTGGCCGCCGCCAGTTGATGGCTGACCGGACAGATCCCGCACAACCGCTGAACGATAAACGGCACTTCCCAGTAGGGGCGCCCCTGAATGAATTTTTCGAAACCCCGAAACTCGACGATGTGAAAACGTGCCTCATGGATATGGTTATCCGCGTCGAGCAGTAGCGTGATTTTGCCATGCCCCTCAACACGCGAGATCGGGTCAATGGCAACGCGCCGGAGATTAGGCGGAGGGTCAATGTCGGATGAGGGGCCGGCGTTCTGTTCCATAGCTGTGTTTCGTTAATCGTAATGCAGCAGATTATTAGGGAGTGAAGGCTCTTTGCCCGCTAACAGATCACCCAATATCTTGAGAAACTCATCAGCCGACGGCGGACAGCCAGGCAGATAGTAATCGACGCGCACTACATCATGGATAGGGTGCACTTTGTCGAGCAGCAGCGGCAGTTCCACATCATTCGGGATCTGTGGATTTTCCACACCCACTCCATTTACATAAGCCTCTTCCAGACATTCGCGTAAACTGAAATGGTTGCGCATGGCGGGCACTCCGCCATTGATGGCGCAGGCGCCGACCGCGATGAGTATCTTGCAGTTATCGCGAAATTCGCGCAGCACATGTACATTGTCCGCGTTGCATACTCCGCCCTCGATCAGGCCGATATCGCAAGGGCCGCAATGTTTGATGTCGGTAAACGGCGAGCGATTGAACTCGACATGTTCCAGCAAGGCGACCAGTCGTTCATCCATATCGAGAAAGGACATATGGCAGCCGAAACAACCTGCCAGCGAAGTGGTGGCAATTCTGATTTTACTCATCAGGTTGCCTCGCTTTAGTCAGGATGGTTTTTTCCAAACCAATCTCGCTGACTTGGTGCAGGTCAAAGGTGCGCTGTCCGATCGGCACTTCATAGCCATGTTCCTTGATCAGGATCGCACCTACCGGACAAATGTGTGCCGCCATGTCACTGGTTTCAAGATCGCTATCCACCAGCTTTCCGCTCGCTGAGTTCACGATCAGATGCGCATTGATTCCACGTCCTGCAATCGCGAACACGTTCTTGCCATCCACTTCACGGCTGGCGCGCACGCACAGCTCGCACAGTATGCAACGGTCGCGGTCCAGCATAATTGTCGGATGCGAGGCATCCACTTTGCGGCGCTGGAAGAACTGCGGAAAATGTCCGTCCAGCATTCCTAGATGATAGGCCATTGCCTGCAGCGTGCAGTCGCCGCACTTTTCGCAGGATGGGCAGATATGGTTGCCTTCGATGAACAACATTTGCGTGATGGTTTTGCGCACTTCGTTCAGCGCCGGCGTATTGTTGCTGATTCGCTGTCCGGCCACGGCGGGCATGGTGCAGGCCGATACGCTCCTGTTGTCGGCATCGACCACACAAAGCTTGCAACTGCCATGCGGCGTGAGCCCCTGCCGGTGGCACAGATGCGGGATATAGACACCGGCTGCCAGTGCCGCATCCATGATGGTCTGCCCCGCCAGAAACGGAATCTCTTGTCCGTCTATCGTGATGGTATTTTGTTTTGTGTCCGCGCTCATGTTGCCACTCTCATTCAATGTGGGCTGCCGCATCATCGCGGTGGCTGATCTGGCGAGCTTCCTCAAGTGCCGCGTCCAGATCAAAATGCGGCTCAAAATCGCGATGCACCAAGCGTTGCCCGAACACCTGCGGGAAACGCTGCAAACCATCCAGAATAGGGTTCGCTGCGGTCTGCCCCAGACCGCAATGCGAGCGGCATTTGACCAGCGTAGCAAGGCGCTGCATTTCATCCAGATCATATCGCGTGCCGTGTCCGCCGGCGATTTTGTCCAAACCATTTTTGAGCAGCGTGGTACCGGCCCGACACGGGGTGCAAAAACCACAACTCTCATGGGCAAAAAAGTGCGCAAAATTGACTATGACCGCCAGCAAATCCCGTGCCTGACTAAATACCATTAACGAACCACCCGTGGACAAATCATCAAAGCTAAGTCTGCGGTCGAATTCCGTGCTGCCAATCAATGTCCCGGAAGGTCCGCCGACTTGTACTGCTTGGGCGTCTTTAGCCATACAGTCGTGCAGCACCTGCCGGATAGTGACACCGAACGGATATTCATAAATTCCCGGTGCAGCGCAATCACCGCTGATGCTCAGAATCTTGCTGCCAGCCGACTTCCCGGTACCCACTGCCCTGAACCAGGCACTGCCGCGCAGCACAATATGGGCAGCCGCGATGAATGTCTCGACATTGTTGACGACAGTAGGTTGGCCACGATAGCCATGTGTCACCGGGAATGGCGGACGCACCCGCGGAATACCGCGTTTGCCTTCCAGTGATTCGATCAGCGCCGATTCCTCGCCGCAGATGTAGGCGCCTGCGCCCACCACGATATCAATGTCAAAACTGAATCCAGGCTGGCCGAGGATGTCGACACCCAGCAAACCCAGTTTGCGGCGGCGCGCTAATACGGATTGCAGATGCGGCAGCAGGTATCGGTACTCGCCGCGCAGATAGAGGTAGCCCTGTTTTGCCCCCACCGCAAAGGCACACACAGTCATGCCCTCGAACAAACTATCTGCATGGCTATGCAATAAAACACGATCTTTGAATGTGCCGGGCTCGCCTTCATCGGCATTGCATACCACATAATGTGCGGCACCCTGCGCTTCGCGGCAGAACTGCCACTTCATGCCGGTACTGAACCCCGCACCTCCACGGCCGCGCAAACCCGACTGGATAATCTTGCTCAACGTGTCTGCGGCGCCAAGCGCGAGCATCGCTCGCAAACCCGTACCTGCTGAAAGCCTATCTTTGAGCAACAAGCCACTGACACGAATATTGTCGTCGACCTGGAACCACCCAGACGGCCAATCCTCCAGAGGTATCTCTGCCTCAACCAAAGCAGCGATGCGGGCTATCATGGCGGCATCCAGGTTGACGATCGGCATGCCGTTAACCAACAATGCTGCGCCATGGTCGCACATGCCGATGCAAGAAGTCTGACCCATGCTGACCAACCCATCGTTGCGCGTATTGCTAGCAACAATGCCCAGCCGCTGGCCGAGTATAGCCATTAGATCCACGCCCCCGGCCATATAGCCGCAACTGGTACAGTTGCTAAACAGAATATCGTATCGTCCGCGTGGAATTTTGTGAAAGAAGGAATAAAATTCGACCACCGAATCCACTTGGCTGTGGGGAAGGTCAAGATGTGCGGCAACTTTATGAACAGCCTCTTCGGAGATATGCAAACACTGTTGTTGTAGTGTATACAACACGTGCAACAAGTGTGGTGATTCCGTATAGGCTTTAGCGATAATCGAGTGGATCAAACCGGTCGTACCCGCAGTGTTCGAATCCGCGTCCGAGACATTCTTCAAGATGGCACCCCATTGTTTGCTCTGCTGTTATAAAGAATACTTTATTGCCTGACCCAATAAAATATTTATGGGCTAGCTATTCAACTAACCAATATTAGACGGAGGGTTTCCCGCTAATAATACGGACATCCCGCTGCGGAAAGGGAATTTCTATGCCTGATGCCTGGAATTTACGCCAAATTTCCATATTGATGTCGGAGCGCAGGTTCAGCTGTCCCTCTTCGGGGTCGTTAATCCAGACACCCATTTCCAAATCGATACCGTTGTCACTAAACGACTTGAGATAAACTTTTATTTCAGGATCGGCCAGTACCCTGGTCTGATTCTCTGCTGCCTGCTTCATGATTTCCATAGCAAGGTGCAAGTCGCTCTGGTAACTGACCTGTACCGAAATGCCGACACGTATTTGGCGGTTGGTGAAGGAATGATTGACAACCGTAGAGGTGATTAGAATTTCATTTGGGATAATTGCTTCGGTGCCATCAGTATTTTCCAGTACCAAGTAGCGAGTGGTTAATTGCGAAACCTTGCCGAAACGGCCATCTACCGTCAAGATATCACCCGGATGGATAGAACGATCCAGCAGGATAATGAACCCGCTAACGTAATTGCTGGCAATTTTCTGCAAACCAAAACCCATACCTACACCTAAGGCTCCACCGAATACGGAAAGCACGGTAATGTCGATGCCCACCAAAGATAACGCGATCAAAACACCAAGTACGACCAAACAAGCACGGATCAGCTTGGATAGCACCACGCGCAAATTCATGTCCAAGTTTTTTGTGGCCATTACCTTATGTTCCAACGTCTTCCCAAGCCACATCGCCACAAGCATAGTGACAAAAATCGAGAGAATGCCGCTCAGAATAAGGAGCAATGAAATTCGCTGCTTGCCAATATGAAAGTCGAGGTGATCCATTGCATCCAGGATTTCAGGGAGATACCCTGTGAGGTGTAGGGCGAACCCAACCCAAATTGTCATGGCGATGAATTGTTCAGAGCCTTGGAGCCAACTGCTCGACACAAAAACTTGGCGGATGATGTATACGACCAGGCGAATCAGCATCAATGCAAACAGGAGGGGCACAACAATATTCAGAATATTGATGGAATGCCAGTTTTTGAGTATGGCTCTTCCGATCAACACCAACAATAACGCAATCAGCGGAAAAGCGATTCGGGATACGCCACCCAAACCGATTTTCGACACCCATTCCGACTTGGAAAGCCGGCCCAACAACAAGTGGTTTATTCCCCAGGCAAGTGCCAAACTCAGTGCCAGCAGAGCTATCTGCCAAAGAATGGCGGTTTGCTCCAGATCGGAAAAAAAATCAATGAGCAGGTTGTGGGTAGAACTGGACATGTGCCGAATTCAGTATCAAGTCAACGGCTTGAATTTTAGCATGTGCAGGGTGATGAAATTCAACAACATAAATCGGAAAGTGTCTTATGTGACTGGTAGTTACGCGCCAGGATCAGCCAGGAAAGTACGCGTAACACACGTTATTGGTATCTTTGATGATGATTGATTCGGCCCGATTATGTTTGAAGTCTGTTCGCCTTGAGCCAGCCAACGGAAATGATCTCCCCGTATAATAAACACCTTCCATTTTGTTGGTGTGCGTGTGGCAGTATTGGGGGGGTGCAAAATTTACCGTGATACGAATTAATTAATTAAATTTTAAACAAATGGTTATGACTATAAAAAATAGTAAGCTAGACAAGCTTGTGCTGGATGCACGTCAAAATGCAGAAAAGCGTGCGATGGGATATCGGGAACAAGCACTCAAGATGTATCCGTGGGTTTGTGGTCGCTGTGCCCGTACTTTCACCCGTGAAAACCTTCAATTATTAGAAGTCCATCACAAAAATCATAACCATGACCATAATCCCCCGGATGGTAGCAACTGGGAGCTTTTGTGTACCTATTGCCACGAAAATGAGCACTCTCGGGTCAAGGACTCAGCAGGCCGTTCCGATGGTAACCCCTCTCAATCCGCGGCTACTTTTAATCCTTTCGCCGACCTTAAAAATATTTTGAAAAAATAATATATGGGCGCCTCTAAAAATTAAGAGTTCTAAGCAAGACTAGGCGCGAATAAAAAATGTTGACGCGGCATGTAATTGATATGTAATGAATATTTTTGTGAGCAACAACGTATTGTGACGAGACGGGTTAAGCAGGCAATCCCCGAAGGGGATGCTGGCAAATCTGAATTTTTAGAGGTGCTCATATGGCGTTTCATACGAAGAAGCTATAGCAAAATCTTTCAAGTTTCGGCATTCGAAACTGATATTGCTTCATGCTTACGTTCAGCGGCAAGCAACATGTACATACCAGGTACAACAAACAAGGTAAACAATGTACCTATCGATAGGCCGCTGGCGATCACTAAGCCCATATTAATGCGGCTTACTGCACCGGCACCACTGGCTGTGATAAGCGGCAAAACACCCAGTACCATGGCGGCGGTTGTCATTAGTATCGGACGCAGACGTAAACCAGCCGCTTTCTCAATGGCATCCCGCTTGCTTAATCCCATTTTTTGCAAATTATTGGCAAACTCAACAATCAAAATACCGTGTTTTGAGACGAGAGCAATGAGTGTTACCAAGCCAACTTCAGTGTAAATATTAAGCTTGGTGTGTCCAATGCCAAGGTTGATAAAAATCAATGCGCCTGCTATAGACATGGGTACAGACACTAAAATGATAACCGGGTCGCGGAAGCTTTCAAATTGGGCCGCAAGTGCCAGAAAAATAATGACGATAGCAAAGAAAAAGGTAAGTAATAGTCCACCCGATTCCTGTATAAATTGTCGTGAGGGTCCTGAGTAGTCGTAGCCGTATCCGGCAGGTAAGGTTTCCTGCGCTAAAGTTTTAAGCCTGTCCAGTGCTTGGCCTTGCGAGATAGTAGGGAAAGCCACCCCCTGTATGGTTGCCATATTTTGTTGCTGAAAGTGATTGATGGTTTCCGGTTCAGTACTGCTTTTAAGATGGGCTACTGTTGACAGAGGCACCATCTGCCCGCTTGCGGTACGCAGATAATAGTGTTTGAGCTGATCTGTATTAAGACGGAAACGCTGTGCTACTTGGGGAATAACTTTATAAGACCGGCCTTCAAGCTCGAAATAGTTCACATATCCCCCGCCTAGCATGGCAGATAGGCCAGAGCCTATGTCTTGCATATTTAGCCCGAGCTGTGACGCCATATTGCGGTCAATCACTACCGTAGTTTGTGGTAAGTCAATGCGCAAGTCCGACTGTATGAAAATAAATTCGCCTGTTTTTTCTGCGTCTTGCAAAAATTTTTGTGACACGTCATAGAGTTTGGCAAATGGTTCTGTAGTGGTAATCACAAACTGTATTGGCAAGCCGCGCGCACCGGGCAGCGGGGGTGGCTGGAAAAGGGCATTTTGCGTGCCTGCGATTTTCCCCAATTCATTTTGTACTTCGGGTTGTAGCTGAATCGAGGTTTTAGCACGTTCATTCCAGGGCTTAAGCACCATACCGGTGATAACCTGTGTCGGCATATTGAGCTGGAATATGTGATCTGTTTCCGGGTAAGCCTTAAAAGTTTTTTGAATCTGCTCACCAAATATTTCCCGTTGCTGTAGGGTCGCGTCCGGCGCGTTAAAAGAAGCCGCAATCAGCACACCTTGGTCTTCCTGTGGCGCAAGCTCAGACATCGAGGTGGTGTACAGAAAATAGATTCCACCTATTACCACCAAAGCGAATATGGCTATTACCGTGACGAAGTTGAGTGTGCCGTGCAGGGTTCTTTCATAACGGATGTGTAAACGTTCAAATTGTTTATCTAACCATATTTCCAAACGGTCTTGCCAGTTGCCGCCTTCGCGTTTAGGTGAACGCAGAAGCCGCGAACACATCATTGGCGAAAGTGTCAGCGCTATCACGGCTGACATCGTTACTGCACCCACCAAAGTAAAAGCAAACTCGGTAAACAACGCGCCAGTAAGGCCAGTCATAAAACCGATCGGTACATATACCGCGACAAGCACAATGGTCATCGCAATAATAGGATTAGCCAGCTCACGTGCCGCTTTTATAGCTGATTCGAAAGGCGACAATCCTTCTTCCAAATGACGGCTGACGTTTTCCACTACGATGATGGCATCGTCTACGACTAGCCCGATGGCAAGTACGAGAGCCAATAGCGTGAGTAGGTTGATGGAATAGCCCAAGGCCAGCATCACTGAGAAAGTTCCGACCAGTGAAAGGGGTATCGCAATCACCGGGATCAGCACCGAGCGTAGCGAACCCAAAAAAACAAATACCACTGCAGTAACAATGAGGACGGCTTCTACAAGCGTTTTTACGACCTCGTTAATCGACGAATTGACGAATTTGGTCGAGTCATAAACGATATTGCTATTCAAACCCAGCGGTAGTTGTGCCTGAATTTCAGGCATAACTTTGCGTACCCGGGCGATTACATCCAGCAAATTTGCGCCTGGCGCAACCTGAATGCCCACATAAACCGCTTTTTTACCGTCAAAAGATACGCTGGTATCATAGTCATCAGCGCCCAAAGTAACACTCGCTACGTCTGCCAAACGCACGACCGAGTTGCCTTGTTGCTTGATTATCATCTGCTTGAATTCATCTACTGAATGCAGTGCGGTAGATGCATTCAGGTTAATCTGCACCATTTGCCCTTTGGATTGGCCGCTGGATGAAAGAAAATTATTTGCGGCCAAAAGGGCATATACATCGGCAGCGGTGAGACCAACTGCGGCGAGTTTTTGTGGGTCTAGCCATGCCCGCAGGGCGAAGTTTTTTGCACCCAGTAATTCGGCAACTTGCACGCCTTCAGTCGCTTGTAGCCTAGGTTGTACGGAGCGCACGAGATAGTCAGTGACTTGATTAGGTTTGAGAACATCGCTGTAGAAACCGATATACATCGCATCGATGGTCTGCCCGATACTGACAGAGAGTGTGGGTTTTTGCGCCTGTGGCGGCAATTGATTGAGAACTGCATTAACTTTGGTGTTAATTTCAGTTAAGGCCTTGCTTGGGTCATAATTTAACCGAAGATTGGCACTAATAGTGCTTACTCCCTGGGTGCTGTTGGAGGTCATGTAATCAATACCGTTGGCCTGTGCTACGGCATTTTCCAGCGGAGTGGTGATGAAGCTAGCCACTAGATTGGCATCAGCGCCTGGATACGCAGTGTTGACCGTAACTACCGCGTTTTGGGTATAAGGATATTGCAGTACCGGCAATGAAGCCAGTGAGCGTAAGCCCAAAACCAGTATGACCAGGCTAATGACGATTGCCAGAACTGGACGTTCGACGAAAATGTCAGTAAATTTTTTCATCACAGCTCCAGCAGTGCTGTTCATTCGTCTTTTACCTCAGGATTGGGATTGTTAGACGGTTGCACGCTATTATTTACGATTACCGGGGTGCCATTGCGTAGTTTGAGTTGACCCGAAGTGACCACAACCTCACCCATTTGCAGACCGCTAAGCACGGCCACCTGATCGCCACGTGTCAAGCCGGTCGTAACAAAACGCTGCGCGGCCACCAGTTTAGGCTTGCCATCGGTTCCTTTTCCTTCATTTTTCACAATAAACACGGTGCTGCCATAGGGGTTATAGGCAATGGCTGAATTTGGCACGGTGACGTACTGTTTTTCTTCCCCTCTCTTCACCCGCGCCGTTGCGAATAATCCGGGCAGCAATTCACCTTTTGGATTGGCCAGACTTGCCCGTACTTTAAGATTACGTGTTGATATATCCACCTGTGGCTCAATCGCGGAAATGGTGCCGGTGAAAACCTTGTTTGGAAATGCATTGGTTTGTACGGTAACGTTCTCGCCAACATGGACTAAGTCAATTTGAGCCTGTGGTACCGTAAAGTCCAGATACATAGGATCAAGTTTTTGCAGATTCACCAGGGTAGTGCCTGGCGCCAGATATTGACCAAGGTCTACTTGACGTATACCGAGCTGGCCAGCAAAGGGAGCGTGGATACTTTTCTGCGCAATGATGGATTCTTGCATCGTTACCTGGGCTAAAGCACTTTTCAAATTGGCCGCAGCAATATCTACCGCAGCTTGGCTAACCGCTTGTATTTTGAGTTGGGCAAGATCGCGGTCGTAATTCTGTTTGGCGAGCCGGGCGGCCGCCTTGAGCTGTTCGAGCTGGGCTTTAAGTGGCGCGGCATTTAGTTCTAATATTAGCTGCCCCGCTTTTACCATCGCTCCAGAATCAAAGTGTATGGCGGTGACTATGCCGCTGACCTCGGCTGCCAGGCTGGTGCCATTAGAGGCACGCAGATTACCTACCGCTTCGACTAAAGGTTGCCAAGTAGATGTTTGCGCCACGGTGGTAGATACGCTTTGCGGAGGGCTAGCTTGTCCTCGGATAGACTGTTGTATCATTTTGTTGCGAAATTGTTGAAAAGCATAAATTCCGCCAAACACTAATGCGGCCAATAGCAACATGATGACCATGCGTTTGGTCGTTCCTTTAGTCATGAAAATACTCCATGCTCAATTTGGGTTCCAAAGATGGCGCACAAAATTTTTGTGCCCGGTGGTATTTTGCAATACTAATTCAGTACGTTGCGATAGGAGCGCCGTCTCTTTTTTTGACGCGGTAGCCCAACCACCGCCCATAGCTTGATAAAGCGCTGCGGTGTCAGTTAAACGCTGAACTTGTGCGGCAATTAAGTTGATCTGGGTTTGTTGTACCTGCTGCTGCGCGGTAAGTAGCTGCAAATAACTCACGCTTCCTAATAAAAATTGTTGTTGGATAAGATTCAGCGACGCTTGCGCCGAAGCATCAGCGGCGGCTTGCGCTTGCAATATTTGTGCGTCGTTGTCCAGTGTATGCAGAACATCAGCAACATTGCGTAAAGCTTGCAGTACGGTTTGGCGATAGTTAGCCGTTGCTGCACTAACCCCCGCTTTCGCTGACTTAATCCCGGCTTTGAGGCCAGCATTGAACAATGGCTGCGCTATTTGGCCTACCAAGCTCCAAACCATTGATCCGGCTCCAAATAAGCTGGATGCGGCAAGTGCCTGCGAGTTCAGATTAGACGATAAGTTAATTTGCGGATAGGCAGTGGACATGGCCACGCCATATTGTGCATTCGCTACATGTAACAAAGCCTCAGACGCTTGAATGTCAGGTCGCTGGCGCACTAATTCTGAAGGGATGACAAGAGGAATATCTGTCGGCAGATTAAAATCCGCTAAAGTAAATTTTGGTATTTGCGCCGCACCAGGTAACTGACCCACTAACACAGCAAGTAAGTTATTTGCTTTTTCAAGATTGTTACGCAAGAGCGGAATGCTAGCGCGGGTTTGCTCTACTTGGGTAAGCAAAGTGAATTCATCACTGCGGGGTACAGCGCCCAGTTTGAAGCGTTGTCTCGCAATATCTAGCTGTTTATTTTGCGCCGCCAAAATGGCCACGGTGGCATCAATCTGTGCGGCAAATTGTGCCTGTGACATTGCCGTTGTCGTGATATTGGCGGCAAGCGTCAGCCGCGCGCCTTCAAGCTGGTAACGTTGATAATCAGCCTGCGCGGCAAAAGATTCGAGCGAGCGTCGGTTACCACCGAAAAGATCGAGGTTATAACTAACCGTTACGCCCGCGTTATACAAATCGAATATTCTGCTGCCGCCCGGCTGGCCAAAAATTGAAGGATTGAATTTTTGTCGCTGTCCATCCAGCTTGCCGTTCACCTTGGGATATTGCAAGGAACCCATTTGCGCAGTATAGGTTTGCTGTGCTTGCAGCAGCGTAGCTTGCGCCGCATCTAATGTTGGACTGGCGCTGAAGGCTTGGCCGATGAGCGTATTAAGTTTGGCTGAGCCAAAATTTCGCCACCAGTCCACTGGTACATCTTTGCCGGGCACGAAACGTTGCGCTTTGCCAAAGGAACCTAATGCTGTTGCGGTTTGTTCCGGTAATTTTTGAGTGGTGTAACTTGTTACGGCGGGCGGGTCAGGCTGCTTAAAATCAGGCCCTACACTCGTACAACCAAACAGCGATAGTGTGGCTCCCAATAGCAACCCTGCGGTTAACCGTGAAATAAACCTTATAAAGGCGGGGCAGCCATTTATATATAAATTTTTAATTTTAAATTGCAAACCTGGAGTAGTTATTGTTATTGAAATTTAGTAGTAACAGATTTTGAAAATCATTCAGATGATCAGCTTTTCCCCGCATGAACGGTTAATTTCTCGGTTCATTTTACCGCACTTCAGCTTCGGGGCGTTATGGGATAAGTTTTCCCAAACGGCATAAAGTGCCGTAAATTTGCTTAACGAGGATCACGGAAAGGTTTCACTGTTCCGCAGTTTTCACTAAGCCATCTGCCGTCAGTGTAAGCGCGTTCACTAACAGGATTGCCCTGTACAACTCCGTTAAATTCAGTCCGCCCGGTAAAACTCTCTGGGCTCGTAAAAATTCCCTCAGTTACCCCATTCCCCTTAAGGACAGAGTTTTCACAGATAAGGTTTATTTTGTAATCGTTTCCATTTTGGACAGCATTTTTAACATCACATCCATATTGGTTTTGATTCAAAACAGTTGGAATTTTTTGATTCGCCATTTCCTGGGTAATGCAAACCTGGGATGTTGCCGCACCATTATTAATCTTGGGCATATCAAGCCCGTACTGTTTAGCTAAGTTCGTCAAGTTTTGCATTTGATCCGGTGGAATCATTGGTACAAGCGATAACAAGCCTGATGTCGTCGTCATTTCCCATAATCCCGGGCGCATATGAGATTCTGCCGAGTTTACTGTTGATATCGTGAGCAATAATGATATTAAAAGAATGATTTTTCGCATAGGGTTTCCTGAACGTAATTGATAATTAATGACTCAAATTGAGTTAATTTAGAAGTTTATATTATAAGCTTTTGATCATTTAGGCTTGACCGAATCTCTCGGTGAGCCCGAATAAGTGTAATTGTAAGTATTTTTCATCTAGCTAATATAGCCAAGTGAAGTTTGAAGTGGCAAGGTACAGTCACCGTACAATTTGGCAGTTTGACTGGCAAATAAGTTCAAATATATCCTAACTAACGTATTGATCCGGCCAGATTATGTTTAAAGTCCGCCTGTCAAAGGATAAAAGGATTTTGAGCTGATTTTTTTATTTTTCATCTTGAACCCATCAAAGGGTTACCCAACACGAATTACATAGAGTCTTATTCATTAAGCAACATCCCGAAAACGCCCATAGCTGTAATGCGCGGCACAAGCGCCTTCCGATGACACCATGCAGGAGCCGATTGGGTTGTCCGGCGTACACACCGTGCCAAAGATCTTGCACTCCTGCGGACGCTTTTCACCGCGCAGGATAGCGGCGCATTCGCAAGCTTTGTGATCGCGCACGGCCACATAATCGATGCTGAATTTCAGCTCCGCGTCGAATTCGGCGAATTCGGGTCGCAGTTTCAAGGCGCTGTGAGGGATGCTGCCCAGGCCTCTCCACTCAAACACCTCGCGCAACTCGAACACCTCTTGAACCAATGCCTGTGCCTTGAGATTGCCTTCACGCGTCACCGCGCGGGTGAATTCGTTTTCTACTGCTGCACGGCTCTCATTGATCTGGCGTATCAGCATGAGTATTGCCTGCATCACATCGAGCGGTTCGAATCCGGCGATCACCACCGGTTTGCCGTAATCGTCGGCGAACACTTCATACGGTTTGCTGCCAATGACAGTGGAAACATGCGCCGGGCCGACGAACCCATCCAGCGCCACTCCGCCCTCTACAGATAGAATCGCGTGCATCGCCGCCGGAGTCAGTACGTGGTTGCACAAAACGCTGAAGTTCTTCAGCCCCTCGGCTGTCGCCTGTTTGACCGCCACAGCCGTGGGCGGAGTAGTGGTCTCGAAGCCGATGGCGAAAAATACTACCTGTCGATCCGGGTTATCCCGCGCGATCTTCAGCGCATCCTGTGTCGAGTAGATCATGCGCACATCCGCTCCGCCCGACTTGGCGCGCATCAGGGTGAGATTATCGGAGCACGGCACGCGCATGGTGTCAGCATAGGTGCACAAGATCACGCCATACTCGCGTGCCAGCCGAATCGCCTGATCCACGCGACCGATCGGCAGCACGCAGACCGGGCAACCCGGGCCATGAATCATGCGCACACTAGCTGGCAACAAGTCCGCAATGCCGTAGCGGGAAAGGGCGTGAGTATGGCCGCCGCAAAATTCCATCAGGCGATAGCCTGATGCGGCGGTCGCTTCGCGCGCGATGTTAGCGGCAATATTCTTGGCCAATTCACCGTCGCGAAATTCGTCTACATATTTCAAGCTTCATCACCGTGCAAGTCATTCATCGTGCTTATCTCGGCGAACATCGCCAGCGTGTGTGCAGCTTCTTCCTGGTCAAGCTTTTGTAGCGCATAGCCGGCATGCACGATCACATAATCGCCCACCACGATATTCTCCACCAAGGCGAGCGAGACTTCCTTGCGCATCCCGCCCAGATTGATGATGGCGCTGTCTTCAGCGATTAATTGTTCGATGCGGGCGGGAATGGCTAGGCACATATTTAGATTTTTGAATTGACTGAACGATTGAAGGTCAATCGCAAGCCAGTTGTACTGGCCGATGCGGAGCTATTAATCCGGCACGAATGAACTTGGCAGCTGTTCGTGCTGAGCCTGTCGAAGCATAACATTTCCGACAAGCTTAATGCGAATGGCTTTTTGGATAAAAATAAATGGTAGCGTAGTTGGCAGGCGATAGTCTTGTCTCTACTCTCTTAAGCCATATAGGGTGGGCACGCTTTATGCCCACGCGGATTCGTCATTTTGGAGTAAGCGTAGCCTGGGCTAACGACCTCTCCCGGCGCCAACACCTTCACTCTGGGCAACAGCAGCCTCATCACCTGCCAGCTTCCGTTTGACCTTTGCCCACTCCAGTTTTCTCAGCTTACCTCAGGTATTTATGATTGGCCACATACTGCACATCACAAATCCGCGTGTCGCTTCGTGCCAGCTATTATCCCTATCACGCTGGAGCTCGATCACCTGTACAGACTCGTCGGAAACCGTGAAATGTGCATCAAGTGCAGCACATATCTCAGCCCACCCCATTACGCTGGCTTCCGCATCCAGGCGCACTGGGGCCAAAAATCGTAAGCGTGGCAATATAGTCCAGTAGCTATCCGGTGTTGTTTGCGGTAGTGAGCTAACCGGGTGGCGTATCCACCAGCCGGACAAATGGTTGTCAGATACGCCAGGGATGGGGGTGACGGGAATAGAATATTTTCCTGCTTGTGTCGCAGGATAGAACAAGTAGCCTTTGATGAAAGCCTGTATTCTTTTCAGCACTACTCCTGTTGGCAGTGCTGCGCGCCCAGCGGGTGTGTGGCCTAATTCAAGTTGATGCTGGAATACGCGATCCAATTTAATATCGAGCCGGTCGCGTACCGCAAGGCCGATGAATGCACGTTGTTCGAGCAATGGTTCCGCTTGCAGGTAGAACTTTACGGCGGTTTCCCAATGACAAATATTTCCATCGGCATCACGAAATAAAAAGTCATATTCACCCAAAGTACGTTGCGCATTTTGAACCTGCAAATTGGTGGCGATGATTTGTGTATTGGGTATGTGCGCTAACCAGAATGCGATAAGCGATTCAAAATACTGGCCAAGGCGGCGTGTCGGACGCTGGGCAATAAAATTGTGCAGGTTGCGCGGTTCATTATCTAACTCAGCCAACCACTGTACAGATGTATTTAATTGCGTACGGCACCATGCGTCATCCACTACACGTCCAGCATAAGCGGTCCAAGTTTCATCCAACAATCCCGGCGAACCGATAACCCATGCGAGGTCACGAACAATGGGGTCGCGCAATGAATCCAAGAATAAATTTTTCGGGAGGGGAGACATATTGACTAAAGGGTACCTCTAAAAATTCAGATTTGCGAGCATTCCCTTCGGGGATTGCCTGCTTAACCCGTTTCGTCACAATACGTTGTTACCTACAAAAAATGTTTCCTTACATATTTTTGGTGGGGTTGCTGGCTGAGTTCATGTTCTTTCTGTTTTTGTACCAATTGTTGAGAACACCATAACTGGGCTACAGCTACGCCTGCGACTAACGCACCTCGTTTCGATGCGAGCCGTTCCTTCTGGGCCTAGTCGTTCCAAATTCTTTAAGGCCAGCGTTGAGTGAACACAGCCCCGCTGGCCTTTATCTTTTCCCACGCCGCTTGCACTTCTTTTTCATGCCAGCGATCTGGAATATTGTTATGGTTCCCGTAGCGTCCTGCCATGTAAGCCAGCAAATCGGCCACCTGTAAAAATCGGCTGTGATGCGACTGGGTGAAATACACCGTGAATCCCCTTATCGGTAAATATCGCGCCAGTTGCCAACCTGCACCACGAGTACGCGCAATACACCGTCCTGAATGTCGCAAATCACCCGGCAGTCGCCCACGCGATAACACCAGAAACCGCCCAGCGAGCCGGTCAACGCTTTGCTTGAGTCGCGTGGATTTTTCCGTCCGGCGACCCGTTCATCCATAAAATCAACAATACGCCGCGCCGTCTGCTTGTCCAGCTTGCGTAGCTGCCCTTTGGCCGTCTCCGCGTAATCAATTGTCCAGGCCAAGGCCAAGGTCTTTTCTCACGTCGGCAGCGGAATGCACCTGTTCTTGTCCTTTGCGGACACGCTCCAGCACGTCGGCGGCAAGGTAATAGTCCTCCATTTCCTCGATACCCCGCTCGATAATTTCGCGTAGGTAGTACGCCTTGGTGCGCCCAGTATGGGAGGCGAGGTAATCAAGCCTTTGTTCGATTTCAGGAGCAAGGCGAATTGAAGTTGCCATATTCAGAGTCTCCAATTGAATGCGTGTATTCTCTGTATCACAGCGCTATTGTTTTGACCAACCGTTGCCACCCTCCTTGCGGTCTTTGCCCTGTTTGTCTGAACCAGCCGTCATCTTGGTATAAAGCTCAAACAGTTTTTCCAGCCGCTCGGTGTCGTTCTTGAAGTGACGTCCGATGTAAATGCGCTTCAGTACTTCGTCGTTGCGCTCGTGGGCGTGGCGCAGGTTGTCCGGCATGGTGTTGGGTCGTACAGGTCGGCGATGGTGGCGGGGAAATGGGTTTCGCGCGCCAGCAGGATGTTTTCAAAGCACTCGGTGAGATCGGCTTTGTTTTGTTCGGTGAGCAAGGGCACGGGGAAGGTCCCAGCCGAGGGTGTTGGAGTACGAAAAGTCCGTTCGTATCCGGTAAAAATAATATTTACGTTATCGAGGTTGATGTTTCGGAATTCATTAAAGCGGGAGGCGCGTGCAAGCGCCCCACCTTTGAACTATAACGAAGCGTATCCCCAATATTTTGGCGGCTATATCGCGCATCGCTCTAAACTCAAATAACCTTAATAGGCACCCATAAAGTCACCTTTGCCGACTTCCAGGCCATTGTGCCGCAAAATCGCATAAGCCGTGGTGACATGGAATAAAAATTGCGGCAAACCGTAGTTGGATAGGTAGGTGTGGCCAACCATTTTTTTCTCTTTCGGTGTGCCTGGGCGTAACACGATTTCACGCGTTTCGCTGCCTTCGAATTGTGAGGGCGTTAGACTTTCAATAAACGACAGCGTCTTGCTAATTCGTGTCTGCAACTCGGCGAAGCTTTGTTCGTTATCGTCATAGGCTGGTACCTCAACACCCGCCAGCCTCGCAGATACGCTCTTGGCGAAATCGGCAGCGATTTGCACTTGGCGGCTCAAGGGGAACATATCAGGGTATAGCCGTGCCTCCAACAATACTGTCGGATTAATTTTTTTCTCGGTAGCGTATGCCTCAGCTTTGGTCAAAATAACACTGAGGCTGTTCAATAGCTGTTTGAAAACAGGTATGGACGTGGTGTACATATAAGTGGACATAGGTTTTTCTCGGTTAATTGATAGTAGTTATTGTCATAGTATTCATGGCCGCGCGCAAGTCATCGATATGCCGCACCAATAAATCGGAGTGCCGTTCAGCCAGATTAACTGTGAAGAGGTAGTGCCTCACGCTGTATCGGCACGTCGGTAACGCATGTGTTCATTCCCTTGTGATGTTGGGCTTCATTTCATTCAGCCTAACTTACCGGGCTCTGCCTTATCGGTCTGAATCTGGAAACTCTCCATTATCTCTCCATCCTGAAATTCTCGGCGAAATACTGAAATACGTTTGGTTGCCGGAGGACGCCATCCATGCCTATCGAAACGTTAAGGCAGAAATAAGACTCTCTATCCAGTGGCCAGTTTTATCTCTTCGGGCGCACCGCTAAAACCAAGTTCGCCATTGTTCGGCGAACGCTTCGCGGATTCAGCTTGTAGGTTTCATGGAATTAACCATGATTTTTATACTCATTCCCAGCCAAACGAACGTCACTTGAATTTGATTGTCGAGTTGTTTTCATAGCGCGCAATGCCAGGCGGTAGTATGTAGATTAGCAATGCTTGGAAGTGATGCCGGCAAAAATGCTAATATCCGCGCCTTATTTTTTGGTGGATTTCTATGGCGAAACGTTATGATTTAATTGTGTTTGATTGGGATGGCACAGTGATGGACTCCACCGCAGTAATAGCGGGTTCGATCCAGGCCGCATGTCGGGATTTAGGCTTAAACGAACCTAGTGATGCTGTTGCGAAGCATGTAATTGGTTTGGGGTTATCTGAGGCGCTGCGCCACGCCGTGCCGGATGTTCAGGAGAATCAGCGCGATGACTTGGTGGCGCGTTATCGCCATCATTTTTTAGCGCAGGGCGAGGCTATTCCATTGTTCGAGGGAGCGCAGCAGACAATTGCGGAGCTGCATGCTGCCGGGCACTGGCTGGCAGTGGCGACAGGCAAGAGCCGACAGGGATTAAAGCGGGCCATGCAGACAAGCGGGATGGAGTCTTATTTCCACGCTACCCGCACGGCTGACCAAACATTTTCCAAGCCGCATCCAGCGATGTTGCTGGAAATTATGGATGAGCTTGGCGTTATGGCGCCGCGCGTGCTGATGGTGGGCGATACCACGCATGATTTGCAAATGGCGCGTAACGCCGGAGTGGACGCGATTGGCATGACGCACGGTGCGCATCCGGTAGACCAGTTACGTGCCCTGGAACCGCTGGCGTTGCTGGACGATTTTGTCGGGTTGCGCGCATGGTTTAAAGAATACGCCTGATATACTGGATGCAATTTTTATTGAGGAATAATTATGTCAGAACAAAACAATAACTGGGAACGAGGCGTGCTGGAGAAACTCGCTTTGTCGGCCATTCAGGAGCAGCGCCGGGCGCGCCACTGGAGTATTTTTTTCAAGGTGCTGACGTTTGGCTATTTGTGTGTTTTGCTATTTCTTTTTATGGGTTGGATAGGCAAATCCGAATTGCCTTTAACCGGTAAGCACACCGCGTTGGTCGATATGCATGGCGTGATCGCGGCAGAAACCGCGGCCAATGCCGACAGCATCATGACCAGCTTGCAGGATGCATTCAAGGATAGCCATACGCAAGGGGTGATCTTGCGTATGGATAGCCCCGGCGGTAGTCCGGTGCAATCGGGCTATATAAATGATGAAATCCGCCGCTTACGTGTCAAGTACCCCAAGATCCCGTTGTATGTAGTCATTGAAGACGTATGCGCTTCCGGCTGCTATTACGTGGCGGCTGCGGCGGACAAGATTTTTGTCAATAAGGCGAGCTTGGTTGGGTCAATCGGTGTGTTGATGGATAGTTTTGGTTTTACTGGCACGATGGACAAGCTGGGTGTGGAGCGCCGCTTGATGACGGCGGGTGAAAATAAGGGTTTCATGGACCCGTTTTCGCCAGTTAATGTGGGGCAGCAGGAACATGCTAAAAATATGCTCGCCGAAATTCACCAGCAATTTATTGAGGTGGTGAAACAAGGACGTGGCAAGCGCCTGAAGGAGTCACCCGATATATTCAGTGGCTTGATTTGGACCGGCCAAAAAAGTATCGAGCTGGGCTTGGCGGATGAAATGGGCAATATGGAAAGCGTGGCGCGCGATGTGATCAAGGCGGAGGAGATTGTCGATTTCACTACCCATGAGGGTATCGCAGAGCGGCTCGCCAAGCGTTTTGGCGCGGGAATGGCGAGTGCTTTTCCGGGTTTATCTACACAGGCTGGCATCAAACTTCGTTAAATACGATATTTTAGAGGTGCCCTTTATAAATTTTTCGTCTTTAATAAAGGTTTCAGCTTGTCCAGAATAGTTTGAAGGATTAGCGCTTGCGCCGACGCTGTGGGGTGCAGGTTGTCGGCCTGAAATTGTTCCGGTTGGACATTTTTCAGCATAAATGGAACCAGCTCCACCTTGTGGCGCTGCGCCAGCCGGGAAAAGAGCGCCTTGAATTGGTCGGTGTAGTTTTTGCCATAATTGGGCGGTAACTGGATTCCCACAAGCAGCACTTTTCCGTTGCCTTTCTGCGATTGTTGGATAAGGGCGCTGAGATTGCTTTCGATATCGGCGATAGGCGTGCCGCGCAGGCCGTCATTGGCGCCCAGTTCCAGAATGACAATGTCGGGGGAATGCTGGCGCAAGGTTGGGGCAATACGCTGCCGGCCGCCACTGGTTGTTTCGCCGCTGATGCTGGCGTTCACTACTTTATATTGTGGATGGCTGTGTTGTAATTCTTGCTGTAACAGGTTGACCCAACCCGATGCCCGTGGAATGCCATACGCCGCCGATAGGCTATCGCCAAACACCAGTATGGTTTGTTGTTGTGCGCTACTCACCCCAGGCAGCAGGCAACACGCACATAATAAAACTGATTTAAAGAAAGTAGAAAATTTCATGGCGTCTATTTTGCGGGCAATGAATCTGGGTAAGCAAGTAGAAAGTGGTGGCCAGCCTCTTGTTATCTTGCACGAGGTCAGTTTTGCCGTCGAGCCGGGCGACAGCCTTGCGATTTTGGGTGCGTCCGGTTCCGGCAAATCCACATTGTTGGGACTGTTAGCCGGGCTAGATGTTCCCAGTAGCGGGACAGTGTACCTCGACGAAGTTGATATTTTTTCTTTTGATGAGGATGAGCGCGCGCGTTTACGGGGTCGTCTGGCAGGTTTTGTTTTCCAATCATTTCAGTTGCTGCCAGCGTTGACCGCGCTGGAAAACGTGATGCTGCCGCTGGAATTACACGGCGCATCCGATGCGCGCGAGCGTGCTACAGCTGCCTTGCAGCGCGTGGGGCTGGCCGCGCGCCTGGGCCATTTACCCAAACATTTGTCCGGTGGCGAGCAACAGCGCGTGGCGATGGCGCGCGCGTTTGTCGCGCAGCCGAAAATCCTGTTTGCGGACGAACCCACAGGCAATCTTGATGCCGCCACTGGCGGCCAGATCATTGATCTGATGCTGGAGTTAAATAGTGCGCAGGGCACTACGCTTATATTAGTGACCCATGATAAAGCGTTGGCGCAACAATGTGGCCGGCAGTTGCATTTGGCGGCAGGGCGGATTGTGCCGTGAATACATTGCGTCTGTCATGGCTTATGCTGCGGCGGGACTGGCGTTCTGGGGAATGGCGCGTGCTGTTGATTGCTTTGGTGCTGGCGGTAGGCAGCATTGCTACCGTGGGATTGTTTGCCAACCGGGTTGGCCTGGCTTTGCAGCAGGAGGCAACCAGTCTTTTGGGTGCCGATCTGCGCCTTGTCGCCACACATCCATTCCCGCCAGCTTATCGGGCAGCCGCACTGCAACGGGGTCTGCGAGTAGTCGAGGTTGCGACTTTTCCCAGTATGGTGGTTTACGGCCAACAAAACGTGCTGGCGGAAATTCAGGCAGCGGAAGAAGGCTATCCGCTGCGCGGTAAAATTCACATTGATGATGGTACGCAACATGTCGCGCAAGGCAACCCTGCGCCCGGCACGGTGTGGGCGGACAAGCGTTTGCTACAACGCATGGGATTGCAGCTGGGCAATGAAGTTGTTATCGGCGCGCTGCACATGCGTGTGGCTGCGCGCGTGGTGCGCGACGTGGATCAATCTGTCGGCTTCGCCAGTTTTGCGCCGCGTGTGCTGATCAATGCTGCCGATCTGCCAGCTAGCGGTCTGGTCCAGCCTGGCAGCCGTATCAGCTACAAAATCCTGTTTGCGGGTGACTCGGCCCAGCTTGCCGATTTGCGTACCTGGCTGAAAGGACAGCTGGCAGTGGGTGAAAAACTGGAGGACGTGCGCGATGCGCGTCCGGAAATTAGAACTGCATTGGAGCGTGCCGAACATTTCTTAGGGCTGGCGGCGCTTACTGCTGTAGTGTTGGCAGGTGTGGCGATGGCGCTGGCCGCGAGCCATTTCATCGTGCGCCATCTCGACACCTGCGCCATGATGCGCTGTTTGGGGGCAACGCAGGCGCAGGTATTGCGCGTTTTTATGTTCCAGTTTTTGCTGCTGGGTGGTTTTGCCGTACTGTTGGGTGGTTTGCTCGGATACGTGGCGCAATATGCCCTGGTGCAGTCCATAGAGACCATGCGTGAGGCTGCTTTGCCCCCGCCGGGCTGGCTACCATTGTGGCAGGCTGCAGCCAGCGGTATGGCGCTTCTGTTTGGATTCACTTTCTTGCCGTTATGGCAGCTGAAAAGCGTGTCGCCGTTGCGTGTTATTCGCCGTGAATTGGGTATGCCCCCGGCGCGCACCGGCTTGCTGTATGCGTCAGGCGCCGCTGTGCTGAGCGCGTTATTCCTGTGGCAGGCCGGTTCACTCAAGCTGGGATTGACCGTGTTGGCGGGTTTGGCGGTGGGTATGCTGGTGTTTGGTTTGCTGGCATGGCTTGCCGTGCGCACTTTGACATGGCTGCCCCTGCGCGGGAGTCATGCCTTTGCGAATTTGGCCAGGCACGGGCGCACTAATGCGCTGCAAATTGTGGCACTAAGTTTAGGCGGCATGGCCTTGTTGCTGCTTACCTTTGTGCGTGCCGACCTGTTGGAAAGTTGGCGTGGGCGTATGCCGCCGGATGCGCCGAATCGTTTTATCGTCAATATCCAGCCCGATCAGCGTGCCGCGATAAAGAATTTTTTTACACAGCAGCAATTACCAGCGCCACAATTATTTCCCATGGTGCGTGGACGGCTGATAGCAATCAACAACCACGCAATCAGCGGGAATGATTACCCCGAGGCGCGTGCCCGTGCGCTTGTGGAACGAGAGTTCAACCTATCCTGGTCAGACCATTTGCCAACTGATAATGCCTTGGTACGAGGGGCATGGTGGGGGCAGGGCGTGTCATCGGTGTTATCGGTGGAGGAGGGGATAGCTAAAACGTTGGGTATCAATATGGGCGATACCTTGACTTACGACGTGGCGGGCAGCCCATTCAGTGCGAAAGTGGTAAACCTGCGCAAGGTCCAGTGGGATTCCATGCAGGTGAATTTTTACGTGGTCACTGCGCCCGATATGATGAAAGATTATCCGGCCAGCTACTTGACCAGCTTTTATTTGCCAGCTGATAAGGCGCAGGCAAGTGATGCGTTGATCAAAGCCTTCCCCAATTTGCTACTGATAGATACCGATGCGGTGATCGAACAAGTCCGCCAAATCATGGACCAGATAGCCAAAACCATGAGCGCCGTCTTTCTGTTTACCCTGCTGAGCGGCTTGGCTGTGCTATATGCCGCGCTGCTCGCTACGCAAGATGAACGTATTCATCAGGCCGCCATCCTGCGCACATTGGGAGCCGACAGCCGCTATTTGCGGCGATTGCACTTGACCGAGTTTGCCGTGCTGGGCGCATTGAGTGGCCTGTTTGCGGCAGCAGGTGGAACCTTGCTGGGCTGGGTGCTGGCAATTAAAGTTCTGGAAATTCCTTATCATTCGGGCGCGTTAATCTGGTTGGTTGGCGTGGGCGGCGGGATTGTTACGGTGACCGTGGCAGGATGGTTAGCTACGCGGCGGGTAGCGGGGATGTCGCCATTACAAGTGTTGCAATCTGTTTAAGAAAAGACGTTGTGGAAATTGAAAAATAAAACTGAAGCTGGATCATTTACAGAGGTGCAGAACAAATAATCGCTTCGGGCCAATCTGGAGTCAGCCTGCTGACTGTGATTGCGCTTCCCAACTTACCTTCGGGTGTGTTTTCAACTTCAGTTGCGCAAAACCTGGATGAATATAATCATCAGTAAAGCAGCAAATCCCATGAAAAAATTAATTATCACGATTACAGTAATCGCTGCATTTGCAGGCGGCTTTGCATATGGGGAAGAAAAAGCCCCAGATGCCGCGTTAACCTTTAACGGTTATGCTGAAACGTACTATAGCTACGATTTTAATAAACCAACCAACAACACAAAGCCACCATTTATTTACAGCTATAACAAAAATAACGAAGTTTCAGTAAATTTGGCTTTTGTGAAAGGATCGTACAACACAGGTAATGTCAGGGCTAATCTCGCGTTGGCGGGTGGTAGCTATATGAATTCAAATTATGCATCTGAGCCTGGCATGTTGAATAATATCTATGAAGGCAATGTTGGCCTGAAGCTTTCTAAAAACGATAACCTGTGGCTTGACGCGGGTGTTTTTTCTTCACATATAGGTTTTGAAAGTGCGGTTGGTAAAGACAATTGGACTTTGTCCAGAAGCTTATCAGCAGATAACACACCTTATTATGAAACTGGCGCCAAAATCAGTTATACGTCAGAGAATGATGTATGGTTTGTGAGTGCATTAGTTTTGAATGGCTGGCAACATATTCGGCGTGTGGAGGGGAATTCTTCCCCTTCATTTGGTACGCAGGTTACTTATAAACCTTCCACAAAAGTAACCTTGAATTGGAGCACATTTATTGGAAACGACAAGCCTGACAATGATAAGAAAATGCGTTATTTCAATAATTTTTATGGAGTTTTTCAGCTTAATAATGGGCTTGCCGCAATAGTTGCTTTTGATATAGGCGCTGAACAAGAAAACAAGGGCTCATCAGCCATGAATACGTGGTTCAACCCCACGATGATCTTGAAGCTTACGCCAACAGCAAAAACCGCTATCGCTATAAGAGCTGAATATTATGATGATAAAAATGGGGTAATCATCGCAACTGGTACACCTAATGGTTTTAAAACATGGGGCTTTTCAAGCAATTTTGACTATGCCATTACAAATAATATTGTGTGGAGAGTGGAAGCTAGGACATTAAGTAGCAAAGATAGTATTTTCATTAAGAATAATAATATCGCTAACAACAATGCTTTTGTGACGACGGCATTGGCTATCAGTTTCTGATGAAATCATTGGCCTTGATGATCAAAAATTATAGGTAATAAGATCGCCCCAACTTTAGACACTGAGCCCTCGCCCAAATTTAAAATGACAGTACGTTACTGTTATTTCCCAAGGGCAATGCCTCACATGTTAAGTACAAACTGCGCTTTGGCATGCCCTTGATTCGCCGCTTTTTGAAACCATTCAATCGCTTTTGTAGCGTCCTTGGGTACACCTTCGCCATCCCGATACATCAAACCTAGATTGTATTGTGCGTCAGCATGTTGCTGGGCAGCCGCTTTCTGTAGCCACTCGATGGCTTTCGCAACGTCCTTGGGTACGTCTTCACTATCCCGATACATTAAACCTAGGTTGTATTGCGCTTCGGCATGTTGCTGGGCGGCTGCTTTTTGAAACCACTCAAAAGTTTTGGTTACATTTTTAGGAACACCTTCGCCATTGGAATACATCCAACCAAGGTTGTATTGCGCTTCGGCATGTCCTTGAATTGCCGCTTTCTGATACCACTCTATCGCTTTTGTGGCGTCTTTGGATACGCCTTCGCCATAGGTATAGATTACTCCAAGGAAAAATTGCGCCTCAGCATGTCCTTGAGTAGCCGCTTTTTGGAACCATTCAATGGCTTTAGCGGAATCCTTGGGTATTCCTTCACCTTTGGCGTAAATCACGCCGAGGAAAAATTGCGCTTCGGTATGCCCTTGGTTAGCCGCTTTCTGGAACCACTCAAAACTCTTGGCAGCATCTTTGGGTACGCCGTCACCCTTTGAATACATCCAGCCGAGTTTGTATTGCGCCTCAGCAACTCCCTGTGCGGCAGATTTTTGTAACGACAAAAATTCGTTTTGTGGCGCTGATGTTTTTTTCTGTACAGAAGGGACTGATATTTTTTTCTGCACAGAAGGCGTAGCTGTTTTGTTCTTGTTGCCAGCCGCTTGTGCTCCGCCATTGGCAAGTATTAGCAATAATGTGGCAAGCAAAGAAATTGAAATAATGTTCACTGAATGTTCACCTTAACCCAATATAGGAAATCCCCCGGCTATGCTGGGGTGGTAGTAGAAGTTTGACATTTACGGGAGTCCGTTTGCGACACCCTGAATCGTGAGCCGCCAAGCAAACGAAGAAGGGAGGATCGATACGGACGGCAACGAAAGCCTAAGCCATAGTAAACGGGAATGCAAATATCACGTGATATTCATTCCGAGGTGTAGACATAAAACGTTGTACGGGCAGTTGCGGCCATACTTTGGGCAAGTATTCAACGACCACCGAAAGTGGCCACAAGAGCAGGGAACGATCCCGTTAAACCGCTTTGGGCGACCCGCAAATGAAAACCCCCGGCTTTACCGGGGGAGACTTACTTTGACTAAACGGCGCTTCAATGTATGGATGCCGTATATTAATAATGTGCACGCGGCCATTTTAAAGAGCACGCTCACTTCGTTTTTAAACCCCGGCGCCCGACGACACCGTCGCTGACTTCTTCGTCACCGACGCCGTTGATACCGTCACGCTGGCGTATACCTCGTCCTTGCGGGGCATAAAGACCGGCGTGTTGATGTCAGCTTCGCCAACCTTCACCATACCCTTGTCTTCATCGAGCTTTCCGGTATCGATCGCGCGCTTCTCGGAATAGCTTATCGTGCCGGCAGCGGACACGGTGATACTCTTGAATGGGAGAAAAATGCTGGAGCCGGGAAACAGGTAAGTGTAGAGCAAGTCGTCACCGACCGCATCATCCGATGGCAACGAGTCGTCGCCTTTATCTTCACCGAAAATCTTGATTTCCAAGCGGTAGGTTCTGCCTACGTCGCTTGCGGTAAAAGTGATGTTGCCCGCGACCGTAACGTCGCGCTTATTGTTAGTGGTGGCGCCCAAAGTGAGGGTGGGTGTGCTAAGTGTTGGCATGAGAGCTCTCCTTATTGGTTAATAGTTAAAATTGTAGCATTAAAAAATACTTGGCGTTAAAGACGGTGTCTACTGGGCTGATCTACACCTTCCTTCAGGCCTTGCCTTGTGGCTATGTACTTTGTTAGTCAGTCCTATCCTCTGCCTTTGGACCGGAGCGGCGGGATGTGACGAGACTTGCTGCCACCGACAACAACAAGATCAATCCGACGATCCCCAGGGCGATCCCCGTAGAAATTTTGTAGACGTCGAGCAGCAGCATTTTCGCCCCGATGAACATCAGGATTATCGCCAGTCCATACTTGAGAAGATGAAACCGTTCCGCCATATCGGCGAGCAGAAAATACATCGCCCGTAGCCCCAGAATGGCGAAGATGTTGGAGGTAAAGACAATGAATGGGTCGCCGGTCACGGCGAAGATCGCGGGGATTGAGTCCACCGCGAAGATAAGGTCGGTTGCCTCCACAAGCACCAGCACCACGAACATCGGCGTGGCGTAACGCATTCCTTCCTTGAACACGAAGAACTTTTCCCCGTGGTACTCGTTGGTGATCTTCATGTGACCGCGCATCCAGCGGAGGATCGGGTTTTTCTCCAGATTGGGCTCGTGTGTAGAGAGCACCAGCATCTTGATGCCCGTCAGCAAGAGAAAAAGGCCAAAGACGTAGAGAATCCAGTGAAACTGGGCGAGCAGCAGCGCGCCGATGTAGATGAGCCCGGCGCGCATAACGATGGCGCCGAGCACGCCATAGAGCAGCACTCGTTTTTGGAATGCGGCGGGCACGGCGAAGAAGCTGAATAGGGTGATCCACACGAAGACGTTGTCTACCGCGAGCGATTTTTCGATCAGGTACCCGGTGAGGTATTCCAACGCCTTTTCGTTGGCTACCTCCCGCCCAAAAAGCCCATCGAGGTACCACCAGAACCAAGCGCAGAAAGTGAGCGAGATCGCGATCCACACCACCGACCACGCGGCCGCTTCCTTCACACTCACCCGGTGGCTGCCTTGGGTCTTGAGCATAACAAAGTCGACCGCCAGCAAGACGATGACGAGCAGTGTGAAGCCGAGATAGAGCACCGGGGTGCCAATGGATTCGATCATCATTTCTTGCGCTCCGAATTTGAATTCGCCACGGTATCTACCGGGCTCGTCCACTTATATCCAGAGACCCAATATTTGGTGACAGCTTAAAATAATTTACGCACTTGATTCAATACCCACTGAGTCTCGGGATCGCTTTCATATAAAGGGTGCCAAATGAGATTTAACCGAAAGCCTGGAAACCCTTTAGGCGGCTCTAGGAGGCAGAGGGGAAAATGGTTCATTAGCTTTGTCGCGATGCGAAATGGAACACTCAGTAAGTAGTCGCTTCCACTAACAATTTGTGCAGCTACCCAGTAATTTCGCGTCGTCACTGCGATGGATCTTTGTAACCCCTGCTCGGCAAGCCAGGTTTCCACAATATTCGTACGCAAGCCTAAGGGCGAGGGATAAACATGACGTAATTCCTCGAATTGTTTGAGGTTTAAATGCTGACGGCCTGCCAACGGGTGGTTCTGGCTGACCAGACAAACTAGCCGATCACTAATCCAATTTTCAGAGCGCAATCGCTTGGAAACCTTGCTGTACGTCTCCACACCAATGATGAAACTGAGCTGACCGGTTTCCAGTAAAGGCTCGGGGTCCTCCGCTGTTAGCATATGTACAACAAGCTCAACATTGGGCGCTGACTGGCGTAGGCACGCAGCTAACGCCGGTATAACGACATTCTCACTGTAGTCATTCATGCCAATAAGGAATCGCGCCCGCGAGGTGTCTGGCTCGAAGGGCTGTGCGGGCTGTATGGTACGAACCACTTGTTTCAGGATGGAGCGCACCGGCGCTTCCAAAGCAAGGGCGCGCGGCGTCGGTTGCATCCCCTTGGCACCGCGCACCAGAATGGGGTCGTCAAGCATCTCGCGTAATCGCTTCAGTGCATTACTCATGGCTGACTGACTTAGAAAGATACGCTCAGCAGCCCGAGATACATTTTTCTCTTGCATTAGCACATCAAAAATCAGCAATAAATTGAGATCAATCTGACGCAGTGCCGAGTCATTATTGATTTCGTGAATACCTGAATCATTATTATTCATTTTACAAATTATAGCAGGGCAACTAAGCTTTCTCCATCGAATGTTCGATGACATGAAAAGGAAAAGTAAAATGAAAACGACTCTTGGATTTGGCGTTAAAAAAAGTGCCCGAACTTTAGCAACCATCACTTTGTTCAGTGTATTTGGATTCGGTCATTCTGCCCACGCAGAAGATAAACCGACCACTCCAGCTGCAACGCCTCAGCTGACTCTGGAATTGGCCCAGAAAATTGCGATGTCGACTTTACAACAGTGCCGTCAGGAAGGCTATGCGGTCAGTGTCGCCGTGGTCGATCGTAGCGGGTTACTTATTACCCAAGTGCGCAACCCAGCGGCGGGCCCCCATACCATTGGCAGTAGCTTAGGCAAGGCGTTTACATCCGCCAGCATGGGACAGCCAACAGCGCGCGTGGCTAATGCCATCGCAGAGAACCCCGCGCTTAACGGTATGCGTGACATGGATTCCAGAATGGTGATTCTTGCCGGAGGCTTGCCCATTGTCATTGATGGCCAACGCGTCGGAGGCATTGGCGTAGGTGGCGCACCGGGCGGAAATCTGGATGAAGCCTGCGCGACGCACGGCCTGCAACAGATCGGCGCCATGTAATGCGCGGGCGACAACCAAAGCATATGGAATTTGCCCGTCAGGGCTGGTTCCAAAACTTATTGCTCGTCATCGCCTTGAGTTGGATGGGTAGTGTGCATGCCAGCGGCGAGTCCACAACGTCGAATTCTGACGTGTTACTTGTCAGCCAATTCAAGGCCCATCACTTGGCTTATTTGGATCCTCAAAAAGGTGTCATCGCGCGGGTACAAGTAGGGCGTGCCCCATACGGTGTTGCCGTTAGCCAGGATGGGTATGCCTATGTTGCCACCGCTGAAGGCGTTGCGGTTGTTGACATCCGTTCGCGTCTGCGTACCGCACTGATACCGTACCAAAGTTCATTGACCGGCGTGCAATGGGGTGAGTATCGGCAAGGTGGCATGGGCATCGCCGTTTCTTCAGACGGGAAAACGGTGGCCGTGGGCGTCAATCGCGGCAATCGCGCCGGGCAGTTGGAGATCATCTCGACGCAATCGCAAACCGTCACGGCCAGTGTGCCGATAGGTATTCGGCCCTTCCAGGTGTTATTCAGCAACGAGGGCCACGAGGTTTATAGCATTGACCACGACTCGTATTCAGTGACCGCTTATAATTTGGACGACCGTTCATTGCGGGTCTTTGACGTGGCACCGCTCGGCTATGGGGGGTTTGCTAAACCACACTATGCCGCTATTAACGCAAAGGGACTTCTCTTGTTGCCGATACAAGGCCGCACTCTACTTCAGTTGAACCCGAAGACGGGAGAGCAAACACAAATTCCTCTGTCTGCCCAAACCCATCAGCACGGTGTTGCATTGAGCAACGATGCTTTTACGCTATTTGTTGTGGGTACAGGTCCCGCTGGCGAGGTTAGCGGTGCAGCCGTACTTAGTCGTATTAATCTGCGCGATGGACGGGAAACACATATTCCGCTACAGGTAGACCATGAACAAATTGTGCTAAGCGACGATGGCAAGATAGCCTATCTAACTGGCGGAAATAGTTTTACGGAAGGCTGGAATGGTATTAGCGTCATAGATCTTACGCGCAATAAGATTCAAACCATCCAAGTTGACAAGCAGCCTCTGGGGATTGCGCTATGGAAAAAATACGGCATGTAAACGTACTGCGGTTGCCTTGAAGTACATGCTGTAACAATGCACTTTCGGCGGTCTTGATTTGTCCATAAAACTCCTCCATTCCGTTAGGGGGAGGTGTCAATTATTTTGGAGGAAGAATAATGTCCGGTTGATAGAAGAATTAGGCCAGCTCACTTAATTTCTATTCCTACCGCACGGGCAAAAGCGGCGTAATCCAGTGCTGTATTTTGGTCATGCACAATTCGCCACTGACCTTCTTGTAACTGAAATACATAAGTAAGCCAAGTGGTGAAGGGCGCATCATCTGCTTTAGCCCGATATTGGTATTTGATGAGAGCCATAGCCATGTCTTCACCCACCACTTTATGGACAACTGTCCCTTCCCAAATCCAGTTCGGGTCTTTGAACCATTGCTTGTGAAGTTCAATTGTTTCAGATGGGGTGGTAAAAGCGTGCCCATTTTGAACAATAGTATAAAGGGTGTCATTTTTTGTGAGATGTGCCTTAAATGCCTCTATATCTCTGCTGGAAATGGCCGCGAAATGTTTTTGTAGCGCTGTATCAAAATCTGGCTTCATAGAGGTTTCTAACAAAAAATTAAGCAGGGTGGGCATGTTTTGCCCCGTGGGGATCCTTGCATCCGGCCTACATGGCTGTAGCGGATCATTAGCCGCCAATCAGCCGCGAAGCGCTGCTTCAATTGCACTGACATCGATTTTTGCCATTTCCATCATCGCATCGAATGCGCGCTTGGCGGCAGCCGGATCGGGGTTCGTAATGGCGTCCATCAGAACAGTCGGTATTATTTGCCATGACACCCCCCATTTGTCCTTACACCAGCCGCAAGCGCTTTCCTGGCCACCATTACCAACGATCGCGTTCCAATAACGGTCCGTTTCAGCTTGGTCAGTGGTTGCCACCTGGAACGAAAACGCTTCGCTTTGCGTGAATGCAAGCCCACCGTTGAGTCCGAGGCATGGGATACCCATTACAGTGAATTCCACGGTCAACACGTCCTTTTCTTTTCCTGACGGAAAGTCTCCCGGCGCGCGGTACACGGCGCCAATGAAGGAGTCTGGAAATGTATCGGCGTAAAATCGTGCCGCCTCTTCAGCGCCGCCGTTGTACCAAAGGCAAATCCTATTTTTTGCGGGTGTCGTCATGTCATTTCTCCATTGGGATAGTCAAGGGTGGGCACGTCTTTGCCTCATAGAGGTTCTCGCACCCGGAGGGTGTGGCTATGTAGGCAGCGTTAATCATACCCCAGCACAGTACTTTCCATCGCAACAGCCCAGTCATGCGCATATATCCCATCACGCACATAGCGGTGAAATGTCGAATGAGGCCAATCAACCGCGCGTTGACCATGCC
>QFXI01000025.1 GCA_003402315.1 Candidatus Nitrotoga sp. LAW | reverse complement strand
AAACGTACTGCGGTTGCCTTGAAGTGCATGCTGTAACGATGCACTTTCGGCGGTCTTGATTTGCCCATAAAACACCTCCATTCCGTTAGGGGGAGGTGTCAACTATTTTGGGGGAAGAATAGTGTGCCTTTTTTATTTTCGTTAGTTTTTTCTTGGCTTTAAGAGGAATGATTGTCCTACTAAGTCTTACCGTACTGTCGAGCGCTGAGGACTAGACGCTCACGAAAAAAATGCTGATGCAACGGTAATGGACTCGCGCTCAATGGGCAGTCTGATTTCAAGCATGCATCATGCTGCGCTTTTTATATTTGGGACTTGAAGCCGCCGCGTCAATTATCTGTTGAGTGTTACTCTGATTGGAAATCTCGTACCAGCATTATTTATGAACCGTAAATGATATTATTTGAGTAACTGCAACTTGTATCTTGGGTATTCCGGTCACTCTCTGTTAATTTGTGGAATATACTTTCCTCAATAATTGTCACAAAGTATCCATTCTAGTGCCCCTCCAGAAGCCATGCCATTAACAAAAACAATGTAATGATTAGCTACCTTAATAAAAAACTGCTACTAACGGTAATTGTAACCGTAGCAATTGTTGTTATCGCCGGAGGCGCTACCCGTTTTGCTTGGCCGCAAATAAAGATGGAAATGGCACCGCCCGTCTGCAAGGCGCGTGGCTCGGTGGATATGCCTAAAATTATCGATACGACTGGACAAGCCAGTATTAATATTGAAGGCTGGGCAGCGGATGCCGCCGGAGTAAGCCATGTTGAGATGTGGGCGAATGGTAAGTTGCTCGCCAGCGTTAAGCCGAGTATCGCCAGGGCCGATGTAGCCTCAGCCTTTCCGCAATGTAAATTCCCAATTGTTTCTGGATATGCTTTTGCACTTGCGCGCGGGGTTATTCCGCCGCATACCTCAGCGTTGGAAGTGCGCGCGGTGAATGGCGTTGGCAGGGTATTTAACGCAGGCCGGGTATCCGTTAATTTTTTAAAACCATTTGGGATGTTGGACGTAACCGAGCCGATCAAGGCCGATGGCCGCAATTTGATTAGTGGCTGGGTGGTGGCCGGGCAAGTGCCGGTAAAAGTACGGGTATTGGCACAAGATAAAGAAATGCTGGTGTTGTTGGCCAGTAATCAGCGGGATGACGTTGCCAAGATTTTCCCGGCTTGGCCGCAGGCAGCAACCAGCGGTTTCGAGGGGGTGTTGCCGATGCATAAGTTGCCGCGCGGCAATTATCGCCTGAGAATTTTGTTCGAGGATGGCAAAGGGCATAACAGCGAAATCGTCGGGCCGCAGGTGGTCAACGATCTGCCGTTTGGTAAGGTATTGGCGCAACATGACAAAATGATGTCACCTGGCATGATAGCGCTGCGCGCTTGGCTGGCCGACGAACAAGGCATCCGGGCTGCCTATGCGGAAACTGAGACGGGTACACCCCTCGGAAAAATGACGCTGACAAAAAACGGGCAGTTGCTATCGGCTTTTTCAGACCCTCGTTTTAACCGTGACAAGGCGGGCGATGCGCCGCTCAAGACGGGCGATCTGTACGGCCTGAATGTGTCCCCCGCTGTTATACCGTCCGGCTTGCAGCGATTGCAGGTACGGGTGGAAGATAATGCGGGCAATACTGCGGTACTACCTGGGCCGTTGGTGCTCGACAAGAATCCAGGCGTAACACAAGCCTGTCCTGGCGAGAAGTTGCGTGTATTTTATCCCGGCGGGGCGGTAGATTTTCGTGATGATTTTCGCCAGTTGCAGGAATTACGGGACATGACACAAGGCGGCTGTATCGAAATCGGTTTTCGCGGGCGCGTCGAATATATGCGCACTACCAAAGGCAAGCAGGCCGATTATATATTTGACTCCAATTTTCCTGAGCGACTGCGCAGTCGCAATGGTAAGGGTATGAGCGGTGAATCCTTGAGTGAGTTACTCGATACGGCGTTACGCTTTCGCGCGCCGCTGATGATCACGTTGGATGGCGGCGTTTGGGCAGATTCCAAGTTTGCCGCGCCGGATTTGGATATTGTTGATATGTTGGAGCAAGACGAACATGCCGTGCAATGGAACCAGTTCGGCAAATCTGAGCCAGACGACGCCCTGAAAAGTTTGGCCGGTGCCACCGACAGCCCGGAATTGGCACGCATGATGAGCCTGAACCACTATAACCGCCGCTTTCTTGATTATAAAAAGCGTAACCTGCAAGCCGCCGTGCGTGAAATTGTCAAATTCAACCAGACGCATCCCGCCAGTTATGTGATGGTCAACCTCGACCCGGATGAGTATATCAATCCGTGGTTCTATCAAACCCAGTGGTATGACTACAATCCAGACACATTGCGCCAATACCGCGAATGGTTGTTCCACCTCGGCCCATACGCAAATGGTGGCGAGCTAGCCTTCTCCCGGCACGAACCCGGGTTGACACTGGCTGACGTAAACCGTCTCGCCAAGCAATCATGGAAGGACGTTAGTGCCGTTGAACCGCCACGCAAATCCATCGATTACGGTGATCAATGGCAGCAATTATGGACGCAATTCAGGCGCCATTTAGTGGCACGCCATTATGACGACCTCGCTGCCTGGGCAGTAGAGGCAGGCTTGCCGCCAGCGCGCATCTATACCAGCCAAACCTTTATCCAGGCGGATGTCGCAGTCAGTATTACCGATCGTGCCAATGGCTGGAACGACCAGGCCGGGGTGTCGATAGAAGGCGCCAAGCCACGCCAAGGCCATTTGGGCGTGATTTTGTATGGCCCGGGCAGCCGCAACGAAGGTAAGCCACGCAGCGGCAGCAGCCTGATCGACAACATCCGGCGCACCGATCCTGAATGGGGCGTGGTGGAATTTCATCCGGCCACGATTGCGTTTCCAGAAAAATTGCCGGATCACACGGAATCTTATGCCACCATGCAGGCGCTAATAAATGGCGGTGCGCATTTCTTGTCACCGATGTGGGGCAGTTATGTGGGGGACCGCATGGTGCATCCAAATAACTTCAAGGCCTATGATGTGATGGAAGGTTCGGCCTACGAGTACCAATTTGTCTGGTGGCTGCGCACGATGCAAGCGTGGCCGGTCGGCAGCCTGTTTTACCCATTCGGTAATGCTTTGGTCAAAAGCAATGATGGCTGGACTCCGACAGCAGAAACACATCTGATAAGCAGTTATGGCGAGCTGCACCTGACGGGCGAAGGTGCGCGCATCGGCCTGATTTCACCGCAGTGGGAAACGCGTTATTTGACGGCATCGACTGAGCTCACCATAACTGGAAGTTGGCCGCAGCAAACCAGGGCATCAGCCGTGTTATTACTGGAGAATGGCGAAAAGCTATCCTGCTTACTCCAGTCAGCCGGGCAAAACAGGGCACGTTGTCTTTTTCCCGCAGCTCAAAAACGGCAGATGTCGCGCTTGACGTTAGAGTGGCAGTTGCCTGCTATGCAGCAAAAAGCGGGTGTCAAGATAAGTGACGTAGCGTTTAAATTTGCTGAGCACCGTTGAATTAATCCGTACAAACTTGCAATACCCTTGAATCAGCTTCTTTAGGGCGCTATTTGCGCTAAGAATTGAGATTTTTTTCTGGTTTTTGAACGGTTATGTAAGGCTCTTCTACAGCCAAGTCCAGAATACTGTATGGCTGTAACGCTGCATCATATTCAACTATTTCGCTGGTTCTGATTGCCGCGCGGATTAAAATGTACCCATAGCTTCGCAATTCTTTTTCAAAATCAGCCAGGCGAATAGGATTAAGTTCTTTATAAAAACGCCAATAATCTTCATTGGTGACATTAAAACCTGAACGATCCATGATCGTAGGTTTTGTGGTCATTACCATCTCCTTTAAATCAGCCTCTGGAATGCGCAGATGCAGGTGTGGTGTTGGATCAAATTCGCCCAAGTGGCTTCCTATCGCCGAATAGTACAAGCCAGGGGCGACGAAAAATAATCCACCCGGTTTTAATACCCGATAAACTTCGTCCAGCGTTTTGCGATATCCGCCTGCAATATGTTCAAGTGAGCCCCAAGAGATGACAACATCAAAACTTTCATCAGCATAGGGGATTTCCTCGCAGCTTTGTTGCAAGAAAGTAAAATTATCAGGCATTTTTTGTAAAGGGAGGCCGTTTTCCTGGGAAACTCTGGGTAATTCTTTTATGTAGTCCACAATATCCAGGGCGACGAGTTCTTGTGGCTGATAGCGCAGAACGATACTCAAATCTGTAATTCCTTCGCCCGCACCGATATCCAAAATTCTGCCATGTAATTTTTCAGAATTGGCGAGACAAAGTTCTCCAATGACTTTTGCGGCATGACAAAAATGGCGATGGAACCAATTGGTCATACCTTGACGCCATGACAACTGATTTAAACGCGCTTCTGTTTCAGGATGGGTACTCCACGTACCTAATAAAAGTTGTTGTGCTGACTCAATCCCGTTAATGGAAAATAATTGTAATGAATCCGGTGTGCGAACCTTGCTTACCGTTCCCCATGAAACCCCAAGTTCATAATTCTCAGGGGGGAGTGAGACTGGCCATTCAAAGTTGAAGCAGAACTCGCCGCGTGGTAACCAAGGCAGAAATATTCCACCTAGATGCGTATCAGAAGCCATCAAATAAGTGTCAGCCCCTTCACGGCGAATGAATAAGCGCATTACAGGATCAAAAATACATATGTCCCGAATGTGAAGGTTCATCTGAATTTTTATGATCTGCCCTTCTTGATAAATATTAGCGATAGGCTGGACATTTAATTCTGCAGGATTAGTGTTGTTTGGTTGATTCATTTGGACTTTTCGATAAGTTTAATTAAACGGTTTGAGATTGACTCATTGAAAACTTAGGTAATCACGGCAACGAGCAATGGCCAGCAGAGATAATGCTATTTGCCGTGTGTTCGTTGTGCAAAAACAGGTATTAGTTTCGGAGCGCTCAAATAAATCAAAGCTCGCTGTGGAATCTGACGGGACAGCATTTTTGCTATACTGCGTCCTAATTCTCAGCATGTGGTATTGCTTTGATGTCTTTATCTAGTCGTGGCTGAGGCGCATTTCGTTTTAGCTTGCAAAAGAGTGCTTCACTCTCTTTCCCTTGCTTACACTCGTTGCAAATTATATACGCAATCACTGCTACTCGGAGAATTGAGTATCCAGACTTAATAATTTGCACGTTCCCATCGACAGCAAAATAGTGAAGACCGCTATTTGAGGTGCCAGAAAGATTTTTTTGGGAAAGCAGTGGGATGTGCGTTTTGAATTAGGATTCGCGTCTATGGTTAATTTAATGCCATTTATGTAGATATATCATGCATAAAAAATCCTTAAGGCATCAAAAAATGCAAAATAAAAATCAGTCAGTTCTGGTTGGCGCGTCTATTAACCCAGAGGCGCTTTACCAGTTGGGATTGAAAGTTTTTAATTCAAAAAATTTCAAACAAGCAGCAAATTATTTTAATCAGGCAATACAGGCTGACTCAAAGCAGCCACATTATTGGCTTGCCTTGGGTTTAGTGTCACAGGCGCAAGGGAAGTTTGATGAAGCAATTGGATATTTGTGTAAAGCACTTGAACTGAATCCAAATTTTGCAAGTGCATATAATCAGTTGGGTACGTTATATCAAATAAAAGGGAGTCTTGATGAAGCTGCCGCTAATTTTAGGCTAGCGTTAAAATGTCTTCCCGATTTCCCCCAGGCTTGGAATAATTTAGGAAGCGTGCTTAATTTACAGGGAAACATTGACGGGGCAACCGCTGCTTTTGGTGAAGCAGTACGGTTAAAACCAGATTACGTGCTCGCTTACAACAATTTGGGCAGCGCATATCAATCACAAGCAAGAATGGAAGAGGCTGAGGGCTGTTACCGTAAATCCAGTGAACTTCAGCCGAATGATATTTATGCCCATTTTGGTTTGGGGCACGCCCTTATTGTGCAGTGGAAGATGGAAGAGGCTGAGAAAGTATTACGCCGAGCGCTCGTTCTCGACCCAGGTAATATTCAAGTACTAAACAACTTGGCTTATTCTTTAACGGAACAGGGCAAGCATGCCGAAGCGGTAAACGTTTATCAGCATGCCTTGTCATTAAAGCCCAATGGCTTGAAGGCATTCATCGGCGCTCACCTAACGTTGCCCGCGATTTATTCCGATGCCACAGAATTGTTCGCGGTACGCAAACGCTACACTGAGGGCCTGAAAATTTTACGGGGTAACACTGGCAGTTTCCTCGAAGTAGAACCAAAAGAATTATTGTTGGGATTGAACTGGACAAATTTTTATTTGGCTTATCAAGGTCAAGATGATAAATCGTTACAAGTGGAATATGCACATTTTGTGGCGGATATTCTTCGGGTTGCGGCTCCAGATTTAGTGCAACCCATAATGCAATATCCCGCAGCCAGCCAGCGACGTTTGCGCATCGGCTTCTTGTCCAGTTTTATGCGCGATTGTACCGTTGGATCTTATTTTAAAAGTTGGGTTACTTCTCTGGACAAGGGAATATTTGAAATTTATTGCTATCACATTGGGCATATACAGGATCAGGTAACCCAAGAGTTTTCCCATGCGGCTGATTGTTATAAGCATCTTGTTGGCGACGTTGGTTATATTGGCAGACAGGTTAAACAAGATCAGTTGGATATCTTGGTTTATCCGGAAATTGGTATGGACCAAGGGGTACTAGTATTGGCGGCCATGCGCTTGGCGCCAATACAATGTGCTGCTTGGGGACATCCGGTAACCACCGGTTATGCCAATATAGATTATTTTTTTTCCAGTAAATTAATGGAGCCGGAAAATGCGCAGGCTCACTATAGTGAGCAACTGATATTACTGGAGGGAATCGGAACGTATTATTCAAAACCGGTACTTCCTTCTTCAGCCAAGCGCTCGGACTTCTCATTGCCTGAAGAACGAATTCTTTATTTTTGCCCGCAATCGTTACATAAAATTCACCCCGATAATGACAGGCTGATGCTGGAAATCCTGGCGCGGAATAAAAATGCTGTGCTGGTGTTTTTTCAGGCCACTGATATTTCAATTACCTGTGCTTTTATGAAGCGGCTTGAAAGTGCATTGAATGAAAGTGGGATGGAGAAAGGCGGTCAAATAAAAATATTGCCACGCATGGCCCATGAAAATTATTTGCGGGTCAATATGCTGTGCGACGTAATGCTTGATACCCTGCATTGGTCCGGCGGCAACACAACCTTGGATGCGATCGCCTGCGGCTTGCCAGTGGTAACTTTGCCTGGCTCATTCATGCGCGGGCGGCAAAGCTACGGCATGTTGAAGTGTATGGGATTGAATGAATTGATCGCGCACGATTACAAAGATTACGTTGAGATAGCAACTAGACTCGGCACAGACAGGGCTTGGCATCAACAAATTGTGCAACAAATAATCACAAGTAGCGACGCCATCTTTGCGGTGGAGACGCCATTGCGCCAGATGGAGCAATTTTTTGTAGCGGCATTAAATGCCCGGCCATCAAGCCCACCTTCTGATAACCATTGTAATTAGTCATCCATGAATAATCCCGGTAATTTGTTTCAACAGGCAGTGCAACACCATCAAGCAGGACGGTTAGTGGACGCCATGATGGCCTATCGGCAAGTTCTGGCGCTGCAGCCTAAGCACCCACAATGCCATTACAATTTGGCACTGGCGCTGCAATTCCTGAATCAAACCGATGCGGCAATTGCTAGCTACCAGCGCGCCATCGAAATCAATCCCAATTTTGCTGAAGCACACAACAATCTGGGCAATATCTATCAAAACCTGGAGCGCCTGGAGGATGCCCGGCAATCCTACAGCCGCGCCTTGGCAAGCAATTCCAGGTTGCCACAGGCGCAATTCAATTTAGGCCTGATACTTAAAAAACAGAAACGGTTCAGTTTGGCGGTGGAGCACTTCCAGGCGGCGATAGAAATTGCACCGGACTATGAGGAAGCTTATGACAATCTTTGCTCATTGCTGAAATTTCTCGACCGCACCGAGGAATGGCTGGATGCATTCAGAAAATATGAGCGCCTGGATAACAAAACCGACTGGTTTTTTGTTGCCGGACTGTCTGCTTGTCGCTACCTGGGCGATTTCACCCGCGAACAAAATTACCTGCAAGCCTTGTCCGTACATTCACTCAAAGATGGCGATATCGGGGTGCTGGATAGCATTTTAGGCGTGGCGCAGTACTTTGATCTGCCGCAAGCGCAGTTGTTGCGTCTGTACCATGCCTACAACCAGGCAGTTAAACGCCAACATTTCTCCGAATTCCCGCTGATTTCTCCCTACCGGACGCAACGCACAAAATTGCGCATTGGCTATTTGTCAGCGGATTTTCGCGTACATGTGATGGGCAAGCTTATGGTCGAAGTGCTGGCGCGCCATGATCGCAGCCAGTTTGAATTGTATCTGTATTCCCTGGCGAGCCAGGAAGATGCACTCACCAAGCAGTTTGTCACGATCAGTGATAAATTCGTTGATCTGCACACGCTGTCCGCGCGGCAAGCCGCCAAGATGATCGCCGAAGACGACCTCGATATACTGATCGACCTGTGCAACCACACCGCCTATTCCAATGCATTGATCCTCGCCTACAAACCGGCACGGGTGCTGATCACCCATCTTGGCGCTCACGGTGGTATAGGCCTGGATACGGTTGATTACAAGCTGACCGACCATTATGCCGACGTACCGGAAAATGCGGCATATTTGATCGAAAAGCTGTTGCCGATGGAAGGCTGTCTTTTCCCCTTTCACCATGTTGAACCTGCTGCGGATATCCATTTAAGTCGGGCCGAGTTAGGCATTGCTGAAAATGCGGTGGTATTGGGTGTATTCGCCAACATAATGAAATTCAGCCCGCGCAGCCTACAGACCTGGGCTGCCATCATGGCGAGGGTCGAACAGGTCGTGCTGGCATTTTCGCCGCTGAAAGAAAACGAAAAAGCCAGCTATTTACGTCAAATTGCAGCGGCCGGAATTGATCCTGCGCGAGTGAAGTTCATCCCTGCGGCAAAGGACGAGCAGTTTAACCGCGCACGTTATGCACTGCTCGATATAGCACTCGATACTTTCCCCTACAGCGGTGGTGATACGACTCTGGCCGCGCTGGATATGGGGGTGCCGGTGGTCACTTTGTGCGGCCAGCGCCATAGTGAGCGCACCTCCTACAGTATTTTGATGAACCTCGGCGTGCCTGAAACAATCGCTTACAGCGAAACCGAATATATCGATCTCGCTTGCCGTCTGGCGAGTGATGCTGGCTGGCGCGGCACGGTGCTGGAACAAATCCGGCGCGGTCTTGCCGATTCGCCGCTGGTTGACATGGACGCTTATACCCGGCATCTGGAAGAGGCTTATCGCCATGCCATCGCCCAATGCCCCTCAAAAGATTCAGCCGCAAACGATGATAATAAAGCGCTGTTCCAGAAAGCGGTGCGGCAACACCAGGCAAACAATTTGATGGAAGCCGCAGACCATTACCGGCAGGTGCTATTGCATGAGCACGATCATGCCGCCGCCCTCTATTTATACGGCGTACTACTGGAACAAACCGGCCAGGAAGATGATGCCATCGTGCAACTTCAGCGTGCAATTGCGGTTAGCCCGAGCTATCTTGAGGCGCATCTGGCACTTGGCAATCTTTATTTGAAGCAGGGACAGATGGAGGATGCGGTCGCCGGCTTTAACAAGGCGCTGCAAATCAAGCCCGGCCATTTTGCAGCGCTGAACGGGCTGGGCCGCGCCTTGATTGGGGCTGGCCAGCTGCCGCAAGCCATTACCACCTTGCAGCAGGCGATCCAAAGTCAGCCGCAGGAACCGTCCGCGTATTTCAATCTTGGCGTTGCATATCAAAAGCAAGGCATGCCAGACGCGGCAATGGCCGCCTATCATCGTGCCTTGGCGCTGGAGCCGGACAATACCGAGGCCTTATTCAACCTGGGCGTACTGTTCCAGCAGCAAGGCAAGGCCGAACGCGCCGCTGCCTGCTACCAACAAATCTTGCGTATTCAGCCGGATCATACGTCGGCCTATTACCATCTCGGCGATGTGTTGTTCGATGCCGGCAAAATCAATCCGTGGCTGGAAAATTTTAAACAGTTTCGGCGCTATGCGCCGCCCTCTGCCATGCTTGCGGCGTATGGCCTGCAAGCCTGCCAGTATCTGGGTGAAGTCGAACAGCAACAGGCGTATCTGGACGGCTTGCTGAGTGATAAATATGCGTTCTTCAATGCCGCCGATGCACTCGACCGGTTGGAGGAAATACTGTATTTGTTATTGTTTTTTGACGTTCCCCCAGAGCGCTTGTTTGCCCTGTATCAGCGCTACAACCAGTTGAGCAAGCAGACGTACTCCCCCCAATTGTCGCTATCCGTGCGCGCTGCTGGCGGCAAAATTCGGCTGGGTTATTTGTCAGCCGACCTGCGCGATCACGTGATGGGAAAAATGATATATCAGGCCATGTCCCGCCATGATACCGGGCAATTTGAGGTGTACTGCTATTCACTGTCATTGCAGCAAGATGCGTGGACCGAGCGCTTCCGTGCTTGTAGCCATCGGTTTGTTAGTATCGTAAATCTCGATGCGTTTAGTGCGGCGAATCGCATTGCCGAGGATAACCTGGATATTTTGGTGGATTTATCCACCCACACCAAGGGGAGTTTGCCAGCAATTCTGGCGTACAAACCCGCGCGCCTGCAGATTACCCACGTTGCCAGCGCCGGGGCGGTGGGGCTAGATAGCATCGATTTCAAGCTAACCGATCAATACGCTGATATTAAGGAAAACCAAGCGTATCTGCTGGAACGGTTGTTGCCGATGCAGGGCTGTGTATTTCCTTATCGCCACATTGCGCCAGCCAGCCAACACAACTATCAGCGCAAAAAACTCGGCATAGGAAAGCACGCTATCGTGCTAGGTGTTTTTGTTACCTTGATTAAGTTGAGTCCGCGCTGTCTTGCGTTATGGCGCCGGGTGCTGGAAGCATTGCCGAGTGCGGTACTCGCATTTTCGCCGAACAACATTGAAGCTAAAGCCAGCTACCTGCAACGACTCAAGGCCGCTGGCATAGCTGCAACGCGCGTCGTCTTTATTCCTTCCGGCAAGGATGAAGCCCACAGCCAGGCGCGCTATACTATGGTCGACATGGTGTTGGATACGCTGCCGTTTGGTGGGGTCAATGGCACGCTGGAAGCACTCGACATGGGCGTGCCGGTGGTCACGCTGTGCGGGGAACGGCATGGCGAACGAACCGGTTTTAGCATCCTGACGAATCTTGGTGTAACGGAAACGATTGCCAGCAACGAACAGGAATTTATCGATATCGCCAAACGTCTCGCTAACGATCAAACGTTCTACGCCAGTGTTAAGGATGCTATCCGGCGTGGTTTGGCCGACTCGCCGCTAGTCAATATGGATGACCATGTGCGCCATCTGGAAGAAGCCTATCGACAGGCGTTATTGCAGAAAGGCATCGTAATATCACGATGAAAATCCAATTTTCGTCACAATACGGCGTCACTCGAAAAAAATTCTCGCTTACATATCAACATATATGCCGCGCTCAAATTTTTTACTCGTGCCTTGTCTTGTTTAGAAACTTGAATTTTTAGAGGCGCTCTGCAGCCATGACTGATAGTGTTGATTTCCTTAATCAGGCTGCCGCACTGGCGCGACAAGCCGGTAATTTGGAGCGGGCGCTGGCGTATCTTGATCAAGCCATCGCACTCAGCCCGCAAGAGTCGCGCAACCATTTTTTGCGCGGACTTACGCTGGAAGATTTGCACCGGCCAGACGAGGCCGTCGTTAGCCTGCAAAATGCAATTCGCGTGAAGCCAGACTATGCCGAGGCCTACAACAATATCGGCATTATCCTGCATGACCAAAAACGCTTCGAGCAAGCCGCTGCAAATTTCCGTGATGCAATCCATCATAAGCCAGATTATTCCGGGGCTTATAACAACCTGGGCACCTCGCTTCGTGCACTGGGTGATTTCGCTGGCGCCCAGCAGCAGTTTGCGCAGGCAGTTCTGCTTAAACCGGATTATGCGCTGGCCCATTACAACCTGGGCATCGCTTATCTGAATATGGGGCAGCTTAATCCGGCGGAAACCAGCTTCAACCAAGCGCTTCGCTTGAAGCCGGATCACGTTCAGGCTTACAACTATCTCGGTTCTGTTCAGCACCAACTGGGCAAGCTCGATGAAGCGGAAGCCAGTTTCACCCATGCCGCGCAAATGAAGCCAGGCAAGAATGGCGCGGAACTCAATAAACTTGCCCGCGTGTTTTGGGAGCAAGGCCGCATCGAACAAACGCTTGCGGCCTATCGGCAAGCGCAAACGCTGAATCCGCATGAACTGAAATCGGCACTTGGTGCCTTGTTATCGTTGCCCGCCGTATACCGCAATCAGGATGATTTGCTGGAAGCACGGCAGCGATTCGCTAACGGCCTGAAAATCCTGCACGCAAATATTTCAAACTTTATTGCTTACAACCCGCCTGAGCAACTATTGGACGAACTGCGTTGGAGCAATTTTTACTTGGCCTACCAAGGTCTTGACGACAAGCAACTGCAAATAGACTATGCGCATTTCGTGGCTGCCATGCTGGAGAAAATCGCGCCGCAATTCATGCAGCCGCGCGTGAAAAAAGATGCAGCGGGACGCTGCTTGCGGATTGGTTATCTGTCCAGTTTTTTCAGGAATTGCACGGTCGGGATGTATTTCCGCAGTTGGATCATGCAGCTCGATCGCGAGCAATTTGAAATTTTTGTCTATCATACCCGCCAGGAAACAGATTCTGTCACCCAGGAAATTGTCGACGCTTGCGATCATTTTCGCCATCTTGTCGCGGGCCCTGTTTCGCCTGATCGCATCGCCGCATCCGTGCTGTCGGATGACCTGGATATTCTGGTATACCCGGAGCTGGGCATGGATAACACCAGTTTCCTACTGGCTGCCATGCGACTGGCACCGGTGCAATGTACCGGCTGGGGACACCCTGTGACCAGCGGCCACGCAAATATCGACTACTATTTTTCCAGCGCCGCAATGGAACCTGATAACGCCGAGCTTCATTATTCAGAAAAATTGATATTGCTCGAGGGCCTAGGCACTTATTACAGCAAACCTGTGCTACCCACGCCCGCGCACCGTGCCGACTTTGCGTTACCAGAAGGCAAAACGCTGTATCTGTGCCCGCAATCATTATTTAAAATCCATCCGGACAACGATGCCCTGCTGGCGCAAATTCTTGAGCGTGACCCGGATGGCGTCATCATACTGTTTGCCGGCCGCCACCCCAACATTACCAACGCCTTTTTTGCCCGACTGGCGCAGGCCCTGCGCGCGCGCGGTTTAGAGCCACAAGGGCGCGGTATTATTCTGCCATCAATGGCACACGATGATTATCTACGCGTCAATATGTTATGTGATGTGATGCTTGATACCCTGCACTGGTCTGGCGGCAACACAACCCTGGATGCGCTCGCCTGCGGTTTACCCGTGGTAACGTTGCCGGGCGAATTTATGCGCGGTCGGCAAAGTTATGGAATGCTGAAATGCATGGGGCTGGATGAGCTTATAGCTAAAGATCTTGATGACTATATCGAGATCGCCATCAAGATCGGCACAGACAGCGCATGGCGCCAGCAAGTTGTGCAACGCATCATTACCGGCAGCAATAGAATTTTCGAAATGGAAATGTCATTACGTCAAATGGAATCGTTTTATCATTCTAAATTCAACGTGCAATGTGGCGGCTAGTAGCCCTATCTCGATTGATACAAGACCCAATAACATGCTATCAATTATTATTTGCAGTATTAGTCCAGAAAAATTCGAGTTTGTCTCGAAAAACTACACCCAGCTGCTGAGGGATGTGCCGTTTGAGATCATCGGCATCCACGACGCGCAGTCACTGTGCGAAGGTTATAACCGTGGTATCAATCAAAGCCAAGGTGACATCCTGATTTTTTGCCATGATGACATCGAGATAATCTCACCTGATTTTTATCCCCGGTTGAGCCAATATCTGCAAGTTTATGATGTGGTTGGATGCGCCGGTACAAATCATTTAGTCGCCAGCAACTGGGGATTCGCGGGAGATCCCTACATGCATGGCACTGTCGCTTATCCGGTTACCGGTGATGAATGGCCTAGCGATCGCTTCGACTTATCGCTGTGGGGCGGGATAAATTCGGTGGCCGTTGAAGGAATTCAAGCTTTGGACGGATTTTTCTTTGCCGTGAATCGGCGGGTGGTCAATCAAGTACGCTTTGATGAACAAAATTTCGATGGCTTCCATGTCTATGACATTGATTTTACCTTTGCAGCTTATTTAGCTGGATTCAAATTAGCGGTATGCAAGGATATTTTGATAGCCCATCAATCGCGCGGAAATTATTGTGAGAAGTACGCTGCATTTAGTGCCAAGTTTATGGAAAAGTATCAAGGCCGCCTGCCAGTTCAAGAATGCAATAATCGCCAAGTGGCATTAGCGAAGAATCTTGATCGCGCACAGATGTTACGCATTTGTGGCAGCGCCAGAACAGATTGAAATTGGTTTGCTTTATTGAAAGAGCGATATCCGCATGACAAGTTTCGCCAAAAGCTCATAACACACGTAGTAACTTGCCTGCAATCCGCCGATTCCTGGCAAATAATCCGACGGCCATTCGAGGTTGCCATTTAAAATTCCGGTCGGGGCCGCAACCACCGACAATCCTGACGTAACGAATTCCGCTTTTGCCCGTGGCATGTCAAAGCTGTGTGTGACGAGCACGACATGCCGAATATTTTCTTTGGACAGCATTGCGGCAGAGAATGCCGCATTTTCGCGCGTGTTTCGAGATTTATCTTCGCTCCAGCGAACTTTGGTTCCGAACTCGTTTTCCAGGGCTTCCCGCATCAATTTTGCTTCTGTTTCACCACTGAGTACCGATCCACCGGCGACGAGCACTGGCAACCCGGTATTCTTCGCGACCCGCGCGCCGTAACGCACGCGTTCGAGGGTCAGCCGCCCCAATGTGTCCCCGCCGTATTCCAACGCATTGTTGCGAATTCCGCCACCGAGGATCACGATGGCTTGGGCGCGACGTGCTTCATTGAGGTCGAGCGGTGGTGATGTGTCGAGAAAATGCATCAGTTGATACGAAGCAAAGGGGGTGGACAGCGCCAGCAGGTAGACCGTCGCAATAATTGCGATTGCTCTGCCTGTCCGCAGAAACTTATTTACCAGAAACAGGCCAAAGAGAATAATTAACAGCAATCCTGTGGGGGGCAGGATGATTGTTTTGACGATTGCCTTGAGCAGAAAAATATCGGGCATGTTTTTAGTTATACGGTCGAGATAAATTGAAGGGGTGGGAACTGCATTATTCTCTACAGAAGCTATGGATGTTGCTGAATAGTTAAATGAGCCCCATCTTTTTTTATATTAGAGATGGTGGCGACGGGATTTATATGGGTTGATTATATCCGTCTGTGCGAAGTAGGCTGAAGAAATAGAGCCAGGCAGTTCTGTAACATACCGAAAACGAATGAATTATTCCACTAAAGCGATGGGCGGGACAATGTTTCAATTGGGACGGGGTGTTTGTGGGAATTTTGAACGGGCAATCGAATGCGAATGGCTAGTCACAAATGGCATGGGAGGATACGCTTCCGGCACGGTCGGCGATCTGAACACGCGCCGCTACCATGGTCTGCTCATGGCCGCTTTGTCACCTCCGGTGGTGGGGCGCACTTTGTTGGTAGCGAAGATGGGTGTGACGGTACGCTACGGGGGGGAAACCTATCATCTTTCCTGCAACGAATTCGTTGACGGTACAGTAACGCCGCACGGATATCTTCATTTGGAGTCTTTTTTTCTGGATGGTGCTGTCCCGGTGTGGCGTTACGCACTGGCAGACGCATTGATCGAAAAACGAGTGCTGATGGCACCTAGGCAAAATACCACCTATCTGCATTTTCGTGTGTTGCGTGCGAGTGATACGCTCGAATTCGAACTGATGCCACTGTGCACATACCGGGATTACCACAGTCACAGCCATGGTGCTTGGGATATGCATTTACGTGGGTTAACGAATGGGTTCGAAGTGCATGCATTTCAGGGCGCATGCACTTATCGCGTAATCTGTGATGGCGCCAGGTTTGTTGCTGACTCTGTTTGGCATTGGAATTTTAAACATAGGCTAGAGACTGCGCGCGGACTGGACGATAGTGAAGACTTATTCTGTCCGGGTCGTTTTACCTTGGCGCTCGACGATGGGCAGGATGCGACATTGGTGATTTCCGCTGAATCGGCTTCAGCGGAAAACGTTGCTGTTGTCAGTGCGCGAATTCACGAATCTTCGCAGGCGCTGTTAGCCGCGCTTCCAGCTGATGTGCCACGTTGGATAAGACAGATGGCACTGGCCACCGACCAATTTATTGTCGATCGCTACCGTGATGGCCATCCGGTGGGCAAAACCGTCATCGCCGGTTATCCTTGGTTCGGCGATTGGGGTCGCGACACCATGATCGCGTTGCCTGGCTTGACCCTAACGTTACAGCGTTTTGATATAGCCGCCAGCATCTTGCGCACGTTTGCTGCGTACATCAGCGAGGGTATGTTGCCGAATCGTTTCCCCGACCATGACGAAACGCCGGAATACAATACAGTCGATGCTACGTTGTGGTATTTCTACGCAGTGGATCAATATACCAGGCGCAGCGGCGAGACCGCATTGGCGAAAGAACTTTATCCGGTGCTCGTCGATATCCTGGCATGGCATCGAAAAGGCACACGCTATGGCATTAAGGTTGATGTCCAGGATGGCTTGCTGGCTGCTGGCGAGGATGGTATGCAATTGACCTGGATGGATGCCAAAACTGGCGATTGGGTCGTGACGCCACGCATCGGCAAGCCTGTCGAAGTAAATGCGCTTTGGTATAACGCGCTGGTTATTATGGCCGATTTGAGCAAGCATCTGGGCAAGCAAAAATTGGCTGATGAATATTGCACAGCGGCGGCACAAGTACGTTTAAGCTTTCAACGTTTCTGGAATAATGAACACAGCTATTTATACGATGTGATTGATGGAGCGGAAGGCGTGCCTGATTCTGATGGGCGAAAGGTCGATTCGCGCCTGCGCCCCAATCAAATACTCGCGGTAGCGTTACCTAATAGTCCGTTGGATGGGGAGCAACAAAAGGCTGTCGTGGATGTTTGCGCGCGCGAGTTGTTGACTTCCCATGGTTTACGTAGCTTGGCGCGTGATCAACCTGGTTACGTTTCTTACTATCTGGGCAATCCTATACAACGCGACGCGGCTTACCACCAAGGTACTGTTTGGGCCTGGTTCATAGGGCCGTTCGTGGATGCGCATTACCGCGTCTATCGGGATGCGGACAAAGCGCGTTCTTTTCTTGAGCCGCTGGGACTGCATCTTAGCGAGGCCTGCATCGGTAATGTCAGTGAGATATTCGATGCCGAGCCGCCATTTACGCCGCGCGGTTGCTTTGCTCATGCATGGAGTGTTGCGGAAGTGCTGCGCGCATGGCTGGATTTACATGATGGCGCACATAACCGGTTTATGACTGTCTCAATTGGGGAAGGGAAATCAACATGAGTACCGCATCGACTCCGCGCAAATTACATCCAAAAAAACAGGGCAGCCGGAATGTCTCCATCAGCGAAGAAAAGAAACGGCTCATCGCGCGAGAAAAAGATGAGCCGGAATGGTCCAGATGGGGGCCTTATTTGAGCGAACGCCAATGGGGAACGGTCCGTGAGGACTACAGCCCGCACGGTGAAGCCTGGGAATATTTCAGCCATGATCACGCACGCAGCCGCGCCTATCGCTGGGGTGAAGATGGCATTGCCGGGATCAGCGACAAATTTCAGCACTTGTGTCTGGGGTTGGCACTGTGGAACGGGCACGATCCGATTCTGAAAGAACGCCTGTTTGGATTGACCAACAGTGAGGGCAACCACGGCGAAGATGTCAAAGAGCTGTATTACTACCTGGATGCAACGCCGACGCACTCTTATTTGAAGATGCTCTACAAATATCCCCAGCAGGCGTACCCCTACGCATGGCTGGTGGAGGAAAACGGACGGCGTGGCAAGGACATGCCGGAATTCGAACTGATCGATACCGGCGTCTTTGCCGATGACCGCTATTTCGATGTGTTCGTGGAATATGCCAAGGCCGACCCGCACGATATTCTGATGCGGGTTACCGTACACAATCGCGGCTCCGACGACGCACCGCTGCACATTCTGCCGCAGCTATGGTTCAGAAACGAGTGGACATGGGACGGGCAAACCAAAAAGCCGGAGATGTCAGTCTCTGAACAAAATGCCATCGTGTTGCAGCACCCAAAATTGGGCACTTATTACTGTTACTTCGATGGTGCGACAGAATTGCTGTTCTGCGATAACGAGACCAACGTACAACGCCTGTACGGCACAGAAAATAAAGGCTATTTCAAGGATGCTTTTCACGAGTATGTCGTTCATGGCAACCCTCATGCCGTCAATCCGTTGCAAAGCGGCACCAAGGCGGCAGGACATTTCATTTTTACAATACCGGCACATGGGAAGACTGGGGTTCGCTTGCGTCTCACCCGCGCCGCGAACACGCATCCCTTCAAGGATTTTGATGCTATTTTTAATTTACGTCGGGCTGAGGCTGACGAATTTTATGCCGTGCTACAAGCCGATATTGCTGACGAAGATGCGCGCCTGATCCAGCACCAGGCCTTTGCCGGCATGATCTGGAGCAAGCAGTTTTACTACATCGATATTCCAACATGGCTGAAGGGTGATTCGAATATGCCCGCACCGCCTAAAGAGCGACGCAACGGACGAAACAGTGAATGGCAACATCTGAACAATGCAGACATCATTTCGATGCCCGACAAATGGGAATATCCCTGGTATGCCGCATGGGATCTGGCTTTCCACTGCGTCACGATGGCGGACATCGATCCCGTATTCGCCAAGAATCAACTTTTGCTGATGACGCGTGTTTGGTACATGCATCCAAATGGGCAGATTCCCGCTTACGAATGGGCTTTCGGTGACGTGAATCCGCCAGTACATGCATGGGGTGTGTGGGAGGTATACAAGGTCGAGCGCGATGCCAACAACGGTGGCGGTGATCTGGATTTTCTTGAGCGCGAATTGCACAAGCTGTTGCTGAACTTTACTTGGTGGGTTAACCGCAAAGATGCCGATGGACACAACGTGTTTCAGGGCGGTTTCCTCGGCTTGGATAACATCGGCGTGTTTGACCGTAGTGCGCCGTTACCTACCGGCGGTTATATCAATCAGGCCGACGGCACCAGCTGGATGGCCATGTATGCGCTTAACTTGATGCGTATCGCGCTCGAGTTGGCGCAGCATAATCGCACCTATGAGGATATTGCCACTAAGTTTTTTGAGCACTTTCTTTACATCACGCAGGCGATGAACAACATCGGCGATCAGGGCGTTGGCCTGTGGGACGAGGAGGATCAATTTTTCTACGATGTGCTGCGCACCCCCGATGGCGGGATGACGCCACTCAAGGTTCGCTCTATGGTTGGCCTCATCCCGCTTTATGCCGTGGAGATTCTTGAGCCGGAGATACTTGACCGGTTGCCGGATTTCAAACGGCGGTTGGAGTGGTTCATGAGAAACCGTCCCGAATTGGCAGCGCTCGTCTCTCGCTGGCAGGAGCCGGGACGGGGCAACCGTCACCTGCTCTCGTTGCTGCGCGGCCACCGTATGAAAGCCCTCTTGCGGCGTATGCTGGATGAGACTGAATTCCTTTCCGACTATGGCGTACGGTCACTCTCACGCGCCCATAAAGATGCGCCATATGTCTTCAACAGCATCGACGATTCGATGAATGTCAGTTACCAACCCGCCGAGTCGGAATCGGGGGCATTCGGCGGCAATTCCAATTGGCGCGGCCCAATCTGGTTTCCGGTCAATTATCTGTTGGTAACTTCGCTACGCCGTTTCGCCGAATTTTATGGAGATGTATTCAAGATTGAATGTCCTACCGGTTCTGGAAACTTGCTCTCTATTCATGCTGTTGCCGACGAACTGGCGCTGCGCTTGACGCGCTTATTCAAACGCAATGGTTCAGGGCGGCGCCCGGTGTTTGGCGATGAAAAAAAATTTCAAGAAGACCCACATTTCCGGGACTACATTTTGTTCCATGAATATTTCCATGGTGATACCGGTTGTGGGGTGGGCGCCTCGCATCAAACCGGCTGGAGTGGCTTGGTGGCCAAATTGTTGCAACCGCACAAGCACGATTGACCCAACCAAATCAAATGGAGTCTACAGTGAATAAAAATCAAGAACTGCCCGATGTCGTCATGTCACATCCACCGCGCCGTAATCTGCTACATGGCCAAAAATTTTGGTTACGGGGGCGAACTTTTGGATAGGCAGAATTATTGATGCTGCAATTCTCTATCAGTCCTTCACCATACCCCGCCCTTGCCACCACGAGTACAGCACTGGAATCACGATTAGTGATAACAGCGGTGCCGTAAGCATACCGCCTACTAACGGCGCGGCAATGCGTTTCATGACTTCTGCACCGGCGCCTTGGCTGAACATCACCGGCAACAAGCCTGCCACGATTACCGAGACGGTCATCATTTTTGGGCGGATGCGCAGCAGTGCTCCCTGAATGATGGCTTGGTGTAAATCATGCCGGTTGTTCAAGCGCCCGGCGCGGCGTAAATCTTCGATGGCATTGTCAAGATACAGCAACATGACTACGCCAAATTCGGCGGCTACACCAGCCAACGCAATGAAGCCCACCGCTACTGCCACCGACAAGTTATATCCTAGCGCGTATACCAGCCAGAAGCCGCCGATCAGGGAGAATGGCAGGCACAGCAGCACCAGCAGTACTTTGCCGAAATGGCGGAAATGCATGTATAGCAACAAGATTGCCAGTATCAGCGTCAGCGGGATGACCCACTGCATGCGTTCTTTGGCATGTTGCAAATTTACGTACTGTCCCGACCATGCAATGGCGTAACCGGGCGGCAATGTCACCGATTTTTCCAGTGCGTGCTTGGCTTCGCCCACATAACCGCCGAGATCGCGCCCGGTGATGTCGATATATACATAGGCGGTCAAACGCGCATTTTCACTTTTGATTTCCGAAGCCCCATCACTGAAGTGTAAATGCGCCAATTCGCCCAGCGGCACTTGCGCGCCGGATGGCATGGTGATTCGGCTGGCCGCCAGCGCCGGCAGGGAATCGCGCAGGGCGCGTGGATAGCGCAGGTTGATCTGGAAGCGTTCGCGTCCGTCAATCACCGTGCCGATATTTTCGCCACCGATTGCGCCTTGCACCAGGCGCTGCACATCGGCTACGGTAACGCCATACCGTGCGGCTTGAGCCCGGTTAATGTCCATGTCCAAATAACGCCCGCCGGTGGCGCGCTCAGCGAATACGGTGCGCGTACCGGGCACGCTCTTGATCGCCGCTGCGATTTGCTGAGCCAGTTCAGCGATGCCAGCCAGATCCGGGCCGGTGACTTTAATTCCCAGCGGCGTTCTGATGCCTGTAGAAAGCATGTCAATGCGGGTGCGGATCGGGTAGCCCCAGGAGTTGGTGAGTCCTGGCAGACGCACCTGGTCATCAAGCTTGTGTATCAATTGCTCCACCGTTTCTCCCGGCGGCCACTGGTCACGCGGCTTCAGCAGAATGGTGGTTTCCAGCATCGAAAGCGGTGCCGGATCGGTCGCCGTATCGGCGCGTCCGGCTTTGCCGAAGACTCGCTCGACTTCGGGCAGTGCGCGGATCAGGCGATCTGTGATTTGCAAAATATTGGCGGCCTCGTCTACTGACAACCCGGGCAAGGTTGTTGGCATATACAGCAGGTCGCCTTCATACAGTGGCGGCATGAATTCGCTGCCCAGTTTGGCCAGCGGCCACGCCAGAGTAGCCAATAACAATAGCGTGGCGAGTACGGTCAACTTGCGTTTGCTTAAGGCGGCCAGCAGCACTGGTCGGTACAGGGCTTGTAATATGCGGTTCAACGGATTGCGCTGTTCTGGGCGAATGCGCCCGCGAATGAAATAACCCATCAGCACCGGGGTGAGCGTTATCGCCAAGAACGCGCTGGCGGCCATTGCATAAGTTTTTGTGTATGCAAGGGGTGCGAATAGTCTGCCTTCCTGCCCGTCCAGCGTTAATACCGGCAGGAAGGAGATGGTGATTACCAGCAGCGAGAAGAACAGGGCGGGACCTACTTCCAGTGAACTTGCTTTCACCACCTGCCAGTAATCGGGGTTGGCTCCGGCACGCTCCAGATGCTTATGCATGTTTTCGATCATCACAATGGCAGCGTCGACCATTGCGCCGATGGCAATGGCGATGCCGCCCAGCGACATGATGTTAGCGCTGACGCCCTGTTGTTGCATGATTATGAAAGCGGCCAGGATGCCGATGGGTAATGTTACAACTGCCACCAGTGATGAGCGCAGGTGAAACAGAAACAGCAGGCAGACCAGAGCCACCGCCAGTGACTCCTCGATCAGTTTCTCGCGCAGGGTGCTGATGGCGCGCTTGATCAGGCCGGAGCGGTCATAGGTGACTACTAATTCCACCCCTTGGGGCAATCCTGCTTTTAGTTCTTGCAAGCGCGTCTTGACCCGCTCTATCGTTTCCAGTGCGTTGTTGCCGTAACGCATCACGACAATCCCGCCTACTACCTCGCCTTCGCCATCGAGATCAACAACGCCACGGCGCGCTTCCGGCCCAGTCTGGATATGCGCCACGTCCTGCAAACGGATGGGGATGCCTTGACCATCTGTGCCGAGCGGAATTTGCCGGAAATCATCCAGCGTTTTGAGGTAGCCGCGCGCCCTGATCATGTATTCGGCGCGTCCCATTTCTACCACTGAGCCCCCGCCGGACAGGTTGCTGTCGCGTACTGACTGCGCCACGCTGTCCAGTGTCAGTTTATACGCGGCCAGTCGGGTCGGATTTACCTCGATCTGGTATTGCCGCACCATGCCACCAACACTCGCCACTTCGGCGACACCGGGCAGGCTTTGCAATTCATATTTCAGGAAGAAATCCTGTAGCGCGCGCAATTGGTCAGGATCGTGGCGATGCTGACGATCGGTTAACGCATATTCAAAAATCCAGCCCACGCCGGATGCATCCGGCCCGAGTGCCGGCGTGACGCCGGGCGGCAGTTTCCCCGCCATCTGGCTCAGGTATTCGAGCACGCGCGTGCGCGCCCAATAGGGATCGGTTCCATCCTTGAAAATGATGTAAATAAACGACTCGCCGAACATGGAAAAGCCGCGAACCGCAGTAGAACCAGGGACTGACAGCAGCGCCGAGGTAAGCGGATAAGTTACCTGGTCTTCCACCGCTTGTGGTGATTGGCCGGGGTAAGTGGTTTTGATGATGACCTGGACATCAGAAAGATCGGGAATTGCGTCCAGTGCGGTATGACGCAAGGAGTAAATCCCCCAGGCACTGATTAGCGCTGCAAGCAGTAAAACTAGCAGATGATTACGTAATGACCAGGATATAACGCGGGTAATCATTGGTGCTTATGCGATTCCTGCATGCGTTGCGCGGCATCTTGCAGTGACGATGCCGCATCCAGCAGGAACTGGCCGTTTACCGCGACTTCTGCGCCTTCCAGCAGGCCATCTACAACCTCGATCCAGTCCCCGCTTTCTATCCCGGTCTCGATATTAACGGGGAGGAAATGCCCCTCCCCTCTGGACAGGATTACCAAGTCGCCCTGTCCAGTGTGGATGACTGACGAGCGGGGCAAAACGAGGGCTTCATGCGGCTGGGCGTGGATGGTTACGTCGACAAAGCTGCCGGGACGCAAACGCAGATGGGTATTATTAAGCGTCACCCGTGCGTTGATTTTATTGTTTTCGGCGAGCGGATTGACAAAGTCGAGCTTGGTTTTGATTTCTTGCCCATCGGGGGTTTTTATGGTCACCGCATCGCCATTCTGTACCCGGCCAGCCTGGTCGGGATAAAGCGTAATATCAACCCATACCTTGGAGACATCGGCCAGAGTAAACAGGGTGGCGGAAGGTGTGACGAAGTTACCTTCGCGCGCATTAATTTGTGTCACGACACCTGCCTGACCCGCCAGTATTTTAACCACCTCGATGGCTTGCTTGGAGTCCTCCATCTGTTGCACGGATTCAATGCCAATATCTTTATGGAGAAATTTAGTTCTTTCTCTGGAAAGCTCCTGCAGAAGATCCATCACATAGGGATTTTCCACTAATGGAGAAATGTCGCCTATCGTTTTTAACGTCTGATCACGGCGTACCACAAACCTCAAATACTCTTTTTGCTGTGCAATCAAATCGGGAGAATAAATCTCATAGATTATTTGTCCTTTGCGAATCTGCTGCCCGACCGAATTGATATTCAGCTTTTTTATCCAGCCATCGACCTTGGTATGGACATTATAAAGCGTGTCCCCATCGACTATTACGTTGCCATAAGTGCGGATTTCCTGGCTGAGCGGGGTTTTTTTTACACTTTCCAACCTGACACCAAGCTTTTGGATGGATGCGGTATCGATATGAACGCCGTGGTCGTGGTTGTGGGCTGCGGGATTTTTTGATTGAACCAGATCCATGCCGCAAATCGGGCAAGTGCCCGGATGGTTTTGCATGATTTCTGGGTGCATCGGACAAATCCAAATTTGTTCTTTTCCGGCTTTGCCTATTTCAAATAACGATGAGGTCTTGGTGCCGGGAATGGGAGTTTGAGTTGCAGTTGGCGTTGTGGTTTGAGTATCAATCCATGAAATAGCAATGCGCTGACTGATGAGATACCAGGCCAGAATGACGATTCCTAGCAGTGTGATCCCGGCCGCTATTTTTTTCGCCATATTGGTGCTCCGATTTTCTCTGGTCTAAGCCTGATTAAAAAATGTTATTTGTGGCACAGGCGCTAGCTACGCTTTACTGATTCAAGGTGCGAAGTGTGTGGACAATATACCAAAGCCCTGCGTCCCCTGTGGGCAGGGAAAATCCACAATTTGTGAGGGTGGATTGCCTTGTTTCTGAAAGAAAACCGCCTACTTGCCCTCGAAGGTACGGATAAATTGAATTACATTCCAGCCATCTTCCTCATTTATATCCGTTCCAACCCGAATTGGCATCCCGGTTCCAGGGCTACCATTTTTTAAAACCCACATTAATTCTCCATCCGTGCGAAGTTTTTGCCATTTTGTATCGGTAAAATCACGCGAAGGATGTCCGGGTAGATTGACACCTGTCCCATCTTTGCTATGGCAAGTTACGCAAAAGCCTACCCCAAAATAAATTTTACGGCCTGCTTCAATTCGCTCTGGTGTGACGGGATAAGGGCTTTTTACTTGCTGTTCCTGAGCAATAATCGCCTTGGGCACGCGCGGTTCATACACGTCCTTGTGAAAAGCCAATGCGCTTTGCGAACAGACGCTCAAAAAAATAGCAATCCACATATTTTTCTTTAAAAAAAACATGACATCACCTCACATATACAATTAAACGACACAGTGTCCATCCCGCCGGATAAACCCCGTGTCGCTACGAATTAAGTCAAATAAATTTATTTTTTAGTTGCATCTTTGCTAATTTTCCCATGTAGCTCTTCCCAATGCCCAACTGATTGGGGAATACCGACTGAACCGTCAGGAATAGGCGCATCTTTAGGCCAGAGATGGAAAATAATGCCATCGGTTCCGGCAACATAATCCGCCAGCCCTTTTTGCTCTTTCGGGTCAGTTGGATTCACTATAGCAACACGGCCGGTTTCTATTTCTTGCTTATGGTCGTGCCAGTTTTGCGTATGCGACCATTTCGGTATGACCGATCCAGTCACTTTTTTGGAAACCATGTATTCAACTTCGGTCAAGCGGGCGTTAGGTTCGGCTGACTCAAACAAAATACATTGAATAACGTCGTCATTGATTGGTTTGCAGTAGTGATGGAATGGACCAATAATTTCTCCGTCCATGACATGTGGCGCCACAACATGAATTGTATAACCGGACAAAGGATTTTTGTCCGCAGCAAAAGCTGGGGCAGACAAGAAGCCAGCCGTGATTAACGAGGAAACAAGAATACAGGCTTTGTTGATTTTCATAATGGAATCTCCTGATAGTTTTTAGTAGTTAAAGCTAGGATGATTGCTATATATTCCATGCCAATTTATCTTTAAATTGATGGGTCTAGTTCCATCTTTATGATATGGGCATTCCAACGCTTTTTTTACAGTTTTAACGCGTAGGAGGTTCTATCATATACCTTTTACAGGGGAGGGGGGACGGGCAATTTTATATGCCCGGCTTAAAGGCATTTATAAAAATTCAGGTTTGTTCACAATACGTTATTGTCCATATAATTTTCATTTCATATCAATTATATGCTGCGTAAAAATTTTTTATTCATGCCCAGTCTTGTTTAAAACTCTGGGTTTTTAGAGGCGTCCTTAAATATTTTGAGGAGGCAAATGCCTCCTCAAAATTAGTGAAGCTTTACTAAGAATTATCTGATTAGGATTTGATCGCCATGTCCTTTTTTCGGGTCAGCATCAGGCTTATTCATCAGAACTGTGATAGCGCCACGTAACGCTGCTCCCATTGCATGATCGACGATTGCGACATTGGTCGGACGGTCAGCTGGCGAAACGATATCAAATGTACTGCCTTCAGCTACCGCTACGTTGTATGTTTGAATGCCGTATAGCGTGTTCTTCGGGTTGCCGTTGATATAAACACGATCCCAAATTCCTGCGATAGGATGCAGGGCGACTGGATTGTTGATATTCGCGTTCACGAAGAAAATGCGGACGCGTTCGCCTGGTTTGGACTCCAGAACCTGAGTTGCATTTGGTTCATGAACAGGGTCGTAATGGAACATTTTACCGTTGATGAGAGCACCTTTCCAACCTGTGTTTTCAAGTAAGCCAGTGATGTTCTCGCTGTCCGGGAAGTATTGCTGCTGAATCAGCATGTATTCACGGTCTGCTTTTGGATAATTCTTTTTATCTTTTGGATCGACGATAATCATCCCATACATTCCCTTGGCAATATGCTGAGCCATGGTGCTTGCGCCACAGTGATACATGAATACGCCTGGAACTTTGGCTTCAAACTTGAAATGTTTAGTTTGCCCCGGCTTGATTTCACCAAATTCATTCAGCACGTCAACCTGAGCCGCATGAAAATCCATTGCATGTGAATTTTTATTTTCAGGAGGATTGATCAACGTAAAATCGACCGTATCCCCTTCGTCTACGCGGACAGGCTTGCCAGGAATGGAGCCATCGAATGTCCATGCTGCCATTTTGGCGTCACCCTTGTTATTCACGGCTAGATCAACTTCCATAGCCGTCATCGTGACTTTAACCGTTTTCGCAAAAACTTGCTGTGCGGAAAAAAGCCCAGCTACCATCATGACAGCAACAGCTGTTTTTTTAAGCGTATACATGTTATTCCCCTGTTTAATTGAACATTAACTACAGATTGTATTTTTATTACTACTTCGTGCTGCTACCATCTACTAACCAAACTTACACTTACATAACATACGCAGGTGTTGCACCAACTCTTTAATTTCCTCATCACTTAAGGTTGCACCCCAAGGCGGCATCAATATTGATTTTTCAATAGATGGGCCGCCCTCTTTAATTGCCTTGAATAGTGTTTCGTCCGACCGACCCGACATTGCTTTCGCATCGGTGTGATCACGCGGCACGACCGTCATATCCCGGACGTTTACGCCTTTTCCGGTTCCCTCACTGCCGTGGCATTGAATGCAATAGGCTTTGTAGTTGTCAGCGGGCGTTTCTTTGGCTTGGGTTTGAGCTGAGAAAGCCGCTAGTAAAATTAACAAAACTAATTTAGTTGGCATTGGCATCCTCCTTGCTCAGTGTTTCAAGATAATGGACCATTTTCTGTATATTCACCTCCGATAAATTTTTGTTGGGCATCATGGATTTTGGCTCCCAAGCTTGGGGAGACCTGATAAAACTTGCTATATATTGCGGTTGCAGGCGCTTGGCCGCCGTATAAAGTTCAGGCCCTGATAACCCACCATATTCAGGCTCGATCAAGTGACAGGCCATACAGCCCAAAAATTTATTGAAGGCCATTTCCCCCATCTGCTTTGGTACTGTACCGGACTCAATTTTCTCCTTTGCAATTAAGTCATCATGCGGTTTCATTTTCATGAGTTCGGCCGCAACTGAGGTGGCGTCGGCCTTGGAAAGTGCAATATGATCTGTGAGCGTCGAAGCATCAATTTCATCACCTTTTACCCCAGCCTTGATATGACCGCCATAGTACATTCCGGCTGGGCGAAGCCGACTTGGCTTTTGTAGCCAAGATACGAGCCATTCCTGGCGATATTTATTGCCCGCATAAAAAAGATCTGGCCCTTTTTTTTCAAAGGCAGTTTTTAAAGTCTGTGCTGCCGGCCCCTTAGTGTTGTGGCAGGTAGCGCAACTCCCTTGAAGCATTCCTCCTTCGGCGAGGGTCGCTCCAGAAAAGCCAAGTAAGGCAACAAAAATTATTCGCTTCATATTTATCTCCTTCTTTTTCCCTGTTCGACGATTTTTCCCATAAAAGGTGCGCTATTGAAAAGCCCATACCCTTGTGTAAGTGACACACTGTAGAAGAAATTGGGGTCATACACTTTACCTTTCCATGCGTACCAGTCATTCATTTTGACGCCGTCATATTCAAAAACGGTTACTGGCCCGCCCATTGAGGCGCCGTTGTTTGTCATATGTTTGTCAACATGGTCGTGCATTATGAAAAGACCAGGATTGTTCATTTTGACGATTACGTCATAACGCTCTCCAGGCCCTACCGGAACTGTGTCCACATAGTAAGGACTGGCAAGTGGGTATCCGTCTTTGTGGGTGATGAGCATGTCGTGCCCATGCATATGCATTTGATGCGTTTCATCGCCTGCGCCAATAAAGCGCATTCTCAATACATCGCCTTTTTTGACCCTAATCGGTTGGGTGAGCGGGAAGGATCTTGCGTTTACTGAAAAGTAGTCAGAAACATCCTGCGGGTTGCCCCCTTTGCCATATACGTTGGCATAGGGAGATTGCCAAGTGCTCATCATCAGAATGGCATCCAGGGTAACTTCTTTTTCGAGTGCGCTCGGGTTTTTGGGATCAACTATCATTGGCCCCCACATCCCGCGTATCGCCACATGCTCCCAGACATTTACATGGCAGTGGTACCACAGGCTTCCGGGACGATCAACATTGAATTTATAGGTATAAGATTCCCCGGGCTGAATTGCTTCTTGCGTGATGCCTGGTACACCGTCTTGTTGCCAACTGCCGGTTTGATTAACTCCATGCCAATGGACAGTATGGGGAAGTGTGGTGTTGTTGGCCACATGCACCATCACATCATCTCCTTCCTTGAGGCGAATGAGTGGCCCTGGTACTTGTCCGTTGAACGCAAAAACTTTGTTGGTAAGGCCTGGGGCTGCTTCTATTGAAACTTCATCAATGCTCAGGTTAAATTCACGCTGCTCAGCCCAGCTTGCAGTTGAAATTCCTGTTATAAAACAAAATGTTAAAATGTTCTTGAGGTGGCGAGCCACAGTGGGCGCATATAATGTATTGATGGCAATGGTCATTTTTCTTATCATCCAAGTCTCAGTTTGTATAGGTTGATAACAATCATTTTTAATGTATCTTTAAATAAATCTATTGTCAAGTAAGTTATCGATGCTTTGTAACGAGCAAATTGGCATATCTAAGCTTGGTAAATGGGTTGGCGTGATGTGTATTGTTAAACTATGTGGACTCTTCTCGATTACACGCGGCACCATTGTTCAGTCATTAAGGCACGTCAAAAAATTTCTAGAATCTTCGTGTGGAATATGCCGTATGAAAATTTCAAACCCCAGCTGCCAGATCAATATTTATATCCATGTAACGCAAAATAACGCTGATGGGGGAAGCCCTTACATGATTGATGGAATCGGTTAGTTTGAGAAATTGCCGATATTAAGCCTTTTCATCTATGTGTTCTGTAATATCTGTTTTTCTTTGTTTACGGTGTCGTCGATCTACCTTTGAACGAAGCTCTTTCAGAAGAGGTTGAGTTTTAATACGGCGACAGAGTGTTCGGCGTTCGCCAAGATGGGTCTCTGCATTTCGTCTTTCGAATGGCTTAATAAGGGGGGGCTGAGGTTCAGATTGTGTAGGTTGCCGAAGCACCATTGATGGCTGGGTGCGCTCTGGGGCGGAGTTAACTGGCTTAATTTCGGTTAACTTTTTTACTTCATTGTTATCTTCTGATCCGTTTAAAGCCGGAGGCAGGGGGAGATTTTGTACATATTGCATGATGTTATAAATATTCTGAATTTCATGCTTGTGGGAGTTTCTATGCTACCAGCTTCGCGTTTTTTCCCATAATGCGTAACTATTGATTCAACCAGATTACGTTTGAAATCCGTTCGCTTTGAGCTTGTCGAAAAGTGAATGGGCTTCACAACTGGAAAGCGCGCCTGTTAAACGGGCTGTTGGCGGTACAGCTTAAAATTATTTTTAGTTACCCATTTGACTGGTCAGGTTTCTTTAAATTATAGTTCGCTCCATGCAAGCAGAATTAGACGCATTGGAAAGTAAATTAGCTCAATTGGTGCAATTGACTAGACATTTGCGTGAAAAAAACCATCACCTGCGTCAAGAATTGGATCAAGCGTTGAGTCAAAGTCGTCAATGCCACGACAAGATTGACTCTGTCAAATCGCGCTTGGAACGATTGCTGGCGCAATTACCTGAAGAGTAAACATGAGTAGCGAGAGTGCAAGAACGCTTGATGTTACAATCCTCGATCGGAAATTCCGTGTCGCCTGCCCGGAAGCGGAGCGTTCAGAACTGCTTGATGCGGTCGCTTATCTTGATAAGAAAATGCACGAAATTCGCGATATCGGCAAGGTTGTTACGCTCGAGCGTATCGCAATTATGTCTGCTTTAAATATTACTCACGAACTATTAACCCCAGGCCTTGGGACTAGTTTTGACACGGGTGAATTTAAGCGTAGAATGAGTTCCATGGTGGCAACTATAGACGCATTATTTGCGGAACAGGATGAGTTGTTTTAGGTTTCCCCTGCGGTGTTCGTCAGGCTCATAATTCTTTGGACCAATAAGCTTTGCTTAGGCTGCGCCCCTTAATGTTACTGTTGTGCGCATCTCCTGCGGATGTACCTGATGTAACTGGGAACCGGCTCTCTTGAACCCAGGTTCAAGATGTTGGGTCAACGGCACAGGCGGGGGGCTTTATTAATAATGCGGCGTATGCCGCATTATTTTTTATCGGTACACCCGCAGTAGGTCGCACGCATTACGTTGTAGGAGGTTCATCATTCAGTTTGATGCTTCTGGCATGGCTCCAATCTCAATTCATGGAATGACATAACGGAAAGGGTCGCCTCTAATTTCCATCATAGCGATGATTCCTCAGGAGCACTCTCACAGAATGATTCACTTTATTAGAGTTTTAAATGGAATAACATGCGTTATTGGCTAATGAAGTCTGAACCGAGCGATGTTAGCATTGATGACCTCGCTAACCTGCCCGACAAAACAGTGGCATGGTACGGTGTCCGTAACTATCAGGCACGTAACTTCATGCGCGATCAGATGTGCGAAGGCGACGGGGTACTTTTCTATCATTCCAATTGTGCTGTGCCAAGTATTGCAGGCATTGCGCGCGTTTCCAGCACTGCCTATCCCGATGCAACCCAATTTGAACGTAATAGCAAATATTTCGATCCCAAGGCCATGCAGGAAACGCCGCGGTGGTTTAATGTAGATGTGCAATGGGTAAAGAAAATTGAACCCATTTCATTGGCAGAGCTGCGCCGTCATCCACAATTAGAAGGCATGCGTGTTTTGCAACGGGGCAATCGTTTGTCCATCACACCGGTTGATCCCGCTGAGTGGAGGTTTATTCTGAAGCATCTGGTACGCGATTAATATGGAATGGGCTTTTGCCTATCTTGCGCTGGGTGCATTGGTTGGGTTATTTAGTGGAATGTTCGGCGTTGGCGGTGGAACCATTTTGGTGCCAGTTTTGCTGATGTTGTTCAAAATGCAGCACTTCCCTGCCCCTTATGTTATGCATCTGGCGCTGGGTACCTCGATGGCAACCATTCTGTTTACATCCCTCGCTAGTATGCGCAAACACCACCAGCATGGTGCGGTGAACTGGGCCGTGGTTCGTACTATAACTCCTGGCATTTTGTTCGGAACAGCACTGGGTGCACTATGCGCCGCATTTGTTTCGCCACGTGGACTAGGAATATTTTTTGCTTTATTTGTATATTTTGCAGCAATTCAAATTTTGTTTGAATTGCGCCCGCAAGCCTCACGTCAATTACCTGGCATGACCGGCATGACGCTAACGGGTATGTTCACCGGCTGGATCAGCAGCCTGGTATCTATCGGCGGCGGTACGGTTGTAGTCCCGTTTTTAATTTGGTGCAATGTGCCAATACGCAATGCAATTGGTACCTCTGCGGCGATCGGTTTTCCGGTCGCCATAGGTGGCACAATAGGCTACATTGTTATGGGTCTTAGTTCCTATGCACTACCCTCTCCTAACCTGGGTTTCGTGTACCTACCGTCGTTATTGTGGATCGTACTTGCTAGCGTTATTACTGCGCCGCTTGGCGCGAAGGTGGCGCATCGCATGAAGATTGGGCTATTGCGTAAACTTTTCGCAATACTGATGCTGGCATTGGCGACACATTTGTTAATAAAATTTATTTAGCATTAGGAATACGTAGGCCTATGCGGGATAAACTGTACCGGGTTTGTCATGACCAAGAATGACGCGTATTGCTGTGCGATAAGGATGCGCGCAGGTGGGGCTGAGCTGCACCGCCATTTTTGAAAAACGGCTAAACTATCCATCAGCTTTCGATCAATTCGACATCGAGCGCATTGCCTGTCGTGACGCGTATAAAAAAATCTTTGCTGTGGGATGAAGGCAACTGGAATGGCGAACCAGTACACAATGGATTACTTTAGGTATTTGGAATTAACAGAGACGAAGAGATGAGACTAAAATTCACCAAAATGCACGGTGCCGGTAATGATTTCGTAGTCTTTAATGGATTACGCCAGCGTATCCAGCTGACACCTGAGCAGTTGCGCTTGTTAGCCGATCGGCACTTTGGCGTGGGCTGTGATCAAATCTTGTTAGTGGAAATTGCTCAGCATCCCGACGCGGATTTTCGTTACCGCATCTTCAATGCTGATGGTGGCGAGGTGGAACAGTGTGGCAATGGCGCGCGCTGTTTTATGCGTTTTGTGCACGATCAAAAACTGACGCTCAAGCGTGAAATCGTGGTAGAAACAAAAAATGGCTTGATTACACCTCGCCTTGAGGACAATGGTCAGGTTACAGTAAATATGGGCGCGCCGATTTTTGAGGCTGCACGTATTCCGTTTCTTGGCAGTAGTGATGCTGTTATCCAAACGCTAGAAATAGCGGGCGAGACAGTGCAGATTACGGCGCTATCGATGGGCAATCCACATGCGGTACAGGTGGTGACTGATGTGGAACATGCACCAGTTATCACACAGGGGGCGCTCATTGAACATCACCCTTATTTTCCGCAGCGGGTGAATGCAGGCTTCATGCAGATAGTGGATCATAAACACGTCAAATTACGCGTGTATGAACGCGGCGCTGGCGAAACTTTGTCCTGTGGCACTGGCGCATGCGCCGCAGTGGTAACTGGCATCCGTCGCGGCCTGTTGGACGCGCGTGTGAATGTTGCCACGCGCGGCGGGGTGCTGAACATAGCTTGGGCCGGAAACGGCACACCGGTATTGATGACCGGACCAGCGATTGCTGTATTTGAAGGTGAAATAAATTTATAAGAGGACGACATGAAATCCGCAGATATCGCACTATATTTACAAAATAATCCCCAGTTCTTTGAAGATCACGCTGATATGTTAGCGGAAGTTACTATCCCCCATCCGTATAGCGGACGCACCATTTCATTAAATGAGCGGCAGTTACTGACTTTGCGTGAGCAGAATAAAAGCTTGGAAAAAAAACTGCACGAGATGGTAAAGTTTGCTCAGGAAAACGACTCATTACAGCACAAAGTGCATCAATTCACCCTCGCGTTATTTGGCGTGCGTGACCTGATGAGTTTGCAGAATGTCATTACGCAGAATTTGCGTGAAATTTTTGCCGTGCCACATGTTGTACTGCATATCTGGAAAGGGTTACCGCCTAGCTTGGAAGTACTTACTTTTGTGGATCAGCAACTGCAACCCGTCTGTGTTCATCACGCTCTTCATGACACTTTGGCCTGGTTTGGTGAAAGTGCGGTTCATTTGCATTCATTTGCTTATTTACCGCTACGGACGGATGAACAATCTATCGGCCTGTTAATATTGGCTAGTGAAGATGCGCAGCGCTTTTATCCCGGCATGGGTACTTTGTTTCTGCAGCGTATTGCGGAAATTGTGAGCAGTGCGCTACGTCCCTCGCTATAAAACGATGATAAACAGCACCGTACAGGCTACCACTTTTAACCAAGTTGCACTGCACGGATTTCTCGACCATCTGCGTAACGAGCGCCGTTACTCCCCACTGACTGCGGAAAATTATTCCCGTGATATTTACCGTTTGTTTAAGCTTGCTGGTGTTACACCCCTAAACGAACTCAAAAACCATCAAATTCGCCGATTTGTAGCCCAATTGCATGGTAGCGGTTTGGGTGGTAAGAGTTTGGCGCGCATGCTGTCGGCATGGCGTAATTTTTACTCTTACTTAATACGCGCCCACCAATTCAAAGACAATCCGTGTATCGGGCTGCGTGCACCTAAATCGGCGCGCAATCTGCCGCATGCACTTTCCCCGGACGAGGCTGTGCGCATGATGGAATTACCCACAGCAGGTGATATTTTGGCGGTGCGCGACAAAGCGATGTTTGAGTTATTTTATTCTTCCGGTCTGCGCTTGGCAGAGCTAGTAAGTCTCGATCCTGTTGCGCTTGATTTTACTGATGCAGTTGTACGCGTTATTGGTAAAGGCGCCAAGACACGCATCGTACCGCTGGGTCGCTATGCGATCTCCGCGTTGCAAGCTTGGTTGGCACTGCGCGGACAGTTGGTCAAACAGGATGAAACGGCACTGTTCGTTAACCGCAATGGTAGCCGCATTGGTTCGCGTGCGGTGCAATTACGCATGTCAGGCTGGGGCATCAAACAGGGCATCACCAGCGGCGTTCACCCCCACTTGTTGCGCCATTCGTTTGCCTCACATGTGCTGCAATCCAGTGGAGATTTACGGGCAGTGCAAGAAATGCTCGGCCATACCAGTATTTCTACTACGCAGGTTTACACTCATCTTGATTTTCAATACCTCAGTAAAATTTACGATGCCGCGCATCCGCGGGCCAAAAAGAAAACTTCATGAATAAAATTATTCTCAAGGAAGGAAGAGAGAAATCCCTTCTGCGCCGTCATCCCTGGATATTTTCCGGGGCAATTAAACGTGTGGAAGGTTCACCTGCTGATGGTGACACAGTACAGATATACTCAACACAAGGCGCTTTCCTCGCTCATGCTGCATACAATGCACACTCACAAATTGCTGCGCGAGTGTGGTCATGGAACGCAGAGCAAAGCATCGATGCAGCTTTTTTTCGCAAGAAAATCACCCATGCACTGGCATTGCGCAAAGATCTTAAATTGGCGCAACATAGCACTGGCCTGCGCCTGATTCATGGCGAATCCGATGGTCTGCCCGGGTTGGTAGTAGATCAATATGGCGATGTACTGGTTATGCAGATTGGCAGTGCGGGAGCGGAACACTGGCGCGACACTTGCGCCGACATACTGCAAGAGATGTGCAATCCGGTTTGTATTTACGAGCGTTCCGATTCTGACTCACGTGCATTAGAAGGCTTGCCAGAACGCAATAACGTACTACATGGCAATTTGCCCAAATCGTTAACCATTATTGAACACGGGCTGCACTTTGCCGTGGATGTAGTGCATGGGCAGAAGACGGGCTTTTATCTCGACCAGCGTGATAATCGCGAACTCATTGGAACCCTGGCACAAGACAAGAATGTTTTGAATTGCTTTTGCTATAGCGGCGGTTTCTCGTTGTATGCATTGCGCAGCGGTGCGAAATCAGTGCTATCAATCGATTCTTCGAATGAAGCGTTGCAGCTGGCACAGCGCAATGTGGAGCTGAATGGACAGGATGCTAGCCGCGCTGAATGGCAATGTGACGACGTGTTCCAGACACTGCGCAAGCTGCGTGACCAGAACCGAAAATTTGATCTGATCATTCTTGATCCACCTAAATTTGCGCCTACCGCAGCCTTCGCCGAAAAAGCTGCGCGTGGCTACAAGGATATTAACCTGTTAGGTTTCAAGCTGCTTAGACCGGGAGGAATGCTTGCCACCTATTCATGTTCTAGCGGTATAAATGATGACTTATTCCAGAAAATTATTGCCGGTGCTGCTTTGGACGCCGGAGTGACTGCACACATTATATACAAACTGCACGCTGCGCCAGATCACCCGATATTATTGAACTTCCCGGAAGGCGCATATCTTAAGGGACTTGTATTGCGCGTGGCAGGTTAATATTGAGATTATGTCAGACAACTGAATGGAGACTTTCCAAACGGAGAAGTAATACTATGCGAAAAACAGCGAAATTGGAGCGTTGGATCTGATTTGCTATAAACCTTTTGTATGAAGCAAAAGGCCTATTCTGTTTTTTTAAACGCTACCTTAGGTTATTTTTTCATAGATAACCAGTTTGAAATCATCTTGGCAATCACTATTGCATCGGGCGTAACAGTGGGGCGCCCCGCTGCAAGGGAGGGTAAGGGTAGCTGACGACGATCCCCTATATAGAAACCAAGCGCAGTTTCCAGCGCCTCACTAGCATACTGCAGTGCTTCGTCTTTATCATCACCTTGGGTAATGGCTTCTGGTACATCGGGAAAAGTTACGACAAATCCGCCATCTTTGGCAGGTATCAAGTCCACTGGATATTCAAACATCGCAAGTTCCTTAATTTAACCCTAGCCGTTTTTTAATGTATTCAATAGTATCAGTTTTCAATTCTGCGTCATGCATCGGCAGCACTGATTGACGGCCATTAAGAAACACCCTGATGTGAGCTCCTTGGCCTGGCTGAAACGTAGCGCCTTGCTTAACAAGCCATTGTTTAAATTCATTGCTATCCATATTATCAATTTAACAGAAATACTCTTAGTGGTCAAACGCCCAGCCTCTTTCAACATGAATTAAGCGTAATAATCGATCTTCGGCCACAATACGTTTGTCATTGTTTAAATTTATTTTTGAATTGGAAAGTACTTGTGTTACCTGTATATGTCTAGTCAGATTAATTTGGTGTGTAATGAGGACGTTCGATAAAAAACAGGAAATTCTCGAAATAAGAAAAAAGCGGTTCGAAAACCGCTTTTTAATTGTATTTATATTGAGTTATTTGACGATAGCTTTGAGCTCACCTTTGGTGTACCTGATGGCCATCGCATCCAGTGATAATGCTTTTATTTTCGAAGCTTGGCCAGCAGAACCGAAGGCTTCATAACGTGCTTTGCAAATTTCCTTCATGGCTATAGTTGATTCCGCCAAGAATTTACGTGGATCAAAATTTTTGGGGTTTTGTGCCAAGTGACGACGTACCGCGCCTGTAGATGCCATGCGCAGGTCTGTGTCGATGTTAACTTTTCGTACGCCATGTTTGATACCCTCGACTATTTCCGAAACTGGCACGCCGTAGGTTTCCCCCATGTCGCCGCCAAATTGGTCAATAATTTTCAGCCATTCTTGCGGTACAGAAGAAGAACCATGCATTACCAAGTGAGTGTTGGGAATGCGGGCGTGGATCGCCTTGATGCGCTTAATATCCAAAGTGTCGCCTGTGGGTGGACGGGTAAATTTATATGCACCGTGCGAGGTACCGATTGCTATTGCCAGTGCATCTACGCCAGTTTTCCTGACAAAATCGGCTGCTTCTTCTGGATCGGTAAGTAGTTGCGAGTGATCTAGTTTGCCTTCTGCGCCTTGCCCATCTTCTTGTTCGCCCATGCCGGTTTCAAGTGAGCCTAAGCAACCTAGCTCACCTTCAACGGATACACCGACCGCGTGGGAAATATCAACAACTTTACTCGTTACGTCAACGTTGTATTCATAAGAGGATGGGGTCTTGGCATCTTCTTTCAAAGAGCCATCCATCATTACGCTGGAAAATCCGGAACGAATGGCGTTGATACATACAGCCGGGGAAGCTCCATGATCTTGATGCATGACTACTGGAATGTGCGGATAAGTCTCCACAGCAGCTAGAATCAGGTGGCGCAGGAATGCTTCACCTGCATATTTACGGGCGCCAGCTGAGCCTTGCATAATCACTGGGCTATTGGTTTCATCCGCTGCCTCCATGATTGCCTTGACCTGTTCCAAATTATTGACGTTGAATGCGGGCAGGCCGTATCCGTTCTCGGCTGCATGATCCAGCAGCTGGCGTAATGAAACAAGAGCCATTTTTTTCTCCTAGCAAATTTAAAGTTATCAAACAAAATCGAAAATAGAATCTAGCAGTGTACGGGAAAACTCGGCCGTGCTTCAACTCTTCAGTGCTTACGGTGATCGCCTACCCGGACAATTTTCAGGGTATTGGTATAGCCAGCCTTGCCAACGGCTTCACCTATTGTCATCACAATCATGTCACCTTCTTGTACTAATCCCAAACGTACCAGTTCGTCCTCTGCTGCGCGCAACTCTACCGAAGGAATTTTTGAGGTAGTGTTAAATGCAATCGGATGCACTCCGCTGAATAGGGTTACCTTACTCAAGGTTGATTCAGTTGGTGTTAACGCAAAAATCGGCACCCTTGCATTCATACGGGACATCCACAGGGGAGTTGAACCGGACTGAGTCAGTGCCACAATTGCTTTAATTGTAAAGTGAGAAGCTGCATATAGCGCAGACATGGCGATAGCCTGATCGATGCGTGCGAATTTCGTTTGTAGCAGACGGTGGCTGGTGGCGATATCTTCCATCTCACTTTCCGCGTTAATACAGATACGCACCATGGATTTGATGGTTTCGATGGGATAGTCGCCCACCGCAGTTTCTGCCGATAGCATTACCGCATCGGTGCCATCGAGTACCGCATTTGCCACGTCCGACACTTCCGCACGAGTGGGAATCGGGTTGGTGATCATGGATTCCATCATCTGAGTGGCAGTGATAACCAGCTTATTTTTGGCACGCGCCATACGGATCATGCGTTTTTGCAAGCCTGGTACGGCGGCGTCTCCCACTTCCACGGAAAGGTCGCCACGAGCCACCATGATAGCGTCGGATGCGTCAATAATTTCGTCTAATACGGCAATGGCTTCAGCACGCTCAATTTTAGCCATTAATAAGCTTTTGCCGCCAGCCGCATGCATCAATTTGCGCGCCAATTTCATGTCATTCGCCGAGCGCGGGAAGGAAATTGCCAGATAATCCGCTTTAATCAAGGCGGCGGTCTTAATGTCCTCCTTGTCCTTGTCGGTAAGCGCGGGCGCAGTCAAACCACCACCCTTGCGATTGATGCCCTTGTTGTTGGACAATACCCCGCCGCATACTACTTTGCAGATAATTTGCGCGCCTTTTACTTCGATTACATCGAATTCCAGCATACCGTCATTCAGCAACAGTACCGAACCTTTGCTGACATCCTTAGGTAAGTTCTTGTAATCGAGACCAACGCGTTCTTGATTGCCGAGGCCTGTCCATTCCGCATCCAGGATAAAAATATCCCCTTGCTTGAGAATAATTTTGTCATTTTCAATTTTTCCTACACGAATTTTTGGGCCTTGCAGGTCGGCAAGAATCCCTATAATACGGCCACATGCAGCCGCTGCAGCGCGCACTTTTTCAACACGCGCCACGTGGTCTTGCGCTGTGCCATGGGAAAAATTCATGCGTACCACATCCACACCAGCAAGTATCATTTTTTCTAGTACTTTCTGGTCGCTGGAGGCTGGTCCCAGAGTGGCAACAATCTTGGTTCTGCGTAACATAAATTTCTCGTCTTATTTACTTCGCCGCACGTTGCTCAAGAATTTCTACCGCCGGCAATTTTTTGCCTTCGAGGAATTCTAGAAATGCACCGCCGCCCGTGGAAATATAGCTTACTTGATCGCTGATCTTGTATTTGGCAATCGCCGCCAGTGTATCCCCACCGCCGGCGATAGAAAATGCGGGACTTTCCGCAATCGCCATGCCTAGTGTTTTGGTGCCGGCGCCAAATTGGTCAAATTCAAATACGCCTACCGGGCCATTCCACACGATGGTTGCTGCGTTCTTCAGATAGGCTGCATAAGTCTGGGCAGTTTCGGGACCAATATCAAAAATCATATCATCGTCGGTGATATCAGCCACTTTCTTCACCACGGCTGGCTCATTGGCATCGAATTTCTTGCCTACGACCACATCGGTAGGTACCGGAATTGATCCGCCTTTGGTCTTGGCGGCTTGTATTAAACGCTGAGCTTCGGCGACAAGATCGGGTTCATATAGCGATTTACCGACGTTATAACCAGCCGCTTTGATGAAAGTATTGGCAATGCCGCCACCGACGATCAATTGATCTACAATGTGGGACAATGATTCCAATACGGTCAACTTGGTTGAAACTTTAGAACCGCCGACGATGGCGATCAGCGGGTGAGCCGGACTTTTTAATGCCTTGCCCAATGCTTCCAGTTCGGCTGCCAGTAGTGGGCCAGCGCATGCCACTGGCGCATATTTCGCCACACCGTGGGTGGAAGCTTGCGCGCGATGCGCGGTACCGAATGCATCCATCGCATAGATGTCACACAGCTTAGCCATTTTTTGGGACAGCTCGTCGTTATTTTTGCCTTCACCTTTATTGAAGCGTACGTTTTCAAATAGTACGACTTCGCCATCGGCGATGGTGAAGCCGCCGTCCAGCCAATCTTTAATTACCCGTATCTCTTTACCCAGTAAGTCAGATAAACGCTTGGCTACAGGCTTTAGGGAATCGGCCTCGGAATATATACCTTCTTCAGGACGACCGAGGTGGGACATCAACATTACTTTGGCGCCTGCTTTTACGGCGTGCTGGATGGTAGGCATGCTTGCTCGGATGCGGGTATCATCAGTTATGGTGCCGTCATCGGCTTGGGGAACATTCAAGTCTTCGCGGATCAGGACACGTCTGCCCTTGAGATCCAAATCAGTCATTTTGATTACGGACAATTCTTTCTCCAATTAACCATTCGAGGTGAAACGATAAGAAGAAATGCAAAAAGGTGAGGGAGTGCCTCACCTTGCACACATGTTTATTTAGCGATGACGCGAACCATCTCCAGAACCTTGCTGGAGTAGCCCCATTCGTTATCGTACCAAGAGACGACCTTGACGAAGGTGCCGTCCAAAGACATACCCGCCTCTGCGTCGAAAACAGAAGTGCAACTCTCGCCGCGGAAGTCGGTAGAGACCACTTTTGCACCAGTATAGCCAAGTATGCCCTTCATTGAACCCTCGGATGCGGTTTTCATTGCGGCGCAGATATCGGCGTAGGTCGCAGCCTTATCCAGTTCCACGGTGAGATCAACGACGGATACGTCAGAAGTAGGTACACGGAACGCCATACCGGTAAGCTTTTTATTTAATTCGGGAATAACCACGCCAACGGCCTTAGCCGCACCAGTCGAAGATGGAATGATGTTTTCGAGAATACCGCGACCACCACGCCAATCTTTGTTAGAAGGGCTATCCACGGTCTTTTGGGTAGCGGTGGCGGCGTGTATGGTGGTCATTAGCCCGCGCTTAATGCCCCAAGTGTCGTTTAGCACCTTGGCAACCGGGGCGAGGCAATTTGTAGTGCAGGAAGCATTGGAGATGATTGTTTGGTCAGCATAAGTTCCGTCATTCACGCCATACACAAACATCGGCGTGTCATCCTTAGACGGGGCAGACATGATAACCTTCTTGGCACCTGCGGCGATGTGTTTTTCACAAGTTTCCTTAGTGAGAAAAAGCCCGGTGGATTCGATAACTATATCAGCACCCACTTCATTCCATTTCAGTTCGGCGGGATCTTTGATAGCAGTCAGACGGATCTTTTTACCGTTAACGACCAAGGTATTGCCTTCAATGGAAATGGTGCCATCAAAGCGGCCATGCACGGAGTCGTAGCTCAACATGTAAGCCAAATAGTCGGGCTCAAGCAGATCGTTAATGCCTACGATCTCGATGTCCTGGAAATTTTTTACGGCTGCGCGGAACACCATGCGACCAATTCGACCAAACCCATTGATACCAACTTTAATTGTCATGCTTCTCTCCTGATTTATAACTAAAATTGTAACTATCCAGACAAATTTCTCGGTACTGTTCTGATGTTGTAGCTACACTATCAATATTTAAACTCCCAGCATCGTTAACATGCTCCGCCACAGGTGACTTGGTCGACAGGACAACATTAAGAATGTGTGCCGCTAATCCCTGCTGCTGCAACGCTAGTGTCCACTTTGACGGAAGTTAGCAGTAGGTGACCTCGATGTTTGTATTAGCTGCGCACCATCGCAACACTGAAGCCGACTTGCATGGCCTTACGATGATCATCGCAGCAAATCATTCATTATGGACATTTTTCGCGTTCTTTAAGGATCGGCTGAATCGTTACCAAAAGTTTAAAGTATGCTTTTCACGGTTTTTACCACATTCTCTAGGGTAAAGCCGAAGTGTTTGAACAATTCACTTGCCGGGGCAGATTCGCCAAAGGTATCCATGCCAATTACCGCGCCGTCCAAACCAACATATTTGTACCAAAAATCCGTTACACCAGCTTCGACAGCTACGCGCTTACTGCCCTTTGGTAATACGCTGTCCTTGTATGCCTGATCTTGACGATCAAATACATTGGTTGAAGGCATGGAAACTACTCGTACATTGATGCCGTCTTGAGCCAAGGCTTTTTGTGCGTCCATTGCCAGACCCACTTCAGAACCAGTCGCGATAATAAGCGCTTGTGGTTTGCCATTGGCGGCTTCCGACAACACATAGCCACCCTTGCGAATGTTGGTGATTTGAGATTCATCGCGCTTTTGGAATGCTAAATTTTGGCGGCTGAAGATAAGGCTGCTCGGGCCGGTTTTGCGCTCGACCGCTGCAACCCATGACACGGCAGATTCCACCGTATCACAAGGACGCCAAACGTCCATATTTGGGATGTAGCGTAGCGTAGCGGTTTGTTCCACTGGTTGGTGAGTTGGACCGTCTTCGCCCAGACCGATGGAGTCATGCGTGTACACGAAAATCACACGTTGTTTCATCAACGCAGCCATGCGCAGTGCATTGCGTGCATATTCTGAGAACATCAGGAAAGTGCCGCCAAATGGCAGCAAACCACCATGTAACGCCACGCCATTCATAATGGCTGACATGCCGAATTCGCGTACTCCGTAACTAATGTAGTTACCTGTCGATTTCCCATGAACGTGCTTGGCGCCCGTCCAATTAGTCAGGTTCGAACCGGTAAGATCCGCCGAACCGCCCAGAAACTCAGGTAGTACCGGCACCAGGCCGTTAATCGCATTTTGCGACGCCTTGCGCGAGGCAATGGTTTCCGCCTTCTCATTGGTCTTAGCGATCAAATCCGCGGCATGTTGCGCCCAGTCCGCTGGCAAATCACCCTTCATGCGACGCTCAAACTCAGCCGCTTCTTGGGGGAAAGCTTTGCGGTATTCTGCAAATTTATTGTCCCACAATTTTTCTAAACCCTCGCCTTTAGTACGCGCATTCCACGCTTGATAAACGTGCGCTGGAATTTCGAACGGAGGATATTTCCAGCCTATGTATTCGCGCGTAGCGGCGATTTCCGCATCGCCCAATGCAGCGCCATGCACGTCATGCGTACCAGCCTTGTTTGGGGAGCCCGCGCCGATGATGGTCTTGCAGCAGATCAGTGTAGGTTTGTCGGTAACTTCCTTGGCGGCCTTGATGGCATGGTCTACTGCTTCGGGATCATGGCCTTCCACATTGGCGATTACATGCCAACCATAAGACTCGAAGCGTTTGGCGGTATCATCGGTAAACCAGGCTTCAACATGTCCATCAATAGAAATACCATTGTCGTCCCAGAAGGCGATCAGCTTGCCTAATCCCCATGTACCGGCCAATGCGCAGGATTCATGCGAAATGCCTTCCATCATGCAGCCGTCGCCGAGGAAAACATAAGTATGGTGGTTAACGATTTCGTGGCCGGGACGATTAAATTCATTTGCCAGCATTTTTTCTGCCAGGGCAAAACCCACTGCATTGGTAATACCTTGGCCTAGCGGGCCTGTAGTAGTTTCGACACCAGCGGTGTAGCCATATTCAGGATGACCTGGAGTCTGGGAGTGCAGTTGGCGAAAGCGTTTCAACTCATCAATCGATAAGTCGTAACCGGTCAAATGCAGCAAGGCATAAATCAGCATTGAGCCATGGCCGTTGGAAAACACGAAACGGTCACGGTCGACCCATTTAGGGTTAGCCGGATTGTGGCGCAGGTGGTGAATCCACAGTGCTTCAGCGATTTCTGCCATGCCCATTGGAGCGCCAGGATGGCCAGAGTTTGCTTTTTGAACCGCATCCATTGCCAAAGCGCGGATCGCTCCAGTTATGTCATTAAACTTGGGGGGGTGTACTTTACGCGCCGCAGCCATCTTTCACTAACCTCCTGAACATCTTCGAGTTTTAAGAATAAATAAATTATTTCTGTAACAAATAATTAGCAATTATGCCGCACCGCCCTGTTTAGGGCAACTGAAGAAAAATAGTTGTTAAATTAATCCAGGTAATCCAATAGGTTGTGTTTAAATTTTGTTAGGGGACATTGCATTTTTTATTGAGTGATCTGCTCTGTATTTGGGAGGTATTAGTTTCGGTAATTGTTTGAGATTCGCCGCCCGAACGTGTTGTTGTGTGCGTCACGTGCACGAACTAAACGATTAATTGCTGCTTAGATAAACCCAGCCACTTTTAATATGGCGGCTAAGGCCGGCAAAGCCTGCTACGCCATTGTTGGACAATGGTTTAAACTTGCGTACATTTGTTTTCTCAGGTAAAATTTTGCTATATTTACCTATGCTTGCCCTAAATAATTATAGTCGTTATGTGCCTCAAGACAACTCCAAGCAAACAGATCACGTTGTCGGACGAAACTGCTTCCCAAATGGGGGTGGCCGTTGGATATTCCGATGTTGAAATTGACAGGGCTGCTATCATTTTGACGCCAGATTTGATTCAAACTGCTGATGCCGTTCGTGACAAATTGATTGCATTAGGTATCGTTGAAAAAGATATAGTAGATGCTTGTGCTTGGGCGCGTCGACCTAAAGAAGAATAGTATGCGTGTTGTTCTCGATACCCATGTAATACTCTCTGCATTGTTGTTCGCTAATGGGAATTTAGCGTGGCTGAAAAATGCTTGGCAGGCGAAATCTATCCGTCCGGTAATGAGCAGCGCAACAAAAGAAGATTTATTTAGTTCATTGGATTACCCAAAATTTAATTTGACGATCGCTGAGCAGGATTTGTTGCTGGAAGATTTCTTTCCGTACTGTGAAACAGCTTCCATATCCAGCTGGATGCCATCGCATGGTATATTTAGCCAAGTGTTTTTGGCAGTAGCCCACAAAGCCAAAGTAGATGCTTTGGTGAGCTTTGAAAAAGATTTGCTCGCATTGCGAGGAAGTTTTATCCCTCCCATCCTCACCGTTGAGGAATTGCGTAAACGTTTGCAAGAAGAACGTCTCGCATAACTATTTCGTTCAATTTCTGCTAAAGAATAGACAAATTGCCCTAATTTGCGGCAAACTGCGCTGATGAACATCATTTTGGTTCTACATGGTCCTAATCTGAACTTGCTCGGTAGCCGCGAGCCAAGTGTATACGGCCATGTCACGTTAGACGAAATTAATAACAAATTGCAGCATTTGGCGCATATGCAAGGTGCAAATCTGTTGCATTTCCAGAGTAACTCTGAATCCGCTTTAATAGATCGAATACATTTGGCGCGCCAGGATGGTGCTAATTTTATTGTCATTAATCCTGCTGCGTTTACGCATACCAGTGTGGCTTTACGTGATGCATTAACGGCGGTGGCTATCCCATTTATTGAAGTCCATCTTTCCAATGTGTTTGCACGTGAACCGTTCCGTAAAGAATCATATTTTTCTGATCTCGCGATCGGTGTTATTAGCGGCTTGGGTGCAACCGGTTATGAACTCGCAGTGCAGTACGCGCTGCAGTATTCTGTTAGGAGCTAATTATGGATTTACGTAAGCTTAAGACGTTGATTGAGCTGGTTGAAGGCTCCGGTATTGCCGAGCTAGAAATCAGTGAAGGCGAAGAGCGCGTGCGCATTGTTCGTTCTGGTGCTGCTGCGGTGCAGCATGTTTATGCTGCACCGCAGCATATGACCACGCTTGCCCCGCAGCTGGCTGATGCGCCTGTTGAGTCAGCCGAACCTGCAGCACCGGATGGCCATGTAGTGAAATCGCCGATGGTCGGTAGTTTTTACCGCAGCCCCTCCCCTGGCGCCAAACCTTTTGTGGAGGTAGGCCAAAGTGTGAGCGTGGGTGACACTCTCTGTATCATTGAAGCAATGAAGTTGCTTAACGAAATCGAAGCTGACCAAAGCGGTATCATTAGTACGATTCTGGTCGAGAGCGGCCAACCGGTGGAATATGGTCAACCTCTTTTTATCATCAGTTAAATAATGTTTGAAAAAATTCTTATCGCAAACCGAGGCGAGATTGCCTTAAGGATTCAGCGTGCGTGTCGTGAGATGGGCATTAAATCCGTAGCAGTGCATTCCGAAGCTGACGCAGATGCCAAGTATGTCAAACTGGCCGATGAGTCAGTGTGTATTGGTTCGGCTTCCTCGTCACAAAGCTATCTGCACATCCCATCTATTATTAGCGCGGCGGAAGTTACAGATGCACAGGCCATCCATCCTGGTTATGGTTTTTTGTCTGAAAATGCTGATTTCGCCGAGCGTGTGGAAAAAAGTGGATTTGTATTTATTGGTCCACGGCCAGAGACCATTCGTTTAATGGGCGACAAAGTGTCCGCCAAAAACGCAATGAAAAAAGCGGGGATTCCTTGTGTGCCGGGCGTGGATGGCGCACTACCAGACAGTTCAGCCGAAATTACAAAGATTGCACGCAGTATTGGTTACCCGGTCATTATAAAGGCCGCCGGAGGCGGGGGGGGGCGCGGCATGCGTGTGGTGCATACCGAAGCCGCTTTGCTCAATGCCGTGACTATGACGCGTAGTGAGGCGCAGGCGGCATTTAATAATCCTGTGGTGTATATGGAAAAATTTTTGCAGAATCCGCGCCACATCGAATTTCAAGTGTTGGCTGATTCTTATGGCAATGCGGTATATTTAGGCGAGCGTGATTGCTCCATGCAACGCCGTCACCAGAAAATCCTTGAGGAAGCGCCAGCACCTCTGCTTAATACTCGTCTTCGTAACAAAATTGGTGAACGTTGTGCGGCAGCCTGCCGCAAGATTGGCTATCGCGGCGCAGGGACTTTTGAGTTTCTATATGAAAACGATGAGTTTTTCTTCATTGAAATGAATACTCGCATACAGGTAGAGCATCCGGTCAGCGAAATGATTACTGGCATAGATATCGTGCAGCAGCAGATTCGTATCGCTGCCGGTGAAAAACTCAGTTTCAAGCAAAATGATATAGCGCTTAAAGGTCATGCCATCGAATGTCGTATCAATGCCGAGCATCCCTACAAATTTACGCCTTCGGCCGGTCGCATTACGACTTGGCATACTCCTGGTGGTCCTGGTATCCGTGTGGATTCGCATGTGTACGCCAATTACTTTGTGCCGCCGCATTACGATTCCATGATCGGCAAGATCATCGCATATGGTGACAATCGCCAACAGGCGATAGCCCGCATGCGTACTGCCTTATCTGAAATGGCGGTAGAAGGTATCGAGACTAACATCCCACTGCATCAGGAATTGATGCTAGATGCTGCTTTTTTACGAGGCGGCACTAGCATTCATTATTTGGAACACAGGTTAGCCGAACGCCTCAAGGTAAAATAACATGGCTTGGCTTACGCTGATGATCACTGCATCTGCGTCCCAAGCGGAGATGCTGAGTGAGGCTCTGTTGACACTCGGCGCACTATCGGTGGACATTCACGATGCAGATGCCGATACTTTGAATGAGCAAGCCATATTTGGCGAGCCGGGCGAGCCCGTCCCCCATTTATGGTTACACAATCGCGTTACTGCTCTGTTTGTCGAAGATACGTCGATAGACGCAATTATGCTGGAAGCGGCACACGCCATCGGGCTGCAACAACCGCCAAACTATGCCGTCACAACCTTGGCGGACAACGATTGGGTGCGCCTGACTCAATTGCAGTTTAATCCCATCCGTATTTCGCGGCGCCTCTGGATCGTGCCTACTTGGCACACCCCGTTTGATTCCAGTGCCATCAATATTACGCTCGATCCTGGCTTGGCTTTCGGTACCGGCAGCCATCCCACTACCCGTTTGTGTCTGCGCTGGTTAGACAGTCATTTGCAAGGAGGTGAGTCTGTTCTGGATTATGGTTGCGGCTCGGGTATTTTGACCATCGCTGCGCTTAAATTGGGCGCTGCCAGCGCCATTGGCGTAGACGTGGATGCACAAGCCGTGCAAGCTAGCCGCGACAATGCAATGGCTAATCAAGTTGATGCGCAGTTTTACCTGCCTAATGCCGCACTGAAACAACAAGCCGACATTGTAGTGGCCAATATTCTTACCAATCCTCTCAAAGTACTCGCTCCATTGTTGGCAGGTTCAACGCGGCAAGGCGGCCAGATTGTTTTATCCGGCGTACTTAGCGAACAGGCCGAAGACGTTATGAAAACTTATGGTCAGTGGTTTGATTTTGGGCCACTGGTTGTGGAAGAAGGTTGGGCGTGCTTATCTGGCGTGAAGCGATGAACGCAGTCACTCAGTGTCCGGAGTGTAGTACCCGTTTTAAGGTCAGCCAAACCCAGTTGGATATGCATCAGGGCATGGTGCGTTGCGGACGTTGCCAGGTGGTATTCAATGCAACAAAACAATTGGCTGATGATGAACCCAGCCCGCAACTTAATCTAGCCCTGCCTCAGGAAAAAATGCAGGAAGTGCCTGTTAAAATTTCGACAGAGCATATCCCAGTAATCCGCGATAAGTATGATTTCAGCCATCTCGCTACGGCAAGTGCGGAAAAAGCACTGGAAACCAGTTCCGCAGTTATTAAAAAGAATGTTCATTGGTCGTGGGTCGTAGTCATATTACTGTTGTTCATAGTGTTATTGGCACAAACTGCCTATTTCTTTCGTGTTGAACTCGCCGCGCATCTGCCGGGCATTAAGTTAGTGCTTACGTCTTATTGCAAATTGTCCAATTGCGATATCCCGCTACCGAAAAAAATTGACCGGTGGAGTATTGAATCCTCTGACCTGGAATTCGATCCGAAACAAGCGGGGGTCATTGCTCTCAATGCCATTTTGCGAAACCGTGCATCTTTTGCGCAAACCTATCCCAATCTCGAGCTTACGCTTATCAACTCAATGGATGAGGTACTGGCACGCCGTATTTTTCTTCCAGCGGAATATCTCAAACCTAGCGAGGACGAAAAACAAGGGTTACTGCCCAATCATGAGATGGGTATTAAATTGCATCTTGACACTGCCGACCTTAAAGCAACGGGGTATCGTTTGTTTTTGTTTTATCCTTAAGTAAACGTCCACCGTTAATTCTGGGTGTGTGGAAACTAAATTTCTACTCACGGAACCCCCGAAAATAACTCGGGTCGAACTACCTTCACAATTATTCACGCCAGATGATTTTGGCGTTAAGTAGCACCATGATGCGCTTTTTACACTTGAGATTTGAAACGGCCTGTACTGCTTCATGTTGTGGCTTAGTTAAAAGCGAATTCGGGTGGCTTGGCGCGAAAATCTATATGTTCGTGATACCATTCCCGCACTTTTTCGCACAGAAAGCATTAAGTTGAGGAAACGTTTAGGAGAATGGTTGGTTGAGCAAGGGAAGCTGAATGCGCTTGAGTTAGAGCGCGCGCTAGACTTGCAGAAAGATGAAGTCGGTGAACATGAGCGTATTGGCACGCTGCTATTAAAGCTGGGGGTGGTTTCCGCCCGTGATGTGGCAGAGGCATTGGCGGCACAACTTGGACTCGCACTGGCGGAGCCAGCTGATTATCCCCAAGTGCCCTTGCTGGAAGAGCGTGTATCGGTGCGTTTCCTTAAAGAATCTAAAGCCTTGCCGCTACATGAAGATGCGCACGAGCTGGTGCTGGCACTAGTGGATCCGCTTGATCAATATGCCATTAATGCTTTTGGTTTGTTGACCCATCGTTCGGTTTGCGTGCGTGTGGCCGTGCAGCAGGATATGGAAAGCGCTTTCGAACGTCTTTATGGTAGCGGCAAGACGTCGATGGGGGAGATTGTCGGCGACATCGAAACCCTTGAGGAAGAAGGTGCGAGCGACGATGTGCAGCATCTTAAAGATCTCGCAAGCGAGGCACCCGTTATCCGCCTGGTTAACTTGATTATTGGCCATGCGCTGGAGGCGCGCGCATCCGATGTTCACATCGAGCCATTCGAAAATCGGCTGATCGTGCGTTACCGGGTAGACGGGGTGATGCACGAAGTCGAATCGCCGCCACGGCGCCTGTCCGGCGCTGTCATCTCACGCATTAAAATTATGGCTAGTCTGGATATTGCCGAACGTCGCTTGCCACAGGATGGCCGTATCAAATTGCGCATTCAGGGCAAGGAAATTGATTTGCGTGTCTCCACGGTTCCGACCATGCACGGTGAGAGCGTGGTAATGCGGATTCTCGATAAAAGCGGCACGACCCTGGATTTTTCCAGGTTGGGATTTGACCCGGACATTCTTAAAATTTTCCTGGAGATTTTGCAGCAACCCCACGGCATTATTCTGGTCACCGGTCCGACCGGTAGCGGTAAAACAACTACACTCTATACCGCGCTGCAAACTTTGAATAAATCGGATGTCAAGATTCTTACTGTGGAAGATCCGGTAGAGTATCAAATGGAAGGCGTAAACCAGATTCAGGTCAAGGCGCAGATCGGCTTGACCTTTGCCAATGCCCTGCGTTCGATCGTGCGCCAGGATCCGGATGTAATTATGATCGGTGAAATCCGCGATCTGGAAACTGCCCAAATTGCCGTACAGGCCGCCCTTACCGGCCACTTGGTGTTATCCACCCTGCATACCAACGATGCCGCAGCCACGATCAATCGCTTGCTCGACATGGGCATGGATGATTATCTGCTGACTTCCACCGTGATCGGTATTTTGGCGCAACGCCTGGTACGTACGTTATGTACGCAATGTCGCGAATTGCGCGTAGTGTTGCCCGAAGTGGTCAAGGAAATGGAGCTTCATCGTTTTACCGACGCTAATCCGATCGAGTTGTACCATGCGGTCGGGTGTCAGCATTGTGGTTATACCGGCTATATTGGCCGGGTTAATATCGTGGAGATTCTGACCATGAGTGATGGCATCCGCAGCCTGGTGATGCGGCACGCCACAGCTGGTGAAATCCGCAAGCTCGCAATCGAGGAGGGCATGCTTACCATGTTTGAAAGCGGCTTGCGTAAGGTGGTGGCAGGGGTTACGACCATCGAGGAAGTATTGCGCGTAACGCGGGAGAGCTGATCGTGCCAATGTTTCAATACAGCGCGGTTACCGCAGACGGGGAAACGCTCGAAGGCGAAATGGAAGCCCGCAGCGATGAAGCAGTGGCAGAACGTCTGCACACCATGGGTTATATTCCGATCCAGATTGAACAGGCGCAGGAGAAACGAGGCGGGGAAAAAACCTCTTTTTCCTGGTTGCGCTCGAAGCGGGTCAACCAGGCGGAAATTGGCACCTTTACCAGTGAAATTGCTACCCTGCTCCATGCTGGCCTGCCGCTGGACCGTGCCCTGGAAATTCTGGTTGAATTGTCTGAAAATGAAAAAGTACGTAACCTGCTGACCCAAGTGCGCGACGACGTACGTGGTGGGGCTTCGCTTTCTGCGGCGATGGAAGCGCAAAAAGGAGTTTTTTCCCGTTTCTACCTCAATATGGTGCGTGCTGGCGAGGCTGGGGGCGCACTTGGTCCGGTGCTGACACGGATCACTGAATTTATGGAGCGCGCTAAAGCACTCAAGCAAACTGTTACATCTGCATTAATTTATCCCGCCATCCTAATGGTGGTGGCAGCCAGTTCTGTGATGATGTTGTTGATATTTGTTGTGCCGCAGTTTTCTTTAATGTTTCAGCAATCCGGTAAAACTTTGCCGCTGCCAACGCAAATCGTCATTGCCGCCGGTGATTTTCTACGTCATGACTGGTGGATGTTGCTGATTGGTGCGCTAGCCATTTATGTGCTGCTGCGACAGCAAATGCGTAACCCGAGCAGTCGCTACCGCTGGGATGGCGTGTTTTTGCGCCTGCCGTTGGTAGGCGACCTAGTGGCAAAGATCGAGGTGGCCCGTTTTAGTCGCAGCTTGGGTACTTTATTAGGTAATGGGGTGACTTTATTGAATGCGCTCTTTATTATTAAAGAGACATTGAGTAATAGTGTCATGGCTGAAGGGCTTGACACTGTGGCAAATCAGCTCAAGCAAGGGTTGGGCTTGGGTAAGCCAATGATGGAAACGGGTTTGTTTCCTAAGCTTGCGGTTCACATGGTAGTCGTTGGCGAAGAAACGGGTCAGCTTGAAGAAATGCTGTTGCGCGTTGCAGATGTGTATGACAATGAGGTGCAAACAACGGTCAAGCGTATGTTAAGCCTAATGGAGCCAGTGCTGATTTTGGGGCTGGGACTGTTGATTGGCGGTATCATTATGTCAATTCTGCTTGCCATCCTCAGTGTTAATGACTTGGCGATGTAATCAGAGAATGAGAGTTACGGCTGTGTGACAGCGTTTAATTTTATTGAGCCTTATCATAAGTAATGATGGGTTTAGGAAGCCTAGAGAACATAGGAAAGTAGAAATGGTACATTTTAGGAGAGAGGCATTATGAACAGAATAAATCAGGTACGGCGGGCAAGGGGATTTACCTTGCTTGAGTTGCTGGTAGTGCTGGTAATTTTAGGCCTGCTGGCTGGCTTGGTAGGGCCAAAAGTAATGGATTATCTTGGTACATCGAAAAGCAAAACGGGTAAGCTGCAAATCGAGCAACTTGGACAGAGCTTGGAATTGTTCAAGTTGGAAGTAGGACGTTACCCCACTTCACAGGAAAGTTTGTCGGCATTGATCGAGGCACCCACCGGTGCGACCGGTTGGAACGGTCCTTATATTAAAGGGGCGAAGATAGTGCCAAAAGATCCGTGGGGTAACGACTACCATTACGCTTCTCCGGGACAGCACAATAAAGATTTTGATATCAGTTCACTTGGTCTTGATAACCGTGAAGGCGGCGAGGGCGAAAACAAGGATATCAATAATTGGGGCGAATAAAATCGCGTGCCAACGCCGGTTTTACCCTGCTTGAATTACTGGTAGTGCTGATGTTAATGGCGATGGTATATGCCTTGGCGATACCGACGATCTCTGCTGGCTTGCCCGGCACCGAACTAAAGGGCGCGGCGCGTCAGCTGGCGGCTGGCTTACGCCAAGCGCGCAGCCAAGCGGTCACACGTAAAGAAGAGTCGACATTGATACTGGATGTTGAAAAGCGAAACTTCAAGGTGAGTGGTGACCAGCGCCGTTACGCCTTGCCTGCAAAGTTAGACATCAGCTTGTTCACAGCACAATCTGAATTACTGCCCGACAAAGTCGGCGCGATCCGTTTTTATTCGGACGGAAGCTCCACCGGCGGTCGTATCACGTTAACATCTGGTGCCCGTAAATACGATATTAATATCGACTGGCTGACCGGCCAGGTCTCCGTTCTCAATTAAGGGCGGCATGTGAACCTGGACGTTTTGGAAATTTTGGCTGGATATTGATGTATGCGGTCATTGGTGTGACGTTGCATCAATTAATATCCGCGAAAATGTTCAGGTTATTTGCTGACAATCCCCTTAGGCATGCATAAATTCAATCGTGGTTTTTCTTTGCTTGAAGTGCTGGTGGCATTTGTAATTCTGGCACTGATATTGGGCGTATTGATGCAGATTTTTTCTGGCGGTTTGCGTAATGCCAGTCGCGTTGATGAATATCAGCGCGCAATGTTGCTGGGTCAAAGTAAGTTAGCATCGATTGGCATTGAGACGCCTCTGAAAATAAGTGAGAGTAATGGCGAGTTTGATGCCGTTTACCGTTGGCATGTCAGTATTCGACCATACTTGGTGGCTCCGGCACAGACGAGCGACCAGACTGGATTGCCAGTACCGATTTTGCCTGTGTCATTGCTGGAAGTGGAAATCCAAGTACTATGGGGTGGCAGTGACCAGCCGCGCTCGGCCAGTCTTAAAACGTTGCGGTTGGTGAATGGAGTGGCGTTGTGATCCTGGATAAACACAGAATTACCGGTTTCACCTTGCTGGAATTGTTAATAGCCATGTCGTTGCTCGGTTTTATTTTGGCTTTGTTGTTTGGTGGCATGCGTCTAGGCGTACGTAGCTGGGATGCCGGCGAGATACGCGCAGAAAATTCGACACATCTGGCGTTACTTCAAGGATTTTTGCGGCGTGAATTAAGTCAGGTCACTCCATTTCACTGGAAGAAAAAAGCAGATATGAATCTGGCATTCATCGGTCAGCCGGATAGTATCAAGCTGGTAGCTCCGATTGCCGTGCGATTAGGTACGGGCGGTTTATTTTTGATTGGTTTGGAGTTGGTACAGGATAATAATGTTGGCCAACTGGTAATGAGGCGCGTTATTCCAGAGGCAGGCAGTGTTGATTTTACCGCATTGGAGAAAGCCGAAAAAATCGTGCTGGCAGATCACGTAGAGGAATTAAATTTTGCCTATTTTGGTGCTGAAACAAAAGATGCCGAACCGCAATGGCGGGATCAGTGGGGAAATCGGGATAATCAACAGCGGCTACCTTATCTGATCCGCGTTCGGGTCAAGTTCAGTAATGGCCGCGTTTGGCCGGATTTGGTAGTGGCACCGTTGATCGGCTCTGATACTGGCTGTGCGTGGGACACCGCTGCCAATCGATGTGTGAGTGAATGAAGGCCATGATTAACAAAAAACATCAACATGGCATTGCCCTGGTATTAGTGTTGTGGGCAACCACATTGTTGACTGTGATTGCTGCGAGTTTTGCTTTCAGCATGCGTACGGATACGTTGCTAGGCCAGAATTTGGCAGCTGCCGCGCGCGCGCAAGCGGTGGCTGACGCTGGCATGCAGCGTGCGTTCTATGAAATGTTCAAACCAATCAGCGATCTGCAACGATGGAAGGGTGATGGCGTGCCGCATCAGTGGGAATTTGGAGGGGCTAAGCTCAGTATTTCGCTCCTGGACGTGTCCGGTAAAATTGACCTTAACAGTGCATCAGATGATTTGCTGAAGGGCCTACTGAAAAGTGTCGGGCTTAACGATGAAGAAAGCAATATTTTGCTGGATGCTATTGTAGATTGGCGTGACGACGATGATTTGCCACGTCCTAAAGGTGCTGAGGTTGCTGAATACAAAGCGGCCGGATTGAAATACCGTCCGGCCAATGCACCGTTTGAAACGGTTAATGAGTTGCAGCGGGTATTGGGTATGACACCGGAATTGTATGCTAGTTTGGCAGATACACTGACTGTAGATTCACACCAGGCTGGAGTAAATGCAGCCATTGCGCCAAGAAAAGTTTTGTTGGCGCTGCCTGGTGCTAATGTAGAGTTGGTTGACGCTTATCTTCTAGCGCGCCAGGAAGCCTTGCTTAAGAATTCGCCGCCGCCGCCGTTTGCTCCGGCAGCCGCTGCCGTAGCGGGTGACGACGGTTCCGTGTATAGTGTTCGTGCCGAAGCAGTGTCGCCAGACGGTACAGTGTTCGTCCGTGAGGCTGTGGTAAAAATTGATCAAGGTGCGGTTCGTAAATTCGTTTTTTTTTCTTGGAAAGAGGGGGAGGCGACTTTAAAGCCGATCGTTGAGGAAAAAGTAACTATTCACTAAATGATTGCGCGTGATTAATCCACGTTCCATTTGCGCTAAGCGATAAGAAAAGTTGATCGCACAATGTGCATCATTGATGTTTACTCAAACATTCCAGTATGAGTGCCGGGTGTTGCATCATCTAGCTATGCATCTTGAGGATATTTTTAGGCCAGGCTAAAAGCATATGTCAGCATTCTATGTTGAGCATGTTGCAATGAGTAAATTTTGTGTAACCGTTTGACAGTGCCCCGATGGACGCATTATTTTAATTTTTTTGATGAGTATCAAGCTTTGGTTGAACTTAACGATAGATAGCATGACTACAACAAGCTATGGGATGCGTCGTTGATTCGTGGCGGTATTTAAATAACCAGATGTTGATAAAGGCTGAAGAAATTATAGTAACTGTTAATTATCATGTGTTACTTCTGTTGATCAGGCAGATCCCATTACTCCTAAGCCTCTCTTCGCTAAAGAATGAGAGGAGTGTCACATGCGTACTTCAGTGTTAGATGACAAATAAAACTCAAGCTGCGCGCCAGCCGCGCTTTACTTTTGATAGGAACTCCCCGCTTGGACGCTTTTGGCGTTGGTGGTCGGGTGAGCTTATCGCACTTGTGCCGCAATGGTTACGGCAATCTAGTGCAAACGCCGCGAATGAGCTGCTGATAGAAGTTACTCCTCAAGCTGTTATATTGCAGCGCTGGCTGCAAGGCAGTTTGACCGAGCAGGGTCGAGTTGATCGGCAATCTGGTGATAATGATACTCAAGGCATTGCTTTCCAGGTACTTTTTAGCAAGCTGCATAAACGCGACGAAAGGGTTGCACTGTGGCTTGCGGATACTCAATGTCTGAGCAAACAGATCGAACTGCCTCTGGCAGCAGCTAAAAACCTGCGCCAAGTGTTAGGTTTTGAAATGGATCGCCATACTCCATTCAAAGCCGAGCAAGTTTATTTCGATTTTCGCGTATTGCGTGTCGATAATCAAAAAAATCGGCTTGTTGTCAAGCTGGTGGTTGTACCGCGTCCAGCGATGGATAGTTCACTTGATCTGCTGGAGCGTTGGGGTACGCCAGCCAATGCTGCGTATGTCGCTAGCATTGCTGTGCCGGACGGCGATGCCATCAATTTGATGCCAGCCGAGCGCAATGCTACTCAACCTTCCAAGCTGTGTGGAGTCAATTCTGGGTTATTGTTGTTAACACTGCTTTTGGCAATGGCCGCTATAACTATCCCGATCTGGCAGAAGCGACAAGCCGTGATTGCCTTGCTGCCGATAGTTGACCGTGCTAAGCAGCAAGCGAGAGAAACTGACGTGCTGCGGCGCGAGCAAGAGAGACTGGCGGCAGAATTTAATTTTATGCTGGATAAAAAACAGGCAGTCCCGCCGTTAATAATACTGCTGGATGAGTTGTCTCGCCTGTTGCCGGACGATACCTGGGTGCAACAATTTAATCTTAAAGGCAAAGAACTTCAAATCCAGGGGGAAACCGGCTCCTCGTCGAAATTGATCGCTTTGATCGAGAGCGCCAGGATTTTGCATGACGCCAACTTTCGCTCGCCGCTGACCAAGGGGAACATGCCAAACAGCGAGCGTTACCATTTGGCGGCAGAAATTAAGGCAGTGCCGACCGCCGGAGTTATTGCGTCCGCGCCCGGACAATTGGCACCGCAATTGTCGTTACCGACTGGTGAGCCTGAATCAGGTACGTCCGATAATGGCACCAACAACAAATCAGAGCAAGCTACGCCTGATTCCAGCAAGATTGAAGCGGAAAAGTTTAATTCACCATTGCCGCTACGAGTCCCAGCCCTCAAGCCAGCGCTGCCAGCTTCGAATACGCCAGTTAAACAAACAATAAAGGCAGCGCCTTATTCTGAGGCTAAATCTTGATGCGAGCCCTCGGTAAAAATCAAAGCCGTGGCTTGGCCATTGGGTTATTAATCTTGTTTCTGACGCTGGCCGGTTTGCTGTTATTTATCCCAGTTAACATGTTGCATCGCTATTACGATCAGTCGCTGGATAGCATGGCTGATTATTTGGGGCGTTATCGGCACGTTGTGGCGACTCATGCCGAAGTCCAGTCGGCACTCGACCAGGTGAAGAACAAAAATGGCCGCCAGCATTTTCTTAAAAACACTGGTGCTGCATTGGCCGCTTCAGAAATTCAGGAAACCGCAAAAAGCCTGATCGAGAATAATGGTGGCAGGTTGGTCAGTATGCAGGTAGTGCCATTCAAGGACGACGGCGGCTATCGCCGTGTTACGGTCAATGTCCAATTTATCAGCAACATGTCCACGCTGAGAAAAATTCTTTATGCTGTAGAAACGGTGCAACCCTATCTACTGCTTGATAATATCAGCATACGCTTGCAGGCCAATACCTTGAACAAGGGCACACCTGTGATAGAGCCAGAACTGATAGCACAGTTCGACGTATCTGGCTATGCGTTGGTAGCGGATAGCAAATGAAAAAAACCTTTGAACCCCGCCATTTCACAACAATGTTATTGTTGGTACTGATCTTGTTGCTGATCGGGACAATTGGCTACGAACTTGGTTGGGGCAGCCGCATTAATGTGCCTTTGCCGCAGCCAAAATTGCAAAAAAATAGGCCAGCAGTGCTGCCATTGCAGCCAGAGTTTGCTTTACTGCCACTGGAGCGATCCTATACTGAAATATTAGCGCGGCCATTATTTGTATCATCCCGCCGCCCGCTACCGCCCAAGTTCGTGCCCCGCCAGCATGCATCTTCCTCCGTATCTTCTCGCCGCCTTTCGCCACCACCGTCTCCGCCATCCTTGCCGGTGCCGGTAGAGCCGCCCAAGCCAACCATGCGCAAAGGACAGTTTATTTTGGATGGCATCATTATCACCAAGGACAAAAATATTGCGTTGTTGCGTGAAGTCGCTACCCGCAAGATGGTACGTGTCGAACTAGGCCAAGAAATTAACGGCATGCAAATTGAGAAATTGGATCGTGATAAGATCACCTTTAAACAAGGCGATGAGCATGAAGAGCTGGTACTGAAAATCAAGACAGGGCCGAGTCAGCCAGGACGGTCTGGTAGTCCCGGTGTGCCGGCGCAACTTGTTGCCCCCGCTGTATCAACGCCTGGGGCGCCAGTTACCGCTCCGGCGGAGGGTGCTGCTGATCCCCGATCTGTTTTTGAGCGTCGTCGTGCACTGCGACAGCCACCACCGGAATAACAAACCATTTTTATTGAGAAGCCATATGCTATTAAAGAGAAAAGAGAATGGGCATGAATAAAATTTATTTACGTTGGATGCTGGTTATGATTACGCTACCTGTATTGGGGGGGTGTGCTAATTTTTTTAAGGCGTTCGAAGTGAAGAAGAGCGATGAGAAAAAAAGTGATGAGAAAAAGAGTGAAAGGGCTGTGGAGCCACATTTTGTTACGCGTAATATCAACGATGCCGAGGTAACGAATAAAAAAGAAGAAAAACCTGTCGTTACCGGTGGTTCGGAGAAGGTCAAGTTGTACCCCGGTACTGGGGTATTTGTCAAAGCGCCGCCGCCGGCTGCAAGCGTGGTTAAGCCGGCTGCAGGAGACGAAATGATGCTTAATTTTGAGGGTGCTGACTTGCGTGAGGTAGTCAAAGCAATTGTTGGCGATATATTCAATGAAACTTACATCATCGACCCTAAGGTGCAAGGAACAATTAATTTACATACAAGCAGCCCACTTCAGCGAAAAGATTTGCTGCCAACGCTGGAAACCTTGCTACGTATGAATGGTGCAGCGATCATCAGGGAAGAGGGCGTTTATAAAGTGGTGCCGGCTGCTACTGCCACGCGCGGCTCAATCACGCCACAATTGGGAGACGACAAGATAGTATTGCAAGGCGGTCGCGGGTACAGCGTTCAGATCGCGCCGTTGAAATTTATTGCCGCCAAAGAAATGGTAAAGATTCTTGAGCCATTTGTAACTGAAGCGAACGCCGTGCGTATTGATGAAGCACGCAACCTGATTATTCTTTCCGGCACTGAGCGCGAATTACGGCACTTGCAAGACACTATTGCCATGTTTGATGTAGATTGGTTATCTGGTATGTCGGTCGCCTTATTCACGTTGCAGAGCGTCGAGGTGAAAACTGCTGTGGCTGACCTTGGTAAAATCTTTGGTGCTCAGGCGTTAAGCCCGTTAGCTGGAGTGGTCAAATTGGTGCCGATTGAGCGTCTGAATGCCATTTTGGTAATTACGCAGCAGCCTAAGTATCTGGAGCAGGCAAAAATATGGATTGAGCGTTTGGATCACACTGGCGGGGCCGGTGGCGGTATGCGCTTATTTGTTTATCCGGTACAGAATGGAATGGCGGAAAAACTGGCGGCATTGCTTAATAATGTATTCAGTAAATCAACAGCTTCAACGATACCTCCGCCTGCGCTTGCTCCTGGTTTGGCGCCAGCAGAGGTGAAGTCGACAGAAACAACCCCTGTGGATGCGACCCCAGAACAGCAAGCGGCCGTTGGCGATAGTGTCGCGGTTAAGGGCGATGTTCGAGTGCTTGCCGACAAGGACAATAATGCGTTGTTGATTTTGGCTTCGCAAGCCAATTATGAAAAAATTGAAACTGCTATTCGCAGGCTTGATGTGGCACCGCGGCAGGTGCTGATAGACGTTACCATCGCCGAGGTGACGCTAACAGGTGATTTGAAGTTTGGATTAGAGTGGGCTTTTAAAAACGGACAGCGCGGAAATGGCAAGCTTGATACAGGTAGTTCTGGGATTAGTGCGTTAGCGCCCGGTTTTTCTTATACGTGGAGTAATTCGAATGTAGCGGGTGGGGTGGCCGCTGCGCTTAATTTATTGGCAACTGATTCGCGCGTCAAAGTGATTTCCTCACCACATATAATGGTCACCGATAATCAGACCGCCAAGATCCAGGTTGGTGATCGCGTGCCGATTACTAGTCAAACTCAATCTGTTTTGGGTTCTGCCACAGGGTTGATTGCTTCCATCCAGTACATTGATACCGGAATTCTGTTAACGGTTACACCGCGCATCAACGCTGGAGGCCAAGTAACGATGGATATTAATCAAGAGGTTAGTGCGGCCTCGATAACCACAACATCTTCGATTAATTCGCCTACTATTAGTAAGCGCGCGGTAAAAACCACGGTAGTAGTTAAATCTGGTGAAACCATGGTGTTAGGTGGATTAATTACGGATAATAAAACCGTAGCAAGCAGCGGATTGCCATATCTGTCGAAAATACCGTTTATCGGTGGGTTATTCGGTGTCCAGACATTTGCTGAAAATCGTACCGAACTGGTGCTTCTGATTACACCGCGTTTGGTGGCCAATAACCAGCAGGCACATGATGTAAGTGAGGAATTTAGAAAAAAAATCAGTGGGTTAAGTGATATTTTGGAAAATTTTGGAAAATCTAGCGAGATGCCAAAGAAGCCTGCCGGATTGAATGAGCTTCTGGAAAAGGTTGGGAAATCTAGCGATATATCCAAGCAAATGGATAAGCAAGTTAAACAAGTGCCTTTGCTCAGGTAGTTTCCGTTTGTATGCAGAAAACCTTGGAGTGCGCTAAAGTATTTCTACATCTTGTCGTAAAGTGATATTCAGGATGAATATGGATGGGGTGCGGAAAGTAAATTCCTGTTCGTTTTTAATTGTTGATCCGGCACGGTGAAGTATTAACTCCGTTCGGGCTGAGCTTAAACGGACTGGCACTCACAGAGTGAGTAGTTAAAATTCAATTTGTAATTCTCACGTGTTGTAAAAAAGAGACGATATGACGAAAGAATTTAGATTGTCCTTGACAGTGTATTAACGCAAGAGTGACTATAGTCAAAATAAAAAACATAGATATTTTGGGTGAGCTTTTGAAAAAATGGATGTGCGAAATGGGCTGCAAGTCGCGAGGGGTAGTGGCGCTTGTCCTGAGTGTTGGAATGATAGGTTGTGCAGGATCTGGGGGTGGTTCAACACAGCGAGTGCAGGTTGAACCGCAAAAAAAGGTTGCCGAACGAGCTGCTGCTCGTTGGGAAGCCTTAATACAAAAGGATTTCGCCAAAGCGTATAGTTATCTGAGTCCGGGCACGCGTGCTGTTATGTCGTTGGATTTATATAGGGCTAAAATCCGTGGCGGCATTTGGAAGAAAGCTAACGTGGATACTGTTTCATGCGAACAAGACCAGTGCAAGGTGTTAATGGCAATTGAGTATAGCTATCGCGATATCAAATCACTTGAGACTCGTCTGGACGAGAATTGGTTGCGTCAAGACGGGGAGTGGTGGTACGTCCCGCGCAGATAATTAGGGCTTATGGATTTAAATTAGGAGGATTATGTGCACAAAAAATCACTTGTAGAATGAAACAACTATGTTATACAATAACATCGCAGTAATTTCTAAAGTCGACTGTAGTAATTATTGAGGTAATGCTTTATAAAAGGTAATAATCTTTTCCCGAAGTCAAACTTCAACATTTCGTAATAAAATATAAGGAGTCTAGCAATAATGCAAAAATTTAAGAGAAAGTCACTTTATCTTGCTTTGGTGGCGGCAGTAAGTTCGGTTGGTATCGCAAATACGGCAAGTGCTGCCGTACATGTAAATTCCAATGGTTTGGGTGAGGTTCTGATTTATCCATACTACACAACACGTGCAGGGACAGACACATACCTGTCTGTAGTTAATACTACTAATTCATCGAAAGCTGTAAAAGTACGTTTTACCGAAGGTAAGAATAGTCGCGAAGTCTTGGACTTTAACCTCTATCTATCCCCGAATGACATGTGGACTGCTGCGGTTGTGAACACTGCTACCGGCGCAAAGATGATTACTGCTGATAAGTCATGCACGGCTCCTGCGATTCCTGCAAGCGGTAAAGATTTTGTGAACTTCGCATATTCCGGTACCGCTCTCGAAGGTATTCAACAAAGTGGTGGGGATGGTGAGACCCAATCTTTGGATCGTACCCGTGAAGGTTATTTTGAAATTATCGAAATGGGCACAATCACAAATACCGCGATCAGTGCAGCTATCACTCACGTAAGTGGTGTTCCGGCTAATTGTTCGGTGGTTCAGGCCGCAAATATGGATATGGGTCCTGCTAGCGCATTGATAGTGGGTGGGCAATCAGCTAAAGCAAATCCGTCAACCGGTGGTCTGGCAGGTACGGCCTCTCTGATAGGTGTTGCAGCGGGTACAGATTTTGGCTACGATCCAGTTGCATTGGATGCTTTTGCACCGTCTAATGTACAGAATATTTGGAATCCTCCTGGCAGTATTTTCCCAGATCTGACATTTGCAGATTTGACCAGTATAATATTCAATGGTGGTGGAACTGTAACAAGTACTTGGCTAAGTGGCGATAGTACTATTAGCGCGTTGCTGATGCATAACAATATTATCAACGAGTTTGTGTTGGATAATGCAACCCTGTCCGGTACCGATTGGGTGGTAACAATGCCGACCAAGCGATACAATGTGCCTGTTCATAACACGGCACTGGCAACAGACGCAACTCAATTGTTTAGCCCATTTACCCACAAGTTCTGGCTTAATGGTGCGTGCGAGCCAGTTGGTTTGAGCTATTGGAACCGTGAGGAAGGTAACGTTGCTATCGTTGACTTCTCGCCACCTGCTCCAGGCGGCGGTACATCCTTGTGCTGGGAAACAACTGTTGTGACCTTTAATAACAGTCACTTGTTGGGTTCGGCTAATGAAGTAAATGTTCCAGTTAACTTCGAGAATGGCTGGTTGCGGATGGCCTTTAATGCTACTGGAATCACTGCTGTTAATGGTCAAATTGATGGTGATGGTGTCAAACGTCTGACAACAACTGCTGACCAATCATTAACTAGCGTTGATGGTGATACGTATATTGGCTTGCCTACAGTTGGCTTTATGTTGCAAGATTTTATTAACCAAAATGCTGCACCTGGTGTTTTGGCAACATATGGTGGTAATTTCAATCATAAGTATACAGTTTCAACATTTGGTAACCTTTAATAGTTAGCTGTCTTTACTGGGAGCCAACACGTAGTGGTTATGCGTGTTGGTTAAAACGGGAGTGCGAAGAAATTCTGCTCCCGTTTTTCATTAAAAATTATTATGTATTTAAACTTAATAGTATCATTGCGAATTTTTGCTAAAAATCGCCATTCATTCCCATATTATTACCATCCAGCAGAATAGATTTGCTACTAAATGTTAATGCCTATATTGTGCCTATCAGCTAGGGTGTCTGATTTGAAATGAAGTAAAATCTGTTATGTTTTTACGTTGTGTATCACTCTTCGCTTTTATGTAAGCGCGATTCCGCGAATGGGTAATTAAACTCTATATTATTGGAGGTTAGCATGAACTTTAAATTAATAAATACAAAGGTTGCGTCTGTTGTTTTGACTTTTATGATGGTTAATTCAGGTTCGGTTTTGGCTGGTACGGTGACTTTGACCGGGGTAACGGGAAATTCATGTTCTTCTTATACTGGCTATAGTGCGGATGCCAACGGCAATCTGACAGTAACTTGTAGTTCTGACACAGTACAAACTCCTACAGAAGCGCCATCATGCACACTGACTGCCTCACCTTCTACAATCAGCACAGGTGGGATTTCCACGTTGATTGTAAGTTGCAGCCCTGCGGCGACTTCTTATGAATGGACTGGAAGTACCTTTACAGGTGGTAGTCGTACTGTTAGCCCAACAAGTACCACTACTTATTCAGTTGCTGGCATCAATAGTATTGGCAAAGGTAACGCTGCTTCAAAAGAAATTACAGTTACGCAAACAGGCGGAGAAGTGCCAGGTACGAGAACAGTCCCGCCGCTATCAACAGCACCTCTTACAGATATTAGAACATGGAATTATGCTTTCGAAACAAGAAATAATATTCCTCATAACGTAAAGGTTGAACCAGTGGGTTATATGGCGTACCTTAAGTTAATACAGGCAGGTAAGCCTACACAAATATTTTTACCTTTGTGGTAGGTTACTGTTAGGTCTGAATGTGTTTGTGTTCTCTTCTCCTCCATCTTAAGATGGAGGAGTTTTTTATTTTTTTGAATTTAATTTACCATGAGGTTGAAAATAATGGGTCGTATGTTGTTAAAGCAGTTAACGGTGCTCGTTGTGATGGTTTGTTCTACCGCTCCAGCTGTAAGTGTGGAGCAAATTTTAATCGAATCCGACAAGGTCAGAATTACGAGCTTGGACTTTGAGGCGGATTTATTGCGTATTCCATTGGAGCATCGCGCGGAAGTACTGGCAAGTAAGGCTCGTATTGCCAAATTACTGGAAAATATGCTGATTAATAAGACATTGGCAGCACAAGCGCGTAGTGTAGGAATTGATCGTGAACCTCTGATGGATAAACAGATAGAAATGGCAGCTGACAGATTGTTGGCGCAGGAACAAATCAGTCGTGTCACCAAGGAAATTAAGATACCTAACTTTGACTCGCGTGCCCGCGAGTTGTATCAGGTTGATATCGAAAAATATACTGTGCCTACGAAAGTACATGCTTCCCATATCCTGGTGGACACTAAAACCCGCACGCCGGAAGAGGCGTTACAGCGCATCAAGCAAGTCCGTGAGCAGGCAGTTGGTGGCAAAAAATTTGAAGAGCTAGCACTGGAATATTCAGATGATCCGAGTGTTAAAGGGAACAAAGGTGACCTTGGTTTTTTTGAAGAAGGAAAAATGGTCAAGCCATTTTCTGATGCAGCTTTTGCCATGAGTGCTCCAGGCGATATCAGCGAGCCAGTAAAGACAATTTTTGGTTTTCACATTATTCAGCTTAATGAAAAAAAACCGAAGCTGGTGCGTTCATTTGAGGATGTGAAGGAGAAAATCATACAGGGGGAGCGCGAGAAGCATTTAAATGAATACCGCAAAACGCTTGTCGGTGGAATACTGACCGATCCGTCATTGAAATTAAATGAAGAGGCTGTCAATCAGTTCTGGACAAACCCTGATGCGAAATCAGGTGGTGTTAAACCATCAGAAATAAATAAATCCGAGGCCGCAAAACATTAGTCTATGCAGATAAAAAATTTGTGGCCGTACCGCTGGCTGCTGCTTAATTTTCTATCGCGAGAGATTAAAAGTCGTTATGTAGGCAGTGTCAGTGGAATTTTTTGGGCACTGCTACACCCACTGGCGCTATTGGCAGTGTATGCGGTGGTATTCACGGCTATTTTCAAGGTAAAGTTTCCCGAACTGGAAGATCACAGTTTTATTTTGTTTGTTGCGGTAGGGCTGTGGCCATGGTTGTGCTTTCAGGAAGGTGCGCAACGTGGCGCGTTGGCAGTACAGAATGGCGGGGGTCTTATCAAGAAAGTCGCCTTCCCGCATGAATTGCTGGTGTATGGTGCGGTTCTTTCCACTTATGCGGTTCATGTAGTCGGTTTTTTATTGGTGATTGCGGTGCTTGCGCTTACCGGTAATGATCTGTACTTTTCATCTCTGCCATTGGTGTTGTTGTTATTTTGTATGCAGCTATTATGTACCAGTGGCTTGGCGCTGATACTTGCTGCTTTGCAAGTGCTGCTCAAGGATGTTGAGCACTTTCTGACGCCGTTATTCATGATTTGGTTCTACGCCACCCCCGTTCTTTATCCGGCTAGTCTGGTACCGCAACAGATACAGCAGGTCATTGCATTGAACCCACTATCTTTTTTTATTACCAGAATTCGCGGGTTATTGATGACTGGTAATAGTCAGATTGGCTGGCAGGATATGGTAATGCTGGCTGGAAGTTTGTTGATTTTTTTGGCCGGGCGCTGGTTCTTCAATCGTTTATCACCCTATTTTGAGGATTTTATTTAGCCTATGTCTAAAATTCGATCAAGATTTGTGCACTATCAGTTGATAATGGCTTTTGGAAGGCAGTCGATTTTTGTATTGCGAGAGATTAGTTTCATGGAATGAATAGCCAAGATGATCATTTTCTCCAATTTCTCCAAGTTCGCATTTTCCTCTAATTTGTAACAGACACGGATATTGTGCAAATACCTCTTATCAGCCTAAGCAATATCGGCAAGAGTTATCCTAGCGTAGCCACGGGTAGTAATCGGTTGCGTACGATTGCTGCTTTGCTCTTTAAGCGTGGTGAAACGCCGAGTTTCTGCGCGCTGCAGGGGGTTAACCTGGAGCTGAAAGCAGGAGAATCGCTTGGCTTAATCGGTGAAAATGGTGCGGGTAAATCCACGCTTTTGAAAATCATTGCCGGGGTAGTCAAGCCTTCTACCGGCCGAGTGGTGGTAAATGGGCGAATTGGCGCGTTACTGGAGCTGGGTAGCGGTTTTCATCCCGAATATAGTGGCCTGGAAAATATCCATTTGGCGGCCGCGTTGATGGGTATGAGCAATGCAGAAATCGACAGCAAGCTGGATTCTATAATTGAATTTGCTGATATCGGCTCCCATATTGCAGAACCGATTAAGCATTATTCGTCTGGCATGGTGGTTCGATTGGGTTTTGCCGTGGCAACCGCCATGCAACCGGATGTTTTGATTACTGACGAAGTATTGGCTGTGGGTGATGAATCATTTCAAAAAAAATGCATTCGCTGGATTGAAGGTTATTTGAGTCAAGGTGGGACACTATTGCTGTGTTCGCATAGTATGTTCCACATCCAGACCCTGTGCCAGAAAGCGGTATGGATTCATGACGGACAGATGCATATGTATGGCAATAGCTTCGATGTGACGCGAGAATATTTGACCTATCACGAAGAGAAAAATAGTAAAGCTGCGTACATGGAAAGTGCGGTGCAGCCGAGCGGGATATACCAAATTCGCAAGCTGTGGTTGGAAAATGATTTGGGTGCAGTAATTACTGTGGTTGAAATGGGGGGGACGTTGTACCTTTGTGGGGTAGCGTATTCTCCTGATGGGCGGCCGCCAGTAATTTTGTTTGGTGTTGCCCGGGCTGATGGAACATCGATTTATGGTACTCATTCAAATGAAACTACATATCTTCTAAATAAAGTTTCTCCTTCGCAATTTGGTTTTTGTGTTCGTCTTTCCAATCTTCAGTTATTACCGGGGAAATATACCATCCGTGCGCATGCCATGGATCCGGAAGGCTTGCGGCTTTTTGATACGGTGAATACTACGGTGCGGATTACTGGGCAAACCCGTGATTATGGTTTATGTCGTTTAGAGCATGAATGGATACCTGCAAGAGCCAGTTTTATCGCCGTAGAGGAGGATAATTGAACTTGAGTAAGGAAATGGAGCGGGTTGTTATTGTTACATTTTAGATGCCCCACAATTGGCATGTGTGATTTGTGTAATATTTGTTCTATCAGGTTACTTTATGCTTTTGAAATTGATTTTTCCGCTCGGTAAAATGCTGGTTAGTGTTGTAACGCAGCAGCGGGGTACGAAAGCGCATATGTTGATAAGCGCTAATTTGTACGCCGGAACCGTCCGTTGATGGCGCTGAAAATGGCTTAATGAGGGGGAATGGTCTCCGTCGGCCATTCCACTGAATTAGTTTTATATTTACAAGGAGTTATATGCACCCGAAGCACCTCTACTCCGTTCATTTTGATATCGTACACGGCTGCCAGTTAAAATGTGTAGGCTGTCCAAATTCGACGCTGGAGCCAGAAATTTATCGTATCTCGGTAGATGATTTTGCACGCTGCCTGGGCAACATGGATGTCGAGCGTATCCACTCGTTGCGTCTTTTTAATTACGGGGAGCCTTTGTTACATAAGCAACTCTCGTCTATCGTTGCGCAAATTCCTAAGCAGAGCTGGAAGGTGTCTGTCGTCGAAATCAGCACCAACGCTCAAAAAGTTTATTGGGATGACTTTGAGGAGATGCTTAAGTTAGAGGTTGTTACTAAACTGTTTGTGAGTTGCGATGGCAATGGCACGCCAGAAAGCTACGAGCATTTACGCCCGCCCTCGAAGTGGGGAAAGTTAATTGAATTCCTGGAGCGAGCGGCCAGCTTACGGGATCGGTGGGCGCCCGGGATGCAACTTTTGACGCGAACCGTCATTCATTCTGAGGAAGATGCGCGCCGATGGGAATCTGTGTTGCGCCCGCGCGGCTGGACTCCAGAGTTCAGACGTTGGATGGCACTGCCGCAAGCGCAGGAGAATAAGACCGGGCGCTCGCTCAATGTGCCACGCGGTTCTTGTACATTTGTGGCGGACGCAAAAGAATTCGATGCACATCCCTGGTTTGGTGAAATCAATCAGCTATATGTTGATGCCGATGGTACGGTGGTACCCTGTTGTATGCATCCGAAAGCTGGTGTGTTGGGCAATCTTATGACACAGAAATTCAGTGATATTTTAGTCGGCGAAGCACGTCGTAAATTTAAGCAGCAGCAGACAGATAATCGCGTAGCAATGTCTGTCTGCGGTAATTGTGACGTCGGACCGATCGGTAATGAAGGACCGTCATTCTGGAGTCCCATCACCTACTGGAGCGCTAATAAAAGTGGGCTACCTGAAAAGTGAAGAAGGAACCATCTTATGGTTTTTCGTAACGTATCAGAAAAATTTGACACGATTATTCCGATTGCTCAATACGGATATGCTGAAAATACTGTGGTAGATGTTCTTTGAGAAGCTGGTCAATTCGCCCGGCTTTGGGTTGGTAGATGAAAGGACGCCGTGGATAAATGCGATCATTTACCCACTGAGTTGACCAATTGCTCGTGGTAAAAAGACACTGCTTGGCAAAATCTTTTAGTTCAAAGCGTTGTTCTAGTTCCAGGCAACCGGATAAAAAAATATCCACATAAGATTGAACAATGGGATAGCGTCTGTTCGCTGTAGCAATGGTGTCTGGTTTATTGACGTAAATCCAGGTTTGTCCGGGCGACAGTGGAATGTCTTGCTTAAGTAATGAATAGTTTTCTGGTTCCACTGCTAATCGACAATAAGAAAATTCCCGCTTATCCATAGTGGTGATTTCTGTCACATCGATAATATAAATTGCGGCATTCAGCATACGCTCTTTGCTCTGTACGACACCCAAAAAAGTGGTGCTAAACCCAACCCCGCTGCCTTTAGTAAACCAGCCACGTTGATACCCATGGACCTTAACGGGATAAGCAATGTTAGCGTTGGGCGTCGTTCGTTTACGTGATTCATCTTGCATCAAGCTACCATAGCCAATAATGTATTGCGTTTTTGTAGGGTCAGGCGCGGCATTGCAATTACCACTATGGTTTGCCGCAAGCTTTGTTAATTCCTCATCCGTTATTATCACGGTTTCTTGGATCGGCTTTTGTATGCTTATCCCTTGGGGTTGCTGAACGTTATCTTCCTGGGGTTTGTTTACGGGTGTTGCATTTGCACTGGCCACCAATATATATATCGTTGATGCCCAAATCAGTGCGAAGGAGTTTGATTTTTTCATAAAATTTCGTCTTTGTTAATCACAAGGTTTAAACCACCGGCTTTAGCTGCGCAATATGTCACACGAATAGAGGTGTGGAGTACAGATATGGCAGTCATACGGTGTTTTAAATTGAGTGCCATTTTGTTTGGGTAATGAAGTATTGCTACAAGGTGCTGAATGGAAAGGTGGCGAAGTGAATTCGGGACTTGGTGAGAGAAACATGTGGAGCCTTGAAATTAGAATTGTTAAAGGTGTTGTGAGTAAAGATCATTCGCCTAATATGGCACCCAGCGAGATTATGAGGCGAATTAAAGGACGCACATCGAGCAAGCTGTTTGAAAAATTTCCGCACCTGGAAAAGAAATATTGGGACAGGCATTTTTGGACGTGTATCCGGCTTTCAGTCCGTACTTCAAACCCGTGGTTGTTTAGTTGTTGGGGTTCTTTGTTGTGGCCCCAGAACGAGCTAAGACGCCAGAAAAAAATCTAAATATTGGCCTTAATGCGCGCTTTTTTGGAGTTCAGGCATTTTTCTCAGAGATGATTGATTAGTCAATAAGTCTGCGAGCGTATAGCGGTCTAAAGTGGCAAAGAAATTTTTGCTCGCTTCGGCTAGCACTGATTTGAGGATACACGTGGGTATTAAGGGGCAACCTTGCTTTTTTGCATTGAAACACTCAACCAAATTGATATTTTCTTCCATATCGCGCACTACATCCCCGATGTTGATCAATTGTGGTAAGCGCGCCAAGCGCATTCCTCCGCCCTTGCCGCGTGTGGTTTGAATATAGCCGCGACTGGCTAGTTGGTGCACGACTTTCGTTAAGTGACTTTGCGAAATACCATATTTTTCAGCAACATCATTGATCGTAACCAACATGTTTTGCTGCGCGCCTAAATAAATTAAGGTACGTAATGAATAATCGGTAAAGTGGGTAAATTGCATTTGTCGTTACACTTAAAATTACATTTTAATCAACGCGGTGTTACATTCTAATCAGAATCCTATGCAATTCCTAGTAGCCTGTCAGCCCCTCTCGTCCTCCGTCTTCGAGTCGTTATATCCTAAATTACTTAACCACTACTATAGGGCATCTCTAAAAATTCAGATATCGTCACAATACGTTGTTGCTCACAAAAAATGCTTCCTTACATATCAGTTATATGCTGCGTCAACATTTTTTATTCGCGCCTAGTCTTGTTTAAAACTCTTAATTTTTAGAGGTATCCTATATTCGTTTAACCTATTGATCTGGCATGATGGAGTATTAACACCGTTCGGGCTGGGCTTGTCGAAATCCACTCATCTTTCGACAGGCCTACGAACGTCGCCAAGTGGTGCCGGATGCAGAGTCTTCCAGCACAATTCCCGCTTCTAAAAGCTCCTTACGGATACGGTCGGATTCAGCGAAATTTTTGGATTGTTTGGCGACAGTTCGTTCGGCAATTAGAGCCTCGACATTTATAGGGGCTGTAATCATCGAAAAGGTAGCTGTAGTCAATTTGACGAAGTTTTTTCCTTGTAGATAATCATCAGGATTTTGCTGCAATAAGCCGAGCACGTCACCTAACATCTTAAGTTTCTTTGCAGCTTCTACTGATTGGCTGCGATTCACCTCATTTGCCAGATCGAACAGGACTGCCATCGCTTCAGGCGTGTTGAAATCATCATCCATTGCCGTTTTAAAACGCTGTGAGTAAGGTTCGTTCCAATCAATTGAACTCGTTTCGATAGGCACAGCAATATTTTTTAATGCCGTGTATAAACGGTTCAGTGACTGTTTGGCATCGTCCAGATGCGCATCGGAATAGTTCAGCTGGCTGCGGTAATGCGCGCGCAGGATAAAAAAGCGCACAACTTCCGCATCATATTTATTCAGCACCTCGCGGATGGTAAAAAAATTACCGAGGCTTTTCGACATTTTTTCGTTGTCTACGCGTATGAAGCCATTGTGCATCCAGACATTCACAGATTTGCACTGACAAGCGCCCTCACTTTGCGCGATCTCATTTTCGTGGTGCGGAAACTGCAAGTCAGCCCCTCCACCGTGAATATCGAAATGTTTACCCAGTGTTGCTAGGCTCATTGCCGAACATTCAATATGCCAACCAGGTCGCCCTTTCCCCCAAGGAGAATCCCATTTCACTTCGTCTGGCTCACTCTCTTTGGCATGTTTCCACAGTACGAAATCGAGCGGATCAAGCTTGCCGTCATTCACCTCCACACGCTCGCCGGCACGCAAATTCGCCAGTGTTTTGCCAGATAATTTGCCGTAATGGGCAAATTTGCGCACCGCATAATTCATATCTCCATCAACTGCTTGATAGGCCAATCCGTTAGCTTCCAGCCTGGCGATCATGTCCAGCATTTGCGGTATGTATTGAGTAGCCCGCGGTTCAAAATCCGGTGGCAGAATGCCCAATGCACGTTCATCCTCATGCATCGCATCAATGAAACGCTGCGTGAGTGCATGGATAGATTCAGAATTTTCCGCCGCACGCTTGATAATTTTGTCGTCAATATCGGTGATATTACGCACATAGGTTACGTCCAGCCCGCTCGCCTTAAGCCAGCGATAGACCATGTCGAATGCCACCATCACCCGCGCATGGCCGAGATGGCAATAGTCATATACCGTCATGCCGCATACATACATTCGAACCTTACCGGGTTCGATCGGAATAAAATCCTGCTTGTCGTGGGTGAGAGTATTGTAAATTTTCAGCATCAAAAACCTTTAGGGCAAACTTTTCTTGATTGTCTACGTACCAGCAACGCTGGCTTGGATGCTATACGGATTTTACCTTCCGCCATATTATTCATCCACAGATACCACAATACGCATATGAATTGATACCGCGTGCTTAACCTGGATCTTTCGCCCACGAATCTTTGAGGGTTACGGTACGATTGAACGTCAGTTTTCTACCAGGTTCGTGCTCATGCCGATCGGTGCAGAAATATCCGAGACGCTCAAACTGGTAATGTGTTTCAGGTACCGCGTCACGCACCGCAGGCTCGACCCAACCCTGCACTACAGTCAGCGACGCTGGATTGATGAATTCACAGAAATCGCGTGTCTTGTCGTTGTCTGGTTCCGGTACGGTGAACAAGCGGTCATACAAACGAATCTCCGCGGGCAGCGCATGTTCAGCGGACAGCCAGTGGATCACACCCTTCACCTTGCGCCCTACCGGATTTTTGCCCAGCGTATCTTGATCGATAGAGCAACGAAGTTCGATTACGTTACCGGCAATATCTTTTACTACTTCATCACAGCGCATCACATAGCTGTAGCGCAAACGCACCTCACCACCGGGTGTTAAACGCTGCCAGCCTGCGGGTGGATTTTCGGTAAAATCGTCGGCCTCAATCCAAATCTCTTTGCTGAACGGCACTATGCGGCTACCGAATTCTGGGTGTTCTGGATGAAAGCCAGCTTCGCGGGATTGGCTCTCACCCGCCACAAAATTACTGATGGTGACCTTCAGCGGTTTAACCACCGCCATCACGCGCGCCGCACGCGCCTCTAAATCTTCGCGGATGCATGCTTCCAGCACAGCCATATCAACTACATTTTCGCTCTTGGAAATACCGATCCTGCGCGTAAATTCGTGGATGCCTTGCGGTGTGTATCCGCGTCTGCGCATACCGATAATGGTCGGCATACGTGGATCATCCCAGCCGGATACATGCTGTTCGGTGACAAGTTGCAACAGCTTGCGCTTGCTGGTGATGGTGTAGCGTAATTCCAGGCGCGAGAATTCAATTTGTCGGGGATGGGACGGTACAGCCAACTGATCCAGCACCCAGTCATATAAGGGTCGGTGGTCTTCAAACTCCAGCGTGCATAGCGAGTGAGTAATGCACTCCAATGCATCGGAAATACAGTGAGTGTAGTCGTACATCGGATAGATACACCACGCATCACCCGTGCGGATGTGGTGTGCGCGACGAATGCGGTAAATTGCCGGGTCGCGCAAGTTGATATTGCCAGAAGCCATGTCGATTTTAGCGCGTAGCACCTTGGCGCCATCGGCAAACTCTCCTGCGCGCATGCGCTGAAACAGGTCAAGATTTTCATCTATGGAACGCTCGCGGTATGGGCTGGGTTTGCCCGGATGAGTAAGCGTGCCGCGATACTCGCGCATTTCCTCAGCACTCAGATCGTCCACATAAGCCTTGCCCTGTTTGATCAACTCGACCGCAAAGCCATAAAGCTGTTCGAAGTAATCAGATGCCCATCGCACCTCCCCTTGCCATTGAAAGCCCATCCATTGAACGTCTTCTTGAATAGCACGTGCATATTCCTCGCTTTCCTTTTCTGGATTAGTGTCGTCAAAGCGCAAATTGCAGTGGCCCTGATAGTCAAGCGCCAAACCAAAATTCAGGCAAATAGACTTGGCATGGCCAATATGCAGATATCCATTCGGCTCCGGTGGAAAGCGCGTGGCAACATCCGTATGTTTACCGCTTGCCAAATCGGCCTCAATAATATTACGGATAAAGTGAGGGACGGGTACTTGTGTGTGGCTGCTCATTATTTGACGATTCTTTCAAGGCAAGAGCAACAATTTTACCCGAAAATCTCCTTACTCAAACAGATGAAGCATGAACCACCTTGTCAACCTATACGATAAGCTGTGAAAAAAATGGGCAGATTTGATAGAATCCGGTTCCCTTGGGTAACCCATTTATTCTGAATGTTTCTAAATTGCGCGTGATAATCACGCAAAATTGATTGATAGGGAAATTTGGTAAAACGTGGCGTAATTATATATACGCCCAAGTGAACAAATTTTTTCTATCAGCTATAAGGGCACATCTAAAAATTCAGATTTCGTCACAATACTTTGTTGCCTACAAAAAATGTTTTCTCATATATTAATTATATGCCGCGTCAACATTTTTTATTCGCGTCTAGTTTTATTTAGAACTCTAAATTTTTAGAGGTACCCATAAAATCATTTCGGAAACGTACCACATAATGGATAAATTCAACCGTTTTGGCCGCTACGTAACATTATGTGGAGGCGCACTGTTATTAAGCTTAAGCTTCATTGCAGGCGCGGATGAAATCCAGGATATCAACAAGCTGTTCAAGCAGAATCAGCATGCGCAAGCACTGAAACGGGTCGACGCCTATCTCGCCAATAAACCCAAGGACGCACAGGCGCGCTTTCTGAAAGGGCTAATCCTTACTACCCAGTCTAAAACCAATGACGCGATCAGCATATTCCAATCGTTGACTGAGGACTATCCGGAACTACCGGAACCATATAACAACCTCGCCGTGTTATATGCGGGTCTAGGCCAATACGACAAGGCCAAAACCGCATTGGAAAGGGCGATCCACAACCATCCAAACTATGCCACCGCACAGGAAAATTTAGGCGACATCTACGCAAAAATGGCAAGTCAAGCTTATGAGCGCGCGCTACAACTAGACCGGAAAAATTCCGCCACACAGAGCAAACTTGCCCTGATTAATGACCTTTTTCCCAAGAATAAACCGAACACCGCCACTGTTAGTGCAGCCAAGCCGCAAGCCGCCGCTCCTGGGGCAACACCTGCATCGCCCAAAGTAGTCACTGCCGTGCCCGAATCCGCTTCATTCACAAAGCCCGCAATGATTAAAAAGCCGGCTGTCTATAATGACGCTGAAGTGTTGAAGACATTGCATGAATGGGTTGAAGTATGGTCGTCCCAAAATATCAACAAATATTTAGATTTCTATGCGATCGATTTCAAAACCCCGAACGGCGAAAGCCGCGACCAGTGGGAAAGCGCAAGCAAGGCGCGGGTCAGTGCACCCAAATATATCGAAATCAATATTAGCAATGAAAAGATCAGCTTCCTGGATGAAAACCATGCCACCGTTACTTTTCACCAATCCTATCGCTCCGACTACCTAAATACGTCCTTCGACAAAATCATGCTTCTGGTAAAATCTAACGACAAATGGCTAATCCAAGAAGAGCGTGCCGCAAAATAATTTAACATGTCTTTCAGTTTAACTGCCGACACTGCCCAGATCTCTGATCTGGGTCCTCGCACTAGCGTCAATATTGATCCACGTCCTCCATACACCCAAAATACAACGCTATGCTGCGTATATGTCATACGAATACTAAGAAATAGCACATGAAATTCCAAATACACCGCTTTCCCTGCCGCTCAGTTAAGTGCAATGCTGCACCGCACCCGCTGGCACTCTTTCCAACTTTCAACAATAAAAGGAAAATCTAGTATGGTTAAACTGCATACCAATTATGGAATAATCACACTTGAACTGGATGCCGAGAAGGCGCCTGCCACTGTTAAAAATTTCCTCGAATATGTTAACAGTGGTTTTTACTACAAGACCTTATTCCATCGCGTGATCGATGGATTTGTAATTCAGGGAGGCGGCTATAACTACTCACTGGGAACAGTCTCGATGAGCAGCCTTACAAAGATGTCACTAAAATCTACCAATCCGCCCATAAAAAATGAGGCTGCCAATGGCCTGAAGAATGACAAATACACTATTGCCATGGCGCGTTCATCCGCCCCCCACTCCGCTACGTCCCAATTTTTTATTAACCTGAAAGATAATAATTCCCTAAATTACACTGCACCCGATAAGCAAGGTTATGGTTACTGTGTGTTTGGCAAGGTAGTGGCAGGCACAGAAGTTGTGGATGTTATCAGCAAGGTTGCAGTCGGCAGTCGCTACGGACTCGAAAACGTCCCATTGGAGGATGTCGTCCTCAAAAAAGCTGAAGAAGTGCAGTGATAAAAATAGCGCTTGAAAACTTGTCGGTTGTACAAACCGGGAAGCTTATCGTATTAAGCCGCGTGAACATTAGTTAAGAGCGGTAATTGTCTTCATATCATTTACGAGGAAATCATATAATGAAACTTCAACAAATATTCGTTACCCTGTTGCTTAGTTGCCTGCTATTGTGCACAGCACAAGCGGCTCCCATTTCTCAACACCATCCAGCACAAAAAGGAAAAATTAACATGGTCAAACTGCATACCAATCTCGGCAATATCACTATTGAACTGGATGCTGAAAAAGCGCCTAACACTACCAAGAACTTCCTCGACTATGTAACCAGCGGATTTTATGATAATACGCTGTTCCACCGCGTAATCGATGGCTTCATGATCCAAGGCGGTGGCTTCGAACACGGTATGAAAGAAAAACCTACCAAAGCGCCTATTCGGAACGAGGCAGCCAATGGTTTGACAAACGATAAATATACCATCGCCATGGCGCGTACCTCAGATCCGCATTCTGCCACAGCACAATTTTTCATTAACTTAAAGGACAACATGTTTCTCGACTACACTGCATCCAGTAGCCAAGGTTATGGTTATTGCGTATTCGGGAAAGTAGTGTCAGGTACAGAAGTACTGGATGCTATCCGCAAGGTCAAAACAGGTAATAACGCTGGCCACCAAGACGTGCCGCTGGAAGATGTAATCATTACTAAAGCGGAAGTGGTGCAGTAACTCAAGGAACAGTAGTGACCACACAAGCTTACTGAACTTGAGATGGCGAAAATCAATTTCGTCGCGTTTCATTGAAATAACCAAAACGCGACGAAACACAGATCGACCAACCCCCGGTATAACAAACTTCTTTTAAGTTCTTCAGCGCTCCACTTATTCCGTGGCCTATAGCTTATTTATTTCTGACCTGCATCTTTGCGCTGAACAAACGCAAAGTATGCAGGTATTTCTGCATTTCATTCAGCAGATTGCGCCGAAAGCCGAAGCACTTTATATCCTCGGCGATTTATTCGAATACTGGGCTGGCGATGATGACATCGACGACCCATTTAATCATCAAATCACCGATGCCTTACGTACACTTTCCGTTAGCGGCACTGGCATCCACATTATGCATGGCAACCGCGACCTAATAATGGGCCAGAAACTGGCGCAAGCCAGTGGCGCCACGCTATTAACTGACCCTACCCTGCTTAACTTATATGGCACGCCAACATTACTTACCCATGGCGATATGCTATGCACTGACGATATTGATTATCAAAATTTCCGTAAACAAGTACATGACCCGGCCTGGCAACAGCAATTCCTTGATCAGCCGTTGACACAACGCAAGGCCCTCATTGCGCAATTGCGTGCACGCAGCGAGAATAACAAAAAACATAAAAGCCACGATATCATGGATGTCAATCTGGACGCAGTTGCGGACTTGCTACGCAAATATAATTACCCACGCATGATCCACGGGCACACTCATCGACTAAAGCGCCACCTGCATATGGTGGATGGCCATAGTTGTGAGCGCTGGGTATTAGGTGATTGGCACGAGACAGGGAATGCCTTGCGCTGCGATGTAGTAGGGTGCAGTTGGGAAACGATTACTTTGTAGCACCGCACAAATTTTCGCACGGCACGCCATCATTATCTCTGTCCAAGGATTTAACATTACAATGGGATAGATGAAAATTTGCTTCGTCGCAAGAGTTCATTTGTGAACACTTTCGCTTACTACCACAGATTCCATTCTGCGCAACATATTGTTGCTGAGACGTTATATTGTCCTTTCGCCATTTATTCGGCGGTATCGGATCAGTCTGCGTCCATAACCCGCGCTTAGCTTTTTTAGCCTCGTTTTGCAAACCCAGCAATACTTCACTCTTGTTAAAACGAGAATACACCCACGCCATTCCGCGTTGCACTTGTTCGTAGTTAACGTTCAATTCATCTACCTTGATTAGTGCTACCAACCGACCATAATCATCTATTGCTTGGCTATCCACACGCACCTGTTCATTTAGTACCAATTCGACCAGCGATTGCTTGGATTCTTCACCGAACCCCTGCGCTTTTTCCGGTGCATCAATCTCAGCTAGCCTCACTTTAATCGGCATATTGTCGCGCAATATAAGAACCGTATCACCATCCATTACAGCGATAACCTTGGCTGAAAATTCTTCAGCGTGAGCGGCATTGAGTGTGCCAAGTAGAAATAGAACAGTTACCAATCCATTTTTAAGAATACTTTTCACAGCAGCGCACTTCTTACCAGCGCCAAGACTAGTAAGGTGTAGCCCGCCGCGAGTATATCGTCGAACATAACGCCAAGACCGCCATGCCATGTCCGGTCAAAATGACGGATAGGCGGTGGCTTGACGATGTCAAAAAATCGGAACAGCAAAAACGCTAGTAGTTGCCAAGAAAAACCTTCGGGCGTAAAAAAAAGCACCAGCAGGAAAGCGACAATCTCATCCCACACCATCCCTCCGTGGTCCGCTACACCTAGCGTTTTGCCGGTTTTTTCACACGCCCACACGCCTACGGCGAAGGCCCAGATCAACGCCACGATAAACAGCGCATCAGTTAAGCGTTCGGCAAGAACCCAATAAATCGGGAAAGCGACCAATGTACCCGCCGTGCCGGGTGATCCGGGAAATAGGCCACTGCCAAAACCAAAGGAAAGGAAATGCGCCGGATGGCTAAAGACAAAACGCCACGAAGGTTGCACACGAAAATCAGCGGAAGTGGTCATAGCCTGATTCCTCAATGTTGATAATGCTGCCATCCGCAGCCCTTACTATGCATTTTTTTTTCGCCGTGATGGTGCCGATACGTGTCAGTAACAAACCAAGATTACCGGCAATTTTTTCCACTTTAGGGCGATACGCAACAGGTACAGTAAAACATAGCTCGTAATCATCGCCCCCGGCCAGCATGCAATGTTTGGTTAGTGGTTGCTCTAAATAAGGCTGTAATGCGCAGGAAATTGGCAGGGCGGCGATTGCAATTTCGGCCCCAACGTTAGAGCACGCCAATATATGGCCGAGATCTGCCAGTAATCCATCTGAAATATCAATTGCACTGTGCGCCACACCGCGAAGTGCCAGCCCAAGTGCCACACGCGGCATGGGTTGGTGCAGCGCCGAAGCACAGGCCGAAAAATCTTTCGCCGCCAATTGTATATGCCCCTGTATATGGGCCAATGCCAGCGCTGCATCACCCAACACGCCGGACACCCAAACATCGTCACCAACCTGTGCCCCCGAACGCCGCAACGCCGCACCATACGGCACTTCACCCATGATCGTGACGCACAAATTAAGCGGCCCACGGGTAGTATCTCCGCCAATCAGCGCTACTTGATGTTCATCCGCCAACGCAAACAAACCCGCGCTGAATTTTTCCAGCCACGCCTCATCAACCTCGGGCAATGACAGCGCCAACGTCACCCAGCGCGGCTGCGCCGCCATCGCCGCTATGTCGGAAAGATTTACTGCCAGCGCCTTGTATCCAATAAAAAAAGGATCAGCATCCGGGAAAAAATGCGTCCCACTCACTAGCATGTCGGTTGACACTGCTAGCTCCATGCCATGCCTGATTTGCACAAGCGCGGCATCGTCGCCTACGCCTAAGACCGCGCCGGGCGTAACGCGGGTGAAAAAACGGCGGATCAACTCAAATTCAGAAACCATAAATTAAATTTTACCCAAACCCGCTACCTAGCTTGGTAGCGGTACTGCGGAGTACACAAATCAGACACTATTCGCCATATGCAATGGTCATGGCAAACTATCAATAAACTTTTTCATGGAAATTTTAAGCGTTGGAAAATTTGGGTTAACCATTAAACGGCGAAGCGTACCGGCTTTAAGGTTTTCTTCAGTTAACTCGCCCTGCAAGTTTTGTTCCGAATTTTTATTACACGCATCATATTGTTTAATATCGTCCGGGTAATAGTGTATGCAATTTGCATACTCTCCCATCATTCCGTAGTACGCATCATCTACAGGCAAGATCATCGAAGTGTGCGCAGCGCTTAATATTTTTTGTTCGGGGAAAACGCTATTTACTAACTCCAAATTTCCTTTTGGGATAGCTGGCGGAATTTTTTTGGTATCGACGGTATAAAGTACCAGTTTATTGGATGTGTGGCGCGCGTGGGCCATAAAATCCAAAGTGGCTGACGTATAAACGGTCGTATCGTCCTGACTTGCAGCGGTAAATATCGGGATATTTACCGCGTGTTCATGCAGCCGATCTTGTACTTCCTGTATCAACGCATATATCTGGGCCGCAGCATTTTTGGGGAAAGACTCATATTTGTAGATAGCTTTGTCGGGCAGAATATTGACCCACTTTGCCGATGGCAGCAGCCAGCTATAAACTTTATGGACATTGGCCAAGGAGGCCATTGGAGTAACTTTCAGCGCGGGAGAAAACAGGAACAATCCGCGTACCCTGCTATCTCCCAAAGCTTGATAAACACTCAGCGTGCCGCCTGTAGATAGCCCCCCCAGATAAATTTCATCCGCCTCAGCGGCGAGCTTATCGGCTCCATAGGCTTCCGCCTTTGCCCACTCTTGCCACGTTACATCAAGCAAATCGCCAGGCTGCGTACCATGTCCGGGCAACAATATTGCCATGACACGGAAACAGTTTTCCTGAAAAAAAGATGCCAATACATGCATGGAATAAGGTGCATCGGTCAATCCATGGGTAAGCAAAACACCCCGTCGATAGGGTTTGTCTCGTCCTTTGGGGCAGCCCTCAGCCGGTTTTAATTCAAAGGGGGCATTGCCATTGACTATTTTTTCCAGCTCGGCCTCATCACGTCCAGTACGCACTTTTCTAATCATCGCGCGGCTATCTGCCACGTAATCAGAAAACGTCAATTGGCTACCATTAAATTGCGTATTCAGGCCAGAAGGCTGATGCCTCGCCCCCAATGGCGGAGTTGCCCCGCACGCTTGTAACAGCAATAGGGAAACCCCTAAAAAAATACCGTTAAATCGATTCATATCTGTCCACTATCTACTTACATTGCCCGGTTTTATCAATCAATAAATTGCACTCGCAAATAAATTCCCTTACCTATCCAATGGACTTACCACACCCTTGCCGCCTTTGTCCAATACATGGGTGTAGATCATCGTGGTGGATACATCCGAGTGGCCGAGCAATTCCTGCACGGTATGGATGTCATAACCCGCTTGCAGCAAATGCGTGGCGAATGAATGGCGCAAAATATGCGGCGTAACAGGCTTGGCAATCTCTGCCAGCTTTGCCGCCTCGCGCACGGCACGCTGCACACTGGCCTCATGCAGGTGGTGCCGACGCTCCACCCCTGAACGTGGATCAACCGAACGCACCACCGACGGAAACACAAATTGCCAATCCCAGGTACGTGCCGCTTTGGGGTATTTCCGCGCCAACGCATCGGGTAAATACACTTCACCCAATCCTGCCGCAAGGTCACGCTCATGCAACGCCTTTACTTTTTCCAGATGCGCCTTCAACGGCAAAATCAAATTTTCCGGCAACACCGTTACCCGGTCTTTGTTACCCTTGCCTTCACGCACGATAATCTCGCGCCGCTCAAATTCCACATCTTTAACCCTCAGCCGCAACCCCTCCAACAAGCGCATCCCCGTGCCATACAACAAACTTGCCACCAGCCCCATCGTTCCCGAGGTCGCGTTTAATAAGCGGCGAATTTCGGTCGGCGTCAACACCACAGGCAATCGCTTGGCAGACTTTGCCGCAATCACCTCATCCAGCCAGGGCAACTCAATACCCAACACCTTACGATACAAGAAAAGCAATGCTGACTTGGCCTGATTCTGCGTCGAAGCCGACACATTGCGCTCCACGGCGAGGTGGCTCAAAAAATCCTGCACCTGTTTTGCGCCCATGTCTTTGGGATGCTTTTTGTTGTGATACAAAATAAATCGCCGCGTCCAATCCACATACGTTTCTTCAGTGCGAATACTGTAATGGCGCACCCGTATTTCGGCACGCAACCGATCGAGTAATTTGGGAGTTTCCTGAGAAACAGCTTGAGCTTCCATCCGCAGAATTTTAGGTTGCCCTAAAATTAAAGTCCAGCCAAACAAACGGCTAAGGTAATGGTAAATGCTGAGGAGTTTGTGATACTTGACAATGCTTGCCGATATAGGCGACATTGCTGGCTTATGAAAATTTTTTCAAAAACACGTTAGAGCGCATCGCGACCCTTACTTGGACGAGCGATTAAAAATAGGAGAAATACGACATGGCTAGATGCACAGCACCAGTGCGTGGTCATCACTCAGCAGGCCGCTGCAGCGGCCTGCCCTGCTTGCGCTGGCCGCTATGGCCGCAGTAGCGGCTACAGCGGCTACAGCAACTACGGGTCGTTCCCATCCTATTCCTCATCGGCTAGCAGCGGTGGTGGTTCCAGCGGCAGTGCAAGGCCACGCTGGTCGCGAGCTGGTTCATCTGTCTCGTACACCTCAGCCCAAGTGCTGTCACTGACGCCAGTCCGCAATGCGGTTGAAACGAAAGCGGTGGAGCAACCTGACCTTCGCGACGTCTTCCTGTGCCACGCGTGGGACGACCGACAAGGGGCAGCCAAGCGATTGCATGACTTACTCGAGGCGGCGGGTGTCAAAGTCTGGTTCAGCGAGAAGGACCTCGGCCTAGGCGTGCCGATGATGCGCGCCATTGACAAGGGGTTGGCGGCCTCACGCATCGGCCTCGTCCTGGTGACCCCTGCGTTGCTGGCCCGCCTCCCTAAAGAGAGCGTCGCCGATAAGGAACTTTCAGCCCTTCTGGCGGGCAATCGGCTTGTTCCCATCGTGCACAACACGACCTATGAAGCTCTTCGCAATGTCAGTCCATTGCTCGCCTCCCGAAGCGGCCTGGACACTGCAGAAGACCCAATGGCAGTAATTGCAACCAAAATCGCTGAGCTAGTCGCACTGTAGCTTTAGCCCAAACGTTGGGCTTTGGTTTGGGACATCAGCTCTGTTTGGCGTGTTGCGATAGTCTGCGCGTTCGGCACGCAGTGTTTCTGGTGTTGCGTGGCAGTTTAAGTTTGGCGGGTTTCAGTTTGCTTTCTGCTCTGTGGGTGCTTGCTGGCTTGGCGGGTTGTGGTTGAGTTTTGGGCGCGGCGGGAGAGTTTAAGTTTGCCGCTTCGTGGCTGGGCATAAAGGGGAAACGGTGATAAATCCAGTAGTACAGGAAGAAATTACAGGCTGTGGAATCGCATCTGTAGCCAATATCCTAGGTAAAAGCTATGCAGAAATGAAAAGCATTGCCAATGCAATGGGCGTTTACGCCTCAGATAAATCACTGTGGTCTGATACCCAATATGTAAGGCGAATGCTTTCTAGTGCTGGGGTTGAAACCTCAACAAATGAAATCCCTTTTGAGTCGTGGAGCGCATTACCAGATTTAGCGTTACTATCTATCAAACATCATCAAGAAGATGGTAAAAATTTTTGGCACTGGGTTGTTTTCAAAAGAGTTGATGGTCAGGCGTTTGTTTTAGATTCAGCCAGTTACTTATCATCAAGCACCCGAACGGACTTTGATGAAATGAAACCAAAATGGTTTATTGAAGTTTGTTATGGTGCAGTGAGCGCTTAATGGCTTGCTGCTTTGTTTGAAGTTTGGCGGTGCGGCTGCATTTTTTTTGTTCGAAGTTTCTGCTCAGCTCAACTCGCCGCTCCAAGGGATACTTCGCCACAAAAGCGTGGCTCGCGTCCCTAAGCTATTTCGTTAGGCGTATGCGGCACCGCCTTCAAATGCCGCACTACAAGGAAGCCAGCACATGAAAAACACCCTCAACCTCGCATCGAATTATTGTCAAACAGCCTGGGTTGTGAAAGATATTGCGGCTGCGGAAAAGTTCTTTATTGAAACCATGGGCATTGAGAAATTTTTTCGCTTGGAAAATCTCAGCGCGAAAGATACGGAGGGAACCTATCTAGGGAAGCCTGCTGACTGGGTATTCAATCTCTATATCGCCTATGCAGGCGATGTGCAGATTGAGTTGATTCAGCCTGTCTCGGGCGCTAGCATGTTCGATCAGTCGTTGAAAATGCATGATGCCGCCGTGCAGCATATTGCCTATTGGCTTGATGATTCCGAATACGATACCGCCGCCCAACACTTGGAGGCATCTGGCTATCCGCTCATTCAGAGTTTCAAATTGCCCATGTTGCGTGTTGGTTATTTCGATACGCGTTCGGTGATTGGGGTCGTTACCGAGATTGTCGGCTCTAGTGAAGAAGGGCATGAATTCCGTCGAAACCTTAAGGCAGGAAATTTCTAAATGCCGAAAGGAAATAGCAAACGGAGGCAGAATCAAATGCCTAACACTGCATTCGAGCCGATCGCCGCAAGCGGTGTCGGCTCAATTGAACGTTGACGCTAGCGTTGTTATACGTCCTACTGAGGCTCCCCATGTGGATCACACATGGCGCATTCAACTCTGAAGTGCAACTTTTGTAAGCGAATTTAGGTGGTGAGCTTTACATCGCTTGTAGGTGGTCAGGTACTCACCAGAATAGCAAACAGGTGGAAATTTTTAGAAGCCCATGCCAAGCAACAGCGAGTCTGTTCAATGCGCCGCTTCCCAATTTTCGCCTGCACCCAGTCCAACTTCAAGTGGCACTTTTAGCTCAGCTACGTGGCACATCAGCCCAGGCAGATTTTCTTTTACTAGCGCCAATTCATTCTCCGGCACTTCGAGCACCAGTTCATCATGAACTTGCATGATAAGTCGCGTATGCATGTGTTTGCGCTCTATCCAATTTTGCACTGCGGCCATTGCCAGCTTGATTAAATCTGCTGCGGTGCCTTGCATGGGCGCATTAATGGCGGCACGTTCAGCGGCCTGGCGGCGCATGCCGTTACCACCGTTAATTTCCGGCAGCCACAATCTGCGGCCGAACACCGTTTCCACGTACCCTTGCTGCTTAGCTTGCTGGCGCGTGCGCTGCATGTAGTCGGCTACGCCGGGGTAGCGCATGAAATAGAGATCTATATATTGCTGCGCGGCGCTACGCTCGATATTGAGTTGTGAAGCCAGGCCGAATGCGGACATGCCGTAGATAAGGCCGAAGTTGATGACCTTGGCATAACGGCGTTGTTCACTACTTACCGCATCCAGCGGGGTGGAAAAAACTTCCGCCGCAGTGGCGCGATGGATGTCCTCAGCATTTGCGAATGCCCTGAGCAAGCCTTGGTCACTGGATAGGTGTGCCATGATGCGCAATTCGATTTGCGAATAGTCGGCAGAGACGATGCGGCTACCGGGCGGCGCGATGAACGCTTCGCGGATGCGGCGTCCTTCCATTGTGCGCACCGGGATATTCTGCAAGTTGGGATCGCTGGAAGCCAATCGTCCTGTCACTGCCACAGCTTGCGAGTAACTAGTATGCACACGCCCGGTTTTGCGGTTCACCATTTGCGGTAGCTTGTCGGTGTAAGTGGATTTAAGTTTCGCCATGCCACGATATTCGAGCAGGAGTTTGGGAAGCGGGTAATCTAGCGCCAGTTCCTGTAACACCTCTTCGTCAGTGGAGGGTGTGCCGCTAGGCGTTTTTTTCTTAACCGGCAGGCCGAGTTTATCGAACAGGATTTCCTGGATTTGTTTGGGCGAGTTGAGATTAAATGGCTGCCCCGCCGCCGCGTATGCCTGCGCTTCAATATTAATGAGTTTTTCGCCCAGTTCGCGGCTCTGTCCCGCCAGCTTGACGCTGTCTATCAAGACGCCATTGCGCTCCATGATGTAGAGCACTTGCCGCGCGGGGAGTTCTATATTGTGGTACACCGCATCCAGCTTGCCTTGCATCTTGATCTGCGAAATAAGCGTTTGATGCAGTTGCAGAATGATGTCGGCGTTTTCTGCTGCGTAATGTGTGGCGGTTGCCAAGTCCACTTGGTCGAAGCAAATTTGTTTGGCGCCTTTGCCCACGACTTCGGCATAGCTTGTGGTCTTCACGCCGAGATGGCGCAGTGCAAGGCTATTCAAGTCATGCGACTTGTGGCTTTCCAGTACGTAAGATTGCAGCAGTGTGTCCTCGGCGATGCCCGCAAGCTGGATAGCATGGTTGGCAAAGATGTGTTGACCATATTTGAGATCTTGTCCCAGTTTTTTGTGTTGTGCGCTTTCTAGCCACGGCTTGAGTTTTAATAGCGCATGTTCACGGCTGAGTTGATCGGGTGCCCCAGGGTAGTGGTGCGCCAGTGGCAGGTAGGCTGCATGATGGGGCTGGATGGCAAATGAGATGCCCACCAGTTGCGCGCCCATCATGTCCAGCTCGGTGGTCTCGGTGTTTATGCTCACCAATTCGGCCTGTAGGATTTTTTCTAGCCAGGTATTGAGTTGCGTTTCCGTCAAGATTGTTTCGTAATGCGCCGAGGCAGGTATAGGCGCTTCTTCGGCAAACATGCTGGCTTGCCGCATTCCATCCTCTTCTTCCCCAGCTTGTTTTGCTGAGGGCGAAGGCGCGGCATGAGAAAGTTCGCGTAGCCAACTTTTAAAACCACAACGTTCAAATAAACTACGAAGTTGCGCGTTGTCCTGTGGTGGCGCTACCAACTCATCAAAATGTACGGGCAATTCAACATCGCACTTTACGGTAATTAGTGTGCGGCCTTGTGGCAACCAGTCCAGCGCGTTGCGTAGGTTGTCCCCCACCACTCCGGAAATTTCGTGTGCATGGGCCATTAAGTTATCCAACGTGCCATATTGCATTAACCATTTGACAGCTGTCTTGGGGCCTACCTTAGGCACGCCCGGCACGTTATCTACCGTGTCGCCGGTCAGTGTAAGGTAATCGACGATGCGTTCCGGCGGTAAACCGAATTTAGCCAGCACACCGGCTTCGTCCAGCGTTTCATTGCTCATGGTGTTAACCAGTTGCACTTGGCTGTTTACCAGTTGCGTCAGGTCTTTGTCGCCGGTGGAGATAATGCAGCGTGCGCCCCCCACTGTTGCCTGTTGTGCCAGCGTACCAATCACATCATCCGCTTCCACGCCGTCAATCGTCAGAATATTCCAGCCGGAGGCGGCGATAAGCTGATGCAGTGGTGCAATTTGCGCGGCAAGGGGCTCGGGCATGGCAAGGCGATGCGCTTTGTAGTCGGCATATAGGTCATCACGGAAGGTTTTGCCTTTGGCGTCGAATACGCAGGCGCTATAATCCGCCGGGTAATCGGCGCGCAGGCGGCGTAACATATTAAGCACGCCGTAGATGGCCCCGGTTGGCTCACCATGCGGGCTGCGCAAGTCAGGCATGGCATGGAATGCGCGATAAAGATAAGACGAGCCATCAACCAGCAGCAATGTTTTCATTTTTTGTAAAAGGGTTCTTCAATCATGAGCAATCAGTCCAAACTGCCTTCTTCAAAATTGCCGGAAGTGTGGAATTCAAAAGAGGCATGGCGTGTGTTCGGCATTATGTCAGAATTCGTCTCTGCCACTGACCGACTGAATATCATCCAGCCGGCTGTCAGCATTTTCGGCAGCGCACGCACCAAGCCGAACCATCCATATTACAAAAAAGCCGAAGAAATTGCGCGGCTGCTATCCGATGCGGGGTTTTCCGTTATTTCGGGCGGAGGACCCGGTGTTATGGAAGCGGCCAACAAGGGCGCATTCTATGGCAAATCACCCAGCGTAGGGCTCAACATCCAATTACCGCACGAACAGCACAATAATCCGTATCAAAACATCAGCCAAACCTTTCAGCACTTTTTTGTACGTAAAGTCATGTTTGTTAAATTTGCCAGTGCCTATGTGGTCATGCCTGGTGGCTTCGGTACGCTGGACGAGTTGATGGAGGCGCTCACTCTGGTGCAAACTGGCAAGACACGTCGCATTCCCATCATTCTGGTGGGCAGTGAATTTTGGCGCGGCATGCTGGACTGGTTCCGACAATCATTGCTCACAGAAGGCATGATCAGTCCGCAGGATATGGACTTGATTCAGGTGATCGATAATTCAGAAGAGGTCGTCAGTGCCATTTTCAATCATTATGAGACCCGCGGCTTTGAGCTTTCCGAGGCTGAGCGTGAAATGCAGTTGAACCTGTGATGGACACAAAAATGTGGGAGCAAGCCCAAGGAAGGAGAGGCGAATTCTAGGATGAAGTGCAATTTTGAGTAACGCAGGTCAGGTGGGCAGGATGCGGTAGTATCCATGTCTTTTGACCAGCCAGTCGAAATTACACAAATGAACTACACACACCTTACC
>QFXI01000024.1 GCA_003402315.1 Candidatus Nitrotoga sp. LAW | reverse complement strand
GATTTCCTGACCAGCCATTAATGGAGGATGTGGAGCTAAGCAAACGGTTGTTGGCGTTCTCGCGTCCCGCTTGCATCGCACATTGTGTAATGACATCCGGTCGGCGTTGGGAGACGCGCGGTGTGTGGCGCACCATCCTGCTGATGTGGCGTTTGCGCTGGGCGTATTGGCGTGGCACGGATGCGGGCGAATTGGCGAGGTTATACCGATGACCTCCACCCGCATCATCATATTTGCTAAAGCCCCGCAGCCCGGTTTCGCCAAGACGCGCCTGACCCCCGCACTGGGGGCAGAGGGTGCGGCCGAACTGGCGCAGCAAATGCTGTTCAATACATTGCACGAAGTGCTGGCCGCTGACATCGGCACGATCGAGTTATGCAGCACGCCCAATATTGATGATGACGCTTGGCAAGGTATAAAACTTCCGCTTGGCATTGAGATTACCGATCAAGGAGAGGGTGATCTCGGTGTGCGACTGGCGCGTGCATCAGAGCGCGCCATAGAAAATGCTGGATCAGTTTTATTGATAGGTACGGACTGCATAGAAATGTCCGCCACCTTGCTGCGTGAGGCTGCACAATCATTGCACGGACACGATGCGGTCATACATTGCACCGCCGATGGCGGCTATGCGCTACTGGGACTCAAGCACTATAGTGCAGTGCTATTCAGCGATATGCCGTGGAGCACCGATGCGGTTGCCAGCACAACCATCGCGCACATCGGGCAGCTTGGCTGGTCGCTGCATGTCGGGCAGTTGTTGCACGATGTGGATACGCCACAGGATTTGAAATACTTGTCACCAAAAATGAGGTTTGCATGAAATTGCAAAATTTAGTGTTGCTGATAGGGGCAAGTATTTCTCTGCTGGCACAAGCGGGCGATGAAGTCAGGCTCGATCATTTCACCCAGGAGTCCGTGGACGTCCCGTCTCCATGGCAAGTGATACAGCTCAATAAAAAAGTACCGCCCACCCGTTACCGCGTCACCCGATGGGACGATGTGTTGGCCATCGAAGCCACCGCCGAGCGCAGTATGTCGCTGCTGGCGCGACCGGTCGAGGTCGATTTGAATCGCACGCCGGTGCTGTGTTGGCGCTGGCGTGTGGATGCCCCGCTGGTCACGGCGGACATGGCCACCAAAGAAGGGGATGATTACGCCGCGCGCGTGTATGTCTCGTTTGCCATGCCTGCGGCTGCGCTGAATTTTGTGACGCGCGTCAAGCTCAAGCTGGCGCGCAGTATCTATGGCAATGCGGTGCCCGATGCCGCGATTAATTATGTGTGGGACAACCGTTATCCGGTGGGTACGCGCAAGCCCAATGCCTATACCGACCGCACCCGCATGATTGTGGCCGAATCCGGTGCTGCCAATGCAGGAAAATGGGTCGTTGCACGGCACGATGTGCAAAAGGATATGGTTACCGAGTTTGGATCAGAGCAGGCGCGCCTGATCCAGCTCTCCGTCGCATCCGACACTGACAATACTGGTGAACGCGCTCATGCCGGTTTCGCTGATTTTAACTTTGTACAGAGAAATGCTGCCTGTTTTGCCAACTGAAATGTAAGGAATACTCATCTGAGTGTGACTAACTACGTATTACCATTCAATCGTTTGAGGAATAGCCATGCATGAAATCGTTAAAGAATATTACGGCAAACAACTGCAAACTTCCGACGACCTGAAGACTTCTGCCTGCTGCGATGCGTCGCGTGTGCCGGACTGGCTCAAGCCGCTGCTGGCGCGCATCCATCCTGAAGTGATGTCGCGCTACTATGGTTGTGGTTTGATTTGTCCGCCGCTGCTGGAAGGCTGCCGCATTCTCGATCTGGGCAGCGGATCCGGGCGTGATGTGTATGCGCTGGCACAATTGGTGGGCGCGAGTGGACTGGTGGTCGGTGTGGATATGACCGAGGAGCAGCTTGCCGTTGCGGACAGTTATCGCGCCTATCACGCCGAGGTGTTCGGTTTTGACAACGTCATTTTCAAACAGGGATACATTGAAAAGCTCGATGAGCTTGGGTTGGAAAGCGGCAGCTTTGATGTCATCGTGTCGAACTGCGTGATCAATCTTTCGCCGGACAAGGATGCGGTGCTACGCGAAGTGCATCGCTTGCTCAAACCGGGTGGCGAATTCTATTTCTCGGATGTCTATGCTGACCGCAGAGTGCCAGACGCGGTGCGCAATGATCCGGTACTGTATGGTGAATGTCTGGGTGGCGCGCTGTACTGGAACGATTTCATTAATCTTGCCAAGCGCCATGACTTTGCCGACCCAAGGCTGGTTGAAGACAGGCCGCTCGACATTACCGATGCCAAGGCGGCCAAACGGGTCGGCAACATTCGCTTTTTCTCGGCCACTTATAGATTGTTCAAACTGAACGGGCCGGAGCCCGCCTGCGAGGATTACGGTCAGGCGGTGATTTATCGCGGCACGATACCCGATCATCCGCATCGCTTTGTTCTCGATAGCCATCACGACATAGAAGCCGGACGAGTATTCCCCGTGTGTGGCAATACCTGGCACATGCTGCATGATTCCCGCTTCAGGGAGCACTTCGAGTTCATCGGCGATTTTAGCCAGCACTACGGAATCTTTTCCGGATGCGGTAGTGACATACCCTTTGCACAATATGAAAGCGCACAAAATGAAAACGCAGCTACTTCCAGTTGCTGTTAAGTGAGATTGGAAAGGGTGAGCGAAGTGGGCGACTCTCAAAAAATATGGGGATGGATATTGGCGCTTTGCATGGCGGCGGGGTTAAACAGCGCTGCGTTGGCCGATGCGCAAAAGCTGGTGCTGACCGGTTCCAGCACCATTGCCCCGCTTGCGCTGGAAATCGGCAAACATTTCGAAAAACTAAACCCCGGCGTGCGTGTTGATGTGCAAAGCGGCGGCTCGACACGCGGGGTGATCGATGCACGGGTGGGCTTGGCTGACGTTGGTATGGCATCGCGCGCGCTGAAGCAGGAGGAACGTGACTTGATAGCGCATCGTATCGCGATGGATGGCATCGGCATTATCCTGCATCAAAAGAACCCGGTGAAATCGCTCAACGATGATCAGATCAGGGCGATTTACACCGGAAAAATTACCAATTGGCAACAATTGGGCGGCGAGGATCGCAAGATTACCGTGGTCAACAAAGCCGAGGGACGTTCTACGTTGGAGTTGTTCCTGCACCACTTTCTGCTCAAAAATCCGCAGATACGCGCGCATGTGGTGATCGGCGACAACCAGCAGGGCATCAAGACGGTGGTGGGCAATGTCGGTGCGATAGGTTATGTCTCGATTGGCACGGCAGAATATGAGGAAGCACATGGCATGCCTATCCATCTGTTGCCGATGGCCGGTGTGCCAGCCACGGTAGCCAACGTGCGCGCAGGTCGTTTCCCTCTGTCGCGTCCGTTGAATCTGCTCAGCAAAGGCACACCGACTGGCTTGTCCAAGCGATTTATAGAGTTTGCACAATCGGCGGCAGTCGATGACTTGGTCACGGCACAATATTTCGTCCCACTCGCGCGCTGATGTCATGCTCGCCAGAGTGACCGGGGGCATCGCACTGGCGGTGGCGGTTTTGCTCGGTCTGGTGCTGATGTTGTTAGTCCGGGAATCCTGGCCGGTTCTGGTCGGTGGAGGTTGGACACGTTTCTTCGTTGGTGATGGTTGGTTTCCATCCAGCGGGCAATTCAATCTGCTCGCCATGTTGTGGGCCACGCTGGCGGCAAGTTTGGGCGCATTATTGATTGCCGTACCGTTGGGTGTATTGAGTGCAGTGTTCAGCCGCTTCTACTCGCCCGGCTGGCTGATCATGCCACTACGCCGGGTCATGGTATTACTGGCGGGTATTCCCTCGGTGGTGTACGGACTGTGGGGGTTGACTGTGCTGGTGCCGCTGATCGCGGGCTGGGAGCCGCCCGGTGCCAGCTTGCTTAGTGCGATATTGATCCTCGCGCTGATGATTTTGCCCACGATCGCGCTAACCAGCGAAGCTGCACTCGCTGCTGTAGCTACTTCAAATTTGCAGGGTGCGGCTGCACTGGGTCTCAGTCGCAAAGGCATTGTCCTCGGCGTGGCCTTGCCTGCGGCTCGTGTCGGCATTCTGTCCGGAGCGCTGCTTGCCACGATGCGCACCCTTGGTGAAACCATGGCCGTATTGATGGTTGCGGGAAACGTGGTGCAAACACCGGCCAGCCTGTTTGATCCGGTCAGAGTGCTGACCGCGAACATTGCGCTGGAAATGCCTTATGCCACGGGGGATCATCGTGCCGCGCTGTTCGCTTCTGGTGTGCTACTGATGCTGATTGTCACTGTGTTGGCCTGGCTGGCAGGTTGCGTCGGAGCACGCTCAAATGCTTAAGAACCCTTACCGTCTGAGCGACCTGTTGATGACGATCACCGTTTGGTTCTCTGCTGCGCTGGTAGTCGGCGCGTTTTTCTGGCTGTTAAGCGATTTGGCCTTGCATGGCATCGCCAAACTCAACTGGTCTTGCCTGGTCAGTGCACCGGAGAACGCGGGTCGTGATGGCGGTATCGGCCCTATCCTGGTTTCGACGCTGCTCATTCTGGGTGTGGCACTGTTGATGACCATCCCGCTGGGTTTGGGCACGGCGGTATATTTGAGCGAATATTCAAGCGGCGCATTGGCGCGATCCATTCGTATGAGCCTCGATGTGTTGGCCGGTGTGCCATCTATCGTGTTCGGACTATTTGGCAATGCGTTGTTCTGCATCTGGCTGGGGCTCGGCTTCTCGATCTTGTCCGGCGGGCTGACACTGGCCTGCATGATGCTCCCCATCTTTATCCGTTCGACCGAAGCCGGACTTACTGCAGTAGCTACAGAGTGGCGACACGGCGCGGCTGCTTTGGGACTTACCCAAGCTGCCGCACTCTGGCATGTGCTGTTACCTGCTGCTGCACCGGCCATCACAGCGGGGCTGATGCTCAGTATCGGACGCGCACTGGCGGAGACTGCCGCGCTCATTTTCACCAGCGGCTATGTGGATCGTATGCCCGACTCGCTCTCCGATTCTGGGCGCGCACTATCTGTGCATATCTACGACTTGTCCATGAACGTGACCGGGGGCGACCAGTCGGCTTATGGCGCAGCACTGGTTTTGATCGTTTTACTGGTCGTGATCAATAACGTCGCCGCCAGTTTGGCTGACCGCTTCTTAAGCCAAAGGATTACTACCTCATGATGCATGACACAAAAAAATTATTGAGTTGTGCGGTTTTACCGACCTCATATACGCTGAGCGACATTGAACAGGGGGCGGCATGCTGCGTTCCTATTCCGCACATCCAAGTCGAAAATCTTTCTGTTTCATATCACGGAAAGTCGGTGCTTGAAGGTGTCTCTTTGGACATCAACAAAGGTTGCATTACCGCGTTGATCGGTCCTTCTGGGTGCGGCAAGACCAGCTTTCTCTCCACCTTGAATCGTCTCACCGACCTGATTCCGGGCTGCCACATGCAAGGGCGCATACACATTGATGGTGCGGATGTGACCGACCCCCGGCTGGATGTGTTGGCGTTGCGGCGCAAAGTCGGCATGATCTTCCAGAAGCCCAACCCGTTTCCGTTATCAATACGGCGCAATATCGAAATGCCTTTGCGCGAACATGGACTGAGTCAGCGCAGCGCCATTGACGAGCGGGTCGAACGTGCTTTGCGTGACGTCGGTTTATGGGAAGAAGTACGCGACCGATTGGATGCGCCCGCGCTGGCTCTATCAGGTGGTCAACAACAACGTTTGTGTATCGCGCGCGCTCTGGCATTGGAGCCGTCCATCCTGCTGATGGATGAGCCGTGCAGCGCACTCGATCCGATTGCATCGGCTGTCGTCGAAGAACTCATACAACGTCTTCGCAATCGCTATACAGTCGTGATCGTGACCCACAATCTTGCGCAGGCGCGCCGAGTTGCCAATTACGCAGCATTTTTCTGGATGACAGAGCATGTTGGGAAGCTGATCGAATTCGGACGTTGTCAGTCGTTGTTCGACTCACCTAGTCATGATTTGACTGCGGCTTACGTGACCGGAATCAGCGGCTAAATACAAACAAATATACTAGCCTTATGCCCCCTTGTTTTGCGAACCATCCGAAAGTACTCATGCCAAGTCCTAGCTGGTCGACATACTCAAGCACAAAATACTGGATATGCTGCGCAAACGGGCGCGTGAACCGCAACTCGCGATTGCTGATGATGAGAACAAGAGCGAACCGCTGGATACGATATTTAGCGAAAATGGCCGCTGGGCAGACACGCCGCAAACATGGGCAGACCCGGAGAAATCGTTTTAGAATGCGTGTTTCTGGAAAATTTTCGAACAATGCAACCAACGCATGCTGATTAACATGGTGCTACCTTCTGATGCGTGAATTCATGGATATGTCCACCGAAGAAATCTGTCAGGAACTTTCAATCTCCACGACTAACCGCTGGGTGCTGCTACATCGCGCGCGGCTGGCGTTGCGCTAATGTATTGATCTGCAATGGTTTGAAAATACGAGGTAACCATGCTTAACTGTGCAAACAAAACTCCGAGTTACTGTCCCAATCGCTCGACCGCCCGATCACCTTCCGGGAAAAAATGACGATGCGCATGCACCTGATGATGTGCCGGGGTTGCCGCAGCTGTGAAAAACAACTTGCCTTCATCCGCAAGGCTGCGCGAGAATTTTCACAAAAGTTGTAGCCCTAATTTACCATGACAAAACCGACTGCCACACAGTATATCAACGACCTCCTGCGCCATTTGCATCTCGGATCCGTGGTGTATTACGTCGGCCAATTGTGCGATGCCTGGCACATGTCCAGACCCGGCGGCAGCGATGCCACCACCTTCCATCTGGTGTGCAACGGCGAGGCGTGGATACATATGCCGGATAATGGCAAAGCGCCGACTAAGATGCACGTCGGCGACATCGCCTTCTTCCCGCACGATGCGGCGCACGTCTTCAGCGCACACCCCGTCATCCCGCAGCAACCCTTCGATTATTCGCAACCCGCGCCGCTGGACAAGCAAGCGCCCGGCGCCGGTCTGCTGTGCGGGCAGCTGCGCCTGCCGGCGCATGTCCGCCGCCTGCTGCTCGCCTCGTTCCCGGACTTCATGCTGATCCGCCCGGATCGCAGCCCAGTGGGGCGACAGGTGCGCAACCTGATCCAGATGATGACCGAGGAGGCGACGTTGAACGATCTCGGGGTGGCCGCGATCCTCGACCGCCTATCGGACACGCTGTTTCTGTACGTCATCCGCCACACGTTGCATCACGATCCCAGCTTGTCGCCGCTGCTGGCGGCGCTGGCGGACGAACATCTGCGCACTGCCGTCACGGCCTTCATCGATAAGCCCGCCGAAACCTGGACAGTGGAGCGCATGGCAAGTCTCACCTGCCAGTCGCGCTCAGTATTCTCGGAACGCTTCACGCAACTGGTCAGCATGCCGCCGATGGAATTCGTCGCGACCTGGCGCATGCAGATGGCGAGCGCCATGCTGACGGACGAACGCGCCAACATGCTGGATGTCGCGATGAGGTGCGGCTATGAATCCGAAGCCGCGTTTCGCAAAGCGTTCAAGCGAATAACCGGCATTACACCCGGGAAAATTCGCTCCGCAGAACACTCTCCATAGACACCTCTCACCACTGATATTTCTCCCACCATCGTTCGCCTTCTTGGACGATCGGACATAAATTCCGCTTTACCGGTCATGGAGGCGCACCCTCCTAATCCTGATAATGGGTCACAGCAACATACCGTTGCCTAACTCATTCAGGAGACTGTCATGAACCCGTTCAAACTGCACACAATCGAATCCGCCCCCGCCGGACGAGGCTTTCAGTCGCGAGGCATGGGAGATGCCAGACGACTAAGCCTGCTGCAAACACTGGCAATTCCATCGCAGGAGACCGAATCAATGTCCGAGATCACGATTTACACAAAGAAGCATTGCGCTTACTGCATCGAAGCCAAGATGCTGCTCAGTAGCAGAGGCCTCCCGTTTCAGGAAATCAGCCTCGAAGAGCGTCCCGAACTGGTCGCGGAGGTCATGGCACGTTCAGTGCAACGCACCATCCCGCAGATTTTTGTGGGCAGCCAGTCTATCGGCGGCTTCACCGAGCTATCCCGAAATATCTCGAACGGCGTGTTCGAGGCATTAACCCAGCAATAACTCCATTAACTCAACGACAACCAAGGAGCAATCATGAAAACAGTCTTTAATCCGATCAAAAAAACGGCAGTAGCCCTAGCTATGCTGATGGCGATCACCTCGAGCGCCTGGGCCGAATTGCCCAATCCCGGCATGACCATAGACCCTGCGCGGACAGCGCTGGTCGTTACCGATCCGCAGAATGACTTCCTGAGTCCTAAGGGGGTGACCTGGGGCGTAGTCGGCAAGAGCGTGGAGAAAAACGGGACGGTCGGGCACATCGAGCAACTGTTCAAGGCGGCTAAGGCCAAGGGTTTGCCGGTATTCATCTCGCCGCATTATTACTATCAGCACGATCATGAATGGAAATTCGAGGGCGCGCTGGAAACGTTGATGCACAAGATCGGCATGTTCGACCGCAAGGGTGCCTTGACAACCGCAGGCTTTAAGGATTCCGGCGCGGACTGGCTGAATCAGTACAAACCATATATCGAAGACGGCAAGACTGTTGTGACCAGCCCGCACAAGCTGTACGGACCGGAGACCAATGATCTGGTGCTGCAACTGCGCAAACGCGGAATCGATAAAGTGATCCTGGCCGGAATGTCCGCCAACCTGTGCACCGAATCCCACCTGCGCGAACTGTTGGAGCAGGGGTTCGAAGTAGCAGTAGTGACCGATGCCACTGCTGCCGCAGAGTTGCCGGAAGGAAACGGTTATGAGGCGGCGCTGGTGAATTTCCGTTACTTGGCCAATGCCAACTGGAATACCGCACAGGCGGTCGAAAAAATAGGCAAGGGCAAATAGGCCGAAATCGGCATCAGTCATTTTCCAAAACCAACAGGAGCCGCCAAAATGAAAATTCAGCCTGCTGATACCAGTTACACCCCGCCGATCCGACACGGACAAACTGCGCAAAATGGCGGCTCAACCGAAGTTCCCGCTTTTCAATTCTTGCTTGTCAATACCGAAAAGTCATCTGCGGCAAAAGATATCCTTGCCGATTACGATCTGCACAACATCAGCTGGAACGAGATTAATACGCTGGGGCGCAAGCTATATGACGCAGGCGTCTTTGACGGCGAGCAAATGCTGAATTTCAGTGCGCCCCATTTCGGGAAATTTAATGGAGTTTCACTGTCCGCCGATGAAAAAATCGACTACCCGGCGACTCTCGGGCAGGCAATTGCATCTGTAAAAAGATCGAACCCCTCCGATGTGAAATCGATCCAACATCTGGAAAAAGTTGAACAGATGTTACTCAATCTGCTTTCCCTTCAGTCCGGCGGCAAGGGTAGCTAGCTCTGTATTCCGGCAACAAATTAAAGTCACTTTCAACACTTAAGGAGTTAACACCATGAAAAATATCAATCACCCCATCGCCATGATTGTCGGCGGCTCCAGTGGCATGGGCCTTGCGACCGCAAAGCTGTTGTCGGCGCGCGGCATCGCGACCGTCATCTTGGGCAGTACAGCGGAGAAGCTGGCATCGGCAACGCGCGAGCTTTCCGCATCCGGCACGGTTGAAATAATACAAGCCAACCTGTACGAGCCGGATGGGGTGCAGCGCGTTGTGGCTTTTGCTGAAGACCATAGCCGTCACATCAAATACCTGGTCAATGCGGCGGGCTACTTCAAGCCGACCCCATTCCTTGAGCATACCCAGCAGGACTATGACACATACATGGGCTTGAACCGCGCCGCCTTCTTCGTTTCGCAGGCTGTCGCGAAGAACATGAGGGAAAACGGCGGCGGTTCGATCGTGCATATCGGGTCGATGTGGGCGAAGCAAGCGATCAAGGCAACGCCTTCCTCCGCCTACTCGATGGCGAAGGCCGGATTGCACGCGCTCACACAACATATGGCGATGGAACTGGCCGACCACAATATTCGAGTAAACGCGGTTTCGCCCGCCGTGGTCAACACGCCTATTTACAAGTCATTCATCGATCCGGGCAAAATCGACGAAACACTGGCGTCGTTCAACGGCTTCCACCCTATCGGAAGAATAGGCACGCCGGAGGACGTGGCAAAAACCATCGACTTCTTGCTTGGCGACGATGCGAGCTGGGTGACGGGAGCGATCTGGGATGTCGACGGCGGCGTGATCGCCGGGCGCAATTGAAGGCCGGCCCGGCTCGCATTCTTTTATCTGCGATGATCAGCGTTCGAATATCGAATCAGGAAAGGTAAACCGATGTTTGCATTCTTGCGGAAATTACGGGGCGACGACATGCCGCTGCCCCCGAAAGCTGATTTCCGGGCAGCCGCCCTCGCAGGATTGGGCGGCTTCCTGGCGATCGCGATCCTCGCCTTTTTTTCGGATATATACACCACCTCGTTGTTGCTCGGCTCGTTCGGCGCATCTTGCGTTCTGGTGTTCGGCTATCCGGATGTGCCGTTCTCGCAGCCCCGGAATGTGTTGCTGGGCCACCTGATCAGTTCCGCCACGGGGCTGGCGTTCATGGCGCTGTTGGGCCCGCACTGGTGGACGGCGGCATGTGCCGTCGGCGCTGCCATTGCGCTCATGATGCTCACCCGTACTGTCCATCCTCCCGCAGGGTCGAATCCGGTGATCATCTTTCTGGCACAGCCGTCCTGGGGATTTTTGTTATTCCCTACGCTGGCCGGAGCATGTCTGCTGATTGCCGTCGCACTGATCTACAACAATGCGACGCGTGCGGATCGCTATCCGAAATACTGGTGAACGGTTTTGCTTCCTAGTTCAGCGCTTTGTCCGCACGCAGACGCTCGACTGCGAGATCGACGAAGCTGCGGACCTTCGCCGATCTGTGTCGCCCTTCGCTATGAATGACATACACCGGCAGATCGGGGCCTTCATAATCTCCAAGAACGGTTTTCAGTTCGCTCGAAGCGAGTTGCGGCGCCACTTGGTAGGACAGCAGGCGCGTTAGTCCGTAGCCTTGGCGCGCGGCTTCCAGCGGCCCGTCGTTGGTGTTCGCGACGATGCGCGGTTGCACGCGAACCGTCAGCTTTTCGCCAGCAAAATGGAATCCCCAATCGTTCGTCGGCGAGATCCCGCTCGATGCGACGAGGCGATGCTCTGCCAATTCACCGGGTGTTTGCGGAATTCCATACTTTTCGAGATAAGTTGGCGCTCCAACCACGACTCGGCGCACACGCCCAACGCGGATGGCGCGTAGTGACGAATCTGGCAACTGACCGATGCGGACGCCAACGTCCATGCCCTCATCCATGAAGTTCACGACACGATCAACAAACAGTGCCGACACCGTCGTCTGTTCAAAGGCAGACTGATACTCGGTAATGATCGGCATCACATACAGCTTGCCGAAGAGTGCCGGTGCCGTGACCGCCAGTTGCCCGCGCGGGGTCGCGTTGATGCCCGCTGCGGTGGCATCGGCCTCCTCCATCTCGATCATGATGCGACGCGCGTCCTCAAGGTAGCGCGCGCCGGCTTCGGTCACGCGCACGACGCGCGTTGTACGGGTGAGCAAGCGCACCCCAAGTCGCTCTTCCAGAGCCACCACGGCGCGTGTCACTGCGGGCGGCGACATCTTCAGGCGCCGAGCTCCGCCGGCAAAGCTCTCGGCTTCGGCAACGGCGACAAAGACGTTCATGAGATGAAAGCGGTTCATGTTTATTCCGTTATTCGAAAGAATCAATTGCATTATACGTATATTCTTATTTTGCATAGCCATAGGTAAAGTTGGAACCGTCGGCAACACGGCGACACTTAAACCACTACATCACGCAAAGGAGATACATCATGGCCCGCATCAACGTCGTCACGCACGAAACCGCCAACGCCGAACAAAAGGCGCTTTTCGACGCGATCCAGTCGCAGCTCGGAATCGTTCCGAACTTCCTCAAGGTGTTCGCCAATTCGCCGGAGGCACTCAAGGCATTTCTCGGCCTGCACGGAATCGCAAACGGTGGCAGCCTCGACCCGCAGACCCGCGAACGCATCGCCCTCGCACTGGCACAACAGAACGCCTGCGAATACTGCCTGTCGGCGCACACCGCGATCGGTCACAAGGCCGGCCTCAACGGTGCCGAGATCGAAGCCAACCGTGCCGGCACCAGCCAGGATGCCAAGGCTGCATCCGCCGTGAAGTTCGCCCGTGCTCTCGTCGCGAACACCGGCGACATCACTAACGCCGAACTGGCCGACGTGCGCAGCGCTGGCTACAGCGATGCGGAAATCGTCGAAATCATCACCCACGTCGGCATGAACATCCTGACGAACATCATCGGCAAGGCCAGCCGCGTCGACATCGACTTCCCGAAGGTCGAACTGAAGCACGCTGCCTGAGATTGAAGCGACAGCGGAAGGGGGCTCCCCTTCCGCCTTAACGAAAAGGAGACTTCCATGACCAGCGCATTTGCCAATATTGCATTCACCGCGAACGTCAAGGCGGTACAGACGCACATGGGAAGCCGCGAGACCTATTGCCGTCACGAGCAGGAACCGGCACAGGAGCCCGTGCTCGGCCCGCACGAGATCGCTTTCATCGAGGCGCGCGACAGTTTCTATCTTGGCACGGTGAGCGAGGCCGGGTGGCCTTATGTCCAGCATCGCGGCGGGCCGTCCGGCTTCCTCAAGGTGCTCGACGCGCGCATGATCGGCTACGCCGATTTTTCCGGAAACCGGCAGTACATCTCGACGGGCAACCTGGCAGGCGACGACCGCGTTAGTCTGTTTCTGATGGACTACCCGCACCAGGCCCGGCTGAAGATCTTCGGCCGGGCGCGGGTGATCTACGAGGATGACGATTCCGAACTGCTGGCACGTCTCGACAATCCCCACTACCGGGCACGCGTTGAGCGCGGCATCGTCATCCGCATCGAAGGTTTCGACTGGAACTGCCCGAAGTACATTACCCCCCGCTATACGGAAGACGAAGTCGCGCAACGGATCAGGGAAGCCACGCCCGCACTCACTGCACAAGCTTCGCAGCGAAATGCACGTCCAGAAGAACCGATCGGTAACGGTGAACTTGTGCTCGCAATTACCGGCATCCGCCAGTTGACTCCGCACATCCGCGCCTACGAGTTGCGTACCGAAGACTGGGGCGAGCTGCCACTGGCGGAGGCCGGTGCACACCTCGACGTGCCGGTGCGCCTAGCCGACAGATCAGTGGTCACTCGACAGTATTCGCTCGTGACGGAGCCCGGACACCACGACATGTACGAGATTGCCGTGCTTCGCGAGAGCGACGGACGCGGCGGCTCACAGGCGATCCACGAGACTTGGCAGATCGGCACGCGGCTGCGCGTCGCCCCGCCGGGCAACCACTTTCCTCTGCACGCCGATTCGCGCCCTGCGGTACTGATTGCCGGGGGCATCGGCATCGCGCCGATCAAGGCCATGGCACAGGCACTGAGGCGGCGCGACATACCGCTCGAACTGCACTACACGGGGAGGAGCCCCGTTGATATGGCCTACCGCGACCAACTCGCAGCCGAATTTACGAACGGATATTTCACCTATTTAAGCCGCGTGCCGGGCCACCAGCGCCTCGATGTTGCGGAAGTGCTGCACCGTGCTGCAGGAGATGCGGTGTTTTACGTCTGTGGCCCGATCGCGCTGATCAATGCCGTGCGAACCGCCACAAACCGGCTCGGCATCGCGCCGGAGCGCGTGCAGCATGAATCGTTCTGCTGACCTATGCCCGAGGAGAATCGGATGATCCAGCGCCACTAAGCCCCTGTCTGGCACCAGCCACAAGGTTCGCATGCTGCTTTCGATGCTCGGCCTGCAGTGGACCTCGCCGCCAGAGCGTTACAAACGCCGGTATACCTTGCGATGAACGGAGGATCGAGTTCAAGCGCCAGCTGCTTCGGTCGCTTAACCGTGAACTGCAAATCCTTGATCACGCTCCCTTCCTTGAATTCGACGAGTTCGACTTCAAGGTCGGTCAGCGCATTGATTTCCTCAATCGCCATCCGGGTGACATCGCGTTTGAAATATGCGGATTTTGCACGCCAACGATATCCGGACGATCAGACATAAATCCCGTGTTTGCGATTATGGAGACATTCACTCCATCGCCCGAGAATACGTTCTAGCAACATGTCGTTGCTTAACTAATTCAGGAGACCGTCGTGAGCACATTCAAGCTGCATACAATCGCATCAGCACCTGTGGGTGCCGTACCCATACTCGAAGCTGCCAACAAGGGCTTGGGATTCATCCCTAATCTCTACGCACATCTGGCCGAAGCGCCAACTGCCTTGCAAGCCTATAAACAACTGGGAGCCTTGCTCGAACAAAGCTCACTCACACCCGCAGAACAACAGGTCGTACTGATCTCGGCTAGTGTCGAGAACCGTTGCGAATACTGCGTGGCGGCGCATTCATTCCTTGCCAGAAACATGGTCAAGGTTCCGGTTGAGATTATCTCCGCATTGCGCAATACCCAACCCGTGCCGAATCTCAAACTGAATGCGCTGGCGTTGTTTGCAAAAGCAGTCGTTCGTGAGCGCGGCTGGGTTGCGAATAGCCGGGAACTTAAGGATTTCTTTGCCGCTGGCTACACACAGCAACATGCGATGGAAGTTGTTCTGGGGGTCACCATGAAAACCCTGAGCAATTACGTCAATCATCTGACCGATACGCCTCTCGATGACGCATTTGCCGGTGAAGCATGGGTAATCCCGGGCGAGTGTGCTTCCTGCAAGCACTGAAACACCCCGCAGGGGTTTACCGATTTATGAATCAGGATTCAACTAATAACTGAAAGGAACAAACATGCCACTCGTGCAAATCAAGGGAATCAGCGGCTTTCTGTCCGTTGCCCAGAAACAGGAAATCATCCGCAAGGTCACAGATGCGGTGGTATCGGTGGAAGGTGAAGGTCTGCGATCAGTTTGTTGGGTGATTATCGAAGATGTCCCCTCCGGCGAATGGGGCGTGGGAGGTAATCCTGTTACTACCGCAGCCCTTCGCATAATGAGCCAGGCAGCTTCCTGATCCCGAAGGCGACAAGATCAACATCTCGCCGGAAGCCTCAATGCAGTTTATCCATGCCTCGCACGAATATTTGTGCGAGGCATCCCAACCGAAAAGAGGATCATCATGAACTTACTCAAATCAATTTTTATTATAGACTCGGCCGTTCGCAGTAACAGCAGTAAATCTAGCGGGTTAAAGTCCCGTCCGGGGAATTGTCCGTACGCCCCGGTAGCATGAGGAAGCGGCGTCGTGGTAACACGGGGTCGTAAGTTTCCAAACAGCAAGAGAGCAGGCCGTAACGCAAGTGAACCTAGACGTAGCCTCGTAAACGAATTGGAGAAGCCGACCCTGTGGTCAGAAGGGGAAGGCCGTTGGATGGATGCTGAAATAACGGAAGTGGCATCCATCGACTTCCGGGGTAGCAGGGTCGGCATGTTATCGAAGATTTATTGCCCAGTGCTGGAGACCCGTTCTGGGGGTGGGGAGACCATTGACTGCTGCGTATAAGGAAACGAAAACGCAGCGGCTCAGAACGGGAGTCGGAGGGGTTCATAGTACCGTCTGAGACCGAGGGACAACATAACCCCGGACGAGGGAAGGGACCCTGCTTTGTTCATGCAACCGAAGAGTGGAGGATCAGGGGATTGCCATGTTGCTAACCACCCCGGGATGTGATCAGGACGCTACAGAGGACGCTCTATACCAAGGCCAAGCAAGTGACGTCTGCTGTTACGCGCTCGATGATTGAGCACAGGTGCGACATCCTCAGTCGCGCTAGTAAACGTAGATCGTGCAAATGTGCATGCCTTGGCGTGAAGAACATCGGAAAGCCGTGTGCGGGAAAACCGCATGCACGGTTTGATGAGGGAGGGCAGGCGAGAACCTGTTCTCCACTCTACCGATTTATCCGTGAGTCACCCAGTTTAAACTGCTCATAGAACTTGTATTTATTGACTAGCACGGGCGTCTCTCATACGTGAGTCGCGGATAAATCAGGCTGGATCAATAGTAGCTACATGATGCTGATCATGGGCATTGTAGGTTACGCAGGCTGGATGCTTTACCAGGGCGAATCTGCACTGCCGTGGATCCACGACGTAGCGACCCTCAACGCGTCGACAGCTCAAGCGCGCGCGAGCTTTCTCACCCAGATTCTGTGCCCAACCGGACATGGCCTTGTAGCCCTTCATACCGCACAGGGTTGCCCCTGCGGCAATGCTCAGTACCGTCGTGGCGACGACCCGAGCGAAATCGGGGGTCAGGGATGTCGTTGAAGAAATCGGTAAGTATGCGCATCTGATCGGTCAATCGAGGGTGCAATTCGACTTCCGAGCAGTCATTAAGGCAAATAAACTTGAATCCGTGTATTTAGTTGTAAGAAAGTCTGACTTGTTCCGACCAACGAAACAGGAGACAGGATCTCCCAATTTATCCACCAACAAAAGGAGTTTTACTATGAACAACCGTCAAATCTTATCAGCAGCAATCGGTAGCCTGTTAGCACTTGGATTGGTCAGCAATGCCAGTGCCGCAGGGAAAAAAATGGATATGGAACAATGCTATGGTGTCGCCAAGACAGGCCATAATGATTGCTCCAGTAACAAGAGCGCGCATTCCTGCGCGGGCCAAGCCACCAAAGACCGTGATGCTGAGGACTTCGTCGCCGTACCCAAGGGCACTTGTGCCAAGATTGCTGGTGGCACGCTGAAATCCGCGTAATGGAAAAGCCCGCAAACGATTCCTTGCCGTGCATCGCCGGTATCGGGTTGCGGGCACCTCACTATTGTGAGGTACTAGAGAAACTGCCCAAGCTCGGCTGGGTGGAAGTGCATAACGAGAATTTTTTTGGGGGTGGCGCATCCCTGCGTACCTTGCTCAAGGTACGCGAACATTACCCCGTCAGCTTGCATGGCGTTGGCATGGGGCTGGCTTCGACTGCGCCGCTGGACCAGGCGCATTTATCCGCGTTGTGCCGTCTTTGTGATGCGGTACAACCCGCTGCCGTGTCGGAACATTTGTGCTGGAATTCTGTGCCAGACATGACTATCAATGGTCCCATGGTTATCAACGACTTGGTCATCAACGACTTGCTTCCGTTTCCCTATACCCAAGAGGCGCTTTCCCATGTGGCAAGACGTGTTGACCAGGTGCAAGAAAAAATTGGTCGCCGACTGCTGGTGGAAAACCTATCCAGCTACTTGTCTTTCACGAGCAGTGAAATGAGCGAGGGCGAATTTCTGTCTGAATTATCACGGCACACTGGCTGTGCCATCCTGTTCGATGTCAACAACCTGTATGTGAATGCACGAAACCTGGGTGTGGATGCAAAGGCTTTCATAAAGGCACTTCCGGCTGAAGCGGTGGCGGAATACCACCTCGCTGGGCACAGCATAAGGGATGGCTGCCTGGTAGACACCCATAGCACTCAAGTATGCGCCGAGGTGTGGGAATTATATGAGTTTGCCTTGCAACACATCGGGCCGCGCCCAACGCTGATCGAATGGGATAGCGATATACCCGTGTTGGCAGTATTGACGGGTGAGGCGGAAAAAGCACAGCAACGGCTGGAGGAATATCATGCTTGTTTTAAATGACGACCTGTCCGATTTTGCACGCGCCATCGTGCGTGGCGAGGAACCGTCGTCGCGGGTCGTCACGAGTTACCAGAATTATTCTGTCGCCATCGCCATCGAAGTTTATCGCAACAATTATCGCGGCAATCTGCATGACACGCTTGCAGGCGCGTATCCAGTCATCGAGCAACTCGTGGGCAAAGATTTTTTCCGGCTGTTGACGCGGCAATTCATCGGGCAATATTTTTCGCGCAGCGGAAACCTGCATCACTATGGTGCGGAGATGGCAGGCTTTATTGCGGCCTTCGAACCTGCGCAAGGACTGGTTTACCTGCCAGATGTCGCGGCGCTGGAATGGGCCTGCCACTGTGCCTATTTCGCAGAAGATGCCGCCACACTGGACATCGGCAAGCTGGCGCAGGTACCGCCCGAGCAATATCCAGATCTGATCCTGCACATCCATCCGGCGTGTCATCTGGTGCGCTCCCGTTATCCGATCACCGCCATCTGGCATGCCCATCAACCCGGCGCGTCCGGTGATTTCCACATTGATCTGGATAGTGGTGCCAGCAACGCCCTAATCAGCCGCAAAAATGATGTTGTCGTGGTCAGCGCACTGACGGAAGGCGATGCTGCATGGTTACAAGGCATACAGGCTGGAACTTCTCTGGGAGAAGCAACTGCCACCACGCTGGAACATTATCCAGATTTCAATTTACAAACCGCGCTGCTGAAACTGGTCGCGCAAAACGTTCTTGCAAATTTTAACCTAGGAGCGGCACCATGACACTGTTATCAAGCTTGGCAAGACATTATTACAAAGCATCACACCTGCCGGAATATCTGGCGCCTCTGATTGATCTGGGGCTGAGGCTGTATCTTGCGAGTATTTTCTTCAAATCCGGTCTGACCAAGGTGCAAAGCTGGGACAGCACGCTGTACTTGTTCAGCGATGTCTATAATGTGCCGCTACTGCCACCTGAGGTGGCCGCATCAATGGCGGCCGGTGCGGAGCTAGGGCTGTCCGTGCTGCTTGTATTGGGGTTGTTCGGGCGGTTTGCCGTCGCCGGGTTGTCCATCCTCAATGGTGTCGCGGTCATTTCTTATGCTGATTTAAGCGATGCGGGTATCAATCAGCACCTGTCTTGGGGCATTCTGCTTGGCGTATTGTTGATACTGAGTCGCGGCAACTGGTCGGTTGATGCATGGTTGGAAAAACGATTGCAATGATTTAGCTTATGGTTTGCAATCCATCATCAATTGCTTAACATCTTCAAGCACCAGAAAATGACCTATTAATCAGCCGGACACTGGCCGCAACCTAAAAGGCCCGAGGTATGTGATTTTTTTGGTTGTGGGCGTTATACCTGATTGGTTGCTGTCATTCCATATTCTAAATATCGATCCAAGGAGATCGCCATGGCTGAAAAAGAAGCGTTGTTGCATACCTTGCTCGGTCTGTCGATGATCGTCGAAGCGCGCGATCCCTATACCGGCGGTCACCTGTGGCGAGTCTCGCAGTTCTCGAAGCTGCTTGCGCAGCAGGCCGGGTTGTCCCGCCGCGATGTCGCGCTGTGCGAGATCGGCGGCTTTCTGCATGACCTCGGCAAGGTCGGCGTGCCCGATGCCATCCTCAACAAACCGGATCGTCTGACCGATGGTGAATACGCTGTCATCAAAACTCATCCGACGGTCGGCGGACGGCTGCTTGCCCATCATCCGCTCGCTAATCTGACGATGGATGCCGTGGTCGGTCATCACGAGCGTCCGGACGGAAAGGGCTATCCGCACGGCATCGCGAGTGAGGTGATACCCGAAGTTGCACGCATTGTCAGCATTGCCGATGCCTTCGACGCCATGACCAGCACGCGCTCTTATCGGGTTGGGATGCCAGTGGAGAAGGCGTTCACCATCATTGGTATTGAACTGGGCAGTCAGTTCGATACGCAACTCGGGCATCACTTCCTGGCATTGGATCACTCAACGGATATTATGCACATCGCCGGACACAGTGAGCCAGGTTTGCCGTTGCAAAGTTGTCCCTCATGCAGCGCACCGCTTGCACTGCGTCGCACGCAGCATGATGGTGATTACATCTATTGCCGTGCCTGTGGCGGCGAATCGCGCCTGCACAAAGATGGGGATTCGATCAAGCTGGAGATGACCGGAGCAATGTGTGATGCGGCAGCGCTTGCCCCGGACAGCGATCCCGATCTTATCGGCAGCATGGTGGAAGAAGTTGCGCCCTACGTGTTGTGAACAGAACTACCCGGTGCAGCATGAAAGCCATTTCACATCCGTGGTAAATGTTTGCGCAGTGAGATAAGGGAAGAGTTGTTCGGCCAAATCATGCACGGTTATGCGCGCGATTCACAGCTTCACCCGGCTCAGCCTCAGCGCGTTGCTGATCACAGACACCGAACTGAAGCTCATTGCAGCTGCAGCGATCATCGGCGAGAGCAGCAAGCCGAAGAATGGGTACAGAAGCCCCGCCGCGACCGGCACACCCAGCATGTTGTAGACAAAGGCGAAGAACAGGTTTTGCCGTATATTGCGCATTGTGGCCTGACTCAAGTGACGCGCGCAGCGCACCGGCGCGCGTTACGATGAGCGCGGCGAGTAGCGCGCCAACGCCAATAATCACATCGCCCAAGGTGCAATGGAAAACGGCATAGGCGATGGATGCCGGAGGTGCTTCCCAACACAGGGTGTATAGCGGTAGTTGCGCGATTTCCCACAACGCGCTCAGCACGGCAAGCGCAGGGAGGTAACGTGCGAACACGAACCGCCAAACGTGTGGATCGTGGTACCACACCTTCGCGGCGCCTGTGCCGATAGCCATGAGCGATCGCCGGATCAATAAGGACGGCTGAGCGAGGGCGACCCAATCATCATCCAGCGTCCGTCGGTAAGTTCGATACGGGTCATGATGGTCGTCTCGTCTGCGGTTTTGTGGTCTCTGGCTGCGGTGCCAAAGCGCAAAAACCCTGAGGCTTGACTCCCAGGGCAGCATTGAACTTGCTGGAGAGGTTTTGAAAGGCTATCAGGCCGGTCAGCTCGATGATGGCGTCATCATCGAAATGCTCGCCCAGCCGCCGGAAATGCTCGTCCGTGGGTTGTCGATCGGTATAGGTCACCGCCTCGGCGTAACTCAAGGCGGTCTTCTCGCGCTCCGTGTACAAGTCGCTGCCCTCGAATGACGATAGAACCGAGAGTTTCTCCTCGCTGATACCGCGCTTTAACGCCGTGGCGGAGTTGATGTCCACACAGAAGGGGCACCAGTTGATCTGGGAGACACGCACGGTGACAAGCGTTCGCAAAGCAGGCTCCAATGGCGATGAGCGGCGGTCGATGGCGCCGTACAATAGGGCCAGCGTGACGAATACCTTGGGCGAGCGCCCCCACAGTCGAGCCGGTTCCAGTACCGCGCCGTAGCGGCGCTTCTGATTCCAGAAAAATATACGCACGTACCATGGAAAGCGGTGTTCCTTGGATGTTTCTATCCTTGACATGTTCGCTGCCCTCCCTTATGTGGAATGACGATTGCTGCGCGGTCGCCGTACGGGCCATCATTCCGCTGGCCATGATGGACCCGGATCATTACCGGGCGTGCCGTTGCAGATAGGCCACAAGAGCCTGGAGTTCGTTGTCGGTCGGTGCCTTGATGTCATGCATCATCCGCATCATGCCTTGGCCACTCATCATCCACATGCGCTGGTTCATGCGGTCAACCACTGACGGCCATTCTTCCGCTGTATGCATGCCGGGGCCTGGCAGCTCATGGCACTGGGTGCAATACTGCGCAAGCAGTTGTGCGCCGGTTGATTGTGGGTCAGGAAGATTCTCAGGATTGATGCCTGGCGGCAATAGAGCGCCCATCATACCTTTCATCATCTCCTTCATGTCATGGCGATCCATTAACATCCCGCCACCCGTTATGCCACCCATGGTCATGCGCATCCCGGGTAATATGCTGAGCCCGATGACACCGATAATCAACAGGGATATTCCGATCGCAAGATTGCGATTATCTTTCACGGTCTCAGACCTCAATATCCTGTTTCATTTTCTCGAAAATTTCTCTGTCGATCTCGCCTTTCGCATAGCGCGTTTTCAAGATGTCGAGAGGCGATTCAGTCAGGGAGATTTTTCCTTGGCCATTGCGCTCGGTCAGCCAGCGGACGATCACCACCACGCCGGCGATAATCAATATCCAGAATAAAACCGATAACAGCCACATGCCGCCCATCATCCAACCTCCAGCCATATTATTCATCATAACTTACGCCTTCCATTGCCCCGTTAGAGAAAGAATATTGATGGGCGCGCTCAAAAACCAGGTGCAACATTTTTAGAGGTGTCCTATAGTAAATGATGTACCGATCTATTGTGTGAATATCCTTAAATCCATGGGTATCTCCTGCCCGCCTCTGTTACTGAAGTGATATGCGAATGACACACTCAGGATGTAACTACAAATCAAGTGCTGTTATTGCTTTATCGAAATCGATTCACGGTAGACTTCATAGGAAATTGGTTCCTTGTTCTCGTACTTGATGCGCTTGCGACGCGCCTCATTGAGCAGGTGGTAGCGTACGATAATCTCGGCAAGCATGTCCTTTCCTCCGCCGGTGGCGAAGTCCATCGTATATGTTCGCGGCTGCTGATACGGCAGGCGCGTGTCCCACAGATCCACGATGAACGGCCGCCACATCACCGTGCGTTTCAGGGTATGTTCTTGCGCCTTCAGTACCTTGCCGTCGGGGTCGAAGACCCTCAGCGTAACGGTAAGATATCGGTCCGGCGTGCCGGTGGGCAGAAAATGGGTCGCGCCCACATTGGTAAGCGTGGCGGTTACGCGGTGCCGGCCTGTGTCAATGGATTTCTCCGTGAACTCGGTCTTGAGCGCGCGTTTCACCATTTCCGGATCGTGTCCGCCGCGCCATAGGTGTTGACGCGCGGCGCGTATTTGTCCACCCGCCACCAGCGGGCGCTGTACCGCGGGCATGTGGCATTGCACGCAGTTGATTTTCTCGCCGACCGATTCGATTTCCGTGACCGTGCCGCAGGGTGGCATGCGGAAAAATGTGTCCCAGCGCTTTCCCTGCACCACGTGGCAGCGCAGGCATACCTGGTTAGGGTCCCCCATTTTCGTTATGGCGTGGGGCGCACGGGTGTCTCCATAGGGCCCCAGGATGCGTCCCTCACGCAGGTGGCAGACATTGCAGGTTACGCCTTCATGCTGAAGGTCCGCATCAAACCGGGGGTTGGGTTCGAGAATCGGTTCCCATTTATCCTGGTCACGAAAGCCCGTGACCAGATGTTCCTGTTGGTCTTCCAGCGGAATGTGGCAATTCTTGCAGATCTGTCGTGAGTCGTCGAATTTCCAGTCGGTTTGGAAGTAAGGATCGGTCCAGGCCCGGCTATGCATGGTGGTGTTCCACTCGTTGTATATCTCGACGTGACATCGAGCGCAGGCCTTGGCGCTCTGGCTTGTCACGGAGAGGGGTAATTGCTTGACTGCAATAGGGCGCTCAAATGCCTCGCTCACCGTGAAAATGTTCATGGGGCGCAGGAAGCGCCAGGCCAGAAACGCGGTAAAGGCGATCACAACTACTATAATCACAATGGTTTTTCGCCGCATGCCTCAGTTCCACGGAAGATGTTAATTTCTGTACCGGCATTCGCGCGTGTCGATGTGGCCGCCAGTCCCGATCTTAGAACGTAATCACCTGATAACCTGCCGTAATCAGCTTTCTGAAGCTGGGGTGTTTATCATACTCGCTCAAGAACGGAGTGTCGCACGCCTTGACTGCTTCATGCACACCGAATGCCCCCGCACAATAATCGCATACGCCGGAGACGCGATCCTTGACTGCTTCATACAAGCCGTGCAATTTATGATCGGGTTTGGCTAAATCTACCGCCCACTTGACACCCGCTCCGTCGAAAATGAGTTGCACATCATCGCCTGCATCCTTGAATTCCTTGACTGCCTCCAGCGCATTCACTACGCGTCCGAGAGACTCGTGAGTTTCCGTATCGGCAAGAATCACGATAGCTACTTTAACTGTTTGCATTGCTGTTCTCCTTTGTTGTTAGTGATAGATACCCCGCCAGAATGGAATGGGTAACGGTTGTTAGTCGTTCGGCAACCTGGATACATTACAGATTTTCCACACGCCCCTTTCAACTCGATCTTGACCATTAGCGGGATGCCTCTTCCAGACTGCTTTCCAGTGCGCACGGGATCGGGCAGTTGCCGAACTCGTCAGTGCTGTCGCGGCAATGCATGTCTCACTTCCCCTGTTGCCATTTTTCTATACGGTTGTTGCCGAAATCGGCGGTGAACACCGTACCATCGTCGGCCACTGCCACGGCTATGGCATGATCAAACTGGCCTGGACCGCCTCCCTTCGTGCCGAAGCGGGTCAGGAACGTACCGTCAGTGGCGAACTTCTGAATCCGATTGTTGTAGAAATCAGCTGCAAATACATTCCCTTTTTGATCGACGGTCACGCCGGTTACGGTCGCGAACCAGCCGTTGAACGGGCCGAAGATATTTATGGCGAACGGGCCACCCCACTTGCGCTGTAATGTTCCGTCAGGTCCGAAGGCCTGAATGCGATCATTGTAACCATCGGCCGTGTAGAGGGTGCCATCGGGCCCGATGGCCACATCCGTGGGGTAGTTGAACTCGCCCGCCCAGATGCCGATCTTGCCGGTCGTTCCCCATTGGCGCACGAAGTTGCCGTCGGCCTTGAGGTTCTGGATCCGTTGATTGTAGAAATCCGCGACCAACAGGTCCCCATTGGATGCGACTGCTACTCCACCCGGCGCGTTGAATTCGCCGGGGCCACTGCCCGATTTGCCAATAAGGCGTATGGACTGACCATCAAGGCTGAACACCTGGATTCGGTCGTTGAAGTACTCGGCGACGTAAAGCTCACCTTCGTGAATCGTGAGATTCATCGGGCGTCCGAGCTGGCCTGGCCCCTTGCCAGGCGAGCCAAACTGGCGTTTGAAATGACCATCGAGATCGAAAACCTGAATGCGGTTGTTGCGGGAATCTGAGACAAATACTTCGTCACCGGCTACGGCGATTCCCGTTGGATCGTTGAACTGCTCAGGAGCGCTGCCTTTTTCACCCCACGCGGTCACGAACGCATAGGGCGCCTCCTTCGCCGAAGGCACGAACGCCAGCCAGCCGGCCACCATGACGGCCGCCACTGCGATGATGATATTGCGGCCTACCTTGAGGGCGGTGTTGAGTTTCATGTCTCATTTTCTTTAGAAGTTGATGCGGAACCCGGTGGTAAAGACGTAATTGTTCTTGAGCGCGGTGCCGTTGAGGTTTTTCACGACAGGAATTTGCACACCGGCCTCGACGATCCATTTCCTGGTGACGTATTGCAATCCGGGCGTGATAAACAGTGTGGTTCCCCCCGAATTTGGATCGGCGATTCCGCCACTGTCGTCCCTGGCCGAATGGATGAGGTTGGCTTCGAGAACTCCGTAGAGAAAAGCGGGGATGCCGTTTCCGAGACTGCTCGGCCACAGGCGGTACTGGAGCGAGCCGTCGAGTTCGGCAACGTCGCCGGCCCGGAAGCCGTTGGCTTCACGGTTGGCTTTGTAGCTCACTTGGCTGTCTATTTGAAAATCCAGTGTCTGGTAGGTGAGCACAGCGCCGCCGAGCACATCCCACGAACCTGAACCAGGCTGGACTTGAGGCGGCAGTCGATCGAAACCGTCACGGGCGCTATCCTCGCCGGTCGGCGCCTTCACGCCCAGGAACGGCGCAATACGCAAGGTACGCCCGGGCGCGTCGTACTGGTAAGCGGTGTAGCGGCCTAGCAAGGTGAGATCGCCAACGCCCGATTTACGACGGGTGAGATCCTGTCCGCCCATAGTCATATCCAGCCGTTTGTCGAACCATGGCAGCATGCCGAATAGCGCGAAGTCTGGGGTCACGCCATAACCGAGCACCGACATGACACCCGAAACCCGCATGTCGCGCTGTGCAGGCGTGAGATCGTCCGCGATCTTCATGTACATGAACTGCTCGCGCAGCACATAACCGCCCTCGTGCACCGGAAGTGCCGTGTTGAAGGTGATGGGCGCGCTCCAGGCGGCTCCGCTCCATACGCACAGGATGGATAAGCCCGCCTTAATAACTGTCTTCATTGCGCCTCCCCTTCCAGTGCGTCTTACGGGGCGGACTGCGCCGGTTCGAGCTTGCGCAGACTAAAGCCGGCTTCTTTCACCGTCTTTTTTGCGGTTGCTTCATCCAGCGTAAAACCCTCCTTCATGATGACGATCACGACGCCGTCCTTGATGTGCGTTTCAACGCGCCCGACACCTGCAAGCGCGCCCAGCTTCTTCTCGATGCCGTAGGCGCAGAACGGGCAGGACAGGCCATCCACACGAAGTTGGTAGGTGACCGGGGCGGCCAATACGCCGGTTGCAACCAATATGTGGCTGAATGCTATAGCCGTACGTTGCGTAAAGGTTCTGAATGTCATGGTGCCCCCCTGTCTATCTTTGTCAATGAGACGATATGGGAAAGATAAGCTCTGGAGATATCTCCACGGTCAAGCACTGGGCCAATGAATTCGATCGAATGGTTCATGTTTTAGTTCACCCCGCGCAACACGAAAGCTGCTTCACGTCTTTGGTAAAGGTCTGTGCGCACAGTTTCAGCCCCTCGACCATTGTGAGATAGGGAAAGAGCTGGTCGGCCAAATCATGCACCGTCATATGCGCACGGATGGCGATGGCTGCAGTCTGGATGATCTCGCCTGCTTCTGGCGTAACTGCCTGTACACCCAGCAGACGCAGGTTCCCAGCTTCCGCGACGACCTTGATGAAGCCGCGTGTATCGAAGTTGGCGAGTGCGCGCGGCACATTGTCGAGTGACAGCGTGCGGCTGACGGTCTCGATGTTCTTCAGGTGCGCTTCTGCTTCGGAAAGCCCCACCGTCGCCACCTGCGGATCGGTGAACACTACGGCGGGCATGGCGGTAAGATCGAGGACTGCTTCACCGTCGGTCATGTTAATCGCCGCGCGCGTGCCGGCGGCGGCTGCAACATAGACAAATTGCGGCTGGTCGGTACAATCACCAGCGGCGTAAATGCCCGGTGCGCTGGTGCGCATGTGGTTGTCGATCACAATATTGCCCTGTGGACTGAGTGTCACACCGGCATTGTCCAGGCCAAGGTTGCGCGTGTTAGGCGAGCGTCCAGTGGCTACCAGCAATTTATCCATACGTAATTCGCCTTGGTTGGTAACGAGCACGAATTCGCCATTAACAAACGACACCGAGCTAGCCTGTGTTTGCGTGAGCACCTCGATGCCTTCTGTGCGGAATGCATCCGTGACTGCTTCGCCGATCGCAGGATCTTCGCGGAAAAAAAGTGTACTGCGAGCGAGAATCGTGACCTTGCTGCCCAGCCGCGCATAGGCTTGCGCAAGTTCCACCGCGACCACCGACGAACCAATCACGGCGAGTCTTGGCGGAATGGTAGGGCTAACCAGTGCTTCGGTCGAAGTCCAGTAAGGCGTGTCTTTCAATCCGGGTATCGGCGGAACCGCCGCACTCGCCCCGGTAGCGATGAGACAGCGATTAAATGACACTACGCGTTCGTTGCCATCGCTCAAATGCACAATCAGCGTGTGGTCGTCCTTGAAACAGGCCTCGCCGCGCAGCAGGTTAATGTCCGGGATGCTCTCCAGTATTCCTTCGTACTTGGCGTGGCGCAGCTCGTCCACGCACGCTTGTTGTTGCGCGAGCAGCCAGTCGCGCTGGATGGTGGGCGCAACTGCCGAGATGCCGCCATCGAAGGGGCTGCTCGTGCGCAGGTGAGCGATGTGGGCAGCGCGAATCATGATTTTCGAAGGAACGCAGCCGATGTTGACGCAAGTGCCGCCGATGATGCCACGCTCGATCAGTGTTACCCGCGCGCCGCGCTCGACAGCCTTCAACGCGCACGCCATCGCCGCGCCGCCGCTGCCGATGACGGCGATGTGCAGCTTGCTCTTTACTGCATTGCTTGCTGTCGCGTCGTTCGTGCCAATGATCTCTGCAGTGTAGCCACTGGCTTTGACCGCGCGAACCAGAGTATCGGGATTAATCGCGCTTTGCACCGCTATGCTGGCAAGTTCATCGTGATAGGAAACAGATGCAGAGACGACGCCGGGCAAATTGGACAGAGCCTTTTCCACTGTTCTCGCGCAATGTTCGCAAGTCATACCACTGATGTGCAGGGTCGTGTTGTTCATGTTTACTGACCTTTCGATGTTTGGCAGTTGGCATTTTTTGTGCAGGATGCCTTTGATTTGCGTGTGACGGCATAAATAATCAAACCGACAAAGAATAGCAGGGCGGGCATCAATACATAATCGAGATACCCCACCCATGCAGCTAGGCCGACCGCGCCAAAAATGAGCACCAGCACGGGCGTGAAACAGCACAAGGCAGAGATAATCACCCCGATTGTGCCGGTTTTCAACAAGGTAGAGGTTTTCATTGACGCACCCCCACGACTTTGGATGGATAACCCGCGTCTTCAGTCGCTTTGGTGAGTGCCTTGACGCTGATTTTGTCATCGTCGAAGGTTACGGCAGCTTCTTTCCTGTCGAGATTGATGGCCACCTTCTCGACGCCATGCACGCCAAAGAGTGCCTTTCTTACGGTGATCGGACAAGCCGAACAGGTCATGTGGGATACTGCCAACGTGGCCGTCTTGCTGACCGCAAAGGCTGGATGAACGGGCAGTGCGGTCATCATTGCAGCGAGAATGATGGCAAAAAATTTATTGAATTTGCGAGCCACCTTTTTAAGGCTTGTCTGCGTATATCTGTTCATGTCATTACTCCTTTAGTAGAAAAGTGGTGCGATATAAGGGAAGGTCAGCGCAACGAGTACCAGCAACGCGACGACCCAGAAAGTAATTCTGTAAATGCGCTTGGTCTGTGGCAAGGCGCAAACTTCACCCGGCTTGCATGTGGCATCTTGCCGATAAATGCGTTGCCAAGCGAAGAACAGTGCCACCAATGCTGCGCCGAGAAAAATCGGTCGATAAGGTTCCAACACAGTCAGGTTGCTGATCCACGCACCGCTGAATCCCAGTGTTATCAGTACCAGCGGCCCAAGGCAGCAGGTCGAGGCTAGGATGGCAGCCACGCCGCCTGTGAAGAGCGCACCGCGACCAGTTTTCGTTTCAGACATGAGATCCTCCATTTCTTAAAGATGTGCTAACCTTAAACCCGTAGTCAACTACGTAGTCAAGTCTTATGAAAACGAGCAAAGCAAGTTTTATGGAATTGCAAACACTGAATTTAGAAACTGGAATGACCATCGGCCAATTGGCCAGTGCTGGCGGTGTTAATGTGGAAACCATCCGTTATTACCAGCGCGAGAAATTACTGCGCACGCCGCAACGCAGCCCGGGTTCGATTCGACGCTATAGTGAGGAAGAGCTGAACCGCTTGCTGTTCATCAAGCGTGCCCAGGTGCTGGGATTTTCGTTGACAGAAATCACCTTGCTACTCCAGTTGGCTGAAGGTGAACACTGCGCGGAAACGCAGGCGCTGGCCGAGAAAAAGCTTGACATGGTAGAACAGAAACTCGCGGATTTACTCGCTATCGAATCTGCTCTGAAAAAGCTCATTTCCGCCTGCCGTAGGGAAAAAGACGGCTGCGGTTGCCCGATCATTGACAGCCTAGTGAACGGAAAAAATATTTCGTTTTGAAAAAATGCCTGAATGACGAAATCTGAATTTTAAGCGATTTCCTTTAATGTCATGCTGCCTCACTTGATATGTTTGCCAGATGCGCCCCGAGGCGCAGCCCCCAGGCGTAAATAGTGAGCGCCGGATTCACACGACTGGAGCGCGGTAAGATGCTTCCATCGGCCACGTAAAGTCCATGAAATCCATGGACACTGCCGTTGGCATTCACCACGGAAGTCTCAGTATCCTCTCCCGTTACCATACTGCCCAGCGCATGTGCCGTGCCCGCCAAGCCCATTGGTTTGGAAGCGCCCAGCAATCCGGAACGCAGCAGGCTGCGCTTGAATGCTTTGAGCAGCGATTGATGTTCAGCCACAGAAGCGGGGATGCGTTCCATACTGTAATCGAGCATTGGTCGTTGCCCCGATTGGGTTCTCGACACGACACGGTTATCAGTGCTTGAACCATCTTCCGTGGTGATGAAAAATCCATAGGCACGCCTCCCCATGGCATTGGCCACGAAACGGGGAGCATGTGCGGGCAGTTGCGTGGCGAGTATCTCGCCATCCAGCCAACCGAGGCACTGTATGGTGCTATGGGGGAAAGCCTGGTTGTAAATAATCGCGGTCTTGCGCAATATATCGCGATTAACAAAAGGGGAAAACGCTAGCAACGCGCTGTTAAGGTGGAGTTTCAAGTTAGCACCGATAAGTGGCGCAGACGGCCAGGTTCGGTTGAGTCCGGATTGCACCAAATGATCTTGCAGCAAACGGGGCGAACTCATTGCACCTGCGGCCAGGATAATATGGGGCGCGTGATAGTTGGAGCCATCAGCGCAACGCACACCGATTATCCGTTGCGGTGATTGCTCGGCAGCAAGCAAGCCGACCGCTTCCTTGTGTATGTGCAGCGTGAATCGGTCCGAATTCAGCAACGGGACCAGCAAATTTTCCTGCGCATCAGCTTTGTAGTTGCCGCGCGAGGCAAAACCATCGAAGTGTTTCGCCTCGCGCGGATGTTGAAGAATTTCATGTTTTAATCCCAGCGGCAAGGGTTGGGGTTGCCAGCTGGGATCATTTTTAACAATGCGATTGATGAGACATTGCAGATATGGCTCATTGGCGAAGTGCTTGACCGCAAGCAGTGCCTCTGCCTGATCGTAATATGGTGCCAGATCTGCGTAGCTGATCGGCCAGCCCAGACATTGAAAAGCGGCATCCGGCTCAAATTCGTGCGGAGAAAAACGCAACAACGCGGCGCCATACCACTTAGTCTTCCCGCCGACGTTGTAGAACTCATCTGGAACAAAGCTATGCTGTTGATTATCTTGCCAGGTTTCCTTGTTTTTGAACGTGCCATGCTTAAAGACGCACTGCACGTCGAGCGTGCTGCCGTCGCGTGGCAAGTGCCCGCCCTTTTCCAGCATCAGCACCCGCTTTCCTGCGTTCACCAATGAATAGGCCGTAGCCGAACCGCCAGCACCGGAACCGATGATGATGGCGTCATAATTTTGCACAATCACAATTGCATCCTCTTATTTGAATTTTTTCCGGTGAAAGGAGGGGCATAGCCGCAATGAATGCAGCGCCGATCTTCAGCATGATCGAGCTTGGCACACATGCGTGCCGTGCTGAATTTAAGCAGAAGATAGATTTCGACCGCTGCCAGCATGCCAAGAAACGGTGCGCTTAAATATATCCACAGGAATGTCCAATCTCCGCCAGGAACCGCAGAGGCAAAACTACGTGCCGGGTTCATGCTCGTACCGGACAGGGGCGCCTCAAAGGTGATAAACAGGGCCACCAGCACGCCCGCCGCGAGGCCGGTCAGATGTTTTAAATTTCGGCGGTTCATAAAGAACAGCACCGTCAGCATCAATACCAGTGAGATCAGCAATTCAGCAGCAAAGGCCAGCCAATATCCGGACGGACCCGGAACCGTTTTGACATATGAGACTGGTGGTAACGCAAAGTTGCCGCCAAACAGAAACAACACCAGCAGCACACCCAGCGTGCCGCCAATAAACTGCGCCAGTATGTAAAACAACGCATCCCATTTTGCGATCTTGCCCAAGCGCAGAAAAGTCAGGGTAACAGCCGGGTTGATGTGCGCACCGGACTGCTTGCCCCAAGGTGAATAGATAATGCCAATCGCGGTCAACCCCATGGCAATGCCAACGATGGCGCGACGCAAATCAGCGTCATGAATCAACGCATGCAGCGTCGATGCAGGAGCTTCCATCAAGATAACCGCATCTCCGGCTACGACCATGAAGACACCCAGTCCCCACGCCTCCATCAGATATTCCGGCCAATGCGACCGCAGTGCATGGAGCATCGTCATGCTCAACCACCAGCGGCAAAACCGGGGTAGAGCGTCATGCCACCGTCGATAAACAGGCTGATGCCATTGATGTAATCGGCATCATCGGATGCCAGCCACACCACGGCCCGCCCTATATCTTCAGGCTCACCGATCCGCTTATAAGGAATCAGTTTCATCAGCTCCTCGTGAGCTTCGGGGGACTCCCATGCCGACCGATTGATCGGCGTGCGGATGGCGCCGGGGCAGACACTATTGACGCGAATACGGTAAGGCGCGACTTCCTGGGCAATACTCTTGGACATTAGCATTACGCCACCCTTGGAGGCTGCATAATTGACGTGACCTGCCCAGGGAATGACTTCATGCACCGAACTCATGCTGATAATCTTGCCTGCGGCGCAGGAAATTCCCGGCACCACGCCGCGACGTTTGAATTCACGGATGGCCTCGCGCGCGCACAGAAATTGTCCGGTCAAATTGACGTTGATCACGGTGTTCCATTGATCCAGTGTCATTTCATCAATAGGCGCATCCCTTTGCAGTCCGGCGTTATTCACCAGAATATCAATCGTGCCGAACTCGGCGATCATCTGGCGGAACATGGCTTGTACCTCATCTTCCTTCGATACATCCGCCTTGATGGCAATGGCGTGTCCGCCCTTGGACTTGATTTCATTGACTACCTCGTTTGCCGCCACTTCGCCGGAGACGTAGTTCACTACAACGTCAGCCCCTTCCTGTGCGAGGTAAATAGCGACACTTCTGCCTATCCCGGAGTTCGCCCCCGTAACCAGGGCTTTTTGCCCGCGTAGCAGATTACGGTGCGGTGGGTGTGGCATGACGACATCGGGCAGTTCTTGGTTTTCGTTCATTGCGGACTCCATTTGATATTTGATTTATTTGAGTCAATCGTGCTTGTGCGGTTGCAACAGTTTGGCCACCAAGCCGCTCCAGCCGGTTTGATGCGAGGCGCCCACCCCGCGACCGGTGTCGCCATGGAAATACTCATGGAACAAAATGTAGTCCCGGAAGTGCGGGTCTTCCTGAAACTTGGTTTGGTCGCCGAACACCGGCCGCCGCCCTGAACTATCGCGTTTAAATAAGCGCGTCAAGCGCAGCGCCAGTTCGTCGGCAACGGCATGAATGGACAGCATGTTTCCGGAACCGGTAGGACATTCAATCTTGAATTCATCTCCATAAAATTCGGCGAAGCGACGCAGCGAAGTCACCAACAGATAATTGACCGGAAACCAGATCGGACCGCGCCAGTTGGAATTACCGCCGAACATGCCCGATTCCGACTCGGCCGGTTGGTAACTGACGCTCATTGGATTGTCGATGCAGCTGAAGACGTATGGCGCATCTTTATGGGCACGCGAGAGCGACCGTATGCCATAGTCGGAAAGGAATTCGGTCTCGTCCAGCATGCGCTTCAACAATGCTTTCATGCGATGACCGCGCAGCAGCGAAAGCAGGTGACGGTTGCCCCGTCCCGGTTCCTGCCAGCGAGAGACGAGCGCTGCCAATTCGGGACGGTTTTTCATGAACCATTCCAGCCGCCGTTTGAAATCCGGCAGCCGATCAATTATCTCCGGCTCCAGAATCTCTACGGCATAAAGCGGGATGAGGCCCACCATGGAACGGACCTTGAGCGGCATCATCCCGCCATCGGGGGTGCGCAGCACATCGTAGAAAAATTGATCCTCCTCGTCCCACAGGCCGACACCCTGATCGCCGATGTTGTTCATCGCCTGCGCAATGTACAGAAAGTGCTCAAAAAACTTGGTGGCAATATCCTCATAGGTGCGGTTGTGCTGTGCTAACTCGAGTGCGATACGCATCAGGTTGAGCGCATACATGGCCATCCAGCTGGTGCCGTCGGCCTGGTTGATATGACCGCCAGTGGGCAGCGGCGCACTGCGGTCGAACACGCCGATGTTATCCAGGCCGAGGAAGCCGCCCTGAAACACGTTGTGTCCGTCGGCATCCTTGCGATTGACCCACCAGGTAAAGTTCAGCAGCAGCTTGTGCAACTCGCGCTCAAGAAAATCCAGGTCGCCATCGCCATTGTTGGTATCACACTCGGCTTTGTATACCTCCCACACAGCCCATGCATGTACCGGCGGATTTACGTCGCCGAAAGCCCATTCGTAAGCGGGAATTTGCCCATTCGGGTGCATGTACCAGACGCGTGTCATCAGCAGGAGTTGATTTTTGGCGAATACCGGATCGATGTCCGCTAGCGTGACGCAATGAAAAGCCAGATCCCACGCGGCATACCAGGGGTATTCCCACTTGTCCGGCATCGAAATGATGTCTGCGTTGTTCAGATGCTGCCACTCATTGTTGCGTCCGTTGCGACGTTCCGGCGGTGGCGATGGCATGTTCGGATCGCCTTTCTGCCATTTCGGGACATCGATATGGTAGAACTGCTTGCTCCAGATCATGCCGGCAAAGGCTTGGCGTTGAATCAGGCGCGCATCTTCGTCAGCAATATCGGCTTGCAGCACGGCATAAAATTCATCTGCCTCGGCCCGGCGCAAATTAAAAATAGAATCAAAATCGTTGAAGGGGCTTTGGTTCTCTGCGCGGGTGAGACGCAAACAGACTTCCATTTTGCCGTGTGCCGGTACGGTAAAAACGAAGTGTCCCGCTCCCTTGGTGCCGCTTTGCAGCGGATTGACGGCGTGGGGGTTGCCGTGAACGATGTGCTCGTGGAATGCATCCTTGAAGTGACCTTTATCCGTCATGCCATACAGGCGTTGCACGTTGGTCTCGTTATCGCAGAACAGCAATTCAGGCGCGCCGTCGAAGTGGCAGTAATAAGTGCCCAATTTTGGATGCTGCAACACGATGTCCCCTTGTTCAGAGACTGACATCTCCGGCTTCTCGGTTTGTCCATCCCATACCCACTCGTTCCTGAACCATATCTGCGGCAGAATGTGCAGCGGTGCGTCGTGGGGGCCGCGATTGTGTGCGGTAACCCGCATCAGAATATCGTGCGGGTCGGCCTTGGCATATTCCACGAACACATCGAAGTAGCGGTCATCGGCAAAGGCGCCGGTATCGATCAATTCAAATTCCGGCATGTCCTTGCCACGCCGCCCGTTTTCCTCCACCAGCCATGCGTAGGGGTACGCCCGCTGGGGATATTTGTAGAGCATCTTCAGATAAGAGTGAGTCGGTGTTGCATCCAGGTAGTAATACAGCTCTTTGACATCTTCGCCGTGGTTGCCCTCACTGTTGGTTAACCCGAACAGGCGTTCTTTCAGAATCGGATCGTGCTCGTTCCACAGTGCCAGCCCCAGACACAAGTGCTGGAATTTGTCGCTGATCCCGGCGATGCCATCTTCACCCCAGCGATAGGCGCGACTGCGTGCGTGATCGTGGCTGAAATGTTCCCAGGCTTCACCGTGCGGGCTGTAGTCCTCACGGACCGTTCCCCATTGGCGTTCGCTCAAGTAAGGCCCCCAACTGGACCATTCCGGCTCATCTTTTTCTCGCGCGATGAGCCGTTTCTTTTCTTCGCTGAGGGGCGCTTTCCGGCTGCTCTGTTTTTTTGGATGTAATTTGCGCGGGGTCGATGCGGTGGTCATGTTGATTTCCCTTTCCCAATTGAGGCAGTCATAAACCGGTTATGTGCGCCATCATGTAAATCCAGCCATGCGCGCAGCACTTCCGCAACACTCCATGCCTGGGCAAAGCAACCGCGTGGTGCGAATGGTGGTTCGGCATCGAATATCTCGCTGACATTGCCGACACAAGCCTCGCCAAGGTGCAGCCCCAGCGGCTCAAGAAAGGAACGCGCTTTGTCCGCATCCCGGTAGACGCGGTAGTGTGCATCTACGAACGGCCCGATGAGCCAGGCCCAAACGGTACCCTGGTGATAAGCCGCGTCGCGTTGCATCGGATTGCCTTGATAATAAGAAACGTAACCAGGTTGATTGCGCGCCAAGCTGCGCAAGCCATGAGAGGTCAACAACTCGCGCGCGCAGACATCCACGACAGCCTTTTGTTGCTCTCCATCCAACGGACTATTGTGCAACGCTACCGTGAGTATTTGGTTGGGGCGCAGGCGCGGATCGTACTTTCGTCCATCGGAATCAGGCACGCCTTCTGTTCCATCGATCACATCATACAAATAGCTTTGTTCGTCATTCCAGAAACGCTGGAAGCTTGAACGCACTTGCACCGCCGCTTTGCGATATTCGTCAGCCGATTTTTTCTTGCCCAGCTGCTTGCTCAAATCGGCCATGATAGCTAGCGCGTTGTACCAAAGTGCATTCACTTCGACAGGCTTGCCGGTGCGCGGCGTCACTACCCAATTGCCGATTTTGGCATCCATCCAGGTAAGTTGTGTACCGTCCTCCCCGGCAGCCAGCAAGCCATCCTGGATATCGACCTTAATGCCATAGCGTGTGCCTTTGCGATGCCATGCGAGGATATCGACGAATACCGGATAAAGTTCTTTCGCCAGAGCGATGTCGCCGCTGCGCCTGGTGTATTGATCCACTGCATTGAAATACCACAATGTTGCATCGACTGCGTTGTACTCCGGCGTTTCGTCATGGTCGGGAAAGCGATTGGGCAACATGCCCTCGCTGATGTGCGCGGCAAACGTGCGCAAGATGCTGGCAGCCATATCAAATCGCTGTAACGTTAGGGTCAGACCGGGCAATGCGATCATGGTGTCGCGACCCCAATCGCCGAACCAAGGATAACCGGCGATGACGGTTTTGCCCGCCGGATGGCCATCACGGTAACGATCGACAATAAATTGGCCGGTAGCCAGCGCCATCTGTCTTATCCAGCGTGGCGCATCAGAGGGAAGCACGGCAAACAGCGCTTGCGAAGATTCATGAATTCGCGCACTGACAACAGCAAAATTTTCCGGTGAAGCCGATTCGGCGGAAATCACCAATGTTGCATCCTGCCCATCATCGAGGGCCAGGGTAAAACGACCCGGACAGAATAGATCCTCGCTATCGTCCAGTCCGCGCGCGGTCTCCAATCGGTGTTTGAACTTCCAGTGCCAGGCGGGGTCAGCAATAAACCTGGCGCCATCGCAAATTACGCGGTAGGGACGCGCGCCCTGGAATGCATGCACTTCGAAGCCATTCGTTATCCCGCGGATATGCATATCCCAACCACCATGGCTGTAGCTGTGATCATTGCGGTATGTGCACAGTGGCATCAGTTCGAGTTCGAGCGTATCGCTCGCACGCAATACACGGAAATGGAGATAGGTGGTGTTCTGTCCAGATGCCATCAGCACACGTTTTTCGATCAATGCATCTGCCAGCGCGTAATGCCACACCGGGACAGTGCCATCCAGAAAAAAAGATTCGAGGTGAAGGTATCCGTGCGGCGCTACCGTGCCGTCAACGAACTCGTTACAGGAGAGATGATAGGTTTTGCCCCCGTAACGTACCGTCGCATCCATCTTCGCTACCAGCAAGATGCGTCCCGCCGGAGGTGACAAAGCGGCCATGAGCAGGCCATGGTAGCGGCGCGTATTCAGATCGCCGACCGTGCCGGAAGCGTATCCTCCCATGCCGTTGGTGACCAGCCATTCGCGTTCGACTGCCCGTTCAAAATTTCCACAAATGCCCCGTCCCAATTGAAATATTGTCTCGTCCATCGCTTTAATCGAAATTGATTGGATCAATTTTTAACTCCTCTTCGAAACGGGCCTGGATCGGCTAAGTCAAATTTACGAATACAGAGGTTAGTCTGCCAAGGTAGTGAAACCTTACAAGACGATATCGCAACGGATAGTTATTCGACGCAAAAAACTTTGCGCAGGCGTATGTTTAGCCAATTGCTCGGCAATGCGGCGATGATCCAAAGCCAGCCGTGCATGCTGGTGAAATAACTACGGAACGGAATGCGCCGATGTTGCAGCCATAGGCGATGCGCACGCTGTAGCTCATCAGCAGCCCGCCGAGCAACGCGGCCAGCAACGGTAGTCATGCCACACGAAAGTTCGGTCGCAGCTTACTCGCCACCGATGCCGCCATGACTGAGCCCAAGATGATGGCGATGTCCATCACGCTGGTTTTATCGGCAAACACACTTGCATGCAGCATGTCTAGCCGATAGTCGGTGTTCCAGAAAGGGCTGGATTGAGGATCCCAGCCCAGCACGGCAGCCATCTTGGCTCCCTACAAGGTAAACGCCCAAGTGACCACCCAAGGGTGGCCGGTCTCGATCGAAATGCCCATATTCAGCAGTGCCACCAGCATGGTGGCGAACAGAGGCCATGGCCCGCGCAACAGCGTGATGCTTTGCGATATCGGCTGCGCGTTGTCGGTCCCCTCCAGCGTTTGCTTGCCCACCCCAGCCCACCCAGCAATGAAGACGAATGTCGCCATGGTTACACTTGTTTGGCAGCAATAATTTTTCGACCTCGCGCAAGGTTTCTTCCACCGAGATCGTCAACTGGCTGGTGACGTCCAGCTTGCGGTCTTCAAATACGTTTTAGCAGGGATGCGCAGCCGCCCAAGCACATATCGATGCATCGCGCTGCTTGAGCAAGAATTAGATATGCGGGCGATACAGCACGAACATTGCGCTGATCCATCTGTTCACCAGCCAGGATGGGTACGCATAGTCGATCACGAAGTGATCCAGCATCTGGATCACTTATTCTGCCAGATACCAAGCTTCAGCGGTCACCCAGCGGTTCACGGTGAATAGATTGGTCGGATAACCGTAGCTGTCCATCGCGATAGCAATCAAATGGGATAAAGCTTCATCGCTCAGCGACCATGGATCGGTCGCCGGGTAATCTATCGGCGCAACGCCTTGTGGCATTCCTTTCGGACGCAGGAAAGTGTGGAAGTGATCCGTCCGATTTTTCTCTCAACTGCGATTGAATGACGCATCTCAGCGTCCATTTGTGTTTCCGCAAGCACTACCATCTCCCGTGATGCCTCGATTGCTCAATTACTTGGCAACCCCCAACAAGGCAACTCAAATTCGATCACCAGCAATGGTTGTCCACATGGTTACAAACAGTTTCTGTGGGTAATTCCCGCTCCAAGTTGTCAGAAGTCCCGCCATACATCAAACCTGATCGAATATTCTTTTCACGATCCCGGACGGGCTGCCGTGACTGGCTGGCTGAGTTGCATCAGGAGTCGCTTCTTGAGCAGGGGTAACTGCTGGAGCTTTGATTATTGCCCTCCCGCCATTCAGAACTGACAAACCAAGCGAGGCTAGCATCCGCATCCGTTCCGCTCTGGCGCGCAGCGGGAAAGCAGACAGGTCGGCCTGCAATTCTGGATACCCTTCGAAATAATTGATGGTGATGCGCATCTCAGGCAGCACCTCCACGCCAGAACCCTCTCGCATTTGCGAATACCGAATTATGAGCCACGGATACCGGAACCTGATGAAAAGCAGCTTTGATTGCCGCTTCGTAGAACGGAGCACCTCCTCCAACCAAAACAATCGTGTCGATATCAGAATCCTCTTTCCTGAGTGACTCTTGAAGTTGCGCGCCAACAATGTGGCCAACCTTGGATGATGCATCTGCCAGATAGGGAGCAATATCTATCCGCGCCCCAAACACGGATATGGTGTTGCGTCCCGATCTGATCGCGTTTTCCAGCTTCCCTCTGCCAGGGTTGCCGCCATGATCCCTGGAAATTAGTGTCGCAGCTTCACCCAAAATGACCGAGGCCGCATCCAGGCTTGTTCCAGATGAGGCTCGCTTGAATTCGCCATTAACCAGCAATACCCAGTCAACCGAGAAGAAGCCGGGATCGACCACTAAAACACTGGCATCCTCAACTTGGCTTGGGTCGGTAAGGCCGTGCAAGTAGTCCACAAAACCGCCCAAAGGTTGAGGCACGATTTTTACCTCCTTCACCACAACCTTCCGGCATGGCGTAACCTGATGCTCGCCTTTCATGGTCTCAACCAAACGAGCACGAAGGTTTGCATCGAAGTATTGGCTGGTTGGCAATCCGGTCACGACCTTGTCAATTTCATTCCAACCGGACAGCAGCAGGCCGGAATAAAACAACGCACGATAGGAATCCGTTGCGGTGTAATCCTTGTGCAGTTCGCGCGCCCAGTTTTCGATTCTGTCGTGACTGATCGCTGCGGCGAATTCGCGCCCATCTACCAAGACGCGCACGGCATCGTCGTCCCCCATGATTCTTTGCCCGATGTGATCTGACGGAGCTGCGCCTGCCGGGCGGTTCACCAATACAGGGTCACCACCCTTGTCGCCATAGGCAATTTTTAAATTCGAGTAACCAATATCCATTCCAATCACGCTCATTGCCTTCTCCTTGAATTAACCTCACAACAATCCCAGAGCGTATCCAGTACGCCTGCACCGCAGCCACCGAAGCCAACAAGCGCCCCAGCACATCCACAGCACGTGTACGAATTATTGATGAGCGAGAAAATCTAATTCGGCAGATTCTCAGCAAATTTGCCGAGAATCTCTCTAATTGCGCCAAATCGAACAAACTAAACTCCCAACACATTCGTTTCGCGACACCTTACATGCCGGTTCTTATATCGCCCGCGTCCTTCACTTACCTTTACTTTGCTGATTTATTGAGTGCCGACAACACTTCCAGCAATCCTGTCCATTGCTCACCTTTTGCTTTGTCTGCTGGGGATTTAGAGGCTCGACGCTTCGATCTGGATGGTCAGTTCTTCGAGATAACACCCAGCGCAACGGGGCTTCCGACCGTGCGCGATAAGGATGTCTTGATTTACTGTGTGAGTTGGTTGGCCAATGCCCTATTTGATGAGCGGCACAAGGATTTGAGTCGTAATCTGCGATTTACCGCACGCGATTTTCTTGATTTCAGCAAACGCGGGAACGGTGGGGCTCAATACGATGGTTTGGCTCAGGCGCTGGATAGACTCGCCGGAAGCAAGGTCACAACGAACATTCGCCCACCGAATGAAATCAAGAAATGTGGTGACAGCTTCAATTTGATTCGTTATGAGGCAGAACGGGATCGTGATGGACGCATTGATGCGGTGAGTATCGAGCTGCCCGAGCGGCTCTATCATTGCCCGACAGACTGGACGCAGGTGTGTGCCATGCACCCGGACTATTTCTCGCTCACGCCATTACACAGGCTGATCTACATGCTCGCCAAAATACAGTGTGGCGAGTGGCAGCCGTGGGTTGTCTCACTCAATGAATTACACCGTTTGACAGGATGTTCCTCGCCTTTGCGCAAATTCAAAAATTCCGTGCAAGGGCTGCTGACGGATAACGCTATCCCTGAATATCGAATTGAAATGGACGTGCAAGAAGTGACGGTTACTTTTTACCGTTTGCCGGGGCCACGCCAGGGCTTGTGCCGATTCCTGTAAATCGTTCCGCTTGTGTTTGAGTGATTCTGTACATCGCTCCGCATTTAACTCGATGAAAATCAAGAAAGTTAATTCTGTAAATTGTTCCACTTTGAGCTTTTCGGTGTGCTGTAAATCGATCCCATCTGCCGCGCGGAATCGGCGGTGCGCGTAGAAGTAAAGTTGCGCTGAAACGACAGATTCCGCACGGCGACAATCTTTTGTTTGGGTAGAGAGAATCATGGAAGAGCAAGTCATGGATGAAATGGAAGTGGTTGATGCGATTAGTCTCTTGCGAGTCAGACTGGGAGCGCTTGAAACGAAGGCGACAGATTTGTGCAAGCAACACTTTGATTTTGCCATGGCAGAAAACAAGACAAGAGCATGGGAGCAAAAGAGCTTCTTGTATGCACAGGCCAGAATGCGTGACAACACCCTGGGTGTTGCGTGGTACGAGGTTCATTGGTATGGATCAAAGGCCGCCAAAACTCGAAGGATGACCAAAAAGCTTATTCGCAAACCCAAAAACAAACATGGCTACAACCTGGACGCGCTGCTCAAGTTGGCCCAGCCATGGGAAATGGACATGGTGCGAGACACCGAACATGATCTTTGCGGCATACGGCGCGAAGCGACATTCATCGGCAAGGCTATCGGGCAGCTTAATCACATTATCAAAAGTGAGGGTAGCCTCCGATGAAAGCATTCTACGAGTGGGAATCGCCGTGGCGACCAAACTTCGAAGCAACTATGTCGGCATCGTGGGCAGGTGCTGCGTTGTTCACACTGATTGCGGCCAAATACATGCCAGTCCCGCTCCCTGTGAAATTTAGCGCAATTGCGATGACTGTTTGCACCTGCATGGCACTGTATCGCGGTATCGGGGCTTGGCGGCGATACGCCAACCTGACGCGCCTGGACAATTACGGTAAAGAGTTCATCACCATTCCTGAGCTGATAAACAAGACAGAGTTGGCGACCAAAAAAAACTCTGTGTGGCTTGGTAAGGGCTTTGACTGGACGGATGTTGAATCGCAGAAGATGCACGCGCTGATCGGGCAGGGTGTTGCACAGACCATTGGCAAGATCACCAACGAGCGTCACTTAGACGGCGCGTACTGGATACATGGTCTGGACAAGGAAACTGACCGGTTCATGGACATCGCCAATCTGGTCGGCCATACCTTGCTGGTTGGAACGACGCGGGTTGGTAAAACCAGAATGATGGAGTTGTTGATTGGCCAGGCGATCATTCGCAACGAAACCGTCATCATCATTGACCCGAAAGGGGATCATGCCTTGGCGGAAAACGCCAAACGGATATGTGCAGCGATGGGGCACCCGGAGCGCTTCGTGTACTTTCATCCCGCCCACCCGGAGAAGTCCACCCCCATTGATCCGATGCGTAACTGGAATCGCCGAACCGAACTCGCTAGTCGTGTCGCCGCCCTGATTCCATCCGAAACCGGCGCAGACCCGTTCGCGGCCTTTGGCTGGAAAGTGCTCAACGACATCGTGAACGGTTTGGTGGCAACGGGCGTGAGCCCCAATCTGGTTCACATGAAGCGTTATATTGAGGGTGGCGCGGACAACTTGCTGCTGAACACGTTGCGCCATCACTTCATCGACACCGTTCCGGAATGGGAGACGCGTTCCAGCAGTTTTGTGAAAAAACATCGTGACCGGATACTGGAAGCCTATATCGGTTTCTACAAGCAGATCGCCATCCACGAAGCGCAGTCGTCAGACTTGGATGGCCTGATTTCCACCTTTGAGCATAATCGTGACCACTTCCAAAAGATGGTCGCATCGCTCATCCCGATTCTGTCCATGCTGACCTCTGAGCCGCTGACGGAACTACTGTCGCCGGAATTCAAAACAGGGGATCAGAAACACGCGACCGACATGGCGAAGATCATCAACAACAACCAGGTACTCTACCTCGGCCTTGATAGCCTGGCTGATGGCACGGTCGGAAGTGCCATAGGCTCAATCATGCTGGCCGATCTGACCGCAGTGGCCGGTGACCGCTATAACTACGGGATCGCCTCAAACAAGCCGGTCAATCTCTTTATCGACGAAGCGGCAGAGGTCATCAACCAGCCCACCATCCAGCTCATGAACAAAGGCGGCGGCGCGCTCTTTCGAGTGACGATTGCAGCGCAGACGTTCGCGGATTTTCCTGCGCGTCTCGGCGATGAAAACAAGGCTCGTCAGGTACTTGCCAACATCAACAATCAGATTGTGCTGCGCGTGATCGACGGGGAGACGCAACAATACATTGCCGATAGCATGCCCAAGATCAAAGCCCAATCACTGAGCATCAGGTACGGCCATGGTGTTGATGCAAAAATCCAGGACGAATATCAGTCGTCTTATCAGGAATCCATGATGGCTGAAGAGGTAGAGTTGTTCCCTGCTGCAATGCTTGGCAACCTGCCTCCGCTGCACTTCCTGGCGAGGATGTCGGGCGGGCGGATCGTCAAAGGCCGATTACCCATCTTGAAGGCTGAATAGCATGGCGAAAGACCAGAAAGAGCAGGGGAGATTTACTGCCCTATGGATAGTTCTTGCCTTGATCGTGGCAATCGGCACATGGATATTCATTACCCCGGAACACCTGCTGAAATCACTCGCAGGTGAACGTGCGTTTGTAACCCAACTGTCTGGGCAGCAAGCCGATCAGTGGATATTTGGCAAAATGATTTCGGTAAGTGTGAGTCAAATTCAGGGCATGTCGGATGCAATCAAAGATGCAAAAGACACGCCGGGCGCATTCAAAGAGTGGATACAGAACCGGATAGTTGTAACGTGGTTGTGGGGTTCATTGGTCGTGTACCGCGTCAACCTGCTCATGCTGTTCTGGTTCATCCTGATGCCATTGACCATTGCGGTGGCGATAGACGGATATTCAACAAGGATGATACGCACCTTCCAGTTTTCTTCGCAGTCGCCCATTCGTCACAGGATAGGCGTGCTCATCTCCACGATCGTGATTTTTGGCGTAGCAATCTGGCTGGTGCTACCGATGCCATTACCCTCAGTCGTTGCTCCTTTGGCGATTGTATCCATCGGCTGGGCAACATGGATGTGGGTCAGTAATTTGCAGAAGCGAATTTGACTGGAAGATGCTCGCCTTTACCCGTATTGCAGCGGGTTGTGCATCGTCGTTGCTAGTCTCCGGCGCGTTCAACGCGCAACCCTTGCTGACGATACTGGTGCTTGGTGGTGGAATCCTCGGCAGCATGCAGCCAGACATTGACCACCCGCAAAGCGCGTTTGTAAACGTGCCCTGCCGCTTTCGATACCGATTGCAGGGGAATGCCGTTGCTGCCATATTTACTTCGCTAGGGCTACAATGTCGCGACTTTTGTAGCAATGGTTATTAGGAGAGCGATGATGGGAATGCCAGTCAGAATTGATGACACGTTGTACGAGCAGGCGCGCGCTGAAGCGCTGGTTGAGCACCGCACCATTGCCGGGCAGATTGAGTATTGGGCGACGGTCGGTCGTGCATCGCTCGACAACCCGGATCTGCCGGTGAGTTTTGTGGCGGAAGCACTGGCATCGATGCATGAGCCGCGCGATCAGGCCACACCCTTTGTGCCACGCAAACGGCGTGCATGAGTCGTGAAACTTTAGTTTACTGATATAACCAGCACCGAAACGGGCAAAGAAATTCTACTAAGGATAATTCATGAATTTTTCTCCAGATATTAAAGAAGAAGCGCTCAGTATTTTGAATCAACCCAACGTAGTTTTACCTGCTGGAATTAAGGTCGGTCTGGCCGATCCTGTATTTTTCGTATCTGAGATAGATGACTTGAGTATTTATGCACACTTAACAATCGAGCATGAAGGTAAGATTTATAAAATCGGAACAAAAAAGACCAGGTAGATTTTGTTCAAGACGCACCGCAACCGGCACCTCTTGCATTAGTATGTTGGCCTGCTGAGCACAGGGAAATTTCTGCGGAACAACCAAGAAGCCCAAAGTGGTTTTCCCATTTTGGGAAATACAAAAGGCGCGGGCACCTAAACCAGATGCCAGATGACTTGGAAAATGCATATCAACAACATCAGAAAAGTAAATGAGTCTACTTATCGCCATCGCGTACAGACTAGGCGATTTGCCCGTCAGTACAAAAAGCTGCATGACAACGTTGCGACTGATGTCGATGATGCGGTCGATCTGATCGCCAGAAAGCCTTCCATCGGCGAACGAAAAAAAGGTGACCTGGCTGATTTGTTTGTCTACAAATTACACAGCCAAGGGCAACTCTATCTGCTGGGTTACACACTCGACGATGGTGTGCAGCTGGTTTATCTGGAAGCCATTGGTCCTCACGAAAATTTTATCGTGACCTGAAGCGCTAAGCTGAACACGATTATGTCGCTAGTCAGCGAGCCTGACGATGTTTGGATTGTGTAGACTACTCGCATGATAGAAAGAGAACGACAAGATGCCATAACCTCAGATATTGACCCCGATAATCCGACGTGGGCAATCGAGAAACCTTGGAAGGAACTCACCTCGGTGGAGCATGTTGAGGCTTGGATTAACCAGTACAACATGGAATTACAGCAGTACATTACCAAGACTAATTCGACTGGTTGAGGGGTGTGTTTCTGCCTCACCCATGGGGGCTACATCTTTATGCATACCACCGAGGGGGCAATCCTGCTCGACGTGACACCAGACGCGGAGTGGGCAGTGCCAGTGATTATTGCTGCAACTGGAATAGATGCTCCAGCTACGCAGATCTGGGTGCTACCTGACGATGTATTAACACAACTGGTGCTGGGCTTGAACAGTTTGATTGCTGCGACCAGAGTAGTCGTTATCCACAACTACAAATACAAAAAACAGTACCCACTACAACCACCTCCATATTCTAGTTTGGTAGTTGAAGCACCCTCCCAAAAAACTTGGTATCAATGTGCTCTTCCTCGTCGCGAATCATGCACATAATGTTGTGCACCCAATCAGCATAAAAGGTATTGATGCAATAATTAGAGAAGATACCATAATCGCAAACAGAACTTGCACAAGGAAAATGAGGTAACCGATGGAAATTAGTATGGACGCTGCAGGCGTGTTTATCAAGGCGGTGGCGTTCGCCGCCGAGAAGCACCGCGACCAGAGGCGCAAGGACGCTGACGCGTCGCCCTACATCAATCACCCCATTGCCTTGGCTAACGTACTGGCCAATGAAGGTGGCATCCAGGATCTATCAGTTTTATGTGCTGCCATTCTGCACGACACCATTGAGGACACGGAAACGACCGCCGACGAGTTGGAGGATCTCTTCGGTAGCAAGGTGATGTCAATCGTTCTCGAGGTGACGGACGACAAGTCCCTGGAGAAGCACGTTCGGAAGCAGCGCCAGATTGAACACGCATCACATATTTCGCATGAAGCTAAACTGGTGAAGCTGGCTGACAAGATATGCAACCTCCGTGACATTCTTGCCTCTCCGCCTGCTGACTGGTCGGCGGAGCGTAAGCAGACCTACTTCGACTGGTCGGCGCAGGTTGTAGCTGGCATGCGAGGAACTCATTCAGGACTTGAGTCGATATTTGACAGCCTTTACGTGCGCCATGAAGAACTTCACTGATCTTCACCTCGGGCCGGACGCCTTGGATTGTTCCTCGGGCATGGGCAACATCTACGCGGCTGGCAATGATGAAGCCTACAGTCGAACCTTTACGGGCAGCCACTGTTAAACACAAAGGCTAAATATTTGCCTCGTCCGGGCTATGTGTGGGTAATTTTTAGTTTTTCAGTATGATTTTATCTTTATCAATCACAGTCTGAAGAAAGCGGTAGAGCTTTCTGCAGGAGGCATCAAAGGCGTCTTGTTGCTGTTCAGTGATTTGAGGCCAGATGAGCGGGCCACCCTCTTCTTCAAGAAGATCGAAGATCACTTTCTCGACAGGTTTGCGACGAAGAGACGGATCATCATTAAGGCTTCCTATCACCTCGCCGCCAAGCATCCACATATGGTCGCGATAACGGCGTAATGTTTTAGGAGAAAGTTTTGTGGTCAACAGATATAGCAGGAATGGCTTGAGGAATTCGACGATTTCACGCCCTGGCGTGATGTCGATTTCTTCGCCTGCCCAGCTTGTTGGCCAGCTCTCAATGTCCGGGCAGAACTGGAGTAGTCTGCAAACGTCATTATCTTCTGTGACAATTATCCCCTTGCTTCCTTTCTTGATTTCTTTGGACATGTTAATCACTCGCTTGCTAAATGAATGCTATCACTTCCCCGGTTTTGTCTATAAGAATACCCGGTTGACTGAAAACAAAAAAGCAATCGAGGTCGACGTGCGCGAGAGGGGTCGTTCAAAGCCAATCTGCTCTGTTTGTCATGAACCAGGCCCATGTTATGACCACCTCCCCTGTAGACGGTTTGAATTTATTCCCATATGGGGCTTTGCCGTATTTTTTCTATACTGCATGCGGCGGGTTAACTGCCCTACCTGCGGCGTAAAAGTCGAAGAGGTTCCATGGGGCACCGGCAAGCACACCCTGTGCAAAGCCTACATGCTACACCTTGCACACTGGGCTCGGAAGTTGTCGTGGAAGGAAACGGCAGAGAGTTTCCACACCAGTTGGGATAAGGTTGTTCAGTCCGTACAGTATGTAGTGGAATGGGGGCTGGAGCATCGTGAACTGGGTACGATTCGTGCCATTGGCGTCGATGAAATCCAGTACGGGAATGGTCACCAATATGTGACTCTGGTCTACCAGATCGAGGCTGGCTGCATCAGATTGCTTTGGATTGGGAAGGAACGAACAATGGCAAGCTTCGAGAAATTCTTCACCCTGATAGGCAAGGAACTTGCGGAGAAAATCGAGTTCGTTTGCTCCGATATGTGGAAGCCCTATTTGACCTTAATCGAGAAACATTGCACGAACGCGCTGAACATCCTGGATCGGTTCCGCGTCGTCGCTAAACTAAATAAGGCGCTTGATGAAGTACGGGCCTCTGAAGCAAAAAAGATGGTTCAGGATGGCTACGAACCTGTGCTGAAAAAATCGAGATGGTGTCTGCTCAAAAAACCAGAAAATCTGACTGACCATCAGCGAGTGAAATTACGCGAAGTCCTTCGCTACAATTTGAAAAGCGTTCGAGCCTACCTGTATAAGGAAGACTTTCAGCGATTCTGGAAATATGAATCACCGGTCTGGGCGGGAAAATTCATGGATCAATGGTGCAGGGATGTGATGCATTCAAAAATTGATCCGCTGAAAAAATTCGTCGGCACGCTACGAAATCATCGAGAACTTTTGCTCAACTATTTCAGAGCCAAAAAAGCGTTTTCGAGCGGCGTTGTTGAGGGATTAAATAACAAAGCCAAAGTCACTATGAGAAAAGCTTACGGTTATAAGACTTACGAAATGCTAGAACTATCGCTGTATCATGTACTTGGAAAGCTACCCGAACCGCAACTCAACCACAGATTTTTTTAACGAACCAAATATTTAAACGTTGTGTCATAAGTAAAGCCAATTTCGGCCAACCTCTATTCTGGAGATACCATGCAAGAGAAATTCAAAGCAGGTAATCGAGTTAAACACGCCATAAAGACCGAGTGGGGTATTGGTGAGGTACTTGCCGATGAATCTGGTGGCAGAGTAAAGATATTTTTCGAGGATGTGGGCGCCAAGGAATTCGACCTTGGTCAAGCTAAGTTTATGAGCCTATCAGGCGAGGAAGGGTCGTCCGATTACCTCACCGCCTTAGTGAAGTACTACCACGCTGAAATAAGACACCCCGTCACCGTTGGGAGGCCGAGGCCTGTGTTTATGTCTTTTTCCCAGTAGGTTCAAAAATTTATGAGTTATTTTCCAGCCGGATTTAAAGACCCTAAGTATCTTGATGGGGTGGGCAACGAAAGACAATACAAAGTAGAGGCCAATAAGCTCATGCTTACTCTATTGGGCAGGAAGGATTTTGAGGAGTTGCTGCAACAAAGCAGTTTCAAGGAGATACACGATCGAGCTAAAAAAGTAATCAATAAGACCAATTTGATCAGTCCTTACGAGAAGATATGGTTTTCCAATGGGATGGCAATAGAGGCCAATCAGAAGAAGTTTGCAGAATCATTATTTGATTTGCTCTATGGCGAAAGCGAGATGCAGATTCGGTTTGAGCATTTTGCAGAGCTGCTGTCAGAAATAGGTGCAGCAAAATGGCCTATTGCAACCTACTTCCCGTTCGTTACATTCCCGGAGAGCCACATGTTCCTCAAACCGCTGGTGACGCAAGCTGCTGCCAACGTGCTCAGTCAGGAAATCAATTACAGACCCGAATTGAATTGGCTGACCTATAGTCAGGTCCTTGCCTTGGCGGAACGTATTCGTAACGAGCTGCGTAAGGATGGAAGGGATATTCTGGCTCCCCAGGATATGATCGACGTGCAGTCATTCGTCTGGGTCATTGCGCCCGGTTACTTCCAATAACACGATGACGACCATGCTTAACGATCTTGATATAACTGAAGCCGTTCAACTGTTGGATGCACATCCTGACTTTAAGGTCATTCGACGAATCACGCCTCGCAAATCTTTCTCAGTAAACGATGGCTGCATCTTATCCAAAGGTGTGGTTGTTGATACAGAAACGACCGGTACGAATTCAGATAAGGATGCGATCATCGAACTGGGAATGGTTCTGTTCGAGTTTGACCCAGAGACAGGGATTGCCTATAACGTACTCGACTCTTTCAATCAACTGGAAGCCCCGGGTTTCCCCATTCCACCTGAAGCAACTGCCGTGCATGGCATCACAGATAAAATGGTGGCGGGGAAGCGAATTGATGAATCCAGCGTAGAACAGTTTCTCGAAGGTGTTAGTTTGGTTATCGCACACAACTCAAAATTTGACCGCGTCTTTATGGAAAAGCGGCTGCCTATTTTCGAGACACTGCCGTGGGGATGCTCTTTCGCACAGGTCGACTGGAGCGAAGAAGGTGTCGGATCAGCCAAGCTGGAATTCATCGCATACCAATTTGGATTCTTCTACGACGCACATCGCGCAGACGTGGATTGTTTTGCGCTGCTGGAAGTTTTGCAACAGAAGCTCCCTAAGTCTGACGACTTGGTATTGAAGTCCATACTGAATTCTCTGGGACAGAAAAGCTACACAATTTATGCAATCGGTTCGCCGTTTGATACAAAGGATACGCTCAAAGCTCGATCATATCGTTGGGATGGAGACAAGAAATGCTGGCACATCACAGTAACCGGTGATGAATCACTCAAGGCAGAAGTGGCTTGGTTAAAAAGCAGCGTGTATGGCGGTAAGCCAGCAAAGGTCGAGATCGAAGAGCAGAATTGCATGAGTAGATATTCGAGCCGGGCAGGTAGTCGAGCTGTCAGGAAAATTTAGTTTTCATTACTAAGCACTCCCTGTTTGCTGATAAGCGAACTGATGAATTGGCGCGCAAGCTAATCAAGCGACCAGAGGTATATTGTTTGCGCTTTGGGTGTGAGCTCTGATTTTGCCCCCTCATTTACATTTCAACGCAGTAGTGTCCGGCAATTTAGTTGAATAGATTCAGTTGGTTGTTGTTTTGCTGTATGGTCATTTGCATCTCCGAATTTTTAAGTAATTGATCGAGTGGTGTTTTATCGAAAAGAGTCAGGCTCAAAATCTGTAGGATTGTGTAAAGCGAAGCCTCTGTATTGAGCCGTTTTTTCACGATGGCGACCAAGACGTAAACCGAAATTGCAATCCATATTTGTGTCTTCACTGCATTTTCGGTAGTGCCATAGAACCGCTTGATCCGAAGATGCTGTTTGATCCATTTGAAGAATAGTTCGACCTGCCAGCGGCAACGATAAAGCTGAGCGATGGTCAGCGCAGGCAAATCGAAGTTGTTGGTCAGGAAGACCAGATGCCTGTCGTGTTCGGCATCGTAGAACTTGATGCGTCGCAGGTGCTGCGGGTAATCCTTGCCGGCCTTCGGCGCGGTCAACACAATGGTTTGATCGCAGCACAGTCCGTGGACTTGTCCACGGGGCGAGAGTAGACGCGACGAAAAAGCAGATTGGATTTGCCACGAATGACAAAGAATGCCTGCGCTTGATGCAAGG
>QFXI01000023.1 GCA_003402315.1 Candidatus Nitrotoga sp. LAW | reverse complement strand
CGCAGCTACTTTCCTTTCTATAACCACAGTAGAATGCACTCGTCGTTAAACTACGAGTCGCCAGCAACGTATGAAAACCAGTTGGCTTAATCAGGTGTCAATTTTATTGGGGGAAGATTCCACTCGAACTAAACAAGAAGGTTATTGAAGTCGCAAAGTCAAACTCCATGCTATCCCGACAGGATGTTTGCGGTAACTATATTTCTATCCGAGTACCCATTTCAATAACCCGATTCGTTGGAATTTTAAAGAACTCCGTCGCATTCATCGCATTCTTCGACATCATAATAAATAACAGTTCCCGCCATTTCATCATACCGGGAGTCGACGCTGACACGATCAAAGCGCGAGATGTAAAGAAGGTGGTATCCATCATGTCAAATGACAACCCCAACGGCGCACATAAATCCAACGCGGCCGGTACATCGGGAGTTTGCATGAATCCATAGAAAACCTTCACCCGATAAAAGCTCTTGCCCAAGTCATTAATTAACAGACGGTTGCCCTTCGTAACAAAAGGTTTGTCTTCAATAATGACGGAAAGCAAAACATTGCGTTCATGCAGCACTTGGTTGTGTTTTAGGTTGTGTAGTAATGCGGCAGGCGCTCCCTCATTAACACCAACCAAGAAGACCGCGGTTCCGCGTGCCCGATTGACTTCGCCCACATAGTCCACAATTGTTTGAATAGGGATGGATCGACGTGCAATCTCTTCGAATAACAATTTTCTTCCGCGCTTCCATGTAGTGAGGACAATAAATGAGACGAGAGCGATGCCCAACGGGAACCAGCCACCCTGCGGAATCTTTATGGCATTGGCCGCAAAATAGGCCAAGTCAACGCAAAGAAATGTGCCTATAAGAGGAATAACCAGTAATGGGGACCAACGCCAAGCAACCAGCACAAAGGCAATCAATATCGTGTCGATCGTCATCGTTCCAGTAACAGCAATACCGTAGGCGGCCGCCAGATTGCTGGAGCTCTGAAAGGTGAAGACCAAATAAACCACCGCCAGATAGAGCGTCCAATTGGTAAATGGCACGTAAATCTGACCATACGCTTTACTGGAAGTTTGGCGGATTTCCATTCGTGGCAAAAAACCCATCTGCACCGACTGACTTGCCACCGAAAATGCGCCTGAGATCACTGCCTGTGAAGCAATCACTGTTGCCGCAGTTGCAAGCAGCACCATAGGGATCAATGCCCACTCAGGAGCCAGCAGAAAGAATGGACTTTTGATAGCCTGTGGATTGTCTAGCAATAGTGCACCTTGCCCGAAATAATTGAATACCAGCGCGGGGAGCACAAAGGAGAACCAGGTCAGCCTAATTGGAAACCGTCCAAAGTGCCCCATGTCGGTATATAGGGCTTCGCCACCCGTGACGGCAAGCACGACTGAGCCAAGGGTCAGAAATGAAAGCCAAGGGTCAAGAAAAAGAAATTGATAGGCATAAACAGGATTGAGTGCCAAAAGTACGTGCGGACTTTGTGCTATGGATAAAACACCTAAAGCGCCCAAGATTGAGAACCAAAGGATCATGATGGGGCCGAACGCCATTCCCATCACGCCAGTACCCCGTTTCTGAACCAAGAACAATGCGGTGAGCACCATGATGGTGATCGGCAACACATAACTATTTAGTTCAGGTGCGATAATATTCAGACCTTCGACGGCCGATAGCACCGAAACGGCTGGTGTAATCATGCTATCGCCATAAAACAACGCGGCGGCAAATACACCAAGTATTGCGAATAACCACTTGGATTTTGGTCTATCGGAATTCAATTCGCTCGCCAAGGCCAATAAAGCCAATGAGCCTCCCTCACCATGATTGTCGGCCCGCATAATGATGGTCACGTATTTCAGTGACACCAATACCATGATAGTCCAGAACATTATCGAGAGAACACCAAGGATGTTGGCCTCAACAATTGGCAAAGGATGATGCCCCGCGAAAGTTTCCTTCAACGCATAGAGAGGGCTGGTGCCGATGTCGCCATACACGACACCGATTGCGCCCAGCATAAGTTTGGATAGATTTTGCTGTGTTTGTGGGCTGCCCATATACTCTACTTTTCACCTAACTCAAAGGGGGCGAAACTCTACGCGCAATCAATTAAAAAAACAAATGGCACTAACCGATAACATCAATTTAATTGCCCTTGATAAGACAAATGAATTGCAAATGTCTAACGGAAACCATTCAAACACGATTAACCAAAGTGGCCAGGCTCAAATGTTTCCCGCGTATTTCTGCTAAAGGTCACAGATATATTTTTCATACAACACCTCCTCCAAGAAATACTGCTCTTAGTCTTTAAATACACCTCGCTAATAAGCGAAAATTAGAATTATTCTGGGGTAAAATCAGCACGACACAATTACAATTCCGCTGCGATGAAACCCATTTTTCATGACTTTATTTTCTCAATCCGCTAGCACACAGATAAAACATGCCGTATAGCCCCGTGCCTCCTACTGAATTCGTTGCCTGGTTTCGTTCGGTTGCACCTTATATCAACGCCTTCCGTGGCCGCACTTTCGTGGTCGCGTTCGGCGGTGAAGTCGTAGCAGACGGTAAGTTTATCGAGCTGACCCACGACCTTAATCTGCTTTCCAGCTTGGGTGTGCGCCTTGTCTTGGTACATGGCGCCCGCCCACAAATAGAGCGGCATTTATCGCGCAACAATCTTGAAGATCACTATCATCATGGTATCCGCCTGACCAATTCAGAAACCATGCAATGCGTAAAAGAAGCGGTGGGGCGCGTGCGGGTAGAAATCGAAGCCCTGCTGTCGATGGGCTTGGCGAATTCACCCATGGCTAACGCTGATATCCGCGTGGCTGGTGGCAACTTCATCACCGCCCAACCGATGGGCGTCATTCATGGTGTAGATTTACTGCATACTGGCACCGTACGCAAAATAGATGTTGAAGCCATTAAAAACCGGCTTGGGCACAACGAGGTCATTTTGCTTTCACCGCTTGGTTATTCGCCTACCGGTGAAGTGTTTAACCTGACGCTGGAAGAAGTTGCAACGCGCACCGCTATCGCACTCGACGCAGATAAGCTGATTTTTCTGATGGAGATGGACGGCATACAGGATAAGAACGGCAATTTACTGCGTGAATTAACCATAGCCGACGCCAATACAATTTTGTCCAAAAAAGGCAAATTGCCGGAAGATGTATCGCTGTTTCTGCCCTGCGCGGTGCATGCCTGCGAGGCAGGCGTAGCTCGGACGCATCTGATCAGCCGCCATATTGACGGTGCCATTTTACAAGAACTGTTCAGTGACATCGGCATCGGCAGCATGGTGGTAGAAAGTACACTCAATACGTTACGTGATGCCACTATTAATGATGTAGGCGGCATTTTGCAGCTGCTGCAACCATTGGAAGCCGAAGGCATCTTAGTACGGCGTGACCGCGAGCGCCTGGAACGTGAAATCGGGCGTTTCGTGGTGCTGGAACATGACCACCGCATCATCGGCTGCGCCGCATTGTATCCATTTATCGAAGAGCAAGCCGCCGAGCTTGCCTGCCTCGCCGTGCAAACCAATTACCGCAAACAAGGTTACGGCGATATCCTGCTTAAACACGTCCTGACCGAGGCCCAAGCACAAGGCTTGCACAAATTATTTGTGCTGACTACGCGCACTGCCCACTGGTTTATTGAACGGGGATTCAAAGAAACGGACGTTGGGCAATTGCCTACGCAGAAAAAAATGCTTTACAACTATCAGCGCCGCTCCAAAGTATTTCTGAAAAATCTATGATCAAATTGTGCATCGGACGAAGTTGAATCTTTGCGGGTGTTGGTGATTGATGTCAAAATTGAAACGTTAAACTAAATAATCGGAGAACTTAATAATGACAAGAATGGTGCAGTGCATCAAATTAGGCCACGAAGCAGAAGGACTGGAGCGCGCGCCATATCCTGGCGCATTGGGGCAACGCATTTTTGAGCAGGTTTCAAAAGACGCTTGGGCCGCGTGGCTCAAACACCAGACCATGCTGGTCAACGAAAACCGCTTGAATCTCGCGGAAGCCCATGCGCGTAAGTATTTAGCCCAACAAATGGAAAATCATTTCTTTGGAGATGGCGCGGAAATGCCTTCCGGCTATGTGCCACCGGGCAACTAGAATAGTCGATGCGCCATCGACGCAGTCATTAGCTTAAAAATTTCAAATCACTCAGCCAGCCTTGCCGCTTGCTCTTCCCGCAAGCGGCAAGAAAGGCGAAGTTGCCCAGAAGAAATTACAAGTTGATGGAATAGCCAAATTTTTTCTGGAACAACGTAGAAAGCTCGTCGCGCGTTGGCTTGTGGTTCTGCCCGCCACGGCTGGCGATTTTCAGTGAGCCTAGCAAAGAAGCAAGACGTCCGGTGGTATCCCAATCCCAGCCTTGCTGAATGCCGTGCAGCAAGCCGGCACGATACGCATCACCGCAGCCAGTGGGATCGAGCAATGTTTCGGCCATGGGCGTCGGGATACGTACTTCTTTGCCATCCGCATAAATGAGGGATCCTTGTGCACCAAGGGTAATGACGAAAGCCTGTGTTAGCTTGCTAAGTTCTTCAATTTTTTTGCCGGTTTTATCCTGCAATAGCTTGGCTTCGTAGTCATTCACCGTCACATAATCCGCCTGCTTGACAAAGTTTAATAACTCATCACCGCTAAACATCGGCATCCCTTGTCCCGGATCGAACACGAAGGGAATACCCGCCGCATGGAATTCCTGCGCGTGCTGCAACATGCCTGCACGCCCATCTGGAGACACAATGCCAAGCGTGACCCCCTTAGCGTCGTACACATGGTTTTGTTCAGAAAAACCCATTGCGCCAGGATGGAAGGCCGTAATCTGATTATCGTCCCGATCGGTTGTAATAAAAGCTTGGCCAGTGAAACTATCCGGTACATAGCGAATATATTGTTGTGGCAAACCTAATTTATCCAAGCGGGAGGCATACGGGCCAAAATCATCACCTACCGTTGCCATGATCAGCGGATTGCCACCGAGCAAGTGCAAATTATAGGCAATGTTACCTGCACAGCCGCCATACTCCCGACGCATCTCCGGCACCAAAAAAGAGACATTCAGGATGTGTATCTGCTCGGGCAAGATGTGGTTTTTGAACTGGTCGTTAAACACCATGATGATGTCGTAGGCTAAGGAGCCACAGATGAGCGTATGCATATTGATCGCGTAAATTGAATAATGAAGACATGGATTATAGCAGCCAGCATAGCGTCAATTTGACATAGCCATATCTGCTCTTCCTGATTTAACCATCCCGGCACCTAAAGTATTAATGGGCGCTTAAGTCAAAAATAAGGAATGTTGTATTTTTAAGGTATTACCGCGAAATCTTTTCAATATCGCCGTTGTATCCACTCAATTAGCGCGTTTTGCGCCTGCTTCCCCGCTGCGGCATTGGCATGATTAATTAAAAAAACCAAAATCCATTGCTTTCCACTACGAGATTGCACATAACCGGCAATGCCTTGCACGCCTTCCAGCGAACCCGTTTTAAGATGAGCGTGATTAGCGGCCTCGCTGTCCGTGAGCCGTTTTTTAAAGGTACCATCAACCCCGACGATGGGTAAGGAAGCCTCAAATTCCGTTGAAAACGGGCTACGTTGCGCGCTACGCAACAACAATGCCAGGCTGCGCGGACTGATCCGTTCCCGACGCGAAAGTCCGGCACCGTTTTCTAGTATCAGCTCAGGGAAGTGCAATTTTTTTTGTATCAGCCAATTACGTATAGTCTGCTCGCTACGGGTGAAGCTGGCGGGTGCCTCGGCGGTCCCGCCCAAACTTAAAAAAAGTTGACGTGCCATGACGTTGTTGCTGAATTTGTTAATGTCGCGGATCAGTTCGGCCAATGGCGCGGAATAGTGCGTGGCAAACAGAATCGCGCTACCTGGAACCGTACCCTCACGCAATGTACCCTGTAGTAGGCCACCCATTTCCTGCCACAACGCACGAAACACGGCATACAAATAGCTTGGGTGGGACAGCAAGCTGACATGTTGCTCACGCTCATCGCATTGGACCGGAAAGACACCCTGCACGAGGAGAGTATCGCCATGCAATTGCATAGACAGCGCATCATTCCAGTCGTTACAATTTCCTTGTACGGTTGCTCCAGTAACACGATTGTCCAGCCTGATACCCGCTAGTTCCGGCATGCTGATAATCTTGATTTTTTCGCCTTCTGGAATAAAGCGCAGGCGTACCGAATTAAAATTAAGCAGCAACGCATCCGGTCCCGTATTGTAGGGACGCATCGGCTCATTATCGAATTCTGCGGGATCATGCGGGGCGAGCTGGAATACACTACGGTCCAGCACCAGGTCACCGCGGATCTCACGCAGACCGCGACTACGCAACTCATGTAGCCACAGCCATAGTTTTTCCAACGTCAATTTGGGATCGCCGTAACCCTTCAAAATCAGGTCGCCATACAGCACATCTTGTTCCAGCCTACCGTCGAGATAAGCCTCAGTCTTCCAGCTATACGAAGGGCCGAGCAATTCCAGCCCGGCATAGGTGGTGAGCAGCTTCATGGTTGAGGCAGGACTCATCGACTGCTTCGCATTTACACTAATGAGCGGCGTGCGCGCATTCACTTCGCGTACCTCCACGCCAATACTGCCAAGCGGAATACGCGCCAGTTGCAGCGCTTTCACCACTGGCGGCGGCAACGTGGCGGCATGAACGCTGGGGATGAGGAGAAAGATAAGTAGCAGTTTGTGAAGCAGCTTCATGAATACCTCTCTACTGCCGTCATTCGCGCTTTTGCGGGAATGACGAGTTTGAATTGCGCTTCTTTAGTTAAATTAGATGATCGCCGCAATGATTGCCAGTGTACGTTCAACCAACATATCCATTTCAGCTTCGCTGATGATATAGGGTGGCATGAAATATATCGTATTGCCCATCGGCCTCAGCAGCAGCTCTTGCTCCAGAGCGAGACTGAAACAGCGTTGCGCGAAATCGCTGTGTAGGCTATCCACCTCAAATGCCCATATCATGCCAGTGTTGCGGAAATTTTTTACGCGGGGGTGGTTACGTAAGGGTTCAGCAATGCGGTTAAAATAAACGGCTTTTTTGCGGTTGATTGCAATGACATCATCTTGCTCAAAAATTTCCAAAGTAGCCAATGCCGCGCGGCAGGCCAGCGGATTGCCAGTATAGGAATGCGAATGTAAAAAACCACGCGTTACTTTATCAGCATAAAATGCCTGATAGATCGTATCCGTGGTCATCACCACGGATAGCGGCAGATAGCCACCGCTGAGACCTTTGGACAAACACAGGAAATCCGGCGAAATACCCTCTTTCGCACTATCCCGGCTGAGGGATTTTTCTGCCTGCTCACAGGCAAACATTGTTCCCGTCCGTCCCATTCCCACTGCAATTTCATCGGCAATGAAATGCACATCGTATCGATCGCATAATTCGCGCGCACGGGTTAAGTAGACCGGATGATACATAGCCATACCCACCGCCCCCTGCACTAATGGTTCGATAATGAAAGCGGCAATATTGTGATGATGCTGCTGCAAATAGGTTTCAAGCTGCGCAGCACAGCGCACGGCATAGTCCCGTGCGCTCTCTCCTGGTTCTGCATTGCGCCAGTCAGGGCTTAATACCGTGGCATTCTGTTTGACCAGCGCACTATATGCATCCTTGAATAGGGCCACATCGGTCACTGACAATGCGCCCACTGTTTCCCCGTGATAGCTGTTTTGCAGGCTGATAAAACCGTTCTTGTGAGGCTGACCATGATTACGCCAATAATGTACGCTCATCTTTAGCGCAATTTCAATAGCCGACGCGCCGTCTGAGGCATAAAAACAATGGCCCAGCCCGACAGGGGCCAGTTGCGCCAACCGCTCGGAAAGCTGCACCACCGGTTCGTGAGTAAAGCCAGCCAGCATCACATGCTCCAGCTGCCCTAACTGAAGGGTAATGGCGGCATTAATGCGCGGGTTGCAATGCCCGAACAAATTCACCCACCACGAGCTCACCACATCCAAATAGCGCTTGCCGTCGAAGTCGTATAGCCACACACCTTGTCCACGCTGGATAGGTATTAGCGGTAACGTCTCATGGTGCTTCATCTGCGTGCAGGGGTGCCACACAACGGAACGGGAACGGGCAAGCAAGTTGATGTTAGGCATGGCAGGTCTCAAAGGTTACCCAGCAGACTTGGTACATCTTGTTGTTATGGGTTTAAATCATCCTAGTTGCAACCGCCAATTAGTCGAGGAGCTTCTGTACTGGGTGAAAGCATTTAATCCAGCATTTAAATGCCGAACCTGTGGGGTGCAGTAGTCAAGTTTTTTCATGCACAACAGCACTTGCTATTTCGCAGTGATAAGCATAATCACGTTGCCAAACCCATTTTACTTTCATATAAAAGCCCCTAATGTTCTTTCAGAAAATAAATTTATTCGACTATATCCCATACCCCCATCATTCCCAAGTCCCCGTGTTCAATGATGTGGCAATGAAACACAGTCTTCCCTGAAAAGTCCCTGACAGGTACGAGTATGGTTACAGATCCGCCTTTAGGTACGTTTATGGTGTCCTTCCATGCAGGGATACTGGAATATAAAGATGTATATCCCTTCTCTCCCCCTTTCATGGAAATTATCTGAGCTGGGTTAACATGCTGGTGAAACGGATGATCCATGCCGCTGAAATTTTGAATCTCCCATAACTCAAAGGTCCCGACCTTTGATGTGTGAACAAAAGGGTCGTCTCCGAAGCTCTTGTCGTTTATTAACCCCTTATTAACTCCCATGGAAAAAACTATCTGTGCCTTGCGAAGAGAAGTTATATCCATATTCAGTTTTTTTGCATTGGGATTAACTGAGGCAGGGATTTCGTCCTTTACAGAGTTCCCGCTATAAGAAGCAGTCATGAGCGTTATGGTCTGAAGCATATTCCCTCCTCTGTCATAGGGCATGGAGAGGAATCTATAATTTCCTGATCCCTGATCAGCCTTAATCAAAAGGTCTACCCTCTCCCCTGGCGTGAGGAGGATATCTGATAATGGATAAGGTTTATCGAGAAGCCCGCCATCGGTTCCTATCAGATACATGGCGTGTTTCTCAAGGCTTAGCTTGTAGAACCTTGCAGTGCTGGCGTTGACCACTCTCCATCTCTGAACCTGTCCAGGTCTTATCGGCAGGACAGGATTTACCTGGCCGTTGACCATGACAATATCTCCTTCCTTTCCATTCATATAGTCCTCAAGAGTGTGCGGCGCTGGGCTAGTCCCCACAAGGCTAATGTCATGTAAGGATATTATATGAGTCTCAAAACCTGAGAGTCCATCGACCTCATCCGCAACAACCAACGCGCACCCGGCAATCCCCCCCCACATCTGCTCAGTAATCAGGCCATGGCCATGAGAGTGCAGGAAATTCAATGTCCCCGCTTCCTGTTTGGACATATCGTATTCATATAAGAATTCTTCGCCTGGATTGATATGTAGGAATATGTTGTCCGATTTCCCGGATGGCGACACATGCCACCCATGAGTGTGGATGTTGGTGATGTTTTTCGTATAACCAAGAATATTTTTTTCGGTCGTCAATGGAAGGGAGTTTTTGAAGTTAACGCTTAATTTGTCACCTCTTCTTACCCTTATAGTTTGTTGCGGAAAGTAGCCGTTGTATGTCATCAGGTCTACATTTACCCCCTTGATCATTACTTTTGCCGTCTTTGCCTCTAATGCGACCTCCACAACCCCCGCGTTAGCGCTCAAATTTGGCATTTCAGGCGGGTCTTTAAAAACCTCTCCTGCTGGCGGGTCGATCACCGAGGCTTTGACACTCTCTGAAGTGCTTAATGAACTATCACTTTTAGTACATGCGCTAATCCCATAAATTGCAGCAAGCCCTGTTGCGCCTGTTATTATGAATTGTCTCCTGGTAACAATCTTTTCCATTTTACATCCCCTTTTGGCGATAGAATTTGGTAAGCTTTGCGACTATAGCAGGTGTTTTCCTCGTTATAAGGTCATAGATAAGAAGGGATACAAGAGCAAAGGTAAGAAACAGGTTCTCGCCTGCCCTCACTCACCAAGCCGTACATGCAGTTTTGCATGTTGTCGCCCATCAGCGAAATCCCCGTCAATACTGATTTCCGCACAGTACTTTTCGATTTTTTTCACGTCAAAAGCGCTGCATGCTGGCCCACTAAATATGGGAATTTTGTATAGCGACATTGCGCCGGTGCACATCAATATTCAGGAAACGGTCTTTGCAAATTCATTTTTTTCACATCGTGATGTTTCATCGAAGTTATTCGCGATCGCTCCCATATGAGTCATGATTTTTCTTGGCCAAAAATCCATATGAACGCAGTGCAAAATATCGAACAGGTACTCCGCAATGACAGCCAAATCAATTCTTTAATGTTAATCTATTAATACGGCCAGGTGAAGTTTGAAGTGAGGGATGCCGTCACGGTACAGTTTGACTGGCCGATAAGTTCAAGCATACCCTGACCGGGTCAATAATGCCTAACGTTACCAGTCGAGTTGGACACGTACCATAAAAATATCAGGGTTTTGCCCGCTAGAAGTTAGGGAAGCGCTGATTAATTCACGTTTCAGAATTTCACACAGGTAAGAATCAATTTGTTACGCGCGAAATTCCGCGAAATTTTGAATTAATCAGCGTCTCCTTAGCACATACCAAGAGTAGCATTCCTTTATTCTTAAGGAGTCGGAGCTGTTGCTCGCAGATGAGATTAGTCTTAATTGTTAATTCAAAAGAAGGGTAATTATAAAAAATAGAGAGCGTGTAAAAAATGTCTAGTTATTCATTGGCTTGATCGAGCTTTATCATTAAAATTTTTCCTTCAGCAAAACGAGGCCTTCAACGGCCCCGCTTTACAATCCACCTTACCCCTATCTTCGCACCCCATCAATTTTTTCTCTTATACGCATAGTCATGCGCAAATGAAATTTCATGTGAAAATCCGATCTTCACACTTCATTACCGCTTCATCGTGATGCATCCATAGCGATTATCAAATTATGGAGATGGGAAAATCCTACCTTCACGTTTCATTAGCACTTCATCTGTCACACCTACCTCCGCTATACCGCTAAAATCAATATCGACATGGGATTTACCACCGAAACCGGTACCGGTTTTACCCTTGGTAAAATTACCCAACGCTAGCTTATAGGCGGCATCGGACAGCGGTATGTACTTTACTTCCTCTACCAAATTCCGCGCCTGCTTGAGGTAAAATTCGACAAACTCCTTGACCTCAGGCTTCTGTGCAATTTTGGCGCTAACGTAGATAAAAATTGGGCGCGAAAGTGGCCGATAGGTACTGTTTTTAACCGTTTCTAAGCTCGGCAGGACTGGCGGTTTACCCTCTCCTGATCTAATCGGTACCACCTTCAGTTCCTTGGCGTTTTCGGCGTAATAACCATAGCCAAAATAACCAATGGAATTCTTATCGCCTGAAACACCCGTCACCAATAATTTGTCATCATCAGACGCCGTGTAATCGAGACGACTGGACTTGGCCTTGCCGACAATAACCTCCGTGAAAAAATCAAATGTGCCTGAATCAGAATCCGGACCCAATAATTTCAGGGGAGCATTTGGCCAGGCAGGATTAATCTGACTCCAATTAGTAATTTTTCCTTGAGCTAACGGTTCCCACATTTTTTTAAGCTCGGCCACGGTCATACTGTTCACCCAATTATTTTGAGGATTGACCACCACGGTCAGCGCATCGTAAGCCACAGGCAGCTCAATAAACTGGATGCCGTGCTTGTTGCATTCCTTCATTTCCTCATTTAGGATCGGACGAGAAGCGTTTGCGATATCGATCTCTCCACGACAAAGCTTCTTAAATCCGCCGCTGGTGCCGGAAATACCGACAGTCACTTTAACTGCATCTTTTTTACTTTTCTGGAACTCTTCAGCCACCGCTTCGGTGACTGGATAGACCGTGCTTGAGCCATCAATCTTGATGATCGGGACAGCGCCAGCAGAATTTGTGGCATTCATTAACAGACTCAATACAGCGGTCACACCAAATATTTTAAGATTGGGCGATTTCAACATGTTCTCTCCATTCGGTTAATTGGGTCACCACCACAGGGCAGCATCATCATGTTAATCCCCCAATGTTGCAGAATTGTGACATCTACAGGATTACGCCATACAAATTATTTATAAACCTGAATTTTTTGCAACATGACAAATTAAAAATCCACTGTTTTTCTATTTACTGCTTTCTCCCGGCTATCGACTAATCACAGCTGTACCTGTTTGATATCTTACCTATCTGTTCTCCAGGCACAAAAATCCAATAAATATGTGGCACGTATACAAAACCGAGCATTAAATTTAGGCCGTTACACTAAATTTAGCGTGTCATAAAACTGTCATGTTCATTCTTTAGAATGTTTGCGCGGCTCAAGAATAATCTTGAGCGGGTGAAGTTTTTATTTTTCCCTGGAGAGAAAGAATGCAAGCATCTAAAAGCCATACAGTTAAGCCAGATCTTGGTAGTAGATTGAAATCAACCACGTTGTCAATCGCCATATTGGCTCTGCTAGGCGGTACCACAATTCCGGCACAGGCTATCCAGCTGTATGTAGACACACAAACTCAACAAGTATTTACTTCACCGGGCATCAATAGAATAAAACTCAGTGAGTTTGAAGAAGTTAATGAGGCAGTAGGCAAGGTTCCTGCTGAAGAAATTAAAGCATTGGAAACCAAGCTTCGCCAAAAGAAAAAGAAAGCGGAACTTAAAGCGGCTGAGGAACTGACAGCAGCCCTGACGCCCAAGGAAAACTGGTCCGACAGGATCAGCCTGCGTGGCTACGCCCAGCTTCGTTACAACCAACCCATATCTGGAGATAACGCCAATCTGGCATCTCCCGGTGACAAATTTATCTCAGATAACCAGAATTTTGGACTTCGACGCGCCCGCGTAGTTTTATCGGGCCAAGTTACCGACCATCTATATGTCTACATTCAACCAGAATTCAATTCCGGCCCAGACGCAGGAGATTTGCAAGGTGGGAAGGTTCAGATTCGAGATTTCTACTCCGATATTTCTTTCGACGATAGGAGAGAATACCGCGTCCGTTTCGGAGTCTCCAAAGTTCCTTACGGCTTTGAAATTCTGCAGTCGAGCCAGAACCGCTTAGCTATGGATCGTGCCGATGCCGTTAACATCGCATCCCGTGACGAACGTGATATGGGTGCGATGTTCTACTGGGCGCCCGCGCACATCCGTGATCGCTTCAGGGATCTGGTGCGCAGCGGTCTCAAAGGCTCGGGCGATTACGGCGTATTAGGCCTGGGCATTTACAACGGCCAGGGGCTGAACCGTGTCGAACTCAATGATAACCTCCATACAGTGGCTCGCCTGACCTATCCGTTCAAATTCGACAACGGCCAATTTTTCGAGGCGGGTATCTCCGCATTGACCGGCAAATATGTTCCAAAATCCAGCCAGATTTCAGTTGGTGGTGTCAACGTCACCCCTACGTTTGATAATAGGGGCGTACAGGACGAGCGCATGGGCGTGCATGCTGTGCTGTATCCCCAGCCATTTGGCCTGCAAGGTGAGTGGAACTGGGGCAATTCACCCATGCTAAGCGTTGACCGCAAGCGGATCGAGTCCACCACGCTCAATGGCGGTTACGTCCAAGCCATGTACAAACTGGATAATGCTTTTGGTAGCTGGATGCCCTATGCGAAATGGCAGCGATATGAAGGCTCTGAAAAGTTCTCAACAAACGCACCCCGCTCCCATCTGCGAGAAATAGAAATCGGCGTTGAGTGGCAACCTGTGCCTGAATTGGAGTTGGTTTTAGCCTACGCGAACATGGATAGAACCAATGTCGGCACGTTCGTTCCATCTTTGAATGGCTACAGACAAGTTAAAGCCGATATGCTTCGCGCGCAGTTACAGTGGAATTTCTGATTCACGTTATGGGATTCTATCGCCATTGGACAGCACGGATAGGGCCACATTATTGTGTGCGGCCTCGTAATCATGAGGCCAGCTAGCAATCGTGGAGTCCAACAAGTTAAGCAGCGCGTTGATTTTATTAATATCGCTGCATTTGAACGCTGATTCTGCGTCAAGAGATTGACACCATGAATTCATGGTGTCAATCTCTTGACGACTTACCTCAAATGAACTGACATGGAACTATAACTGTGGGATCACTGGCCTTTGTGTAGTTGCTTCGATGCGTTGATACAAACGGAAAGGCTCCGATTTAACCCCCTTGCGGTTGCCTTCCCAAAGCTTGACCCAAGCTCTTTCTTCCTCCGCTAACCTAGTGGCACGCTCCCCATGCACCAACAGCAAATCACATACACGTTGCGCTTGTTTATGTGTGGCAATATTTCCCAGGTACTGCAACATGGCGCGCTGGGTATCGCCTACATCCAGGCTCGCAATGCAGCCATGGTGTTTGGGCATGGCTTGCTTAAGAGAAACCACCATGCCGCGATAGCTCTTGCCGTTGTCCAACCATGGAAGCCATAGTGTCATGGCAAGCACCCACAATAAAGTCACGCCGCCGGCCCAGTTAAGCACGGCGCGGCGCATGGAGCGTCCAACCCGCCACACCAGCAGCACCCACAGCACGGTGAAGGTCAGTGCGACCCAGAATGTTGTCGCATGGAACGCAGGTTCGAAACCAGGCTGATAATCTTTCAGCCAACGCGTAATCTTGGCATGATTATCCCGTAACAGCCCAGCCCAACCCCACCACATCAAGATGGCGACAAAACCGAAAGTCATGATGCCGAACCAATCTAGCGCGTTGGCCGCTCCCCGGCGCAGGGTGGGAAGGGCCGCATTGGCAAGCAAAGTGAGCGGTAATAGTATGGGCAATGCGAACACTTCCTTGATATTGGGTAGCACACTCAACGTAAGCAACATCACAACAAAACTGACCAACAACAGCTGAAGTTCCGCTTCATGCAGCACTCTTCTCCGTGCCTCCCACACTGCCCAAGCAGCCAATGGCAAGGCAGGCCAAGCGAACCAAGGCAATATTTTTACGTAATATAACGCCTCTGCATAATCACCACCTTGAATATAGCCAAACCAATGGCCGATGTTAAGCGTCCAAAACCATTCCATAAATAGCTCTGGCGAACGTTGGTATAACAAAAAAGGCCAGACTGTTAGCCAAGGTAACGCAAACAGGAGTGCGATACCCAAGCTAAAAAGGAAGGAACGCATGCGCCATGTGCGGAATAACAGCAGTGCAGCGCTGATAAGTACGAACAGCGTGGGGGCGATAAACCCCTTAGACATAAAGCCAATGCCGATGCCATTGCCTATGAGCATGCCTGCCAATAAAATACGGCGCAGACTTAAAGTGTAGCCGTATAGCATCATGGCGCAGCCAGTGAGCAAAGCAAGATCAGTGATAAGTTCATGTGAGCGTACCAGCATGCCGAGGCAGCCGATCAAAATGATCGCAGCAGGCCAACCGCGGCCCCTCCCGAATAATTCGCGTCCTGACAGCCCAATGAACAACAACGTAAGAGCAGTATAAAAGCCGCTTGCTAGGCGCGCGCCATCATGTAGCTCAAGCAAGGGGGAGAATAGTTTGGCGAAAAGCGCAGCTGTCATGTAGAACAGCGGTGGCTTATCCATGTGGGGTTCGCCAGCCAAGGTGGGAACTAGCCAATCACCGCTTTGTAGGATGTGATAGACCAACCCGAAACTATAAGCATCGTCTGACTGCCACGGGTCATGCCCTACCAACCCTGTGCCTAACCACACCGCACACAGCAGTGCCAGCAACCAGGCTTTAGCTATCGTAATCGGGTGTTCTTGTGTCGGCGGATAGGAAAACATGCGCGCTTATTCCAAGACCTTGATGCGCTGTCCGAGTGTGGGTTGATAGAACATTCAGGTAGCCACTACCCTGCTTGAAATTAAAAACAAAAAAGGCAGCGTCCGCTGCCTTTCAATTGCTGCTTATCGTTCCGTTTCATTATGCTGCAGATTTTGCACCGGGCTTGCCATATTTTTGACGGAATCTCTCCACTCGGCCAGCAGTATCCACGATTTTTTGTGTGCCAGTATAGAAGGGATGGCAGTCCGAGCAGACTTCTACATGCAGCGGTTTACCCATTGTAGATCTGGTTTTAAAAGTGTTGCCACAACTGCAAGTAACTACAATCTCATCGTATTGCGGATGAATGTCGGTTTTCATTTTGGCTTCCTTAAACATGAAAGTTGAGGACTTAAAAAACTTATTGAGAGCTTAAATAAATTAAAGCATCATGCGCTGACGCACGTATAAGGGCACGGATTATGCCCTGAAATGAATACCCCACGCAAATTTATGTGTATTGTTTGCCGTCCACCCCCTTATTCCGGTATAGTACTACCTGCCGTTTAAACCAATGGAAGAACATGCTGCCTAGTAAGTAGTGAGCACAGGCGCATTGCCGAAGGCGCAACACCCGTAACCGCTCAGGCTCAAGAACTGTTGGCACAGGCAAATCTGGAGAGTGCTGTTCACACAGCCACCGAAGGGGCACACGGATTTATTCGTAATCTCTCAGGTAAAAAGGACAGATGGGGCGAGGCAGATATTTCTGCCTCGCCTTTTTTATTTTTTGAAAGATTACTTATGACACTCGAACAAACTCCTCTGAATGCAGCACACCGCGCAATGGGCGCAAAGATGGTTGATTTTGGCGGCTGGGATATGCCGTTGCATTATGGTTCACAACTTGACGAACACCATCAAGTACGTCGCGATGCCGGCATGTTTGATGTCTCGCATATGCGAGTGGTCGATATGCGCGGCGAAGGGGTGCGCGACTTCTTGCGCTATCTGTTGGCAAACAACGTGGACAAACTACAGTCTTCCGGAAAGGCGCTGTATTCCTGCCTGTTGCGTCCAGATGGTGGAGTGATCGACGACCTCATCGTGTACTTCATGGATGAAATGTGGTTTCGCATCGTCGTGAATGCGGGTACAGCCGATAAGGATATTGCATGGATGATTGAACAGGCTACCATCCGCGCGCCACAATTGCAGATCACTTCACGTAATGATTTGGCGATGATCGCGGTGCAAGGACCCAATGCGGCTGCCAAGCTATGGCAGGCCTTGCCCGAAGCACAAAAATTGGCGGAAGGACTCAAACCCTTCAATGCCGTAGAGTGTAATTCGATGTTTATCGCCCGGACTGGCTATACTGGCGAAGATGGCTTCGAGATCATATTACCGGCCAAGGCTGCCCCTTCCTTCTGGCAAACACTACATAACGTGGGAGTGAAACCTATCGGGCTAGGCGCACGTGACACATTGCGTCTGGAAGCCGGCATGAACCTGTACGGTCATGACATGGACGAAACCATAAACCCACTGGAAGCCGGGCTAGCGTGGACGGTAGATCTGGTGAGTGAACGCGATTTCATCGGTAAAGCGGCACTCGTCACAAAACCTAAAACTCGAAAGTTAATCGGCCTTGTCTTACAGGATCGCGGAGTGCTCCGTGATCACCAAGTAGTACACAGCAGCCATGGTGATGGCGAAATTACCAGCGGTAGTTTTTCGCCCACACTGAACCAATCAATCGCTTTGGCACGTATACCCTCCGCGGTACAAATAGGCGACATAGTGCAGGTAGCGATTCGCGATAAAATGCTGGCAGCTAAAGTAGTGAAATACCCGTTCGTACGTAACGGCAAAGGCTTAATCTAATTTAACTTTATTGGAGGATATAACTCATGAGCAATTCAAACAATCTGCCAGGTAACCTGAAGTACACCGCATCCCACGAGTGGGTCAAAAAAGAAACCGACGGTACGATCACGATTGGCATTACCCAACACGCACAGGAGCTGCTGGGTGATATGGTGTTCGTGGAAAATCCAGCAGTTGGCCGCCAACTGAAAGCCAAAGAAGAATGCGCAGTAGTAGAATCAGTAAAGGCTGCGGCTGACATTTATGCACCTGTTACCGGTGTAGTGGTCGGAGTTAATTCTGAACTCGGCGATGCGCCAGAAAAGATTAATGCAGATCCTTATTCCGCATGGATGTTCAAAATGAAGCCAGATAATGCCGCCGACGTAGACACGTTAATGGATGCTGCAGCGTACCAGGCACTAGTCGACAGTGAAGCACATTAAGACGCTGTAATGGATGAGATAATTCCCGTTTCTAATACCTATTTACACTCCTTTAAAAAATAAAGCCCGCAATGATTACAACCGATAAATTTGTAAACCGTCATAACGGTCCTCGCAAAAATGATATTAAGGCAATGCTTGATACAATTGGTGCAGGTTCTGTAGATGAATTAATTGATCAGACCATTCCTGCTGCAATCCGCTTAAAAAAGCCATTGAACTTACCATCTGGGATGACTGAATATCAATACCACAAGCATTTACGTGGTGTTGCGGCAAAGAATAAACTTTTTAAAACCTATATTGGTTTAGGTTATTACAACACGATAATTCCCCCTGTTATCCAGAGAAATGTTTTAGAAAATCCAGGTTGGTATACCGCTTATACTCCTTATCAGGCGGAGATTTCACAAGGCCGTTTAGAGGCACTGTTGAATTTCCAAACCATGATTATGAATTTAACAGGAATGGAAATAGCAAACGCATCATTGCTGGATGAATCCACTGCAGCAGCTGAAGCAATGGCAATGTTGTTCAACAATCGCACACCCGAAGCAATTCAAAATGGAGCGAACAAGTTTTTCGTTTCCAACGAATGCTACCCGCAAACTATCGATTTATTACAAACACGTTCAACCCCAATGGGGATTGAATTAGTGATTGGTGACTTTAAAACCGGAGCGTTAGATAGCAGTATTTACGGGGCATTACTTCAATATCCAACCGCTGATGGCAAAGTTCACGATTACGCTGATTTTGTAACAAGGGCAAAAGCAAATGGAACCACCATTGCTGTCGCAGCCGATATACTAAGTTTAGTATTACTGACCCCACCAGGCGAATGGGGAGCTGATGTTGTTGTTGGTTCCACACAACGCTTTGGCGTCCCCATGGGTTACGGTGGCCCACACGCTGCATATTTTGCTTGCCGTGAAGAATATAAACGATCCATTCCCGGCCGTATCATTGGTGTTTCGATTGATGCGGATGGAAATCAAGCATTACGTATGGCATTACAAACGCGCGAACAACACATACGTAGAGACAAAGCTACCTCCAACATTTGTACCGCGCAAGCATTATTAGCCATTATGGCAAGTATGTATGCGGTATATCATGGACCGGAAGGCCTCAAAGGGATTGCACAACAAGTACATTCTACTGCTATAGCATTGGCAACCGAGTTAAAAAAACTAGGCTATACCATTGAAGATGGAATTTATTTTGATACCATCAAAATCAATGGAACAGACAATACGAAAATTAAGCAACTAGCGGAAGCAGCACAAATTAACTTCCGTTATACGGATGATGCAATTACTATCTCTGTTGATCAAACTATCGATACCGATGATTTGAACGCGCTTATTAATGTATTTGCACAAGCCGTTGGCAAAACCACTTCTAAAATTACTGAAGAACAGATTTTTAATCAACAATCTTTGATCAAAAATCGTCAATCTTCTATCCTTCAACATCCTGTATTTAATATTTATCATTCCGAATCTGAGCTGATGCGGTATATCAAGCGGTTGGAAAACAAGGATTTATCTTTGACGCATTCAATGATTTCATTAGGCTCTTGTACTATGAAATTAAATGCCGCCTCCGAATTAATGCCTATTACATGGCCCGAATTTGCCCATATCCACCCCTTTGTACCCGTTGAACAAGCGGCGGGTTACCATGAAATAATCGATGACCTGGACAAATCATTAAGTGAGATTACGGGTTTCGAAAAAATGAGTTTTCAGCCCAACAGCGGTGCTCAGGGCGAATATGCCGGATTACTGGTCATTCAGGCATACCATCAATCACGTGGTGATGCGCACAGAAATATTGCATTGATTCCAACATCGGCACATGGCACCAATCCTGCCAGCGCTGCAATGTGTGGCCTGAAGATAGTCTTGGTGAAATGTGACAAAGTAGGAAATATTGATGTAAATGAATTACGTGAAAAAGCAGTTCAGCATAAAGATAACTTGGCATGTTTAATGATCACATACCCAAGCACTCACGGTGTTTACGAAGAAAGTATCATCGAGATTACCAACATCATTCATGAGAATGGCGGACAAGTTTATATGGATGGCGCCAACATGAATGCACAAGTAGGTTTAACCAGCCCCGGCAATATTGGAGCTGATGTTTGCCACTTGAATTTACATAAAACTTTTGCAATTCCTCACGGTGGCGGTGGCCCAGGTATGGGACCCATTGGCGTTGCAAAACACCTGGCTCCTTTTTTGCCTTCACATTCCTTAGTAAAAACTGGGGGAGGGAATGGCATACACGCAGTATCCGCGGCGCCTTACGGCAGTGCACTAATTTTATTGATATCTTATGGATATATAAAAATGTTAGGCAACGATGGCGTTACCGAAGCAACACGCATCGCAATTTTAAATGCCAACTACATTAAAGACTCATTAAAAAATCATTTCCCTACTTTATATAGTGGTGCAAATGGACGTTGCGCGCACGAAATGATTTTAGCCTGCGTTGCATTTAAAAAAGAAGCCGGAATCGAAGTAGGGGACATTGCAAAGCGATTAATGGATTATGGATATCATGCACCGACAGTTTCATTCCCGGTAGCTGATACGTTGATGATTGAACCAACAGAAAGTGAATCAAAAGAAGAATTGGATCGTTTTTGCTCTGCTATGATTTCTATACGTAAAGAAATTGATGAAGTAATTACAGGTAAAGCGGATAAAGAAGATAACGTACTCAAAAATGCACCGCATACATCAAAATCAGCTCTCACGAGCAATTGGAAACACAGCTATTCACGCGAAAAAGCCGTTTATCCGTTAAAGTGGGTACAAGACAACAAATTCTGGCCAAGTGTTGCCCGTGTAGACAATGTCCGTGGTGATAAAAATCTGATCTGTGCTTGCCCGCCAATACAAGCGTATGCAGATGATGCGCTATAACACGCCTTATTAAAAAGAAAGCAATCATGACTAATGAAACTTCAAACAAATCTGCTGTTACCTTGAATGGTACTCCTATTACGTTGTTCGGCACCTTTCCCACTGTGGGTCAAATTGCCCCTGAATTCACGCTAGTAGACAAAGACCTGAAAGATGTGGCATTAAAAGACTTTGCCGGCAAACGCAAGGTTCTTAACATTGTGCCTAGTTTGGATACCGCCGTATGTGCCACTTCTACGCGCAAATTTAACGAAACGGCAAGCAAGCTCGACAATACAGTGGTGCTGGTGATTTCCGCCGACCTACCGTTTGCCATGAGCCGCTTTTGCGTGGCTGAAGGATTGGACAATGTCACCACGCTGTCCTTGATGCGCGGACGGGATTTCATGCGGAACTACGGTGTAAAGATTGCTGATTCTGTATTACGCGGCTTAACCGCACGCGCTGTGCTGGTGCTGGATGAGAATAATCACGTGTTACACGCAGAATTAGTGGACGACATCACGCATGAGCCTGACTATCAAGCAGCGTTAAGTGCACTAACACAGCACTAATGCAACAAGAATGAAATAATCAAGCAACCGTCCCCTCTCCCAAACCGGGATGGGGGAATAGCTATACATGAAATCCCGCCCTCTCAACCACTTTCTTATTGTCCGCTGCATTCTGGCAAATGTTCCGCTCGATGCTACGCAAGCAATCAATATTCGATATACTTGTTGTGCCACGACCAACCTATATTGAGCGCAACTGACTAAATGGAATTAGGCGTTCATTGAAAATTACGCGCTAAAGTATCGGCTGCAACGTCAGTAGCGGTCGTCCGGGACAGGGTTGTCTTCCAGCTAACTGAAAGCGCCGGGCAATCCGCCAGAGCTTGTGCAGCCACATAATTTTCCTTGCGATGGAGCATTATGTTGTTTGCGGTCGCGACTGTCCATTCAGGATAAGGACGTTCTACCAAGGCCAATGTCGCTCCGGCTTGAATATTTCCCTCGCGCAAAACACGGAAATACCAGCCTGTCTTGCCCGTGCGCACGACCCGCGCCACTAAGTCCTGAACCCGCCATCGGCGAGAAAGCTTCCAGCATGGTTGGCGAGGTTGAGAAATCTGTACCAATGCATCACCCAGCTCAAAAATATCACCAATGCAAGCCTCTGTTTCCAATATCCCTGTCATCGTAAAATTTTCTCCAAACGCACCATTTGGTAATTCTTTATAATTAAGTTCGGCGAGCCAAAATGCGTAATGTTCGTAAGGATAAGCGTTTATCGCTTTATCGGGTCCGCCATGAACACGAAGATCAGCTTGCCCATCACCAGTCAAGTTAGTTGTTCCGACCCAGATTGGACCAAATACTGGCTCTTTAAAAAAACCAGTCGTCCACTCCTGATCCATTGTATCTAAGGCATCAGGTATATCCTGTTTTTTAGGTAGGCCAACTTGAATAGAGAGGAGTTTTATACCCGTATTATTCATAGAAAATATCCTTGTGTGAAAGCCAATAGCCGAACTCTGTTTATTGCAACAATCCGTAGTTATATCAACTACATTGCAGCCATGGTAATACCCTGTAAATATTTTATGTATGGATCATATTACAAGAAACCACATACGTATAAGTTTGCGGGTATTCTGGGAAAAGATCGTCTAGCTGTCAACGACCTGCTATCGCGCAAGCTTTGCATTAAAACAGCTGTGAACAGCGATTCAAAAAATGGTTTTCTAGAAATACGTAGACCGTTACCTGGCCGAGGTTCAGTACCGTTTTAACCACCACTTCGATCTTGGCATCATCCTCAAAGCGCCTCGTTCGTGCTGCGGCGATTACAACCATGCCCTGAAGCTGCCATTTGGGCGGCTGAGGCATGTAACTAATCAGGTTATTCTATACATCAAGATTTTTAACCCCTAAAGCATTCTGTTCAATAAAGGCACGGCGAGGTTCTACTATATCACCCATCAAAGTTGTAAAAGTTTCATCTGCTGAAATCATGTCTTCAATTTGTACACGCAACAAGATCCGGTTTTTTATATCCATGGTGGTTTCCCACAATTGTTCCGGATTCATTTCTCCCAACCCTTTATAACGCTGAATACTAACTCCCCGTTTAGCTTCTTCCAGCAACCATTCAATGGTCTGTTTGAAGTCGGCTACAGGCTTACGCTGTTCTCCCCGCTTGATATATGCGCTTTTGCTCAACAATCCATTCAAAGCGAGTGCTGTTTGTTTAATTTGGGTGTAATCACCGCTTAACAGAAAGCTTGGCTCAATGTAACTTACGGAATAATTACCATGTAAATATTTTTCCAAACGTAAACGGTTTTCATCATTGGTTGGATTAATCTCCGCTTTCACAATTATTTCTGGACCACAAACCTGTTGTAGGCTTATCGCACTTTGTTCTGCTTGTTCTGTACTATCCAATTGAATATCTGGTTGCTTGAGCATTGCATGCAAAGCTTCCTTTGCGATAACCCGGGATAAGCGATCGATGATGGCTTCCGCAAGGAAATATTCCTTTGCCAGATGTTCAAGTGTTTCAACTTTCAGTGCTGGTGAATCTTGATCCGTATGTAGCTCAGCATTAACAAGGGCTGAACGAAGCATAAAAGTTTTCATTTCATGATCGTCTTTTAAATAACGTTCTTCCTTGCCTTGTTTGACTTTATATAACGGCGGTTGTGCAATATAAACATGGCCGCGCTCGACTAACTCTGGCATCTGGCGGTAGAAGAACGTTAATAACAAGGTACGTATATGTGAGCCATCTACATCAGCATCTGTCATCACGATGATTCGGTGATAACGCAACTTATCCGGGTTATATTCATCCCGGCCAATACCCGTACCCAAAACCGTGATTAGCGTGGCAATTTCCTGTGATGAAATAATTTTTTCAAAACGCGCTCTTTCAACATTTAAAATTTTACCTTTAAGCGGTAAAATCGCTTGAAATTTACGGTCGCGTCCTTGTTTTGCTGAGCCCCCGGCAGAATCACCCTCAACCAGATATAACTCTGATTGTGCTGGGTCTTTTTCTTGGCAATCGGCTAACTTACCGGGTAACCCCATACCATCCAACACTCCTTTACGACGAGTCAATTCACGAGCTTTACGTGCAGCTTCTCTGGCACGTGCAGCTTCTACAATTTTTCCAATAATTACTTTTGCATCATTTGGATTTTCTAGAAGAAATGCCATTAATTGTTGACTGACAACCTCTTCGACAATCGGGCGAATTTCAGAAGAAACTAACTTATCCTTAGTTTGCGAAGAAAACTTGGGATCAGGAAGTTTTACCGAAAGTATCGCTGTTAATCCTTCGCGCATATCATCGCCAGTTGTTTCCACCTTGGCTTTTTTAGCAATTTCTTCAGATTCAATGTACTGATTCAAAGTACGAGTCATTGCTGTACGCATAGCTGTCAGGTGTGTACCCCCATCACGCTGCGGAATATTGTTAGTAAAACATTGCACAGTTTCCTGATAAGAGTCGTTCCATTGCATAGCAATTTCGGCTGTGATTCCTTCTTTTTCAACAAGGGTATAAAAGATATTTTTATGGAGCACACTCTTGTTTCTATTCATGTATTCTACAAAGCCCTTTACTCCACCTGTGAATGCAAAAAGCTCTTCTTTACCATTCCGTTTATCTATTAAGGAAACTTTTACGCCATTATTTAAGAAAGACAGTTCGCGAAGACGTTTAGCCAAAATATCGAAATGAAATTCGATTAATCCGAAAATTTCCTTGCTCGGCAAAAAATGTACTTCTGTACCGCGTTTATTTGTCTCTCCTATTACCTTAAGCGGCGCAACTGGTTCCCCCGAATTAAATTCCATAAAATGGGTTTTATTGTCTCTGTGAATTATCAATCGTAACCATTCGGACAATGCATTTACTACTGAAACTCCCACCCCATGTAAGCCACCTGAAACCTTATAAGAGTTTCCGTCAAACTTACCACCGGCATGCAACACTGTCATGATTACTTCTGCTGCAGAACGATTTTCTTCTTCATGAATATCTGTTGGAATACCACGTCCATTATCTGTCACACTAATCGAATTATCTGGATGGATAATTACTGATATCTCATTGCAATAACCCGCTAATGCTTCGTCCACAGCATTATCAACTGCCTCAAAGACCATATGATGTAAACCACTACCATCATTAGTATCTCCAATATACATACCTGGACGTTTTCTAACTGCTTCCAGTCCCTTGAGAACTTTGATACTGGTGGAATTATATTCATTCATTGATTTTCTTTCATTTGTTTCACGTGAAACATTGAGAATGCATTTATAAATACTACTTATTCCAAATGATATTTTTAAATACTATAAAGTTAAATTGTAGAAAGCAATTTAGTACAAATGTTATTAAATACGCATTGGCATAACTACATACTTAAATTCTTCATTACCTGGAATAGTGATTAAAATACTACTATTTGCATCACCAAATGAGAATACTACTGTTGGTGTATCAACATTATTTAATCCATCCATTAAATAATTAACATTGAAACCAACATCAAGTGTAATTCCTTGATAACCTATTTCCATATCTTCCTGTGCTTCTTCTTGCTCACTATTATTACTTATAATGCGTAGATTTTTTTCTGTCAGTACAAAGCGTACACCCCTGAATTTTTCATTAGATAAAATTGCTGCGCGTTGTAATGCTTGTAATATTTCAATTCTTTCTAACGTAAGTTGATTAGTATAATTAGGAATAACACGTTCATAATCTGGAAATTTTCCATCAATTACCTTAGAGATTAAGACAATATTTGAAAAAGTCATACGAACTTGATTTTCGGCTAATTCAAATGTTATTTTTTCTTCTGTTTCAGTTAAAAGTTTAATTAGTTCATTAATTGTTTTTCTAGGCAGAATAATTTCACGTTTAGAATATTCTTGATCAAGCTTAGTAATAACATAAGCTAGACGGTGCCCATCTGTTGCTATTAATTTTAAAAAATGACCATCAATAACTAATAAAACGCCATTTAAATAATAACGAATATCTTGTTGTGCCATGGCATATTGAACCATACCCAACAATTTTTTAAGTTTATCCTGTTCAATTTGAACTTTTACGGCTTGCTCTAATTGTTCCAAAATTCTTGGAAAATCTTGAGCAGGTAAAGTTTGTAAAGTAAATTTACTTTTATTTACTTTTATTAAAAGACGGTTTTCATGAATGTCTAATGTAACTTTACTTTCTTCAGGTAAAACCTTCAAAATTTCCTGTAATTTCTTAGCAGTTACAGTAATTGCTGTATCCGGGCTCGTTTGATTTACATCAGTAAATTGTGTAGCAATTTGAATTTCAAGATCAGTCGCTATAAAACGTATATTTGATCCAGTTTTTTCAATTAATACATTTGATAAAATTGGGAGAGGTTGTTTACGTTCTACTATTCCAATAATTCTTTGAAGAGGATTTAGTAAATTATTTTTTTCAATTGTTTCAATAAACATTCTTAATATATCCTTAATAATAACAATAATAGATATTAAATATAATGAATAACTTGATATTTTTGTTTGTTTTTAACATATTAGAATTTATAAAAAGATGTGGATAACTGTATATTTGAATAATGTAATTTTTGTGTATAGTTTTTTAAAAGTTATTATTAGAATAGTTATTCACAAAATATAAATACAATATTAATTAAATTAACTTAAAGATATTAATTCCGTAATGTTTGATTGAGTAAATTGAAATCTGCATTAAGAGGCGAATCCAGATTGCGTAAGCTTTCAATGGTTTTACATGCATACATAACCGTTGTATGGTCACGTCCTCCAAAAGCAGTTCCAATTTCCGGTAAACTTAATTGTGTTAATTCTCTTGCTAAACACATTGCGATTTGTCGAGGTCTGGCAATTAAGCGTGTACGTTTTTTGGAAAGAAGATCAGTAACCTTGATACGATAAAAATCAGCCACAGTTTTTTGAATATTCTCTATGGAAATTTGTTTATTTTGAGAAGCCAGTAGGTCTTTAAGTGCTTCCTTTGCAAGTTCTACAGAGATGGTACGTTTGTGAAACCGAGAATAAGCATCGATGCGTTTAAGTGCACCCTCTAATTCACGGATATTAGAACGAATATGCTTGGCAATAAAAAAAGCAACATCTTCACTGATAGGATTGTTAGAAATAGCAGCTTTTTGTAGCAAAATTGCTACTCGCATTTCCAAACCAGGTGGTTCAACAGCTACTGTTAATCCCCAGCTGAATCGAGAAGTAAGCCGCGGCGTCATTCCAGAAATTTCTTTAGGGAAGGTATCGCAAGTAATTACAACTTGTTTATGTCCATCAATCAATGAATTGAGAGTATAAAAAAACTCTTGCTGGGTTCCAGTTTTATCAGCGATAAATTGAATATCATCAATCAATAGCAAATCTAATGAATTGTAGAATTGTTTAAATTCATCAAATTTTTTAGTTTGAAAAGCGCGGACAACATCTGAAATATAATTAGTAGCATGAACATAGCAAATTTTTGCTTGTGTATTCTCATGCTTTATATGGTTTCCAATAGCCTGGATTAAGTGAGTTTTTCCTAATCCAACTCCACCATAAATAAATAATGGGTTGTATGTTGTGCCCGGAGTTTCAGCAACTTGTATTGCTGCTGCATGAGCCAATTGGTTTGCTTTACCAGTAACAAAGTTATCAAAAGATAGTAATGGATTAAGTTTGTTTTGATTTTTGTGTTTACTGAGGGTAAGTTGGGATACAGTCGATGGAACAATATTAGGTATAGGAACGGGTAGTTTTGATGGAAGCAAATTGAGAGGCTGATTTTTCGTGCGTAATTCAAAATGTGGTGGGCATGAAAGAAATAATTCTGCTTGCTTGGATATTTCTGGTAAAAACCTTTCCTGTACGAGTTTCAACGTAAAACTATTAGGCGCAGTCAAGGTAATTTGATTGCCTTGGATTTCAAAAATAAGGGGTTTAATCCAAGAATTAAATTGTTGTGAGGTAAGCGTATCTTCAAAAAAAAGAAGGCAGGAATTCCATAATGTTTTGTCTTGCATAATTTTCAAATGATAATGCAGAAAAATCTTCGATACATTCTACTACATGCAAGGCAAAAAATTATTCACAGTAGATAAGTTATTGAAGGAACATTTTAAATTTATCATAATTATTTTTGTGGGCTAATTTGACGCCAGATAAATTATTTGTGAAAAGTATGGATAATTTATATATTTGTTACACAATGGTCAAAATAAGCTTGACATAAGCTCCCGTAAATAATGTAATAGCGGGTTTTCAAGTATTAATTATTAATTAGGGATATAACTCAATGAAACGTACATATCAACCGTCCGTCACTAAAAGAAAACGGACCCATGGATTTCTTGTTCGCATGAAAACCAAAGGAGGAAGAGCTGTTATAGCCGCTCGAAGAGCTAAAGGCCGTGCGCGCCTTGCCGTTTAATACCAAACAAACGTTACCTTCATGTCGCCGGATAAAGCAACCGATAGAATTTGAGTTAGCGCTTCGTGCTGGCTATTCGACTAATAAATGGTTTACAGTTCACATACGGAAAAACGAGAGTGGTTATTCCCGTCTTGGAGTAATAGCCAGCAAAAGAAACATGCCAAAGGCAGTATCAAGAAATTTTGCAAAGCGCATGATTCGAAATATATTTCGACTTAATTTTTCAGTCGAATACTCGGTGGATGTAGTGGTGCGGGCCAAGCGGCAATTTAATTCTGAAACTGCGGCTGAAGGACGGTTGGCCTTGTTACAGCTATTTCAATCTGTCCGTATGTAATGCGACGACTCTTAATTAGGTTGATAGGTTTATATCAATATTTGCTGAGTCCGCTTATGCCACCGACCTGTCGTTTTACTCCAAGTTGTTCCCAATATGCTCGTGAGGTTATCTCTAAACATGGTGCTTGGCGTGGTATTTGGTTAAGCATAAAGCGGGTGATTCGGTGCAATCCCTGGAATTCAGGTGGTTATGATCCTGCCCCATAGATTTATATAAGCGAAACCATATGGATTTTCACAAGCTGTTTAGGTTGTTCTTTTTTTTGACGTTCTCAATATCAATCATGTCGTTGTGGGACAGTTGGCAACGTACTCAGCAACCAATAGTTCGAGCAGCGCCTGCTGCCGTGCCGCAAATTGTCGTGCCGCCAAATACTGCACTTAATATAGCAACTACGGCTAATCCTGAGGCAATTGTAGTTGCTACCCAAAGAAAGACTCAAGCTGGGCAAAAAATTACAGTAACAACAGATTATCTAACTGCAGAAATTAATACTTTGGGCGGGGATTTGCGTCGCTTGGAATTTTTGCAGCAGCGGGATAGTAAAAATAAGAACAAACCATTTGTATTATTGAGGGAACAAGGAGCGCACACGTATATCGCTCAAACTGGTTTGCTTGGCACTGGATTACCTACACACAATACGGTATTCACTGCTGAGGTTAGTGAATATTTATTAACCGAAGGTAAAAACACAATTGAAGTGCGATTACTTGCAACAAATGTTGTCGGTGCAAAAGTAACCAAATTTTATGTGTTCCATCGTGGTGGTTATTTGGTAGATGTGGGTTATGAAATCCAAAATATTGGAACCAATCCAATTTCCCCGTCAGCTTATTTTCAGTTGGTGCGCGATCAATCTACACCGGAAGGTGCATCAATGTTTTTGCCCACTTATACGGGCACTGCGATTTATACAGAGAAGGAAAAATTTCAGAAGGTGGGTTTTCCTGATATTGAGAAAGGAAATGCTAAGCATTCCCAAAGTGCTGACAATGGTTGGGTAGGTATGCTGCAACATTACTTTGTAGCGGCATGGCTACCTAAAGATAAGGTACAGCGAGAGTTTTATACCAGGAAATTGGAAAACGAGCTTTATTCGGTAGGCGTCATTTTACCTGTAGCGGCCATTGCATCAGGTCAGAGTGCAAAGATTAGTGTGCCACTTTATGCTGGACCGGCGCAAACTTCGCTGGATGAAATTGCTCCAGGGTTGGGGTTAACAGTAGATTATGGTTGGCTGACAATCATTTCGACCCCATTGTTCTGGTTGCTTTCCTATCTGTATGGCTGGGTATCTAACTGGGGTATAGCTATTATTTTGTTGACTGTTTTTATTAAACTATTATTTTTTCCCTTGTCTGCGGCCAGTTATCGCTCCATGGGAAAAATGCGTGTAGTGGCCCCCAAGCTGGAGAAAATCAAGCAACAATATGGAGATGACCGCGAGCGTTTGCATAAAGCGATGATGGAATTGTATAAGACGGAGAAAATTAATCCGCTTGGGGGTTGTTTGCCAATGCTTGTTCAGATACCAGTATTTATCGCACTATACTGGGCTATTCTTGCAAGTGTTGAATTGCGTTATGCCCCATTTTTCGGCTGGATTACCGATTTGTCAGTGCCTGATCCCTATTATGTTTTACCGTTAATCATGGGCGCTACCATGATTATCCAAAGTAAGTTGAACCCTGTTCCCCCCGATCCACTGCAAGCCAAGCTTATGAAATTATTGCCCATTGTATTTAGTGTGGTATTTTTCTTCTTTCCGGCCGGGTTGGTGCTGTACTCCATTGTAAACAATATACTTTCCATCGTTCAACAGTGGTACATTACGCGTGGACTGGAGGCTAATGTCAAAGGCGCTGCTAAAGCCTGATGTTATTGCCGCAATCGCTACTCCTCATGGACAAGGTGGTATTGGCGTGGTTAGGCTCTCCGGACATAACCTTGGCCTATTAGCAAAAACTCTGTTAGGAAAAGTACCTGTACCGCGGCACGCGACGTATGCTTCATTTCTAGATGCGCAAGGGCAGGTTATGGATCAGGGTATCGCTCTGTTCTTTCCTGCCCCGCATTCCTACACCGGCGAAGATATTTTAGAATTGCAGGGGCATGGCGGCACAGCCATACTGCAATTGGTGTTGCAGCGCTGTCTTGAAATTGGAGCTCGCCTCGCTCAGCCAGGCGAATTTACGCAGCGTGCATTTCTTAATGAAAAACTTGATTTGGCTCAAGCAGAAAGCGTAGCTGACCTGATAGCTGCTACCACCAGTCAGGCTGCACGCAGTGCCATGCGTTCGCTACAAGGTGAGTTTTCCAAAGCAATCCATCGCTTAGTGGACGGATTGGTTTTGTTACGGATGTTGGTCGAAGCCATGTTGGATTTTCCGGAAGAAGAGATTGATGCTCCAGATGTCACGCAACGTGATACACGACTAGTCGCATTACGTGCAGAATTAGAAAAAATTTTGAGTTTGGCACAACAGGGGAGTTTGTTGAGAGAAGGCGCCCATATCGTGCTGGTTGGCCAACCTAATGTTGGCAAATCTAGTCTACTTAACCGATTGAGTGGGGAGGATGTCGCGTTAGTTAGTGAATTTCCAGGCACCACGCGTGATCTCATTAGCCAATCTATTCAGATCAGTGGTGTGCCATTGCATATTATAGATACGGCGGGGTTACGCGAGGCTGAGGATGCGGTGGAGCAGATGGGGATTGCGCGTACATACGGAGTCCTAAAAAAAGCTGATGTCATCTTGATTCTGTTGGATGCCAGCCATGGTATGATTGAAAATGATCAGAAAATTTTAGACGAATTACCGCTTGAAATTCCGCGATTACATGTCTTTAATAAAGTTGATTTGCTTGCCCAGCATGCATACATAGAAGAACATAACGACGAATGCCATATTTATCTATCTGCTAAAACAGGTGAGGGGCTTGAGTTGTTGCGCAATAAGTTGCTATCATTGCTCGGTTGGCATCAGGAGGCAGGCATATTTATGGCGCGTGAACGCCATGTCCATGCATTATTGAACGCACGTGATTATTTGCAGCGGGCCGCAGAGGAAATCAAACGTCCAGAACTTTGTGCAGAAGAGCTGCGACTTGCGCACGAAGAACTAAATTCTATTACAGGTGAGTTTAGTGCGGATGATCTGCTCGGTGAAATATTCAGCCGGTTTTGCATCGGAAAATAAAAATTAAGATTAACTCTGTAAGTATGGAAAAATCTATTTAGGTATATTATTTTTCTTGCTTGGTCTCCGCCAGCCCGGCAAAGTAATTTGTTTGGCACGTGACAGGGTCAATTCTCCTTCCGGTGCATCGCTCGTAATAGTTGAACCCGCACCTATCGTGGCACCGTGACCGATTTTTACTGGCGCTACCAGTTGCGTATTTGATCCGATAAAAACATCATCCTCGATGATAGTACGATGTTTATTTGCGCCATCATAATTGCAGGTAATAGTGCCTGCGCCTATGTTGACACGGCTACCGACGCTACTATCACCAATATAGCTTAAGTGGTTAACTTTGCTACTGGTGGCAATTTCACTATTTTTTACTTCGACAAAGTTTCCAATGTGCACTTCGTGATGTAGTGTGCTGCCGGGCCGCAGGCGGGCATAAGGACCAATACGGCAGCTGTTGCCGATATTTACTTGATCAATATGGCTATAGGGTTCGATGTAGGTGTTGGCGCCAATGTGAGTATTTTTTATAATGTTATAAGCGCCTATGCGAACGCCATTTCCCAGATAAACATCGCCTTCGAAGATGCAGCCAACATCAATTTCAACATCACGTCCGCATACCAATTTACCGCGCACATCAAGGCGTGCAGGGTCAGCTAAGGTAACACCGTGTACCAATAATTGGTGCGCTTGTTCATATTGCCAGGTACGTTCCAGTTCGGCTAGTTGCGCTTTGCTGTTGACACCTACTACTTCCCATCCATGGGTAGGTTGTACTGTATGTACTGTAACGCCCTGTGCCACGGCCATGGCGACGATGTCGGTTAGATAATACTCACCTTGTACATTATCATTGCGCAATTTTGATAACCAGTTACGCAGTAGATGAGTGGGAATGGCAAGGATGCCTGTATTTATTTCGCGGATGGTGCGCTGCTCTGTCGTGGCGTCCTTTTCCTCTATTATGCAACTTACATTGCCTGCGCTATCGCGCACGATACGTCCGTAACCGGTGGGGTTGTCAAGGTGAATGGTGAGCAGGGTGAGTGCTTGCTGCGCCACCAACATTTTTTTTAATGTGTCAGGCTGAATAAGCGGCACGTCGCCATACAGCACCAGCGTCAAGGTATCATCATTCAAGTGTGAAAGTGCTTGCTGTACTGCATGGCCAGTCCCGAGCTGCGGTTCCTGCAAGACAAAATCAGCTTTATACTTCGCCATCGCCTGTGGCACTGCTTCGCCTCCATGGCCATACACCACGCAGGTTACACCGGAAGAAAATTGAACAGCGGTGTCGAGTACATGTTGCAATAGTGGACGACCAGCCAAGCAGTGCAGCACCTTTGGTTTATTTGAGTGCATGCGCTGTCCTTTGCCAGCAGCAAGAATGACGATGTTGAGTGTAGTCATGGTTGTATGCGAAATAAAATATGATAAAGAAGTATAAACAAAAAAAGCGGCCTAAGCCGCTTTCATTTGCGAATCACGTTAGCCTAGCAAGCTTAGTGGGGTTGTTGCTTGCGCATTTTTTGAATTGCTTGTAATTGGGCAAGCGCTTCAGATAGCTCAGCTTGCGCGGTAGCGTAGTCAATATCAGAAGCACGGTTCTTCATGGCTTCTTCCGCTGCACGTTTAGCTTCGAGCGAGCGCGCTTCATCCAAGTCTGCGCCGCGAATGGCGGTGTCAGCTAAAATCGTAACCACGCTGGGCTGAACTTCCAGCATTCCGCCAGAAACGTAAATCAGCATAAGTTCGTTTTGATCCGGCAGTTTAAGGCGTACCGAACCTGGTTTAATGCGTGTTAGTAGGGGCGCATGACGTGGGTAGATTCCTAGTTCGCCCATTTCACCCGGAACGACGGCCATTTCTACAAGGCCAGAGAAAATGGATTCTTCTGCGCTCACCACGTCAACATGAACAGTCATTGCCATAATTTTCCTTATTACTACGATACTTGGTCTAATTACAGCATCAAGCCTTACTGAAGAGTTTTGGCTTTTTCAATTGCTTCATCAATAGTGCCGACCATGTAGAACGCTTGTTCGGGTAAGTGATCGTAATCGCCATTGACAATGCCCTTAAAGCCTTTGATGGTCTCTTTCAACGTAACATACTTTCCTGGGCTGCCGGTAAATACCTCGGCTACGTGGAAAGGCTGCGACAAGAAACGTTGAATTTTACGCGCACGGGCTACTGCCAGCTTGTCTTCGGGTGCCAGTTCGTCCATGCCCAGAATCGCGATAATGTCGCGCAATTCCTTGTAGCGTTGTAATGTCTGCTGTACGCTTCGGGCAACGTTGTAATGTTCTTCACCTACTACTAAGGGGTCAAGTTGGCGCGACGTTGAGTCCAACGGATCTACAGCGGGGTAAATACCCAAAGAAGCGATGTCGCGTGACAGAACCACGGTGGAATCTAAGTGCAGGAAGGTTGTCGCAGGGGACGGATCGGTCAAGTCATCTGCCGGTACATACACAGCCTGAATTGAGGTAATCGAGCCAGTTTTAGTTGAGGTAATACGTTCTTGCAAGCGCCCCATTTCTTCTGCCAGTGTTGGCTGATAACCTACCGCTGACGGCATACGCCCTAACAGAGCAGAGACTTCAGTACCCGCTAGCGTGAAACGATAAATGTTGTCTACAAAAAACAGGACGTCGCGGCCTTCATCACGGAAATACTCCGCCATAGTCAGGCCAGACAACGCTACGCGTAGACGATTGCCTGGAGGCTCGTTCATCTGGCCGAATACCATGGCTACTTTGGACTCTGGTAGATTGTCCAATTGGATTACACCCGCTTCCGACATTTCATGATAGAAGTCATTTCCCTCACGGGTACGCTCACCCACTCCGGCAAACACGGACAAACCAGAATGTTGTTTGGCAATATTATTAATGAGTTCTAGCATATTTACGGTCTTGCCAACACCTGCGCCACCGAACAGACCCACCTTACCGCCCTTAGCAAAGGGACACACCAAGTCAATGACCTTAATTCCAGTTTCTAATAAGTCGACCGATGGAGACAATTCATCAAACTTTGGTGCTTTCTGGTGAATAGAGCGACGCTCCTCGCACTTAATTTCACCCACCTCATCAATAGGGCGTCCCAATACGTCCATGATACGACCCAAAGTGCCATGGCCAACTGGCACAGTAATTTGGTTACCCGTATTGGTTACTCCCATTCCGCGACGCAGGCCGTCGGAGGAACCCATCGCAATGGTGCGCACCACGCCGTCGCCAATCTGTTGCTGTACTTCCAAGGTCAGGCCTTTTTCAGCGACAGAGCTTCCATCGTCCTGTACTACCAGCGCATCGTAGACTTTGGGTATGTAATCACGTGGAAACTCAACGTCTACCACCGCACCAATACACTGAACAATTTTTCCTTGACTCATCTTGAGGTTCCCCACTTTATATTGATTCTGTACTCGATGTCGTAAACATCAGAACACATCTCTAATTCAAATTCTATTGCGATATGATTTTGTTCAACAAACCTACATATACTGTTAATCATTTGCACAGAATTATAGCTCCTACCAACTGCGAGCATTAACTTACAGCTGCCGCACCACCGACAATTTCTGATATTTCCTTAGTAATCGCCGCTTGACGTGCTTTATTGTAAACTAGCTTAAGTTCACCTATTACTTCCTTTGCATTATCAGAAGCCGCTTTCATGGCTACCATGCGTGCACTCTGTTCGGACGCTTGATTTTCGGTGACTGCGTTATAAACTAATGATTCAATATAGCGCACTAGTAATTCATCTACTACGACTTTGGCATCAGGCTCATAAATGTAATCCCATGTACTACCATTCGCAGGTTCTAGATTCTCACTCGAGAGCGGCAGCAATTGCTCCATTCTGGGCTCTTGCTTCATGGTGTTAACGAAGCCGTTATAACTAATATAAATTGCATCAATTTCGCCAGCATTGTAAGCATCCAGCATGACCTTGACCGCTCCAATCAGTTTTTCGATGTGCGGAATGTCTCCTAGTCCGATCATATGCGATTTAACTTTTGCACCGATACGGGACATAAAGCTAAACCCTTTATTGCCAATAGCACATATGCTGATGTTTTTGCTTTCGCCTTCCCATTCCTTCATCCGCGTTACCACCAGACGCAGAATGTTGGTATTAAGACCACCGCACAATCCTTTGTCAGAGGTGATAATAATCACTGCGACGTTTTTGATGACATCGCGTTTTATCAGAAACGGATGTTTATATTCCGGATTAGCGCGCGACAAATGCGCTGCAACCTGACGTATTTTTTCCGCATAGGGACGAGCGGCACGCATACGATCTTGAGCTTTACGCATTTTGGAAGCTGCCACCATTTCCATTGCGCGCGTGATCTTGCGCGTATTTTCAACGCTCTTGATTTTAGTTCGTATTTCTTTGCTGCCAGCCATTATCTTGACTCCAGCTTAGTAAACTGCAGTGGACTTGAATTTATCAATCGCAGCGATCAAGATTTTTTCGTTGTCGGCAGACAAATCCTTACTGGATTCAATCGCTTCTTCTAAGGTCTTGTATTGCGATTTCACGAATGTGTGCAGCCCAATTTCGAATGCAAGAACTTTATTCATAGGTACATCATCAAAGGAGCCCTTGTTGATCGCAAACAGCGTTATTGCCATTTCTGCTACGGATAACGGTGCATATTGTGGCTGCTTCATCAATTCCATGACCAGGCGACCACGTTCTAGTTGTTTGCGAGTGGCTTCGTCCAAATCAGAAGCGAATTGCGCGAAGGCGGCTAATTCACGGTACTGTGCCAATGCTAAACGTACGCCCCCCCCCAGCTTTTTGATTACTTTAGTCTGTGCTGCGCCGCCTACGCGTGACACTGAAATACCGGCGTTGATCGCAGGACGGATACCCGCATTGAATAAATCTGTTTCCAGGAAAATCTGGCCATCGGTAATTGAAATTACGTTGGTTGGGACGAAAGCAGACACGTCACCTGCAGCAGTTTCAATCACCGGCAGCGCAGTCAGTGAACCTGTTTTGCCTTTGACTTCGCCATTGGTAAACTTTTCAACATATTCTTCATTTACTCGTGCACCACGTTCAAGTAAACGGGAATGTAGGTAGAACACGTCCCCAGGATAGGCTTCACGACCCGGTGGTCGGCGTAACAGCAATGATATTTGGCGGTAGGCCCATGCTTGTTTGGTTAAGTCGTCATAAACAATCAGTGCATCTTGGCCGCGATCGCGATAGTACTCGCCCATAGTGCAACCAGCGTATGGCGCCAGAAACTGCATCGCCGCAGAGTCAGAGGCAGTTGCCACAACCACAATGGTGTATTCCATTGCGCCGTGCTCTTCCAGTTTACGTACTACGTTGGCAACAGTAGAAGCCTTTTGACCGATCGCCACGTAGATGCAGGTCATGTTTTGACCCTTCTGGTTGATGATGGCGTCTATCGCCACGGCGGTCTTTCCGGTCTGCCGATCACCGATGATCAGTTCGCGCTGGCCACGGCCAACTGGAACCATAGAGTCAATGGCTTTTAGGCCAGTTTGCACGGGTTGTGATACTGATTTGCGGTCAATTACACCGGGTGCAACCTTCTCTATCTTATCGGTCATTTTGGCGTTGACCGGACCTTTACCGTCAATAGGCTGCCCAAGGGCATTCACTACGCGCCCGATCAGTTCAGGGCCGACAGGTACTTCCAGAATCCGGCCAGTGCATTTGACAGTGTCGCCTTCGGTAATATGCTCATAGTCGCCCAGCACCACTGAGCCAACAGAGTCGCGCTCTAGATTGAGCGCTAGACCAAAGGTATTGCCGGGAAATTCGAGCATTTCGCCCTGCATTACGTCTGACAGGCCGTGAATACGTACGATACCATCTGTTACACTGACCACTGTACCTTCCGTGCGTGCTTGGGATAGCGCGTCGAAGTTCTCGATACGGCTACGAATCAAATTACTAATTTCAGAAGGGTTGAGCTTCATCTGCTGTTCCTTAATTTCAATAAATCTGCCATTAAGCCAAGGCGTTGGCTAACTCGGAAAGGTGGGTGCGCGCAGAACCATCTATCACTTTGTCACCGGCGCGAATAATTACTCCGCCTAATAATTTGCGGTCAGTTTCACAGCTAAGCTTGATTTCACGTCCCATGCGTTTTTTTAGCGCAGCAGTAATTTTTTGTTTTTGCGCTTCGCTCAAATCGAAAGCGGAAGTCACCACAACGTCCACATTTTTTTCTGCTTCAGCTCGCATTATCTCGAACAGCATGACGATTTCTGGCAATAGAGAGAGGCGCTGACTTTCTATAAGCAACTTGATAAAGTTACGCTGAGTTTCGCTTACCTTGTCACCGCAAAATGCTAGCATCAGCGCTACTAGTTGGCTTTTTACTGCACGCGGGCTGGTAATAATCGCATGAATTTCAGGATTAATCACTGCTTGAGCTACTGATTGCAGTATATCTGACCAACCTTTCAAATCGTCAAGCCCGCGCGCTTCATCGAATGCAGCTTGGGCATAGGGGCGCGCGACAGTAATAGCTTCAGCCATAATAATTAAATTTCCGCTACTAGCTTATCAAGCAAATCGTTATGTGCTTTGGCATCTATTTCGCGGCCCAGAATTTTTCCTGCGCCAGCCAATGCAATTGCGGACACCTGCGTCCGCAATTGCTCCTTAGCGCGAAATACTTCCTGCTCAACTTCAGCTTTGGCTGCTGTAATAATACGGTCACTCTCTATCTTGGCTTGTGCTTTGGCTTCTTCGACAATTTCACTCGCCCGTTTGTCACCCAAGGCAATGATTTCAGAAACTTTTTCCTTTGCTTCGCGGAGAAGCTCAGCGGAACGTTTGGCAGCTAACGCCAAGTCATTTTTACCTCGTTCCGCCGCAGCCAAACCATCTGCAATCCGCTTATTGCGTGCATCCAGCGCTGCCATGATGGGTGGCCACACAAACTTCATGCAAAACCAAACGAACAATGCAAACATGATCGTTTGGCCGATAAGGGTCGCATTAATGTTCATGCAAAAACCTTTCCTTGATTAAATACACGCAGGCTTATTGGCCTGCCACTGCAAACAGAACATACATGGCAATACCGACCGCAATCATCGGAACAGCATCAACCAAGCCCATGACCACGAAGAACTGGGTACGCAGCATTGGAATTAATTCAGGCTGACGAGCAGCACCCTCAAGGAAGCGGCCACCCAGAATACCAATACCCACTGCGGCACCCAAAGCGCCGAGCCCCATCATGATCGCGCCGGCGATATAAAGCAGTGCTTGTGCCGTATCCATTTGTTTCTTCTCCTATCAGTAAAAGTTAAGTGTTTAAGAAAATAAATTTATCATTCTTTAATGATGTTCCTGATGCGCCATGTCCAAATAAACGATAGTCAGCGTCATGAAAATAAAGGCTTGCAGCGTGACAATCAAGATATGGAAAATCGCCCATCCCAAAGAAAGAATAATCTGTGAGCTGAACAATAGCGTGCTGGCAAATGAAAAACTTACCCAAGATGCACCCATAAGCGCGATCAGGATGAATATCATTTCACCAGCATACATGTTACCGAACAAACGCAATGCCAATGAAACCGGCTTGGCAATCAGATTAACACCTTCTAAAAATAGATTGACTGGCAAACCAAATTTACCAAATGGCTGTAGTGTTAATTCACCGACAAAACCACCCAATCCCTTAACCTTGATACTGTAAAAAAGTACTAGCAGGAATACGCCGATGGCCATACCGATCGTAGCGTTTGGATCCGTTGTAGGAACTAGCTTAAAATGGCCGATGCCCATTGGCTGGGTAATCAACGAAATATAGTCGATAGGTACCAGATCCATTAGGTTCATCAGGAAAATCCAGGCAAAAATGGAGAGCGCCAGCGGAGCAACCAGTGCACTGCGTCCGGTAAAGGAACCGCGCACACTGCTGTCAATAAATTCGACCACCCATTCCACGAAGTTCTGCATGCCACTTGGCACATCGGCACTTATGTGCTTTGCTACCCTGTTGAAAAGGAATAAGAATACCAGTCCTAGCAACAGTGACACCAAAAGGGTATCTACGTTGAATGCCCAGAACCCCATTGCTTTAGCTTCTTCGGCCGTGTGTGCGCAATGGAAATGCCCCTCCTGAATGGAGCAGGTCAGATTTTGAAGATGGTGCTTAATATAAGCGGATGTCGTCAGACCTTCAGTGCTCATAAATTTTACACAAAAATTAGTGCTACCCAATAAACTATCAACGTTGCAATATATGCCACAAACAGTGGCAACACATGCACTTCCTTAAATTGCGTGAAGACCAAAGAGAACAATAGAATTGTAAACACCAGCTTGTAAGCTTCGGCGCGGTAATGCGCCATAATTATTGTTTTTGGTTCGCTACCTTGTGGCGCGAACATTTTTTTAGCGTAAACCAAGCTGGTTAGAAAGCCTACCGCCCCTCCAGCAAAAGCCGAGGCTGCGGCAACTACATTCAGGTACATCAGCATTAAAAATGCCATCGCCACGGTCACAGCTAGCTGAATCAAAATAATCCGGCGAACCGTACTGCCCACAAGCGCCCCTAATCCTTCGAAGCCCGGCATTCTACTCAATCTCGCTTGTTGGCGTCAACGATTTATTTTTAGGGGTTTATTTCCAACGTGCGATTAGGTCGGCCAAATGGTCATGGCTGGTGTAGTTGATAACTAGCTTGCCTGCGCCTTTTTTACCTGCCTTGATTTGTACACTGGTCCCGAGATGCTGGGCAACATGTTCTTGCAATTGCAGGATATCGCGATTGGGTTTTGCTTTTCTGTGTTGTGGTATGGGATTCAGCAAATCCTGCACTAGCTTTTCTGCCTCGCGCACTGACAGCCCGTCCGCTACAATTTTGGTGGCGGCAGTGATCTGCTGTGCGCCATTCAGCGCTAGCAGTGCTCGGGCGTGGCCCATATCGAGGCTGCCGCCCATTAACATGCTTTGCACTGATTGCGGTAGCTTGAGCAGGCGCAACAGGTTGCTGGTTGCACTGCGCGAACGCCCCACCGCATCGGCGGCTGCCATGTGTGTCATCTTGAATTCGTCTATAAGACGCTGAATACCGACAGCTTCTTCTAATGGATTGAGATCTTCACGTTGAATGTTTTCGATTAACGCCATGGCCAGTGCGGCGTTGTCCGCTACCTTGCGCACCAATACCGGTACTTGAACCAGGCCAGCCAGCTGGGCAGCACGCCAGCGGCGTTCCCCAGCAATAATTTCGTGACTGCCATTGGGTAGCAAACGTGCCAGGATCGGTTGCATGACCCCCTGTGCTTTGATCGAAGCGGCCAGCTCATTGAGTGAGGATTCATCCATACGGCTGCGTGGCTGATACTTGCCAGGCTTGAGTTCATCAACCTTCATTTCACTTAATACGTCGTCTTGCTCTTTGCCGCTACCGGCCAGCAGCACATCTAAGCCACGTCCTAATCCTTTGTTTGGTTTTGCCAAGTTATTTCCTTCTGGGTTAAGCCGGTGCGGATTGCGCCGCTTTATTGAGCAATTCGCTTGCTAGAGCTAGATAAGCCTGTGCACCTTTGGAGGGTTTGTCATGATGAAGTACCGGCACACCATAGCTGGGCGCTTCCGCCAACCGTACATTACGCGGGATAATAGTACGATAAACTTTCTCGCCAAAATGTTGTTGTAATTGTTCGGATACTTGCAAAGCCAATGTATTACGTGGATCAAACATGGTGCGCAGCAAACCCTCAATTTCAAGATCCGGGTTAAGGTGCGCCCGTACCTTTCGGATGGTGTTGACCAAATCGCTAAGTCCTTCCAAGGCATAATATTCGCACTGCACCGGTATCATGACTGACCTTGCCGCACACAGCCCGTTGAGGGTAAGCAGATTTAAAGCGGGAGGACAATCAATCAATGCATAGTCATATTCAGCCGTCACCGCTTGCAGAGCTTCCTTAAGCCGGGTTTCACGCTGTGGCAGATCAACCAGTTCAATTTCGGCACCAGCCAGATCACGGTTCGCCGGGAGCACGTCATATTTTCCGGCTTCCGAATGAAGACGAGTTTCATGCAGGGTTTTGCTTCCTAGCAACACGTGGTAAATGGTTGCTGGCAAATCACGCTTATTTATACCGCTGCCCATAGTGGCATTACCTTGGGGATCAAGATCAATCAGCAATACACGCTGCTTAACGGCTGCCAGACTTGCGGCTAGATTAATTGATGTGGTAGTTTTGCCCACCCCCCCTTTTTGATTGGTAATTGCTAGTATTTTGATCATATTTCAAGTGGGTTTCAACATAATCAGGCAGCGCGTGGCGGTTAACCCTGGTACCTGCAACGGAATAACTTGTTCCACGCTGACATCGTTCGGTAACCGCTCCAGTTCCTGTTGCGGAATCCCCTTCATGGCGACCCAGCGTCCTTCTTGAGTCAGCAAATGACGCGTCAGCGTAACAAATTTTGCAGTCTCCGCAAAAGCCCGGGAAATGATGCCGTCGAATTTCTCCCCAGTCTGCCAGGCTTCCACGCGTGTGCAGGTAATGCCTACGTTGTGTAGTCCCAGTTCGATTTTCACTTGCTGTACAAAACTAGTTTTTTTGCTATTACTATCCAGAAGGACGAATGTCCATTCCGGGCGCATTAGCGCCAGTATTATACCGGGCAGGCCTGCACCGCACCCCACGTCTAGCCAACGACCAGGCCATAAATGTGGCAACACGGCAAGGCTGTCAAGTAAATGTCCGCTTATCATCTGTTCCGGCTGACGAATGGCCGTCAGGTTATAAATCCGGTTCCATTTCTGCAACATTTCAAGATAACTTAACAGCTTGCGCTGTAATTCTGGCGCGGCATCCAGCCCCAGTTGTGTGATACCCCGCGCCAACTCTTCGGCCTGATTCACGCGCTTTTCTGCACTTTCTCGCCTTCTGGTGGTTCTTTAACACTTGGAGCCATCACTGCACCCCGAAAACCGCGTTTTAGGTGCACCAATAACAGGGAGACTGCCGCCGGTGTTATTCCGGAAATGCGAGCCGCCTCCCCTACCGTTTCGGGCATATGCTGATTAAGTTTTTGTTGTGCTTCAATTGATAGGCCAAGCACCGTACGATAATCCATTGTTTCAGGTAACCGCATGCTCTCATTGCTTTCATTCCGGGCTATTTCATCGCGCTGCCGCTCGATGTAGCCGTGGTATTTGGCTTGAATTTCCACCTGCTCTGCCACTTTTTCATCGGCCACCGATTCGCCCGCCCCGGGTAAAGTCATCAGGCTGGCATAGCTTACATCGGGGCGGCGTAAAAGCTCATGTAGTGCATATTCGCGTTCGATTCCTTTACCCAGCACACGTTCTGCATCTTCCTGAGGTAACAACTTGGGATTAACCCAAATGGATTTCAGCCGTTCTTGTTCGCGTGCAATTGCAGCACGTTTCAACTCAAATGCCTGCCAGTGGGCGTCACCTACCACACCCAGGCTGCGGCCGATTTCTGTTAAACGCAGGTCTGCGTTATCTTCACGCAGTTGCAGGCGATACTCGGCCCGGCTAGTAAACATACGATAGGGTTCAGACACGCCACGCGTAATTAAGTCATCTACCAGCACGCCCAGATAGGCCTCATCGCGACGCGGGCACCAGCTTTCCTTGCCAAGCGCACGCAAGGCGGCATTAATGCCTGCCAGTAAACCTTGGGCGGCCGCTTCCTCATATCCTGTGGTGCCATTAATTTGGCCAGCAAAGAATAGGTCAGTTATAGCTTTGGTTTCCAATGAATGTTTTAAGCCGCGCGGATCAAAATAATCATATTCAATTGCATAGCCAGGGCGTGTGATATGTGCATTCTCCAAGCCTTTTATGGATCGCACTAGCGCTAGCTGCACATCGAAAGGCAAGCTGGTGGAAATCCCGTTTGGATAGATTTCGTGAGTAGTTAATCCCTCCGGTTCTAAAAAAATCTGGTGTGACTCTTTGTCGGCAAAGCGCGTGATCTTGTCTTCGATAGACGGGCAATAGCGTGGCCCCACACCCTCGATTACTCCGGTGAACATGGGAGAACGATCTAACCCATTGCGAATAATGTCATGCGTGTGTTGATTGGTATGGGTAATCCAGCAAGATAATTGTTGTGGGTGCTGCTGTATCTGCCCCATGAATGAGAACACCGGCACCGGCATATCACCAGGTTGCTCGGTCATTACAGAATAATCAATACTGCGCCCATCAAGGCGCGGTGGCGTGCCAGTTTTCAGCCGACCCATGGGTAACTTAAGTTCGCGCAAACATTGCGCTAAGCTAAAAGAGGGTGGATCGCCCGCCCGGCCTGCTTGGTAGTTGGTCTGTCCGATGTGAATCAGGCCAGAAAGGAAAGTCCCGGTTGTCAGTACAACGGTTTTTGCAGCAAAACGTAAGCCCAGCTGGGTAGAAACCCCACATACCTTACCATTTTCCACCAGTAAATCATCCACTGCCTGCTGAAATAACCAAAGGTTAGGGGTATTTTCTAAGCGCTTGCGAATGGCTTGCTTGTATAGCACCCGGTCTGCCTGAGCGCGCGTGGCGCGTACTGCTGGACCTTTAGAGGAGTTGAGGATGCGAAATTGGATGCCCGACTCATCAGCGGCCGCCGCCATAACACCGCCCAAGGCGTCTATTTCCTTGACTAAATGCCCCTTGCCTATGCCACCAATGGATGGGTTGCATGACATTATCCCGAGCGTTTCAATGTTATGTGTGAGTAACAAAGTGGTGCAACCCATGCGTGCGCTAGCAAGCGCAGCCTCTGTCCCGGCGTGACCGCCGCCCACAACAATTACATCGAATTTTTTCGGGAAATCCATCTTTGTGTTTTTGATCGGTTAGTTACAGAAACGGTAGTTTGCTTGATGAAACGGAGGGGTGCATCATACATCAAAATGTTATGAAGGCAGAAAACCCCCTAATAGTTGTTTCACGTGAAACCATTATTTCTCGATTTTTAAGCGGTTAAGGCGGCCAAGTAATATCGCCGGACGTGGCAGGATTGCGGGGCATGGAAATCTTAAACGTCACGGCGCATAATCCGCCGAATATCATAATCGGGAGGGGCGAGTAATGTTTGATAATTTTCTAAAGCTGATTCCGACACAAATTTCGACGGCTTGGCTGGCGCCGGTATTTGCGATTGCTTTTGCGTGCTGGAAATTCTTTCGGGAGCAAAAACGGCTGGAAGAGACCGTGGCAGTCGAAAAAACAAAAGTGGTCAAGCTGGAAGCGGCGTTGGAACAGCAGAAACGCTCTAACGAATTATTGCATCAAGGTTTGCTGGAAATGCAGCAACACAAGGAACAGCTCGATACATTGCTGGCTGATGCGCGCAGCCAGATTCGCGCAGTGGCCGATTCCATCATTATTCGCAATCCCTATTCTGATCAAGCTTTGGTGTTTTTGATTGCGCATGGTCCAGCCGCGCAGAGTGTGGTCAAAATGCAAATTGATTTGCATGGGAGTCAAGCCGGGGAAGTATACCTGTCACGCCAGACTTCAATTTACTCGCCTTCGATGGTGAATAAGGCGCATGAGAAACGGCTGGATACTAAATCTGGTTTCCAATCAAATAATATTCTTACCAAGCCTTTGTTGAAGTTTGGCAGCGAGCTGGTTGGTGTGGTGCAGTTTCTTAATGAGGATCAGAATACGCCATTTACGGTAGAGGATGAGAAAAAAATCGAACCGATCTGCGTCAAGTTAGCATTGGCGGTTTCAAACATCATTGCTGATCCGGCTAACTTGGTGCATTTGGGTGTCGTGCTTGATCCGCACATCAATCAAGCCACGATTCTGTTTACCGATATCACTAATTCCGATTTGTTATTTCAACAACTGGCAGTGGCCGATGCGACCGCATTGGTGGATGAATATCTGGAGCGTTTGGGTGCAATTGGTGTACAGCACGGTGCACGCATCGATAAATATCTGGGCGATGGCATGATGCTGAGTTTTGAAACAGCAGGTGCTGAAAACGCCCCGAAGGCACTGCGAGCGGCGCTCGAAATGCAGCGTGAATTTTCGGAGATTAAACAAGAATGGCAACGCTTGAATTACGCGCTGGATTTGCTGGATCACCGGATAGGTATTGCGAGCGGGCCGGTTTACGGACGCCGCATGGGTTACAGTGGTACCAGTATCTTTACGATCATGGGTGCGCCCGTCAATTTGGCTGCGCATTTATGTGACCAAGCGCGCACTGCAAGTGAGCGTATCCTGATCAGTGAAGATACCGAACAAAAATTACGTCACGCCATGCCATCCGGCTGGCATTTGGAACGCTTTGCGTTACCGCGCTATGCAGCGTATCAAGTCAGCAACAACGTGGCCGGGCAGATGGCAAAGTAGTTGCATGACATATGGAATTTTGATGCTAGTCGATCTTGCCCGGAACTTTCGGCGTGGCGCATACCACGTCTGCGTTTTGAGCCCGATGGCGCAGAGCATGGTCGATTAGTACCAAGGCCAGCATGGCCTCGGCGATGGGTGTAGCGCGAATGCCTACGCACGGGTCGTGGCGACCATGGGTTTCCACGAGCGTTGGTTCACCCGCTTTATTGATGGAGCGGCGCGGTAGACGGATGCTGGAAGTGGGCTTTATGGCGACATGCGCCACAATATCTTGTCCAGTGGAAATGCCGCCCAATATGCCGCCCGCGTGGTTGGATAAAAAACCTTGCGGAGTAATTTCGTCACCATGCTCACTGCCTCTTTGCGTTACTGAGGCGAAGCCAGCGCCAATCTCTACTCCCTTTACAGCATTAATGCTCATCATGGCGTAGCCAATATCGGCATCGAGCCGGTCATACACTGGCTCGCCCCAGCCTACGGGCATATGTTCAGCCACGACCGTGAGCTTTGCACCGATGGAATCGCCGGACTTACGCAACGCATCCATGTACGCTTCCAGCTGCTCAACATAACTGTCATCGGCGACAAAAAAGGGATTGCAGTTGACGTCATCCCAATTCTTGAATGGCACCACTATTTCACCCAGTTGCGATAAATAGCCGCGTATCACAACACCATAACGCTCGTTCAGCCATTTTTTCGCAATCGCTCCCGCCGCTACGCGCACGGCGGTCTCGCGTGCCGACGCACGTCCACCACCGCGATGGTCGCGGATGCCGTATTTCTGCCAATAAGTGTAATCGGCATGGCCGGGACGAAAGCTTTCGGCGATGTTGCCATAGTCTTTACTGCGTTGGTCTTCATTGCGGATCAACAACGCAATGGGTGTGCCCGTGGTCTTGCCTTCAAAGATACCGGATAAAATTTCTACCGTGTCTGTCTCGCGCCTTTGGGTGACGTGGCGCGAAGTGCCGGGCTTACGTCGATCCAGTTCGTGTTGAATGTCTGCTGTGCTCAATGCCATCCCAGGCGGACAACCATCCACCACGCAACCGATTGCAGCTCCATGCGATTCGCCAAAAGATGTCACGCAGAATAAAGTACCGAATGTATTTCCCGACATGGTTAAACTCGCTAAATTTATGAAGCGAGTTTAACATATCGCACCGCTCTCGAGTCGCTCCAAGTAGGTGGTTGATGCGCGGTAGCTTTTTTGAGAGTCTTTCGGGTAATTTTCGATTTTGGCCCGATTACCCTGCTAACTATCCATTCTTGGCTATGTAAATGAAAGCAATTTTAATGACGGCAGCGGGCAGCCCCGATGTGCTGCAATCGCGTGAAATTCCCCTACCAGAACTTCCTTCAGCACACCATGTGCGGGTCAAGCTGGCCGCCGCAGGCATCAATCCGCTGGACACCAAACTGCGCACCAAGCCAGCTTATTATCCCGATAAACTTCCCGCGATTCTTGGTTGCGATGGCGCAGGTATCGTAGATGCCATCGGCACGGCCGTGACACGTTTTACAGTTGGTGATGCGGTTTATTTTTGCAACGGTGGTATCGGCGACGAGCCCGGCTGTTATGCCGAATATACCAACGTACATGAAGACTACTGCGCTTTAAAGCCAGCCAACCTCAGCCTGCATGAAAGCGCCGCGTTGCCACTGGTACTGATCACCGTGTGGGAGGCGCTAATCGAACGCGTTAATCTACAAGCCAAACAAACTATCCTCATCCATGCGGCGGCGGGGGGTGTCGGCCATATCGCCGTGCAACTAGCCCACCATCTGGGCGCGCATGTTGCAGTAACGGTAAGCGATGACAAGAAAGCTGGGCTGGTGCAGGGTCTCGGTGCAGAAAAAATCATTAACTATCGTGGGCAGGACTTTGTGCGGGAAGCCCTTGTCTGGACCGCTGATAGGGGCGTGGACGTGGTATTTGACACAGTAGGTGGCGAAGTCTTTCTGCGCTCGTTGAATGCAGCGCGCATCGGCGGAAAAGTGGTCAGCTTGCTGTCCACGCCACTGTCACTGGCTGACACCCAGCTGGCGCGATTGCGCAATCTGTCGCTGTGCTACGAACTGATGCTCACGCCGCAAATTATGCATTTGCATGACGAGCGTATACGCCAGCGCAAAATATTGGAGCAGGGCGCGCGGCTAATTGAAGCAGGCAAGCTCGGCGTGCTGGTGAATAGGATGCTGCCATTGAAAGATGCTGCCCAAGCACACCGTCTCATTGAACAAGGCGGCATCACTGGCAAGGTCGTGCTGGTGATGGATTAACACGGATAACTACAATCCAAGCTCCCCCCACATTGCATCTATACGGCGTTTGGTCACTTCGTCCATCGCAATTGGCGTCCCCCACTCGCGTTGCGTTTCACCCGGCCATTTGTTGGTCGCATCCAGTCCCATCTTGCTGCCAAGGCCGGATACCGGGCTAGCGAAGTCCAGATAATCAATGGGCGTGTTGTCTACCAGCAGTGTGTCGCGCGTGGGATCGACGCGTGTAGTGATCGCCCAGATGACTTCCTGCCATTTACGGATATCGATGTCGTCATCCACCACGATGATGAACTTGGTGTACATGAACTGGCGCAGATAGGACCAGATGCCGAACATCACGCGCTTGGCATGTCCCGGATATTGCTTCTTCATGGATACAATTGCCAAACGATAAGAACAGCCTTCCGGCGGCAAGTAGAAATCCGAAATCTCGGGAAACTGCTTCTGTAGAAGTGGCACGAACACTTCGTTTAATGCCACGCCCAAAATGGCCGGCTCATCTGGCGGTTTGCCGGTATAGGTGGAGTGATAAATGGGATTGCGGCGCATGGTAATGCGCTCAATGGTAAATACCGGAAATTTTTCCTGCTCATTGTAATAACCTGTATGGTCGCCAAATGGGCCTTCCAACGCGATATCATTGGGGTGAATTGTTCCTTCCAGTACGATTTCGGCGCTGGCAGGCACTTGTAAATTGTTACCGACACATTTAATCAGCTCTGTTTTTGATCCACGCAACAAGCCAGCAAATTGGTATTCAGACAAGCTGTCTGGCACCGGGGTGACCGCGCCCAAAATAGTAGCCGGGTCGGCACCGATCACTACTGCCAGTGGAAAGGGCTGGCCCGGATACGTTTTGCACCACTCCTGAAAATCCAGCGCTCCTCCACGATGCGCCAGCCAGCGCATAATGACTTTGTTGGGCGCGATCACCTGCTGGCGGTAAATGCCAAGATTCTGGCGCGGTTTGTTGGGGCCGCGGGTAACCACCAGCCCCCAGCTAATCAGTGGCGCTACATCTCCTGGCCAGCAGGTTTGTATGGGTAGCCTGCCCAAGTCTACTTCGCTGCCTTCCCATACTACTTCCTGACAGGCAGCGCTCGAAACTACCTTGGGCGCCATATTCAATACCTGCTTCAATACCGGCCATTTGTCCCATGCATCCCTTAAGCCTTTGGGTGGCTCAGGTTCTTTCAGGTAAGCCAGTAATTTGCCCACTTCGCGTAATGCCGTTACGCTTTCCTCGCCCATGCCCAATGCTACGCGGTGCGGCGTGCCAAATAAATTCGCCAGAACTGGCATGTTGTGCCCCGCAGGATGCTCAAACAATACAGCGGGGCCTTGAGCGCGTAATACGCGGTCGCAGATTTCCGTCATCTCCAAATGCGGAGAAATTGGTGTAATCACGCGCTTGAGATCCCCTAGCTTTTCTAATTGCGAGATAAAATCGCGCAGGTCACGATATTTCATTTATAAAAGCTTTCTTCGCCCTCGGGCCGGGTTTTAAATCGCTTGTGCAGCCAGAAATATTGTTCTGGCATTTCCAGCACACGCTGTTCGATGAATTCGTTGATGCGGCGGGTGTCGGCTATTAAATCATCGGTAGGATAGTTTTCCCACGCGGGGTAGAAACGTACTTCATACCCCTTATAATCCGGCAATACACGTGCGATACACGGTACCACCTTCGCGTTAGCCATTCTTACCAGGCGAGGTAAAGTCGCCAACGTAGCTGCTGGTATGCCAAAGAAAGGAACGAACACACCATCCTTGGTAGTCCAATCTTGATCCGTAAAATAATAAAATGGCCGACATTCGCGCAATGATTTTACTACCGGACGCATCCCCGCTTGTCGTGCAAATAACAGTTGCTTGCCGAAACGCGCGCGTTTCTCTAACACCAAATTTTGCAGGTAAGCATTCTTTTGTTTGGAGTAAACGCTAACCCCGTCGGCATGCTGGGTAATCCAGGATCCACTGACATCTAAAGCAACAAAATGCGCCGTAAGTAAAATCAGTGGATTGCCAAGCGCATTTTGAAAATGCTCTGCTCCTTCTACCCGTATTAGCTTCTGGATGCGCTCGCGGCTGCCCCACCATAAAATACCCCGTTCCACAATGCTGCGGCCGAAGGCGATAAAATGCTGCCGCACTAGCCGTGTCCGTTGTGCTTCGTTCAGTTCGGGGAAACATAAGCGCAAATTGATGTTTGCCACGCGCCGCCGCCTGGCTGTAAGCAGATAAAGCAGCGTTCCCAGGATATTACCAGTCCACGCTTGCAATCGGTATGGAAGGAAGTGCAGTAGCCACAGCAAAAAAATGCCAAAACGCACCATCATATCGGATTTATTTCTTGCTTCATGGCGGGCTTAACGCCTGCTGGCGTCTTGTAACGATTATAACTCCACAAATATTGTGCAGGATTTATGAGCACCAATTTTTCCAGGGCTGCATTGATCTGCTTGCTTATGGGTAAATCAACAACGAATTCCAGCGGTGTGAAGCGCAGGATATATCCTGATCCATGTGCCAATCGCTCGACGGATGTCATGACTACCGATGCGCCGCTGGATTGCACCAAGCGCCCAATCAGCGTCATGGTGTAGGCTGGCCGCCCGAAGAAGTCTGCCCACTCGCCCTCCCCATTGCCGGGCACTTGATCTGGTAAAAGTCCGATTGCTTCGGCCCGTTTGAGTGCTTTATACAATTGGCGCACGCCACCCACATCGGTACGCGCTAGCCGCAATTGGGCCCGCTCGCGACCGCTACGCATCACCTGTTCTAGCCAGATTAGCTTGGGTGGGCGATAGAGCACGGTGAGTGGCATATGTTCAGCGACATATAGGGCTGACACATCGAAACAGCCCAAGTGTGGCGTTAAAAAAATTACCCCTTTGCCACGTGCGCGTGCTGCCTCAATATGCTCCCAGCCGTAGCATGTTTTGATGCTAGCGGTCACCTCTGCTAAAGGCCGGCACCAAATCCACAGTAATTCAGCCACTCCCTTGCCTGTTTCGGCTATGTTGGCGTTTAAAATTTTGCGAAAATCTGCCTCGGAACGGCCTTTCCATGCAGTACTAAGATTTTCGCGTAATCGTGAGGCATACTTATCGGATAGGCTATAAGTTAATTTGCCCAGCACGGCGCCTAGACGATGTAACACACTCAGCGGCAAGTGCGCTATCAAATTGAATAACCAAGCTACAAGGGAGGATATCATGAGGGTAATTACAACCGAGTTATTGCTATAATGAACTATGTTCTCAACTAACCTATATTGCGGGGCGCCATGAGTGAATTTCTGTTTACATCCGAATCAGTATCTGAAGGTCATCCCGACAAGGTTGCGGATCAAATTTCCGATTCCATTCTGGATGCTATTCTAGCGCAAGACCCCTATGCTCGAGTAGCGGCTGAAACATTGGTTAACACTGGCCTTGTTGTGCTTGCCGGTGAAATATCCACTAGCGCTAATGTGGACTATATCAACGTGGCGCGCGATTGCATCAAGCGAATCGGCTATGATAATACCGAATATGGCATAGATTACAAAGGTTGCGCTGTGCTTGTTGCGTATGACAAGCAAAGTCCGGACATTGCTCAAGGTGTTGATCGTGCATCCCACGAGTACATGGATCAGGGAGCAGGCGATCAAGGCCTGATGTTTGGGTATGCTTGCGATGAAACCCCCACGTTGATGCCACTTCCGATTTATCTTGCGCACCGTGTGGTCGAACGCCAGTCGCAACTGCGCCGTGATGGCCGCTTGAATTGGCTGCGCCCAGATGCTAAAGCGCAAGTTACCATCCGTTATATGGATGGTAAGCCATGCTCTATCGATACGGTATTGTTATCGACCCAGCACTCTCCCGAGATGTCATTAGAGACCATTCGTGAAGCTGTAATTGAAGATATTATCAAGCCTGTGCTACCACAGGAATTAATCAAAGGTGACATCAAGTATCTGGTAAATCCCACTGGCCGTTTTGTTATCGGTGGCCCGCAAGGCGATTGCGGCTTGACAGGACGCAAAATTATTGTGGATACATACGGTGGCGCAGCTCCACACGGTGGCGGTGCATTTTCCGGGAAGGATCCGTCCAAAGTGGATCGTTCTGCGGCTTATGCTGGCCGTTATATTGCCAAGAACATCGTCGCTGCTGGTTTGGCCAGTAAGTGCCTGATCCAGATTTCCTATGCGATTGGTGTGGCGCTACCTACCAGTGTTTGGGTTACCAGTTATGGCACTGGTAAAATTTCTGACGAGAAAATTGCGGAATTGGTTAAAAAACATTTTGACCTGCGGCCTAAAGGCATTGTGCAAATGCTCGATCTATTGCGTCCAATTTATACTAATACTGCTGCCTACGGCCATTTTGGCCGTGAAGAACCAGGGTTTACTTGGGAATCAACAGACAAGGTCGCCGCCTTACGTGCGGATGCTGGGTTATAAATTTTTGCAAAAGATATAACTTGTATGGTTCGTTAGAAACAAAAGTCATTTATGTGGCTGGAAAACAAAAGCTGATCTAATTTAGATCAGCTTTTGTTTGTTTAATTGATTACGAACCTGAGCGTTCTTTATTTCTGTGGCACTAAAATGGCAGTGATGGATAATCAATGTAGCCAGCGGCTTCGCCGCCGTAGAACGTTGCCATGTCCGGTGTGTTGTAGTCTCTGCGTTCCCGCAATCGTAGCAGTAAATCCGGGTTGGCAATAAAGAGAGCGCCAAATGATACGAAATCAGCGGTTTTTTCAACAATTGCTTTCTCGGCACGTTCCGCATCGTAACCACCATTGGCTATATATTGGCCCCTGAACAAGCTCCGTAAGCGTTTGAAATCAAATGTTGAAGGGTGTTCCTCAACGATATGTATATAAGCCAAGTTGAAACGGTTCAACTGTTCGGCAATATATTCAAAGGTTTCTTGCGGTGTCGAGTCGCTAATGTCGTTTAACGGATTGACTGGGGACAGACGAACCCCAACTTTTTTCGATGGATACACAGTACATACCGCTTGAATTACTTCAAACAGCAAGCGGCAGCGGTTCTCAATTGAGCCACCATACTCGTCCGTCCGTTGATTTGTGCTATCGCGCAAAAACTGGTCGAGCAAATATCCATTCGCGGCATCGATTTCTATGCCGTCCAGCCACGCTTCTTCGGCATTAAGCGTAGCTTGCCTGTATTGCTCGACGATGCCCGCCATTTCAGCAATTTCAAGTGCGCGGGGCGTAACGTACGGCACCATCCCCTTAGGGGTGAAAACCTCCCCTGCCGGTTGGATAGCAGAAGGTGCGACTGGCAAACTTTGGAATGGCTGCAACGATGGATGCGAGATTCGGCCAACGTGTGATAGGTTCATGAAAAGCTTGCCCCCCGTTCTGCGAACGTGGGCAGTCACCATTTTCCAGCCGTCTATTTGTTCGCGGGTGGTTATGCCCGGTGTGCCCGGATAACCAATTCCTTGGGCAGAAACTTGGGTGGGTTCAGAAATCATCAGGCCAGCACAGCTGCGTTGAGAGTAGTACAGTGCATTCATCGCATTCGGCACGTTGCCTAGCCCAGCCCGGCTGCGGGTCATGGGCGCCATAACAACGCGGTTATTCAGCTCAAGCGCGCCGAGCCATCCTTTCCTATACAAGGGGTGTATTTCTGGAGGCAGAATATGTGACATATCTGTCCACCCGGAAGGGCTGGATTCACGCTTGACTGGTTTTTTCTTAGGATAATTTCTGGGGTCAGCGATCGGATTGGGGTTCTCATTGAGAGCCTTGGGAACATCCGGGTAAGCGGGAACCAAGGGAGGGTTGTCATCAAGATCCCAGTCTTCCATCGGAATCATGGGAATGTCTTTTTTGGACGTCTTGCCGGTAACAGGCATAGGCTGGTCGGTACTGGGTGTGAGTTTGTCGTCGTTTGGCATGGGTTTATTGTCGTTAAGATGCTATAGAGAAAGTTATTATAGCTTGTTCTATTGGCTCATCAACCCGAACGTTTATAAATTTGGGTAATGACCTAATGTTCGTTGAATTAAACCGCTGTTGTGATGGCGCCCAGTTCCATCGCCTCGCGTATCGTTTGCATGGAGATTTGATCTTGTTCGACGAGAGGGCTTCGTTATCGAAGCCTTACTCTGGAATCGGCCACTGCGGGTTCCAGGCAATTTCCCATAGGTGGCCATTAGGGTCTTGGAAATAGCCTGCATAGCCGCCCCAAAAAGTGTCTTGGGCAGATTTTACGATGGTAGCCCCGGCATTTTTTGCCTGCTCCATTACTTGATTGACCTCAGCTTTTGAAGAAACATTATGGCCAATGCTGAACTCAAGTGCACTTGGCCTTTCCAACGGCAGCCCTGAATCTTTTGAGAGACTTTTGCGTGGGTAAAGCGCGAGTTTCAGATTGGCCTGTAAGTCAAAGAAGGCAACCGCTCCGTGCTCAAATTCTGAACCTATGATGCCTTGTGTTGTGAGACCCAGGCCATCGCGATAAAAATGTAGCGATTCTTCCAGGTTATCGACGCCGAGCGTAATGAGGCTAATCCGTGGTTTCATCTGAATTTCCCTGAGGCATTATGTTTAAATTAAAGGGTAAATGTTGGCGTGCTCCGCTTGAATGATGGATTATGCTGGCAATTCATAGCGCTGCCTTTAATTTGTGGCCACCAGTCATAGCAAAACCTTCACGCTCATAAAACACCAACGTTTTATCAAACTGCGGAAGCAGTGTTGTTGTGACTCCCAGGTGTTTTCAGCCTCTCGATGTGGGCTGGCTGTTTATCTACCTGCTCCAAGCTTGCATTCAGGCAGGCCCAAGATGGAGCACTACTGTTCCATATATTCATTGTTGGCGTTATTGAAGACGGATCAGAGAGTGTTCCCGCACGAATGACTGTAAATTGTGGCCTTACTGATGAATTTGCATAGACGTGGGTTCCGCACTTTGGACAAAATTTCCTTGTGATGATATTTCCGCTATCAGCGGTCTTCTGAAATTCAGAAAGTTTCCCAGTTGATGTTATGGAATCTGTTAATACAAGAATGTTTGCCGTTCCATTTGCTGAGAGCTTTTGACAATCCTTGCACCAGCATATACGAGCAGCTATTGGATCAGAAGAAACTTTATACGTTACTTCTCCACAAAGGCACGATCCGGCTCTCTCACTCATATATTTCTCCTTGATATTTATCCTTGTGCCTAACGTAATGTAGAAAACATTTTCATAAACTAGCGATGTCGTCTATATCGATAAGTATTGTCAAGAATAACAAAATTCATGATATTTTTTGTCATTTTAGTTTTTTGTTTGGCTGAGATTTGGTTTTAGGCTGCCCTAAAATTCTGCGGATGCAAGCTCAAGTTGTTTATCAAGATTTTTCTAAAATACTTGATTGATTACATGCCAAATTCGGGCGTACCAATATAGTATTTGTATTGAAGAGGCGTATGTTGATTGAGTACGTTGATTTCCTGGCGGTAATGACTGTTTTTGAGAGTTTGGAGCGTTACCATATAAAAATACAGTCAAATTTTCCCACCAATATTGGGGAATGGTTGTTGGTTTTAACAGTCAGCATGACGCGCTGCGGGAGTGTACAAATAGACAATTTGGGTTAAACCGGACAATTGGTTTTTTTGCGCTACACTTGCGGTGGCTAATGTTGCGATTAAGCGATTGCATGGTTTAGAATGCCCGTCTACCGGACAATCAAGGTGTTGATACGTGTCATCTCAAGCGCTGGTCGAAATTCGCGACGTCAATTTTGCCTATGACAGCCGCCCCATATTAAAAGGTGTCAATCTCACTTTCCCTAAGGGCAAGGTGATCGCAGTTATGGGCGGCAGTGGCTGTGGCAAAACTACACTGCTGCAGCTTATCGGCGGTGCGCTCAAGCCAAGTAGCGGTTATGTGAAAGTTGATGGGCAAGTGATACATGAGCTTGACCATAAAGGGTTGTATCACATGCGTCGCCGGATGGGCATGCTGTTTCAATTTGGGGCGTTATTCACGGATATGTCCGTATATGACAACGTGGCGTTTCAGATGCGCGAGCATACGGATCTGCCGGAAGAGATCATCCGGGATTTAGTGCTGATGAAGCTGCATGCGGTAGGCTTGCGCGGCACACATCATTTGATGCCCGCTGAGCTTTCAGGTGGCATGGCGCGGCGTGTGGCATTGGCACGTACGGTGGCGCTGGATCCAATGTTGGTTATGTACGATGAGCCGTTTGCCGGATTGGATCCCATCTCACTTACCGTGGTGGGCAATCTCATTCGCCGTCTAAATGATGCGCTGGGTGCGACTTCGGTAGTGGTCACGCATGACGTGCAGGAATCGCTCAAGATTGTTGACTATATATATTTTATTGCCGATGGAGTGGTTGTTGCAGAAGGGACTCCGGCTGAAATCAGCACTTCCGATAAGCCGTTCGTGCATCAATTCGTGCATGGCGAAATGGATGGCCCGGTTCCATTCCATTATCCATCCAGTAATTACGGGCAAGATTTAAATTTGCGGCCCGGGCGATGACAATCGTTGAAAACTTGAGGTCCTTAGGACATCGTATTGTGAATGCGGTATGGCGTATGGGATATGCCTCCCGCTTCTTCATGCTAATCCTGTTTTATTCTGGAACCAGCTTCCGACGCTTTCACTTGACCATCAGGGAGCTATTCTCCAGTGGGGTGATGTCGCTTATTATAATTTTGGTGGCCGGCACGTTTGTCGGTATGGTGTTGGGGTTGCAGGGCTATGAAACACTCAAACGCTACGGCTCTGAATCTGCACTGGGATCACTCGTAGCGCTAAGTCTGGTGCGCGAATTGGGGCCGGTGCTGGCTGCCCTGCTGTTTGCGAGTCGTGCTGGTTCGGCGATGACTGCGGAGATTGGCTTGATGAAGGCCACCGAGCAGATTTCCGCGATGGAGATGATGGCAATCAACCCGATGGCGCGCGTGGTGGCGCCTCGTTTTTGGGCGGGGGTCATCTCTATGCCGCTGCTGTCGGCGTTATTTTCCGCCATGGGCGTATTTGGTGGATATGTGGTGGGGGTGGTGCTTATCGGTGTGGATGAAGGTTCGTTCTGGTCGCAAATGCAGGCTGGGGTCGATTTTCAGCACGACATTGTGAACGGCATGATTAAGAGCTTCGTGTTCGGAGTGGCAGTCACTGCCATAGCCTTGTTCGAAGGCTATGATGCACCACCCACCGCAGAAGGGGTGTCCGGTGCAACCACGCGTACAGTGGTCGAGTCGTCGCTGACCATTTTGTTTTTGGATTTTATTTTGACCGCATTCATGTTTCAAGGGGAGTAGTATGAAACGCACCACGCTGGATTTATGGGTCGGCATATTTGTCGTGGCAGGCTTGGGGGCACTGGCCGTGCTTGCGCTCAAGGTAGGAAATTTGAGTACTTACAATATGTCCGAGTCATATCAGTTGCAGGCCCATTTTTCTAATATCGGTGGCCTTAAGCCCCAGGCATCCATCAAAAGTTCTGGAGTGCTTGTTGGCCGGGTGGCTCAGATTAGCTTGGATCCCGAGCGTTATGAGGCTAAAGTGACAATGACTATAGATAAACGTTACCAGTTCCCCAAAGACACGTTCGCCAATATCCTGACTTCAGGATTGTTAGGTGAACAGTATATCGGCTTGATTCCGGGTGGTGATGAAGCATTTCTGAAAGCTGGCGACGAAATCAAGAAAACACAGTCTGCCGTGGTGTTGGAGGATTTAATCAGTAGATTCTTATATAGCAAGGCCGAAGATTCCAAGCAAGTTGATAAACAACCTAATTAAAAGATAGAGATATGAAAAAAATAATTGCATGGTGGGTAGGAGTGTTGCTGGCGTGTGTGTCGTTAGGCGTGCAGGCGAACGTGCCAGAGCCGGAGGCTTTAATTAGAAATACAGTGGATGAAGTCTTGACCATCGTTAAGCACGACAAGGATATTCAGGCGGGTAATAAGAAAAAAGTGAATGAATTGGTGGATGCAAAGGTGCTACCACATTTTAATTTTACACATATGACCAAACTTGCCGTAGGCAAGAGCTGGCGTAGCGCTACGCCGGAGCAGAAGAAAGTTTTGGAAATCGAGTTTCGCAATTTATTGGTGCGTACATATACCACGGCATTCACTACCTATCAGGATCAGGAGGTAGAAGTGAAGCCACTAAAAATGGCAAATGACGCCGCCGAGGTGACTGTAAAAACTTCTATTCTTAACAAAGGCAAGCCACCGCTGCCCGTAAATTATGATATGGAGAAGACGGCTAGTGGTTGGAAGGTGTTTGACCTGTCGATCGAAGGCGTGAGTTTGGTAACAAATTATCGCGGTACTTTTGCTGAGCAGGTTCAGAAGAGCGGTATTGATGGGCTGATTAAGACATTAACGGAAAAAAATCAGGCGCAGACTGGTGCAATTTTGCCTAAGGCGGCGTCCAAGTGATTAGCCGTGATGGTGGCCATATGCAAGTACCGAGCCATCTAACTATTGAAACGGTTATACCCTTATTCAAAAAGGGGTTGCAAGCCACTGGTGAAACATCGCTGGTGGTTGATTTGGCTCAGGTAGAGACGGTAGATTCTGCCGCAGTCAGTTTGCTGCTGGCCTGGTTACGCGAGGCGCAGCGTAGCAGTGTGCAACTGTGTTTTACCCATGTTCCAGAAAATTTGTTAAGTTTGGCTCGTTTGTATGGTGTTGTGGATATGCTGCCGCTATGCGGCAATGATTCCGCGCAACCTTGATCTATTTGGTTTGATGCTACCTGCCATTGATGTGCGCCAAGCACGTAAGCGCTATGGCCAATTACAAGCACTAGACGGCGTGGATTTGCGTATCGAGCAGGGTGAGTTTTTCGGTTTACTCGGTCCCAATGGTGCGGGTAAAACCACGTTGATTAATCTGCTGGCCGGACTTGCATTGCCAGATGATGGGCAGCTATCCGTACTGGGGCACGATGTAGTCAAGCAATATCGTGCCAGCCGTCGTTTGTTGGGTGTAGTGCCGCAAGAGCTGGTCTTTGATCCTTTTTTCACAGTTCGTGAAACGTTGCGTATGCAATCTGGTTTTTTTGGATTACGTCGTAACGACACCTGGATCAATGAGGTGATGCATCACTTGGATTTGACCGATAAGGCTGATACCAATATGCGCCGCCTGTCCGGTGGTATGAAGCGCCGTGTGTTGGTGGCGCAAGCCCTGGTGCATAAGCCGCCAGTTATTGTGTTGGATGAACCGACTGCCGGGGTGGATGTGGAGCTGCGTCAATCGTTATGGCGCTTTATTCAGCAGCTTAACCGCGATGGACACACCGTTCTGTTAACTACCCATTATCTGGAAGAGGCGGAAGCCTTATGCACACGAATTGCCATGCTCAAGCATGGTCGGATTGTAGCGCTGGATAGCACACAAAATCTACTTAGTAGCCTGGCCGGTTGTCGAGTCAGGTTGAAGCTTGCGGGTTATTTACCGGTCACATTGCTGCCACAGGTGGTCGAACAGACGGACGGTAACTACCTGCTGACATTGCCATCCTATCAAGCATTGGAGTCAATGTTGGCTGAGCTGCGTGTGGCTGGGGTTGCGGTGCAGGAGATGACCTTACAGCAGCCTGATTTGGAAGAAGTCTTCTTGCGTTTGGTGGGGCGGGCATGTTGAGTTTTTACAGTCTGCTCTACAAGGAAATATTTCGGGTGTGGAAGGTGGGCTTCCAGACCGTGTTGGCTCCAGTGCTGACCGCATTGCTTTACCTGCTGATTTTTTCGCATGTGCTAGCACAGCATGTCGAGGTGTATCCGGGGGTGCATTACACTGCCTTCCTTATCCCAGGGTTGATGATGATGGCAATGTTGCAGAACGCTTTTGCCAACAGCTCTTCCAGCCTGATTCAGTCCAAGATTACTGGCAATATCGTATTCGTGTTGCTGGCGCCGATTGCCTATTGGGAATTCTTTGCGGCATATGTGCTCGCTTCCATGTTGCGAGGTTTGGTGGTTGGCATAGGCGTATATTTGGCCGCACTGTGGTTTGCCCAGCCGCCGTTGCTGTTTCCAATTTGGATTATATTGTTTGCCATTCTGGGTAGTGCGATGCTTGGCTCACTGGGGGTGGTGGCCGGGATGTGGGCAGAAAAATTTGATCAACTCGCAGGATTCCAGAATTTCATTATCATGCCGTTGACTTTTTTGTCCGGCGTATTCTATTCCATTCACTCGCTGCCGCCTTTTTGGCAGGCGTTGTCGCGTTTTAACCCGTTTTTTTATATGATAGACGGTTTTCGTTATGGATTTTTCGGCGTGTCGGATATTTCTCCTTGGGTGAGTTTGATGGTGGTGGGCGGGTGTATGCTTGGCCTGATGCTGTTATCTTTGGGGTTGTTAAAGTCTGGATATAAATTGCGGTACTGACATAACGAAGGCATGGCAAGAATATATTAAGATGAAACTGAGATTTTTAAAGATGCCAACATGCAAAAATTAGTTGTACAAGGTGGTATTCCATTGCGCGGTGAAGTGCGTATTTCTGGTGCCAAGAACGCAGCATTGCCTATTATGTGTGCCAGCTTGTTGACGAGTGACGTCTTGCAGTTAAGCAACATGCCGGATTTGCATGACATCGCAACCATGCGTAAATTGTTGGAGCAGATGGGTGTGAAGGCTGCTGTACAAGGTAACGAGATGACTTTGCACGGTGCGCAAGTGGATAAGCTGGAAGCGCCTTATGATATGGTAAAGACCATGCGCGCCGCAGTGTTAGTGCTAGGCCCTCTGGTGGCGCGCTTCGGTGAAGCGCGTGTATCCATGCCGGGTGGCTGCGCCATTGGTTCGCGTCCTGTCGATATTCATATCAAGGGCCTGCAAGCAATGGGTGCTCAAATTTTCATTGAGCATGGCTACATCCATGCACAAGCAAAACGCCTCAAAGGTGCACGAATTTTATTCGACATCGTCAGTGTGACCAGCACAGAAAATCTGATGATGGCCGCTGCTTTGGCTGAAGGGGTGACGGTGCTGGAAAATGCGGCGCGCGAACCGGAGGTGGTGGATTTGGCGCATTGCCTGATTGCAATGGGTGCAAAAATAGAGGGGGCAGGCAGCCACACGATTGTTATAACCGGTGTAGACAGATTGCACGGTGCCGCCCATCGCATCATGCCGGATCGTATCGAGAGTGGGACTTTTCTAGTGGCGGCAGCGGCAACGGGAGGTAGCATCGTGTTACGCGATACGCGGGCGGATATCCTCGATGCTGTGTTGGAAAAACTTACTGAAGCTGGCGCGTGCATCCGTAGCGACAGTGAGAGTATCCACTTGGATATGACGGGCCGGCCCAGATCGGTGAACGTACGTACTGCGCCATATCCAGCATTCCCGACTGATATGCAAGCACAATTTATGGCGTTGAATGTTGTTGCAGATGGCAGCGCGATGGTAGTGGAAACGATTTTTGAAAATCGTTTTATGCATGTGCAAGAATTGCGCCGTTTGGGTGCAAGGATAGACGTGGAAGGTAATACTGCCTTGGTTCATGGAGTTGATCATCTGGAAGGCGCGACGGTGATGGCAACGGATTTGCGTGCATCTGCTTGCCTGGTTATTGCCGGATTGGTGGCGCAGGGCGAGACCGTCATTGATCGCATTTACCATCTGGATCGTGGCTATGAACACATCGAAATAAAACTGTCTCAACTTGGAGCGAACATATTTCGCATCAAATAAATGAAAGATACCGCATGATTACCATTGCCTTATCTAAAGGGCGCATCTTTGAAGAAACCTTGCCGTTGTTGCAGGCGGCAGGCATTACGCCGCTGGAAGCGCCGGAGCCTACGCGCAAGTTGATTTTATCCACTGACCGTGCCGACGTACGCCTTATTATCGTGCGTGCCTCCGATGTGCCGACCTATGTGCAATATGGCGCCGCTGATTTGGGGATCGCGGGTAAAGATGTGCTTGACGAGCATGGGGGCACGGGTTTGTATCAACCGCTGGATTTGAATATTGCGCGTTGCCGCATGATGGTGGCGGTAAGGAATGATTTCGATTATGACTCCGCAGTGCGCCAGGGCGCGCGCTTGCGTGTGGCGACCAAATACGTACAGACCGCACGCGAGCATTTTGCGGCTAAAGGTGTGCATGTGGATTTGATCAAATTGTATGGTTCGATGGAGCTGGCGCCACTGGTCGGTTTGTCAGATGCAATCGTGGACTTGGTCAGCAGCGGCAACACACTGAAAGCCAATCACCTCAAGGCAGTAGAAGAGATTTCTGCAATTTCCTCGCGTCTGGTAGTGAATCAGGCTTCGCTTAAACTTAAACATGCGGCTATTCAGCCCATGCTGGATGCGTTTTCCATGGCGGTAGTCCAATGAACATCAGACGGCTTTCCACTCGGCAGCCAGATTTCAATTCACAGCTGGACAGGCTGCTGGCTTTCGAGGCGACTCAGGATGACCAGCTGGACGCGACTGTCGCGGCTATTCTGGCGGATGTGCGTATACGCGGCGATGCCGCCCTACTTGAATATACTCGACGCTTCGATCGCATGGAGGTGCATGATAGTGCAGCACTGGAACTGCCGCCTGCTGTTTTGTGTGCCGCTTTTGAGGGATTGCCCGCCGCACAGCGCACCGCGCTGGAGCAGGCCGCACAGCGTGTTACCGCGTACCATCAAAAGCAGTTGCAAGCTTCATGGAGTTACACTGAGGCGGATGGCACGCTGCTCGGTCAGCAGATTACGCCATTGGATCGGGTTGGTCTGTATGTACCGGGCGGCAAAGCTGCCTATCCCTCTTCAGTGCTGATGAATGCGCTACCGGCGAAAGTGGCTGGTGTCGGTGAACTCATTATGGTAGTGCCGACCCCAGACGGAATGCGAAACGCACTAGTGTTGGCAGCAGCCCATCTGGCTGGGGTGGATCGGGTGTTCACCATTGGCGGGGCGCAAGCGATTGCGGCGCTGGCTTATGGCACGGCAACCGTGCCGCGTGTAGATAAAATCGTCGGCCCCGGCAACGCTTACGTGGCCGCCGCCAAGCGCCGCGTATTCGGCGTAGTTGGTATTGATATGGTGGCAGGGCCATCAGAGATTCTGGTGATCTGCGATGGGCAAACCGATCCGGACTGGATTGCGATGGATCTATTTTCTCAAGCAGAGCACGATGAATTAGCGCAGGCCATCCTGCTGACACCAGATGCGGCTTTTGCCACAGCTGTGGCGCAAAGTGCAGATCGTCTACTGGCGCAGATGCCGCGCCGTGACATCATACGCACTGCATTAGAGAATCGTGGCGCCCTGATCGATGTGGCTGATTTGGATGAGGCTTGTGTTATCAGTAACCGTATAGCCCCGGAGCATCTGGAGCTCTCAGTGGCTGATCCCCAGCAATGGCTGCCAAAAATCAAGCATGCCGGGGCAATTTTCTTGGGCTGTTACACCTCCGAGTCGCTCGGTGATTATTGCGCTGGCCCTAATCACGTTTTGCCGACTTCCGGCACGGCACGTTTTTCTTCCCCGTTGGGAGTGTATGACTTTCAGAAACGCAGCAGTTTGATTCAAGTATCCGAGCAAGGCGCAGGGATGCTGGGCGAAATTGCATCAGTGTTGGCCCTCGGTGAGGGTTTGCATGCGCATGCGCAGTCCGCCCTGCTTAGAATGGGGTCGTGAACTCGATGAGAGAATGACGCTACCGAGTGGCACTGTTATAATTCGCCATCATGAACGAAGCTATCCTTGCCACTTCGCACGCACTTGATTTAGCCCGCGAAGTATTACACATTGAAGCCGCAGCTGTATTGGCGCTTACGCAACGGATTGATGAAAATTTTCTGCAGGCGTTAAATATTATTTTAGCCTGTGAAGGCCGTGTGATTGTAAGCGGCATGGGCAAGTCTGGCCATATTGCGCGCAAGATCGCCGCTACATTTTCTAGTACAGGTACACCAGCGTATTTTGTACATCCTGCCGAAGCTAGCCACGGCGATTTAGGCATGATTACCGCTAAAGATGTGTTTATTGCGTTGTCATATTCCGGAGAAAGTCAGGAATTACTCACTATAGTGCCAGTCATCAAACGCCAGGGGGCACGGCTGATTAGCCTGACAGGCAATCCGCGGTCTAGCTTGGCAGAGGCGTCGGACGCGCATCTCGATGCTGCGGTGGACAAGGAGGCTTGCCCGTTGGGGCTTGCGCCCACTGCCAGCACCACAGCAGCGCTGGCATTGGGCGATGCACTGGCCGTGGCGTTGTTGGATGCAAAGGGATTTGGGGAGGAAGATTTTGCCCGTTCGCACCCTGGTGGAAGCTTGGGTCGCCGTCTGCTTACCCATGTGCGTGACATTATGCATTCCGGCAAGGGGATTCCTGCAGTGAATCAAAATGCGACCCTGGCTGAGGCAGTGTTGGAAATTTCGCGCAAAGGGCTAGGCATGACCGCCATTGTAGATGATGCTCGGCAGGTTCTGGGTATCTATACTGATGGAGATTTACGCCGCACGTTGGAGAAGCATATTGACTTCACGACCACTTTAATCAGCGCTGTCATGTCGCGCAGTCCGCGCAGTATTGCGCCGGATGCACTGGCAGTAGAAGCGGTGCAGGTGATGGAGCAATATAACATTAGCCAGATGCTGGTGACAGACACCAGCAATAAATTGGTCGGCGCCCTGAATATGCATGATTTGCTGCGTGCGAAGGTGATTTGATGTCGTTAAGTCGGGCGCAATCCATTCGTCTCATTGCTTTTGATGTGGATGGAATCATGACAGATGGTGGACTTTATTTAACCGACTCGGGTGAAGAATTTAAGCGGTTCAATTCGCTTGATGGGCATGGTTTAAAAATGCTTAAGGCATCTGGTGTGGAACTGGCCATCATTACTGGCCGGACCTCCCAATGTGTAGAGCTACGCGCGCACCATCTCGGTATCTCGCACCTGTATCAGGGTGTTCATGACAAGCTGGCCAGCATGAAAAAAATGCTTGCTCAACTTAAATTGCCATTGGATGCCGTCGCTTTTATGGGTGACGACGTGATGGACTTGCCGGTAATGCTTCGTGTCGGGTTGGCTATTAGCGTACCGAATGCGCCACAAATCGTGCGCGACCGCGCCCACTATATCACCGAGCGTGACGGTGGGCATGGCGCGGTACGTGAAGCATGTGAATTGTTGATGTCGGCGCAAGGCACACTAGATGCGCAACTTGCGCCTTACTTGGCATGAGTCACTCAATCGTCACTGACCGTTTGCGCGCTTGGTTTACCGGATTGCCGCTGCTATTGTTGCTGCTGGCCGCAGTTTATTGGCTGAGCCAGCAATTACAGCCACTACCGGTAACGCCTGACAGCAGTAAGCGCCACGACCCAGATTTTATCGTTAGTAGGTTTGTCGCTACCACGCTTAATGAACAGGGTAAACCGCGTTTCATAATGGCTGCACAAAAAATGCTGCATTACCCAGATAACGATAGTACGTATCTGGACGCTCCTGAATTTACCAGCTTTGATTCAGACCATCCACCCGTGTATACCTATGCAAATAACGGAATCGTGTCAGGCAAAGGTGATGAAATATTTTTACGCGATAATGTAAAAATCGTGAGTACCGCTAGTTCTACGCAAAGAGAGATGACATTCACCACGGCTTATCTGCATGTTATTCCTGACCGTGGCTTAGCTGAAACAGACCAGCCGGTAATGATGGTTGACGGACGTAACATTGTGCGTGCAGTAGGTATGAAATTTGATAATAAAGCGCGCATAGTAAAATTGCTTGCGCAAGTTAAAAGCGAATATGCGCCCGACAAAAATTAAATACGCCACCCTGTTTTGTATAGGGCTTATCTGCCATGTGCCAACTAGCCAAGCTGAACTTGCTGACCGTGACAAACCGATGCATTTGGAAGCAAATCAGCTCAGTATTGACGATATCAAACAAATCAGCGTCTTTGAAGGCAAGGTGCAGCTTACCCAGGGTACGATGATTGTTAACGCCGACAAAATTGTTGTGGTACAGGACAAGGAAGGATTCAAGCACGGTACGGCAACCGGGCAACCCGCCAGTTTTCGCCAGAAGCGCGATAATGCCAGCGGATATGTGGAAGGATATGGTGAGCGCATTGAATATGACACCCAAACCGCAAGCATAGATTTCTTTGGTCAGGCGCGCCTGAAACAGGATCAGGATGAAGTACGCGGGGAACATATTACCTATAACTCAAGAACTGAAGTATTCCAAGTGAACGGTACTTCCAATAAGGGGCGCGTGCGCGCTATTATCCAACCTAAAAACAAGCGTTCTTCAGTCGGTGAGCCCCTGTCAATCAAGTCGACATCGACACTAACCAAGCCTAACGAACATCAATGAGCGAGCTGCGCGCCGTTGCACTGAAAAAACGCTATCGTTCCCGTACCGTAGTGCACGATGTTTCCCTAGCAGTACAGAGCGGCGAAGTGGTCGGACTGTTAGGGCCTAATGGCGCCGGAAAGACCACCTGTTTTTACATGATTGTAGGGCTGGTAGCTGCGGATGGGGGCGATATTTTCATCAATGGACAGAATATTACGCATCTTCCCATCCATCGCCGTGCACGTTTGGGGTTGGGTTATCTGCCACAGGAAGCATCTATTTTTCGCCGTTTAACGGTCGCGCAAAATATTCAGGCTGTGCTGGAATTACAAGATTACGATAACGATGAAATTCAAGCACGGCAGGATGAATTGATGGAGGATCTGCATATTACCCATATACGCAACAATCCAGCTATCAGCCTGTCCGGGGGCGAGCGGCGGCGAGTTGAAATCGCCCGTGCGCTGGCCACTAACCCACGCTTCATTCTGTTGGATGAACCATTTGCGGGGGTAGATCCGATTGCCGTGTTGGACATTCAGAAAATCATTCGTTTTCTTAAAGAACGTGGTATCGGTGTGTTAATCACTGACCACAATGTTCGTGAAACACTGGGAATCTGTGACCGTGCCTATATTATTAATGCCGGGTCGGTAATGGCGGAAGGTAAACCCGATGAAATCATTTATAATGAAGGCGTGAGAAAAGTATATCTCGGCGAGCATTTCAAACTATAAATACACACTATGCGCCGCTCTTGTCCGTAAATTGCGTAATGAAACCCACGTTACAACTTAAGCAATCCCAGCAGCTGACGCTTACCCCCCAGTTACAGCAAGCCATACGCCTGTTGCAACTCTCCACTCTGGAGGTTAACCAAGAGGTGGCACGCTTGCTGGACGAAAATCCATTGCTCGAACGTGAAGATGAAGACGCTATGCAGCCCTATGCACATGGAGATGCGGCCTCTACCTCCGTTGTAGATAGCATCGAAGTAAAAGATGAGATATCGCAACAGGGCGACGAAGACTGGGTAAAAGATGACTGGAATGAACCTTCTTTTTCAGCAGCAAGCGGGCCGGATGATGAAAAAGAAGTGCGTGGTGAAGTTGCGGCAGAGACGCCCAGTCTGCGTGAACATCTCATATGGCAGTTAAATATGAGCCAGCATGATGTGCGCGACCGAAAAATTATCGGTCTGCTGATCGACGCATTGGATGTCAATGGTTATTTGGCGCAGCCGTTGGAAGAAATTGTCGAAATGCTGCCACAAGAACTTGACATTACCCTGGATGATTTGGAAACTGCCCTGGTTCAATTGCAACACCTGGATCAGCCAGGTATAGCCGCACGTACCTTAAGTGAATGTTTGGCTTTACAGCTCAAAGCACTCCCGGAAGATACCCCGGGCCGTGATTTGGCTCTGCGCTTGGTGACGCAGCACCTCAACCTGTTAGGGGCGCATGATTTTGCCAAGCTGAAAAAACTTCTTCGCTGTGACGATGATGCATTGCGCACCGTACAATCACTTATCACCCATTTGCAACCAAGGCCTGGCGCTGAATTTGAACAGCGGGCTGCAGATTATGTTGTGCCTGACGTGGTGGTAGAATACCGTCACGGTAGCTGGCATGTACGCCTTAATCAGGGTGCTATGCCCCGCCTGCGTGTTAACCAAATGTATGCCAACATTTTGCAACAGGGTAATGAAAAAAACGCACAGCAACTGGCCGGCCAATTGCAAGAAGCGCGCTGGTTTATCAAAAACTTACAGCAGCGTTTCGATACTATTTTGCGTGTGTCGCAGACGATTGTCGATCGTCAATTTAGTTTTCTTGAGCACGGTGAAACCGCCATGCGTCCGCTGGTGCTGCGCGAAATCGCGGAACAGCTTGAATTGCATGAATCCACCGTCTCCCGCGTGACTACGCAAAAATTTATGCTCACCCCGCGCGGTATCTATGAACTCAAGTATTTTTTCTGTAGCGGAATTGCGACCGAAAGTGGTGGTACGTGTTCCTCCACGGCGATCCGCGCGCTCATCAAGCAGCTTGTCGACCAGGAAGATGCACGTCATCCCCTAACCGATAGCCGCATGTCTGGAATCCTGGCACAGCAGGGCATATTGGTTGCCCGGCGTACCGTGGCAAAATACCGGGAATTGCTGAACATCCTCCCGGTTAATCTTCGTAAATCACTCTAACCATAAGGAGCAGGCCATGAACCTCAATCTCAGCGGACACCATTTGGAAATTACTCCCGCTATTCGCGAGCACGTGGTAAACAAAATCGAAAAAATCAAACGCCACTTCGATAATTTGATTGATGTTAATGTCGTTCTATCGGTGGAAAAACTGAAACAAAAGGCCGAGGCTAACGTCCATCTGAGTGGCAAAACAATTTTTGTGGAATGTGATGACACAAACTTATATGCCGCTATTGATAATCTGATCGAAAAACTCGATCGTCAAATTATCAAGCATAAAGAAAAACATGCCGCTCGTCGCCATGATGAATCCGGCAATCCTACTGCAGCGGAGCAAGAATGATAACGGGGCGGCTTACGGCCACCCCTTCTTTTTTTGATATGCTTGAATTATGAACCTGATCAGTAAAGTTTTACCCCTTGAGAACGTCATATTGGATGCCGATTCCACCAGTAAAAAACGGGTTTTCGAAAGAGCGGGGGTGTTATTTGAAAATACTCAGAAAATTGCGCGTAGCCAAGTATTCGATAGCCTGTTTGCGCGTGAGAAACTCGGCTCAACTGGCTTGGGACACGGCGTGGCTATTCCGCATGGCCGTATTAAAGGCCTACGGGATGCGGTTGCCGCTTTCGTCAAGACACAAGCATTGATACCATTCGACGCACCGGATGGTCAACCGGTCAACCTGATTTTCGTGTTATTGGTGCCGGAACGGGCCACCGACCTGCACTTGCAACTACTCGGCGAACTGGCGCAAATGTTCAGTGATAAAACCTTCCGCGAACAAATACAGAATAGCAATGATGTAGCGGTAATTCATCAATTGTTTACTAACTGGGCAGCGTAATAGCAATGGCACAAGTCAATATCCAACAGCTGTTCGAGGACAAACAAGAGCAGCTGGCATTGAGCTGGGTAGCTGGAGCGAATGGTGCTGCGAAAATACTGGATAGCGATTTAGTCAGTGCCTCTAACAAGGGTTTGATTGGCCACCTTAATTTTATCCACCCGAATTGGGTGCAGGTATTGAGTGAAACTGAAGTTGACCATCTTCAAGGGCTTTCATCTGTCGCGGTCACAGAGGCGCTGGCGCAACTTGAACGCGGCGGTACGCTATGCCTGATCGTGGCTGGCACGGATAAGATCCCGCAAGAGTTGATCGTTTACGCTAACCGCACACATACACCGCTGTTCCGTTCACCTCTGCCCAGTGTGCATTTGATGTGGCTCGTGCGTCATTACATTGTCAAAGCGTTAGCGGAATCGACCGTGCGCCATGGTGTGTTTCTCGACGTGCTTGGGGTGGGGGTACTGATTACCGGTGATAGTGGAATAGGCAAGAGTGAGCTGGGACTGGAACTTATCACGCGTGGTAACGGCTTAGTGGCGGACGATATCACCGAGCTGTACCGTATTTCTCCAGAAACCCTGGAAGGACGCTGTCCGGAACTATTGCGTGATTTCCTCGAAGTGCGGGGTCTGGGAGTGCTTAATATTCGCACTATGTTTGGCGAGACTGCGGTGCGGCGCAAAAAAAGTTTAAAACTCATCGTACATTTGCAACGGCCTTTACGTGGCGATCTTTCCCATTTGGAACGTTTGCCGTTAGCGGCTAGCCATCAAGAAATCCTTGGCGTGAAGATCAGCACGGTAAGCATCCCGGTTATGGCCGGACGTAACCTTGCGGTACTGGTAGAAGCGGCTGCGCGCAATTTTGTGCTACAGCAACGCGGTATCGACAGTATGCAAGAATTTATCAGCCGTCACGAGCAGCAAATGCAGGAACAATAAATCATGCAATTATTTCTGATCAGCGGCCTTTCCGGTTCCGGGAAAAGCGTGGCGCTTAAGGCGCTGGAAGACAGCGGCTATTATTGTGTGGACAATCTGCCTTCTGCATTGTTGCCCGTCCTAATGGAAAATCTGCATCAGACGGGTAACACACGCATTGCTGTCAGTATAGACGTGCGTAGCGGCGACAGCGTGAAACAATTGCCGCACTATATTGAACAACTTAAGCAACAGGGTATAGATGTGCACCTGCTCTTCCTGGATGCGCAAACAGATACGTTGGTGAAACGTTTTTCCGAGACGCGTCGCCGCCATCCGCTGCGTAACGCCCTACCGCCGGATCAGACCAACGAAGGACTTACGTTACCTGAGTGCGTGCAACTCGAGCGTGACATGCTCGCCGAGATTAGCAACATCGGCCATCGTATTGATACCAGCGAGCTTGGCGCTAATGCCTTGCGTGCTTGGGTTAAAGATTTTAAGGGGGTTGACCGCGCAAGGATTACCCTGCTGTTCCAATCCTTTGGTTTTAAGAATGGTATTCCGTTCGATGCCGATTTAGTGTTCGACGTGCGCTGCCTACCTAATCCACATTACGACCCCGTGTTGCGGCCATTAACCGGGCGCGATGCGGCGGTCATCGAGTTTCTCGAACGTAACCAAAATGTACAAAAAATGTGCGAAGACATCCGCAGCTTTGTCGAGAGCTGGCTGCCCTGCTTCATCGCTGATAACCGAAGCTACCTCACCGTTGCTATTGGTTGCACAGGTGGCCAACATCGCTCGGTGTACTTGGTGGAAAAGCTTGCGCGTTGTTTTAAATTGCAACAGCAAGTATTGCTGCGTCACCGCGAACTCGGTAACACTAATTGATTTTTGTATAATTTATGACAAATTTCATTACAGTAACTGCCATTTTCGTACAGGAGCAAATCCAGGATTTCCAGAGCAACTTTGATTTATCCGCACCGAATGTTTTTCAGTGCGGGAATGGCGGAATGTTGTTTAGCATTGCTATTCACAATCAATAATCATGCTGTCATTAGCGCCCATAAAGATAGGCGATTGGATGGTGTTGTTGCTCGGTGTGCTCTGTATTACATGGATCACTATCACGCTATGGCAAGGCGGCGCAGCGGACAAGGCGATCATTCGCAGCAGCGGCAAAATATTCAGCGAAGTGCCACTATCCCGTAACCAAATTATTTCTGTGCCCGGCCCGCTCGGTATTAGTCAGATTGCCATACATAACCGGCAGGCACGCATCGCCGCCGACCCCAGCCCGCGTCAATATTGTGTGCATCAAGGTTGGTTGAAGCAGGCCGGCGAAATTGCCATCTGCCTGCCCAACCAGGTCAGCGTTGAGTTGAGTGGCAGGGGCAAGCGTTATGACAGCCTCAACTATTAAATTCGTAACTACCGCAGCGGATCACCACATCGCGCGCATGGCGGCATTGGCGATGGGCTTGTCAATGCTGGAAGCAGCCATTCCCTCGCCGTTGCCTGGCGTAAAACCTGGTTTGGCTAACATCGTCACCCTCATTGTGCTCACACGTTATGGCTGGCGCATGGCGGCTTGGGTATCCCTGTTGCGGGTACTGGCGGGCAGCTTGCTTATGGGGAGTTTCCTTACGCCTGGGTTTTTTCTCAGCGTAAGTGGCGCGCTATGCAGCATCGCCATATTGGGTATCAGCCAGTATTTACCAGCGCGCTGGTTCGGCCCGGTCACCCACAGTATCTTCGGCGCATTTGCACACATTGCTGGCCAATTACTATTGGTGTATTTCTGGCTTATTCCGCATGCCGGGTTGGCTTACTTAATTCCTATCTTTGCTACGGCAGCACTGTTGTTTGGTACAGTAAATGGCCTGATCGCGGCACACTACCTGAATGCGCCAAACACTGGGTTCGAAACGCCAAAATTGACTGGTTGAAAAGCACATGAAAACTATCGTACTCGCTCTAACCGGCGCATCCGGTTTACCTTACGCCATGCGGCTGCTTGAGTGCCTGCTCCAAGGCGGCCAGCGCGTCCACCTGGTCTATTCACAAGCGGCACAAATAGTCGCCAAACAAGAGCTGGATTTCGTGTTACCCAACCGTCCGCAAGATGCGGAAAAAATCTTGGCGGAACGGCTCGGCAAAGTTAGCGGTGAATTACGCGTATTTGGGCGTGATGATTGGTTCGCACCCATGGCCTCAGGCTCTAATCCCGGCGATGCGATGGTAATTTGCCCCTGCACTATGGGTACACTGGCGGCGGTGGCGTCGGGGTTAAGCGACGACCTCATTACCCGCGCAGCCGATGTCATGCTCAAGGAGAAGCGCCCGCTGATTTTAGTGCCACGCGAAACACCGTTTTCCGCCATCCATTTGGAAAATATGCTCAAGCTGAGCCATGCCGGTGCGGTTATCCTGCCGCCTAATCCGGGTTTTTATTATCACCCGCAAAGTGTGCAAGATTTGGTAGATTTTGTGGTGGCAAAAATACTGGACCACCTGCGCGTGGAGCATGTGTTAGTGAAGCGCTGGGGAGAAGATAACAGGTCGTGCTGAGGATCACAGCATGGGTACTGAGGTGTGGCATTCGAACTTTCAGTAATTTTTTCCAACGGTTCGTGCGTACTGGAATCCTGTGCCGATCCAGTTTATAGAGGCTCACACACATAACAAATTTGCCACATTGCCAGTAGTGGAAGATTAATCTGTGTCACGCCCAATATTCGCAAGAAATTTTTGACATCCTCTGATCCTGCAATCAGCGTGCTGAAGGCAGACAGTACAGGTTGTGGATTTTCCTCCATGATGGGCACCTTACGCATGATCTTGTACCCAGCCTGCTTGCAGGCGTCTTCAAATGATCCCGGCGTAAAAAAGCGGATATGCGTTACATCCAGCAAACCCATCAACTCATAGTCAAATCGATTTGAAAGTAGCCCGCCAATAATGGAACGATGTCCCATATTCGGAATTTGAAATACACACTTTCCACGCCCGGATAACAATTTCTTCGCCAAAACCATGGCTTCCCACGGGTCATACATGTGTTCAAGTACATCCGCAAATGAAATAACATCGAAACCGCCCGGGTAGTCTGCCTTGATTCCGCTGATTGCCGCATCAAAAGTGCTGGGATAGACGCGGTCACAAACCTGCTCTGCGGCCTTTGCGGCAACCGCGTTCATTTCAACACCAACACAAACGGCACGGTTGTTAAGCCCTTTCTTGACCGCAGCAATCAATTGGCCGCGATTGCACCCCACATCCAGATAGGTCGATGGCGCCAACTCGACACATATTTTTCTGACATCTTCAGGAACGAAATGTGCCTGATAGGGCGCATCGCCAGACTTATGGACTCGGAGCATCTCGTAGGGACTGGGTTTCTTGTTCATAATAAAATAACGCTTATATGCGGCAAGGCTCTTATTGTCCCTTGAGTTATTCCTCCGGTAAACAGCCAGACCGAGCTATCTTACGAATATCAAGATTGCGTTTTTTCCGGTTGCCTTGTGCGCATATCTCGTCGCTGCTTGGCATCGGCTAGGGATACGTCCAGATATAGGCCACGTGCCAGCATCTTCCGTTTGCCTCCGAAGCAATAATCGAATCGCCAATATTTGCCGCCGTTGGTGTGGGCAAATAAAGCCACTCTTTATTCAAACCCTTGGATTCACCCGGTGACACAGGTGGTGCCCTCCTGTAAAGTGAGAACAACTTGCACGAGAGACCTCGTGTCGCACTTGAATTTCCTACCCTTATCATCCAATTCCAGCAGGTAAATAATGAAAAGAATACTCGTAACCGGTGGGGCTGGATTTTTAGGGTCGCACCTATGTGAACGGCTGGTGGCCAGCGGTTCAGATGTATTGTGTGTTGACAATTTTTTCACGGGTAACAAGGAAAATATCAAACATTTGCTGGGACATCCCCATTTTGAATTGATGCGGCACGATGTCACATTCCCGCTGTATGTGGAGGTCGACGAAATTTACAATCTGGCCTGCCCGGCATCACCGGTGCATTACCAATTTGATCCGGTACAAACCACCAAGACTAGTGTGCATGGCGCTATCAACATGTTGGGCCTGGCCAAACGGGTAAAGGCAAAAATCCTTCAGGCAAGCACGAGCGAGGTGTATGGCGACCCGGAAGTTCAACCCCAGTCGGAGGCGTATTGGGGCAGGGTCAATCCGATTGGTATTCGCAGTTGTTACGATGAAGGCAAGCGCTGCGCCGAAACGCTTTTCTTTGACTACTGGCGACAGCACCATTTGCGGATCAAAGTGGCACGAATTTTCAACACTTATGGGCCGAGGATGCAGCCCGGTGATGGCCGTGTGGTCAGCAATTTCATCGTTCAGGCCCTCAACGGGGATGACATCACCATTTATGGTGATGGAAGCCAGACCAGAAGTTTTTGCTACGTTGACGATTTGATAGATGCGTTGATCCTAACCATGGGTACCGGCGATGAATTTACCGGGCCTGTCAATATTGGAAACCCTTCGGAAATTTCGATTCTGGCGCTTGCCAAAATAGTGATTGAGCTGACAGGCTCAAAGAGCAAATTGGTTTTGAAACCTCTGCCCCAGGACGATCCGAAACAAAGGCAACCCGACATCGGCCTGGCAAAAAGCCAGTTGGATTGGTACCCAAGGGTTGACCTGATCAATGGCTTGAAAAAAACAATCGCATATTTCAAAATCTAAATACCCATTCAAAGGTGGCCACCAAATGAAGGTTGCGATTATTACGCCGTACTACAAAGAGCCGGACGCAATCCTGCGGCGATGCATCCAAAGCGTTTTGGCGCAGACACATCAAGATACAAAGCATTACCTCATTTCTGACGGACATCCCAAGCCAGATGTCACTTCAGGCGTTAAGAATCTGTCTGCTATCAATCTGCCAGTCGCTCATGGCGACTATGGATGTACGCCCAGAAGTGTGGGTGCCATCTGCGCCTTGAACGAAGGCGCAGATGTCATTTGTTTCCTGGATGCGGATAACTTGTACGAACCCAATCATGTAACGAGCTTGGTGAATGTTTATGAACAAGCGCGGGCGAAGGGGGAGGTGCTGGATGCCGTATTTTCTTACCGGTACATTTTTGTGCCTGGCCATGAGCACCTGCGCCTTGAGGATAGGGAGGATTTGCAGCATACCCATGTAGACACAAGCTGTCTGTCGTTTGCCCGGTCTGCAGCTTTTATGTGGCCCATGTGGGGTCTGATTCCAAATGCTTGGATGTCCATATGTGACCGTGTGATATTTGATATGTTCAAGCTCAATCAACTCAAAAGTGCATGGACTGGACTGCATACGGTTTTGTACGAATCCAACTGGCGTGCCCACTACGTGCAAGCCGGGTTGCCGATTCCTACTCATGGTTTGCATGATGGCACGGTTAGAAACATAGTTAGCCCCTCAGCAGAGGAAGTATTCGCGCGACTGCGGGTAAAGTAGCTGCGCCCTGCACGGAGACCAGTTTGACGTAATGCGGTCAATTGAACCTTGTTGAATGAAGCCTTGAGTTGTAGCTGATTATGTTAATGGAAATAGATGGTGAAAAACAGGTGGAGCGGGCGATGGGAATCGAACCCACGGCTCTAGCTTGGGAAGCTAGGGTATTACCATTATACGACGCCCGCATGTAGAATGGATGTTACCTTAACACGGCCAGAATTTGAAAGTGATTTCAGTCTCAATTAACGGCGAAGTTCGCCAATTCGACAATCCTATTTCCGTCGCTACGCTCCTCGAACAGATGCAACTGACTGGCAAGCGTATCGCGCTGGAACGCAACGGTGAAATTTTGCCGCGCGGACAATTCAACCAACAACTGCTGGCAGATGGCGACCGACTTGAAATCGTTGTCGCAGTCGGTGGCGGTTAATCACGGAATACATTAATGAACAAAGACACATTGCTCATCGCGGGCAAAAGCTATAACTCGCGCCTGTTAATCGGCACCGGCAAATACAAGGACTTTACCGAGACGCAGGCGGCGGTGGAGGCCAGTGGCGCCGAGATCATCACTATCGCCATCCGTCGCAGTAACATCGGGCAAAATCCGAATGAGCCAAATCTGCTGGACATTCTTCCGCCATCGAAATATACCCTGCTGCCCAACACGGCGGGGTGCTACAGCGCGGACGACGCCGTGCGCACGCTGCGACTCGCACGCGAACTGCTGGACGGGCACAGTCTGGTCAAACTGGAGGTGCTGGGTGATCCGCAATCGCTTTATCCGAATGTGGTGGAGACCCTCGCCGCCGCAAAAACGCTGGTGGCGGATGGCTTTCAGGTGATGGTGTATACCTCGGATGACCCCATCATCGCAAAACAACTGGAAGACATTGGCTGTGTCGCCATCATGCCGCTGGCTTCGCTGATCGGCTCCGGCATGGGCATCCTCAATCCGTGGAATTTGCAGCTCATCATGGATCGCGTGCAGGTGCCCGTTATTGTGGATGCGGGAGTGGGCACCGCCTCAGACGCGGCCATCGCAATGGAGCTCGGTTGCCATGGGGTGCTGATGAATACCGCCATTGCCGCCGCACAACAGCCGGTATTGATGGCCTCTGCCATGAAGTTGGCCGTGGAGGCTGGCCGCATGGCATTCCTGGCCGGGCGCATGCCAAAAAAATTGTATAGCGCTTCGCCCAGCTCACCTACCAGTGGATTAATAAATTGATTCCTCAGCGCTCCTCACACATTCGCAGCTATGTGCTGCGGCAAGGGCGCATCTCCAATGCGCAACAGCGCTGCCTTGATGCGCTCCTGCCGATTTATGGCATTCCCTACCTCCCTCAACCGCTGGACTTGGAAAATGTCTTCGGTAGAAATGCGCCAAAAATCCTTGAGATCGGCTTCGGCATGGGCGAAACCACTGCCGCCATCGCCCAGTCGCATCCGCAAAATGATTATCTTGCCCTTGAGGTGCACACCCCGGGTGTGGGCAGTTTGCTCAAACAGATTGAAGAATCGGGCTTGAAAAATATCCGTATCATCCAGCATGATGTAGTTGAAGTGCTGCGCGACATGCTGGCCGATGACGCGCTGGGCGGCGTCCATATTTTTTTCCCCGATCCTTGGCACAAGACACGCCACAATAAGCGTCGCCTCATTCAGCCTCCGTTTGTGGCGCAACTGGTAAAGAAAATAAAACCGGGTGGATATATTCATGTCGCTACCGATTGGCAGGATTACGCTGAACAGGTGCTCGCCGTGTTGAGCGGCGAAAAATCACTGGAAAATACTGCGGCGGATTATGCTCCGCGCCCGGCTTATCGCCCGCTTACTAAATTTGAACAACGTGGGCTGCGTCTGGGGCATGGCGTTTGGGACTTGGTGTTCAAGAAACTTTAATCAAAATCCGCAAATCATCGCGGGTTGGCAATTCCACACAACCTTACTTGCGCAAAAAAATCTGCAGCAAGTCATTCAAAAAGCGCCGCCCTAACTCGGTCGGTGCGATGCGCTGCAAATTACGTTCAAGCAGGCCGCGCTGCTCGGCCTGCTCCAGTTCACGGCGGATCAGCAGCAAAGACAAGCTGGTGCGCTCGGCAAATAGCGCGTCAGCAAAGCCTTGATTCAAACGCAACGCATTCATCATGAATTCAAACGGCAAATCCTCGCGCTTCACTGCATGTTCGGTCTGCACCGGCAAACCCTGCGCTACTTGTTGCAGATAGGCCTGCGGCTGTTTATAACGCACCTGTCGAAGCACCCTGTCCGGGAAACTCAGCTTGCTGTGCGCGCCGGCGCCGATGCCGAGATAATCACCAAATTGCCAGTAATTCAAGTTATGGCGCGCCTGTTTTTTTTGCTGTGCAAAAGCCGAGGTTTCATAATGTTGATAGCCGTGCATGCTTAGTATTTGTTCAATATCTTGCTGCATGACGCTGCATAGATCATCGTCCGGCAGGGCTGGCGGATAACGGTGAAAAAATGTATTCGGTTCCAGAGTGAGGTTGTAGCAGGACAAATGTTGCGGTGCAAATTCCAGTGCGGCATGCACATCCTGTGCCGCTTCCGCCTGCGTTTGCTGCGGCAAGCCGTACATTAAATCCAGATTAATGTTGTCAAAATGCTGCTGCGCGATTTCTACCGCCCGCCGCGCCTGGGACGCATCGTGGATACGTCCCAGCGCCTTGAGGTGAGTATCGTTGAAACTCTGAATGCCGAGCGATAGCCGATTGATACCGGCATCACGGAAGCCTGCAAACTTGTTTGCCTCCACTGTGCCTGGATTGGCTTCCAGCGTAATTTCCGCGCCATGATCCAGCGGTAACAACATGCGTACTGAAGCGAGGATTTGCTCCATAGCCTGCGCAGAAAACAGGCTAGGCGTGCCCCCACCGATGAACACGGTGTACACCTTGCGTCCCCAAATTTGCGGCAGTGCCAGCTCCATATCGCGCACTAACGCAGCCACGTATTCCTGCTCTGGCAGAGCCCCGCGCGCCTCATGCGAATTAAAATCGCAATAAGGGCATTTGCGCACACACCACGGAATATGGATGTACAAAGACAACGGCGGTAAAGCCTTAAAACTGACCTCTTGCGTCGTGGAGTCAAGTGGGTGTAACAGGTGAATATTCATGGGTACGTCGAGGAATACCATCAACAATATTTGGAAAAATGCGGATAAGCAGGCTGCCATTTGAAATGACGGGCGGGCGACTTTGCCTGCTGTTGCGCACGGCCGGAATACCAAGCGTTGTTTGTAATTCCGTTGTTCTCAATACGCCGCTATTTGCAACCTTTGTAGCAGAATATGCAGTGCTTGTGCACGGTGGCTGATCTGCGCCTTCTCGTCGCGGCTTAATTCCGCACTCATCTTGTTAAGCTGCGGCAGCCAGAACAGCGGATCGTAACCGAATCCTCCTTCTCCGCGCATCTGCTGCGCAATTTCGCCATGCCATTCGCCTTCCGCAACTAGCGGCTGCGGATCGTCAGCATGGCGCACCAGCACTAGCACGCAATAATAATGCGCACGCCGGTCAGCCACTCCTTCCATTGCTTGCAGCAATTTTTCATTGTTGCGCGAATCTGATTTCGGTTCGCCCGCATAACGCGCGGACTGCACACCCGGTGCGCCGCCTAAAGCTGCTACGCATAGTCCAGAATCATCCGCCAGAGCAGGCAGGCCACTAATACGGCTGACATGACGCGCCTTGGCCAGTGCATTTTCAATGAAAGTGCAGTGGGGTTCTTCAGCCTCGTCAATGCCAAGTTGCGCCTGCGTCAGTATCTCAATGGGCAGTGACGCAAGCGTTAACTGCAACTCGCGCAACTTACCCGGATTGTTGGAGGCAATAACCAGCTTGTGCATGGTGAGTTATTTCGCCAGCGCCGCGCGCTGCATCTCAATTAATTGCGCGATGCCGGATTGCGCCAAATTGAGCATGGCATCCATCTCGGTGCGGTTAAAAGCATGACCTTCTGCCGTACCCTGCACCTCTATGAAATGCCCCGCACTGGTCATCACCACATTCATATCGGTATCGCATAAAGAGTCTTCGGCGTAGTCAAGATCAAGCACCGGCATACCCTGATAAATACCCACCGAAATCGCAGCGACGAAATCACGCAATGCGTTTTCCTTGATCAACCCTTGCTTGATCAATCCACTAACGGCATCGTGCAAAGCGACAAATGCGCCGGTAATACTGGCGGTGCGCGTACCGCCATCGGCCTGAATCACATCGCAATCCACTTGGATGGTGCGCTCGCCCAATTGTTTCAAATCCACCACAGAGCGCAAACTGCGTCCGATCAGGCGTTGAATTTCCTGCGTGCGTCCAGACTGTTTGCCCTTGGCTGCTTCGCGCCCCATGCGGCTGCCGGTAGAACGCGGCAACATGCCGTATTCCGCTGTAACCCACCCCTCACCGGAGCCCTTTTTATGAGGCGGCACACGTTCCTCCACGCTGGCGGTGCAAATCACTTTCGTGTCGCCACATTCGATCAGCACCGAACCTTCGGCATGCTTGGTGTAATGACGCGTGATAAGAATGGAACGAAGCTGATCGGTTTGCCGCTGACTGGGACGCATAAAAATAATCCAAAAATGAAATGGCACGCATTATAGCTTGCGCCGCTTAGGCAATCAGAATTAGTCCGAAACGGCGGTTGCAAGCTCGTTGGAATTTTATATAACAAATTTCACAATATGCAATCGTCATATAATGTTCATACTGTATGTCTAATTCCTGAAAAACTTAGCAAGGCATAAATAAATCAGGCCCTTGTTAAACTTTGAAATCGGGGTGAGTAATCATCCAAACCATATTATCTGGAGTCCCAATGATATTTAGCATGACCGGCTTTGCTACTGCCGCAACAGAACTCGATACCGGATCGCTTGCAGTGGAACTGCGTGCGGTTAATCACCGTTACCTCGACCTCCAATTACGTATGCCAGACGAGCTGCGTATGCTGGAACCCCTGCTGCGCGAGATCCTTGCCGCACAATTGACGCGCGGCAAGGTGGAATGCCGTATCGGTTTTGTCCCGCGGCCCTCCGTACAAAATCCGGCGCAGCTCAATCAGCCCCTTGTACGACAACTGGCTCAATGGAGCGACGAGGTAAAGACTATTTTGCCCGAAGCGGATGGTTTGAGCGTCGCCGATGTATTGCGCTGGAATGGCGTGCTGCAAAGCGCGCCTATACCGACCGACACGCTGCAAACCATGGTGCCTGAGTTGCTACGTCAAGTACTGAGCGAATTCACCGCAGCACGTGGCCGCGAAGGCGAAAAGCTACAGGAATTTCTGTTGCAGCGCATAGAGCAAATCGAAACCTTATGTACCCTGGTCGCACCGCGCATCCCGGCGGCCATTGCGGCGTATGAAGAAAAACTGGCCGGGCGTTTGCGCATAGCGCTGCAAACGGGTGATGATGAACGCCTGCGGCAGGAAATCACACTGTTCGCCAGCAAGATTGATGTGGATGAAGAGTTGTCGCGTCTGCAAACCCATCTGGTCGAAATGAAGCGAGTGCTGGTCAAAGGCGGCACAGTAGGCAAACGGCTGGATTTTCTGATGCAGGAACTACACCGCGAGGCGAACACGCTAGGCTCAAAGTCCGTCGATGCAGAAGTGTCGCGTGCGTCCATGGAAATGAAGCTATTGATTGAGCAGATGCGTGAACAGATTCAGAACTTGGAGTAATGTTTCATTCTGTCGTGCGTCAGGTGATGTATTTGATAGCCCTGGTTACTTGAACAATGAATTATCAAATATGCGCCAGTTTATGCACCTTACAGGTGCCTTTATCGGCATTTTTTAGGGTGTCTATATTACGTTAGGGCTTACCAATGTCATCTCCGGAAGACGATATTTAAAGGGGTTACGACAGCGTTGCTCATCGTGCCACTCATCAATTTGACTCCAAATTCGAGGCGCTTGGGGTGGTCGAAGTTACACACAGGCTCGAGTCCAAATGAGGGCTGCACTCCTTGAAGTGGGAACCTGCTCGTGCTTGGCTAGCGGCCAAGGAGGCTGAGCGCCAAATGCGCTCCGACAGTCGGGCCGAGGAAAGCCTATCCATTTCCCGCAAGGCCTTATCCAATTCTCGGTTGGCAACAAGAATTGCCGTTATCGCAATCACATTGAGCACAATCATGGCGATCCAAAAGATCATTGAGTGGTACTCCAAATAAAAAGCCCTAACATGGCGCTCAACCTCGTTCCCTTCGGTCGCTGGACGCTGCGCGATAAAGCCGCGCAGCCATGTAGGGTGGGCACGTCTTTGTGCCCACGCGGATTCGTCATTTTAGAGTAAACGGCTATGTCACGTTATCGCCGCGCAATGGCTGCAGGTTCAAGCTATTTCTTTACGGTGGTCGCTTACCGGCGGCAGCCGATTCTATGTGACGAAGCGATTCGTAACGCCTTGCGCGCTGCAATCGAAACGGTACGTGTGGCGCGTCCTTTCGTCATTGATGCATGGGTATTGTTGCCCGACCATTTACATTGCGTGTGGACATTACCTGACGGTGATGCCGATTTTCCCACCCGTTGGATGATGATCAAGCGAGCGGTTTCTTTGGCCTGCAGAGAAGATTATCGTCGTGCCGACTGGGTGACTGCATCAAAACTCAAACATCGTGAATCGACTATCTGGCAACGGCGATTTTGGGAATACCAAATTCGTGATGAAAATGATTTTGCCCGCCATCTCGATTACATTCATTTCAATCCGGTTAAACACGGGCATGGTCAACGCGCGGTTGATTGGCCTCATTCGACATTTCACCGCTATGTGCGTGATGGGATATATGCGCATGACTGGGCTGTTGCGATGGAAAGTACTGTGCTGGGGTATGATTAACGTTGCCTGCGTGGGCACAAAAACGTGCCCACCCTACTTGGCTATAGGGCACCTCTAAAATTCAGATTTGCGAGCATCCCCTTCGGGGATTGCCTGCTTAACCCGTCTCGTCACAATACTTTGTTGCTCACAAAAAATGTTTCCTTACATATCAATATATATGCTGCGTCAACATTTTTTATTCGCGCCTAGTCTTGTTTAGAACGCTAAATTTTTAGAGGTGCCCTATACATGGTCAAATTTTTCCACTTTCAAGCACTTGAAAATTTATGTTCGTGTCCACAGATTGCGGGGTATGGCAATCCTGCCAGCATTTACCTGTTGAAAGGAGACATCATGCATTATCGAGGTATTTTTCCCCGCGATCTGTTCACGGAACTGGAGCGGTTACAGCGTGAGTTTGGCGGTTCCCCCAGCATTCGTGGTGCGGCGCCAGGCTATCCGGCCATGAACGTTGGCACAACACCGAAGTCGGTTGAGGTCTATGCCTTTGCGCCCGGCATGACACCGGAGGAATTCGATGTGCAAGTCGAGAATGGCGTGCTGACCATCAGTGGCGAGCGCAAAAACATAGTGCCGCCTGAGGGAGCGACCATACATATTGGCGAACATTTCTCCGGGCGTTTCCGACGTGTCGTATCGCTGCCGGACGACATCGAGCCGAATTCGACTACGGCCAGTTATCGCGATGGCGTGCTACACGTCTGCGTGGCGCGCAGGGAAGCTGCCCAATCGCGCCGGATTTCAGTTCAATGACAAAGGAGAACACCATGAACGAGAAAGTCATCAAGCGTGAAAATGCGAGTGAAGAGAGTGCAGCCATGCGCCCTGCAGTGAACGTAGTTGAAGATGCGACCGGCATCACACTGTATGCCGATCTACCTGGAGTGCCAAAAGAAAAGTTGTCCATCCATGTAGAAGGCGACAATCTGATTCTGGAAGGCGAGCTGGAAATAAATTCCCCGCCGAACATGGAGGCGATCCACGCTGAAGTCGATCTATCGCGTTACCGCCGGGTATTCACCCTGTCGCGGGAACTGGATGGCGACAAGGTATCGGCAGGATTCCGACATGGCGTGCTGGAATTGCGCATTCCGAAGGCCGAGCATGCCCAGCCGCGCCGAATCGTAGTGCAGGCTACCTGATCTCATCACCCGGCGGTGGATTCACTCCACTGCCGGATATAGATAGGAGGTTCATCATGCAAATTGCAAGAATTTAAGGGAACATGGGGGCTGCTAGCCCCTTTGATTTCCCTCACCCCAACGTCTTGAATACCACCTCCTGCACATCCTTGGACAAGCCTTTGGTTGCGGCAACTTTCTGCAACGCGGCCTGCATCTGTTGTTTCAGCGCAGGCTGGTATTTTTTCCAGTGATCCAGCGTGCGTACCAAACGTGCGGCCACCTGCGGATTGAGCTTGTTCAACGCGATCACCTGCTCTGTCCAGAAGGTATAGCCGCTGCCATCCGCTGCATGGAACTGTGACGGGTTGCCGTTGCAAAAACTGGAGATCAGGCTGCGTGCGCGGTTGGGATTTTTCAGCGTGAACGCGGGATGGGTCATCAGCTTGCGCACCGCTGTTACATCGGTATGCATCGCGGTCGCCTGCAGGCTGAACCATTTGTCCACCACCAGCGCCTCGTTTTTGAAATCCCGATAAAAGTTTTTCAATGGCTGTTGTGCCGTCTTGCTGCCGGTGTTGACCAGCGCCATCAGCGCGGCCAGGCGGTCGGTCATATTGTCGGCGGCGTCGATCTGCACGTGAGCCAATTGCAGCGTGGATTCATCTTCCCAACCCAAAAGATAAGACAGGCACAGGTTTTTCAGGCCGCGCTTGCCGGCCGATTTTGCATCGGGGCTGTATTTGCCGGGGGTCAGGTTGGCTGCATAGACGGCGATGAAATCGGCCTTGAGTCTTTCAGAGATCGTCTTGCGCATGAACTGGCGCGCAGTGTGGATCGCCTGCGGGTCGATCACTTCGCACTGTTCGGCCAGCATCAATTCAGAAGGCAGCGTCAGCACTACCTCGCGGAAAGACGGATCCAGCGCCGTGTCGATGAGCGTGGTGCGCAAGGCGTTGATGAACAGCTCATCCAGCGTCAGCTTTTCACCCGCCTGCACCTGTTTGATCAGAATCAACAGACGTTGCATCGCCAGGCGTTGCCCGGCCTCCCAACGGTTAAAGGCATCGCTGTCATGCGCCATCAGCTGCGCCAGCTCCTGATCGGAATAGTCATATTCCATCACCACCGGCGCAGAGAAGTTGCGCAGCAAGGAAGGCGTGGGTTTGGTGGTGACGCGGTTAAAGATGAAAGTCTGTTTTGCCTTGGTCAGCTCCAACACGCAGGTGGTGGCAGGTTTTGCAGAGGCTGCACCCTCAAGAGTCAGCGCCATGTCGCGGCCCCGGTCATCGAGCAGGCCAACCGCAACGGGGATATGGAAAGGCAGCGGCTTCTTTTGTCCGGCGGCGGGCTTGCAGCGCTGGCTGAGCGTCAATTCATAAGTCTGTTTGGCCGCGTCGTAGTGGCTTAGCACTTTGAGCTGCGGCGTGCCGGGCTGGCTATACCAGCGCTCAAACTGGGCGAGGTCGCGCCCGCTGCTGTGTGCCATCGCCGCGCGGAAATCGTCGCAGCTAACCGCCTGCCCGTCATGCCGTGCAAAGTACAGGTCCATGCCCTTGCGGAAGCCGTCACGCCCCAGCAGGGTCTGGTACATGCGCACCACCTCGGCACCTTTTTCATAAATCGTAACCGTGTAGAAATTGCTGATCTCCACAAAACTGTCCGGCCGCACTGCATGGGCCATCGGCCCCGCATCTTCGGAAAACTGCACCTGGCGCAGCATGCGCACATTTTCGATGCGACTCACCGCGCGACCGCTGTCCGTGCCGATCATGTCGGCGGAGAATTCCTGGTCGCGGAACACGGTCAGCCCTTCCTTCAACGACAACTGAAACCAGTCGCGGCAGGTCACGCGGTTGCCGGTCCAATTATGAAAGTATTCATGGCCGACCACCGCCTCGATATTGGCGTAATCGGTATCGGTGGCGATGCTGGGGTTGGCCAGCACATACTTGGTGTTGAAGATATTCAGGCCCTTGTTTTCCATCGCGCCCATGTTGAAGTCGCCCACCGCAACGATCATGAAACGGTCCAGATCCAGCTCCAGCCCGTAGCGTTCCTGATCCCAGCGGATGCTGTGCTTGAGCGAATCCATCGCATGTTGCGTCTTGTCCAGATTGCCCGGCTCCACCCACACTTGCAGCAGCACTTTTCGTCCACTATTTAATTTGAATTTTTCTTCCTGGCACACCAGCTTGCCTGCCACCAGCGCAAACAGATAGGAAGGCTTCTTGAACGGGTCTTCCCACTTGGTATAGTGGCGGCCTTTGGGCAGGTCACCCTGTTCGATCAGGTTGCCATTGGACAGCAACACCGGATATTTTTTCTTGTCGCCGCGCAGCATCACCGTGTATTTCGCCATCACGTCCGGGCGATCGGGGAACCAGGTGATCTTGCGGAAACCTTCCGCCTCGCATTGGGTAAAGAAATTGCCGTTGGAAATATACAGCCCCATCATCGAAGTATTCTTCTCGGGCTCAACCAGTGTCTCGATCTCCAGCGTGATCTCGTCCGGTGCGTTGGCGATGCGCAATTTACCGTCTGCTATTGAGTAACCCTTAACACCTTTGCGGAGCGTCTTGCCATTCATGCGCAAGGCCACCAGCTTGACGCCGTCGCCCAGCAGCTCCACATCCCTGTTGGGCGATTTGCTATTGCGCTGCAGGGTGATGCGCGTGGACACACGCGTTGCCGCGGGGGCGAGATCGAAACCGATTTCAACGGTGTTCACCCAATAAGCCGGGGCAGTGTAGTCTTTGCGATGGATGGTGACGTGTGGTTTTAGGGTCGATTTTTGGGTCATGAGCGGCGGGTCAGGAAGGTGTAAGAAAGTGGGGATTTTAACAGGGTCGGCTTTGGCATGGCTGCCACCTTCTGCTCCAGCTACCTTGCTTCTCCAAATGTTGCAATGCCAACAACCCAAGCATCATGATATACTAACTTTAATATGTATATCCACAAGGAGTAAATCATGCAAGTTGCAAAATGGGGAAACTCATTGGCGGTCAGGTTGCCCGCCGTGCTGGTGCAGGCGCTGGATTTAAAAGAGGGCGAGGAGATTTCTTTGCATGCCGTCGATTCCAGAACTTTTGAAGTTTCGAAGAAGAAAGATGTAAAGGAATTGCTGGCGCGCTTGCGGCAGTTTCGCGGTCGGCTGCCTGCCGATTTTCACTTTGACCGGCTTGAGGCCAACGAGCGGACACCTGCCAAGTGAGCACGGTTTTTATCGACAGTAATGTAGTGTTGTATTTGCTGTCCGGCGATGCCGCCAAGGCCGACCGCGCCGAAGCCATGCTGAACAAGGGCGGTATCATCAGCGTGCAGGTGCTCAACGAAGTGACTTCCGTTTGTCTACGCAAACTCAAAATGAGCTGGGAAGAAATTGATGCGGTGTTGTTGGCAATTAAGGCCGCGTGCGACGTCGTCCCGCTCACTGTCGAATCGCATGAAAGGGCGGTGCAAATTGCCAAGCGTTTTCAGCTTTCAATTTATGACGCGCACATATGCGCGGCAGCAATTTTGTCCGGAGCAAAAACGTTGCTGTCCGAGGACATGCAAAGCGGGATGAAGATTGACGGCTTGGTGGTCAAAAATCCATTTGCCTGATTGCCGACTAATGTCCGTCAACAAAACAAAAAGAACCGGAGTCGAATTGTTTATTACTTAGGTTGGCATGATGAAAATTGAACTTGACGCCGGTACCAGTTCTTGCTGCTGGTCGATGCCGTAAAGGCGTTAAAGAAATAACCGATTTAAAGGGGTCAGCTTCACATTACTTATTCGGTGACGTGGGTTGCAAGTGCTTCAAAAAGTAATTTGATGCTGACCCCATTAGTTGGTATTTTCATCTAAGCATTATCGGTAATCTGTCTGGCTGAATAAATGAGCTGGCTATGCAGCAAAATAGTTGGGGGTCACTGATATCTTTGAAATTGCTTTTTGAATATTGCTCAATATGTGTTGAGCATATCTGCTTAAATGTGTGAGCGCTCCAAAAATCAAAACCACAGCGCAGCACTAAGTTCTGACCATCCCTTATTAAATTATCACAAAAATCTTTGTAACTGGACGGTATAAAAAGAAGGAAGCTGCGCCTATCAAGGGCGTGAATTTGTTCGTCAAGATCATCTGCAATTCCGTAATCCGTAGAAGCAAGTAATAATGCTGTGCCTAACTCGTCTGGTTGGGCAACAAGATCAGCGTTTATCTTGCGCTGTGTATTGCGTTGCAGTAGAAAGTGAAATACCTTTTCTGGCTGTATATTTAAGCGCGAAACTTGTCCGTGCATTTGCAGATAATCAAACAGATATCCAGTAAGAAGTGGCTTTGCTTCCTCCTCAATACCAAACTTCAAGAATGTTTTGAAAAACACATAAAGATATGGTGCTTGGCTGTCGCACATACACAGAAGGTGGTTAGAATATGATTCTAATATCATTTGAAGAAGGCTTCTTACTTCTGGCAAATGCTTCTGATCAATTAAAGCTAATTGCGAAATTAAGCCTAATATCTTGGATATACGTATTGGCAAATAAAAATAATTTGCCAATACGTCAATTCCTTTGCCTTCCTTATATATCAATAATTGATTATCCCCATTCATTTGTTGGTGGAGGGCATTTAAACAAACTCCACCCATACGGCTATATGCGCTTATCAGCTTATCTACCTCAACGTTTACTTTGCTATTGCCTATGTAAGGCATTAAGGCGACCAGCATTACATTAATGAGTTCTAGCTTACTTAAATTAGATGACGCATCGACTTGCTCTACAAATTGATATCCAATGCCTGTAATTAACGCTAGTGCGTCATTAATGCTATCTGTACCTTTAAGCAGTCTTTGAAAAGACCGTAGTAGTAGGCTTGCGCTATCAGCATCATCGATTTTTTCGAGTGCTTCCCAAAACTCCTTTCTCGAACCATGTATTAGTTTCCCTAGCCTTGATGCAGGTGGTATATATGAAAATTCATACGCATTTATTACTTCATCAGAGTTATAAAAAGGATTCTTTGCGAATATGCTTGGCCCATAAAGATTAATGCCCCATGAAGAAGGGGTTTGCTGCGGGGTATTCACAACAAAATCTGCCGATATAACTCTACCAACAGTAACCAAATCTAAAAATTCGGTATCACCCGTTACTCGCCTCGTCCCATTTAGGCAATCTATTAGTGCGCTTGTTAACAATCCTTGGCCTGCCACCTCACCTGCATTTTCATCTGATGCGGCAGCAGCCAGTATCGCAATACCAAAGCTACCTTTGGCCCCCATGATTTCCGGCTTGATGATTGAGGTTAGATCATTAACAAGACCGCCGGTATTACATGCATCAATTACTAGATTTACATGCTTAACACCTGATGAAGATACTATGCGAAGGATTTCAGTTAGCGAAAAAGCGGAGAAATTCATTCGATCAAGTCGAGTATCACTAGTGCATAGATAATAAGTGCCTGTAAGAACGCCGCCGTGACCAGCAAAGAAAAGGGTGAAAATGTCAGATGTTTGAAAATCACATAGGATAGATTCAAGCGCACTCTTTACATCTGATAAGCTTGGCGATAATAAAATCTTCGATACATTTTTATCGTAAATGGAGTATTCGGAAAGGACTAATTGGTTGTATACGTTTGTTGCGTCATTTTCTGCTCCAGTCAGATTATTCAAAGTCTCTGACGCATAATCATTACAACCGATAGATAGAAGATAGCTCTTCACAGGTTAATCGCCTTGTATTTAGATAACCTGCTTCTTTCTTTTTCTATTGCAGCCGCAGATTTTTCTTTTTTGATTATTGCAACTTCATTATTGAATTCTTCGCCTTGGGAGTTAAGCTCGTCAAAAAAAGCTTGTGCACCATCAGGTGGGATGTGCAATTGAGGTAGTTCTACTTCCCCATTTTCATTCACACTGAATTCGATTGTTTTTAAGGTTGCTAAGAAGGCCGCAGCTTTAGATGTATGGTCTGATTGTTTAACAACATTTCCAGACTTGTCGCAGGCATCACTAAGTGTCTTAAACATCTTTGCAACAATTTGCGATGTAAATCCCTCGACAAAATCGCTTATAAATTTAAATAAAGTTTGAATATCATTGTTGGCAATGCTTGTGTAATCGACCTTTAGTTCAACACTAGCTTCTCCAAGCGTAGTTTCTTCTGTCCCATTTTCCCTAACTGTGAGCCAACCTCTTCCATGATGCAGACTTTGCACGTTTTCATTTGAAACATACTGGGATATTTGATTTCGATGTGAATCGTGAGCCAACTTAAGAAGCGCATCTCCAAACAGCTTTGATTCTTTTCTATATGGAAATGGAGTTGTCATCGTGAAAACCTTTTCTTAAAATTTCAACGAAAATACAATCAGGGTCAGGCCTGAATACCAATAAGCTAAGGGGCTTCGGCATATTTAAAACAATAAGTTAAGCCATTATTTGTGCGAGTTTCACAATGGTTGACCTTGCTAAAAAGGCTGAACTTAGTGGCATTCGGGTCAGACTCGATTTATCCTTACCTCAAGCCGCCTTGAGCATGAAGTCCACATGGATGGCATCAAACGGAAACACGATCATGCCATCGTCTGTTTTTGACAGCAGCCCGGCGTTAAGCAATGCGGTTACGTCGCCATGCACGGCTTTGACATCGCGCTCGACGCGACGAGACGCCTCGCGGATGGACATCGCGCCTGCGCCAGTCATTGCGTTCAACAGTTCCCAGCGTTTGCCGGACAACACTTTGAATAGCAGTTCGGGCGATTCAAAGCTGATGCGCGGCGCGGTAGGCTTGCCGCTCTTCCATGTCTTGGTGAAATCGCCCAGCGTGTCCTTAAATGGTCGTACATCAATCGTTACTGTTTTCATCGCGCCACCTCTTCACATCTTCAAAAAAATCCGCCGCCAGCTTGTCAGCCGAAACAAAGCGGTATTTCACTTCCTTGCCACTCACGTGTTTATGATCGCCCTTGCCTGATTCGTTGTCATAACGCAGCACACACTTTCCGGCAACGATGAATGCCAGACGATATCTGTAGCGATGCTTGCTGCCGGAAAGCGGCTCGGGCATTTCCCACAGCACCATCTCCGCAAAGGCCTGCTCCGCAACAGGAACGCGTCGGTTGAATAATTCGCGGGCTTTCATGTTGGAGACAATAACAACACGTTGACGTGTTGTCAAATTGAACAACACATGGGGGGTGCTTAACAATAAACTGAATTAAACAGGCTCATCTTCGAATTGTTTTTGCACGTATCTCATAGGTTGGCATGATGAAAATTGAAACCGACTCCGAAGAATAACGCGCGGGGGGCAGTTCTAACATTTCAGTCAAAATACTGAAATGTTAGAACTGACTTCGTTGACCTTTTTGACCTTTTTCGTCTCTGCCTACCAACACACTGCAAACCATGGTGCCCGAACTGTTGCATCAAGTATTGCGCGAATTCACCGCAGCACGTAGGCGCAAAGGCGAGAAGCCACAAAATTTCTGTTGCAGCGCATAGAGCAAATCAAAACCTTATGCACCCTGGTCGCACCGCGCATCCCGGCGGCCATTGCGGCGTATGAAGAAAAACTGGCCGGGCGTTTGCGCATTGCGCTGCAAACGGGTGATGATGAACGCCTGCGGCAGGAAATCACACTGTTCGCCAGCAAGATTGATGTGGATGAAGAGTTGTCGCGTCTGCAAACCCATCTGGTAGAAATGAAGCAAGCGCTGGTTAAAGGCGGCACAGTAGGCAAGCGGCTGGATTTTCTGATGCAAGAGCTACACCGCGAAGCGAACACGCTAGGCTCAAAGTCCGTCGATGCAGAAGTATCGCGTGCGTCCATGGAAATAAAACTTTTGATTGAGCAGATGCGTGAACAAATTCAACTTGGAGTAGTGTTAAGGAAACTTATGGGTAATGCGCGAAAGCAGTAAAGCGCTGGCTGAACAGTAATGTTTGGTAATCGAGCAGCGTGTAAAGGCGGGTTTGGTGCTTACCGTGTGCACGGTAAGCACGGGTACGTTATACTGCTACCCCTGAAAAGCGCCCGTAGCTCAGCTGGATAGAGTATTGGTTTCCGAAGCCAAGGGTCGTGGGTTCGACTCCCGCCGGGCGCACCAGTAATCAGGATTATGACTGGTTTGTTTGGTTAACTTGCTTTCCATCTTGTCAGAATAATTGACGCGTTTTCTTCAGCATTCAGTTAGTTGATGCTTTCTTGATTTTTTATGCTAGTACCTGACCTCCCTAGGGTTTTAAGGTTGCATGCACCCGCTACCATTTTTATTTAACGGTTATGGGAAGAGTAAGTCAGGCTAGCTTGCTAGGCAATGAAACGTAGTTGCTTTACTATCTGCGCTTCCACTTAGCATCATGAGTCGTTACCATGATTGAAAATAGGCCGCCACTGGGTTGTTACACGGTATGTGGATAGTAAGCCGTTTGATTTAGAATTTCCGGTAGAAACATCTAAACGATTATTAATAAATTAATTCATGGGAGGCAGCATGAGCGCCAGCAGTTCGCCAGCTAATCTGAAAGACGCCATACGGCACTTAGATACGTTGCCCGCTATGCCAGTTATCGTGCAGAAAATTCTTGCTCTTGATCTAGAAAGTGATGAAGGTGAACGGGCAATGCTCAAGCTAATTGAAAAAGACCCGCAGATCGCAGCGAAAATTATTGGCTTGGCAAATACGCCACTATTCGGTGCTTCCAGGCGCGTTTCCTCTGTTGCGGACGCTTCGATGTTGCTTGGTATTACACGCGTCAAAGCTGTCACCATGGGTATTGCAGTGATGTCGTCATTGATAAAGAAGCCTATGGGCAAACTTGACGTTCAAGGTCTCTGGTTACACAGTTTGGCTATCTCTCTAGCCGTGAAAATCCTTTCACAAGCTATGCCGCGCAACACACGTCCACTTGATGATGAAATATTTTTGGCGGGACTGCTGCATGATATGGGCTACATGGTGTTGAATTATCTCGATCAGAAACTTAGCGATGAACTACAAACCCGATTTGTTTCCCAGCCTGATCGATTTTCCGCTGAGATCGAAGCGGAGCTGCTAGAGATGAATCATTGTGAATTAGGTGCCGAACTAGCCCGTTTTTGGAATCTACCGGACAGCATCATTGCTGTATTGCGCTATCACCACGATCCTGAAAATGAGCTTGCGGCTATTGGCCAACCTTTGGTCAGTATGGTTAATATCGCGGAAAAAGCGCTAGTCGCCATAGGTATTTCCGAGCATGGGCCAACCGAAATTAGCCCTGAAGAATGGCAAGCTCTGGGCATTGATCCGTCAAAAGCAGATGAGTTGATCACGCAGATAAACAAGCAAGCAGAGGAGACTAAGCGGACAGTGGGTGATTTTCATTAAATTTGAGCAGAGACAAATTGGTGGGTTCAACCCTGAGGTATAGTTTTGGTAAATGATCAAGGTCAGTGAATCTAACGGGTTAAGTAGTAAGGCTTTTCATATGTCGCTGCGTGAATGCGGCAGATGACAGGCAGTCTAAGCGGGTCTGGCTTTTTGGTGGTTATAGAAATGATCGGTGGCCTTCCATATACGTGTGCTCGGGTACAGTGGCTCTAGGCGGATGGCTCATTTTTGAGCTTGTATTGGACGTTGTCCTAATGATCATTAAATTAGTACTTCGAGGCTGTGCTGGAGATTCCTGTCAGGCCTGGCTGATCAGGGCTATCCGTGCGCTGCACGGAAGCGCAGATGTAAAGAGGAGGGATGTACATTGTTAAAACCTGCACCTGTGTCGAACATATCTTTGTTGATATGGAACAAATGGGCGGTAAGCTAATTTGCACTGTTGGTCAGGTACGGGCAATTTTGCTATGGTCATACCGGCTGTTAGCTACAGCTTCAAGCGTTTGGTTTATTTCAAACAGGCTGGAATAGAGGTCTTCTGACGTTCATAGTAGGTTGAATTGCTTAAAAAATGGGCGATTGCGGTAAAGGCGGGGTGAAATTGCGCAAAAATACGCAGTCCATCGAAAAATGTGGGCTGGCTTTGGCCGCATTCATAAAGTCCAGCCCCAGAGAGTTTGAAAGCTACGGGTTTTTAGAGTTGGCTTTAAGTTTGGGGATAATGAATGTAATTCATCTGAAACCATCCTAAAAAGCTAAAATACCTGCTGTATTAAATATAATTGGTGTTTGTACTTATAGAGTCGGCTATTAAATAGTACGATTTGTTATACCCGCGAAGGCCGGAATTTGGATGTTCTATTAATTTATTTGATGGCCGGCTCTATAGTAATAGGTTGTTTATTATCATGGTGTGCAACTCACATAGTGTGGCATGCTGCACATAATTAATAGTGAAGTGTGGATTTAAGCATTCTTTATAGACTGCGCGCGCGTGTAGTGTAGATGGCATAAGCGGATGTTTGAATTAGCTTTCAAGAAGTTGAAGTTTATTTTCTTCTTAAATGGCCGGCCAAAAAAGCTTGCGTAATATAAATTGGCAATGCTAAAATTAGTTAGTATAGAAGGGCGCGAGTATGTAAAGTAAAGTTTTTTAACTAGGCAGTATTGGAAAGGAGGAGAAGTTATGTTTGAAAATGTGACTACCGGCCAAGTTCTTTTGATGTACGTATGTATTTTTGGATTTATTTTTGGTATGGCTGCAATCTTATTTAAAAAGAATTCTTAAAAAGCAAGTCTGAATATTACTCTAAGTAGTAAAAATGTTGTTTTGGCGGCCTTCCGAAAATATGGTGTGATTTCACAGCGTTTGAACGATCAGCACTTGTAAGGTTGTTGGGGGAAGATAAATTGAAGAATTTCGAGAAATAAGGGGGGGAAATGCGCAAATCTACATCCATGTTGTCGTCATGGCTTACAATTATAGCTGCTACTGTGCTGGTATCGGGAACGGCTGTTTCTGCGGAAGTTGGAAAAGTTAGTGCAAATCCTGCTAACGGCAAGGTCATTTTTACCCAGGGGAAGGGGGATGTTCCTGCCTGCCTGTCCTGTCATGGAGAAAACGCATTGGGTAATGATGCCATGGGCGCGCCTCGTTTGGCTAATATTGGTTACGTGTATATTGTTAAGCAACTTACTAATTTTGCTGCGGACAAGCGTGTTCCTTCTGGGCTGGGCGCGGTAATGAACGGGTTTGCTAAGGCATTGAGCGAGCAAGATCGCCGTGATGTGGCTGCATTTGTAGATAGTTTACCTAGAAAGTTTGAGCCGTCTGATTTGAAGGCTCTTAAAGCGGAGGGGCAGCAAGTTGGTCAGCCGCATTTGGGGAAGCTTTTGGTTCACAGTGGGGTGGCGGGTAAGGTAGCCTCTTGTTACTCATGTCACGGGTTTAATGGGCGTGGTGCTGATCCTATGTTCCCAGCAATTGGCAATCAAAAGTATGTATATCTGGTTAACCAATTAAAAAGTTGGCGTGATGGTACAAGGAATAATGATCCTGTAGTTGGGGGGGTTTCAATGATGCAAGCGGTGGCGAAAACGCTTACAGATGATGACATTTATAATGTTGCTGCATATTTGACTACTGCTCCACCGGTTAATGTGCGGGATGGCTTGCTTATTGACAACCAAACCGTTTTAAAGGAAGTCGTAGTTCGATAGGAAGTTGTAAAGATTGGATTGATGTTTCTTGCAAAATCCCCGCGCCGAGATATTTAGGCGCGGGGATTTTGTCTATTGGAAAAGTACATTATGTGGCTGGGGGTTATTCAATATGGCAATTAGTAATATGAAGCTTGGAGAAAAATTGCTATTTGGAGGATTTGCGCTGATTGGCATTATGGCTTTGGGCAGTTGGTTGGTGTTAGAAGTAGTCAGGTCACGTTTAGATAAACCGATGTTCCCAGTGCTTCAGTATGATTTTTCAACAGAAGGTTTGCGCGGGTCTGAATTATTTCGTACAGCAGGATGCACTGTTTGCCACCGCGCAATGCGCAATGGTACAAATATGGGGCTGGTTCTTGATGGTATCGGTTCCAAGCGAACTCTTGAATATCTTAATAAATTTTTAAAAGATCCAGAGGCGGCTTACGCTGGAACGACGATGGATCATGGTCCTTCTAAAGGGGCTGCTTTTGTAGCGAAATTGCCGCCTACAGATTTGCAGGCGATTGCTTTGTTTCTTTCTGAGTTACGAGCTAATCCAGGCTCTAATGCATCGCGACTCCCTCCTGTGGGCGGGGAGTCCAAGTTTATTGATGAAATGGTAAGGATGTGGGCACCAGATAGCTGGAAATCGGAGTATAAGGATGTACGTGAAGAAGTGAAATTAAAAGCGAAAGAGAATTAGTATGATGCAGGAATTAAATGAGCCTTGGGCTCAGGATAAAGAGTATACCAAATATACATTGTGGTTTATTTATGCATGCATTATTTACAGCATAATTGGTTTTTCCTGGGGGGCATTGATGGGCGGTGTTCCCACCTTCAGACATTTTGTTAATAGCGGGATTCCCGGCCATAGAATCGTCTTAGGACATACGCATATTAATTTGTTAGGGTGGGTAGAAATGGCTATTTTTGGCGCGGTATATTATCTGATACCACGATTGGTGCGTCGTTCCATTTACAGTTTGCGTTTGGTCAAAGTTCACTTCTGGATGCACAACCTTGGTTTGCTGGGGGTCGTCGTTTTCTTTAGTGCTGCAGGGTTGGTTGGTATTTTTATTGATGACGATGGAGAACTGGCGGCATCACGATTTATGTCACTTGCAGGAATTTTCGGTAGCGTGGTTTTGCTGGCTAACATTATCTGGGGATATAATATATACCGCACTTGTAATGGATGGAACCGGTCCAAGTGAAAATAAGAATATTATGGCTTTTTGTTACCATCGGCCTTGTTAGTGGTTGCGGTGAGCAGTTTTCTGCATGGAGTATAGGTGGGGCTTCAATGGGAATGCTGCAGAAGGGTATGCTTGCACCTAGTTTGCCCACCAAAACATTGGCAGATGTCGGTGGAGACATGAGCAAAATGACGACATATCGTCAGCCAGATGCACGCATGTACCAATACTCTTTAGATAAAGCGTTGGCGCTAGGTAAGCCTATTGTCTTGGAGTTTGCTACACCTGGCCATTGCACTGTGTGTGATGGTCAGTTGCAAATATTGAAAGCACTAATGGAAAAATATCAAACCCAGGTACTTTTTTTGCATATGGATCAATATCAAAATCCGCAAGCATTCAAAGCATATCGTGTGATGGGTGATCCCTGGACTTTCTTTATAAATGATAAAGGTGTCGTTAGCGGTGTTCAACCAGGACGCATGTTGCATGGTGAAATGGAAGCGGGAATTACGAAAATTCTGAAGGCAGGAACAGAAAGTCGCGCGGGTTGATCTAATATGAGTGTTACGCGTTTCAGTTTAGTGCAAGACCGCAAAGGCATGATGTGGGATTTGTTGTTGTATGTTCCTACAGTCGTAGCTTTACTGTCAATGGTAGTCAAATTTTGGTATGGCGGTGATGTCAGTTTGGCATATTTATTTTCGTTTCTGGCTAGTTTCTTTTTTATCGCGGGTGCGAATCGTATATTGAAAACCCGGTTAATGTTATTGCCTACCGCGCCCATCGCAATTGAAGTAGGTAAGCAGGAAACCCGAATTATTATGCGTAATGGAAAGCACGTGGAGTTGGTGAAAAATTTGCGAGTTTACGGGGATTACTCAGGCCGTTCGTTCGGTCTGGCAGGGCTGGATAAGTTAGACCAGCGCTTGCAATTTGTATTTCATAAAGGACAGTTTTCTAGTAAAGAAAATTATCAAGCAATTCAAGAAATGCTTAAAACTTAAGCGTCTATCTACTTAAATTTACTTAAGCATAGTTGATCTATTCCGTAGAACACTGAAACTTGTGGTAGGTAACTAGCTGTTTGAAGTGGCGACAGAGCATCTCAATAAAAATGATCACCTGAATATATCGAATTGGAGTTCTTTAGAAGAACTGATGGAGAATGAAAATAAGGTGCGTGGACTAAAGATAATATGCTGACAGCAGCTACAGTGTGGGTTGCACTGTTGACCTACGTAGTAATGCTAGCTGCGTTTCGATACGCTAAGCAACGCGTATTTCATGTGTTAGGTATGACTTCAGTAATTTTATTTGATTTGGGGATGCCGGTTTATCTCTATCTTTATAAAGACTGGTATCGGCGTTTGATTGTGGAGAGTGAATTAACCTCATTCTTAGTATGGATACATTTCATGATGCTTGTGATGATGTATGCGTTATACGTAATGCAAGTTAAAACTGCTTTGCGTTTGCTGCGTTGTGATAACAGCGTGCGCATTGATCACCGCGCTCAAGGTGGGGCTGTGCTGCTGGTGCGTGCCTTGGTTATTTTTACAGGTGCCCTACTTGTAGAGTCCTAGTGTTTTAAGAGGTTATGGGAGGCCGCTATTTAATACCCTTGCGACGTTGTGTTACATCCCAAACCATGAATCCTATAGCCACTACACCAATGAGGCAAGTGACTATCATCAGTAAATGCTCAGTTTCTTTGCTAACCAAGCCACCAACTAGCATGTGTACAGCATAGCTCATGATGAATAGAGAGCTGAGAGCTATAATCAAATAAATAATAATTTCTTGTATAAGTTTATTCATATATTTAAAGTAAATGTTTCGCCAATTGCGGCATAAGCCGAATATATCAGACGAACCGTTCACTTTCGCCTAGAGTCGTCAGAAAATTATTTCTGGACGGCTACGCAGTTTACATATAACTTACTTACTATTCTTCAGGTCGGCCTGAGTATTTACGTTCTTAAAATGTAAAAGCACCCCGCCGGGTTGTAACGCAATTGTTTCAATAACTCCTCCGCCAAGAATAGATAGGTTCCGGGCGAGCGCTGCATTGTTGGCTTGCCGTGGATTGAATAATAAGTGGGTAATGCTGCGCAGCATGGTAAGCTGAGTTTGCGGATCCTGCGCTGCGGGGGGTAAAGGTAATGTATCGCATTTACACGCGATCATAGTACGGCTTGGCCATTGGCTGGCTACACGTAGTAGAGCAGGGTTTTCGCCGCTTTTGTCTTTTTCAGCGATTTTTCGGGCATTTTCAGCTTCTTCAGCAAGAATATGAATTAATTGGTCTTCTTCCGATAAAAAGCCAGACTGCCGAATTTGGTAGTGGTTTTTGTCTGCCTGCATAAATACTGTGGAAAGAGCAATAATAAATAGCATCATTAAGCCACGTTGCTGCGCGAATCCATTACCTGCACGAACATGATGTAATTGTAACAACAAAGGAATTCCAAAATACAAAATAAGACATAACGCAATTATGCCCCACGCCGAATCACTGGTCGTAATTCCCAGCGTCAAGCCAATAAGTAAGATGCGCCCTGTAAAATCTGACCATAAATTGCGGTATTGTTTAATCACGACGATTAAAAGCCCCGCAAGCATGAGCCCTCCTATTACCCAGCTGACGGCCGATATTGCACTGCCTAAAGATGATCCGAGCACAGTAATTGCAAGACTTTTAATAGGATTTTGGAACCATTCGACGTAATTCCAACCTCTTAACATAAGTAAGGTAAAGAGAGCAGCAAAACTGACTCCGATAAAAAAGTACTTCTGCTGCTTCTGGTCTAGCGGGTCTTTATACCATGACCAAAGTAAGGCTAATGGGTATGCTAGGCCAATGGGATGTAGGCTTACGCTAAAGGCGCTAACCAGTAACTGGGCAAAATACCAGCCGCCACCTGGGCGAGGATTTAAGCGGTATTCCGCATTCAACCAAGCACCAAATGCAAATGCCGGCAACAAATAAATGCCGGGAGAAAGCGTATCAATTTGTTCCAGCATCAACGGCGATATAATTAGCAACCCACTGGCAATTAACGCACTTTCAGCATTGACGTTGTGTCGGTTCCATAAGTAAAGTAACCAAATAGCAAAGGCTAGCAAAAGTGTAGTGAAAACTTTCGCAGCAAAAACATTGCCTGTCCAAAGAAATGCCACAGGTAAAAACAACAGTGCGCGCAAATCGGGCGCGCCAAAAGTTACAACTGAAGCTGCCACTTGATCAGCGATTGACCATACTAATAAAAGTGATTTGGCAGAACCCTCATTTAAATTGTAAAGGTCTGGGCGCAACAAAAAAAGGATCGCTACACCCCATAATGATAACGAAAGATATCCCCAATAACGAAGGGGGATACGCGACAAGAGGGTATTAATGTTCATAATCAGCATTATTGTTTGGTTTTTAGGTGTACTATGCCTTGACAAGGTTAAGCGTAGGGTTTTATTATACCACTGCATTTTTAGATCACTGAATTTTAGTAATTGTTGGTAGTTCAAGCTATCTATTGCTAAAAAGAATTTGGTTGCAGAGTAAATTTGTTTGAAAACATCTAAGTTCCGCTTAAAATTAGCAAAAGATACATAAAGATATCTAAATGTTTTAGATAAAAACCGGGGGAATGCAAAATGCAAAAACAGTCGATACAATCTAAATCCTTTTGGATTACTTTAGTTGCGGGATTTGTAACGGGCATGGGTAATGGTAGCGTGTTTGGGGCTGCCTTGATGTGTTGGATGGGGCGAGCAGGATTTGAAGATTGGGGTGGTTACGGTGCTGGTTCGTATATACCTACGACATTTAATGGGTTTATGACGTTCTGGATGCTTGCGTTTGGCTTTGTATTTATGTTGATGCTGGCGCTCGGCTTGACACGCCATGATGCAATTGAAAATGCGCGTCATGCTTAAGTCGTGAGTTGTTTTGTTTAAACTAATTAAAATCTGGCAACTTTAAGTTAAGGAGGAAAAACATGCTTCCAATAATAGCGGGAACGTGTTGCTTGCTTTTGGCATTTTCTAGTATGTGGTTGTCGTGGTATGTATTGATGCCGCACAAACGTATTCACTTGGCGGATGGTACTGATACGTTGGGTGAGGTAGTGGGCGGTTCAGTGAGCGATATAGTTAAAGAAGAGATGGCTTCGGTGGCTCCGCATAGATCGTCAAAAAAATAACCCTTTAAAATTATAGTGGAATTAAGGCTAGTAGTGGCAGCCGTTTCGTCTGCCTAGAGCTAAAAAAGGAGATGCAGCATGATTCTTAAGTATTTGTTTGCTAAAAATGAGGCTATCCCGGTCGGTTCGGCGGCGATTTTCTTCGGTTTTTCTGCCATTATTTGGTTTATGATCGGAACCGGGTTGGGGTCGTTTAATGCTGCTAAGCTTGCTTTCCCTGACTTTGTAACGGGAACAGAAATGTTTGCCTTTGGTCATATGCGTCAGGTGCATGTGCTGGCGGTAATCTTTGGCTGGATTTCGATGGCGTTTGCAATGGCCATGATGTATATCACCCCGATACTGGGGAACACAAGGTTGTGGTCAGAGAAGCTTGGTTTGTGGAATTGCATGATGTGGAATGTTGCCCTGGCTTTGGGGTTGACTTTGTTGTGGATGGGAGTGACCTCTGGGCGTGAATACTCTGACTTCCCGTGGCCGCTGGATCTTGCTGTCGCTGCATTTATAACGATTCCTTTGGCGGTTAATGTATGGATGACTATAATAAAACGTCGCACCCAGGGAATCTATACGACTAACTGGTTTTTTGCGGCATCAACGTTCATGTTGATTATCGTATTTTTGGTTGGAAACCTGCCAGAGTATTTTCATCTTACTGGTTTGACCGAGGCTTACATGACGTGGTGGTTTGCACATAACGTTTTGGGGTTGTGGATTACTCCCGTTGCTGCAGCGATTGCCTATTATGTTATTCCAAAGGTGACTGGTAATCCATTGTATTCTCACCGTATAGGGCATTTGCACTTTTGGTCGATTGTTGTGTTTTATTCAACGCCTGCCGCGCATCATTTAATGTCGGCTCCCTTGCCTGAGTGGTTAAAATCCTTTGCTTCAGTGGAAGGTGTTCTGATTCTGGTGCCAGCGATTGCATTTGTGTCAAACATACTCTTGACCATGCAGGGTAAGTGGAACATGTTTGTCGAGAATCTTGAAGTGCGTTTTACCGTGGTTGGTGTATTGCTGGCCATTCCGCTCAATATGCAGGGTGGCTTTCAGCAAACGCGCTCAATCAACTGGTACATTCATGGTACAGGTTGGATGGTGGCGCATGCGCATCTTGCTTTGTTGGGGTTCTCGACGTTTCTTGAGGCCGCAGCCGTATATCTTGGTCTGCAAACATTGATGAAACGCAAGCTGTACTCGTTGACGTTGGGAAATCTGCATTTCTGGTTGTTGTTGATTGGATTCAGTACTTATTGGGTATCAATGACGATTGCCGGGCTAATTCAGGGTGCAGGTAAAATTTATGAAGTGCCATACATTGATGTCGTGATTGCTGAGCATCCTTATATGATCGCCCGTTGGTTGGGTGGGACTATGGTATTTTCTTCAACCATTCTTTGGCTATACAACATGTGGATGACTGCGCGTGAAGGCACTGTTATCCCGGCTGGACGTATGCCACATGAATTGGCCTACGAACGTTAAACTTAAAACTTTAAGCTAGGATCTGGGGAGAAAATAATGAATTTTAGAGAGTATAGGATTGGTTCCAGAGCGTTTGGAGTTGCATTTGGACTGTCAATGAGCATAACCTTGTTTTTCCCAAGCTTCGATCTTGCAGCTTCAATCAGCTCTGAGGTTGGTTTGGACAAGCAGTTGACTTCAGGGTGGGATTCAGGCTGGCAGCTTGCAGATCCATTGTTGAATGGTTTGAATAAGCCATTGAAAGTGCTGGTCAGGAAAGATCCGAAAAGTGGTGAGCCAATGGAGCCAGTGTACGCCTATGTATACCCAGCGGGGACGTCATTGCCGAATGGGGTGACCCATACTGCGAACTTGGGTAAGGGCGTTGAGGAGCTTAGTGTTAAACAAGGTCGTATAACGGAAGCAAGAAAGGAAAGCGGTGCTGTCTTTTTGATTAAAAAGAGTGATCAATTGCTGACTTTTGAGGATAAGCCGCTTTCGTATATGGAGAATGCGACAGCTACGAAAGGCTGGACTCCAGATGAGGTTTTAAAGCAAGCCGCAGATTCGGATATATTACATGCTGGCGCTGGAAAAACCATGTTTGTACGAGAGGGTTGTTGGTGGTGCCATACATTGTTGCCTGAACAAACGCAAGATTGGCAAGTGTTTGGGGCGCCTCCTATGCTAGGCGATTTTAATGGGGAGTCTCCGACAGCATTTGGATCTGACCGCAAAGGACCAGACTTATTACATGTTGGATCACGTAATGCGTCGAGAGAGTGGATGATGCTGCATTTCTTTAATCCACGTTTAGTGCAACCGCATTCCATTATGCCGCGTTTTGATTATTTATGGGGCGAGGTTGACGCTGATGGCAAAAAAATTGATTTCAAAAAATGGCGTTCTGAGTATGATGAGTATCGGGAAGGTAAAATTACTACTCCTCCTGATGTGCCCATGTATGCTAAAGATAGCGAGATTCGAAATTTAATTGATTTTGTTATAAACCTGAAATAATTTAAGGGGGACGATAATATGCCTTGGGTATTTAATGAACCGTTGGTAACTTTGACGCATGAAGATACTGTAGCTCGATCCAAACAGCTATGGGAGGCTGAAGATCTTGGTGGGATGACGGAAGATAACAATCGTTTGCCTGTACCTGTTGTTGTTCTTGTTTTATTAACGGTCGCAACGGCATTCCTGACTACCATCCCTCTTTGGGGACAGCGTCCAACAGCTGCTATTTACGCTGACTATATTAAAGCTATGGACACTCCTGAAATTCAGTCGATACAAGAAACTCAGGGTGACGATGCGGCAATGAAACGAATTGTTGAAATTAATAAAGATAGCCCATTTAAGGCTCAGCAGGGACGGCATCCGGTGAGTATGAATGACCTGCGTGTTATCAAACCTCAAATTGAGGAGATAATGAAGCTTCCAGATGTGGATCTTAAGGATTACACTGTTGTGGGGCCAGAGGTGAAAATTGCTAATTTTGAGGGCAATTATCGTCCGAATGGTAAACGAGAGCGTCAACAGCCTTGGTGGGATAAGGGGTATACGATTGATCTATTTTATCTGACGATGTTTTTTCTTGGTGTGACAATTACTGTGAAACGGTTACCGCCTTATCATTGGCAGCCTCGTCATCACGATAGTGATCCTCGTCATGGTGATAGAAGGCATAACGTTTAATTTATAATAACTACATTCAGGAGGCATCAAATGATAGATTTCGATTATGGACCTGCTTGTTTTGCGGTAGTAGTGGCGATTGGATTTCTGGCTCCATTTTTTTATAGCTTCTTTGTAGATAACTACGATAAAAAAAGTCCTCAAATAAGGTCAAATAAATCCTAAACTGCTGGTTGCAAACTTAGTTTACAAGGTATGCCGCCGTAAGGGCGGCATACTCTTTTTTACAAGAATTTATTTGGAATGAATGGAGATAATTATTTATTCATTTCTTGAAAGCCTGAATATAGGTAGTGTTTTAAATGTGTTAGCTAACACAGCATATTCACCGAAGTTAGACCTAAGCATAGAAGGGATGCGTAGCCAGCAATTTAGTACTGGTGTGTTTTTTTTTATGTTGTTGGGAGTGTTGGTGTTTTCAGGTATTGTATACATGGTGATATTTGGGAGCCATGCGCCAAAAAAAATGAGATTTGGTGAGAAAGTTATGTTTGGTCTGATAATTACAGGTATCGTTGTTGCAGTCATTTTTGGTGGATTGCAAATGCTGGGCGGAAATCTTTTCTAGGTTGTCTACTAGGATGGTTATCTAACGATCGACGGAGAAAACATGGAAAACTACTTGCAATCGTTGGATGATGGATGGTCTATCTACCTTTGGCTTATTGTTGGAGGGATGATAATTATTGCGGTCATCTTTTGGATTAGATGGGGAGTGAAGAATGAGCAATTCGATGAAGATATCAAGTACCTAGTATTTGATGAGGGCGACAAAGAAAAAATGTCCCCTCAGGAATATGCTAAAAGTCGCGAAGTGGTTGCCGCACAGATACAAAGCCGGGAGCGTGTATTAAAGCGTCAGGAAAAAGAAAAGCAACAGGACCAATGAAATCAGGCGAAAAAATTGTTTTTGTAGTGATTGCAATTGTGGTTATAGGTTTTATGGGGCGTAATCTATGGCACCTCAATACTATTCAGGAAGTCGATAAAGGTATTCCTTATTTCAGCACTGCATCTGCTACCCTAGAGCGCGCTGCTACAGATATATATCGCCAGCAAAATTGTAAAAGTTGCCATTCATTGTGGACGGTGCGTGATCTTATTAAAGCCGTCCCAGCCCCAATATTGGACGGTATGGGTTCTTTGCGAAGTGAAGACTGGTTTTATCAATATTTTTCAGCTAGCAATCCTCAGGCAATATTGCCATCCCGCTTAAAAAAAGAATATCAAATGCCATCTTATGCGCAACTACCGGAAAATGAGCGGAGACTTCTAGCACGCTATATGGCAAGCTTAAAGGTGAAAGATTGGTATTTAGAAGAAACGCGTAAAGCTGAGCATGAGATGCTTACTGGTCACGAGTACCGCCCATGAGCAAATTGCCACCCTTGACCAGAGCTCGATTTTTTAGCGGGGTAGTGGCAGTCACCATGGGTTGTGTATTGAACTATTTCGGTGACCGTTTACTTGGAGTAAAAATCGAGTTATTTCGCGGCATTCTTGATTTTAATAGCTTGTGGGTCATAGATATGTTGGCGCTCCCTTTTTTTGTGGGTGTATTGGTTGCTGTTATTTTTGGACTTGGCGGTAAATGGCTGTGTTATTTCCCGCCATTAATAGTTAAATTGGTTAGTTATCTGGATAGCGTTTATTTAAGTGGAATTCCGGAAAATGCATCGCTAATTCCTTTTGGTATGTGGGCTTTGTTTGTGACTGTAGTTATGACTGCGGCGGCATTCGGCGGGGTCATGGGTGAAATCATGGTGAAAGGAACTTACGGAAGAAGTCCGCGAGCTTTTTTATATAAGCAACGTTCTGACAACAGAGAAAGTGATATTTAGATGACAGTTACTTCTGCAAACAGAAAAACTGTACATTCTGCTGTAGATTATGCACGCCGCAAACGTTATTTGTCGGCTACTTTTGTAATTTGTTTGGTTTTGTTAGCGATTGGTATTACCTTGTATGTGGTGGATCAGGGATTCGAACGTATGGGTGAAATGCGCACGCGCGCAACTTATGAATTGAAAGATGAATTATCCCACATACGCGCTGCGGGTGAAGATTTAGTGTTGCATAGTGTGCATGAGGCTGAAAAAAATCATGCGGCAGGATATAGTGCCATAGAAATTGAAAGCTTGCTCTCCAAAGAGGAATGGCTTGAAATAGACAGTATGGTTTTAATCCCTGAGGGAGTTTTTGCGATGGGTACAGATTTAGAACGTGCAGATGTACAAAATCGTCCGCAGCATACAGTTAAATTACCCGCTTTTTGGATAGACAAATATCCTGTAACTAATGCGCAATACGCTAAGTTTGTAACCGCTACTTCACATCGTCCACCGCTGAACTGGAAAAAAGGCAAGATTCCTCAAGGTGAAATATTGCGCCCCGTTACTATGGTGTCTTGGTATGATGCAACAGCTTACGCCAAGTGGGCAGGCAAGCGACTTCCTTCTGAAGCGGAATGGGAAAAATCCGGTCGCGGAGCAGATGGTAGGCGCTGGCCGTGGGGTAATAAGATGGAACCGGAGCGGTTGAATACTTATTATAATGTTGGTTCTACAACCAACGTAAATGCTTATCCGAATGGTGTTAGTCCATATGGAGTAATGGATATGGCGGGTAACGTGAATGAGTGGACAGCCGATGATTTTGCGCCTTACCCTGGATCTGACGCGCCGTCAGATTTGTTTAAAGGGAAAATTGTGCGGGCAACGAATAAAAAAGAATTTGATATCGTGCCAACTGGGGGGAGCTACAAGGTGTTGCGTGGTGGTTCATGGAAGGGGGATCCTTTTTCTTCCGCAGTCTTTCATCGAAATTTTGCTTTTGCAAATTATGCTTCCGATTTTTTTGGATTTCGCTGTGCAAATAATTCCAACGTAACGGGCAAAAAAGAGTGAAAGTGCTTAAGATGTTGCGGCACTTGGGAATGGTTCTGGGTTTCTCATTGTCTTTGGTGAAAATGAGTTATGCAGTGGATAGTTATCGCTTTCTTCACGTGCATATTGATACGCTCTGGTTTATTTTTTTATTTCTGCTGGGTGTTCTTTTTGTTCCCTTTATTTTGATGGCGGTGTTGACATGGCATTATGCGGAAAACAAAGCTGCTCAGGAAGAGCAACAGATAATTTCAGTCGAGAGTGAGAAATGATGGCGAGTGTAAGGGGTATTTACTACCCAAATTTAATAGCGTGCTGGCTGATTACAGCGATGTTGTTTTTATTTTGTGTTATACCAACTGTGCATGCTGATGATAACGTTCAGCAGGGCGATAGCACTAGGGTGATGGAGGCATTTGAACAGCAAGCCAGCCAAATTAAAATAGATAGGCCTTCAACTATACAAAAAAAGCATTTAACTATGTTTTTATTGGGTGTGCCTTTATTAGTCTTGCTTTTAATTACTGGGGCATTGGGCATTGCTATGGGAATATATGGTAAACAAGTATTTGTGTTGCATATGATTTCTGCCGGACTTACTGTCACGTTGGCTTTTGTACATGCTATTGTGGGCGTTATTTGGTTTTATCCTTTTTAATTCATTACATGTCCGTTCCCCCATTGCCTGTTTAGCCAGTTTTTCGGTGAAGCTGTTGTGATAGTAGATGTATTCTCGCTTGGTTTAAATGGGAGCGTTTACTGCAAAGCCTATTTTTGTTTAGACGCAGTGCTGAAGGGTTGGTATTTTGTTATTTGCATTAGATGAATTTTAAGACCAGTCGGGCCTAGAGCATCAAAGAAGATTTCATCAAATTATGGCGTTATCGCTACATCGCAATCGTTCAGCGTTACTTAAAGTGTGGGTGGCTAGTTGCTGTGCGTAGTCGATTAGAGAGCCAGTCAAAGTAACAACATGCATGCCGCACTTGCAGAGTTTGCACAATTGCGCTTGCCACTACATCGGCAATGTTGCCGCTGAGGCTTTCAATTCCTACATGCAGATAAGTAAAGCAAACGCATGCCGCTTTCGTAGGTTCCAGGGTTATTGTATCCGCATGCTGTGCTCTATTGCGGAAAGCTAGAGATATTGCCGATTGTATGAAGCCTGCAGGAAATTATGCGGGTAATACTATGCTTTACAGTTACAAATGTAGATTACACATTCATGCGCTGTTGTCAGTATTTGTTTTAATTATATACGCCCCATTTTAAGGTTGGTTCATGCTAGTGGAAGAGTCACAATCAATAATTTCAAAGCGTAGTTATTGGCTGCTGGCAGCGCTATATGGATTATTTGGTCTAACTAGCGTGGCATATGAGGTGTTGTGGACGCGTATACTTTCTTTGCAATTCGGCGTGAGTATTTTTGCGGTGGTGCTGACAGTTGCCGCATTTATGGGGGGGCTGGGAGCGGGCAGTTTGTTTGCGGTACGCTGGGCTTCCCAAATCAAAAGGCCTTTGTTGTTGCTTGCTGCATTGGAGGGGGGTATTGCTATTTACGCTTTACTCTTGCCTTTGATTCTGCAAATGACCTCGGCGGGAATGGAAGGCGCGGCGGCTCAACTTTCGCTATTTCAATGGTATGGTCTTATTGCTAGTGTCGCATTGTGTTTACTGTTGTTCCCGGCTTTCATCATGGGGGCAGGGTTTCCATTAATTTTAGCATCCCTGGGAAATAGGCCGGAGCAACTGGGGAAAATTTACGGTTTAAACACGCTAGGTGCTGCTTGCGGCGCATTGTTACCACTTTGGTTGCTCCCGGCTTTGGGCTGGGTCTGGGCGGTTAGAGTGGTTGCCGCGATTGGCTGTGTTGGAGTTATTGCGCTGTTGCTGCTTTCATCGCGGTACGCCACAGTACAGGTTACCGAGAAAAGTGTTAGGGCAAATCGACCTCGTTTAGCTTTTCTGCTCGCCTATGCTGGAATTGGTGCGGCAAGTCTGGTCTTGCAAATAGCTTGGACGCGCTTGTTCGGCATGGTGATGCTACGTACCGAGTATGTGCTGACAGTGATTCTGGCGTCATTTCTGTTAGGTATTGGTATAGGCAGCTTGATCGCGCCGCGCCAGCACAGACAAGCGTGGTTTGTAATCTTGCCCATTGCTGCTGGAGGATTCACCATATTAAGTTTATGGTTGCTTCCTGCGCTTTCGGCATGGGTGGAGCGAGCTGAGTTTGCTTCTTTATTTGAAGCATTGAGAATGCAAGGGTTACTTCTCGCGCTGGTAACTTTGCCAGTTACACTGGCGCTTGGAGCGTGGTTGCCTTTACTAAACAGCCGCTCGAATGGTGGAGGGGTGTGGTTATATGGAGCTAACTCACTGGGTGCCGCACTCGGCGCGGTAGTTGCGGGAGTGGTACTGATTCCGGTTTGGGGCAGCGCTGCTACGGTGGTGGTGGCAGCTTCGGCGTTGTTAATTTTGGGTTTAACTTGGACTCAGTCGCGTACCGCATGGCTTGCTGTACCGTTTTTTTTAATGGTAGCGTGGCCAGTTGTAAAGTTGCCGCCAGTCAATATGTTATTACCGCAGGCGCAAACGGGGAGCAAGGACTTATATTTTTATGAAGACGCCATTTCGATGACCCATGTGGTGGAGCAGCAAGACGGGCAGCGTGTGTTGCTGACCGATTTGCAGAGAATGGATGCTTCAACTGATCCTACAGCGGTGTTCGTGCAGTCCAATCAAGCGCGTCTTCCATTGCTCTTGCATGAACAGCCTCGCTCGGTACTATTTCTTGGGTTGGGTACCGGAATTTCCGTGGCTGGCTCCCTGGCATTTCCTGATTTAGAGCGTAGTGCTGTTGAATTGTCACAAGGCGCGATTAATTCCGCAGCGAGCTGGTTTGCCCCATTAAATCGCAACGTTCTGCGTCAAACCAAAGTGGAACGTGACGACGTGCGGCATTTCTTAAGCGCGAGTCGGGATCAGTATGACGTCATAATCGGCGACGTGTTTCATCCGGATTTGGCAGGCTCAAGCTCTTTATTATCAGTGCAACAATTTCAGCGCGTGCGTAATCGCCTAAGTGAAAACGGACTATTTGTTCAGTGGTTGGCGCTTAATCAATTTGACCATAAATCTTTAAACGTAATTTTTAATAGCTTTCGGCTGATTTTTCCAGAAGCGCAAATATTTCTTGATGGAATGCATTTAGCCTTGGTTGGTCCACGACAGAAGTTTATGGGTGCGCAGGGGTTGCTGCATAATTTGCAGCGTATGCCCTTGGGGCAACAGGATGAGGTGACTGCAGGTGAGGGGGAGTGGACTTGGTTGGGGCGCTATTGGGGGCCGTTGCCGACTAGTCGGGAGCAGGTGCAAGATGAGTGGTCGCCAGTGATTGAGTTTCGTCTGCCACGCGCGCGCTACGCTGGTGAATTAGACGTGGCAAAGTTATTGCAGTTTTTGCTGAGAACCAGACCGAAAATGGAAGCCGCTGCAAATTTGCTTGGCATTCGTGACAATGATAAAGATGCTTTTGAACGCGCCTACGTAGCAAGCGAGTTGATGACGCGTAGCTGGCTTGCGGCCGCGCGTGGCGCAACGCAACAGGCTAACCAGTTGACGCACTTGGCTTATAAGGCGAATGCAAAAGATCGCTGGATTGCTTATGCGTTGGCTGATAATATGTTTTCATCTTTAGCGCAGGCGCGCGAGCATGGTTTGAGTGAGAAAGAGGCGTTGCAGAAAATTTTGCGTCTTAATCCATATCACGTAGAGGCGGTGCGTGCATTGTGGCGAATTGAGCGAAATGCCGGTGATGCTCATGCGGAAATTAGCCGTGTGCACTTGCTGGAGCTGAGTCCGCTTGACCGTGAAGCAAATGCGACGGGGAATTAACTTAACATTATGGCCAGCGGCGTCAAATATAAATCCATTTCGAGTATCCCGGTCAAGGTTATCGGCACGGCTGTAGGCTCCAAACCTGCTCATTCTGAATTCCGTTGGAAGCGGCGGTTAGTGCAGATGCTGACCCTGATCCTTGTTGTACTAATTCCGGCTAGTGGCTTATTCCGAATCGATCCAGGTGCGGCTGCTTTTGTTGTGCTTGATCGGCAGATATGGTTGGCTGATTTTGCCTTGGTAACCGGGGCATGGCTTTTTTTGGCGAGTAGTTTGGTGTTACTGTACTCGACAGCAGGTACTGTGTTTTGTGGTTGGGTTTGCCCTCAAAATAGTATGGCCGAGTGGGCTAACAATCTCACACGCAAACTATTAGGTAAGCATGCTGAAGTAAGTTTAACTGGTGAAGCGCCGCGCGTGGCAGGGGCCAAGAATAAAATTGTGAATTGGATGCTGCTTGGGGTTGCATTTTTGGGGGCGGCTATGTTTTTTGCGCTAATCCCATTATTTTATTTCTATCCGCCAAGTGTGGTGTGGTCTTTTGTAACACTGCAAGAAAATACCAAGTTGGCGGGATCGCTACATTGGATTTACGCGGTATGTGTCGTGATCATTTTCATAGATATTGCGTTAATAAGACATTTCTGGTGCCGCTACGCCTGTATTTACAGAGTTTGGATGCATTCGTTTAAAACCAAGCAGACTTTGCATATAGCATACGATGCCAGTCGCAGCGGTGAATGCGCTAAGTGTAATTATTGTGTTACTTCTTGCTTTATCGATTTGGATCCGCGCAAAACTGATATTTATGACAGTTGTATTAATTGTGGCGATTGCGTTGACGCTTGCAATCGCTTGCATAAAAAGCAAGGAGTCCCTGGGCTATTACGTTTTGATATGCTTGAACGCACGAATAAAAATCTAAATAAATTTCGTGGCATCGCAATTTCTTTGTTTGCTCGAATGGGCTGGACGACTCCTTTCGTAGTACTGGGTGCGGTGATGTTTATTTGGGGATTGTGGTCATATCAACCTTATCATGTAGCAGTGGGCAATGCGGATATCCAGCAAGGTCGCACGGTTCAAGAATATCGCATTGCACTTTCCAATAAATTGTACCGTTCAGCGGAGTTACATGTGCGTGTGTTAGGTTTGCCACCGGGTAGTTACCAGCTTAGCGCCAAGGATATTAAATTATCACCAATCGGGCGAGAATCGCTTATGCTCTCCATCGCGCAGGATTTGCCACGAGGGTTATATTCTGTTGTGGTGGAAGTTTCTGCAGGTGACACCTGGATGGGGCGATTCCCTGTTCAACATTTTTCTGAACAAAGGAGGAAGCTATGATCGCTAGCGATATTGGTGAAAAAGCTCAAGGTTTATCGAAAGTAGATGAGCCGCGCTGGGGCGAGAAGCCGGACGATTGTTTTGGCTATGCTTCTGATGAAGAACGTATGGCTAAACGCGGGCTTGAAGATTGGGAGCTGGTAGAAACCATTCCGGAATCGCAAAAAAAAATACCCTATTGGTTTATAGGAGTGACTGTTGCGGTGTTACTGGTTGCGGTAGGTTTGAGTTTCCCTTTTTGGGGTCTCCGCCCGGGTGATGAGCGCCCTTGGGTAGACTGGGGGTTCATCATTGCTTTGTTTTATGTTGCAGCCGGAAGTGCTTTTGTTCGGTTCATGGTTAATCTATATGGATCGTCGATTGGCGGTACGTTGGATTCAGACAAAAATAATAAAGAACAATCCCATGAACTCAATGCAGAAAAATAATTTGTATCCCGCGGTTAACTTACTGCGGAGCACAAACGTAAAACACATTAAGCTATTTTTTTTGGTGCTATTAGTAGCATGTGGTGGAGACCGAGTTGCTGATACGCAACCGCAAAAATGGCAGGATGCGGAGGTACGAGTCGAATCCAGGCCCAGCCCACCGCGTCCTGGGGTGAACGAGTTTTTGGTGATAGTGACTGGTAAACGTGGGCCGATTCATGATGTTATGGTTTCGGTGCGCACTGACGACCAAGACCAATGGATACAGGCAATACAAGATGGGGAAGTAGGTGTTTACCGCAGGGCGGCGAAAGTGGCTCCAGGAACTAGGTCCGTGTTACAGGTGCAGATGAAACGCAACGGCGTTGAAGGGGTTCTGCGCTTTCCGTTGAATTTATCGCCTTAGCAATAAACAGCTCTTAAGGATTCCGGTCTTTATTTTTAAGTGTGAATAAGACGTTAGCAAGATAGATGCAAAAACCTGTCGCCATGATCATTCCTGCACTGGCTACGATGGGTCCATAAAAGCGGTGTACTTGTGCCATGGCTTGTAGATTATTGTCTAGTAATAAATTTCCTTCCAATATGCCAAATACCACTTGCGTAGTATAAAAATAAAACACCCCTATTGTTGTCCACCAAAACGAGTGATTTATCAAGCGCAAAGAGTAGATTGTCTTTCCGCTAATAATGGGCAACAAATAATACATGGTTCCCATTGCTAATATTACTAGCCCTCCGATTAAGTTTATGTGTGCATGTGCCAGGGGATCTATCATGTGCCCAGGGCCACCGTAAGGGCTACCAATAGAATCCAGCCAGGCTCGTATGGATGGAATTACCTGCAACATGCCATGCATTGCACCGAAAAAAAAAGAAATTGTGGAAACTACCAAGAACTTAATTAAGTGGGGAAATTCAGTGTTGTTTAAATGCATGGGAAGTGTGGGCGTGGCGCTTCAATAACGAAAGCACGGCTACATACGGCCGTGCCTATGCGAATAACAGGAGAAGTGTTCTTGTCGTTTTGAGAATTTATTATAGAAGTTGGATAATATTTATTTATTACCCTTTTGACTTTCTACAACCCGTTGAATACCTAAACCAGCCAAAGTTGTGGCGATAATAATGCCAACGCCGAAAATCATTATGGGAACCAATACTTCCATGGTATTACTCCTTTGTCGTTATTGAAAATAACCATTGTTACTTATTAAGTGAGTATATCCAAAAGACATTTCCTATGCAAGCATTCCCTACAAACAGCATTGTGTGCCTAGCGTAGAGACAATATAATACTAACGCTTAAATTCTGGTTTGAATATTTCACTCCTAGTGGTATCTCTTCGCGGTTGTGTTCGTGGCGAGGCGTTATCAACTAAATATTAAAAGTTAAATTAACACTTCTGTTGTTAGGAAAAAAATGTCAAACGAAAAACCATTAAGACCAATAGCTTCAGTTCGAACATACCCTACCGATGCAAGTAATGTCATTTGTCTTGCATTAACAGATACTAATGGCGCTGAAACAGAGTTTATTATTAATCCGGAAGGATTGAATGCTTTGATATATCCAGTTCTTGGACTTGCATCGAAATGGGCAAAAGAGCCGGATTTAAAAGTAAAATCTTGGTCTGGACCTAAAAGTGCGCTTCCTGCGCAGCATATCGAATTAGCCATTGGCCGAACCACTACTGAATGTGCTGTGCGGGTATTTATGGGTGAGGTTGAACTAACATTTATCATTCCTCTCGACGACGTGCTCAAGGCTGCTGCAAAGTTTGTGCAACATTTTGATAAGGGTTCTGAAAATTCCGTACATTGAGTTCTCTAATTCTTGACTTTTCATGTCGAGGATCGGCTAAGTTTTGATTTGAGTATACGATTTCTTATAGAAACCAATAGGTTTAATATACGCTTATAGCATTCAACAGAATAATGCTAGTTTGCTTTACGCTCCTTGTAATGTTTGTTTACCCGGATTAGTTTTTGATCTGGCTTCGGCTGAAGCATGTGTTCTTGGGAAGTTTTTTTAAATTTATGTGGTTTTGTGGTGCTGACTAACCCTAAACAAAAATGTGCCAGCCTATTAAAACATAACGTTCTAATAAAAATAGTACGGCAAATATTAACAGCATAAAAATTACGAAGCGCACTATTTGCCAGGCTAGGTTTAGATAGCGGCGATTGTGGGTAACCATATACGCCCCGACGGAAAAGACAATGAAAAGAGCGACTAGGACGAGCAGTAGACGCAGAATGAGCAAAGTATTTACCTTTAGCGATTGAGTAGGTGAATTTAACGCCTCTTACATTCTTGTTGCGCTTGTTGAAGATGGGTCGAAAAGTGACTGCCTGATGACGAATTAGGCAGTTTGCAATTGTAAGCGCAGGAATGCCGGTGCTTCCTCGGCCTTGTTGAAAGTTACGAATTCCCACGCCTGTTCATCAGCAAGCAAGGTGCGTAGCAAGGCATTGTTGAGGGCATGGCCAGATTTATAACCAGAGAAAGCGCCGATCAATGGATGTCCGAGCAAATATAGGTCGCCAATAGCATCTAAAATTTTGTGCTTGACAAACTCGTCTTCAAAGCGCAGCCCATCTGGGTTGATGACGCGGTATTCATCCATCATGATGGCATTGTCTAAATTGCCACCCAACGCCAATCCTTGAGCTCGCATATTCTCAACGTCATGCATGAAACCGAAGGTGCGGGCGCGGCTCACTTCTTTGATATAAGAGTGTTCCCCTAGATCTATCGTCACATGCTGTTTGGTAGAGGCAAACACAGGATGGGAAAAATTAATAGTGATGTTAAGTTTATAACCGTTAAATGGTTCGAAGCGTACCCACTTGTCACCATCCTTGATTTCTATTATTTTTTTGATGCGGATGAATTTCTTTGCCGCAGATTGTTCGATGATGCCCGCGGATTGCAAAAGGAAAATAAATGTCCCGGCGCTACCATCCATAATTGGTACTTCTGTGCTAGTCAAATCAACAAAGGCGTTGTCCACGCCAAGCCCGGCAAAAGCAGACATTAGGTGTTCAATAGTGGCTACACGGGTACCGTTTACTTCCAGACAGGTGGACAGGCGGGTATCATGTACTGTATGCGCTTCAGCGCGTATTACTACCATTGGTATAACATCCACCCGGCGAAATACAATGCCACTGTTTGCCGGGGCGGGAGACAAAGTAAGATTAACCCGCTCACCAGTATGTAGCCCTACTCCAGTAGCATGCACCGAATTTTTTAATGTACGTTGCTTAACCATGTTGCTTTAAGAAAGTTATAAATAATTTCGTTTTTGATTTTAACATAGTTCATTCTGGCACTGATTTATACTAATGTTGTGCAGTGTTCTTGAAGCAAATCGCTGCCTTTCATTGAAAAAATTTGCCGTCCGCTACTTTACGGTCCTTTGATTGCAACGGCTGAAAAGGATGGGGGTCGCACTTCAAGAACGGTATTAATCGGCCTGTTTGCGCAGAAAGGACGGAATGTCCAGCGTGTCTACACCGGATTGTTTCATCGCCTCGACTGCTTCGCGGTGACGGCCATTACGTATTACCGCAGGCATTTCAAGCTCTTTAAAATTGCCCACGAAGATTGGTTCATTATGCGTGCCTGTGCGTTTCCCATAAACAAGTTCCGGCTTAACTTGCTTACGTTCCAGTGGCGAGCCCAAGCCAGTTGCCACAATGGTTACTCGCAGTTCGTCACCCATGCTCTCATCAAACACAGAGCCAACTATTACGGTGGCTTCTTCAATGGCAAATTGCACACTATTGGTAATTTCCTTGAATTCCCTCAAGGTGAGTTTGCTACTGGAGCTGATATTGATCAGTACACCGCGTGCGCCTGCTAAATTAACGTCCTCCAGCAAAGGGCTGGACATGGCCCGTTCTGCCGCAACTTTGGCGCGATCCGATCCAGAGGCAGTAGCCGATCCCATCATCGCCATACCGTTTTCAGACATAAGAGTGCGTACATCGGCAAAGTCTACATTCATCAGGCCGGGTACATTAATTACCTCGGCAATGCCTGCTACTGCGCCTTGTAACACACTGTTGGAGGCGCTGAATGCATCCAGTAAACTAGTATCTTCGCCTAGCACGGTCATCAGCTTTTCATTTGGTACGATGATGAGTGAGTCCACCGATTCGCACAGCGCTTCGATGCCAGCATGCGCTAAACGCATGCGCTTACCTTCGTGAAGAAACGGTTTGGTCACCACCGCCACGGTGAGGATGTCCATTTCCTTGGCTATCTGGGCTACTATGGGTGCCGCCCCGGTACCTGTGCCGCCACCCATGCCTGCAGTGATAAATATCATATTGGCACCCTGGATCAAATCGGCAATGCGCTCGCGATCTTCCTCGGCAGCGGCTCGTCCAACGTCCGGAATTGCCCCTGCACCTAATCCCCTGGTAATAGTGGCACCTATTTGTAATTGAGTGCGCGCTTTGTTGCGGTTGAGCGCTTGGGCATCGGTATTAATGACGATGAACTCTACACCCTGTACGCCTTTCTCGATCATATGGTCCACGGCATTGCCGCCGCAGCCGCCTACGCCTATAACCTTAATTACCGCGTCCTGAAGTTGTACGTTCTCGATTTCAAACATTGTTTTCCCCTTGTTGTTGACAATATAAATTCAAACACCTGATGAGCCATTTGGTTGTATCCAGCTAGAAACTATTTTGCTAAAAATTTCCTTTGAACCATGCTTTCATACTACTTAGTACTTCGCTGAAAGAATTCGAACGCTGACGTGCCGCCTGATTATGTTGGTATTGCTCCAATCCATAGAGCAGCAAACCAACGCCGGTGGAAAAACGAGGGGTTTTCACCACATCAGACAGTCCACCTATATAGCGCGGCAGTCCTAAACGTACCGGCATATGGAATATTTCCTCACCCAGTTCCACCATGCCCTGCATAGCGCTGCTGCCTCCAGTGATGACGATGCCCGAAGACAGCAAATTTTCAAATCCACTGCGGCGCAGCTCAGCCTGCACTAGCATATACAGCTCCTCTACGCGTGGCTCAATAACCTCCGCTAAGGTTTGCCGTGACAACATACGAATACCGCGCTCACCGACTCCAGGGACACTGATCGAACCATCGTCAGCGAGCTGGCGCAGAGCGCAGCCATATTTGATTTTGATGTCTTCCGCATCGGTAGTCGGGGTGCGCAAAGCCATTGCGACATCATTCGTAATCTGGTCGCCCGCAATCGGAATTACGGCGGTATGACGAATCGCGCCACCCGTAAAAATCGCCACATCGGTCGTACCGCCACCGATGTCCACTAAACAAACGCCTAAATCTCTTTCGTCGTCCGACAGTACCGCCTTGCTTGATGCCAGCGGCTGCAGGATCATCTCCTGCACCTCCAGCCCGCAGCGGTGCACGCACTTCATGATGTTTTGTGCCGCTGCTACCGCACCAGTAACGATATGCACCTCGACTTCAAGGCGCATACCGCTCATACCCAGTGGCTTTTTGATATTCCCTTGCCCATCGATGCTGAATTCCTGTTCCAAAATGTGCAATATCTGCTGGTCGCCAGGCAAGCTCAGCGAGCTGGCGGTTTCAACCGCTCGGTCGATGTCGGCCTGCGCAACTTCCCGGTCTTTAATTTTGACCATGCCATTGGCATTGGAACTTTTTATATGGCTGCCCGCGATACCTGTGTAAACCTCACGAATCTTGCAATCAGCCATTAACTCGGCATCACCCAGTGCGCGCTGGATCGCCGCTACTGTCGCATCAATATTGACTACCATTCCTTTTTTCATGCCGGAGGATTCGTGCATTCCTACGCCGATTACTTCCATGGTTCCTTCCGATTTTACCTCGGCGACGATAGTGACAATCTTGGAAGTACCGATGTCCAGTCCTATAATTAAGTTCTTGTTTTCCCTGCTATTACCCATTGCATTTCTCCACTGCCTTAACTTTTTTTAGCTTCGCCCAACATCGCTTTTTTCCCGACCATGCCCAAACTGTTTGCTGTACCCGACAGGTAAGCGGCAAAACCGTTGCGATAACGTAAATCCACATACCCTACCTTGCGTTGCAGTCCATTTTGATGCGGGGTTTTTCCCGCGTGAAAAAATTCGTAATTTTGTTGCATGGGCACCATGCTGTATGGGTACACCGCCACAAAGCGCGCCAAGCGCTGCTTTGATTGCTCACGCCCCAATTCCAGCAGCATGCCGTTATTCAGGCGCAACCGCCATGAACGGCGCGGAGACAAGCTGATTTCTGTAATTTCCTGCTTAAGCGGTGCAAGCTGCTCAGTCAATGCGGCATACATCTGTGTCACTTCGGCTGCGCTATCGGGTTGCCCGATGAATTTTGGCAATAGTTTGTCTGTCTCAGCCGAGAATACTTCACCGTGGGTGCTCACCAACCCTGCCTCGTTCCAATGCGCCAGCGCTATATGTTCTTCCAAGCTTATTTCCAGCCGCCATGGGAAATGGCGCCGCATACTTACTTTACGCACCCAGGGGATGCTCTCAAAAGCCTGCCGCGTTTGTTCAAGATCTACAGTGAAAAAATTACCATGCAATTCATTCCGCACTATGGCCTCAATGTGGGCAGGAACCACTTGACGTGGTGCCGTACTAATAGATACAGTGCGTAGCGCAAACATTGGCAAATGCAACGCGTAGTGCAACGCGCCATATAAAATCAGTACGAAACAAATGCCGAATAGCGTGCTGGAAATCATGTGTAATGACTCTGGTTTATCCCACATGGGTTAGCTCCAGTATGGTTAGCACCAGTTGCTCGAAACTCATTCCGGCCTGACGTGCAGCCATTGGTACCAAGCTATGGTCGGTCATGCCCGGCACGGTATTGACCTCCAGCAAATACGGTTGTCCAGCTCCGTCCATCAAAAAATCCACACGTCCCCAGCCGGCTCCCCCGATCAGTGCAAAACCTTGTAGTGCCAAGTGTTGCATCTCAGCCTCTTTTTCTTGCGACAAGCCAGCGGGGCACAGATAACGTGTATCGTTGCGTAAGTACTTTGCCTCATAGTCGTAAAATTCATTGGCTGGCTCTATCTTAATTACTGGTAGCGCTTGCTCACCAAGGATAGCAACCGTGTATTCGCCCCCGCTAATAAATGTTTCCGCTATTACTGATTTGTCATGTTTCGCCGCTTCTGCATAGGCAGCTTGCATTTCACTAATTTTTTTTACTTTACTGATGCCCACACTGGAACCTTCATTGGCTGGCTTGATGAATAGTGGCAATCCCAGTCGCTTCACTACTGCGGTCAAATCGCTGGCTACATTGAGCATCTCATAAGCCGGAATAGGCAGTCCCGCAGCCTGCCACACCAGTTTGCTGCGCCATTTGTCCATGGCTAGCGCTGAAGCTAATACCCCGCTACCGGTATAGGGTATGTTCATTAATTCAAGTGCACCTTGCATCGTGCCGTCCTCGCCAAAGCGTCCGTGCAGCGCAATGAAGGCGCGTTGAAAACCACCCTCCAGTAGTTCATGTAAATCCTGTTTCGCAGGATCAAATGGCTGGGCATCAATTCCACTTTTTAGTAACGCGGTTAGTACTGCTGCACCGCTCTTGAGCGAGATTTCGCGCTCGGCGGAGCGCCCGCCATATAAGACCGCAACTTTTCCATGTTGTGCGGGGGGCAGAGAGTGTGGGAAAAGAGATTGGTTATTCATGGGTGTTTGCGTATTCGCCTATGATTCGCACTTCCTGATGCAGGCAAATACCGGTCTTGTGTTGCACACATGCCTGCACTTGGTTAATCAGATTTTCAATGTCTGCTGCCGTAGCTCCGCCCACATTCACGATAAAATTGGCGTGCTTTTCTGATATGCGCGCGCCCCCGATCTGCAAGCCTTTTAATCCGCACTGCTCGATCAGGCGTGCCGCGTAATCGTTTGGCGGATTACGGAACACTGAACCAGCATTGGGTAGGTTTAAGGGCTGGGAGGCAATGCGCTTGGATAGCAGCGATTTCATTTCGCGGCGAGCGATTTCGCCGTCACCAGCGGGTAAACGCAGTCTCGCGCCGACGAAAAACTCCTCTTGGTAAAAAGGTAAGGAATTAGGGATGTGGTTATCGTGCTCAAGATATTTACCCTTCTTGCGTAACACAACATGCCGATAGCCAATTTCATAATCATTCGGCCCACGTTCCAATAATTTTCCGCTGCGCATTAGCGTTTGTGCATTGGCCACCACGTTCCAAGTTTCGCTACCGTAACAGCCAGCGTTCATTGCCAACATTCCGCCCAGCGTGCCAGGTATTCCGGCGAAGAATTCCGCACCTTTTAGGTTATGCTTCGCAGCGAAGCGAGCCAGCTTGCCACCAGATACACCAGCCTGTACATAGATCGATCCATCCGTTTCTATACGCATTTCGGTGAGCGCCGCGTGTAATAGCAGCACCGTGCCGCGTAGACCTCCATCACGGACCAACAAATTACTACCTAATCCTATCGCGACCACCGGCTCGTCTGCTGGCAAGGTACGCAGAAAAATGATCAAGTCGGCCAGATCAGCAGGTTGATAGACTCGCTCAGCATGGCCACCAGCACGCCAACTAGTATGGCGGCCCATAGCAACGTTACTGCGTAGCGTTCCGCGTAACGCCTCTGTGATAAATTGTGCGGGCTCGATCATGTTCATTTAGAAGATACGCCGATATTGGTGGCTATATTTTTTAGCATGTTCGCTACACTACCGATTGAACCGGCTCCCATGGTTACGACCACATCATCGGCTTGTGCCATATTCAGAATGACCTGCGGCATATCCTGAATTTGTTCCACGAACAACACCTTGCTTTGCCCGGCCACGCGTAACGCGTGAGTCAGCGCCCGTCCGTCTGCTGCTACGATGGGCGTTTCGCCTGCGGCATATACTTCGGCTAGCAATAGCACATCTACTCCGCTTAATACCTTGACGAAATCTTCAAATAAATCACGCGTACGCGTGTAGCGATGGGGCTGAAACGCCAGCAATAAACGTCGCCCCGGAAATGCCCCGCGCACAGCATTGATTGTTGCCAGTATTTCGATGGGATGATGACCGTAATCATCGATCAGGGTAAAGGTGCCACCATCCGCCAATGAAATCTCGCCATAGCGCTGAAAACGCCGACCAACCCCCTCAAATTCGCCTAGCGCGTTAACGATGGCATCATCTGCCACACCGACTTCCAGCCCCACGGCGATTGCTGCCAGTGCGTTTTGTACGTTATGCCGTCCGGGCAGATTGAGTATGATATCCAGATCGCGTGGCTGTCCGTTTTGTCGGCATAGTGCGGTAAATCGCATCTTGCCATCTTGGTGGCGCACATTCACTGCACGGATTTGCGCGCCTTCGGCAAAACCGTAAGTGGTAACTGGCTTGCTGATATTGGGCAAAATGTCGCGTATGTTGGCATCATCCACGCACACCATGACCATGCCGTAGAATGGCAAGTGTTCGACGAAATCCACGAATGCCTGCTTCAGCCTCGAGAAATCATGCCCGTATGTTTCCATGTGATCAGCATCTATGTTGGTAATCACAGCCAAAATGGGTTGTAGGTATAAAAACGAAGCATCCGATTCATCGGCTTCCACTACGATAAACTCGCCAGTTCCCAGCTTGGCATTGGTGCCGCTACTGTTAAGCTTCCCGCCGATGACAAAGGTCGGGTCAAAACCACCTTTGGCTAACACGCTCGCGGTCAGGCTGGTAGTGGTGGTCTTGCCATGTGTACCGGCTACGGCGATTCCTTGGCGTAAACGCATCAGTTCTGCCAGCATCATTGCGCGCGGCACCACTGGAATATTGCGCGCGCGCGCGGCCACTATCTCCGGGTTGTTTGGGGCTACTGCGGAAGATACTACCACTGCGTCGGCATTCGCTGAATGACTACCGTCATGTCCCAAATATACCGTCGCACCGAGTTGTTTCATACGTTGCGTGATTGCATTGTTAGCCAGATCAGAACCGCTTACTTGATAACCCAAATTAAGTAATACTTCGGCGATTCCGCTCATGCCGGAGCCACCTATGCCAACGAAGTGGATGTGTTTAACTTTGTGTTTCATCCAGCCAACTCCATACATACTTGTGCAACACATTGTGTTGCTTCTGGTTTGGCCAGTTTGCGTGCGCTTTGTGCCATGTTCAGAGCGTGTTCCCTGGTTATTCCCAGTAATAAATTTGCCAAGAGCTGTGGTTTCAATTCAGTCTGCGGTAGTAGGATGGCTGCGCCGCGCTCGCTGAGGAAGCGCGTATTACTGGTTTGGTGATCATCCACCGCGAATGGAAATGGCACTAATATACTGGCGACGCCAGCAGCTGCCAATTCGGCAATAGTCAAGGCACCAGCACGGCAAATTACTATGTCTGCCCACGCATAATGCTGTGCCATATCATCCAGAAATGGCCGGGATTCGGCATTTACTGCTGCCTGTTGGTAGGCGGTGCGCACTGCTTCTAGATGCTGTTTGCCAGTTTGGTGTAACACCTTGTGGCGCGTGGCCTGTGGTAATAATGCCAATGCTTGCGGCACGCATTCATTGATTGCCTGTGCACCCAAACTGCCACCCAGTACTAATAGGTTAAGCACGCCGCTACGTGCGGCGTAACGTACATGCGGCTCGGGTAAGGCAGTAATGCTGTCGCGTACTGGATTGCCACACCATTCAGCTGCGGGTAATACGTGCGGAAAACCACTCAGCACCCGTGCGGCCAATCGCGCCAGAACTTTGTTGCTTAGCCCGGCAATTGAGTTTTGTTCGTGAATCAACAAGGGACGGCGCATCAAGGCAGCCATGATTCCGCCAGGGAAGGTGATATAGCCCCCCATGCCCAGCACCACGTCTGGACGATGACGCAACAACGCGGCACCGCTTTGCCCCAATGCCAGCAGCAGATTGAGTGGCAACATTAATTTGCGCAACAACCCCTTTCCGCGCAGGCCGGAGAAACGCACACTGGCCATTTCATAGCCATGTTGGGGTACCAATTCTGCTTCCATGCTTCTGGGTGCGCCCAGCCAAATGATGTGCCAGTTTTTTGAATGCAGATAGTCAGCTACGGCTAAAGCCGGAAATATATGGCCACCTGTTCCGCCAGCCATGATCAGGATATTACGAGTCATATTGGCAGGCCTCTTAATATCCGTCTGTTTTCCCAATCGATGCGCAGTAGCAGCGCTGCCGCAATGCAACTCACTACCACGCTACTGCCGCCAAAACTAAGAAAGGGCAGGGTTAACCCCTTGGTGGGCAATACGCCCGTGTTTACACCAATATTTATCATCGCTTGCACGCCTAGCCACACGGCAATACCTTGTGCCACCAGCGCGGCAAACTGGCGGTCGAGATTGGCGGCTTGACGGCCAATGGCGAAGGCGCGAATGATCAATCCGGTAAATAGTAGGATAACGATGCATACACCAATCAATCCAAGCTCTTCAGCAATGACCGCGAGTAGAAAATCGGTATGGGCTTCTGGCAAGTAGAATAATTTTTGTAAACTACCGCCCAGCCCCACGCCGAACCATTCGCCGCGACCAAATGCGATCAGGGCATGGCTTAACTGGTAACCTTTGCCGTAAGGATCAGACCATGGATCCATGAAGCCGATTACGCGCTGCATGCGATAGGGTGATGAAAAAATAAGGGTTGCAAATGCGATAGGCAGTGCAATCATCAATCCGGCGAATACCTTGATATTAAAGCCACCAAGAAACAGAATACATATCGCGACAATACAAATCACGAAAAAAGAACCCATATCCGGCTCTTGCAATAACAAGCTTCCGACCAGCGCCATCACCGCGAACATCGGTAGAAATGCTTGGCCCCAGTGATTTTTGAGAAAGCCTTTGCGCACGGTGTAATCGGCGGCATACAGCACGGCAAATAATTTTATGAGTTCAGATGGTTGGAGGTTAATGACGAACAGTGAAAGCCAGCGGCGACTGCCATTCACTTCGCGCCCGATGCCGGGGATAAGCACTAGAATGAGTAGTGCCACGCCGAGCAGAAATAGGTAGGGCGCCAGCTTCTGCCAGTTCTCTAGCGATACCTGGAACGCCATGACACCGGCTACGATACCTACGAAAATATACAGGCCATGCCGCACCAAATAATACGTCGGTTGAAAGTTTGTGAACTTGCTTGCTTCGGCAGTGGCGATAGAAGCCGAATATACCATTATCAGTCCGAACGCCAGCAACGCGATGGTTATCCACGACAGTACCTCGTCGTATTCCACTAAGGCATGGTGGCGGCTGGTCAGGCTTGCGGCGAGCATGCCACGTCCCCTCGTAAAGCACACACTGCAGCGTTAAATACTTCAGCACGATGGCTGTAATTACGGAACATATCAAAGCTGGCGCAGGCTGGCGATAACAGCACTGCGTCACCCGGCTGTGCCAGGGAGGTGCTCAGACGCACTGCATCGGCCATATCATGTGCATGAACCACAGGCACGCCGCAATTCTGCAGCACCGCTGCAATTTTGTCAGCATCGCGTCCGATGAGCACTACTGCCCGCGCGTATTGCATTACTACCGGATAGAGTGGCGCAAAATCCTGCCCTTTACCCTCTCCGCCTGCAATTAATACGGCAGGCCGTCTTAAACCTTGCAGCGCCGCTATGGTAGCGCCGACATTAGTTCCTTTGGAGTCGTCGTAATAAATGATGTTGTTGATTTCTGCGATGGGCTGCACACGATGCGGCAAACCTTCGAAAGCCCGTAACGCACTCAGTGATGGTGCCAGCGGTAAACCCACGGCATGGCACAAGGCTAAAGCAGCCAACGCATTGGCCACATTATGTAGCCCCACCACCCGCAGCTCATTGGCATTCATCACACGCCGTTGGCCATGCATTAGCCATACATCCTCGCTGCTGTTATCGATACCCCAGTCACTATCGGTGGGAGGCGGGGTATTCAATCCAAATGTATTGAGTATGCGTCCTGATAACGCCATGCCAGCACTAAATTCATCATCGCGATTGAGTACTTGTACGCTTCTCTGCCCATTGTTACGGAAGACGCGTGCCTTGGCGGCTATATATTCGTTTATGTCGGAATAACGATCGAGATGGTCTTCGCTGATGTTGAGCACCGTCGCTGCATCCGCATTAAGGGAGGAAGTGGTTTCCAACTGAAAGCTGGAAAGTTCAAGCACCCAAACATCTGGCTGTTGTCCTTGGCGCTGTAATAGCACATCCAGCACTGCGGGCGAAATATTGCCCGCCACTTCCGTGTCTAAACCTGCTGCACGGCACATTGCACCGACCATGCTGGTGACCGTGGTCTTACCATTGGCACCGGTGATGGCAATAATTTTCGGGCGCCGGTCTTGCGGCAATGATTGCGCAAATAATTCAATATCTCCCATTATTGGAATACCACGTGCCGCCGCCTGCACTACGAATTGGTTACTCAATGGTATGCCGGGACTGATGGCAATCAAGTCGATATTATTGAGTAATTCGCTGCGAAACATACCGCAATGCAATTCCGTTTCGGGAAGCTGCGTGCGCAATCCATCCAGAGATGGAGGGAAATCACGACTGTCGGCGGCGCGCACCCGCGCACCCTGCGCACTAAGCCAGCGTACAAGCGACAGCCCGGTTTCGCCGAGACCAAGCACCAGCACCGATTTGTTTGTCAATTTCATCATCGCAATTTCAACGTCGTCAATCCGATTAATACCAACATCATCGAAATAATCCAAAACCGAACAACCACTTGATTCTCTTTCCAGCCTTTCAATTCATAATGATGGTGGAGCGGTGCCATGCGAAAGATACGCTTGCCTGTAAGTTTGAAAGAAGCCACCTGGATGACCACTGACAGCGTTTCTAGCACAAACACCCCGCCCATGATAAGCAGTACAATTTCCTGACGGACGATCACCGCCACTGTGCCGAGTGCAGCGCCTAAAGCCAATGCACCTACGTCGCCCATGAATACTTCTGCCGGATAAGCGTTAAACCACAAGAAAGCTAACCCCGCCCCCGCAATTGCGCCGCAGAACACCGCCAACTCGCTCGCACCAGGGACATGCGGCATGCCAAGATATTTGGCGAATACTGCATGGCCCGCAACATAAGCGAAGATTGCCAGCGCACTGCTGATCATCACCGTAGGCATGATCGCCAAGCCGTCCAGGCCATCGGTCAAATTTACTGCGTTACTGGTACCAACGATAACCAGGCAGGCCAGCAAAATGAAGGTGAATGCCGCGAGCGGAAATACCAGATGCTTAAAGAAGGGCACGATCAGTTCAGTATGCGCAGGCAGGCTGGCGTGTTGCCATAGGTACGCCGCCACGATCACCGCAATGATGGATTGCCACAACATCTTGGCTTTGGCGGATAGCCCCTTGGGGTTGCGATGTACTACTTTGCGGTAATCATCGACCCAGCCGATTGCGCCGAAACCTAATGTGGTGAGTAACACTACCCATACATACTTATTGTTCAGATCAGCCCACAATAATGTGGTGATGGCTATCGAGGTGAGAATTAATGCGCCACCCATGGTTGGTGTGCCAGCTTTTACCAGATGCGTCTGTGGACCGTCATCCCGAACCGCTTGGCCTATCTTATAGGCGGTCAGCTTACGTATCATCATCGGCCCGACCAGGAAGGAAATAGACAGCGCAGTTATTGCGGCCAGCACGGCGCGCAGTGTGATGTAATTGAATACACTGAATACACTGATATATTGCGATAACCATTGCGCGAATTTAAGTAACATTTTTGTTTCTTTCGGCTGGTCGATTAAGGGGTCAATGAAGGATGGTGGAGCTTGTGCGCAGATTCTTTTTTGTATATTTCTTCTTTTACCTTAGTTATTTCAGTGCAGTGTTGTACTACCCGCTCCATGCGCATGAAGCGCGAACCTTTCACGAGTACCGTGCTATCAATATCTAAATTTTTATCCAGCACGGTGAATAAATCCTCAATGCGTGCAAAGTGATGGGCGCCTGTGCCGAACTCATGTACCGCATGAGGCGTCAATTTACCCAGTGCCAATAGTTGGTTTACTCCAAAACGACGGGCTTCTGCGCCAATTTCGCTATGCAGGTGTATGGCGTCCTCTCCCAACTCCCCCATGTCGCCCAGTACCAGAATTTTTTTACCGGCGCTCTGCGCCAATACCTCGAGCGCGGCCTGCAGTGAGGCCGGATTGGCGTTGTAGGTGTCATCTATTAGAATCGCACCATGCAGTGCAGTTTTACGCTGCAAACGGGCGGCCACGCCAGAAAATCTTTCTAGTCCCGCTACAATCGCTGGCACGGGTATGTGCAAGGCCAACGCTGCAGCAGTAGCGGCCAATGCGTTGCGGACGCTGTGCACTCCCGGTACTTGCAACTGAGCGCTGAAGCTACCCTGCGGCATACCCACTTCGATATGCACACCATAGTCATTCACCCGCCATTGCGCATGTACTCCCCCATTTTTTTCCAGACCGAATTCAATAATCATATGGCCGTCTGCCAACTCGCGCCATAGTGGCGCATAAACGTCATCGGCATTAATGACCGCAGTACCTTGAGGCGACAATCCTGTGAAAATTTCCCCTTTAGCGCGCGCCACCGCGTCCACCGAACCCAGTCCGGCCAAGTGTGCGCTGCCCGCGTTGTTGATGATGGCGACATCTGGCCGTGCCAGCTGGGTCAGGTATTCAATTTCTCCCGTATGGTTCATACCCATCTCGATCACCGCATAGCGATGAACGGCCCGCAGCTTAAGCAAGGTAAGTGGCATACCGATGTCATTATTGAGATTTCCAAGCGTTGCTAACACTGCGTCATCATCATTCGTTGCCGCGCGCAATATGCTTGCCAACATTTCCTTCACCGTGGTCTTGCCGTTGCTGCCGGTTACTGCTATCACGGGGACGTTAAACTGCGCACGCCAATGAGCTGCCAGGTGGCCTAATGCCAAGCGCGTGTCGTCGACCAGTAGTAATGGACACGGTGACTCAACGCCCCGATAACTTGTAGTTTTTACCAATGCAGCGACTGCACCGCTTTGAGTGGCACTGGCAACAAATGCGGCACCGTCGTAGTTTTCTCCCTGCAACGCTACGAATAGATCGCCTGCAGTAATCGCCCGGCTATCGCTGGACACGGAGGTAAACAACACATCGTGGCCGACAAGCTCGCAGCCCAACACCTGCGCGGCCTGTGATAGCAGCATCATGCCCGCACCTCATCGCCGCGCCAAGCCAACAACGCGCGCTGTGCAACCTCGGCATCGCTGAATGGATATTTCACACCCTTGATTTCTTGGTATGACTCGTGTCCTTTACCGGCAATCAATACGATATCTGTTGCATGTGCGCTGAGCACTGCTTGTGCGATGGCCGAGGCGCGATCCTCTATGATTTGGTAGGAGCCGTTTGTTTCCCTTCCTCCAGCCGTAATGCCGGATACAATGGCTGCGATAATATCGAGCGGCGCTTCACTACGCGGGTTGTCGCTGGTAATAATAGAGACATCTGCCAATTTGGCTGCGATAGCGCCCATCATTGGACGTTTGCCGCGGTCGCGGTCGCCGCCACAACCAAACACACAAATTACTTTGCTGTCGTGAGTCCCGACTGGTTCACGTCCGACTACTTCACGCACGGCCTGTAACACTTTTTCCAGTGCATCTGGGGTATGTGCATAGTCCACCACCACAGTTGGGCGACCGTTCTCACTAAAAGTCTGCATGCGTCCGGGTACCGCGCTGATATGCGACAATTCGTGCAGCGCATTGCTTAACGTTACGCCGCTCACCAGCAACACCGCCATAACACCTAACAGATTGGCAACATTAAAGCGTCCGATCAGGGTGTTATGCAGCTCACCACCGCCCCAACTGGAATGTATTTGCAGGCTGAACCCTTGCCTATCCATGTGTAATGCGCCACCGTAAACCATGCGTAAACCGAGGCGCTCGGCCAGGGCCAAGGCGGCATCGTTTAGGCCGTAGCCCACCACTTCCACGCCTTTGTCCTGTAGCTGTTCGGCAATTTCGGCGCCAAATGCATCATCCAGGTTGAGTACGACGTACTTAAGCTGTTGCCAATCGAATAAGCGCCGCTTGGCCGCCGCATAGCTTTGCATGTCACCGTGATAATCGAGATGGTCCCGGCTGAGATTGGTAAGTAGCGCTACATCGAATTGCACCCCATTCACGCGTCCCTGTTCCAAAGCATGAGAGGATACTTCCATTGCTACAGCCTGCGCGCCCTGCGCCAGATAATCGGCTAATAATTCGTGCAGGTGGATGGCATCGGGTGTGGTGTTCAGGGTGGGCTGCAAAGCAGAGGGAAAGCCGTTACCCAAGGTTCCGATCAGCGCGGTTTTTTTACCCAGTACGCAAAATGATTGTGCAATCCAGTGGCAGCATGATGTCTTACCGTTGGTGCCGGTGATACCGACTACCCATAGTTTTTGCGAAGGGCTGCCATAGACATGGTCAGCAATCTCTCCGGCATGATGGCGCAGATCGGCGACTGCCAAATTGGGGAGCTGCCATGCGTAGTTCCAGCTAAAGCCGTGCGCTTCCCAGATCACCGCGTTGGCGCCATTTGCGATAGCTTGCTTAATGAACTGGCGCCCATCTGCTTTGCTGCCGGGATAGGCGATGAATGTATCGCCTGGCGCAACCGCGCGGCTATCCGTCACTAGCCTTGTGATCTTTATACCGAGGGAGGTAATGAGGCCGGGATGGAAACTCACACTTCCTCCTTCACGATATCGGCAGGCGGCATTAATATATTTCCGAGTTGCGTATCGTTAGGCACGTTGAGCAGGCGCAGCGTAGCGCCCATCACATTACTAAATACGGGTGCTGCGACTAACCCGCCATAATATTGACCGTTGTTGGGCTCGTTGATCATCACCGCTACGATCAATCTTGGGCCGGACGCGGGTGCTAACCCGACAAAAGAAGAAATATAACGATTGATGTAGCGCCCACCCTCTAGCTTGTGCGCAGTGCCAGTCTTGCCCGCTACGCGGTAGCCATTGATCTGGGCCAACGGCGCGGTGCCGCCTGGCAGAACCGCCATTTCCAGCATGTTGAGTATTTTGCGTGCGGTGGCATCCGAATATACTTTCTTGCCGGTCACAGGTGCGTCCAGCTTAAGCCATGACACTGGCCTCAATTCCCCCTGGTTTGCAAATATGGTATAGGCGCGTGCCAGTTGCAACAGGCTGACGGAAATGCCGTGGCCATAGGAAAGGGTGGCTTGCTCAATGGGCCGCCACTTCTTGTAATCATGTAACTTACCTGCCGCCTCACCAGGGAAGCCACTGCCGGCCTGCATGCCAAAACCACTTTCGTTCAGGCTTTGCCAGATTTTTTCCGGTGGCAACGATAGTGCAATTTTAGCCGCGCCTACATTACTGGATTTCTGAATTACTTGTGCTACCGTGAGTGTTTCTTCGGGATGGGTGTCATGAATCTTGTGTTTGCCGACGAGCATCGTTCCGTTTTCGGTATTGATAATGGTTTGTGGCGTTACATTACCCGTCTCTAATGCCGCTGCCACGGTGAAAGGCTTGAGCGTGGAACCCGGTTCGAATAGGTCGGTCACAGCGTGGTTGCGCAGCACCTGAAGATTGGACTTGGCACGATTATTAGGGTTGTAACTTGGCCAATTGGCCAGCGCCAACACTTCGCCGCTTTTAGCGTCCAGCACCACAATAGAACCGGCTTTGGCATGATGTTGCTCGACCGCCAGCTTTATTTCCCGGTAAGCTAAATATTGGATCTTGCTGTCGATACTTAGCGTCAGATTGCTGCCTGGCTTGGGTGCGCGAATGCTGGCGACGTCTTCGACGATATGGCCTTTGCGATCCTTGATTACGCGTTGGCTGCCCGCTTTGCCACCAAGCTGATTTTGTAATGCCAGCTCCAGCCCTTCCTGACCGTTGTCGTCTATGTCAGTGAAGCCGAGCAGGTGTGCCGTTATGTCCCCGCTTGGGTAATAGCGGCGATACTCACGCCGTAGCGAAACACCGGGCATACCTAGCTTCACGATTTTTTCCGCCTGTTCGGGTGGTAACTGGCGTTGGAGATAAACGAAGTCGCGCGTAGTGTCGAATAAACGATTCTTCACTTCGGTGATATTCATACCCATGATCCGCGCTAACTGATTTACTTGTTGCGGTGTCGCGTCTACATCTTGTGGGCTAACCCAAATGGATTCCACAGGCGTGCTGATGGCGAGCGGCTCTCCATTGCGGTCGGTAATCATGCCGCGGTGCGCGCTAATGTCTATGACGCGGCTGGAACGTGCATTCCCTTTCTGTTGTAGGAAACTATTGTTGATGCTTTGCAAATAGATTGTGCGTACGATTAATGCGCCCATGCCCAATAGCAGCAACACAAATAACACTCGGGAACGCCACAACGGTAATGTTGCTAGCTTTGCGGCCTGTATATTGCTGGGATAATTCATGGCTGCACTAAAGGTTTATTCAGCTCTTCAGCACGAATAAATTGGATTTGTTGGCTTTTCGGTAGCTGCATTTGCAATTTGTCGGTGGCGATTTTTTCCACCCGTGCCGGCATCGCCCAGGTACTTTGTTCAAGCTGTAATTGCCCCCACTCCACCTCCATTTGCTGCGCACGGTCCCTTTCCTTTTGCAATTCCGCAAACAATTTGCGCGCCTTGTTTTGTGAGGTCACAACACTCAGCGCGCAAATGATCACTATCAGTAAGAAAAGTAGGTGTGCCTTAGCCATTTGTTTCCCCCGCACGTTCCGCTACGCGCATTACTGCACTACGTGCCCGTGGGTTAGTTGCCACCTCCCGTGATGTGGCGCGAACTGCTTTACCGATCAGGCGCAGCCTACCTTTGGGTATCTCTGCAGCGCGAATCGGTAAATTGCGTGGTAACGTATCGCCCTGCGCCATGTCGCGCAGAAAGTGCTTTACTATGCGGTCTTCAAGCGAGTGGAAACTGATGACCACGATACGCCCTCCTGGTCTTAGGTAATCTACACATTGCGGGAGAATCCGCGCAATTTCTTCGAGTTCTTGGTTGAGATAAATCCGTATAGCTTGAAAGGTACGTGTCGCCGGATTTTTCCCGGGCTCACGTGTACGCACGGCCTGGGCAACAATTTCGCTGAGCTGACGCGTACTGGTAATAGGTTTCTCTTGGCGTGCAGCAATAAGCGCTCTTGCAATCTGTGTAGCAAACCGTTCCTCGCCATAGTCACGTATTACCTCTCCAAGCAAACTTTCATCTACGGTGGCTAGCCATTCCGCTGCGGTTTGTCCGCTGCTGGTATCCATACGCATGTCCAGTGGCGCGTCGAAACGAAAACTGAAGCCGCGTTGCTCATCATCCAGTTGCGGCGAAGACACGCCCAAATCAAGCAATACCCCATCCACTTGTTCAACCGCCAGTTTGCCCAACAACTCGGTCAAGCGCGCGAACCCACTATGCACCATGACGAAACGTGGATCAGTAATTGCTTGCCCCACAGCTACTGCAGCAGGGTCTTTATCCAATGCAATCAAACGGCCCATCGCGCCCATCTTGTGCAGTATCAGCTGGCTGTGCCCACCTCGCCCGAACGTGCCGTCCACATAGGTGCCATCTGGTTTAATCTGTAATGCTTCAATGGCTTCGTGCAATAAAACTGTTTCATGCAACAATTTGGGTGTGTGGGATAGGCAACCACTCACAACGTGAATCCCTCCAGTTCCGGGGGAAGATCGCCATGGGCAAACGACAACGCCATTTCCTGCTGCGCTGTCCACTTTGCCTCATCCCACAATTCGAGTTTATTGCCTTGGCCAATCAACATGACGCGCTTGTCCAGCATCGCGTAGTTGCGCAAGGCCGGAGAAATTAGTACGCGTCCCGCTGCATCCATTTCTACATCTTCGGCGTAACCAACTAGGCGGCGCTGTAGCGCACGTATGCGTGGATTAAGAGAGGATAGTTTTAGTAATTTGTCACGTATCGGTAGCCATTCGGGCTGCGGATAACACAGCAGGCAACCATCCGCATCAGCAGTTAACACCAACTGACTGGCGAAATGTGCAAGCAAAATATCACGATGCCGAGCTGGTATCGCGAGTCTGCCTTTGCTATCCAGACTGAGTTGTGCAGCTCCTTGAAACATTATCGCAACCCTGTGCTTGCTAACCCACAAAAACCCACCTGCCCCCACCTTTTCCCACTATATTGAAAAAATTAGGCGGGGTCAAGCAATAAAATAAGAATTTTCTTTGCGCGACAAGCAGTTAGGGTTGAAAATTGATGCTGGATTAATTTCTTTAAAAAATAATGGATTGCACAAAAAGGCTAATGCTATTTATGATATTTGGGTGGTTTGCAGAGGGAAGGGCGTGGTGGCGTTAAGCCTGCGGAATTGGACACGGTATTTGAGGTTGTTTTTGTTTCATTTAAGTGAAACAAAAACCTGGGGAAGACGTTCTTTAGGTGGCGATCATTATTTATGACGGCTTTATAGTTAAAGCCGTTTTACCAAGGCCGTTACGTTTTGAATATTTATCGAAATTAAGTGAAGCTAGCCGATAAGCCGGGTTCTGTCGTGAACAGTCATTCCTCTAGGCGTTTTGTTACCTGACGCTCAAGCGACCTACCCGCAGGCGACGCGAGCCACGTCATTACCTGCCTATTTGGTCTTGCTCCAGATGGAGTTTACCGTGCCGTCCGTGTTACCACGTCCGCGGTGGGCTCTTACCCCGCCGTTTCACCATCGCCGTTTCCTTGCGGAACTTAGGCAGACTATTCTCTGTGGCACTTTTCATCACCTCACGGTGTCCGGCCATTAACCGGCATCTTGCTCTATGGAGCCCGGACTTTCCTCCCCGCCCTTGTTTGCGGACGCGGCGACTGTTTAGCCAGCTTCGAGGTGAGTTTATCACGGTATAGAATCGTCTCGGGAAATAGATCAGGTGAGCTACACTAATTCAGTAATATTATTTTAAATTTTTTAGATTTATGCCATGTTGGGAATATTTATTTGATATTGGAAGACGTTGGGGATTAGGAACAATTAAATAAGCAGGCCACTCTACACTTGGGGTCAATTTATGAATTAATAATGCAGGCCATTTGTTATTCGGTACAAATGTGGTGGAGGTTGGTAAATTTTTTGATGAATTCAAATAAAAATTTAATATAAAATGCTGAAAACCAATCTTGAATTACTCAGGCCACAATTTCCCTGTTGTTATTAAAAAGTAATTAATTGATCTAAAGTTAGATTTGGATCAGCTAATTCAATTGGAATCATGGAAGAAAAAATGAAGGGTAGCAAACTGCAAATTGGCCGGATTCTTTTGCCCTAAAATAAAATACTCATATTGCACTATCTAGGAGAAACCATGGACTCAGTAAGTTTTTATGTTAACGCTTGGTTTGCCCAAGGCGTAGCCTGTGACAATCTTCAAAAATACGAGGAGGCAATTGAGGCGTATCGGCAAGCACTGCGTCTTCAGCCAGAGTATGCCGATGCTTGGTATAATCTAGGCATTGCTTATGGCAATCTTAAAAAATATGGCCTGGCGACTCTGGCATATGAGGAGGCAGTGCGTATTGAGCCAGAGAGAGCCAGTGCTTGGTTTAATCTGGGCGTGGCTTATTATTTTCAAGATAAGCGGGAAAAAGTGCGGGAAATTTACCAGACTTTGCGTAAGCTTGACTTGGCTATGGCGGATGAGTATTCCAACGCTGTATTTACTGAATTCAAGATAAGTCCGGGTGCACACTACAGTCCACCGCCTGATATTTGAGTATGCTGCCCTAACTCTTCGTAGGGGCACCATTCCCCGCATCGTTAGTAGTGCAGGATGCGGTGTGGCCGTGCCCGATATTATTGATCTAATGAATTTATTGGTGTCCAGTATGGTAATCCGATAAAACTAACTGCCCAGATAGGCGTGGCGTACCACAGAGCTCCCCAGAAGATTGGCCGCGCTGTCTGATAATGTAATCAGGCCGCTTTCCATCACATAACCGCGTTGCGCCACTTCGAGGGCAAGCTTGGCATTCTGCTCAACCAGTAGAATTGAAACGCCCTGAGCAGAAATGTTGCGGATAGTTTCAAAAATTTTGGCCACCATCATCGGTGCCAGTCCCATACTGGGTTCATCCAACATTAATAGTTTGGGGCGGCTCATCAACGCGCGGCCCAGTGCCATCATTTGTTGTTCGCCGCCGGACAGCGTGCCGGCCAGTTGCATATGGCGCTCGGCTAAGCGCGGAAACAACGTGTAGATGTGTTGCATATCTCGCGCAATGGAGGATTTGTCGTTGCGGCAATATGCACCCATCTGCAAATTCTCTTCTACCGTTAGCCGCGCGAATACGCCACGTCCTTCCGGCACTAATACTAATCCTTCTTGTATAAGTTGATGTGCGGCGTGGTTTTGTAAAGATATGCCGCGGTAATGTATTTCGCCTGCAGAGGGTTGCAGCAAGCCAGCTAACGCCTTAAGCGTTGTGGTTTTGCCGGCACCATTGCTGCCAATGAGTGCGACTAGTTCGCCCGGTGCTACGTCGAGATCTATGCCTTTTAGTGCTTGAATACCGCCGTAAGCTACTTTCAGATCGCGTACCTGTAACAGTGATCTCGATATAGATGCAGTCATGGTTTTGTTATGCTAATGATATGAAGCATCGGTTTTTATGATTGGATTCCTACCTGCGCGGGAATTATGGGTTCTGTTCCCAAATAAGCCGTGATCACCGCCGGATCGCATCGAATTTTTTCCGGCACGTCCTCGGCGATTTTTTTGCCGTAATCGAGAACTGCCACGCGGTCGCACAGGCCAAGAATAAATTTTACGTCATGTTCAATGAGCAGTACTGTAATGCCGCTGGCGCGTATGGATAGTAATAATTCCTTTAGGTTTTCAGTTTCGGTGGCATTCATGCCTGCCGCTGGTTCATCTAGCGCAAGTAATTTTGGATCGGTAGCCAGCGCACGGGCAATTTCCAACCTACGTTGTTCGCCATAGGATAGATTTTTGGCCAAAGTTTGGTGCGGGCGGTCTATGCCTACATAGTCCAGTAAGGCACGTGCATGTTGCACGATGGTATGCTCTTCGGCACGTGTTTTAGCGTTGCGAGTCAATGCGCCCCAGATGCCGCTGCTGGTGCGCAGGTGGCGACCAACCATGACGTTTTCTAGTGCAGTCATATTTGCAAATAGGCGAATGTTTTGGAAAGTGCGCGCAATTCCTGCCTGCGCTAACACATGTGGTTTGCAGCGGCCGCTATATTCTGTGTTGTTAAACATAAAACGCCCATTATCTGCCTGATACAGTCCAGTCAAAATGTTGAAAAGTGTCGTTTTGCCCGCACCATTTGGGCCGATCAAGCCATAGATTTCACCTTGCCGAATGTGCAGTGAAATATCGCTCAGCGCAGATAGGCCGCCGAAGCGTTTGGCTACGCCGGACAGCTCGAGTAAATTGACGTCGAATTCAATGGAAGTTGTCATGCACAAGTATCCTGTTACAGATGAGTTGTATCATTTTCGGTAACCAGTTCGCGTTGGCGTTGGTTAGAGGGCCATAATCCGGCAGGCCGCCATAACATGACCGTGATTAGCGCCAGCCCGAATAACAACATGCGTAAGCTTTCCGGGTCGATAAGCGTTTTGCCGAACAATAGTTGCTGTGCCGGCCCTGAACCGTGGCGTAAAGCTTCGGGCAATACCACTAGCAGTATGCCGCCTAACAGCACGCCGTTGATGTTGCCCATACCACCTAGTACTACCATGCATAACACTGTGATGGATTCAGTCAGGCTAAAACTTTCTGGGCTGACGAAACCTTGGAAACCCGCAAACAAGCCACCCGCTAAACCGCCGAAAGTTGCTCCCATGGCAAATGCCAGCAGTTTGATATTCCGGGTATTGATGCCCATCGCTTCAGCTGCCACTTCGTCTTCGCGAATTGCCATCCAGGCACGTCCGATGCGTGAATCTTCCAAGCGTAGTGAAATAAAAATTACTAGTAATGTGAAGAAAAGGAACAGGTAGTAATGCAGATGCACAGAGGGAAAAGTGAGGCCGAATAACTCGTGCGTGTTGCCTAATGAAAATTCGCCAACACGGATTGGGTCTATCATGCTGATGCCTTGCGGGCCATTGGTGATGTTAATCGGCGCGTTCAGGTTGTTGAGGAAGATGCGGATGATCTCGCCAAATCCCAGGGTGACGATGGCAAGGTAATCGCCGCGCAGGCGCAAAGTCGGTGCTCCTAGCAGCACGCCGAATATACAGGCCAGCAGTGCGCCTAGCGGCAGGACTATCCAAAATGGCAAATGCAAGCCTAATTGAGGCGAGCCGAGCAAGGCATAGCAATATGCGCCCACAGCAAAGAAGGCGATGTAACCGAGGTCGAGCAGGCCGGCATAACCGACTACGATATTCAACCCCAGCGCCAGCATTATGTATAGTAATGCGAAATCCACGATGCGTACCCAACCACGCCCGAACAGTGCATCGGTAAAGAAAGGTAACGCCAACAGCACAATGGCGAGTACGAGAAACGCCAGCCACGCGCTGCGCCTGTTCTTAGATGATAGATGTTTAAGCACGTTCCGCAACACGCTCTCCTAACAAGCCGGATGGACGGAAGATTAGTACGGAAATCAGAACAAAGAAGGCAAATACATCTTGATAATGGCTACCGAAAAAACCACCACTAAGATCACCAATATAACCTGCCCCTAAGTTTTCAATTAACCCCAGCAGCAGACCGCCCACCATGGCCCCACGCATATTGCCAATGCCGCCTAACACAGCGGCAGTGAATGCTTTTAGCCCCAGAATGGAACCCATGTAATAGTGTACGATGCCGTAGTTCGCACTGACCATGATACCTGCCACTGCGGCCAACGCGGAACCCAGCATGAAAGTAACAGCAATTACACCGTTGATGTTCACTCCCATCAGAATGGCAGCGGAAGGATTTTCCGCTACGGCACGCATTGCGCGGCCCAGACGAGTACGATGCATCAGTAGCAACAAGCCCCCCATCATTCCCAACGCGACTAATACAATAAGAATCTGCACTTCCGTAATGATTGCTCCAGACAGCATATGCGAGTTGTTTGGCAGTAAAGACGGAAAAGCATGGTATTCGCGTCCCCAGAATATCATCGCCAGATTTTGCAGCACAATGGACACGCCAATTGCAGTGATTAGCGGAGCCAGACGTGGGGCATTGCGCAATGGACGGTAGGCGATGCGCTCGATGCTGTAACCTAACGCTATGCAAACCACAATCGAAATTATCAGGCTGATTAGTAAGATTAGCAGCGGCGGCAAGCCAGAACCGATGAGCAACTGGATTACTGACAGAGCTATCATTGCCCCTACCATTACCACTTCGCCATGCGCGAAATTAATTAGGCCGAGAATGCCGTACACCATAGTGTAGCCCAAGGCAACCATGGCATACACGCTGCCTTGTACGAAGCCGTTGAAGATTTGTTGTAGTAATGTGTTCAATGGTTACTCACAAATAAAAAACGACACGCAATGTGTCGCTTTATTTTTCAATCCGATCCTTATCAATGTGCGGATATCGCGGTGTTTCCGCCCATGGTTTGCAGCGGTTGCCACTTGCCTTGCTGTATTTGGTACATTGTCACGGCGCCGCTTTGAATGTCGCCCTTTTCGTTGAAGGCGATGTTTGCGGTTACGCCACTATGAGTAATCTTGGCGAGTTCGGGCAGATATTTCGCTGGATCGGCTGAGGCGGCTTTCTGCATCGTGGCGATCATTACGTTCACCGCATCATAACAATATGGTGCATACAGTTGAATGGGTTGTTTATATTTTGCTTCATAGCGCTGGGAGAAGTCTTTGCCGCCGGGCATCTGTTCCAGTGGCACGCCGGGCAGTGAAGCATAAACCCCATTGGCGGCATCGCCGGCCAACTCCAGTAGTTTCGGCGTGTAACCACCGTCGCCCATTACAAACTTAATATTTAAACCAAGAGCTTTAAGCTGTTTGGCCATCGGTACGCCTTGTGGATCCATGCCGCCAAAAAATAGTAAATCGGGACTCTTACCCTTGATGGAAGTCAGCACTGCAGTAAAGTCTACCGCTTTGTCAGTGGTGTATTCACGCGCTACGATCTGCGCACCGTTAGCTTGTGCAGATTTGATGAACTCATCGGCCAATCCTTGGCCATAGGCAGAACGATCGTCTATAACCGCGATTTTTTTAGCATTCAGGGTCTTTGCTGCGAATTCGCCCAGTGCTTTGCCTTGTTGCCCGTCGTTGGACATTACGCGGAAGGCGGTTTTAAGGCCTTGGGCAGTGTAACTTACCGCTGTTGCGGAAGGAGAAATCTGGGGGATGCCGTTATCGCTGTAGATCCTAGACGCCGGAATAGAGGTGCCGGAATTGAGATGGCCGATCACGCCATTCACTTTTGCGTCTACTAGCTTTTGTGCCACGATAGTCGCAGTTTTTGGATCCGCTTGGTCATCCTCGCTGATTAATTCAAAACGGGCCTTACGTCCGCCAATGGTTATTCCCTTGGTGTTAGCATCCTCGATCGCCATGCGTGTACCGTTCTCATTGTCCTTGCCGATATGAGCTTGCGGCCCTGTGAGAGGGGCGGCGGCACCAATTTTTACCACTAGTTCATCAATGTTGCTGTTAACGGATTTTTTTGATTCACCGCAAGCCGAAAGAATGGCAATGGACAAGGCGAGAAGCAGGAATGATTGGTTGTGCGGCATGATGGGTTTAGAGGGTGGTTAAGTTATTGAATAAGTTTTTGTTTCGCATGTCATCTTCTTGCCAGTCTGGCATATTTCGAACAGGGCTTGGATGTAATAATTTAACCAGCTCATATACTTTCTGGAGGTGTTCATTTGTGTGTGGTTAATTATTTTTTGCCAATTGAGTGTTAGTCATAAAACACGAACACTATTGGGTAATAGCAATAGCCAGTTGGTAAATATTGGCTGTAGTAATCAGGCCTGTTAAGACAAGCATGTTGGCGTTAATTAGGTCATAAGAAGATGATTATTATTGTTGTCTAGCATCAACGCATCATGTGGAGCAGAAGTCATTAAATCTTAAAACGGAAAGTACTGTATTCGCAATTTACGTGATATGCGTTGCTATAGTCAGTTAGTGTCAATTTGTTGGATGTCGAAAATTGTAACTGAAATGCCAATCAATTAAAGCCAGCATAAACTAGCTTTATAGTTTGCTCTGCTTGTATATTTTTATATGATTAAAATTGATTGAATTGTTATGCAGAAAAGCAGAAATCGGCTAATGCCGACTTCTGCTAAGAGAAATTAACCCCTTGATTACTTCGCCAGATCCAGTACGAAATGAACCAGTGTCTTGATGTCCGCATCGCTTACTTTGGGAGAGTTAGCAGTCATTGGTACGCTGCCCCAGTTGCCGGTACCACCCTTGGCCACTTTCATCATCAGGCCTTCTTCCAATGACATCTTCTTGGCGCCAGCAGCAGCACTGCCAGTGGGTGAATAAGCATATTCCTTAACGCCTTTGTATTTCTTGGAAACATCCATCCAAGCGGGGCCGACCAATTTTGAATCAATTTTGTGGCAAGCAGTACAGCCGCTTTTTTTGGCCAATTCGGGCATATCAGTTGCTAAAACGCTACCTGCTGCCATCAGGCCTGCTGCTGCAACCACGCTAACGATGATAGATTTCATTTTTTTAAGCTCCATTAAATTAAGTTTTCCTACAATTAAACTATTAGACATTGCTGCCCATGCCATTTTAACTAACTCCGTCTTGTTTGCAAACTGTAAGGCACTAGACAGTGTTGACAATAACGCATACCTCTAACTGGTAGTTGACAAAGCATGTTCTGGCACGTAGCAAATGAAATTTGCTACGTGCCAGAAGGCAGAATAGGCTTGTAGCTAAATCACGTATAATAATCAATCTTGAAGTTATCATTAAACACTTGCTTAGTATGCTCATTCATCCCCAGTTCGATCCCGTGGCCATTCATCTGGGCCCCCTTGCAGTGCACTGGTACGGATTGATGTATTTACTTGCCTTTATGTTGTTTCTATGGCTGGGAAAATTGCGCATTCGCACCCTGGGTCGCCCTGGATGGGATGACAAAATGATGGATGACCTTTTATTTTACGGCATTCTTGGTGTTGTACTGGGCGGGAGGTTGGGTGAGGTGCTGTTTTACAACCCCGGTTACTATCTGTCTCATCCGCTTGAAATTCTTGCGGTATGGCAGGGCGGTATGTCATTCCATGGTGGTTTTCTTGGCGTACTTGTGGCGATGGCACTTTTTGCACGTCAACATAAATTGCCCTGGCTACAATTAATGGATTTTATTGCCCCTTTGGTGCCCCTAGGGTTGGGCGCAGGACGTATCGGTAACTTTGTTAATGCTGAATTATGGGGGCGGCCTACAAATATGGCTTGGGGAATGGTGTTTCCCAATGTGGATGATTTGCCGCGTCACCCTTCTCAGCTTTATGAGTTTGTGCTGGAGGGTTTGGTTCTGTTTGCGCTTATGTGGTTATATTCACGCAAGCCTCGTCCGGTGGGCGCAATATCAGGTTTATTTCTTATCGGCTATGGCAGTTTCCGTTTTTTTGTCGAATATACACGTAATCCAGATGACGGTATATTTGGCTTAATGAGTTTTGGAATTAGCATGGGTCAATGGCTCAGCCTACCAATGGTGATTGTGGGGTTAATATTCTTGTTACGGGGAAGGCGAAAAGCGGGCGCCTAGTGCCCTTCCCCTCAATTTTCATTGTCAAGGCCATGAAAGTCTGTATTTTGCTTACTGAGGTTGGCTGTCAATAATGGATACGAACGCACTCATGCAGCCAATGTTTCTTCGTAGAACTGGCGTTCAAATGCGACTGGTGATAAATAGCCCAGTCGAGCCTGTTTACGTTGCCGCTTATAAAATAGCTCAATGTACTCAGTGATGGCTTGAATGGCATCTGCGCGAGTTTGGAAACGTCGATGATGCACCAGCTCATTTTTAAGTAGCCCCCCAAGCTTTCGATCGGCGCGTTATCGTGGTAATTCCCTCGGCGTGACATCGAAGCCACCATGCCAAACTGTTCGAGTATCTTTCGATGTTTATACGAACAATACTGACTGTCCCGATCGGAATGATGAATCAATCCTTTAGGCGGTCGCTTCTTGGCAATGCCTCAAAACAAGGATTGTGTAACCAGGTCTTTTCGTCATGCGCGAACCCATCGCATACCCTGCTAAATCCCCGCTGAATAAGTCTTTGTTGCCCGAAAGGTAGAGCCATCCTTCATCCGTTGGAATATAGGTAATGTCACTTACCCATATCTGGTTGGGGCGAGTTGCGTTAAATTACTGATTCAGCAGATTAGGGGCGACAGGCATCGTATGGTTGGAATCGGTTGTCACCCGGAACTTTTATTGCTGCTTGCAGCGGATTACTGGGGAAGCGCTGATTAATTCGCGTTTCAGAATTTCACACAACTAAGAATCAATTGGTTGCGCGATAAATTCCGCGAAATTTTGAATTAATCAGCGTCTCCTTAGCTTCTTGCGCAAGCGTTTAATGCGATGAATTGTGGTGTTAATGCCGTGGTCGGCCAATTCATCATGGAGTCGCTCTGCACCATGAAATCTCCCGTGTACGCTGCTGTGCGGTTTTGACTTCCAACGCTAGGCGTTAATCTTCCCGCATCCGCTTTGAAAGCAAGCGACCCTGCCAAGCATAATAACCAGAGGGAGATACCGCATAAATCCGGCACATAAGCGGCGCGGGGTAATCCGCCCGTAGTTGTTCGATCATTGCGTACTTTACCGGATTTCCTTGGCAAAGTACGCCACAGCTTTTTTAGTAAGTCTCGCTCCATTTTGACTTCAGCCAGTTCCCGCTTAACTTTAACCAGCCCTGACTCCATCACCGTCAGGGAGCGTTGCGTCTTGCCAATCTCGCTTAATTGGCCTGTTTTCGAGGCTGTTACCCATGTTGCTAAAGTCGATGGGCATTATCAGTTGTTTCGCCACCGCCTTCGCACTTAAGCCTTCTTTTTGTATTCGCTTGTCGGCTTGCTCTCTAAATTCTTTGTTATAAATCGCATTGGAAATTCGTTGTTTTATGTGATACCTCCGTTTTAAGTTTATAAGAACGTTCGTATCCTCTTTTTTCAACTTACCTCAGTGAGGCCGCGTGATTCAAGCGCCACCATATTTATCCCGCTGAGGGGGTAATGAAGGTAAAGAAGGTAAAGAAGGAAAGGTAGGTCAACGAAGGAAAGTTAGGTCTCTAAGTAATAAAAATACTCATAAAATTTACTGTGATGAATTTATATTTTTGGGAGCTTTGCTAAAAGCCCATTATTAATTGCTAATTTTTAAAGATAAGATTATGAGTTGTTAGAGGCGTGACATATGCAAAGCACGTAGCATAATGTTTATATATATATTTATGTACAAATTGGCTTGTCATAATTGTATTAATGTTAATTTTGTTATTTTGTACTGTTGACTTTATTTTCCAAACTGGACATTATGCCGTCGTTTCATCGCGTCTATTCCTTGTGGATTGGTCCGCACCAAGTTAAGCGTGTAAATGCTTAAAGCGATGTTGTGTCGTTTTAAATTACCAGTTATTGAGTGTGATAATGCATGTCGATGTTGTCCCGTCGGCAGTCTAATTGTTTGTTGGGGGAGCTACTTACGATGTATTGTTTTTTACGTTTTTCCATTCTGCTTGTTGGATTGATTGTTTCCGCTGGCAGCTATGCCGTTAATGCGGCGCAGCCCCTCACTACAGCTGATGATTTGGGTCCTAAAGTTGAACAGCCAATTGAGTTTCCCCATGATCGTCACGCTGGTGATGCTGCAAAAGGCGGTATGCAGATAAATTGTATGTACTGCCACACTTATGCGCGTCGTAGTATTGTGGCTGGTATTCCACCATTACAGAAATGTATTGGTTGCCATCAAAATATCGAGTCGGTGCGGGAAACTCCGCGTATCAAGAAACTGTTCGAATATTGGGAAGCTAAAAAAGCAGTGCCTTGGAAAAAGGTGCATGATCTTCCTGATTTCGTGCGCTTCAACCATGAGCGGCACATTCAGCGTTTTGTTTTTGCGCAGAACAAGCCAGTGCAAGAAGCTTGTGGCTATTGTCACGGTGATGTGAAAACAATGACGGTTGCGCGTCGCCAAAAGCCTCTCTCCATGGGTTGGTGTGTGAGCTGTCATCAGAAAGATCATCCGGTAGATGCAACATCCACAAAAACGACTCACGGTCCGAACGACTGTTGGCAGTGTCATAAGTAATCGACGCATTCACAAGATAAAGATTTCCAAGAGGTATCAGCAATGATTGAAAATAGTTTTAATCGGCGAGGTTTTCTGAAGGTACTGGGGTGGGGTGGTGCGACGGTCGCGTTAAGCGGATGTGGCAATACTTCAGTTGAGGATGGGAGGGAATTTGTAACTTCCTATGTCCAGACGGCGGACTACATCATTCCTAGTATTGGCACATACTTTAATTCAACTTGTGCGCAGTGCGATGCTGGGTGCGGGATTATGGGGCGAGTGCGAGAGGGGCGCGTGCTTAAACTGGAAGGTAATCCAAAATCATCCATTAATAATGGCAAAATGTGCGGTTTAGGGCAGGCCGGAGTGCAGGCGCATTACAATCCAGACCGTATCCGAGAGCCACTGTTGCGCAATGGTGATAAAGGCGAAGCAATACCATGGGGGAAAGCGCTGGAGCTAATCAATGAAAAGATTGGTGGTGTAAAAGCAGAAAATATTGCCTTCCTGACAGGTGGTGTTAGTGGACATGTCAAAGCATTATTGAAAAACTATCTAGATGCGCTGGGTTCCGGCCATCATTACGTTTATGAGGCGGTTGCACCGTCAATTATGCGTGCAGCTAATAGAAAGACTTATGGTGTAGAAATGCCGCGTTTACGCCTGGACAAAGCTAAGGTTGTCGTTTCCTTTGGGGCAGATTTTCTTGGTGCGTGGATTTCGCCGGTACATTTCTCCCAGCAGTATGCTCGCTTCCGTAAGGCCGATAATGGCGAGCGCGGAGTGTTGGTACAAGTTGAGTCCAAGATGACACTAACTGGTGCGAATGCGGATCGTTGGTTGGCTATACGCCCTGGTACTGAAGGTATTCTGGCGCTGGGGTTGATTAATGCGCTAGCTGCTGCAGGGTTGTCTGTTCCTGGAGACGTAGCTGCTGTTGTGAGGGAATACACCACAGATCGGGTAAGCAAAGATACCGGGGTGTCTGCTGAGCATATCGGCAGGCTCGCAGCCTTACTGAAGGAGCGCAGTCCTAGCTTAGTAATTGCTGGTAGTGCCGCCGAGGGTTATGCGCACGGTTCGCAGAATGCCACTGCTATCGCTTTATTGAATCAAGTATTAGGCAATGTCGGTAAGACGGTAGAGGCTCCGTCCAGTATACCGTTTCCACAAATGGCGCCATCTACTGGCAACCGCTTTGCGCTACAGTCGCTCAATGACAATATGGCGCAAGATAAGGTTAAAGTGTTGTTTAGTTATGGTGTAAACCCAGTGTTCACCGCACCTGCATCCATGAAGCTGAAAGAAAACTTAAAGAAAGTACCGTTTAAGGTGGTTTTTGCTCATTACATGGATGAAACCGCACTAGAGGCTGATTTGGTGTTGCCGTTAAATTCTGCGTTGGAAGACTGGGCAACTGTGATGCCTGAATATGTTGCCGAAGGTGCTCAGCTGAATATCCAGCAGCCGCTGATGGAAAAGTTGTACCCCGGTACGCTTGGTATGGGTGATATATTGCTTGCGCTGCTTAAGCAGCGTCGACCAGATGAGTACAAGGGTTATGAAGACTTCTACTCCTACTTACGTAGTGCGATGGTGTCGAACAAGGGTGCATTGGGCGGTTCGACTACAGATGATGATACATTTTGGGATGCGACTCTAAGTCATGGTGTGGTTAAATTGGTAAGTACGCCTGTCAATATGTCTGGCAATGTATCTGCTAAAGGTTTGGTTGTGCCTGGCCCATTTGCGGAAGATAGTGCGTATCCGTTCCACCTGATTCCGGCAGTGAGCGCTAGTTTGCGCGATGGTCGCAATGCTAATGAACCTTGGTTGCAGGAATCACCAGATCCACTGACTACTATTGTGTGGGATAGTTGGGTAGAGATGCATCCTAAGACTGCTGCTAAGTTGGGTATTGTGGAAGGCGATATTGTCGAAGTGGCTTCGAGAAGTGGTGCTATTAAGGCGCAGGTCTATGTCTTTACCGGCATACACCCGGACGTAATTTCAGTGCCGCTCGGCTATGGCCATGAAGCGATGGGGCGTTATGCGAAGGGTGTCGGTGTTAATGCCTTCAAAATTCTTGATCCCGTATTCGACAAAGAAACTGGAGAGTTGGCAATGCACGAGACGCGCGTTAAAGTTAGCAAGGCTGGGCGGCGTGTAGTTATAGTTAAAGATGAAGGCCCTGCTGGTGGTAATCAGATGGGTAGAAAAATTGCGGTTAGGGTGTCATCGAATAAAGTGAATCTTTCGGAGGAGGTATAAAAGGTGTCCATTACTAATTTATTAGAAAACTGGTCGGACTTCCGCCAACAGCATCCCTCGGACGATAGGCCGCACCGGGAATACAAATGGGCGATGAGCATAGACTTGGATTCATGCACTGGTTGCAACGCCTGTAGCGTGGCGTGTTATGCAGAAAATAATCTACCCGTGGTTGGTAAGGAGAAATTTGCACATGGACATTCCCACCATTGGATACGCATTGAACGTTATTGGGATAATGATGGCCGCGAATTCGCTGACCAGGGGGCGCAGTTTTTGCCTATGCTGTGTCAGCATTGTGAGTCTGCACCGTGCGAAACGGTTTGTCCTGTAGGTGCTACCAACCACACGGCGGATGGTCTGAACTCGCAGGTTTACAACCGCTGCGTCGGTTCACGCTACTGTAACGCGAACTGCCCGTATAAGGCTCGTTACTTCAACTGGTATGATTATCCAACTACTGATAATGTGTGGCCGGAGCCGATGAATCAGCAGCTTAATCCAGACGTGACCGTGCGCGGCAAGGGTGTAATGGAAAAATGTACGTTCTGTGTGCAGCGATTGACTGTTGCCAAGAGCAACGCACGTAGCGCAGGGCGAGGTGTACTTGATGGTGAAGTGCAAACTGCCTGTCAGCAAGTTTGTCCGACTGGAGCTATATCCTTTGGTAATCTGGTTGACCCCTTGGCCAAAGTTGGTAAGCAGTGGATGACCCAACAGGTTGAGCTAAATAAAGATAAGCAGGCAAAAGACGTAAAAGACGTAGAAGAAAAGGCGGCCAAATTGCGTGGCTATCGCATTTTGGAAGAGTTGCGCACTTATCCGTCGGTGATGTATCTGGAGCAGTTGCGTGAAAGCGCTATTTAAGCAGCGCAATGGGGATGCCGTATGGGAAGCGGCATTGAAGCTACGTTCACGCAAGCACAAGGGGAGGAAATAGAGCAATGGGAAAAGATATACGCGAAGATATAGCTTGGGCACAGATTAACAAAGATGTGCTTAAGAGTTTAGAGAGTCCAAGAAGGATGTATTGGGTAATTTTATTTATCGCAATTGCCATGATAGGTGTGGCGGTGGGATGTGAGATTTACCAGTACACGACTGGTATGGGTGTTGCTAATAAAAACAACTCTCATGTATGGAGTTTATACATCGCCACCTTCATTTTTTGGATAGGTATGAGCCATTCTGGAACTTTGTTGTCAGCGATTCTACATTTAATGCATGCTGATTGGCGTAAACCGATCTACCGTTTTGCCGAGGCAATGACAACTTTCTCGTTGATGACGGCGGGTTTGTTCGTTTTGGTGCACTTGGGTCGTTTATGGATGGTCTATTATGTGATGCCTTATCCTAACGAGCGCTGGGTGTGGCCAAACTTTCAGTCGCCGCTTGTATGGGATATGTTTGCGATTGCTACCTATCTAAGTTCTTCCGTTCTTTTTCTTTATGTCGGCATGATCCCTGATCTGGCAATTTGCCGTGACAATATCCACGCGGGCTGGCGTAAGAAACTTTACACTGTGATGTCACTAGGCTGGGAAGGAACTGATCGCCAGTGGCGCAACTTCCGTATTACATATTTAACGATAGCTTGTTTCCTGATTCCGCTGGCGGTTTCTGTTCACTCCATCGTGGCTTCTGACTTTGCTATGTCGAATATGCCGGGTTGGCACGTCACGTCGTTCCCTCCATACTTTGTTGCGGGTGCCTTGTATTCCGGATGTGCGGCGATCATCACTCTTTTTATTATTCTGCGATATGTGTTCAAATTTGAAGAGTACATGACATTGCCTATAATGAAGAAACTGGTGCGCCTGACTTTCGCTATTGCGATGGTGTGGACTTACCTTAATCTGATCGAATTTGCTTCAGTATGGTATGGGCATGACCAGACAGCTAAGGATCAATTAATTTTTAAGGCTACCGGTCCATATGCACCATACTTCTGGGCAATGATCTTCTTCGGGTCGATTTTGCCATTAATGCTTGCTTTTAAACGGTTCCAGACTCATCTCCCGATATTGTTCGTAGTGTCGATATTACTCAACGTGGGCATGTGGCTGGAACGTTGGATGATCATCTCACCAAGTTTTGCGCATGGTCACTACCCCTGGACCTGGGATCATGATCAATGGCCAAGCCTAGTGCAGTGGGGCATTGTATTTGGTAGCTTTGGCTGGTTCACTTTATTGTTTATGGTGTTCTGCAAGGTATTCCCATCCGTTTCTATGTATGAAGTTAAAGAAATGGTGTATCACCGCAGTTTAGCACTGAAGCACAAACCTGCTGTGAAGGGAGATTACTAAATGAGCCAACGTCATTTACTAGCGTTATTTAACGATTTTGATGAAGCCGTGGCTGCAATTGCCGAATTACGAGGGGCTAATATCAAGGGGTTTGACATAGACGACTTGATACTTAAGTCGCCCATTGAGCATCCTGAAGTTGAAAAAGTGTTGGGCGACAAGCCAGTCAATGTGCAATGGTTTACTCTGATTGGAGCTTGTATGGGAGGGCTATTAGCTTTTTTCCTTGTTGCGAGCGCGCAGGCTAACTTCTTTTCTCAGATTAAGGGTGGTAAACCGATTGTGCCATTGCCGCCTGATTTCGTGTTGACTTATGAAATGTTCATTCTTGGGGGGGTATTTATCACCATCCTTGGTTTCTTAATTTGCGCAGGCTTGCCAGCTAAGCGGTCACCGTTATATAGCGCTAAAGTATCGGAAGACCAAATTGGTATTTTGGTGCAAGGAGACGAGTCGGCTGTAGCTATTTTTAAGACGATTTTTACCAAGCATAAGGCACTTGAGATTCAGGAAGAGGCGGGAAAATGATGAAATTATCCTTGGCAATTGTATTGTTGTTAGTACCTGCGTTTGCGCAAGCATGGCCATGGTCGCACGATATGGCAAACCAGATTAGTATTAAACCGCAGGAAAGTGCGGATTTGAAAAATCCTGGAATGAGGCCTTACCCAAAAAATTCAGTTCCAATTCCTGGTACTACATCTTTAGTAAAGGATATGGCTGCATCTGAGAAGCAGTTGAATCCGATTCCAGCAGATGACAAATCAGTGGCTCTTGGCGGGAAGTTGTTTCAAATTTATTGCACTCCTTGTCACGGATATTCTGGCAAAGGGGATGGACTAGTTGGAGCGAAATTATTATTAAAGCCGTTTGATTTGACAGCTGAACAAACAAAAGGGCGGTCTGATGGTTTCATTTGGGGCTATATGACATTCGGTGGTGCGGTCATGCCATCGTATGCTAATGATCTGTCAGCTACTGAACGCTGGAATGTAATCAACTATGTGCGCAAGGTGCTGCAAAATGGGCAATCTGCCGTGGCAGTAACGCCTACAGCCAAATAAGGGGGTGCAGCAAATGATTTCGTATAGCAATTGGTCAGTTTTGACAGTTAGTTTTTTGGTGGTGCTTTATTTAGCGCTGGGAGGGGTAACATTAAGTGCGGTGTTGCACTTGGTAGGTGCTCAATGGCGCTATGAGGTTCGCCGGTTAGCGGTGTCCTTGTTTGCGCTTTTTCCATTAGCATTTATATTGTTGCTTGTATTATTGGTTGGCGGCGAAAATACTTTTCCTTGGTTGAGCACGGCTACTGAGCATGGGCATCACCTTCCTGCTTGGCATAACTACACATTTTTGGTGGCTCGCCAGGTGCTGGGTATGCTGGCAGTAATGACTATTTTTTGGGTATTTATCAAGCGACAAGAAGTAAGTGATCGCAGCAAGGAAGATCAGCAACGTTTTCATAATATTGCAAATTGGATTCCTTATACTTTTGTATTATACGGCACTATGATAGCGTGGGACTTTGAGATGACGCTGGTGCCATCTTGGCATAGTGCGATTTATGGCATGCAGCATTTTATTAGTAATTTCAACATGTTCATGGCTTTCCTTGTGGCGTGGATTTACGTATTGAATACGTGTGGCAAATTGGTGCGCCCCGTTGAAGATTATGTTTACAACTATCTCGCGCAGATGATGTTTGCCTTCACTTTACTATTTATATACACTTTCTTTGCACAATATTTAGTCATCTGGTATCCCAATCTCCCCAACGAAGTGGATCGTGTGATGGGGATGCAGAATGGCGACTATAGCGTGTTATGGTGGTCGATGATAACTCTTAAATTTATTATTCCATTTACAGTGCTGGCTATGCGTCGGTCACGGCACTCACCGCCCATTATTTTGACAGTGGCTGCTAGTATTATTGTTGGCACTTTGTTTGAAAGGTATATTTGGATTTCTGGTGTGAATGGAACTGGCACTATACCTGTTTTTGCCGTTTTAATTGTCACTCCAGTATTAGCCGTTATCGGGTATTTGCTGGTGCGGCGGACGATGGCCCGTAACCATCTAATAAAGGTGTGAGTCGCGCTATGATGACGCTTTACTCGGGAACAACAGACCCGTTCAGCCAGCGCTGCCGTATCGTATTGTATGAAAAAGGAATGGATTTTCAGATCATTGATGTTGACGTGTTCAATAAGCCTGAAGATCTCGTTATTATGAATCCATATAATATGGTGCCAGTCTTGGTTGAGCGCGACTTAGTGCTGTATGAGTCTAATATTATTAATGAATATATTGATGAACGTTTTCCACATCCGCAGTTGATGCCTGCCGACCCGGTGATGCGGGCACGAGCGCGATTATTTTTACATCGCTTCGAGAGTGAGATGTTCTGTCACATTGGCGCATTAGAAAGTGGTGTGCAAAAAACCGCAGATAAAGCGCGCCAATTAGTACGCGACAGCCTGACTCAGATTGCCCCAGTGTTCGCCAAACAAAAATTCATGCTGAATGATGAGTACTCTATGCTTGACGTGGCAATTGCTCCATTGCTATGGCGATTGGAATATTATGATATTCAACTTACCAAGGAGGCCGCGCCGCTTATGAAATATGCTGAACGATTATTTTCGCGCCCAGCATATATTGAAGCGATGGCGGCAGCCGAGAAAGTAATGCGAAAATGACTGATTTTTCTACAAAGCCATATTTAATACGTGCTATTTATGACTGGTGTTCCGATAGTGCTTTAACCCCCTATTTGGCAGTGAAAGTAGATGAGCAAACGCGAGTCCCAAACGGGTATGTTAAGGATGGTGAAATTGTGATTAACCTTAGTGTGGATGCGGTACGTAATTTGCATATAGGTAATGAGGAAATTACTTGTGGTGGACGCTTTGGTGGTGTGACACATGGATTAGCAGTGCCGATAGTTGCAGTGAAAGGAATTTTTGCTAAGGAAACGGGGCAAGGACTTATGTTTCAGGGAAATGACTCCATACCAACACTTTTAATGGATAGTGGTACTGCTGTTTCGCCTGATAAATCGGATCCTCCTGGTAAGCCTAGGCTTAGAATAGTAAAATAAAATTGCCGCAAAGGTATCTTACGGTGTGTCTACCAAGTAGTTTATATTCATTGCGTGTTTAATTCCTGGTGGATTCAACTCTGAAGTACAACTTTTGTAAGTGAATTTAGGTGGCGAGCTACGTTAATGTCGAGCCACTTAAACGACCAAGTAAAAGGAGCACAGATGAAGAAATATAAGCAGTTCACCAGCGGGCAACGATATCAGATTTACGGATATTGAAACAAGCGGGTTTGAATCAAACCCAGATTGCCCAAAAGATGGGCGTGGACCAATCGACGATTTCACGGGAATTCAAGCGTAACAAGGGCGCGTGGCTGGCGGCCATAACAGGCGCAGTCGTTCCGAGACGAGCGCCGGAAAACCTGTATCAATGGCAAGCAATTCTCATCGGACAGTTGGGCGGAAGTCGAGAGGTTGATCCGGGAAGACCTCATTCCAGCTCAACCCGCCAATCAGCTTGAGCTGGAAGGCGAATTGCAGATCAGCCATGAGGCGATCTACCGCATATCTATGCAGACAAATGGGATGGAAATGACCTGTACCAGCATTTGCGCAGCCAGAAACCACACCGTAAGCGATATGCAAGTGGGCAAGAACGGCGAGGCATGATCAAGAACCGTGTCAGCATTGATGAACGTCCGGAAATCGTTGACCAACGCGCATGGGTGATTGGGAGGGTGATACAGTCATCGGCAAGAATCACAAAGGTGGGCTGTTTCACTGGCTGATAGGAAGTCGCGCTATGTGTTGGCGGGGTACATACGCAGCAAACATGCCGAGGGTGTAACGGCTGTGACAACGAGTTTGCTGAGTTCCCATAAAGACAAATGCCACACTATCACATTCGATAACGGCAAAGAGTTTGCGGGGCATGAAAGCATCGCAGCAGAACTACAGGCTTCGATCTATTTCGCGCACCCCTATCGTTCCTAGGAGCGAGGACTGAACGAGAACGGCAATGGGTTATTCCGGCAGTACTTCCCCAAAGGTATGGAATTGACTGACGTTACCGAAGAGCAAGTGCAGCGAGTGGTAGAACGGCTCAGCCACCGGCCACGCAAAGTGCCGGGGTTTAGATCACCGTATGAAATATTATTTGGGGTGGAGGTGCGCTAGACTAAGCCAGCATAGCTGTTGCACTTTGAAGTTGAATCCGCCCCTTATTATTTTTTGGTTGGATCAAGGCTAGCTGAAGCTAGTAAATCGTAGTATCTCAGTTATTCTTTTAAGGTTGATGTTTGAAATTTTCTTTTTAGGGTAGTGCTTTGATATTAGAAATATTCATATATTTTCCTATAGCGTTCATTATTGTATCTTTAGTCCGTTGGGTGACGTGTTCCGGTGCTTTTGAGCTTTGAACCTTACCAGGGCTGTTATCAAGGTTGGTCATTCCCAAATAAAGTGCCAGAAACACCGATAACAGCAAATTTAGGAATACTGTCAACTAACTGGGCATCGCCAATGATTATTTCGTCTACCCATTCAATTCATGACTAAATGGCGCACGGGATTACCGTGCGTTAATATCACTGGCATGCTTGCGACCTATACCAGGAGTCTTTAGTACGGTAGATAAGCGCAGACGTGACAGTTTGGTCGATTCATCAACGCTGATGATACAGCGTAAGAATCAATATGATCAGCAGTGAATCGCCCCGGATTTCATGGAGGCTCCAACTCTTGAGCGAATGGAGCTATAGAAAAACCTACCCCCTTTTTCCCCGAACCCCACGAACCCCACGAACCCCACGAACCCCACGAACCCCACGAACCCCACGAACCCCACGAACACGCTGTTCGCATAGTCAACGAGCATCACGCTGAATAAGATTCTAGATGGGCGGCGCTCGTTTCTATAGCTAGCAAAATCGGCTGCACGCCTGAAACACTGCGTAAATGGTTACGTCAACATGAGTACGATAGCGTTCAGTGAGCCGGTCTGAGAGTCTATTCACAATTCCACCTTGCCTTCCTGGTTTTGCTGCTGCGAAGATCGTGAACAGGCTCAAGCTCGGTAGCAGCTGAGCGCATCAAGGCGCTCGAACGTGAAGTACGCGAACTCAAGAAAGCCAATGAAATTCTGTGACTGGCCAGTGTTTTTTCACACAGGCGGAGCTCGACCGCCGATTGAAATCGTGAGGACGTGCATTGATGCCCACCGTGATATAGTGGCTCCTAATTTTCAGACAATAAATTAAGGTGGTAACCTGCTGTAATTGAGGAGCAGGTTATGAGTGAAGCGAAGCGCAAGATATTTACAGGTGATTTCAAGGCCAAGGTCGCCCTCGAAGCGATCTGTGGCATCAAGGCGGTGAACGTTGTGGCCAGGAGTTTGGGGTGCATCCGACGCAGGTCGGGATGTGGAAGAAGGAGCTACAAGCCCAGGCATCCAGCCTGTTTGATGCTAAGTGCGGGCCGAAACCTGTCGACCCGTCTGCAGTTCGGAACGGCTGGATTCTGAGATTGGCCGACTGAAGATGGAGCTGGACTGGCTCAAAAAAAGTCTGGGATCAGCCAGTAGAAAAGCGTAAGCAATGGGTCAGCACCATCGAACCACTGGCGCTGACCCGGCAATGCGGACTGGCAGGTGTTAACCACTCCACGGTTTATGCGCCGCAAATGGCGGCAAAACCAGATGCGCAGAAATTGACGTTACTGGCGCTGATTGATGCCGAATACACCCGACATTCGTTTTACGGCAGCCGCAAGATCAAGATTTACCTGCGTGGCTTGGGGCACAAGATCAACCGCAAGTGGGTGCAGAGGCTGATGGGTATGATGGGACTTGCCGGCATGGCACCGGGGCTGAATACCAGCCGCCCACACCCGCAGCACAAGGTTTATCCGTACCTGCTCAGAGGCGTGAATGTAATCCGCCCCAATCAGGTATGGAGTACGGACATCACGTACATCCACCTGGCGCGCGGGTTCGTGTACTTGGTGGCCGTGATCGACAAGGGTCACGGTATTGCCATCAGCATGGATGGGCGTGGCAGGGCACTGGATATCATTTTTGTGGAGCGGCTCTGGCGCAGTCAAACACGAAGACGTGTATTTGAATGGCTATGCCACGATGTCTGAATTGCTGATGGGATTGGTAGTGTACTTCGTGCATTACAACATGGAAAGACCGCACCAATCACTGAGCTATAAAACACCGGATCATGTATACCGTACTGCAAGGGGCGGCGGCGCAAGGGTTGTAGACAAATACAGTGAGAAAGAAAAAACTTACCCAGAAATAGACACAAAAAATGAAACCGAAAACCGGGGCAGCGTCGTCCCGCTGCATGAAGAAGATTACCCTCTTAAACTCGATGCATTATTGTCTTGACGGACGGTTCCACTGTAGATTCAGTTTGAGGATGCCGTGAAATTTAACCGTGATTTCAGACACACAAAATTCCTGATACTACCTGACATGAGTTACCTCTTTTTTTTCAATGGGGTACTTATTGTATTGTTAGTGTATAAATTAAGTAACTTAAAAATCATTCAACTAATCAGGTGGATATGTTGTGTTTCTTGAAAGGTATGTAACTAATCAGGTTTCTTTTTGGGATGTTCCTTCACAACTTTAAGTAGTAGGTTACCTACTACGAATTTCGGTGTTCTACGGGGTTTGATTCGCAGACGATGTGCTTGCTCACCAGCTGTGGAGGCAATGTAGCCAGACTCACATCCACAGTCTCGTGCAATCTCGTTTGAATGGTGTTGGGAGGGTGTTTCAAGAATCGCCCAATTTCCCTCTCAGTTCAGTTCCTTCTCGTTTTACCAGCATAATTGTCACACGCCTTTCAGCGTTCAGCTGTTTGTAATGCTTGCTTGATTTTTCCATTCAACACCTTTACTTCCCCAAGGTGTTGTGGTTGGTTATTAAGCGCACTTGCTTAAATATTAAGCAGGATTTGCAGATCATCTAGTCAAAATTTAACCGGTACAAACAGGTTTGCTTAGTCGTTGTTAGATTGGCGTCAAAATCTACCCTTAAAGCAATCGATTGAAAGCTTGGTATAAAGTGGGCGTTCATGTAAATAGTTAACTGGCGGACAGCATTGTTACTTGCATTTTTGCCATAGCTTTCTGCTCGATTTGGCGTATGCGTTCGGCTGACACGCCAAACTCATTTGCGAGGTCGTGTAGTGTAACGGTGTTGCTTTCGCGAAGCCAACGAGCTTCAATGATGCGACGGCTGCGCTCATCTAAGCTTGCTATTGCGCGTGTTAAGCCCGTGCTTTGCTGTATTTCGAGTTGCTTTTGTTCAAGGACGCAAGATGGCTCGTTATCCACAGCAGATGCTAAATAGGCGATAGGTGTATAGTTATTGTCGTCTTCGTCGTTTGTAACCGGTTCTAGCGCCACTTCGTGGCCGTTGAAACGGGCTTCCATTTCTAAGACCTCTTTAGTACTGACTTTTAGCTGTTGCCCTATTAAATTAGCTTCTTGCGGTTTGAGTGATTCCAACCCTTGCTTCATGCTACGCAAATTGAAGAATAACTTGCGTTGAGCTTTCGTAGTTGCAATCTTGACAAGGCGCCAGTTGCGCAGAATATATTCGTGCATCTCGGCGCGTATCCAGTGCAGTGCGAACGATACCAACCGCACACCATGATTTGGATCGTAGCGTTTGACCGCTTTCATCAGGCCAATATTGCCTTCTTGAATTAAGTCCGCTTGCGGTAGGCCATAACCAGCATAGCCGCGTGCCACGCTGACTACTACGCGTAGGTGTGAGACGATAAGCTGGCGTGCTGAGTCCAAGTCGTTATCGCGACTGAAGCGGGTTGCCAAACTTAGCTCCTCATCTTGAGTAAGCAATGGGAAACGATTCACCGCTTGTATATATCGATCTAGGCTACCTCCAGCCGAGGGGGTCGGCAACGACAAAGTGTGATTCATAAATCATATTCCTCCAAATCGCAAATTTTAGCACTCAATGCTCCCGAGTGCCAAATCGCTAAATTAAATGGGCGAGCGACAGCCCGGATTCCTGATTACAACAAATTTGCTCTGTAATCTCAACTCAGTAATGTCTGTTTAATTAGGGATTGTAGTGTGAAGTCCAACCTCAATGAGGGCTGCAGAGCAAATTATTTGGTACCGATTTGAAATTGAATCTCGCACATTCAGGTTTGAGTAACTTCCAGAAATTGATTTTTCTGGGGGTAAGCTATGAATTTAGGCAGGACGTTGCTCGTGTAAAATTATGGAGTTCGTATCGTGGACCAGCTTTGCATGGATCGTGGTGTATTATGGCGGCGATTCCGGTGTGTGCAATTCGAACTGCATACCGAGCAATTTTGCACCATGCCCTTCGCACAGTTGGCTTACCATGAGAGTCTGTGCGACATTGAAATCTGTTAACTATAGACTCGGCACGAATTATCCATGAACCTTGCTGAGTATTGATGAGTCTCATTGTGCCTGGAAAAAAAGACGCAAGGAGGTAAACAAGGGAGGCGCTTCACGAAAGGCGCAAGCAAGTTATTCGCATGTACCGGAAGGGGATGCCGGTGATGTAAATCGTCGAACACAGCGGCCTTAATTGATCCGGCCAGCTGAAGTTTGAAGTTTTCATGCTGCATATTTCACGCGAGCATCCTGAAAGTATTTTTTGACACGCGCGGGTGATTTTTCCAATGTTTGCATATGTTCGGTTGTTGCGGCTTTCAGCTTGTCCTTGCTGCGTACCGGAACCTTTGAATAAATGGCGTACTTCAAGTCGGCGTTAAGCCTCTCTTCCGGGTTTAGCTCAGGGCTGTAGCTGGGCAGATAGAACAACTCGATTTTGTTTTTATGCTCCTCCACCCATTTCTTGACTGGTTTGCTGTGATGGACACGCAAATTATCGAGAATCAGAAACACTTTCTTCGCCGCATCTTGGGTCAGCGCTTCTAGGAACTTAATTAGTTTGTCCGAGTTGAAGGCCTCATCAATAATTATCCAGCGTGTCTTACCCTGATTGGTAACGGTGGCGATCATCGACAACTTTTGGCGTGTGCCGCCAACCGCGAAGGTCACCGGTGTTTTGCCAGCCGGCGCTTAGCTACGGCCACACACATCTGTGTTCACCACCGTCGTCTCGTCGCCCCAATGAATCTCAGCACCCTCGGCCTTGGCACGCTGCCCGATTGCCGGATATTCGTTATCCAGCCAATTCTTCACTGCCTCCGGGCGTTGCTCATAAGCCTTCTTGATCGGCTTTTGTGGAGTAAATCCCCAACGTTTGAGGTAGTTGCCAACTCCCCGCACCGACAGCCTGATTCCACATTCACGCTCAATCAGCTGCATGACAGCGGTACGGTTCCACAATGCAAATTCCATCTTCAATTGTTCAGGCCGTTTGTCGCAGATAATTTGCCTGACCAGGCGCTCTTGCTCGCCAGTCAGGTGGCGACCGTCGCCACCTTGCCTGCCGCGTAGCGTGAGCTTGATCGTTGCCGCCCCATCCCGCTCTACCGGTCAATGACGCCGCGCACGGCCGGGTAGGAGAGCCCATTCAACTCAACTATACGCATCACGCCAATCTTTTTGCGATGCAATCGCACGACCTGCTTGCGCCGCTCGTGCAACTGCTCCAATGTTTGAAATCTAGCATCTTCTTTATCCATACACATCAAACTGATGCGATACGATAAAAGTTCAATCTTCATCGTGCCGAATCTATAATTGACGAATGCGTTGCAGTTCGGCGGTGAGCGGTTTGCCAATCCCCGACTTGCCTTGCTATTCCACGCGGTATTGCTGAATCCAACGATTGATCGCCGTGCGGCCAATATTCATGTCTTTGACAATTTGCGCGACGCTCAATCCTTGATCTACTACCATGCGGGCTACTTCGAGTTTGAAAGCGGTTTCGTAATGCTGGCGTTGTTTTGTCATTGCTGCTCCTCTCCAGGTGAATAATAATCCTATCGAGGTGTCCGTTTTGATTAGACCACTACAATGATGACTCGAGTTCATGCCATGGACAAAAGATCAGGATCTCTATTTTAGGGTTTATGGCTTTTTAAAAATCAGCGATGTGTGTGTCGATTTATGAATCTTCAGGCTAGATAAGCGAGCCAAAAAATGGCATAAGCTTGATCTATATCAAACCGACTTTATTTTATCCGCGTAGATTCGCGATCATTCACTACCCGATTTTTGTCATTATAAAAATCCATATATTTAGGGTGTGACTGATGTGGCATATACCGAAGAATTAGTTTTTGCGGCATGGATGATTGTTGTTTTTTGTTTTAACTTAAAGTGGTAAATGAAAATTACTCGGATTGATGCCTTAACAAAAGCCGAGAAAATAATTTAATTTAAATTAACATAGGGGTGACTAAATGATGGAAATTAAGAATAACATTGGCAGGCGCAGCTTTCTAAAGCTGTCCGCCACCGCTGGACTAGCTGTAATGGCCAATAACGCCTTTGCAGCTTCACCATTTCTGAAGCCGTATGTAGTTGACAACCCTCTAAAGTCTTACCCGAATAGAGACTGGGAGAAGGTTTACAGGGATATGTTCCACGTTGATAGCG
>QFXI01000022.1 GCA_003402315.1 Candidatus Nitrotoga sp. LAW | reverse complement strand
CAGCAGGAGATTGATATGACAATGTTCAGATTGAACAACCGACCCAGAAAAAGGCTTGAATACAAAACACCCAGTCAGATATTCTTCAAGTCAGGCGTTGCACTTCAAACTTGAACTCGCGGGAATAATCATGTTGAATTACAAAACAAAAATTGTCACTGCGATGTTCTTGATTGCCAGTCAAACGGCAATGTGTTTTGAGGTGTTACCCGCCAGTCCAAGTGTTCCTGCCGATAATCCGATGAGCGCCGCTAAAATAGAATTGGGCAAACAGTTATATTTTGATCCACGTCTTTCGGCGGACGGGACGGTTTCGTGCAATTCGTGCCATAACGTGATGACGAGCGGTACGGATAATCGACCTGTTTCCGTCGGCATTGCGGGGCAGAAAGGTGGGCGCAATGCGCCGACCGTTTGGAATGCGGCATTCATGAGTATGCAGTTTTGGGATGGCCGTGCCGTTTCGCTTGAGGATCAAGCCAAGGGGCCGATTTTGAACTCCGTCGAAATGGGTATGCCGTCTGCCGATGAAACAGTAAAGCGTATCGGTTCTATTAAGGGTTATGTCGAGCAATTCAAAACCGTATTCGGTGACAAGGATTCGCTTAGCTACGATAACATTGCTAAAGCTATTGCCGCTTATGAGCGTACCTTGCTTACACCCAACAGTCCGTTTGACCGCTATCTGAAAGGAAATAAAAAAGCGTTGTCGAATCAGGCGAAACGTGGCATGAAGCTGGTTGAGCAGGTTGGTTGTAGCGCCTGCCATAATGGCCCCAATTTTGCCGGCCCGGACATATCGGTGGGCACAGGTTTTTACCAGAAATTTCCTACTTTTGAAAATACCGAATATGTAAAAAAATACAATCTTATGGCTGACAGTGGGCGATATGAAGCGACGAAGATTGAGGCGGACAAACATATGTGGCGCGTGCCGACTTGGCGTAACGTCGCACTTACAGCACCTTATTTTCACAACGGTTCAGTTAAAACTTTGGATGAAGCAGTTAGGGTGATGGCTAAAACTCAGCTTAACAAGACGCTGACGGGTAAAGAAGTGAAAGAAATTGTGGCATTTTTGAATAGCCTGACCGGTGAGCTTCCAAAGCAAACATTACCGTATTTGCCGAACTCACCTAATGGTTTGTTGACCGCAAGATAACCATGCTTTATTCCTGGGGAAATGTTGATTGATGCAGTCCATTCGGACGGAGTTTGTCGAAGCCTTTGCCAACATGCCGGTTTGTATAGGCAGTATTTCGACGAGCTCTCAAGAAACGGCTTTGTATGGTCATAACACATGTCGGTATTTAGGCTAAGTTTGATGATATATACTTGGCACAGCTAACAGCCGAGCATTTATTATTTGGAGGTTTATCATGGCCGCAATCAAAGCACCCTACTTCCCGATTATCTACGTGCGTGGCTATGCCATGACGCGCGACGAGATTAACCAGACCACGGCCGACCCATTTTGCGGCTTCAACCTTGGCTCCACTGTTTATCGGGCAGTGCCAGATAAACATCAGCAGCCCCGAAAGTATGTTTTCGAATCGCCGGTAGTACGTCTTGGTTCCGAGTTTGGTTATAGCGACGTGTATGAGGATGGTTATGACATCGTGGATCCAGAATGGGAGGTAGCCGCTGATGGTAAGCCGACCGACAATTCGCTCACAGGCCGCTCGATCGTGATCTATCGCTATTACGATCCGGCTTCGACCTTGTTGGGGGACGGCCATACACCCAGCATTGAAGGTTTCGCCAAAGGCCTGGGTACTCTCGTGGCCCGGGTGCGCGAATTAGTGTGTAAAAACCCCGCCAATGGTATGGCGCCGAAGGATTTTCGTTGTTACTTGGTAGCCCATTCGATGGGTGGCTTGGTGTGCCGGGCTTTCTTGCAAAACCCTGCCCTTGATCCCGGAAACATGCGCGCCCATATCGATAAATTTTTTACCTACGCTACGCCGCATAATGGTATCGATTTGCTGGGAATCAACACGCCATCGTGGTTGACTGCTTTTGACATCGACAATTTCAACCGCCAAGAGCGTATGCCTGAGTATCTAAATTTGAAGAAAGCCTACGCTAAACATTCACGGGTCGATTTGATACCGGAGGAGAGCTTTTCATCGCGCAAGGTATTTTGCATGGTCGGTACAAATCGCCTGGATTACGACACGGCGGCAGGATTGTCACGCACCTTTGTAGGCAATGGCAGTGACGGCTTAGTGCGTATTGCCAACGCCACTTTAATAGGCCTTAATGCCAATGGCTCGATTGGCGAGCCATGTGCAAAAGCCTTCACCTTCCGCTCCCATTCCGGCTATTTTGGCATTGTTAATAGCGAAGAGGCGTTCCAGAATCTGACGCGCTTTTTGTTCGGAGACGTGCGTGTCGACTTGTGGCTAGACATAGAGGATATTCGCTTGCCGACAGCAGTTCAGGTGGAGGCTGACGCCGGGCGCAGTGTCAATGCCCTGTATCAAATTGAGGTGTTAGCCTCGCCCCGAGGCAAGTTATGGTATCTATCGCGGCGTATCGCCGAGGAAGACTCGGTAGCCTGCGTGCCGCATGCCAGTTGGAAGGAGGAAAAGGCACAATATCTTTCCAGTGTATTTCTGGCAAACCGTGCCAAAGTGAATCCGAAACGCCGCTCGTTAGCTTACAGCCTGACACTTGGCATTCGTGCCCCTGATTATGAGATTGAGCGGCGTATATGGGTTAACGAGCATTACGAAGGCGGCTATCTGTTCCGCGATGCGCTCATTCTCGAAATGGTGCCTCCGCGCAATGAGAATGAGACGTGGAAGGTGAAGTACTCATGGCAAGGCTCGGGGATGTTGGCGGCGGAAACCGTGCTTGACGTAAAACCGCTAGACAAAGAGCGGGTGGAGGTGGCGGTGCCGTTTGATAGCCACACGATTGATGCGAATGGTACACGCAAGCCAGCATTCCCTGGCATCAAGGGAAATTTGCGTTTTGTGATTTCGGCGTGGAATGCGGATTGGGAGATGGATGGCTAACTGGTTTTTACCGCAATGCATCCAAATTCGGCGGGCTTTACAAAGAGTAAGCGCTTAAATTTTACATGCCACGTGGAAGTAAGCTAAATCGACGGCTGTTGCTATATCGATAGCAACTTATTGAGGTTGGTTTTTTGAATCCAACCTCAATTAAATTATTGTGGTCGGATTCTGTCGTTTGTACCAGAATTATTTATGATTTATCTGATTTCAGTCCCTCTGTCAGATGCGGAGCGATGACTTGCAGCATTTGCGCGAATACCTTGGTGTTGCCTGCACAAAGGTTGCCGCTTTTGAGGTAGGTGTCATTGCCTTGCATATCACCCACCAAGCCGCCCGCTTCTGTAATAAGCAAGCATCCTGCGGCGATGTCCCAAGGTTTAAGTCCAATTTCAAAAAAACCATCATAGCGCCCCGCTGCAGTATAGGCGAGATCAAGTGCGGCAGAGCCGGGTCGGCGCAGGCCGGCGGTCTTTTGCATCATGTCGCGCAAGATGTTCATGTAGGGATCCAAGTGCTCAAATTTGGTGTAAGGAAATCCGGTGCCGATCAGGCAATCGGCCAGTTCGGTGCGTTTGCTTACACGCAGACGACGGTCATTGATATAAGCGCCGCTGCCGCGCGTGGCGGTGAATAGATCGTTCTTGGTGGGGTCATATATTACTGCCTGGGTCAAAACGCCATTGTGCTGCAATGCAATAGACACGGCGTATTGCTGAAAACCGTGCAAGAAGTTTGTGGTGCCATCAAGCGGATCGATGATCCAGAGATATTCCGAGTCACCTTGGGCGCCACTCTCTTCTGCTAGAATTGCGTGTTTTGGATAGGCGTCCAGCAAGGTGTTGATGATGGCTTGCTCGGCTGCGCGATCCACTTCACTGACATAATCGGAGTGGGATTTTTTGGTGACGGTGAGATGGTCAAGATTATCGGCGGCACGGTGGATCAAGTTGCCGGCGCGACGCGCGGCTTTCACCGCGATGGTGAGCATGGGATGCATAACGAACCTTTTTAATGAGCAGTCGGATTGTTCCGGTGGCGTATTTTAGTGTGAATTGCACTTTGGATAAACCAGAGATTTTAAATAATGTACGTGTGGTACTGAGCCATACCACTCATCCAGGCAATATTGGCGCGGCTGCGCGCGCGATGAAAACCATGGGGTTGCAGAGTCTGTATTTGATTAATCCGCAGCATTTTCCTGACCGACAAGCGGATGCGATGGCCGCCAGCGCGGCAGATGTGCTGCAAAACGCAGTTGTGTGTGGCTCGTTGGACGAGGCGTTGCAAGGCGTGGTTTTGGTGGCGGGAATGTCGGCACGTGCACGTTATATTTCGCAAGAGGTGCTCACTCCGCGCGCGGCGATGCCGCTCATGGCGCAGCAGGCAATGCAGCAACCTGTGGCGCTTCTGTTTGGTACCGAAATGTCCGGTTTGACCAATGATGAGTTGGCACGCTGTCATTGTATGGTACGCATTCCTGCCAATCCGTCGTACACGTCGCTTAATTTGGCGGCTGCGGTGCAATTGATATGCTATGAGTTGCGCCTGGCCGCAGGGCAGGGAGAATATGCCCCGCCCGAACTGAATCCGGCATCGGCGGAGCAGGTGGAAAGATTTTTTCGGCACTTGGAAGACACGCTGACCGAAATTGGTTTTTTACGGGATAAGCAATCGACCAAGCTGATGCAAAAGTTGCGCCGCTTATATGCACGTGCACGGCTGGAGCCTGAGGAAGTGAATATTTTGCGGGGTATTTTGACAGTCACGGCTGAGTACAATACGCAGCAAAAATTCGACGATCAAAACAAAAAGAAATTGAATGAGTAAATTTAGGTGCCCTGATGTTCCAATCTGTTAAAGAAGATATAGACAGCGTATTTGCGCGCGATCCAGCAGCGCGCAGTGTATTTGAGGTAATAACTTGCTATCCGGGATTTCATGCGCGCTTGGTACATCGCATGGCGCATTGGCTCTGGTATGCAAAGCTGAAATGGCTGGCGCGCTTTTTGTCGCACTTGGGCCGTTTTTTAACTGGCATTGAAATTCATCCGGGGGCAACCATCGGGCGACGGTTTTTCATTGATCACGGCATGGGTGTGGTGATCGGTGAGACCGCCGAGATCGGTGATGATTGTACTTTGTATCACGGCGTAACGCTGGGCGGGACTTCGTGGAAAGAAGGCAAACGTCACCCTACGTTAGGTAATGGTGTCGTGGTTGGGGCCGGCGCTAAAATCTTGGGCCCTATTACCATTGGCGATAGCGCCAAGATAGGCTCTAATGCCGTGGTGGTGAAGAATGTACCGGCGGGAGCAACGGCTGCCGGAATACCGGCGCGCATCCTTGATGAGGCTTCAAAAAGGCCAGGTTTTAATGCTTATGGCATCAGTAATGACCAAAATGATCCGCTGGCCCAAGCTATCCACGGCTTGTTAGGGCATGGTATGGTGGTGGACAAACGCATCGATCTTATTCTGGAACAATTAGAAAAAATGGGCGTAAACATCGACGAAGAACGCGCCACTGCCGATAAGTTCGATCCCAATTACCTGAATAGAATTGTTGACTAAAGTTATTAGTTGACTAAATCGGTTGGGTATTTTATTATTCTTCCCAAGTTAAGGATTTTCATAAATTCAGTTCGCGTGATGATCGCGCAGGATCAAATGGTAGCTGATCTTCTTAAAGTAGTTCTACATAAATTGTTCATGGGCCAGGCTGAAAAAGTCTTTGCGTAGTTGCCCTGAAGAAGACAAATTAGGATAGTGCGGCTATTTATAAACATTAAGAGCTGGTTCACGTTGGCATGTCTATTACAGATAAAAATGCTGATCTTGTGCGATGTAAATTCAGGGAGAAATCATGCGGCTTACCACTAAAGGGCGTTTTGCCGTAATGGCAATGGCTGATCTGGCGTTGCATGGCGGATGTGGCCCGGTAACACTGTCCAGCATTAGTGAGCGCCAAAAAATTTCGCAATCTTACCTTGAGCAGCTGTTCGGTAAGTTGCGTAAGCGCAATATCGTGGTTGCAGTGCGCGGCCCGGGTGGTGGTTATTATTTGGCACGTCCAAGCGCGCAAATCTCAGTCGCTGACATTGTCGTGGCGGTGGATGAGTCAGTGGATGCTACCCGGTGTGGTGGAAAAGCTAATTGCCAAGATGAGAAACAGTGCATTACACATGATTTATGGATGGGGTTGAACGAAGCGTTATACGGTTATATGGCGGGGGTAAGCTTGCAACAATTAGTCGACAATGCCGCCAAACCCAAGTCCGAAATTAAAACAGTAAGCGTCAGTAAAAATATCACTAAGTCGGTGCTTGTTTCGGCGTGATTTAGATTTAATGCTTTGCTAGATGAATACTTAGATCGTTTAGTTTCGTGGGGTAAATGGAGGTAAGGCACGATTAATCGCGCCTTACCTCCTCAACCTTAATAAGATTGACTCTGGGATTTATCCGGGCCTTTCGCGATACTTTTTATTGTCTACTATCAGGAGGTTAAATAATGGCGATTACATTAACTGAAAATGCGGCAAAACAGATTCAAAAACAACTCGCAAAACGTGGAAAAGGCCTTGCCCTACGCGTTGGCGTCAAAAAAGTCGGCTGCTCCGGCTACGCTTATACCTATGACTATGCCGATGAAGTGCTTGCAGGAGACCATATATTCGAAGCGCATAGCGCTAAGGTTGTGTTTAATGATTCGACCTTGGCTTATATTAACGGCTCGCGTTTAGATTTTGTGACTGAAGGGCTTAAGCAGATGTTTAAATTTGACAATCCCAATGTCGGCAGTATGTGCGGCTGTGGCGAGAGCTTCAATCTGACAGGTGAAGCGGCAAAGTCCATAGTTCAAAATTCATAGCGTAAGGTGTGACTGTTTAATTGCCCCATGTAACCCCTTATGCAACCCGTGGATAAGCTTTTTCTTCGACCTTGATGATTTTTCGGAGGTAATATTAATGAGTGCAACGCTGCAAAACCTCGTCAACCAGCCTTATAAACATGGCTTCGTCACTAGCATCGAGTCTGATGTCGCGCCGAAAGGTTTGAATGCAGATACTATCCGGATGATTTCGACCAAGAAAAAAGAGCCAGAATGGTTGCTTGAGTTTCGGCTTAAATCTTATGAAGCCTGGCTTAAGATGGAAGAGCCTATATGGCCCAATGTCCATTATCCGAAGATCGATTTTCAGGCTATCAGCTATTACTCTGCGCCTAAGCAAAAACCGAAATTAAAAAGTATGGATGAGGTTGATCCTGAATTGCTGCGTACTTTTGAAAAGCTGGGTGTGCCGTTGCATGAGCGTATGGCGCTTGCTGGCGTTGCGGTAGATGTTATTTTTGATAGCGTATCCGTGGCGACTACTTATAAAGATAAACTTGCCGAGGTTGGCATTATTTTCTGTTCCATGTCGGAAGCGGTGCTTGATCATCCTGAGCTGGTGCAGAAATATCTTGGTACCGTAATTCCGCCCAGTGATAATTTTTATGCCGCGCTCAACTCAGCCGTGTTTACCGATGGTTCGTTCTGTTATATCCCCAAAGGGGTTCAATGCCCGATGGATTTATCGACCTATTTCCGCATCAATACCGAGGAATCAGGTCAATTTGAACGGACATTGATTGTTGCTGAAGAAGGGGCTTCGGTCTCTTACCTTGAGGGTTGTACCGCACCTGCGTTCAGCAGCAATCAGCTGCATGCTGCGGTAGTAGAGCTTGTGGCGCTCGATAACGCCGACATCAAATACTCAACAGTGCAGAACTGGTATGCAGGTGATGAGAAAGGCGTCGGCGGCATTTATAATTTTGTAACCAAGCGCGGTCTGGCTAAAGGGGTGAATTCACGTATTTCCTGGACTCAGGTAGAAACCGGTTCGGCGATTACCTGGAAATATCCTTCTTGTGTGCTGCTTGGTGATAATTCGGTTGGAGAATTCTATTCCGTTGCGGTCACCAACCATTATCAGCAAGCCGACACAGGCACCAAAATGATACATATCGGCAAAAACACGCGTAGCACGATAGTCAGCAAAGGGATCTCGGCTGGTCATTCCAATAATAGCTACCGTGGATTGGTCAAGGTTGCACCAGGCGCCACGGGTGCGCGCAATTATTCACAATGTGATTCGATGTTGGTTGGACAGAATTCCGGTGCCCATACCTTCCCCTATATACAGGTGGCGAACAATAGCTCCCAAATAGAACATGAAGCATCGACTTCAAAGATCGGTGAGGATCAGTTGTTTTATTTCGCACAACGCGGAATTGACGCGGAAGCTGCGGTGTCGATGATCATCAATGGATTCTGTAAAGACGTATTTCAGCAATTACCAATGGAATTTGCGGTCGAAGCAACCGCATTGCTCAGTTTCAAATTAGAAGGGAGTGTTGGATGATTTACCCAGACAGCAAGATCGTGCTCGAAGTACGCGGGTTATGTGCGACCGTGAATGGTACCGAAATTCTAAAAGGATTGGATTTAACGGTAAGGCGCGGCGAAGTGCATGCCATTATGGGGCCAAATGGCTCGGGCAAGAGCACTTTTTCCAAGATACTCGCGGGCCATTCAGCTTATGAAGTTACGGGAGGTTCCGTGATGTTCGAAGGGCAGAACTTGTTTGATCTGGCTCCTGAAGAACGTGCACGTGCCGGCGTGTTCCTTGCTTTCCAATATCCGATTGAAATACCTGGTGTTATCAACAGCCAGTTTCTGCGTCTTACCTACAATACCGTACAGACCCATCGTGGCAAAGAAGAGCTTGACCCGCTTGAGTTTGATGACTATGTGCGCGAAAAGATGAAATTACTCGAAATGAGCCCTGACTTTCTTGAACGTAGTGTAAACGAAGGCTTTTCCGGGGGTGAAAAAAAGCGCAATGAAATATTGCAAATGGCAATGTTAGACCCACGCTTGGCGATTTTAGATGAGACCGATTCCGGTCTCGACATTGACGCACTCAGGATCGTCGCCAACGGCGTCAACCAGCTTGCCAACAAAGATAATGCGATCGTGCTGGTAACGCACTACCAGCGTTTGCTGAACTATATCGTGCCGGATTACGTACATGTGATGGAAGCAGGCCGCATCATCAAGACGGGTGGCAAAGAGCTTGCGTTAGAACTCGAATCCCGTGGTTACGACTGGGTTGGAGTCGAGCACAAAGCTGTAGCGGGGGCGGTGGCATGAGTGCAACCGGCACCATTAATGCAGGTTACTTGGAAAACCTGCTGGCAGGGCAGCCGCAATTGCCTACAAGTCCGTTGGCCTGGCTTAATGCGCTGCGCGCCGAGGCAGTTGACCGCGTTGGGGCTCTGACAGTGCCCACCCTGCGCGACGAGGAATGGCGCTTTACTGATATTTCGCTGCTCACCAAAATGTCGTTCCATCCGGTGCGCACAACCATTAGCCTCCAGGCAGCGGACATAGAACATTTTTATATCGAGGAAGCAACTACCCGGCTAGTATTTGTCGATGGCGTCTATGCCCCCCAGTTGTCAAGTGGCATTGCGGGCAGTGGTGTAACGGTTGTCAATCTGGAAGCTGGATTTACTGCACACGCAGCAACAATCGAGCCATATTTGGGGCGTCTTACAGAATTTCGCGGCAATGTATTTGCGGCCCTTAATACTGCATTTCTACATGACGCGGCATTGATCGTCGTGCCACGCGACATTTCAGTTACGGTGCCGGTACACCTGCTATTCATTGCGACACAAAAGGACGTCGTAAGTTATCCACGTTGCCTGTTGCTGGCCGAGTCCGGTAGCGCAGTGACAGTGATTGAGGATTATGTTTCATTGCAAGAAGATGCCTATTTCACTAATGCGGTGGCCGAAATCGCATTACTCGATAATGCGCGCGTCAACCATATACGGGTGCAGCGTGAAGGCGCGAAGGCATTTCATATTGCAAACTGCGCGGTATCACTTGCACATGCCAGTAATTATCAGTCGGTGAGTGTCGCGTTCGGCGCGCGCATTTCGCGTTATAACTTGAATGTACAGTTAGCTGAAGAGGCCGAATGTGCGGTTGACGGGTTGGCGCTAATCTCGGGGCGTCAGTTGGCCGATACACATACCTGCATCGACCATGCAAAGCCGCACGCAGTAAGTCATCAGATGCACAAATGTATCGTCGGCGGCGGTGCACATGCGGTATTCAACGGTAAAATTATGGTGCGTCAAGGTGCGCAGCGTACCGATTCCAGGCAGTCTAGCCGCAACCTGCTATTAACCAATAAAGCCCACGTTGACACCAAGCCGCAACTTGAAATTTTCGCGGATGACGTGAAGTGCACACATGGTGCGACCATCGGCCAGCTCGATAGTGAAGAAGTGTTTTATTTGCAGAGTCGCGGTTTGTCCGATACAGCGGCGCGGAACATGCTGACTTACGCGTTCGGGGCTGAGATCATCGAGCGCATACCTATTTCGTCACTCAAATGCCAGCTTGAACAAACCGTACTCGAACAAACCGCGACCCAGCTATGAGCGCAAATCAGACTACACAAAAAATTCGATCGACGTCCGCTTTCGATGTTGGGCGTATTCGCGCTGATTTTCCAATCCTGAAACTGAAGGTCAACGATAAACCGTTGGTATACCTTGATAACGCCGCCTCGAGCCAAATGCCCCAGCAAGTGATTGATCGTCTTGTGTACTACCAGACGAAACAGCATGCCAATATTCATCGTGGGGTGCATTATCTGTCAGAGGTTGCGACTTCCGAATTTGAAGAGGCGCGACGCAAGTTACAGCGTTTCATTAATGCAAATGAAGATCGCGAAGTCATTTTTACCAGTGGCACTACCGACGCGATCAATCTGGTGATGCATGGCTATGGCCGTAAATTTATCGGGGCTGGAGACGAAATTATTCTGACCACGCTTGAACATCACGCAAACATTGTGCCGTGGCAAATGCTGGCTGAAGAAAAGGGCGCAAAGATTCGTGTGGTACCGATTAACGATGCGGGTGAATTGCTGATAGATGAATATGAGAAATTATTTAACGATCGCACCAAATTTGTTGGAGTAACACACGTCTCCAACGCGCTTGGTTCCATTAACCCTATCAAAGAAATGATTGCGTTCGCACGCGCGCGTGGCGTGCCGGTGCTGGTTGATGGCGCGCAGGCGGCACCGCACACCAAGATCGATGTGCAAGATTTGAATTGTGATTTTTACGCATTTTCAGGCCACAAGCTGTGCGGGCCAACCGGCATCGGTATTCTTTATGGCCGTGCCGCACTTTTGGAAAGCATGCAGCCATTCAAGGGTGGTGGTGACATGATTTTATCGGTGACGTTCGAAAAAACCACTTACAACACCATTCCGCATAAATTCGAAGCCGGTACTCCGCCAATTTCTGCGGCAATCGGGCTTGGCGCGGCCGTCGATTACCTGTCGGCAATTGGCATGGATGCAATAGCGGCACATGAGCTTGATCTTCTAAAGTATGCAACCGGGCAAATAAGTTCCATAGCGGGTGTGCGCGTTATGGGCACCGCCGAGCATAAAGCGGCAGTATTGTCTTTTGCCGTGGATGGTGTGCATCCGCATGATATTGGCACACTGCTCAACCAGGAAGGTATCGCTGTGCGTACCGGGCATCATTGCGCACAGCCAGTTATGCAACGTTTGCACGTCCCTGCCACTTCGCGCGCATCGTTTGCGTTCTACAACACCATGGATGAAGTCGATGCGCTAATCGCCGGCATCCGTACCGTACAGAAAATATTTACATAATGGCTGACTATAAATCTCTCTATCAGGAGGTGATCCTCGATCACAATAAAAAGCCGCGTAACTACGGCACGATTGAAAACCCCAGCCATCATGCAGTGGGGCACAATCCTCTGTGCGGTGATCACATTACCGTGGATGTTGATGTTGATGAAGGCCGTATCAACAACATTGCATTTCAGGGTGAATCTTGCGCAATCTGCAAAGCATCTGCGTCGATGATGACCACTTCAGTCAAGGGCAAGACACGTGAGGAGGCGGAAACGCTGATCCAGGAGTTTCTTGCCATGGCTACGGGTAAACTTTCCCATGAAAATTGCCCCCACATTGGCAGGCTTGCCGTATTCGCTGGAGTGAGCGATTTGCCTACGCGTGTCAAATGCGCAATTCTGCCGTGGCATACGCTAAATGGTGCATTCAACGCAGTAGCGTCCACCTCGACCGAAGCGGAAGAAGATCCAATGCATGCCCCGATCGGTGATGCCTGAGAATAATTAAAAACGAATTTTATATCGGAAACGAATTTATCGGCGGTTCCAGTGTGCCCAAAATTCTCAAGCAAGGTGACATGTAAAACTTGCTACAAGTAATACAGTCATAAGAGGAGAGGCTTGGCCAAGCGGTTATTTATAGCAACCTATTGCTTACAGGATTGCCAAAGGCGTTAAAAGTAAGGCCTTAATTTTTAAGGGATAGAAATGCCAAAAATTGCTGAAATAGAAGACACGCCTAATCCAAACGCAGTGAAATTTATGCTTAAGGAGCCCCTAACATGGGGGATATCGCACTCCTACGATAATGCCGAAGAAGCCAAGTCCGATACCCTTGCTTCTGCGTTATTTGATATCGAGCATGTAACCAATGTGTTTTACGTTGACAGCTGCCTAACGGTCACGCAGGACGGTAAAGCCCATTGGCCCCAGTTGGCGCGCTTAATTGCCGTACCACTCCGCGAGGCGCCCGCAGCGGATGCATCTTCGGAAGCCTTGGTTGCGGCGGCGGCCGTCGCAATTGCTGGCCTCAGCCCAGAGGATCAGGTGCGCTTTGATAAGATCAATGCGATGCTTGACGAAAAGATCCGTCCCTACCTGCGAAGCGACGGCGGAGATCTGCATGTAATCGGCTTCTCCGGTAACTTTCTCAGCGTGCATCTTCAAGGCGCATGCGGTTCATGCCCGAGTTCGACATCGGCCACGCTCATCAGTATCACGAGCCTACTTCGAACGATTGAGCCGGATATAGAAGTCCTGTCTGTGTAGTTGTAATGATTGTTCTCTTTCTGGCTTATTCTTTAATTTGATGCTGGTATAAAGCCGATAAGCCAACACGATAATTTGTAAAAACATATTTAAATAGAGTCGGATGATGATATTTCATCCGCAAATGAATGGCTGTCATTAATTATGCAAAATTTAACTGCACCTGATTTAGCCGCATGGCTTTCGGATAAAACGCGAAATCAACCAATATTGCTCGACGTGCGTGAGCCATGGGAATTTCAAACCTGTCACATTGACGGAGCGTTGACGATGCCGATGAATACTATTCCCGGCCAGCTGTCGGAGCTAAATGCGGAACAATCAATCGTCTGTATTTGCCATCACGGTATGCGCAGTATGCAGATTGCCGTTTTTTTAGAACAGAATGGTTTTACTCATGTTAGCAACTTGACAGGTGGCATTCATGCTTGGGCTCAGCAAGTCGATAGCACAATGCCAACCTATTAAACAATATTGGCTGTTTTGGAGAATAAGTTGCGGCAACATCTTTATCCATTCAAAACTCGCCACATAACGTATATATCAAGCATGAGACCAGTGCATAGGAATAATTAAAAATGGAATTGGAATGAGTGATTGGGTGACGGTTGCGCGAGTCGGTGAACTTGCGCCAGGCGAGTGGCGAGTGGTGGATGTGGATGGCGCGCAGGCCGTGGTATTCAATCTCGAAGGTCAATATTATGCTATCGAGGACGTCTGCACTCATGATTCTGGCCGGCTTACGGGTGGCACGGTCGAAGGTGACCAGATCATTTGCCCGCGCCACGGCGCACGTTTCTGCATACGCACTGGCGAGGCATTGACTGCACCTGCTTATGAACCGACTGCTACCTTCCCCGTGCGCATTGAAAACGACGATATTCAAGTACGCGACAATCGCTGGGATTGATTTAAGTCTTATGAAGGCCAACATTGACAGGTAAAGTACAGATGTCAGAACAACAGTTTACCGAGCAAGATTGGCGTCGGCTTCTGATAAGTTTGGGGGAAGACCCCAATAGAGCCGGCTTGGTTGAAACACCGTCCCGCCTTGTCACTGCCTGGAAGCACTGGACTTCCGGATATACCCAAGATCCAGCAGAACTTCTAAAAGTGTTTGAGGATGGAGCGGAAGATTACAACGAGCTTATCGTAATACGGGGCATTCCCGTTTATAGTCATTGCGAGCATCATCTGGCGCCTTTCTTTGGCAAAGCCACGATCGGCTATGTTCCTAATGGAAAAATAGTGGGCTTGTCTAAGCTGACGCGTTTGGTTAATTGTTTTGCCCGGCGGTTACAGGTACAAGAACGGCTCACCATTCAAATTGCCAACGCCTTGATGACGCATCTGGAACCAAAAGCGGCGGGCGTGGTTATTCGCTGTCGGCACATGTGCATGGAAAGCCGTGGCATTAGCACCGAGGGAGAAGAAACCGTTACGTCAGCTATGCTCGGTGAACTTCAACCCAATCTGGCATTGCGCACGGAATTTCTTGCTTTAGCGCGTGAGGCATAATTTGAGTCCAAAATTAAAATGAGTCTGCATCTCCCAATTTACCTGGACTATTCAGCCACTACGCCCATTGATCCGCGTGTTGCTGGAGCGATGCTTCCCTATTTAACCGAAAAGTTCGGTAACCCGGCAAGCCCCCATATCTATGGCCAGGTGGCGGAAGAAGCGGTGGAACGGGCGCGTGAACAGGTGGCGGCACTGGTAAACGCCGACCCTAAAGAAATCGTCTGGACTTCGGGTGCGACCGAGTCCAACAATCTGGCCCTGAAGGGTGCGGCACATTTCTACCAAAATAAGGGTAAGCACATTGTCACGATGAAAATCGAGCATAAGGCGGTACTTGATACCGTGTGCGAATTGGAGCGGCAAGGATTTTCTGCAACCTACCTCGATTCCGAACCGGATGGCTTGCTCGATCTGGATAAATTAAAGGCGGCGTTGCGCCCTGATACCATTATCGTTTCGATAATGTATGTCAACAACGAAATCGGTGTAATTCAAGACATCGCCGCGATCGGTGAAATATGCCGTGAGCGCGGCATTCTGTTCCATGTTGATGCGGCGCAGGCCACTGGAAAAATAGTAATCGATTTGCTGCGCTTGAAAGTTGACCTGATGTCGTTTTCCGCACACAAAACTTATGGTCCCAAAGGTATCGGTGCGTTGTATGTGCGGCGCAAGCCGCGAGTGCGTCTGGAAGCGCAAATGCATGGTGGCGGGCATGAACGTGGCATACGTTCAGGCACCCTGGCGACACACCAGATCGTTGGTATGGGTGAAGCGTTTCGCATAGCGCAAGCGGAGATGACAACAGAAAACGAACGTATCCGTACGCTACGTGACAGTCTGTGGCGCGGCTTGTCCAGTATAGGAGACGTGTACCTGAACGGCGATCTTGAACAGCGCGTAGCGCATAACCTGAATGTCAGTTTCAATTATGTAGATGGTGACTCGCTGACCAAGGCGATCACTGATATTGCGGTATCTAGCGGGTCTGCCTGCACTTCGGCGAGCCTGGAGCCGTCCTATGTGCTACGTGGTTTGGGACGCAGCGATGCATTGGCACGCAGCTCGATTCGGTTCACCGTGGGACGCTTTACCACCGATAAGGAAGTGAATTTCACGACAGAGCTGTTGAAAAATACAATCAGTAAGTTACGTGATGAAAATTTATAGTCTGTGGCGCACCCTTTCAAACCGCTGGCTATATCTGGCCGGGACGTTGGTTATCGCCGGGGTGTTCGGTACAGCGCTCTACCTGCAATACGTTCTGCATCAAGAGCCCTGCCCTTTATGCATGATCCAGCGCTTCATCTTCATTGCTATGCTAGTTCTGTTTGCTATTGCCACGCTACATAACCCCAAACGTAGCGGTACGAAAGTGTATGGAGCATTGATAGTTTTATTGGCAGTGAGTGGTGTGAGTACTGCTAGTCGCCATATATGGCTTCAGCATTTGCCCAAAGACCAAGTGCCTGCCTGCGGTCCAGGCCTGGAGTACATGCTGGGAAACTTCCCTATGGCAGAAGTGTGGCAGGAACTCATGCACGGCTCCGGTGAATGTGCCGCCAAAGGTTGGACTTTCCTTGGCTTGGGCATCCCAGAATGGTCCCTGTTTTTGTATTTACTCTTGGGGGCGTGGGCGGTGCTGATTGCACTTAGAAAGCCGATCTAACGTCTTCGTCAATAATACTGATGCTAAGTATCTGCTAGTGATTTTTTAACTTTTAACTTTTTTCAAGACAAACCAAAGGAACCAAAAAATGTCAAAACAATGGGCAACCCCTCCTGTAATGCTAATTGACCCTAATAAAAAATACACAGCTACCGTGGCAACCGAGCGCGGGAACATTACGATTGAGCTTTATCCGCAACATGCTCCCAAGACTGTGAACAATTTTGTTTTCCTGGCGCGTGAAGGTTTTTACGATGGCCTCATCTTCCACCGCGTGATCAGGGATTTTATGATCCAGGGCGGCGATCCCACTGGTAGCGGACGAGGCGGGCCAGGCTACAAGTTTGAAGATGAAACCAGTGGCAATCCGCTCAAACATGGCACCGGATATCTTTCCATGGCCAACTCCGGCCCTAACAGTAATGGCAGCCAATTCTTTATTACCCACGGACCCCAGCCCCACTTGGATGGCAAGCACACGGTTTTTGGCAAAGTGATCGAAGGCATGGATGCGGTCAATGCCATTAATCAAGGCGACGTGATGACCAAGGTGGAGATCAGCGAAGAGTAAAGTGCGAGAGGGGCGATTGGGAATTGAAAACTTGACCACTTATTGCCAATTTCTAGTTCCCAATCTTCACGACTAACGGGCATTGGGGACCGGGCAATTGAGGTCAACAGGTCAGATACCGTCTTGAAAGTCAAGATTGCGGCCTGCAAAACTGACGTCAAATGGCTGCCCCGATTTGATCACCCCGTAAAGTAAGATGTGCCAGTTTGCGCATCACCGCCCCCGCCACCGCCCTAGGTGCCAGCCCGGTAGTACTCAACCTGTCTCCGAAAGCCCGTAGAACTGGATTGTGCCTGCGCGCTACCAATCCCGGCATATACAAAGCCCGTCGCAAATCTGCATGGCCGGTACGACTCATCATGGTTCGACCTTTGACCGAACTGCCTGACAAACGCTGCCGTGGTGTAACTCCGATGAATGCCACCAGCGCCTTGGCATTTGTAAAATGCCGCACATCACCTGTGTAAGCCAGCACCTTGGTGACCGTGGTACTGCCAATACCTGGGATGCTGTGCAGTAATTCGGCATCGTGTTTAAGCTCTGGATGTCGATTGATGTGGTCATCAATATCGTGCTTCAGCGCTCCGATTTGTTGCGCGAGCCAATCCAGATGGGTTTGTACCGATTTAATCAAGGATGCTTGCCCAGTTGCCGTGTGCGCTTCCAGCCGATTACTCTCCTGTTGATACATATTCTTGAGTGCTTGCAGTCGATCAACCCATCCGCGCAGTTCGCGCCACTCGGTGGGAGGCGGTGCCCACAGACTGGGACGCATAGCCGCACAAAAGCGTGCCAACAGTGAGGCATCGGCACGATCTGTTTTGTTACGCGCCAGTTCTCCCTGAGCAAAGCCTTTGATGCGCGCCGGGCTGACTACGCTGATGTGCCAGCCCGATTCAACCAAAGCAATGGCCCACGGCTTCGCTGTAAGGTCCGGTCGCTTCCATGCAAATGTGGGTACGCTGCTGTTCGGTCCCTCGTTCAAGCAACCATTGCACAAGCTCACGATGACCTGTGACCGTGTTATCAAAAACTTTTGATTTAATCTTGCTGTTGGCAAGTAAAGCTATGTCAAGCTTGCGCTTGGATACGTCAATTCCAACAACGCAGGTGGCTTGTTCGTTCATCGTTCATACCCTCCTCGTATGCTGGCTCTGGCTGCATTTCAGCAGCACGGCCCAAGTTACCGTTCGGTCTGATTGAACGAGAAATGGGCAACCGCACCTATCTGACCCACAAGCTTAACCGCTTAAACTCTTGCCGATGTCATGTTGCCCAGCCTGCTCAACATTGTCATTGCATAATGTTGAGTCGACAGCGTCAATATACGAGTTCTAACATTCAATCAAAATACTGGATTGTTAGAACTGACCTTAATGCCATACCACTAGTCTGACTCCAATCCCATGCAAAGGCTGAGACAGGCCTGTCATAATGCACGCTACGAAATGTATCCCCCTTTTCCCACCACCAACGCCATAACTCAAAATGGAGATTCAAAATTGAATTACTATGCGATCATTCTCGGCCTCTTCATCATCGGCGGGTTTGGTGCCGTACTATGGGGCTGGATTATTTTTGCCAAGGCACGAAAAACGCTGCGCTGGCCCATGGTGGAAGGCGTCATTGAACAATCCGCGTCCACGTCAGAAGCTAACGACCTGCTGCCACACATTCAGTTCAGCTACACAGTGGCTGCGCATATTTATCAGCGCACACTGGAATTTCCAGATGGTATCAACCCATCACCGGAGCTCGCCGCCAGCTATGCCAAAAAATACCCTGCCGGTGCCAAAGTATCCGTGTATTACAACCCGGATCAACCTGATCAAGCCACACTTGAGCCCGGCCTGGCCAGGGGCGACTGGATGATACCCGCCTTGGGAATTGCCGCAATGGCCTTGGGGATCTTCGCTCTTTGTTTCAGCAGCTCTAATTGAGAAGCGTACGAGGTCAGCCAAACGCAGAGTACTTATCGGCGCGTCCGCACCAGCGCGCTAGACAAGCCACCGTCAAATATGTACAGTAACACGTACATATTTGGAGGCTTGTTATGGATGCGATTACCTATACCACCGTTCGTGCAAATCTCGCGAGCGCCATGGACCGCGTTTGCAACGATCACGAACCGTTGATCATTACCCGCAATGGAGAACAATCCGTCGTGATGCTCTCGCTCGAAGACTACAAGTCGCTGGAGGAAACCGCCTACCTCTTGCGCACCCCGGTCAACGCCAGGCGCCTTCTCGCTGCCATCGCGCAACTAAATAACGGGAAAGGCGTTGAACGGAAATTGGTGAAGTGAGGCTGATCTTCGCTGATGATGCATGGGAAGACTATCTATATTGGCAGAAGCAAGACAAGCATATGGCCGAACGAATCAACAAGCTGATACGTGAGACACAGCGCGAGCCCTTCGCGGGAATCGGCAAACCCGAACAATTGAAGCATGCTCTTTCAGGGTTCTGGTCACGCCGAATTACGGATGAGCATCGCATGGTGTATTGCATAGAGGGTGATGCATTGATGATTGCTCAGTTACGTTTCCACTACTGAGACGCCCAATCGGGGTAGGAGGAAGTTTCGAGAATAATTGGATTAAATGGGGTCGTGGGAATGGCGATTCTAAACAGGGGGTTTACTTTTACTAAACATCTACCCCATAATACGCGCACCTAGTCCCCGCGTTCCGAATCGTCACCGTATGGTGAGCTTGGCTGGTAATCTCCAGTCTAGGGCGCGAGGACGGCCTTATTCCTTCTGTTAGCGTCTGCTAGCTAAAATTCCAGACATTACGAACCTTGTTGTTGAGCATCTTGCGCCAACGGTCAGGTTCGTTTCTGTCGTCTACCCGGTACGATCTCGCAATGGCACCGGCTACCATGTCAGCCAGCTGAATCAGATTATCCCGGTGTGATTCAACAAATTTCACGCTGACAATTTTCCCTCCCGTTGATTCACGCTTGAGGTAAGCGGCTAATTCCCGCTTGAACTCACGGTCTCCACTACCGTCGATTTTTACCCGTGCACCAACCAGCGCATTATGATCGTGCTGAAGCAACGATTTGACGAAAAAGTTATAGAACATTTCCTTGTGCTCACGCAGATTTTCGCTGTATATCTTGGCTTTGTCCACAACGATGGCTCGCACTGTGAACTTGCAGGGCGCGACCATGGCGAAAAAACCGTCTTTTACTTGGCCTGAACATTTGTTGAATTTGAATTCGGTTCTGATTCGCAATGTAGTACGCGCCGCTTCGATGATATCGCTTGCTCGTTCTGCTTCCTTGAAGTCATCGAAAATGACCATTGCAACTATAAAGTGCTGCGTTGAGCCACGCGCCAGCTTGAAGCCTGCATCCCCACTTTCATCAATCAAAACTAGCAAAGGTAAACTCCCCAATAGAATGCTTGAATTCTACCTTACAGAAAGTGAGTACAATATTAACATATCATAACTAACTGTATATAAATTAAAATTTAATACAGTTATGGTTGTCGACTTGATTCCATGTGGGTTGGCGGTAGCCATGTAGATTCGTCATTTTGGAATAGACAACTATGTCACGTTATCGCCGCGCAAAGGCTACCGGCTCAAGCTATTTCTTTACGGTGGTCGCTTACCGGCGGCAGCCGATTCTATGTGACGAAGCGATTCGTAACGCCTTGCGCGCTGCAATCGAAACGGTACGTGTGGCGCGTCGTTTCGTCATTGATGCATGGGTATTATTGCCTGACCATTTACATTGCTTGTGGACATTACCTAACGGTGATGCCGATTTTTCCACCCGTTGGATGATGATCAAGCGAGCGGTTTCTTTGGCCTGCAGAGAAGATTATCGTCGTGCCGACTGGGTGACTGCGTCAAAACTCAAACATCGCGAATCGACTATCTGGCAACGGCGATTCTGGGAACACCAAATTCGTGATGAAAATGATTTTGCCCGCCATGTCGATTACATTCATTTCAACCCGGTTAAACACGGGCATGGTCAACGTGCGGTTGATTTGCCTCATTCGACATTTCACCGCCATGTGCGTGATGGGGTCTATGCGCCTGACTGGGCTGTTGCGATGGAAAGTGCTGTGCTGGGGTATGATTAACGCTGCCCGCGTGGGCACAAAAACGCGCCCACCCTACTGCACTGCTTAACGAAGTATGTAGTTTTAATCAATCTTTGATGAAAGCTGCGATCTTGCGACAGCCACTTCGGCGCGTTAATAAAATTCAATTTCAGTCACTTCGAGTCTTGCCTTTATAATCTCGTTTTGTTCCATTTTAGTGAGAATACAATTATGCGTATGACCGGTATTATGGTGCTGCTGGCACTTCTGGTACAAAGCTGTGGGCACAAGGGGCCGTTATTTTTGCCACCGGCGCAGCCTGCAATCCAGCCACTTCCTGATCAAAATAAATAGCCATGACCGATTATTTTAAATACCAGCGTAACCAGCTTTATGCCGAACAAGTACCCCTGGCTGATATCGCACAGCGATTTGGTACGCCATGCTATGTGTACTCACACGGTGCGTTAACCGATAGTTATCGCCAATTTGCTGAGGCGCTCAAAGAGCGCGAGCATCTGATCTGCTACGCGGTAAAGGCCAACCCTAATATCGCCATTTTGAATCTGTTCGCCAAGTTAGGCGCCGGCTTTGATATCGTTTCCGGTGGCGAATTACAGCGTGTGCTGGCGGCTGGGGGCGCAGCGAATAAAGTGGTGTTCTCCGGTGTGGGCAAAACAGTGGCAGAAATGCAGCTGGCCTTGGAAGCGGGCATTCTGTGTTTTAACGTGGAATCGGAAGCGGAACTCACACGCCTGAATGAAGTGGCCGGACGAATAAACAAGGTAGCACCGGTAAGCTTGCGCGTGAATCCAGACGTGGATGCCAAGACGCATCCCTACATCTCCACTGGCTTGAAACAAAACAAGTTTGGCGTCGCCTATACGGAGTCGCTGGCGTTATACCGCAAGGCGAGCGGGTTACTGCATCTGCGTGTGGTTGGCATGGATTGCCACATCGGTTCGCAATTGACCGAAATTAGCCCATTTATCGCAGCGACAGAAAAAATGCTGGTGCTGGTAAACGCGCTGGCAAGTGAGGGAATTCGCCTTGAGCATCTCGATCTGGGCGGTGGGCTAGGCATCCGCTATCTGGACGAGGCTCCGCCTGCCATTGCCGATTATGCCAGTGCACTACTGAGTGCCCTGCGGGGACGCAGCGAAAAAATTATTATTGAGCCGGGACGGGTGCTGGTTGGCAATGCCGGCGTGCTACTGACCAGGGTTGAATATCTCAAACATGGCGAAGAAAAACACTTCGCCATCGTCGATGCGGCGATGAACGATCTCATGCGTCCAGCCTTGTACGATGCCTATCATCATATCCAGCCAGTGCAACTAGGTGATATGCCAGCGCAACAATATGAAGTGGTGGGGCCGGTATGCGAAACTGGCGACTTCATTGGAAATGCCCGTCAACTGGCTATCTCGCAGGGTGATCTGGTTGCGGTAATGTCGGCCGGCGCGTATGGCATGAGTATGAGTTCAAACTACAACACGCGCCCACGCGCAGCCGAAGTGATGGTGGCTGGTGAAGTCATGCAACTTATCCGTGAACGCGAAACAGTGCAGCAGTTGTTTGCCGGCGAAAAACTTTTTTGTTAATAACAAATATTTGTTGCATACCATCTTTAGGAGATGGCTAATTATTGAAACTCTCCGCAAGAGCGCTTACAAATCAAAATAAGGAAATTGCTTATTCTCTTTTTTATAGCTGCCGATCTATGATGATCTTAGAAAATTATCCCGCTACACGTCATCCCTGACAGTTAACAAACAAGCACTGCAAGCTGATTTTGTCTTCTCCCCAACTTGATGGTTGGGGTTACCTTAAGTGTGAGCGTGACCCTATAAACAGGAGAGTACCCATGGCAAAGAAACGTGCCGTCACCAAAGCGCCCCAATCTGTAGCATCAGTAGCCAAAGAATCTGCCCCGAAAACCACGCGGCCAGAATCCGAATCGAGACGTGAAAAGCCGGATGAAAGAAGTGTAGCGAAAAAAATTAGCAGAACGCTGGATGCGTTTCCTGACAAGATTGATCTTAAAGACTGGGAATATCTGCCTACGCTGCGTGCTCTGCCAGACGAGGTGGTTAATATTCATGCTGTTCCAGCCATTCTTAATCAGGGCACGGAAGGTGCGTGCACGGGTTTCGCCCTTGCGGCAGTGATCAATTTCTTACTGCATCAACGCAAGTTAAAGCGTCGCATCAGTCCGCGCATGATTTATGAACTTGCCCGCCGCTATGATGAATGGCCGGGAGAAAACTATTCTGGATCCTCGGCGCGGGGCGCCATGAAAGGTTGGGAACGCCACGGCGTATGTACTGAAAAACTCTGGCCTCACGATCTGCATGGTGCGGACAATTTTGATCAAAAGCGTGCCGATGAAGCAACCCTGACACCAGGTGGCGCTTATTATCGGGTTGATTTCAGGCAAGTTCGCCATGTACATGCGGCCATTCATGAAGTCGGCATCGTGTACGCCACATTAATGGTGCATGCCGGATGGGGGCAGCCTGGTCCATCCACCGTTTCACTCAAAGCGGGTGTCGGCAGCAAAGCCCAAAAAATTAAAATCCCCGTGATTGAGCGTAAGGGCAACGCGGATGGTGGACATGCGATAGCCCTGGTCGGCTATACCTCCCAAGGTTTCATCATCCAGAATTCATGGGGAGAGGGCTGGGGCAAAAATGGGTTTGCCTTATTGCCATATGAAGACTTCATGATTCACGCTACCGATGTTTGGGTCGCGCAGCTTGGCGTGCCGGTCAAGGCGGATCTGTGGGCCCAGGGCGCGGCGGATGTCACAAGCGGAACTTTCCGCGCGGGACAAGTTATCCCTTTAAACGAAATTCGGCCATATGTAATTGATGTTGAAAACAACGGCAAGCTCTCTGACCAAGGTAATTACTGGACCACGGAAGAAGACTTAAAAAGATTATTTCTGGAAACAATTCCGGCCAAGACCAAGGATTGGGCGAAACGACGGGTGATGCTATACCTTCATGGTGGTTTGAATGGCGAAGAGGATGTAGCCAAAAGAATCATCGCTTTCCGTGACGTTTGTCTTGCTAACGAAATTTATCCGCTACACATTATGTGGGAGAGCGATTGGTTCAATACTATCAAGAACATTCTCAAGGATCAGTTCGCTGCGGCTGATGAACGGGCGGGCGGCGCATTTCTGGATCACCTGCGCGAGGCGAAGGATCGTGTGCTTGAGCTAACCTTAGCTTACCCGGGTGGAAAACTGTGGGGAGAAATGGTGGAAAATGCAGCGCTCGCCTCCAAACATGAAACAGGCGCAATGCAGCTCTTGGTAAAATATGTGAACGAAGCGAAAAAAAGCCTAGGCAAGAAAGCGGAAGGTGATTGGGAGCTTCATGTGGTTGGCCACAGCGCCGGTTCCATATTCGCCGCACATGCCATTACGCAACTGGCCAGTCTGGGCATATCCTGGAAAACGCTTCAATTCATGGCGCCAGCAATTCGGATAGATCTCTTCAAAGAAATAGTATTGCCCAAGATAATCGATAAGACCTGTCCCAAGCCCAGCATGTATATCCTGAGCAAGGTCGGAGAGCTTGACGATGATGTCGGCCCTTACGGAAAATCCCTTCTTTATTTGGTCAGCAATGCCTTCGAAGGGTCTCGGGAAGTCCCCTTGCTCGGTATGCAAAAATTTCTGGAAGAGGATCAAAAATTACTGAATTTATTAAATAGTCCAGTCGATGGCCTGCCTGGCATCGTTATATCAGGGACGGGAGACACACCCGGCGCAATGTCCAAAAGCGATACCCACGGTGGTTTTGATAACGATCCCAATACCATGAATTCAGTTCTTGTCCGAATTCTTGGTGAATTGCCAAAGGTTCCCTTCACCGCTCGAGATTTGCAGTTTTAGTATTGGCATTAATAACGGGGTTGATGAGAAACTTTCTTCTTAATATGAAATTAAAATTTGCCACTCTGATTATTTATTCATTTTGTTGTGCTCCAGCATTCGCTGCCCCAGCTTCATGGTACCAATGGAAAAGCAAATTGAATGACGAACGGTACTGCGCGCAAACCTCTCCGGGTTATGGGTGGGAACAGGATAATGGCCCCTATAAGGATGCCCGTTGTGTAATTCGCGCGGTCGCCAAAAACGATGTTGCCACTACCAAGCCCGACAGTAAGTCACATCCTATGCAATCTTCCGACGCTTCACATTTTCCATCATCATCGCCGCCCTGACTTTCGCATAGAAATCTGTAAAGCACACCTGAAACCCTTGGTGCATTGGTTAAACACGGCAAACAGACTGAAGATCCGTACTCCATATTGCCTATAACATGCCTGTGTGCTTTATGATGTACACACAATTGACAATGAACGAAGGGCACCGATATGGAAGTGAACACTATGCAAGCAATTGGGGCAGGGCTTTTTGCCTGCGCGTTGCTGCATACATTTGCCGCAAAATTATTTGAAGGTTTCGCCCACCGTTATCCTCGGCATGCAGGCCTGTTTCATCTATTGGGCGAAGTCGAGGGAGTTTTCGGATTCTGGGCATTCGTCCTGATTGTCGTGATGGCGCTAGTATCGGGGGGAACGGAAGCAATCGCTTATGCTGAATCACGCCAGTATACGGAGCCCCTATTCGTGTTTGTCGTGATGGTGGTAGCCGCCTCTCGGCCAGTACTGGAGATCGTTAGACACTTACTAATGCTAGTGGCACGCCTGATACCGGTGCGCACTAGCCTTGCGTTAGCTTGGTTGGGCTTGGCTGCGGTGCCGTTGATGGGTTCGCTGATTACCGAACCCGCTGCCATGACGCTTGCCGCATTGATGCTGGCGCCACAGATTTTTCGGCAAGGGATTCCAGAATGGCTTAAATATGGGGCACTGGGCGTGCTGTTTGTTAATATTTCAATTGGCGGCACGCTGACGTCTTACGCTGCACCACCGGTACTCATGGTTACTGCGGCATGGCATTGGGATACTGCGTTCATGGCGTCAACTTTTGGCTGGAAATCAGGCCTTGCCGTGCTGGTCAATGCAACAGGAATCACATTCTTGCTGCGCTCGCATATTCACGAAGAGGCGCCATCCGCCATTGACGATCCCGCACCCCAGATTCCCTTGCTGGTCAGCACAATCCACTTGATATTTTTGGCCGCTGTAGTCACCTTGGCCCATCACCCTGTGCTATTTTTGGGATTATTCCTATTGTTTCTTGGCTATACACAAGCCTATGAGCGATATCAAAACCCGCTGATGCTCAAGGAAGGCCTGCTGGTCGGTTTTTTTCTGGCTGGATTGGTCGTTTTAGGCGGTATGCAGCAATGGTGGCTGCAACCCATCGTTTCCAGTCTCGGCCCGACGGCCTTATTCTTTGGTGCCCTCGGGCTGACCGCTATTACAGACAATGCGGCGCTCACTTATCTAGGCTCGTTGATTACTGGCATGTCAGACCAGGCAAAGTACATGCTGGTTGCGGGGGCAGTAGCTGGAGGGGGGCTGACCGTGATTGCCAATGCACCTAATCCGGCTGGCGTGGCACTACTCAGGCGTGGCTTTAACGACGAATCGATTGGGGCTATCGGTTTGCTGCTGGGTGCGCTGCCGCCGACTGCTGTTGCGGCGTTATTTTTTCTGTTATAGAAATATAGAGGTAAAAATACCCTCGCGCTGCTGCCGTTATGTGCCAAGTAATGTGAACGACCAGTAAATATTGCGCGAATTTAATGTTGCTTGATTGGCCCTGAGTTTTTGCTTGTATCGAAAAAGGAAAATGGGGAATGTATACCTTTGCGCCAAAAGGAAATGAACAACCGGTAGCCTCCAGACTTGTCCCTGTGGCAAAACTGGCTATCAGCTCTCCCAGTGACCTACACGAACAAGAGGCCGAGCGCCTGGCCGAACGGGTCACGCGCCTGCCTGGCCCCCTGACACAGCCAGCTGCCGGGACTACCCCTGCTAGCGGCGCAACGCTTCCCAATGAGCTACGCTCTTACTTTGAACCGCGTTTCGGGCATGATTTCAGCCGCGTGCGCGTGCATACGGATGCGCGCGCAGCCCGCTCCGCGCAAGCTCTGGGAGCCCAAGCTTATACGCTCGGAAACGATATGGTGCTTGGCGCAGGACAGTACGCGCCGCACACCGGTGCAGGCAGGCAGTTGCTGGCACACGAACTGGCGCACGTCGTACAGCAGGATAATGGCAGCGTCGCACCCATGATCCAGCGTCGGCTGTTAGTTACAGGTAGCAAGAAGGATATCCGTGCCGCCCTGTCCCTGCTCGAGCCGGCCAGCGGCTTCACCCTGCAGCATGACCCGAAGACCCACGAGGTTACAATCACGGCTTCAAAACTCAAGCCGCAGTCGTTCGTGCTGGCCGGCCAGCTAGCTACCATTATGGGCGACCCCAAACAGGATGCCGAGATCCATCTTGGCCAGGACCAGCCTGGCGTAAGCTTTGGATCGTTTCCTATCAATTCACAAGCGCTCGATGATAATCCGGTGCAAGAGATTCGTATCGACCAGATGGTGGCGTTGGAACGGGATGTACCCGGTGCCGGCATGGCGAAAATGGCGCACGAGATTGTCGAAAACTATGCTGGTCATGATCCGCAAGTAAAGGAGAATGCGTGGCAGTTTGCCTTTGGTGAAGCGCATAACAGAGCACTGGATGTGGAAAACGCTATCGAGGGTGAACTGGGGCATCCCGGCACCCGCCGCAATACTTTTTCGGTGGCCATCAACCCCGGTAAAGGAAAGCCGCCCTTTTTCAGGGAGATCGAAGATCGCGGGACTCATTTCCTTGTTTTGGATAAATCCAGCGATAAGGGCATTGTGTCAAACGCCCGCCGTGTGCCACGCGTCCGGGTGGCAAGCTACACCATTAATGGCTTTATGGCCAATTCCAATACCCTGCCGAAAACGGCTGCTGCGGACGTGGCAGCCATTGCGAAAGACCTGAAGAAAAGCCCGACCGCCTCGGCGTTTTTAGAAGGTTTTGCCAGCCTCGGAAAGACGGTGGACGAGAATATGCGCTTGGCGGATAAATGGACATTTGAGTTGCGCGATCAGGTGATTTCTTTGGCGAACGACCAGATAGGCGTAAGCTGGCATCGCTTCGAAACGATCGGCCAGCCCGACAAATCGCGCAACAGCGTGGTGGTCACCATCGACCGCCCGGACATATAGGCTCGCCCATCCTGGATAGGATGAAACACGCAGCGCCCTTTTCATGCAGGATGGTTCTTGCATCTATTTTTTCCATATAATCGTGGCGTACCAAGTTACCAAAAGCTTAATTATCTAATGACGCGACGGGGTTTATAGCGGCCCACTTCGTTTTTAAAGTGCAAGTCTTCATCAGTCTTGTCATACCGAACAAAATGATGTGTAATATCGCGATGGAAAAAGACAATCAATTAAACATAAAAATCACCACCGAAGTAAATTATTTAGCCGAGCAATCTGATGAGGCTGACAATCGCTTCGTTTTCGCTTATACCATCACCATCACTAATAAGGGCGATACCACTGTCAAGCTGGTCAGCCGTCATTGGGTTATTACCGATGCTAACCAATATGTGCAGGAAGTGCGCGGTCAGGGGGTTGTGGGGGAGCAGCCGGTTCTCAAGCCAAACCAAAGTTTCGAATATACCAGCGGTACGGTGCTCGCCACACAGGTGGGTACTATGTCTGGCAGCTACCAGATGGTAGAGGAAGACGGTACTAAATTTGACGCCCCCATTCCCCAGTTCGTATTGAGTGTCCCGCGCGTGTTGCATTAACGCAATGTCGCTAAAGACCAGCTACCGTTTCATCGCCCCGTTTTATGATATTTTTCTTGATCGCGCCACTCGTGGCGCACGCCAGCAAAGTCTGGCAAAGTTGCCGCAGCAGGGCGTAGCGCGCGTGCTGCTTAGTGGTGCAGGCACCGGATTGGATTTCCCTTTTTTACCACCCCGCCATGAATACACCGCACTAGAACTGACTAGTGCAATGCTGGCGCGGGCAAAGAAAAAGGCGGCCGGATTACGCTTGCAGTGGGTGCGGGGGGACAGCATGGCCTTGCCATTCGCTCCAGATAGTTTCGATTATGTAGTGCTGCATCTAATCATGGCGGTAGTACCGCGACCACAATATTGTCTGGCAGAAACGGCGCGTGTGCTCAGGCCGGGTGGCCATATTTTGCTCTTTGATAAGTTCCTGCGCCGTGGAGAACAGGCTTGGGTGCGGCGTGGCCTAACTCCCCTGATGGGACGGCTGGCTACACGGCTGGACGTGGTGTTTGAGGATGTGCTGGAAGCTGTGCCAGGATTACGGGTATTAGCTGATGAACCTGCACTTGCGAACGGTTGGTTCCGCTTGATCGAATTGCATAAAGATACTTCTAAAAATTAGAACAATTCCGGCCAGACTCCGCCGCAACTTGCACCACTGCACTATCACCTCACGGTAAAATGTTGCGCGGCGTAAATGAGCAAAATAAGATAATTGGGTAAATTTAATCCGATTATGAAAGAAACCATCGTTACTTCTTCCCGCGCGCGTCTGCGCAGTTACCTTGCTACAGGTTATGCACTGTTCATCGTGTATGCCAGCTTATCGCCGTTTTCAGGCTGGCAAGAGCAGGGGTTGGAATTTTCCACTGTATTGGCTTGGCCGTTATTGTTGCAATACACCTGGTTTGATGCCGCCGCTAATCTATTAGGTTATTTACCGTTTGGGCTGTTGCTTGGGTTGGCACTACGCGCGCGCTTCAGCGTAAGCTGGACTGTACTGCTCGCTACGCTGGGCGGAGTACTGCTTTCCGCCATGATGGAATACGCGCAAATGTATTTGCCTGTACGTATTAGTTCCAATCTCGATTTGCTTGCTAACAGTAGCGGCGCGTTAGTAGGCGCGCTTTTGGCAGTGAGCATTGCGCCGCGTGAATGGTTTGCCTTGCACCTGACGTATTGGCGTATACGTATATTCCATGGCGGAAGAGAGGTGGATTTCGGCTTGGCGTTGGTGGCGCTGTGGATGTTTGCGCAAGTCAATCCTTCGCTGCCCATGCTGGGCAATGTGTTTATTAGCGAAGTGGCGCGGGCACCTTTTGTTGTGGTGCAGCCTAAATCATTTAATTGGATGGAAAGCATGGCGGTACTGCTCAACATGCTGATGCTGGGAATGTTGCTGCTAACCTTGTTGCGCATACGCCGCCAAGCGGCAAGCACACTACTGCTGATATTGTGTGCAGTGACAGTGGCCAAATTCACCGCCGCAGCCATACTACTCAAATCATGGGCATTGCTGTTATGGCTAAATGGTGAGGCCATGCTTGGCATTTTCGCGGGTGTGCTGCTAGTGATTGCCGCCAGCCGGTTATCCCGCACACAGCTATCAAAATATGCCGCACTGGCCGCGCTAGGTTATTGGGTGTTGGCGCATTGGATATTAGATAGCGGTGAACCTTCTGCCGCCATGCGCCTGTACCAATGGAATTACGGCCACCTACTAAACTACAATGGCTTATCGCAAACAATTGCATTAGTGTTTCCGTTTCTTATGCTCGGCTATCTTTGGCGCGTTAAAAACATACAACCGTAAGGTTGTATAATTAAAATTTTTTCTTGTGGGGTCTTGTATGAGCTACTATCAAAAGCACGTTTTCTTTTGTACCAACCAGCGCGAAGAAGGCGCAGAGTGCTGCAACAATATTAATGCGCAATGGATGCGCGACTATGTTAAAGATAAAGTCCAAATGCTTGGATTGTCTAATGAAGCAAATCGTATCCGCATCAACTCGGCAGGTTGCATGAATCGTTGTGATGATGGCCCTGTATTGGTGATCTATCCCGAAGGGGTGTGGTACACCTATATGGATGAGAGCGACCTCGACGAAATAATCGTCGAACACTTGCAGCATGGACGAGTGGTGGAACGCCTGAAAATTTAATGCCCACAATAGGAAAAGTTTCTATACTTGGCCCGGCGGGCACGCTGGAAATTGTGGCGCATATACCGGATGTTGCACCGCATGCTATCGCGGTGATAGCGCATCCACTGCCTACTATGGGTGGCACGATGGAAAACAAGATAGTAACCACACTGGCCAAAACTTTTGCCGAATTAGGATTTGCCGCGTTGCGCTTCAATTTTCGGGGCGTCGGCACCAGCAGCGGCGAGTTTGATGACGGTAATGGTGAGGTAGAAGATGCGCTCACAGTAACGCGCTATGCATTGAGCGAATATGGCGACCTGCCGCTGATCCTATCGGGTTTTTCCTTCGGGGGTTATGTGCAGGCGCGCGCGGCACAGCAATTGCCTCCGCGTCAACTGGTGCTGATCGCACCGGCAGTGACGCGTTATCCGATGCCGCCCGTGCCGCACAACACGCTGCTGGTACATGGTGAACTGGATGAAGTTGTCCCGTTGGCGGACGTTATGCAGTGGGCGCGTCCGCAACGCCTGCCTATCGTCGTATTACCGGGAGCGGTGCATTTTTTCCATGGCCGTCTGGATCAGCTGAAAGAAATTGTGCGTCACAATTTCATGGGACAAGCGCTATGACCAGGGCGTTGCTCAGTAAGTTTTATCGCTTCTTTTACGTTCTTTGTCCCGTTTAGGGTTTTGGATTTATACCTGCACCCTTAAAACAAATAAATTATGTTATGGATTAAAGCGTTACATGTGATTTTTATGGTTACTTGGTTTGCTGGCTTGTTCTATCTGCCGCGTCTGTTCGTGTATCACGCCATGAGCACAGATAAAACCAGCATCGAGCGATTCAAAATCATGGAGCGTAAATTGTTCTACGGCATCATGACGCCAGGTGGCGTGCTGACCGTCATTTTTGGATTATGGCTGTGGATTGGGTATGGCGTAACCGGTGGATGGATGCACATCAAATTCACGCTGGTGTTATGTTTGGTCGCTTACCACGTTTATTGCGGCAAACTGCTGCACGACTTTAAAACCGACCGCAACACGCGCAGCCACGTTTTCTACCGCTGGTTCAACGAATTTCCAGTGCTGCTCATGATTGCCATCATCATTCTTGTAATCGTCAAACCTGTATAAATAAATGCTTGAAAACTTTTTTTCACCCTGTCCGCGCGGCCTGGAAACAATGCTGGCCAATGAATTGAATGCACTCGGCGCGCAAGAGGTGCGTACCACCGATGGCGGCGCGCATTTCACCGGCTCCTTTTTATTGGGTTACCGAGTCAATCTGCACAGCCGCATTGCCAGCCGCGTGCTATGGCGCGTAGCGATAGCACATTACCGCAACGAGCAGGACATTTTCGATACCGCCTATGCGCTGCCGTGGAACGATTGGTTCGACACCTCACACACCATCCGCGTCAACATGACGGCAATTAAATGTCCCTTGAAAAGTCTGGATTTTGCCACACTGAAAATCAAGGATGCCGTGTGCGATAAATTCCGCGCGCTCACCGGCGACCGTCCCAGCGTGGATACGCATACGCCGGATATCCGCATCCATGCCTTCCTTGAGTCCAGCCGCATAACGCTGTATGTCGACACTTCCGGCGATGCGCTGTTCAAGCGCGGTGTGCGCCAATACACCAACATTGCACCTCTGCGCGAGAATCTGGCTGCCGGCATTTTACTGCTGACGGGTTGGCAGCCCGGTGTGCCACTGCTTGACCCGATGTGCGGCAGTGGCACCTTCCTGATCGAAGCGGCACTGATGTCGCTTAACATCGCCCCCGGCATTAACCGCAGTTTTGCCTTCCAGAAACTAAAAAACTTCGACGCCGCCGCGTGGAGCGAGATGCGCAACCAAGCGCAAACGGCACAAAAGCCGGTTAGCGCATTGCCGATTTTCGGCAGTGATTTATATGGTGATGAACTTAAAGCCGCACACCTCAATCTGGAAAACGCAGGATTACGTGGAGCGGTGACGCTCAACCAAGCGAACGTGCTGGAGATTTCCGCACCCGCCGACCATGGCGTGCTGGTAGCGAACCTGCCTTATGGCGAGCGCATGGGCGACTTGGAAGAGCTGCAAGCGTTATACCCAAAGCTAGGAGACGTGCTGAAGAAAAAATTTGGCGGCTGGAATGCCTATTTGTTCACTTCCGATTTACGCATGCCGAAGTTCATCCGCCTGTCCGTTTCACGCCGTACTCTGCTGTTCAACGGCGCAATTGAATGCCGCTTATTTGAATACAAGATAGTGACGGGGAGCAACCGTACCTGAATAAAAATATATCTTTCAATTGATATATCATTAGTGAGGTAAGCCTCGGCTACACCATATTGTTATCAAGTGACGCAAAATATTCCACATTGCTCTTTATGGGATTGAGGCATGAGTGTTCAATCTCCTCTGTGTAGATCATCCTGAGATCGAGGACATCATTAATCTTGAGACCGGTGATATTTAGCCCATTCAAGTAATCATTGGCTCTGACTACGCCAAATTCGAAAAATTTCGGATAGATTTGGCCCAGGCCAGTGCTTCGGATGAGCTCCTTTATGCCTGTCCGATTTGTATCGGTTGGAGTGTATCTGTCTTACGTTAGGAAAGATGAAAAACGATTTTTCTTAAAACATCGAACCGAAAATGGGAACTGTCCTGCGATTACCCGTGGAAAACTCACCAATCCACCTTTAGCACACCCATCTGCGCTGGATAAGTCTTATTGTGGTAGAACAAAATGTAGCGTTGAATCCAACCCAGATAAACCCCTTAGTGCGGTTGACTGCAAGGGCTACTTTAGGCTATTCTGAAAATCGGTAGGGGTGCTGAAGCGTAGTCCTGAAAGAAATATAATTTCCCTGTGTTGTGACTTCTGGCCGAGTGCCTGCAGGACTGTCAGTCCGTGCGATTACCTAATATTAAGCCACGGAGATACCATGAAAAACGAGCAAAAATTTGAAGAATTGAACCAGTCTGTGGGTATAGAGTGCTGGTCGGTGGAACAAATACAACAAGCACAAATATTGGCGGCGAAGGAAGCGGGATTTGAAAAAATAACATTTCGTGATAGACCGGATACCCCTGAAATGGTGGTGCTACCGGCGGGAAGTTATGGCATGGGTGAAGCATTTGAAAAACATAAGGTTACTTTTGCCCGTCCCTTTGCAGTAGGGAAATATCTGGTTACGGTAGAGGAATGGAAGCGTTTCGTCGAGAGATTGCGGCCTGAAGATGAGGTATTGCCTGGTATTGGGGCGGGGTATTTGGCGGGTACAGGAACAATTCGTGGGCCTCACAAAGTGTTACTCAAAACTCCTACGAAAGCGACTGAATTGCATCACGAAGTTTTAAGTTATGTTAAAGAGACTAACAGTGATTTACCGGTAACTAATATCAATTGGTTTGATGCGCAGGATTATGTGCGTTGGCTATCAACCCAGACAGGCCATGCCTACCGTTTACTGACTGAGGCTGAATGGGAGTACGCATGTCGTGCAGGGTCAGTGACTGAATACTACTGGGGTGATGAGATAGGACATAACAATTGTAATTGTCAAGACAGCGAAAGTGAGTGGAGCTGTAAAAGTGCCTCGCCCGTGGGTAGTTTTAAACCTAACACTTTTGGCCTGTATGACATGCTGGGAAACGCATGGGAATGGGTGGAGGATCCATGGCATGAAAATTATGAAGGCGCTCCAGATGATGGAACGGCTTGGATGTCCGAAGGCAACCGGCAGTGGCGTGTGCTGCGTGGGGGATGCTGGGATAGCGACCCTCGGGACGCGCGCTCTCCCCTTCGCCTATGGATTGAACCTTCAATCCGGAACTATGGTATCGGTTTCCGTATTGCTAGAGCGCTGTAATGAAACGGCGGCTTAATTATCAAATCTAAGTCTGTATTTCTCCTACACTTTATAACATTGGGCTACACCAAGTAATTTTGTCTGATAAGGTATTACGTAATCGATATTGAAATGAGAAATTTGCAAGGGAGATGGTTAGGTGATTGAACAGGAAGAACAAAAACATCAGGGAGCCGAGCACAGCCAAGTAGCCACTCTGCTGTTGGAGACAGACATAGACTGTCACCTCACGATCGATGGCGAGGATCAAGGTAGGCTAGAAAGAGATTATCCCCGTAGCTTCCTTTTACCATTAGGATACCCTCTTATTCATGCCGCTACGCAAGATGGTCTGGTGGGAAAAGAATGGGTGCAGCCACTATATCGGGAAGAAGAGGTCGTGCATTTCATTCATCTGGCGGATGAACACGCCCAGGCACGAGTAAAACTTGAAGAAGAAATGCGGGAGCCGCTAGGCATAGAGTGTTTGTCGGTAGAACAAATACAGCAAGAGCAGCTGGAAGCGGCAAAAAAAGCGGGGCTTGCCCCAATTTTCCGTGATGGGCCGGATTATCCCGAAATGGTGGTAATACCGGCGGGCAGCTATCGAATGGGCGACACATCTGATAAACATAAGGTCACCATTACTCGTTCTTTTGCCGTAGGCAAATATCCAGTTACGGTAGAAGAATGGAGAAGATACGTTGATGCGAAGAGCGTAGTCACCAAAGAACCGATGAGCGTTTACTTTGGCGCACCAGGGGATGGCAGTGAAGTGAAGCCTTACGTCGAGCCGGAAGATCCCCCTCATCGGCCTTCTGATAATGGATGGATAGGCGAGACCCTGCCGGTCACGAATGTCAGTTGGTTTGATGCGCAGGATTATGCGCGTTGGCTAACTGCCCAGACTGGCCAGAGTTACCGCTTACTGACTGAAGCGGAATGGGAATATGTCTGTCGTGCTGGCTCTGTGACTGAATATTATTGGGGCGATGAAATAGGCGATAACAACTGCAACTGCCAAGATAGCGGGAGCAAATGGAGTTGTAAACGTGCTTCGAGGGTAGGCAGTTTCGCGCCTAACGTTTTTGGTGTGCATGACATGTTGGGAAATGTGTGGGAATGGGTAGAAGACCATTGGCATAATAATTACGAGGGTGCTCCAGCAGATGAGACAGCTTGGACGTATGGCGGGAATCAGCAAGGACGCGTGGTACGTGGTGGCTCTTGGGATTGTAGTCCGAAACTTGCGCGTTCCGCCAGCCGCGCCCGAGCGGTAACGTCAAGCCGATATGACGATTTCGGGTTCCGTATTGCCAGCACACTGGATGAACCGGCCGATTAACTGACTCCCTCCTATTTTTGACCCTTTCGATATTTAATCGTCACTGGAGTAACGAACAGTACCGGTGCAATCTCAATTTAATCTTGGTTAAATAACTAAATCTTCCGCTTTTGTATGTTATCAGCAGATTGCTATTGGCAAAAGCCGACCTTGGTTTTTGTCATTATTAAGGTCATTAAAGTTAGTAAAATGTGGCGAGAGGTGATTGGGTGACTAATATGGAAGAACAAAAACCGCAGGAAACTGGGCGCAGTCGTGAAGCTATCTTACTACTCAAGACCGACATGGACTGCCGCCTCATGGTAAATAGCGATAACCATGGTGCACTGCAAAAAAATACTCCTCTCAGTATCACGCTACCCTTGGGTAGTCATCTTATCAATGTCATCACACAAGATGGTCTACTGGAAAAAGAATGGACGCAGGATTTAAATAACGAAGAGCAGGTTGTCTACTTGATTCAACTGGCGGAAGAATATGCCCAGCTACAAGCAAAACGTGAAGAAGAAGTGGGCAAGCCACTGGGCATAGAATGTTGGTCGGCGGATCAGATACAACAGGAGCAAATGGCGGCGGCAACCGAAGTTGGACTTACCAAAGTTTTCCGTGATGGACCAGATTTTCCCGAAATGGTGGTAATACCAGCAGGTAGCTATCGCAGGGGGGAAGCATTTAACAAATACAAAGTTACCATTACTCGCCCTTTTGCAATAGGTAAATATCCGGTTACGGTAGCGGAATGGAAATGTTATGTCGACAAAGGTGAGATATCCTATTCCCCTTCAGATAACGATTGGGAAGGCGATAACTTGCCAGTAACCAATGTTAGTTGGTTTGATGCACAAAACTACGTGCGTTGGCTATCAACCCAGACGGGTAAGACCTATCGCTTATTGTCTGAAGCGGAATGGGAATACGCTTGCCGTGCCGGGTCGGTAACGGAATATTACTGGGGTGATGAGATAGGGCATAATAATTGCAACTGCCAAGACAGTGGAAGCGAATGGAGCCGTAACCGTGCCTCACCCGTGGGGAGCTTTCCTCCCAACATTTTTGGGCTGCATGACATGCTGGGGAACATATGGGAATGGCTAGAGGACATATGGCATGATAATTACGAAAGAGCGCCAGCCGATGGGAGGCCTTGGTCATACGATGGTAACCAACTGGGTCGCGTGATGCGCGGTGGCTCTTGGAGTAGCTTTCCCAGGTACGCGCGCAGCGCCCATCGTCATGGGAGTGTGCCAACAATAAGGAATTTTAATTTCGGCCTTCGTCTCGCCAGGACGCTGCCGTAAACAATAGTCAATTCATTGAGTGTATTTTCAAAAATATCTAAATTTGCAAACATCTGCACAGCAGGTTTTTGTAAGTTAGCGTTCTGAATCCTTACCCTTTTCTCTTCAATTCTTTAACACGGATGGCATTAATGAGTAATGAACAACACGAAGACCATCTTAAACATTCAGATTCCGGCGGCGAGCCTTCTGTTAAGACTGCCGCTGCTTTGCTGCTTGAATCTGATATGGATTGTTATCTCACGATAGATGGCGACGATCAGGGGCAACTGGATAAAAACACACCCCGACGCTTTTCTTTATCTACGGGTAGCCACCTTATTAATGTCATCACGCAAGATGGCTTAGTGGAAAAAGAATGGGTGCAGGCATCTAATGATAAAGAGGCTGCCCATCTCATCTATCTGGCGGAAGAACATGCACAGGCCCAGGTAAAGCTTAGGGAACAGAAAGAAGAGCTGAGTGGGCCGTTAGGGATAGAGTGTTGGTCGGTAGAACAAATCCAATTGGAGCAAATGACGGCGACAACCGAAGTCGGGCTTGCCAAAATTTTCCGCGATGGGCCGGATACTCCCGAGATGGTAGTGATACCGGCCGGCAGTTATCGTATGGGCGAAATATCTAACAAACATAAGGTCACGATTACCCGCCCTTTTGCGGTGGGGAAATACCCGGTTACAGTGGCGGAATGGAAGCGTTTCGTCGTGTCAGGCGAAACCACCTATTCTCCTGCAAATAACGGTTGGACAGGTGACAATTTGCCAGTGACTAATGTTAATTTTATTCATGCACAAGCCTATGTGCGCTGGCTATCAACCCATACGGGCAAGACCTACCGCTTGTTGACAGAGGCGGAATGGGAATATGCGTGCCGTGCCGGATCGGTAACGGAGTATTACTGGGGTGATGAGCTTGGGAAAAATAACTGCAATTGCCAAGACAGCAAAAGCGAATGGAGTTGCAAGCGTGCCTCGCCAGTAGGAAGTTTTGCGCCTAACGCATTTGGGTTGCATGACATGCTGGGAAATGTCTGGGAATGGGTAGAGGATACATGGCATGATACCTACAGAGGGGCTCCGGCAGATGGCAAGGCTTGGTCGTCTGGCGGTGCAACAAGCACGCTAAGCAACCAAGAATGGCGAGTGCTGCGCGGCGGTTCATGGATCATTGATCCGAGGGACGCGCGCTCCGCCGTGCGCTTCATGAGCGATCAATCGAGCCGTAACGCTTACACAGGCTTTCGTGTTGCCAGAACATTGCCATGAGGTTGTAGCTTATTTTGCAAATCAAGTGCTGATTGAGCTTGAGAAGCAATAACGCCGCATTGGGCGGCGTTATATGTCGATATATGGGTTACCGACTTAACCGGTTTGATACCGGTGAGATATTCACTTCAGATTATATTGATTGCAGTCTCGATAAGCGTCCCCCAAATGGTTTACGTTCTGATCTTACCCAGCCCTAACGTTTACTTTTATACGCCCAACTGCATTCAAATACAAGTCGTTTTTAAAGCTGAGCATTAAAATTCAACCATATCAAAATCTTCCTTACGCGCCCCGCATTCCGGGCAAGTCCAGTTAATAGGCACATCTTCCCAGCGCGTGCCGGGCAAAATACCATCTTCTGGGGAGCCAGTGGCTTCGTCGTATAGCCATCCGCAAATTAGGCACATGTAGGTTTTATATTCAAGGTTTGGGGTCATGGCGAGTAATTTCAGTTAAAATTGCGTCTTTCTTTTGTATTTTACAATGACACTTACTGCCATGTCTGATATCCCACCTATTGTCCTTACTTTTGGTGCCACTGATCCTAGCGGAGGGGCAGGTTTACAGGCCGATATTCTGACTATTGCCAGTATGGGTTGTCACCCCTTGTCCGTGGTGACGGCAGTTACGGTACAGGATACTAGCGGAGTAGATGACATCTTGCCAATTGATGCTGAATGGGTCTCTGATCAGGCACGCGCAGTGCTGGAAGATATGCCTGTGGCGGCATTCAAAATCGGTCTGCTGGGCAGCGTAGAGAATATTGCGGCAATTGCTGAGGTAATCTCCGATTATCCCGATATTCCATTGGTATTTGACCCGGTGCTAGCATCCGGCCGTGGCGATGAACTAGCCGATGAGGACATGTTGGACGCGCTGCGTGAACTACTATTGCCGCAGACCATTATCTTGACACCAAATAGCATAGAGGCACGCCGTCTCATTCAAGATGAAGATAATGACGAAGATAACCCTGACCTGGCTGAGTGCGCTAAGCGTATTGTGCAGCTCGGTTGTGAATATGTGCTGGTGACGGGCACACACGAGCATACGCCCAAGGTAATTAACACTCTTTACGGGGAAAACGGCGTAATACGTAGCGATAGCTGGACGCGCCTACCAGGCATTTATCATGGCTCCGGCTGCACATTGGCCTCGGCTATCGCCTCTTTGTTGGCCAATGGCTTACCGGTGAATGAAGCGGTGAAAGAGGCCCAGGAGTTCACTTGGAAGGCATTGCAATATGCTTTCCGACCTGGCATGGGACAACACATTCCAGATCGGTTATTTTGGGCTCGTGATGACGAAGAGGATGAATCCAGCGTACGCCATTAAAGGCGTTTACGCCATTACACCAGACTGCGCTGACACCACAGATTTGCTGCATCGCGTACGACTGGCACTGACAGGCAAAGTACAGATTGTGCAGTATCGCAATAAATCAGCAAGTAGTGTGCAGCGGTTGGAACAGGCTCTCGCCTTACGCAAACTGACGCATGAATTTGCCATACCGTTTATTGTAAATGACGATGTGCAACTGGCGGCGCAAGTGGATGCAGATGGGGTGCATTTAGGCGTAGCGGATGATAGCGTTGATACGGCACGTGCCGTACTAGGAATACATAAAATTATCGGCGTTTCTTGCTATAACCGTCTATCACTGGCTCAAAATGCAGTTTATACAGGTGCGGATTACGTGGCATTCGGAGCATTTTTTCCCTCAACCATCAAGCCCAACGCTGAAGTGGCTGATATTGAATTATTGCGGCAAGCGCGTACCGAACTTGCCGTACCGCTGGTAGCAATAGGCGGCATCACCCCGCACAATGCCGCATCGTTAGTGCATGCCGGTGCAGATGCGCTGGCGGTGATTTCGACTATATTTGATGCGGAGGACATCATGGCGACAGCAAAAAAATTGTCCACGTTATTTAATTCAAATCAACTGCCTACTGAAAGGCTCGCTAGCCAGGGCTATTCTTAGCGCTGATTTTATCCATACAGGATGCAGGTAGGAATGTGGCAATAACAGGGCTGGCATAGTCTGCGCTACCGCGTCATCCAGGCTACGCTGGCTTATTTACCCGGTTGCGCTAACATCATTGCTTTCTGAAAATATTTAAATGCCTCGTCTGGCTGCTGCAATTTTTCAGACAAATAACCGAGCGCAGTATACGCAGCACTACTGGGTGCAATGCTGTTGCTGGCATCCAGATAGTTTTGGGCTTTACTCCACAACCCTTGGTGCAAGCACAGCTTCCCTAGCACCAGCAATAATCCGGCATCATCAGGATGCTGCTTGAGCCAACGCTCTGCCTGTTCAATATGGCTTCCTGCTTCGCCCGTCAGGCATTCTCCATAGAGCATTACCAAATCGCTATCCCATGCCGCGTTCAGTCTATCAGTAATAATCTGCCTTGCGTTACGACAATCCCCTTGATGGATGAAAGCACGCACAGCCGCCGCTACAACTTTAGGGCGCCTTTTGAACTCACCAGGAGTACTTTTCCAAATAGCTAGCAACGCGGGGGCATCCAGCGTGTGTGCGCGGATTTTCTCCAGCCAAGCTTGCTGGCGTATCTGTGCGGCAGCGACGCTATCCATTGCACTGCGCTTTTCCAATTGATCTACAACATTTAGTATCGCATCCCAATTTCGCGCCTGTTGCTGTGCCCTAAGCTCAAGATGAAGTGCGCCGACATGTCCTTTTACCCCGCTCTCGCGCAACTCTTTCAGCGATTGAAGCGCGGCTTGGGGCTGATGTTGATCGAGATTAAATTTTGCTTGCGCCATCAAGCGCATGATGGATACACCCGCCGACTTATTATCGGCTGTAGCTAGGTAAGCATCCCGCCTCTCGAATTCACGCAGCTCATGCGCTGCACGTGCCGCAATAACAGGGTTGAGGCTAGAGCTTTCGCCTAACTCCATCGCGTCTACCGCAGCTTTTTCCGCTACCGCATAGCGTCCTTCGAAGAAGGCGACAAGCGCTTCCATCATGGCTAAGCGCCCTTTACTATGAGCACGTTCAATGCGGAACTGGCGCACATAAGCGGGGAGGCGGATAGCGGACAACGCTAAGCGTACGACGAAATATCCAAAAACGAACAGGGTTAGCAGTATCAGCAAAAACAGGGTGAGCGAGATCTCAATACGGTAGGGTGGATACACTAGCAGCAAGTAGCCCGGATTGTGGGCTGCCAACTTTAACGCCACGGCTAGCGAGAATAATCCCAGTATCCACATCAGAAACTTCATCGTGACCCCTTGCCGAGCGAAGAACGATAGTTGCGCGCGGCTTCCAGGCTTGCACTGACATCTGGCAATTCAATATTTATGCTGGCCTCCCGCAGCTTCTGCAAATTAGTTATAGCTAGCGCACCATTGGTGGATTTGACATCAAAATAACGTACGATCCATTCTTGTACTGATTGCAGATCATGTTTAAAGCTCTTTTCGTCGCGCGACAACAAGCCAAGACGGGCTGACAACAGACGCAACTTCAAATTTTCACGTAAAAAGAAAGTTTGCGTAGGTGGCAGTAGCGGCAACTCACGCTTTTGTATATTTTCGATACGCACCAAGCGTTTCATGTCTTCCCAAATTTCGCGCATTAATCTTCGCCATGCGCTTTCATCAAGTACTGGTGGGGTTATGGCGACATTTTTATTCTGCGGCACATGAGCAACGTCCTGTACCAGCGGTAAGGTGTCCACTTCAGCGATGAGATTATCGAGGCGGAACTTAATACCCTGCACATCTACATCTGGCAAGGTACGCAACTTATCGATATCGCGATTGATGGCCTTACGCAGTCCATTTAAGGCGGCTCGATCCATACGCTTAAGACGATCATCGGCCTGTTGCATGGCGATTAACGCCGCCTTTACATTGGCCGAAAGTTGTAATTGCTGCCCTGCGATCAGCAGCAACTGCTCCACTTCAGCCAGCACCGTCTCATCGCGGCTGCCGGACATATCTTGATACAACGACTCCAGTGCGGCTCGCTGATTTTGTGCTTCGGCAGAATGGGCTTCCAGCACATTCACTTTAACAGACAGTTCACGCATGGATTCCTGCACTTGCATTACCAATACTTGGCTAGCCTTGTTGTTGCCGTCCATTTCTGTCAAGCGGCGCGCCAATTCCTGTTGCATATTATTAATCTGGAGATGCATGTCAAACCACTGCCATAGGAATACTACCAGCACTACAGCCAATACTATTGGCACAACACTCATGCGTGAAATAATATTTCCCACACGATTATGCGCTGAAGCAGTAGGCGCTATTGGCGTCTCAGGCATAACAGGATTAATTGGTTCAGCGGGAGGCGCTTGTTTGGTCATAACTTATTTCCAATTTTGTTTGAAGCATTTTTCTTTGCCCATGCTATCAAACCTGATATCAAACCGTCATCCCCTTCCCCAGTCAACACCACCTCACTCCAACCCAATTTATGTGCAGTTTCAGCAATGCGTGCATGCGGTACAAATAAGGGTACAGCGGCCAATTGTTTTTTCGCCATGCTATCCAGCATATCCCACAAATATCCTAAAGCTTCACTGCTGGTCACTGTAATGGCATCTGGACTGGCAGCAATCAACATGGTGGCGTTTTGATGTGGCTTGGCACGTTGGTAGCACGTCGCGTACTCGACCTCGGCACCGCGCGCATTAAGGGTGTCGCCCAATAGCTTACGTCCGCCATTGCCGCGAAAAATGACCACACGCCAGCCTGCAGTCTGTTTTAATTCCGGTAGCGCCAGTAATGCCTCGCTATCGAAACGATCTTGTGGCGCGATGACATTTGTTACACCGTAATCACGCAATGCTCGAACACTGCCTTGACCTACTGCTGCAATTTTTAAGGTTGCGGGCAACGCATTGTATTGTTTAGTTAAAACATTAGCGTGACCCTCCTCCACTTTATTGGTTATATCTGATCCATCGGCTAGCGGAAAGAAGCTGGGAAAACTAAGCTGGCTGGGAGAAACAGCGTTGCTTGCAGTAATAATCGCTTCCATGCCATAACGCACGGCATTGGGGCTAACGAAAATAGCAAGATTGAATTCGTGCAGACGGGCGATAAGCGCGTGCAAAGATTGCGGATCAAGCACCGGACTGATTTCCAGCAAGGGAAATAGGATGACTTGCCCACCAGCTTGCATTATGCATTGCGCCAAATTTTTCGCCTGCCCGCGCGGCCGGGTCACTACAATGTTTAACCCGGTTAGTGGCTGTTGTTGCGTCATGTCAAAATAAGTTTTGTTTTATCGCAGAGATGTGGCGGTGTAGGCTTAAAAAATTTGGGCAAAAAACTTGAGCCCCCCATTTTTTGGTAAAGAGTGATTTCTGCCAAAAATAAATTGTATTATTTGTATTGCTAGGTCTCTACAGTGAATTGTTGTGTTGAATTTCATAAAGCCGCAAGAATATCATCCGCGCCTTGTGCGCGTAATGCTTGCGCCACGGCATTACCCAATGCTTCAGGGTTAGTAGTCGTACCACATAGTTTGGCATATGCCATGCGCTTACCATCCGGGCTGCCGACAAAACCCCGCAAGTGTAGTTCGCCATCCACTATTTCTGCAAAACCACCTAGCGGTACCTGGCAGCTACCTGCCAATGCACGGCTCAAGGCACGTTCCGCCTGCACACAAGTAGCGGTATCTGCATGGTGCAGTGGACGCAACAACACTTCCAAGTCGGGGCGGGAAATAAGGCATTCAATGCCAAGCGCACCCTGCCCTACTGCCGGCAGGCTGTTCTCAGGAGAAATTAAATCGCGGATACGATCGCCCAAGCCCAAACGCTTCAAACCCGCAGCGGCAAGGATAATGGCGGCGTATTTGCCCTCGTCCAGTTTACGCAAACGGGTCTGTACATTACCTCGCAATGACTCAATTTTCAGATGGGGGAAACGTGCACGCAGCTGGCTTTCACGGCGTAAGCTCGAAGTGCCTACCACACTGCCCGGCGGTAGCGATTCGAGATTGGCATGGAGGTTAGAAACAAAGGCATCGCGCGCATCTTCACGCTTGTCAATGCAGGCCAACATAAATCCCTGTGGCAAGTGCATTGGCATATCCTTCAGCGAGTGCACCGCAATATCAGCGCGCCCATCTTCCAATGCAGTCTCAAGCTCTTTTACGAATAAACCCTTGCCACCGATTTTAGACAGCGTTACGTCAAGAATTTGATCGCCTTGCGTGGTCATGCCCAATATGCTGATTTCGGTTTGTTGGTATAATGCACGTAGCCGATCACGGATAAATTCTGCCTGCCACATTGCCAACGCGCTTTCACGCGATACGATGACCAGTTTTGCGGGGGCGGCTTGCGCCTGAGATACCTGATTCATTGGTTTTCCTGAATCTTTAGTTGTAAATTCGATTGCGCCGCATTCTAACATGAGCCTATTGCGCGCGCGTTATACCGTATGTTGTAGAAGACACCTGTTTTAGAAGATAAATACCATGAACTTGCTCGCCACGCCTGCTGATATATCCTTTAAAGACATGCCATTACGAGAAGACATTCGCCTACTCGGACGTATCCTTGGTGACACATTACGCGAACAGGAAGGCGAAAAAACCTTCGACTTAGTTGAGAACGTACGGCGCTGTGCAGTGCATTTCCGTAAGACCCAAGATGAACGCGATCGCGATCAATTGGAGCAAATCTTGGATGCATTGTCACCACGCGATACCTTATCCGTAGTCCGTGCTTTCAGTTATTTCTCACAATTATCCAACATTGCTGAAGACTTGCACCATAACCGTCGTCGCCGCGCGCATCTCAATGCCGGTTCACCGCCACAAGAGGGAAGTGTGCAACTTGCTCTTGATCGTATACAGGAAAAGCATATTTCTGCTGAGGCCATGCAGGCTTTTCTCAACAAGGCGCTGATTTCACCGGTGCTCACCGCACATCCTACCGAGGTGCAACGAAAGAGCATCCTCGACTGCCAGCTCATCATCGCCAGTTTGCTATCAGATCGCGATCGGATCGATATGACGCCGGATGAACTTGCCGACAATGAGGAAGCACTGCGCCGCTTCGTGCTGATCCTGTGGCACACGCGCATGTTGCGCACATCAAAACTAACAGTGCCGGATGAAGTAAAGAATGGCTTAGCCTATTATCGCTATACTTTCTTCAGTGAAATCCCCAAGATTTATGCCAGTTTGGAAAAACAGATAGAAGTACGTTTCGGCAAGCGCCTGCGCGTTCCGCCATTTCTACGCATCGGTAGTTGGATCGGAGGTGACCGCGATGGCAATCCATTTGTCACGCACCAAGTCATGTTGGATGCCGCAATGCGGCATTCGGCTACGATACTGGAACATTATCTAACGGAAACCCATCTGCTTGGTACGCGGCTCAGCCTGTCTACTCGGTGGGTAAATGTCAGCATAGAATTAACAGAGTTTTCCGCGCAATCGCCGGACAAAGCGATAAGCCGCGAAGATGAACCCTATCGTCGCGCGCTGATTGCCATCTACTCACGTTTGGTGGCTACGACAGAGCAACTCGGGCACCACGTCAAGCACCTGCGTGCCGTTGGCCGGGATACAAAACCTTACGCTAATGCGCAAGAATATATTGCCGATCTTGATATTATCATTCACTCGCTGGAACAACATGGCGCATTGTATCTGGCACGCGGACGAATGGCTTATCTGCGCCGCGCCGCCGAGGTATTCGGCTTCCATCTCGCGCCGTTGGATATGCGCCAGCACAGTGGCGTGCATGAACAGGTAGTGAGTGAATTACTCGCTAAAGCGGGCGACACCGATTACTCCAAATTAGATGAGGCAGGCCGTCGCAATGCCCTAATCAAGGCATTGCAGGCAGGCAAAACATTGATCAGCGATTTGGAACAGTTCTCTGATATTGTTCAAAGTGAGCTACGTTTAATGCAAGTGGCCGCAAAAATCCACCACCGTTTCGGTCACGTCGCATTGCCTAACTACATCATTTCCAAGACTGATGCAGTAAGCGACTTGCTCGAAGTGGCTTTAATGCTACAACAGGTCGGTTTGCTGGGCAGCGGCCATGAGCTGCACCTCAATATCATTCCGTTATTTGAGACTATCGCCGATTTGCGTATTTGCGGCGTAATCATGAATGAATTATTTTCTATTCCACTTTACCGTGAATTATTAAAGAGTCGCGGTGATACACAAGAAGTCATGCTGGGTTATTCCGACAGCAACAAAGATGGCGGTTACCTTACTGCCAATTGGGAACTATATAAGGCTGAACTCGAGCTGGTTAAGGTGTTCAAAAATCATGGCGTTGAATTGCGTCTTTTCCATGGCCGAGGAGGCACAGTGGGGCGTGGCGGCGGCCCAAGTTACGAGGCTATCTTAGCGCAGCCGCCGGGCAGCGTAAACGCCCAAATTCGCATTACCGAGCAGGGTGAAGTTATCGCCAGTAAATACTCTGACCCTGACATCGGGCGGCGTAATCTGGAAATTCTTATCGCCGCCACTATGGAGGCTACATTATTGCATCATCATGGTGATCATGGTGACAACAGCCCTATGCCGGAATACCTCCGCATTGCGGAAGCGCTTAGCCTGGATGCTTTCGCTGCCTACCGCAAGCTGGTATATGAGACTCCCGGTTTTACCGATTATTTTTTTGCCGCTACCCCAATTCGGGAAATTGCTGAACTCAATATCGGCAGCCGTCCTTCCTCGCGCAAGGCATCCAACAACATCGAAGACTTACGTGCTATTCCTTGGGTGTTTAGTTGGAGCTTGAATCGTGTATTGTTGCCTGGCTGGTATGGTTTTGGCAGTGCAATACAACAATTTATTGAACGTGAAGGTGAAGCTGGGCTGCAACAGTTACAAGCCATGTACAAAAACTGGGCATTTTTTCGCGGCCTGCTCTCCAACATGGACATGGTTTTGTCCAAAACCGACATGGGCATTGCCTCACGTTATGCCGAACTGGTACCGGATGAAGCCCTGCGTCACACCATTTTTAACATGATAGAGACTGAATGGCAACGGACTGTGGATATGCTATTTGCCATCACTGGCGCAACCACTTTGCTGGAAGGTAATCCAACTTTGGCGCGCAGCCTTACTACGCGTACTCCCTATATCGACCCGCTTAACCACCTGCAAGTGGGGTTATTACACCGCCATCGCTCGGGCGACACCCATTATCTGGTGAAACGTGCGATACACCTGACCATTAACGGAATTGCGGCGGGACTGCGGAATAGCGGATAGTTGGGCAATCGATTGCCATTCTTTTATGTAGCCTCTGGAGGGTTGTTTGATACATTCAAGCAATTTACAAACATCCGTTTGCACTTTAGATGCAATAAATTTTAATTTTGGTTAAGTTGGCAAGATGAATAAAGCGTGGTTCTGCCAACCACCTAGCCAAACTCTTTCACAATAAACTGCTGCCTGCGGCTGATTGGCAACATCTCGTGCAAGTTTTTGAGATTCACTGTCCAGTGTGAATCACCACTTTTTTCATCGACAACTTTTTCAAAACCGACGATCTCATTTTTCGCCACCAAGCAATTACGGTGGATACGAATGAAACGTGTGGCAAATTCTTTTTCCAGTGCGCTAAGTGATTCCTCAGTCAGATATTCGCGTTCCGCGGTGCGGATAGTGATGTATTTCAGTTCGGCACGCAGGTATAGCACGTGTTCTATAGGAATAAGATGAACCTTACCCCGTTCGTGAATTGCAAGATTTTTGCGCGGTTCAGGAGTGAGTTTCTGTAATTTTTCGTTTTGTACGGGCACGGCAGAACGCGCGCGTATAAGAGCCTCGGATAAACGCCCAAGCCGAATAGGTTTAAGCAGATAGTCAACGGCATGCAACTCAAAAGCCTGAATGGCGTAAACATCATAAGCAGTAGTGAAAATGATTGCTGGTGGTTTAGGTAGCTTGTTGAGATGCTGCGCCAGTTCGATTCCATCCATTTTCGGCATTCGAATATCTACCAAAACGACATCAACCTGCATTTCAGATAACTTATCCAGCGCCTCGTGTCCGTTGCCTGCTTCACCCATTAATTGCAGCGGCAGTTGTGCGGCGCAATCGGTAAGCAAATCCTTGAGGCGATTGCGTGCAGGCGGTTCGTCATCCACTATAAAAACAGTAAGGGGGGTTTCAACATCATTCATTGAGCTCTCCTTGAAATAACACCAGACAACATCCCTTTCGTTTCCCACACAAGCGTTTTTACTCTTGTTCTCTCACAAGGAGGACGGGGGCTGTGGGGATTCCTTAACATAGGGCAGCTTGATATGCACACGGTAAAAATTCTTGCCAATTTCCACTGTATAACTTGCTTCGGTATCGAATTGCAGCGCTAAACGTTCACGGATATTGCTCAATGCAATTTTATTGCCTATATGGTGGCTACCTTGTTCTTGACGTGGATTATACATTTCAAGGTGCATTTCATTGCCGTTGCGATACAGTTTGATATCGACCAGCCCGCCTTCAGCCAGCGGCTCAATACCGTGGTATACGGCATTTTCAAGCAAAGGCTGTAGTATCAGCGGGGGCAGTAACGCATCATCCGGCATATTTTCGGTACACCAGTTGACCTTTAGACGTTCGCCCAAGCGTAATTGTTCCAGCGCAAGATACTGACGTGCAAGCGCTACTTCTCGTCGTACCGTCACTAAATCGCCATCGTGGGCCATCGCCATACGAAACAAATCGGCCATATCTTCCAACGCGGTCTCAGCACGCTTAGGGTCGACGCGAACAATGCCCAGCACCGCATTGATACTGTTAAACAAAAAGTGCGGGCGGATACGGGCCTGCAAGGCTTGCAAGCGCGCTGCATCCAGGGCAGGGGAAAGCGGATAGGCACGAAAGCGAAAATAGATTAACAAAAGACCCGCAATAACACTACCAAGCAAGACAATGCGCTCAGAATGGAAATTTCCATGCCCTATGGTGTAAATAGATAGCGTGTCACCCAAATGGTAAATCATCAGTGTGACAGCCATCGCTAATAGCAACACTACAGTGGCTCCCTGTTTGTAGGTTAGTCGTGCTAGCCAAGGGCTGAGCATGAACAACAGTGACAAATTCAACAACAACACGGGTTGCAACAGCGCTGAAATGTTTACCAGGCGCCCTACAATATCCTGCCAGGATGATGCTTGTGCAATGGCAACCAACAGTCCCATGCCATTGGCTAGCAACAGACTCCGTAACATGACACCCAAGTTACGAAAATCAGGTAACGTGTTTTGATTTATACTTTGCATATTTGGTATGACAGATATATCTCTGTATATACCGCACATTCTGGACAAGAGACGATGACGATGCAAGACAATAAAACCTGGTCGGGACGATTTGCCGAACCGGTCGCGGAACTAGTGAAGCGTTATACAGCTTCAGTGGAGTTTGATAAACGACTAGCACCGTTCGATATTCAGGCATCGCTGGCTCATGCGCAGATGCTGGAAACATGCGGCATCATTACGACGCAGGATTTAGCTGATATCCGTCGTGGTATGGCTCAAATTGAACAAGAAATTTTGAATGGCCAATTTGTTTGGTTACTGGATTTAGAAGATGTACATCTCAATATCGAAAAACGCCTGACCACGCTTGTGGGCGATGCGGGTAAGCGTTTGCACACCGGACGTTCGCGCAACGACCAAGTGGCAACCGATGTACGCCTGTATTTGCGCCACGCCATCGACGAACTTTATGAACTCATACACAGTTTACAATCTGCAATAATTGACCTTGCCATACAGCACACAAACACCATAATGCCGGGCTACACCCATTTACAGGTAGCGCAGCCGGTGAGTTTCGCGCATCACATGATGGCGTATTTCGAGATGCTTAAGCGCGATGCGGAACGCATCATCGACTGTCGGAAGCGCGTCAACCGCCTACCGCTTGGTGCAGCCGCATTGGCCGGCACCAGTTACCCTATTAAGCGCGAGATGGTAGCGGAACTTCTTGGTTTCGACGGCGTGTGTGAAAACTCTTTAGATGCCGTATCCGATCGCGATTTCGCCATCGAATTTACCGCTTATGCAGCGCTCACCATGACACATTTATCGCGCATGTCAGAAGAATTGATCCTGTGGATGAATCCACGCTTCGGCTTCATCGATATTGCTGATCGTTTCTGTACTGGATCGTCCATCATGCCGCAGAAAAAAAATCCAGACGTGCCGGAACTAGTACGCGGCAAAACCGGTCGCGTGAATGGCAACCTAGTAACCTTATTGACACTGATGAAAGGCCAGCCACTGGCTTATAACAAAGATAACCAGGAAGACAAAGAACCCTTGTTCGATACGGTAGATACGCTCACTCACACCTTGCGCATCTACGCCGACATGGTTGGCGGCATCACTGTCAAGCCAGCAGCTATGCGCGACGCTGCTTTGCAAGGTTATGCCACGGCCACAGACTTGGCTGATTATCTGGTGAAGAAGGGGTTGCCGTTCCGTGATGCACACGAAGCGGTCGCGCTGGCGGTGCGCTTTGCCGAGCAGCGCAATTGCGACCTGAGCGATCTAAAGCTGGATGAATTACAACAATTCTCGTCGCTCATTGCAGATGACGTCTACTCTGTTCTCACACTGGAAGGTTCATTGGCCAGCCGCAATCACATTGGCGGGACTGCACCTCAGCAGGTTGAGGCTGCCATCGCGCAAGCGCGCAAGTACCTCGAAGGGCAAAATTAAATATCAAAAAAGGCGACCTTGCGGCCGCCCAGAAAAAATCCAATACCTAAAAACATTTCTCTAGGAATGGAGTAATCTTTTCAACTCTCCATTTTTATACATTTCACTCACGATGTCGGAGCCACCGACAAATTTGCCATGGATATAGAGTTGAGGAACGGTTGGCCAATCAGAATAATCCTTGATGCCTTGACGAATTTCTGGATCAGCAAGCACGTTAACAGTAAAAAGGCCTGATACACCGCATGCATTGAGCACTTGCACCACATTTGCAGAAAAGCCACATTGTGGAGATTCTGGCGTGCCTTTCATATATAACACCACAGGATAGCTACTTACTTGTTCTTTGATTAACTCTTGTACGTCCATGTTATAGCCTCTAAAAATTTAGTTGAGTGATTCACTGGGTATCTTAGCAGTACGTTTACTGTCGGGTCAAGAATTACACAGACGCTGTTAGTGCTAAATAGAACGCCACTATTGGGGACGCTCCCCCAGGCCTTGTAGCCGTATCAAGAGCGAGCTTCAGCCCGGCAAGTGGATCCTTTTGCCGGCGTACAAGGGTCGTAACGACCACCGAACAATTGCAAATGCAACGCTTTGTCGCAGTGGATTTTGCTGCTTCGTTCCGCCCAAAGACGGAGGATGACAGATTGCCCAATGTGTAGCGGTACGTCATCAATATGGATGTGCGGGCGGCCATACATAAAATTTAGCAGAACTGCCCCTCTTAATTCTTGCGATGAAGGTTTTAGCTTTGTTGCCTGATAGAATTGACTGACTACCTAGGGATAATAAGTAGTCTGGGAACAGAGAATTTAAAGATTGTGTTCTTTTTTGTAACGCATGATCAATGTGTAAGCTTCATCTTTGAGAAGCAGTTTTTCTTTTTTAAGTATTTCAAGTTCATTATCAGTCAAATGAACTTCGCCGTTTTCAGCTTTGGTGATTTGACTATCAAGCGCATTGTGTTTATCGAAAATTTTCAAAAAATGAGCATTAGCTGCATTATTTTGTTTCATTTGGGTAATAATGTCGCGATATTCGTGTAGCATAAAATTCCTTATATAGTATTGTGGCTGGATAATTCTAACATGGATTATTTGAGTGGATACCCGGCCAGGAAGAAAGGGTACGGCATCAACCCCTTTAACAGCATGGCTTGGCAACCCTTTTTTAGCGTTTAATCCTGGCCAGAAACACAGTTACTTCTTCACGGTCATGGTATAGCTGCTTCGCTTGCAAGCGATACTTAAAGCCTTTTTTATCCAGTACTTCGCGGATGCTGGCGAGCGCTTCTTTCAAGGCTTCCACGCGTTTCTTCATCGGTAGTTTGAGGTTGAAAAAGGCACGGCTAGCTGAACCACTGGCGACCCAGTCAACGATCAATGCGGCTACCCGTCCCGGTTGCTCTATCATGTCACATACCAGCCAATCTACCGCGTGTTTAGGACGATAGCGGAAACCATCTTGACGCAGGTGTCTAACCGAAGGGTGATCGGCCACTACACCTTTGAGCGGGCCATTATCAACGGCCTCCACCTGCATACCCAGACTTACCAGGTGCCAAGTCCAGCCACCGGGCGCTGCACCCAAGTCTACCGCGCGCATTCCCGGCCTGATCCATTGTGTTTTTTCGTCCTCGGATAAAAACACCTCGAAAGCTTCGGCCAGCTTGAGCACAGAGCGACTAGGCGCTTCATAAGGCATCTTCATACGCAAGATACCCATCGCTGTTGCTGCGCTGTTCTGCGGATCACTTATACCGATCAGCACGCGATTCTTGTCCGGAAAAAAGATATGCAGACGGGGCAAGCGGAGATTTTCAGCCATACGTCCGCTGACGCGCAGCTTTTCTTCCAGCAGGGGTTGAAAGCGCTTGATAAAACCGGACAAGGTTTTGCCATCGTTAGTGTCCGGCGTTTCCAGCCACAGTGCGCTGAATTGCGCAGGTGTATCGGGTATGGCTGCTAGCAAGGGGGTGAGGCGGTCGCGATCGGGCAGCTCGCTTACTTCGGCTAGCAGAGTGATCAGCTGGCGGGTAAAGGCGAGTTGGCCATAATTCAGGCGCGGTTTGCCCTGAAGGATGAGAAAGCCGCTATTGGCACTGACTTCGAGTGGCGCTGCCTGTGTTTCCTGCAGGCAATCTTGTTCAAAGCCGGGGCGACAATACAGCAGCCATTGTTGTGATTTTGTTGGATTCGGTGTACTCATGGCGCGCATGTTAGCACCCTGTAGGCAATGTCAATCTTTAATATGTTTCTGGCCTATGGTTAGCTTTATTTGACTAATTATTCATCATTAAATAACTCAAAAATTGGCTGATGAATGCAACGAAAAGAAGTCTACATTTAAGTTTTAGCAGTAATGCTGCAATGTGTGATTTAAAAAATTACAGGAGGATTTTTTATTAGCGTAAAAATTAACTGTCGCTAACTGGAGACTAATAATTTAATTTATACTCAATATGTTAAGGAGTATCCATAAAAAAATGTCCCTGATAAGCGACATGATTATTTTTAATGTCAGTTAAGTATGATTCTCATTTTCAATAAGATATTGTTTTTTTGTTATATATAACAAGTGGCATTAATTTTGCATACTAGCTAAGTACTGGCATAAGGTCAGTTTTCAATTAACTTTATTAAAGGAAATTAATTAATGAAAAACTTAATGGGTATGCTGGTTTTTGCTGTGGTAGCCGCTGTGAGTTTGCCGGCATTTGCAAATGCCCCTCAGTCGGCGGAAGAATGCCAAAAGGCTCATGCTGGTGACCATGCCAAAATTCAAGCTTGCATTGACGGTTTGAAAAAATAATTAGAAAATCCTCCGGCAAAGCCGGAGGGTTTTTGATGTACTCTCTAAAAAGAGCCAATAAATTAAAGGAAATTAATTTATGAAAAATTTTATGGATATGCTGGTTTTTGCGGTGGCAGTTTTTGTCGCGTTGCCGTCATACGCAACAAGTACCCCTCAGTCGTCAGCAGATTGCAAAAAAACTCATGCTGGTGACAATGTAAAAATTCAGGCTTGTATTAATGGCTTGAAAAAATAATTGAATAACCTCTGGCAAAGCCGGGGGGTATTCAGATGTACCCCTCAAAAAGTCCTATAATTTATGAATGCACTGATTACTTGATTAGTAAAACACAGTTCATTTTTTGACTACCGCATAACGATCCAGTGTTTTCAGGCGTGCTTGGTCGTGCATAACAATCGGTGCAGGATAGTTTTTACCTAAGGCAATCCCCGCTTTTATCCGTTCTGCTTCAGGGAGTAGCCAGGGTGTATGAATACGTTTGGCATCAAGTTTTGCCAATTGTGGCAAATAGCGCCGTATAAACTTTCCTTCGGCATCGAATTTTTCAGATTGTATAATTGGATTGAAGATCCGAAAATATGGCTGGGCATCGCAACCGGACGAGGCGGCCCACTGCCAACCACCATTATTCGCGGCCAAATCAAAATCATTTAATTTCAGCGCGAAATATTGTTCTCCTCGGCGCCAGTCAATGCCCAAATCTTTGATCAAAAAACATGCAGTCACCATGCGCAACCGGTTGTGCATATAACCAGTTTGATTCAACTGAAGCATGGATGCATCAACCAATGGATACCCGGTGCGTCCCTCACACCAGGCTCTGAAAGCCACATCCGCCGCGGGGCCAGACTCCCATTGAATACGGTCATATTCCGGCTTGAATGTACGTTGTACGATATGTGGATGCTGGTACAGGATCATGAAATAAAAGTCGCGCCACACCAGTTCCGACAGCCAGGTCATTGCGCCATCACCGCCTTGGCCTGAGGCGATCGCTTGTATCGCATGACGTGCCAGTGCACGAATCGATATCGTACCAAAACGCAGATGCACCGAAAGATAGGATGGCCCTTTTACTGCCGGAAAATCACGCGCATCGCGATAATTTTTCATGCGCGGCACAAAATCATCCAGCAATGCCTGCGCACCTTGCATCCCTGGCGTAATACTCAGTTTGGATAAATTGGTTGTTTCAAATCCCATGGCTGCCAGCGAGGGCATCGGTGAAAGTTTAGCGGGCGAGGTCAATGTACCTTGCCCTGACCTGGTATTGTGGGGTGCCAGGCAAGAGAGGTCGAATAATCCAGTGATGGACTGAATTTTTTTCAGCCAGGCATTTTTGTAAGGGGTAAAAACTGAAAATGGTTTTCCGGCCAGAGACAGCACTTCATCTTTTTCGAAAATCACCTGATCCTTATAGCTATGCCAGGCACGGCCGTCGGCCTTGAGATGTTTTTCTACCGTGTTGTCGCGTGTGATTGCCTGCGGTTCGTAGTCATGATTGACGAATACCGCATCAATGCCAAGTTCTTGCGCAAGCTCAGGTATGACGGCAACCGCATCGGCATGGCGCACAATCAGGGCGCCGCCACGCCGTTTTAATTCATCATCGAGTGATTGCAGGCTGGCGTGGATAAATTCTACCCGGCGATCCGCCCGCGCACCACAAACCAAAAGTGGATCCAGGATTTTCTTATCAAAAATAAAAACACAGAACACTAGGCAGCTTTCTTTGAGTGCGTGATGCAGGGCGGTGTGGTCATCACAGCGCAAATCGCGGCGAAACCAGACGAGTGATTTATCGTAACGTGGCATGGATTAAATTCAAGGTTGGTCGGTATCACAAAATAAAGCCGTTGGTTTGCCATCATGCCTTCAGGCCACATCAATCGCAAATCCAGTCTGTTGCTGGGTTTAATGAATCGCACCGAGTAGAATATCGACATGTATAAATTTATCCAAAAATGCCCAAGAGAAACATCAGCTAACGCGCTATTACGCTGCGTTATCGAGTGCAGATAAACCACACGAATTTATGATAATTTCAAAGCAGTGGCATATCTTTAGTGCCGCACCTCACCGTGTCATGTTCTTCGGCGGCGCACTGCAAGCGCTCGCCGTGATGGTGTGGTTATTGACTGAATTGGTGACAAGGTATGGTGTGCTCTGGCATCCCATACCCTGGACAATTGCGCCCAATGCCGCGCATGCATGGTTAATGATCTACGGCCTGTTTCCATTGTTCATGTTCGGTTTTTTAATGACGACCTATCCACGTTGGATGAAAGGTGGCGAAATTCCGCCGCATCGATATGTGCCCGCCTTTGTGCTGCTCATGCTGGGGGCTGTCAGTTTCTATGTCGGGCTATTGATGAGTCATACTTTATTAATTGTTGCCGTTCTCAGCACGCTATCAGGATGGGTCTTGGCACTGTATGCACTGCTGCGCGTATTGCTCGACACGTCACACCAAAACAAACGTCACCCACAACTCATTTTCATCGCACTGAGCCTGGGTTGGTGCGGGCTCGTCGCCTACCTTATGTGGTTATTGAGTGGCAACGCAGCATGGTTGCACTTTTCCATTCAAGGAGGGTTATGGCTATTTTTGTTACCGGTATTTTCCAGTGTTGCGCATCGCATGATTCCATTCTTCACCGCCAGTGCGTTAACGCATAACTATATCCCGAGTCCATATTGGGCTTGGTGGGTCATATTGGTTGCCAGCGCGGGGCATGGTCTGCTGCAAATCAATGATGCATCTGCCTGGCTTTGGCTATGCGACGCGCCACTAGCTATCGTGGCACTCCATTTGACGCACAATTGGGGATTGCACCGCAGCCTGAAATTCCCACTGCTGGGCGTATTGCACATTGGTTTTGCCTGGCTTGGCATCGCCATGCTGCTGTTCACCGTACAAAGTTTTGTGCTATTCATCAGCCATGGCACAACCGTTATCTGGGGACTTGCGCCATTGCATGCACTAACCGTAGGCTGCTTCTCCACTTTGCTGATTGGTATGGCCACACGCGTTACACTCGGCCATTCTGGGCTGCCGATGAAAATAGATAACCCGATCAATTTGATGTTTATGGGATTTCAGCTTGTAGCCATGTTGCGCGTGCTGGCGGACATGCTCCCCATGCAAGCGGGATACTGGCTATATTTTGCTGCTGGAACAGTTTGGCTGACATGTTTTGGGTCTTGGGTGGTGCGCTATTTACCAGTCTACTGGCGACCACGTACCGATGGCCGTCCCGGTTGAGCTGCATTATGAATACTCATGCCGACCGGCTTAAGGAAAGCGGTTTCATCAATCAATACGCCTAGTGCGCGGTATTATCGTGCAGTGCCCTTTGCAATGCGAAAGTGACTAATATTTTTTGCAACCAAAGTGATGGCTCATTTTTTATTTTTTGGGCGCTTTGGCTTCTTGGGTTTCGGGAGTGGAAGCTCACTCTCAGTAATCCTGATGAGCTTGGATATCCATTCGCGGTTGTCTAGTTCGTCCCCGATCAAAAAATGCGCCTTGGCGCCTGGATATGGTGGCACATCGGTGACTCGTTCAACAAAAGAGCGTCCGCCAAATGTTGGTTTCACGAACAATTGATTGTCACAAACTAGGGCGACGACCTTTCCCCCACAGTAAATCGCGAACTCACCAAACATCTTTCGGAACGCAATTGTTCCGGCGGCGCTCATTTGATCGCAGACGTATTCGACAAAAGACAAATCTGAGGCCATTTACTATCGTTTCAGAAGGATTGGGGTTTTATTTCATCCGCCCAACCGGGCTACCAAGCTAGGGGCCGTTCATTTGTTTTTGTAATAACTAAAGGCTTGCTCAGCGGACATCGGTTCAACCAATGAATAGCAAAGACTATATATATTATTCTTTTCGATTTTGGCCCTTTCCATCAGATCTCTAGACACCTTAAGATTCCCTCTTTCCAAATTTGCATCAATAGATACCGGTGTTTCAGTACAAACATTTTCATAAGTTGTATTTGTGTTTTGTTTGCAATCGGTGTTTATGCGGGTTCCTACGCCATTAGATGTGCAGGAGACAGTGCCAGGCTTCTCCACTTTTACGGTATTACATGATTTATGCACACGATAGCCCCGCGCTAAAGCACTGCTAATATCGTTAATTCTGGCTTCTTGGCTTGTCTCGTCATTACGCAAGCGTTCGTAGTAGCTATCCCTGGAGCAGACATATTGCGCTCTTTCGTATGAATGCATTTTTTGAAAAGTGTCAACCGTTGCACATCCACACATAGAAATAATTGAAGCAAAAATTACGGCAAAGTATTTTGTGTTGTTTATCATTTGTGTCTTCATTGGAGGTGTTTTGAACGCGGTAGCTTGGGCTGAATAAAATAAAACCCAATCCTTCACCACTTATTATAACCATTTATTCCATCACCTATTTACCCACCCCAACCCCACGCGCATTACAAAAGGATAGTGCAGCGCCGCATTCTTGACGGAATTTATTTTTGAAATCATTTTTTCAGTATTTATTTAGAGGTGCCCTAAATTCTAATTAACGTACAGCACTGCACTGGCATTACAATACTTTTTCGATCTTCTTCAAGCTTCCGTACCGTGCGATTTACCGACATTTTTTAGAAATATCCAATAGCTGAAGAGCTTAAAGAAGGGAGCTTATCTGTACCGCGTAGTATCATAACAACGTGCCATTGAATCAAACCTCTCTATGCACAGGTAATAATTCCAGACCCGCCATTTTCCAGAAATCAGTTGCTTTTACGTGAAAACCCTCAGGAGTCGTCTGAAAATCAGCCAACTAAACAGAATTTATAAAAATATTCGCCCATGAAGAGACATCATTTTAAAATAAATAAAAAATGGCTGGCTTTGGTACTGAGCGTATTTCTTAACGCCTGCTCAATTTTATCCAAGCCGCCCGTCGTGCCACCTCCCCAACCAGTTTTACTGCCTCCCAAAGTGGTGCCAGCACCCATAACAGGATTATCTGCCCCCTTGTTTATTGTGAGTAAGTGGGAGATGCTGCCGGATTGGCAAGCTCTCGACCTTGCACCCTCCCAAACTGCATTTCTGCAAAGCTGTCGTGTGCTGAGAAACAAGCCACACTGGCAGGAGGTATGTGTTCAAGCCGAACAATTGGGGGTTAATGACAATGCTACGCTGCGTGCGTTTTATGAAGAATGGTTTACCCCTTATCAACTGCTCAATCCGGACGGTAGCGAGCTAGGAATAATTACCGGCTATTACGAGCCTTTACTCAAGGGTAGCCGTTCCAAGACTCCGCGCTTCCAATATCCCCTGTATGCCGCGCCGAATGATTTACTTACGGTCGATTTAGGCGCAGTTTATCCGCAACTCAAAGATCTGCGCCTACGTGGCCGCTTACAGGGCAAACGCATTGTGCCCTACTACAACCGTGCAGAGATTGATGCCGGAACCGGGGCCAGTGCGCTGATGGGGAATGAATTGTTCTGGGTGGAAAATGCAATTGAGTTATTTTTTCTGCAAATACAAGGCTCTGGACGCATTGAATTACCCGATGGCCAGCAGGTAAAGGTCGGATATGCGGACCAAAACGGCCACCCTTACATGTCCATCGGCAAGAAGCTGGTTGAAACAGGCGAACTTAAGCTCGAAGAAGCCTCCATGCAGGGCATTAAGATATGGGCCGAGAAAAATCCAGATAAAATTAACAGATTATTGGCACAAAATCCAAGCTACGTATTTTTACGCGAATTGCCGGATAGCCTGTCTGCACCGTTGGGTGCATTGGGCGTGCCACTTACTAATGAATACAGTATTGCCGTAGATCCGCACACCATCCCGCTGGGTGCGCCGGTCTTTCTTGCTACGACCTATCCCAATGATAGCGTACCACTCAACCGTTTGATGCTGGCGCAAGACACGGGGGGAGCCATCAAGGGCGCGGTGCGCGCAGATTTTTTCTGGGGATTTGGCGAAACTGCGGGGGCACAAGCGGGCAAAATGAAGCAGCAAGGGCGGTTATGGGTGTTGTTTCCGAAAGGCGGGGAACCAACGTTAAATTAAGGATACGTTCAAGTTTGAAGTGCGGCAGCAATTATCATTGCGGACGATGCAAAGTATCTATTCATCATTCACGCGTCCATCTTCAAGCAACCGTTTCACCGCCGCTATATCCGCTTGCCTCCCCATCTTACGGCTGCCACTGAACCTTGCATTTTCAGGCAGTATTGCGATATTCACCGGTACGCCAGCTTCAGTTTTCAGCGTAAAGCTGGGCACAGTTTGTTGCCTGCCTGTCAGATGTACGGACCATTCACCGCCTTCAAAAGGCAGATTATGCTTGAGCAGGAACATCATCACGGCCTTTTCGTCATCGGAATAAACCAAAAGGTTAATGTCTGATTGCTCGCCTGCCGTGCCGTTCAACACAGAACCCGTAAGAAATGGATGGAAGGACTCCAATAATTGCATAGTGTCGAGCGCTTGCTGACGCAAGTGATGCAGGACAAGGGGATGGCTTTCACTCTGATACAACGCACGGAAACTGCGCAACGCCATTTCAACTTCATCATTGCTGGGCAAGTGTTGGGTATCTTCCGCACCCATTTGCTTGGCAGCCTTGCGTTTAGCAAACGCATAATCAGTAATGCCACCTTCGGCCATTAGACGCGCAGCGTGATGAGCGAGCTGTTCACGCATCAGGTCGCGCCGATGTACACGATCTTTACTCATGTCAAATTAAAATACGTGATCGATGATTGTTTCGATAAGTGACTTTTCCGGTTGCGGAACAATTTGCTCTGGCGGCAAATTTTCTTGGTAAAAATATTCCACTAACTCACCAGCTTCATTCCGCTGTCCATCGTTGTTAATGCGCGCAGCCACCATGTTTTCCGGCATGGTGTAGGTAACTTCAGGAACTTTTTTGAGTGTTTTCCCCATGTAATCCATCCAAATGGGTAATGCAGCCCCGCCTCCGGTTTCCCTCTCGCCCAGACTGTGCGGGTTATCGAAACCAACCCAGGTAATCCCTACCACAGTGGGATGGAAGCCGCTGAACCAAGCATCCATTGCATCGTTTGTAGTACCGGTCTTGCCCGCTAAATCGTGGCGGCCCAATTGCATGGCGCGAAAAGCTGTGCCATGTTGCACCACGTCTTGCATCATACTGACCATAGTGTAGGCATTACGTACATCTATAACCTGCTGGGCGGTTTCTCCGGCCACAACGGGCGTGGCTTGGTGTAGCACTTTGCCATTGCTATCCTCAATGCGCTGGATGAAATAGGGGGCGATGCGGAAACCGCCATTGGCGAAGACAGAATAACCCGTCAGCATTTGCATGGGCGTAACCGAACCGGCACCTAATGCCATAGTGAGGTACGGGGGGTGCTTGGCTGCGTCAAAGCCAAATTTAGTGATGTAGTCTTGTGCGTATTGCGGCGTGATAGTTTGCAGAATGCGAATCGAGACCATATTTTTGGATTTGACCAGCGCTTGCCTCATGCGCATGGGACCTTCAAATACCCCATCGTAGTTTTTCGGCTCCCAAGCCTCACTGCCTGTCTCTGCCGCATCAATCACTAAGGGAGCGTCATCAATAACAGAGGCAGGGGTCAGGCCCTTTTCCAATGCGGCGGAATAAATGAATGGTTTGAAGCTGGAACCGGGCTGCCTCCATGCCTGGGTTACGTGGTTAAATTGGTTGCGGTTGAAATCAAAACCGCCTACCAACGCGTAAATCGCTCCATTTCGCGGACTGGCTGAAACGAATGCCGCTTCCACTTGCGGTAGCTGGACAATCTTCCAATTGTTCTTCTCGTCCTTCTGCACATGGATTAGTGAACCGACACGTAAGCGCCGGTTCAGTGCAGTCTTATCGTTCATATAAGGTAGCGCAAATTTCAGTCCTTCACCGCTAATTTTGGCGATGGCCCCTCCCTTGCTGTAAGCGCGGATACCTTTAGGATTTGCTGCAAGTACTACGGCGGGTATCATGTCATCACTATCAGCAATATCCTGTAGCGCTTCTTCCAACTCTTCTTCAGAATTCCCTTTTTGAAGATCAATATAGCCTTCCGGGCCGCGGTAACCATGGCGTCGGTCATATTCCAGCACACCTTTGCGCAGCGCTTCATAGGCTGTTGCCTGGTCTTGTTGACGGATGGTTGTATAGACCTTGATACCTTGTGTATAAGTGTCATCCTGATAGCGTTTGAATACCTCTTGCCTAACCATTTCCGCCAGATAATCAGCTTTACCTGCAAATTCTTGATAGCTGCGTTTCACCATCAAAGGTTGATGCAGTGCCGCTTCTTGTTGCGGAATGTCAATAAAACCCAGCTCATGCATGCGGCGCAACACATAGGTTTGGCGCAATTTGGCACGCTTGGGATTGACCACTGGATTATAAATGGAAGGAGCCTTGGGTAAACCCGCCAACATAGCAAACTCAGCTACGCCAAGTTGGTCTAGGTTTTTGCCAAAATAGCCTTGCGCGGCAGCAGCAAAGCCATAGGCACGTTGACCAAGATAGATATGATTAATATAAAGCTGGAGGATTTCATCCTTACTCAGGTTGTGTTCGATCTTGATGGCAAGCAACACTTCGTTAAATTTTCGCGATAATTTCTTCTCTTTGGTCAGGAAAAAATTACGTGCCACTTGCATGGTGATCGTGCTGGCTCCTTGCTTGACGCCGCCCGAGGTAAAATTGTTATAAGTGGCGCGCAATACGCCCATGTAATCCACTCCGCCGTGCTCATAAAACCGATCATCTTCCGCTGCGAGAACGGCTTTTTTCATCAAATCGGGGACTTCGTCGATCTTGACCAGCGCACGACGTTCCTCCCCGAATTCGCCGATCAAGACGCCCTCCGCGCTGTATACACGGAGCGGAATTTTAGGCCGATAGTCAGTCAGTGCTTCAAGCGAAGGCAGCGTAGGGTAGACCACCATTGCCGCAAACATCAGCAACAACAGTGGTGTGATGATGAGGGCGAGACCAGCTATAACCGAATAGAACCACCAGCGGGAAGTCATGGAGTGCGGAATTGTATAAAGGGCATAGTTAGGATTATATCGGCTCTTGGCAGGGAAATAACCCAACAGCAAAACTCATGTAGTATGAAACCATCATAACTCTAGTTTTAACCTAGCGCTATCTTCGCTAATGATCTTGGCAAGATCAACGCATGAAGCATACGGGAGCATGTCGAAGAAACGTTGGATCAGGCCGAAGTACAAATTAATTTGCACGAAGGAATCAGGCTTGCCTATGCCGGTTATCCCGTTAGCTATGTTGCAAGCTCCTAGTCGCTTTAACACATTCATTGACTAACCCAGGACCGCGATAAATCAATCCACTGTAAATCTGTATTAGTGCAGCGCCAGCGCCTATTTTTTCCGCTGCATCTTTTCCGCTCAAGATACCGCCTACACCAATAATAGGCAGAGATCCTTGTAATGCGGTGGCAAGTTCACGGATAACGGCGGTAGATCTGTCACGCACTGGCACACCGCTCAATCCGCCTGTCTCTGTATTCTGCGTAAGATGTTCGACACCTGTACGCGTTAGCGTTGTATTGGTGGCGATCACACCGTCAATGCGGTGCCGTTGCAAAAGTACCGCAATCTGGCGGATTTGTTCACTATCAAGATCAGGGGCTATTTTTAACGCCAAAGGAACATATTTACCATGCAAATCAGCCAACTTTTCCTGCTCCGCTTTAAGTTGCGTGAGTAACGCATCCAGCTCATCCCCCCCTTGCAATTGGCGCAAATTCTTGGTGTTCGGCGAAGAAATATTAATGGCGACATAACTGGCATAGGCGTACACACGCCGTAATCCGATCAAGTAATCAGCGGCGGCATGTTCAATCGGCGTATCAAAATTTTTGCCGATGTTGATACCCAAAATACCACGAAAATTTGCGCATTTTACGTTTTCAATAAGTGCATCCACGCCGTGGTTGTTGAACCCCATGCGGTTGATGATAGCCTGCGCCTCAGACAGGCGGAACAAGCGCGGCTTAGGGTTGCCTTCTTGGGCGCGGGGCGTGACCGTCCCGATCTCGATGAAGCCAAAACCCAGTGCGGCCAGCGCATCGATGTAATCACCATTTTTGTCTAATCCTGCGGCCAACCCGACCGGGTTGGGAAAGGTCAGGCCCATCACTTTTTGTGGATTGTCTACCGGATGTTTGACCATCAGCGGCAACAGGCTAAGCCGATAGGCACACTGCAACGCATCCAGCGTAATGTGGTGGGCAGTTTCTGGATTAAAGGAAAAAAGTAACGGTCGGATCAGCAGATACATGTCACGGCCTGTGGGTTGGGAGCGCTTGCCAGTTGCCTTCGATAAGCCCTTGCAGTGGACGGAAGTTGGCTTTGTATGCCATTTTTTCGCTCCCCTCTATCCAGTAACCCAGATACAAGTAGTCCAGTTGCAATTTCCGGCACAGATCGATCTGCCACAGGACGTTGTAGGTGCCAAAGCTGGCTTGCGCCACATTCGGTTCATAAAACGTATAAACCGAGGACAGCCCATCATCGAGAATATCGATGATGCTCACCATGCGCAGCACCCCATTTTCGCGGAACTCCACCAGAGTGGAATCAATATGGCTTTGCAGCAAAAAGTTGCGGTATTGGTCCCGACTGTCATTTTTCATGCCGCCATCAGGATGCCGCTCCCTTTGATAACGTTGATACAAAACAAAATATTCCTCCTTGTCCCTCAATGCATGCAAAGATGTCTCCAAGCCGATGTGGCGTTGCCTGGAGCGGCGCTGGGTGCGGTTGGGCGCGAACGATGCCACTTCGACACGTACTGGAATGCAAGCTTGGCAGGCATCACAGCGTGGCCTGTAGGTAACCGTTCCGCTCCGGCGGAAGCCGTGCCGCACCAATTCCGAATATGTAGCCGGGGTAATCAGACAGCTGGGCGTGGCAACCTGTGAGCGTGCTGGCCGATCCGGCAGGTAGCTGCACGAATACGGGGCTGTAAGGTAAAGCTGCAGCGTCGATAGCGGAATATCATGCAACATGTTCATGGTCGAACTGCCATTTAAGCGGAGTGTCTGGATAGTGTATCAATTCTTTTAAGCGCAGCATAAATTCTGCACGCGGGATTTCACGTGCGCCGAGCGAGGCAAGGTGCGGTGTGTTCATCTGGCAGTCGATCATGCCATACCCCCAGCGCTGTAATTGTGCGGTAAGGTGAGCGAGCGCAATCTTGGATGCATCAGTGGCATGGCTAAACATTGACTCGCCATAAAACATGCGCCCAATACTAATGCCATACAGCCCACCCACCAGATCACCATTCACCCACGTCTCCACCGAGTGCGCTACGCCCATTTGATGCAGCTCGGTATAAGCGGCAATCATGTCGTCATGTATCCATGTTCCCGCCTGCTCGCCGCGCGGTGCGGCGCAGGCACGCATTACGTGTTCGAAAGCGCTATCAGTACGAACTTCATAGCGCTTATCGCGTAAGGTCTTGCGTAGCGACCGTGAAATCTTGAACTCCTCGGGAATCAGCACCATGCGTGGATCTGGGCTCCACCAAAGTATGGGTTCCCCTGTATTGAACCAAGGGAAGATGCCTTGCCGGTAGGCATCCAGCAGACGGCATGCAGACAGGCTCCCCCCCGCAGCCAGCAAGCCATTGGGCTTGAACAATGCCTGCTCTACAGGTGGAAAGGGAGCGCCATTATTTAACCACGTGATCATCTTCGGTAACGAGCCAGCAGCGTGAAGTGGTGTAAGCGGGCAAGCTGCCTGACAGATGCCCGCAAATCAAGGTTTAAAGAAGTTTAGAATTTAATTTGTGTGTCAGCCAAGTCTGGATGTCCCGCACTTCTTCCGCGCATACCGAATGTGGCATGCCATATTCACGCCACTCTACCTGATATCCCCGTTTTTTTAATTCATCCGCCGAAGATTTCCCTCGCGCATAAGGCACTATCGGGTCACTATGGCCGTGTGCCATGAAAATCGGGGTATTGAGGGCAGCTACGCTGGCTTCACTCGACAATGTTTCGGCCAGCGGGAGATAGGTGGATAGTGCAACAATACCGCCCAGGCGGGACGCATGGCGCAAACCGGTATGCAGCGCAATGGCTCCGCCTTGTGAGAAGCCCGCAAGAAAAATATGATCTGTAACAATGCCACGCTGCTTTTCCTGTGCAATAAGCGCTTCAATAGCGGCTTGTGAAGCGCGGATACCCTTTGCATCTTGTTGGGCGACCATATTCGAAGCCATGATGTCATACCATGCGCGCATGATGACACCGCCATTGATGGTGACTGGCTGTTTAGGCGCATGCGGAAACAGGTAGCGCACCGCTACCGGCAGGTTCATTTCTTCCGCAATGGAAACAAAATCCTCGCCGTCAGCGCCCAAGCCATGCAGCCAGATAATGCTGTGCTGGGGGGACTTCCCGGTTTCAAGAGTGATATGTGATAGAACACTATTCATGGTTTGATATTGCGCATCTTAAAATGGTAGATGAACTTATTCGGGTGCTTGGGAAGTTGGCTCCGGCAGAATTTCACGTAATACCTGGAAAATTTCACGATAATTCTTCGGCGGTTTTGCCAGTTCTTTTTCCTTGATTGCATTCCGAACCAGCGCCCGCAGCCTTTGTGCATCCGCTTCGGGATGATCAGCGAGCAACTCGGTTAATGCTGTATCGCTTTCCAGCAGACGGTCCCGCCATCGCTCCAGCTGATGCAACCAAGCGATATGTTGATGCGATTTGCCGCTCCACGCTTCCAGCTTGGCGATGATGGGCGCGGGTTCCACGTCGCGCATTAACCTGCCAATGTATTGCATTTGCCGCCGTTGCGCGCCAAATTTATTGATGCGCTTCATCTCGCGGAGGGCGTCAAACAAGCTTTCCGGCAAATCCATTTGTTTCAGTTTGTCGATACTGAGTCCAGCCAATTGCTCACCGATATCCTGCAGATCATGCATCTGCTGCTTGATCTTGGTCTTGCTGGGTGGCAAATTTAATTCTTCGGGATTATCATTGTAGTGGTGCATAGGTGCGAAATTATAAATAGATATTGTTATGATAACGCTTTCCCATGAAAGCGTTATCCTTATGAATGACATTACACCAACCGAACATCGTTTTTCCCATTCCGCTGACACCTTGCGCCAGATTGCGCGGGACATGCTTGAATATGCCAATCACCAAGGGGCGACCGCCTCCGCAGTGGAAGTATCAGATGGTTTCGGGCAGGCCGTTACTGTGCGTCAAGGTGAAGTCGAAACCATAGAATACAATCGTGACAAAGGTCTTGGTATTACCGTCTACATCGATCAGCGGCGCGGCAATGCCAACACTTCCGATTTCTCGCCACAGGCAGTACGCGACACGGTGGATGCCGCCCTTTCCATTGCGCGCCACACCGCCAGTGACGACTGCGCCGGGTTGCCCGAAAAAGATATGTTGGCCACCGAATTTCCCGATTTAGACCTGTACCATCCCTGGTTGCTGGACGTGGAAGGCGCAATTGAGCTAGCCAAGACCTGTGAGCAAGCTGCATTTAATACCGATAAGCGGATCGACAATTCAGAAGGCGCCACGGTAAACATACATGAATCCCAATTTGTGTATGCCAACAGCTTGGGCTTTATCGGTGGTTATCCTACCTCACGCCATGGCATCAGCTGCGCCGTCATCGCTGGCAAGGACGACACCATGCAACGCGATTACTGGTATAGCGAAGCGCGTGCCTCAAGCGATCTGGTGGCAGCGGAAAAAGTCGGCCAAATCGCGGCAGAACGCGCCGTACGGCGGCTCAATGCCCGCAAGCTCGATACCATGCAAGTGCCCGTACTATTCGAGGCGCCAATAGCCGCCAGCTTGCTCGGCCATTTTGTCGGTGCAGTGAGCGGCGGCAGCCTGTACCGAAAATCCTCCTTTCTGCTCGACTACTTAGACAAACCGGTATTTTCATCCAACATCTGTATTGATGATATACCCGACATTCCCCGTGGCCTGGCCAGCAGCGCGTTCGATGGCGAAGGCGTAAAAACGCAGCGCCGCACCATCGTTGAAAATGGCGTACTGCACGGCTATTTTCTCGGCACCTATTCCGCGCGCAAACTGGGTATGGAAACAACCGGCAATGCAGGCGGCAATCACAATCTCATCCTGCGCCCTGGCGAATTGGATTTTAACGGCCTGCTAAAGAAAATGGGCCGTGGCCTGCTGGTCACCGAACTGCTCGGACAGGGTGTAAATCACATCACCGGAGACTATTCGCGCGGCGCAGCGGGCTTCTGGGTGGAAAACGGAGAAATCCAATATCCGGTAGAAGAAATCACCATCGCCGGCAATTTGAAAGATATGTACACGCATATTGCGGCGGTGGGTAATGATGTGCTGGTGCGGGGATCACGGCAATGTGGTTCTATTTTGGTTGAAAATATGATGGTGGCGGGGCAATAAACTTATTTGAGGCGGTGAATTGTCGATGCCAATTATTTTGATGTTGGACTTCATTTCATTCAGCTCAATCTATTGGGTTATGAGCTCAATTCCAACGTTAGCGCTACATAAGGACCCCAGCCGATGGAAGATCAGAGCGCACTAAAAGGCGTCGTAAACAAATCTGGGTTTCCGCTTCAAATTGGACTTTCGCATTTAATCAACGCTGGTACAAACAGCCATGGTTGGCGGATTCAATACTCAGAACATGCGTGGAAAAATGACGTCGATGACAGCTCTGGCTTTATAGACCTAGTCGTGGAAAACAACGCGCGGAATATGGCGCTTGTGGTCGAATGTAAGCGGGTACAAGACACGAGCTGGGTGTTCTTGAATCCGCAAACGCAGATAGCACAACGCCGGTATGCCAAAGCATGGTTGTCTCGATATGAAGACGGGAAGATTACAGAATTCGATTGGGTTAGCCAGCCACTAGACCCCGCATCTGTCCAAACCGAATTTTTTTGTGTGTTTGGTCAAGATTCGAAGAGCATACCAATGCTCGAAAGAGTAGGCGCAATGCTTGTTTCCTCGACAGAAGCGTTAGCATTAGAAGAGAAGCTGACGCTGCTAAGTAAATATTTCCCTTGCCGAATTTACCTGAACGTGATCGTTACAACCGCAAGGTTAAAGGTGTGCAGTTTCGAGCCTTCTGATATCTCGCTTACGGATGGGACGGTATCAGCATGTACCTTCACTGATATTCCGTTCGTTCGATTTCAGAAGCAATTTTCAACCCGGTTTCCGAAGTCACTGAGCTTCAGCGTCGGAGTATCGTCTGAAATCGCGAAGGCGAAAGAAAACACTGTGTTTGTTGTCAATGCAGATCATTTCATTAAGTTTATAAATGAACTCAACCAGTAAATTAGTCATATTCAGCATATCAATGAGATTGCCTGTTAGTTTGGCAGATACTATCTTTTAAAATCAATCAGTTTCCAAGTAATCGTATTGATACGGCTGTTGAGTTTTGAGTACGCCAAAGCACAAATGCACCAGCTTGCGCATTGCGACGCCGAGGGAGGACATCTTGGACTTGTTTCGAGCAAGCAGGCGTTCAAAAACAGCTTTGACGTGTGGGGTGTAGTGTGTTCCCACGACGACAGCCATATGGAGCACGGCGCGTATTCTAGCGGAGCCAGCCTTGGACATTCTCGCGCGTCCCAGCACCGAACTACCCGACTGTCGTTCCACCGGAACGAGTCTCACATAAGCCACCAACTATCCGCTGCGCTGGCCGCTCATCATGGCCGGATTCTCGCGGGGGCTAGCTAACAATGGACACATTCGTGCCCGCCGCCAAGCCAAGCGCAAGCGCGGCATCTGGCAGCGGCAGTATTGGGAGTATTAAGTCCGGGATAAGGTTGATCTTACGCAGCACGTCGATTACATCCACTACAATCCTGTAAAACATGGCTAGGTCACTCGCCCTGTTGATTAGCCACACTCAACATTACGTGATTGCATTAAGTGGGGAATGACAGCATCGGATTAGAGTGGGAAAATAGGCGATAACGTAGATAATTATGGTGAGCGGTGAGACGTTAGGTTTCATTTAATTCAGCCTACCGAGCTACCGGGCTGCTAAAGAAAATCGCATGAGCAAAAAAGGGAAAATACATGAGCTTCGTCCAGCAGCCTGTTAATGTAGGAATTCCGTCAAAAGTGCGTACCGAACAACTTAAAATAGGACGGTTCATTATCCGCCGCTGGCTCGGCACTGGCCTTCAAGGGAAAGTCTTTCTGGCTTTTGATCCTGTTTTGGAAAGACAGGTAGCGATCAAATGGTTAAATCCAACCGGCAATGACAAGCCTCCAGAAAACCGTGAAGTTTTTCCGAGTGAAGCACGCATTGTCGCCAAGCTGGCACATCCAAACATCGTACCATTGTACGAAGCTGGCCTGTATCGGGACTTCCCATATCTTGTTTTTGCCTACGTCGAAGGAATGACCCTCCGCGATAAACGGCTACAGAACGGCGCCATGCCAGCACAAGAAGCTTTACCGATGTTCAGTGCAATACTGGCCGGCGTTGCATGCGCCCATGCACAGGGTATCCTGCACTTGGATCTGTCCCCCAGCAACATTATGATCGACACAGCTGGCGTACCCCGTATCATGGATTTTGGACTTGCAAAACTCGCTGGCATGGATGCGGTCGGCTGTGACGACGAGCTGAGAGGATCGCCACTTTACATGTCGCCGGAACATTTCAACAATCACCCGCTGACTGCCCGCTCGGACATCTTTGTACTAGGCCTGATCTTGTTCGAAATGGTAAGCGGTAAATCACCCGTGCCAACGGAAAATCTGCAAGTAATCATCCATGCAATAGCAGATAGCGAACTGGACCTAGAAGACATGAATCGGCTAGGTTTGGATACAAGGCTGCAGGCGGTGATCCGGCGCGCGCTGAATCACAATGCCACAAACCGTTTTGCTGATGCCGCCGAAATGAAACTTGCCGTTGACGAACTGCTCCAACTGCTGGAGCCAGATGACCAAGGCGCCGAGCACAGCACCGTCATGTTTCTGCTTAAACGCTTGGAGCGAAAATCAGCCTTTCCCGCTCTTTCGAATAATTTGGTAGAAATCAACCGCCTAACCGAGGAGAACAACGACTCGAATGCTGATCTATTGACCAATATCGTGCTTAGGGATTACGCCATCACTAACAAGCTGCTGCAACTTGCGAATTCATCCTTTTACGGTGGTACAGGCCATGGCGTCAAGACAATATCGAATGCGATCCGCCGGCTTGGTATGAACGTCATCCGTATGACCTGTAACGGCCTCCTATATTTTGACGCCTTGAAAGATGGGGATCAAAACCTCAAAGATACGTTAATCAGCTCTTTCGTAAGCGCATTTATTTGTCGCCATTTCGCCATTCGGCTCGGGCATCAAAATATGGCTGAAGAAGCCTTCATATGCGGAATGTTCCACCGGCTTGGCAAGAGTCTCACCATCTTCTATTTTCATGAAGAGTTTGATGAAATAGAGCGATTAATCAAGACGTACAATTTGAATGATGAGATAGCTTCAACCCGGGTACTCGGAATAAGCTACAGCAAGCTTGGCATGGCAGTTGCCGAACGTTGGAAATTCCCCGAAACGATACGTGGAAGCATCCAATACCTTGGTTTCGAAAAATTGCCGAAACCGACGAAGCCTGTCGAAATTCAGCAACAAATTGCAGCCTTTGCCAATGAACTTTGCGAACTGGCAGCGAATAGCCCTGTAGAACAAGGACCTCTACGGCTGACTGAATTTTCCACTCGCTTTTCTGAACTGGTTTTGTTGTCGCCTGTAGAGCTGGTTCAGCTGCTGGAAGCGGCCTTTAAGAAGCTGAAAGAATTTTCTCCAGTTTTAGGCCTTGAACTCCCTAGCAGCCCATTTGTTAGCAGAGTCGATAATTTTCTTTCAACTATACAATTACCCCTCGAACCAGAGCAAAATTAAAGAGAATGGGAACGACTGCCAATACGGATGAAAATTTATAATTTAATAACGAACACTCTACGGCGTTCTACGGCAAAACTAACATGAACAACCAATATGAATTGGCTACCCCTATTTATGCCGACATCACCACTGCTCTCGATGAAGACCTGCGCAACGGTGATCTCACCGCACAACTCATTCCTTTACATACAGAGGCACATGCCACAGTTATAACGCGCCAAAATGCAGTGTTATGCGGCACAGCCTGGTTTGATGCGTGCTTTAAAGCGATGGATAAAAACTGTAACGTTCACTGGCTTGCGCAGGATGGCGATGCTGTAACAGCCAAGCAAACACTATGCGAAATACGCGGTAATGCACGTGCGATGCTGACTGCCGAACGGTGCGCACTCAATTTTCTACAGACACTTTCCGCTACCGCCACGCAGACTCGGCACTATGTCGAGGCGGTGCGCGGCACGCACGCGAAAATTATGGATACACGCAAAACGCTGCCAGGCCTGCGCATGGCACAAAAATATGCGGTAAAAACAGGTGGGGGTCATAACCAGCGGATTGGTCTATTTGATGGTGTGTTGATTAAAGAGAATCATATCCTGGCTGCGGGCGGCATCCGTCCTGCGTTGGAACAAGCCTTCCATCTTGTTCCTGAGAATATCAGCATCCAAATTGAAGTAGAAAATCTGGAACAGCTGCGTGAAGCGCTAGATGCTGGTGCCAAGTTAATTTTACTCGACAATTTCGATCTCAGAGGTATGCGTGCTGCTGTCAAACTCACTGCCGGACGCGCCGAGCTGGAAGCCTCCGGCGGCATTACTCTTGATAAAGTACGCGCTATCGCCGAGACTGGTGTAGAACGCATCTCCATTGGTGGCCTGACCAAAGATATACAAGCTGTAGATTTGTCGATGCGGTTTGAAATTTAATCTGTCATTTCCGAGTAGCAAGCTTTCTCAACTGAGGTCAAAATCATGAGCGACTCCATAAATATCGTCTGCCCGAATTGCGATGCGGTAAACCGCATTCCCGCTGATAAGCTAACTAGCCAGCCGAATTGCGGCAAATGTAAACAAGCTCTATTTAACGCGCATCCGGTTGAACTGGATAGCGGCAACTTCGAAAAACACATTACACGAAACGACATCCCGGTTCTGATAGATTTTTGGGCACCATGGTGTGGTCCATGCCGCATGATGGCACCCGCCTTTATTCAGGCCGCAGAGAAACTCGAGCCAGGAATACGTTTAGCTAAACTAAATACGGAAGAAGCACAGGAACTGGGCGCACGCTATAACATCCGCAGCATTCCCACGCTGGCAATATTCAAAAATGGACGCGAAGTGGCAAGACAAGCAGGCGCCATGGATGTAGCCGGCATTGTGTCATGGGCTCGAACTAACGCCTGAAATGCAAAGCAAATATCCAGTAAACAATCTTATGCCAACAGACAAAACGTTATACAAATGTAAACGACCCCTGTCGTACCTGGTGATAGGAATCCTTTGTTTATCAACCGCCGGTTGCGCCACGGGTCCGCGCAGTCTCGATGCTAACCGATTAATTTACAACGAAGCGATCAAGAGTACCAGCGAGGCACAATTGCTACTCAACATCGTCCGGCTGCGCTACAACGATACGCCGAGTAGCTTGGCGGTATCGGCGATTGCAACGCAATCCGAGGTGCAGAAAAGCTTTCAGCTGGCTCCCTTCTTCGGCGTGAGCGGTGGTGATCCGGCGCAGCACTTTGCCGCGCTGCTGCCGCAAGCGCAAATATCCACGACTGACCGCCCAACCATCACGCTGACACCACTTGACGACCAGGAGTTCACACGCAAACTTTTTACACCGATGACACTTGACGGTGTGCTTTACCTCACAAAAACAACGTGGCCCATCTCTACGGTATTCCGTCTGTGGCTGGAGAATCTTAACTGGGTTTCCAACGCCCAAAACGGCAGTGGCCCGACCTTAAAGAGCTTGCCAGACTATGCCGAATTTTTGCGCGGCATCAATGCGCTGCAAGCGTTGCAGGATCGGGGCCATATCGTGTTCAGCACTGAAGAGCGTGAGGAGCTACAAGGCACTGTAGCCGCTGCCCCAGCAGCTCACGATTTGCTGGATGCGGCCAAGGAAGGCTATGAATTTCATCCTGATCACAACAACACATTGGCATTAGTCAAGAAAAGCCGGCAACCGGTGATGAAGGTTCATCCAGAAGCTTTGGCCTCTGCAGAAATGCGCGAACTCACCCAGGTTTTCGGTCTCCGGCCCGGGCTGTCGAAATATGATCTCAAAATCGAGAATCTGGATCCATTCAAAATCAATCATCCACAGGACGGCGTAGACGTTTTGGACCTGGAGACGCGCTCGTTGCTTCAGGTGTTGTATTTTGTTTCAAAAGGACTTGATGTTCCTGTGGAACATATGAAACAGGGGTTTGTTCAGGCAACGACCGATGAAACTGGCCAGCCGTTTGACTGGCGAAAAATAACGGACAATCTCTTTCACGTATATTCAGCCAGTGGAGACAAACCACTTAACGCACATGTGGCAGTCAAATATCTGGATTACTGGTTCTACATAGACAAAGCTGATCAAGACACTATGGCTACTTTTTCATTACTGATGCAGCTGGCGCGTTTAGAAACAAGCGGCAAAACAGGGCTAGGGCCAGCGCTGACCCTGCCCTTGAGCGGGCGATAACAAGGACGACTAATTTTTTAGTTTTTGTTCACCCTGATGCTGTACGAACCAGTACCTTGAGTTTTATTATAATGTCGAACCTGGGCAAAATATTGTCCTGGAATGAGTTCAGCTGCGATTCTCGAATTTAGCCCAATGCCACCATCGTCGTCTTCGGTGATAAGACTCGTCTGACTGTTAGGGCCAAATAACTTCATGACCACATCGGTCTGGCCACCCGTTTGTATAATATGGCGACCGCTCTTTTTTACGGTGAATTTGAACAAATCTTCTTCACCCGGCAGGCCAATTGAGGTTGACACGGGTGCGGCATTGATGCCCAACTCGACCGCTTGAACCGCAGTGTGCGGATAGGCTTGTTCACTGGCAATGAAAGCTTTATCCAACGCTGACAAAACATTATTCTCTTTGGTGCCATGGCCGCTTTTTACCCAGGTGTCGGGAAAAAAGTAAAGCATGATCGAATCAGGATCGAATTCCGTCCCTTTAATCTGATTAACCGCATATTTTTCCAAAACATTGTGCCGGATCTGATCCGGGGTCCAGTTATTTGGCGGTCCACTTAAATCATGAAGGACGACTTCCTCGTTCCACTCAATTCCCCCAGACGGATTTTGATGCTCGTGTGCAAGGCCGATTGTATGGCCAAACTCATGGGCGGCAGTGCCGCCATCGAGAAATCCAAGGTTCATTGTGGGCTGATCGCGCGGAATTGATTGACAATCTGTACCGATATAAGACCACGCTCCATCCGAGGAATCAAAGGCGATGCGAATCTCCGCGTCGGGGGCGTTATTAAATTCAAATTTTAAATTCGCATGCGGAAGCCACCACAGCGCCTGTTCTTTGGTTTTTGCTTGCTGGGCATCAGTCCCACCCATGAATCGTACGCGTAATGTAGACCCATTGATCCACATCTTTCTAAAAACGAAGACCGCCCGCGCTGGCCCAGTACCCAGCATAATAGTTTGTTGTGGGCGAACAAGATCGAGCGGCAGAATTCTGTCATGACAAACTCTTAGATTTTTTTTCATGGTGATCTCCTTGAATAATAAAAGGTTTAATTTTCAGTCAGTGTTTATGCCACTTTGATACATCCTCGGGTAACAGATTTTTGAGCGATTACGTACATCAATATCCTGCTACTCGTATCAAACTATCGCCTTCACCTAAAAAGTACTAATTCAACAAGGCCACAATGGTAGGGCGGTACCCAAAAAAAGCGAATAAGCAAAATGCTTATTTTTTGATCCTGCTCTATGTGCTATCAAGATGCCCGAGTATGCTACTGTTTGGTATATAATTACTTTATGGATAATATAAAATGTATTGTGACCACATGAAAAAACTAATCGTAATATTGACCACCTTATTGTTCACTTTGAATATGGCGTGGGCGGATTCAGGGGGGCATGTTAATGCTGCAGTGCCCAGCGCCGCACCAGCAAAATTACCTCTTGGCTACATCGCCAGTGGTAAGCTCACTTGGGCACCGATTTCAGCCACCGCTGTCACCTTGGCTGAAGCTAAAAATATCTGTGCATCATCCACAGCACTGGGATATAAATGGCGTCAGCCAACTAAAGACGAGCTGGTCGCACTTTATGCTGCTTACCGCAGTAAACCTGCAGCACTACGTGCCCAGGGTTGGACGTTGTACGATGTTTGGTCATCTACGCCCGGCACTGTTATCGGCCTGCAATTTATCGTCAACCTGGACGGCGGCATCGTCAACTACGGTGACGACAACGGCGTTAGCCACGTGTCTTGTGTTAGCTAGCCCGTTTATTAACGAGTTTCGATGCTGTTGAGCCTTGAACCTTAAAATCAAGGTTGGGCGTTCCAAAATAAAGTGCCAGAAGCACAGATCACAGCAAATCCTGGAATACTGTCAATTAACTGGACACTTGGGATTCTTGCATTAAAGTCTTGTAACGCAACTCCAATGCTTTGATGTCGTTTGTGAGTGCCAAGATACGCCGGGCATCTTCAATGATCATTTCGCCCATCCATCTCACTTCATGACTAAATGACGCATGGGATTACCGTGCGCGAATATCACCGGCGTACTTGCGTACCACACCACAGCTTGGTCAATTCATCAATGCTGATGATAAAGCGTAAAAACCAATATTTTCAGCATTGTTTGTGATATCTAACAAGCCAGGGCACACTGCGTGAAGATCGCCCTGAAGACGCTTTTACAAGCTGCTCTTTTATCCACCAAAGCACGACGACGGCGACTCAGATGTTTGAACATATTGTTTCTTATTGGCGCTGTAAAGTTGATACCGTATACCTTCCAATATTCGATATATCGTGAATACTCCCAGTCAAAAAACAAAATATCGCTACTGGAAAAGTCTAATAATGCCCAAACAAAGGCTTATATGAGCAACTAAATCTAAGGAGGCAGAGTGCGCCAATAAATACCATAAAAACTTAGTGGATAACGTATTTCGTATTGAAACAAGTAAGTATAATCTTGCCATGCTGTACGATATTTTCGCTCAGTCATTTATTAAAGGGCATCTCTAAAAATTAAGAGTTCTAAACAAGATTAGGCGCGAATAAAAAATGTTGACGCAGCATATAACTGATATGTAAGGAAACATTTTTTGTGAGCAACAACGTATTGTGACAATATCTGAATTTTTAGAGATGCCCTAAAGTTATAACTGCATATTTTGGTTACCACATTATGTATGCTTAATTTCCCGTGATTTTTGAAACTCAGGAGATGTGAAACGATGAACCTTGATACCTATTTTTCGACACCCGTTTGGTGGGATAAGCTTGATATTGATGTTGATGCCATTTTTAATTTTTGCCATCAATTGAAGCAATCCGACCCACGTGGAAATAATCTTAGTAATGCTGGGGGATGGCAATCAAAGGAGTTTTACTATGGCGACCATCCAGAATTAACGCCTTTATTGAATGAGATTTTACGCAGGTCAAAAAAATGTTTATCAGATTTTGGATATGATGAAGTTAATTTCGAAACCTATATGGATAACGTTTGGGTAAACATTAATAAATTGAGTAATTATAATAAAATTCATATTCATTGCTCATCGTTTGTATCGGGTGCTTATTACGTTACCGACTCTGATGCTCAAATAGAGTTTTACAGAAATTTTCAGGAACAATATACGATAGAATCTTTAGCGCCCATTTCAGAGCTTAACGCAATTAATGCGCCAAAATTTTCATATCCGGCAAGAAAAAATCATTTAGTTATGTTCCCATCCTGGTTGCCCCATTCAGTCGAACCAAACCAGGAAGATATTGAAAGAATATCAATATCTTTTAATATAAGAATAAGAAAAAAAGGAACGGTAGGATATTAACCCCTGTTCAATGCAGTTAGCTGTCCGGGTTAGGTTTTTGAACAGTTTTTAGCGCATCTGCCACGGTCGGATAACGCAAGATGATTTTCAATTCACGTTTCATGCGCGTATTCGTCAGGCGACGTGATTCATTTGTAAATGAAAGCAAGGCCTTTGGCAGGGTCTGTTGCGCCTGCTCACGACTGATACGCGGCACATGCGGTAAACCAAATGCATCTGCCACACTATCAAAATAGTCGCCCATCTTAAGTTCGCTGTCATCACTGGTGTGGTACACCCGATTCGGTTTTGCATGGCGTAATGACGCAGTCACGATACGCGCGAGATCGTCCCCATGAATATGATTGGTATGACTGTCTTCTGCTGCCATGATCGCCGGTGTGCCTTGACGCAAACGTTGCAGCGGTAGCCGGTCCGCTGCATAGATACCTGGCACACGCAGAATAATGGCACGCACGCCGGCACGTTTTGCCCAACTGCGAATTTTATTTTCCGCGTCCACTCTGCGCTGGGCGCGCGCAGTTTGCGCATTTAATTTATGGGTCTCTGTGACAAATTTCCCAGCGCAGTCACCATATACCCCACTGGTGCTGATATATATAATATTCTCGGGTAATGTGCCACGGGATAAAACTGCCAGCAAATTGCGGGTACGGGTATCACTTTCACCAATATTCGGCGGCGGCGCAAAATGCAGCACGGTGTGCGCCAGCCCGGTCAGTCGACGAAGGCTGAGTACATTGTCTAGGTCGCCCGGCAACGGGGTGATACCTGCAGCACGTAACTCAGCGAAACGTACAGTATTACGTAGCAGTCCAAACAAACGGTAATGGCCGCTTAACAGGTGCGCAACCCGCATGGCGATATCGCCGCAGCCAATAATCAAGATTCGTTTCATTGCATGATTATGCGTTAAAATTGCCGCTTTTGCGCATGTGGCAAACGAGATATACATGGCATTCAACGTTCTTATTAAACCAAGCGATCATAGTTTCATCATGGAAGCTGACGAAACCATCCTTGAGGCGGGACTAAGGCATGGCTTTATTTTGCCTTACAGTTGCCGTGACGGCGTATGCGGGACATGCAAGGGTTTGCTGCTGCAAGGCACCGTGAATTACGGTAAGTACGAGGACAGCATACTGAGCGAAGCAGAAAAAGCGGAGGGCATGGCCCTATTTTGTTGCGCCAAACCTACGTCTGATCTGATTATCGAGTGCCGTGAAGTGAATGCCGCAAAAGATATTCCGGTGAAAACCCTGCCATGCCGCGTACACAAGCTGGAACGGCTTGATGACGTAATGGTGATCTACCTCAAGTTACCTGCCAACGAGCGTTTGCAATTTCTTGCGGGACAATACATTGATATTCTTATGAAAGGCAGCAAGGCGCGCAGCTTCTCGCTGGCCAATGCCCCACATGATGACGAATTTCTGCAGCTGCATGTGCGAAACATTTCGGGTGGCGAGTTCACCAAGCATGTTTTCACGCAAATGAAAGCGCGCGACATCCTGCGTTTCAAGGGGCCACTAGGTTCTTTTTTCCTGCGCGAAGATAGCAACAAACCCGTGGTATTTGTCGCCAGTGGTACCGGCTTCGCGCCAATCAAATCCATCATCGAACATGCGCTGTACGTTGGCGTGAAGCGTTCCATGCATTTTTATTGGGGGGCGCATACATTGAGTGGTCTTTATATGCTCGATAAAGCCAAAGAATGGGAAACTCATGGCATAAAATTTACACCGGTTTTGTCGGGAACGTTACCAGCGGATGACTGGCAAGGCCGGACGGGCTTTGTGCATGAAGCCGTACTGGCAGATTACCCCGATTTGTCAGGCTATCAAGTATACGCTTGCGGTGCTCCAGTCGTAGTGGAAGCAGCACATCGCGATTTTACGACCTTGCGTAGATTGCCTAACGAGGAATTTTTCTCCGACGCGTTTACTCCTGCAGTCAAAACTTGATTTCAGGCACGCTTAAGGGTTTGTCATAACTTCGTATTTCCATTCGCACCTAAACACTTAATCCCAGCTATTAATGAGCTGACGTGTATTGGTTATCACGGATTGTCGTGGGCAACATTATTCCACATGAACTGGGTGCGGTGCAGCTGTGCATACACATTGCCCTTGGCAAGCAATTCCTGATGAGTACCGATTTCGATAATTTCACCTTTTTGTAATACAACAATTCTGTCGGCTTTTTCGATAGTAGACAAACGGTGGGCAATTATCAACGTGGTGCGCCCCTGCATTAGGGTTTCCAGCGCAGCTTGCACATGACGTTCAGATTCGCTATCCAATGCAGATGTGGCTTCATCCAGAATAAGAATAGGTGCATTTTTAAGAATAGCGCGAGCAATGGCAATGCGTTGGCGCTGTCCACCAGACATGCGCACACCCCTCTCACCCACTAGTGTTTGCAAACCTTGTGGCATTTCACGAATAAACTCCATTGCATGGGCAGCCTGCGCGGCAGCGATTATTTCTGCCTCCGGTACTTTGCGCATTTGACCATAAGCAATGTTGGCTGCAACGGTATCATTGAATAGCACCACATCTTGGCTTACTAGTGCGATATTAGCGCGCAGGCTGGTCAACGTGAGCTCCGCAAGGTCACAACCGTCTAGTGTAATGCGACCGCTACTTGGGGAATAGAAACGCGGTACGAGGTTAGCCAGAGTGCTTTTGCCACTGCCGGAGGCGCCAACCAGCGCAACTGTTTGTCCTACAGGAATTTCCAGGTTAATGTCTCGTAATGCCAGCTTTTCGTCTTGTTGGTAGGAAAAATTTACATGCTCAAATTTCAGTTGGCCTGAGGCATGAGTAATTAATGTCTTACCCGTATCGGCTTCACTTGATGTATCAAGCAGCTCAAATACGCTTTCTGAAGCCGCCAGTCCGCGCTGTAAATGCTCACTGACGCTGGCAAGCCGTTTTAGCGGTGGGGTTAACATCAACATTGCTGTAATGAAGGAAAGAAAGCCACCCACCGTTGTTTCATCGCTGCGCGATTGTTCAGTAGCAAGATAAACGATGACTGCAAGCGCCACTGCTGCCACCATTTGTACGATGGGTATATTGATAGCGGCAGCGGCGGCTTGTTTCATGGCGTGACGACGTACCCAGTTAGCTTGGCTATTAAAGCGTTGGCCTTCGTACTGTTGTCCGCCAAAAAGTTTGACTACCTTGTGCGCGGTCACACTTTCTTCAATTACTTGGGTGATATCTCCCATTGCGCGCTGCGAATTGCGGCTGGCAATGCGCAAGCGACCACTGATAGTTTTCATGATAAAAACAATGACAGGCGCCATTATCAAGCTGAGCAACGTAAGCTTCCAGTTAAGGTAAAAAAGCCAACCCAGCAGTCCAACAATCATAAGGGAATCACGGGTACCAATGGTCACTACGGTTGTGGCGGCAGCTGTTACCTGTGTAACATCAAAGGTCAATTTTGAGATTAGGTTACCAGTCGCATGGTTATCGTAAAAGCGGGCGGGCAGGGAAAGTAGCTTATTGAACATTTCGTTACGCAAATCCATCACTACCTTGTTTCCCACCCAGGTGATCGTATAAGTAGCTACAAAAGTAGCTAGCCCGCGCACAAGGAAAATCATCAAGATGAACAAAGGGATCAATCGAATGATGGTTTCATCTTTGTGCACGAATGTGCCGTCTAGCATGGTTTTGAGCAAAACTGGCAATAGCGGCTCAGTAGCCGCAGCCACCATCATGCCAAGGATGGAAAGTGCAAATATGCGCCAGTAGGGTTTAATGTAGTCGAGCAACCGCAAATAAAGCTGTGAACTGGTCATATGTATAGCGCGTACGCTAGATTTGCCGTGTTATTAATTCTGTTCGACCTAAGTCTGCATGGCACTGTAAGTTACCACTAGGACTCTGAATAGGTATGCATCAATAGTTTGCTGCGAGCGAGCCGACTAAATAATTAGCTAATGAACCCTTGTTCATTACATCAGCCATTCCATGGCCGGCTATCATCCGCATACCGTAAAGCGCAGCTACTTTGCTATTTTTATTTTATGGCTGTTCAGCCTTAGTTTATTCAAGTTAATAGAAAACAGCTTGCTGCACCGATTGCACAGAAAGGAAGCTCGCTTATGCAGATTTGAGTGTGCCCAATAACACAAACCCAAGCTGCAAATGATCAGCCCTTTTCAATAACTCAAGGGCCGTATTTTAGCCAATATTAGTTTGGCTTGTTGATGCCTGGCGTAGGAAAAGGCCAAACTGCTGCCGGGCGCACAGTTGTCGGAGCTAAAGGAGCTGGAGCCGAAGAAGCCGAAGCTGTCTTAGTTTGGACAGAAGGTTTCTTTTCAGGAACGACCTTTTTAGCGGCTGGCTTCTTGGCTGCCACTGCGGTTTTAGCGGCTGGCTTCTTGGCTGCCACTGCGGTTTTAGCGGCTGGCTTCTTGGCTGCCACTGCGGTTTTAGCGGCTGGCTTCTTGGCTGCCACCGCGGTTTTAGCGGCTGGCTTCTTGGCTGCCACTGCGGTTTTAGCGGCTGGCTTCTTGGCTGCCACCGCGGTTTTAGCGGCGGGCTTCTTGGCTGCCACTGCGGTTTTAGCGGCTGGCTTCTTGGCTGCCACTGCGGTTTTAGCTGCTGGTTTAGCTTTCTGTACTGCTGCCATTTCAACCTCCTTTGGTAATCAAAGTTCAAAGAAATACAACATTAACAACTACTACCCTCTCCAGCACACACCAAATACAGCGTGACCGAAGCCTGTTAATCCCAAGATAGCGCGCCCCCTGTCTGATATTCGGTAACACGCGTTTCGAAGAAATTTTTCTCCTTCTTGAGATCAATTATTTCCGCCATCCATGGGAACGGATTGCCAGCCCCTGGGTATAGCACATCCAAGCCAATTTGCTGACAACGGCGGTTGGCGACAAAACGTAGGTATTCTTTGAACATTGATGCGTTCATACCAAGCACACCACGTGGCATGGTATCTTCGGCATAACGGTATTCCAGTTCCACGCCTTTTTGCATAAGGCCACGAATTTCCTCGCGGAATTGAAGTGTCCACAGATGGGGATTTTCCAACTTAATCTGATTAATTACATCTACACCGAAATTGAGGTGCATGGATTCGTCACGCATGATGTACTGGTACTGTTCAGCGGCACCGGTCATTTTATTCTGACGTCCAAGCGCTAAAATTTGCACAAAACCAACATAGAAGAATAACCCCTCCATGATGCAGGCAAACACGATCAGACTGCGTAATAACTGGCGATCCGTTTCCGGTGTGCCTGTCTTGAAGTCCGGATTGGTCAGGGTGTCGATAAAGGGCAGCAAAAATTCATCTTTTTCACGTATGCTGGAAACTTCATGATACATGTTGAAAATTTCGCCCTCATCCAGCCCCAGGCTTTCAACGATGTATTGGTAGGCATGCGTGTGAATCGCCTCCTCGAACGCCTGACGCAGCAGGTACTGGCGGCATTCAGGGTTGGTAATATGGCGGTAGGTGCCGAGCACGATGTTGTTGGCCGCGAGGCTGTCCGCTGTGGTGAAGAATCCAAGATTGCGCTTGACCATGAGGCGTTCATCATCGGTCAGGCCGTTTGGATTCTTCCATAGCGCAATGTCGGCGGACATGTTGACCTCTTGCGGCATCCAGTGGTTGGCGCAGGCGGAGATGTACTTCTCCCAAGCCCATTTGTACTTGAATGGCACTAGCTGATTAACGTCTGCATTGCAGTTGATGATGCGCTTGTCTTCCACGCGTATCCGTCCAGCTGAGCTGGATGCAATAGTATAGTCATTCATTGGCATGACTCGCATTCCGGATTATCAATTGCGCACATCTGCACCGCATTCAGTTCGCCAGCGCGCGAGGTGGATTTTTCCGTCGAAGTTGCACCCATGGTGCGCAGATAATATGTAGTCTTCAGGCCGCGCAGCCATGCCAGCTTGTAGGTTTCGTCGAGTTTGCGCCCCGACACGCCAGCCATGTAAATATTCAGTGATTGTGCTTGGTCAATCCATTTCTGGCGCCGTGCTGCCGCTTCTATTACCCATTGCGGCTCAATCTCGAATGCGGTCGCATACAGGCTGCGCAATTCGGCCGGGATGCGATCAATTTTGGCAAGGCTTCCATCAAAATATTTTAGGTCAGCTATCATCACCTCATCCCACAGTCCCAGCCGTTTAAGGTCGTTCACCAGATATTCGTTGATGATGGTGAACTCACCGGACAGATTCGATTTTACAAACAAGTTCTGGTAAGTAGGTTCAATGCAAGCCGATACGCCGATGATGTTCGATATAGTCGCAGTGGGCGCAATGGCCACGCAATTTGAGTTGCGCATGCCGTACTGCCTGATGCGTGCGCGCAGTTTGTCCCAGTCCATGCTGGTGGACATATCTACCTCTACATGTCCTCCGCGTGACTGACGCAGGAGCTCCAGCGTATCCTGCGGCAATATGCCCTGGTCCCACAGACTGCCGTTATAGCTGTCGTAGCGGCCTCGTTCTTCGGCCAGCTCTGTGGATGCCAAATAGGCGTAATAGCACACTGCCTCCATGGAACTGTCGGCAAATTCGACTGCCTTTTTCGAGGCATAAGGTATCCGCAGTTCGTGCAGGCAGTCTTGAAACCCCATGATGCCCAGCCCAACAGGACGGTGCTTGAGGTTGGAGTTGCGCGCCTTTTCAACGGCGTAATAGTTGATGTCGATTACGTTATCCAGCATACGCATGGCGGTGGCAATGGTACGCCTGAGCTTTTCGTGGTCAATCTGACCGAGTGAGTTCAGATGCGCCTTGAGATTGACTGAGCCAAGATTGCATACCGCGATTTCAGATTCGGAGGTGTTCAACGTGATTTCAGTGCATAAATTAGAACTATGCACCACGCCGACATGTTGTTGTGGCGAACGTATATTACATGGGTCTTTAAAAGCGATCCACGGATGACCCGTCTCAAATAACATAGTCAGCATTTTGCGCCACAGACTGGCCGCCGAAATTTTTTTAAATAGGGTAATTTCGCCGCTTGCTGCCTTAGCCTCACAAGCAAGGTAGGTACGCTCAAATTCTGAGCCGAACTTGTCATGTAGGTCAGGGCAGACTGATGGCGAAAATAGTGTCCATTCCCCGTCTTCCACGACGCGCTTCATGAATAAGTCTGGTATCCAGTTGGCTGTATTCATGTCATGCGTGCGACGGCGGTCATCGCCGGTATTCTTACGCAACTCAAGAAATTCCTCGATATCCAGATGCCATGTTTCCAGATAAGCGCATACTGCACCCTTCCTTTTACCCCCTTGGTTGACTGCTACGGCGGTGTCATTGGCAACTTTCAGGAATGGCACCACGCCTTGTGATTTGCCGTTGGTACCCTTGATGTGTGCGCCCATAGAGCGCACGGGTGTCCAGTCGTTGCCAAGGCCACCGGAGTATTTGGCCAAAAGGGCGTTTTCCTTGATTGCTTCAAAGATACCAGCCAGATCATCCGGGACGGTAGTAAGGTAGCAGGAAGAAAGTTGCGACCGGATCGCCCCAGAGTTGAACAGGGTAGGCGTTGAACTCATGAAATCGAAGCCGGACAGCAAATGATAGAACTCGATAGCGCGCGCATTGCGGTCACTTTCCCTGAGCGCCAGCCCCATAGCCACGCGCATGAAAAATGCCTGCGGCAGCTCGATGCGGTTTTCGTTTATGTGCAGGAAGTAACGGTCATACAGGGTTTGTAAACCAAGATAGCTGAACTGCAAATCACGGCTTGCAGTTAGTTCATTGGCCAATCGCGGCAGGTCAAAATTCGCCATGTCGCGGTCAAGCAGCTCTGCTTCAATGCCACGCTTGATGAATGAGGGAAAATATTCGGCATAACGCGTTGCCATGTCGGCATCTTCGCCAATAACATCACAGCAAATGTTGTTCAGCAACAAGCGGGCGGTGACGAAGCTGTAGGCTGGATCATGTTCGATCATCGCACGGGCGGCAAGGATGGCACATTTGCGCACCTCCTCGACTGGCACGCCATCATAAAGATCACGTAACGTCAATTTAAGAATCGGATCCGCACTTACCGCGTCACCAAGTCCTTCACAAGCCGCCGTAATACGTGCGGCAAGCCCTACCTCATCCAGCGGGCGAAGCACGCCCTTGTCGTTAACTTGAAGAATATGCGCAGGCGCAACTTTTGCCTTAGCCCGTTCGCGCGTGCGTTCCTCGCGGTAAAGCACGTAGGCGCGGGCCACATCGTGTTCCCCAGAACGCATCAGAGCCAGTTCGACTTGATCCTGAATATCTTCGATATGCAGCGTCCCGCCATGCGGGTGGCGGCGCAACAACGCATTAACCACAGTTCCGGTCAATTGATTAACCAGTTCGCGTACGCGTGCAGACGCTTCGCCATTTACGGCAATAAATGCCTTGGTCAAAGCAACGGCAATTTTGGTTGCCTCAAAAGCAACTACGGAACCATTGCGGCGGATGACCTTGTGTTGATCAAAAGGAATGCTGGAAATAGTTATGGCATCGGAAATATCCTGTGCCGACACTGAAGAAGGGGACAAACCTAGCATTATAATTATCGCTCTAAATTATTGCTCTATCTGAAATCAGAACTGAAATACAAAAACTACTATATGTAGTATCCAGCAGTTCATATAGAGGCAGGTTTAGTAAAATATTATTGTAGTACATCGGGGGAATTATGCAAGTTTTTTTCTTAAAAAATCGATCTATTTAATAAAATAAACAGGTATAAAAAATTTAAAAACAGCATAACGTTTCTTGTTAAGAATGTGTATTGATATATGCCATTGCCGACCCGTTTTCAACCCACTTTCTCAAGATAACGCGGCCAGTCAAATCCATGTCCGGGATCTGTCTTCCGTCCCGGTGCAATGTCTGAATGCCCTACAATTTCACGAATTGGATAGATACGTTTGAGCACTCGTGTTAGCCGGATTAATGCAGCATACTGTTGATCGCTGAATGATAGGAAGTCTGTACCTTCTAATTCTACACCTATGGAAAAATCATTGCAGGCCGTGCGTCCATGCCACGCCGATGCACCCGCATGCCAGGCGCGTTTGTTGCAAGGCACGAACTGGGTAACCTCACCCGTGCGCTGTATTAAAAAATGGGCAGAAACTCTCACTCCTTTGAGTTGGGCAAAATAGGAGTGTGCCTCCGTATCAAGCGTATTGGTAAATAACTGTGCAACCGCCTGGCCACCGAACTCACCCGGCGGCAAACTGATATTATGAATAACCAATAAATCTATGGCGGTACCAGTTGGACGAAAATCACAGTTTGGCGAAGCAAGGCGGCGCAGACCGCTAAGCCATCCATTTGTGCCAACTTTCACTGCTTATTCATCCTTGTCAGTGATGCCCAAGCGGTCCATGCGATAACGTAAGGCGCGAAAAGTTACTCCCAGTACCTTAGCCGCAGCTGTGCGGTTGAAATTGGTTTGCTGTAGTGCCTCCAAAATAGCTGCGCGTTCGACGCTATCTAGATAATCGGTAAGTGGATATTTGCCAGCCACACATGGCTTGACGGTCATTCCAGCAAAGTCTGTGGGCGCAAGCTGTAAATCGGCCGGCATAATAATGCCGTCCGAACATAATGCAAGTGCCCGCTCGATTATGTTTTCCAGTTCGCGCACGTTACCCGGAAAATCGTATTGTTGAAGTGCCTTCAAAGCTGACGATGCCAATTCGACCTTCGCATCACCGCACAAACGAGCTAAAAAATGGTTGGCGACCTCGGCAATGTCATCACGCATTGCGCGCAACGGTGGCATAAGCAAGGTAATCACATTCAAGCGATAATAAAGATCCTGACGGAATTTCCCCTGCTGTACTTGCTCCGCCAATGCATTATGGGTGGCGCTGATGATACGTACATCCACCGGCTCTTCTTGCGTGGCGCCCACCTTACGCACTTTTTTCTCCTGGATTACCCGTAACAATTTTACCTGCATAGAGAGCGGTAAATCGGCAACCTCATCAAGGAATAAAGTACCGCCATTGGCAGCTTGAAATAAACCTTCGCGATCCTTTTCCGCACCGGTGAATGCGCCCTTGCGATAACCGAAAAATTCGCTTTCCATAAGCGTTTCCGGGATTGCCCCGCAGTTTACCGTGATGAAGGGCTGATCGCGCCGAGCGCTTTTTTCAACGATCAGCCGTGCAGCCAGTTCTTTTCCACTACCTGATTCGCCGCTGATATGCACCGGCGCTTGGCTACGTGCCACCCGGTCGATCAGGTCGCGCACCTTTTCCATGGCGGGGGAAAGTCCCAGCAATGTTCGCACCCCTTTCCGCACGGTGGCGGATGGTGGCGGCAGCTTCAGCACGGCATTGACTAAAGCACGCAACTGGGTCAGCGCAACTGGCTTGGCTAGGTAATCGAAAGCGCCAGCCTTAAGTGCAAAAATCGCATTTTCCATATTGCCATGCGCGGTAATCACCGCGACTGGCACATGCATGTTGCGGGCAATAATATATTGCACCACCTCCAGCCCTTCTCCATCCGGCAGGCGCATATCTGTCAAACATAGCTGATATGTTTTAGTATTTAATTGGTGCAAGGCTTCTTGCACACTACTAGCGCGATCGACCTGCAATCCCATACGTAGCAGCGCCAACTCGATTAGCTCTAGTATATCCGGCTCATCATCCACCACCAAGACGCGCGCAGGGCTGGCCTGTATATCAGCGTTCATTTTGATCCCCAAACACAATGCGGAAACAGGCACCGCCTTTTTCTGGCTGCCTATATTCAAGCGTTGCGCCGTTAGCCTCGCACAATTCGCGTGCAATATACAGGCCTAAACCGGTACCCCCGGCCGTCATGGTAAAGAAGGGCTCGAACAATTGTTGAACGGTCTCGGGGGCAACTGGAGGCCCATCGTTCAGAATTTCCAGTATCGTCCTCCCATCATTGGAGCACCATGCACACAGTTGCACACTGCCTGCCAGCTTGCTGCAATAACGCAGAGCGTTGCGGCATAAATTCCACAATATTTGATCGAGATGGCCAAGATCAAATCTGATTACGCAAGCCGGGGCAATCTTAATTAAAAATATCTCCTGCGACACGCCTTGGGTATGACACAGCCCCTCAATATAGAGGGGCAGTTTCTCTGTTAAATTATAATCTTCGCTTTGCACCCTATCGCGCCGGTTCAACTGCAGCACATCTTCCACGATGTGGTTCAACCTTGCGGCATTGTCCATAATGATCTGAAACAAACGAGTCTGCCCCGGATCGTGCTTCTCTTCTTGTAGTAATTCAGTTGCGTAACTAATAGCTGACAGTGGATTGCGCACCTCATGGGCAATGTTGGCGGTCAATCGTCCCAGTGCTGCAAGTTTGATCTGCTGAGCCTGGGCCTGAACGCGTTGCATATCCTCAAGGAAAATTATCGCGCCCCAAAATCCCTCACGCTCTACTGGCAAAAAACGTATACGCACCTGATGATTGGTTACAGGCAAACGTAATACTTCATGTCCACGCCCTTGATGCTGCCGCCAAACAGCGAACCGATCCGCCAGTAGAGGCGCACAATTTTCCAGCGTAGCATTATTAGTATTTGAAAACGTGTACCCTAACAAACGTTCCACGCCAGGATTGTATTGCTTGACCATTCCGCTCTCATTCACCACCAGCACACCGTCTGGCATATCCTGAATCACCAGCCTGTTAGTTTCCGCCATATTGGCCAAATCTACACCGCGCAGAGCAGCCAAATTTTCACTGGCAATGGCATACTTAGCCATAGTATGTGCCAGCCAGGCAACGGCGAAATAAGCGGCGCTCAACAATCCAGCCTGGACATATTGGGCTACCGCCGCATCTTGGGTCAATACTGCGTAAGAGTGTTGCAATAATACCGCTATGCTAGCAAGTGCCGCGAAAAACAAGGTAATCTTGTCACGGCTAATTAATCCTGTAGCAGTCAGTGATACTAGTAGCAACACGCCCAAACCGCTTTGTATACCCCCACTGGCGTGTGACAAAACTGTTATACAAGTAATATCCGCTCCTACCAAAAATGCTAATTGCAAGCCAAACCGTGGCCGATGTAGTTTGATGGTTAGGAACGAAATCAGGGTTAGTGCGATGTATGTGAGACTAGTATGAAAGAACAGCGACGGAGCACGTGAACCTAATATCAGTGCATCGCCAAACGCGCTCACCAGAAAGACAAATAGTCCGCCCAAGGTCAGGCGATAAAGATTGAAGAAATAAACTGCGCGCCACATGGCTTCTGATGCGGGCACAGAATAGGATCTTGGGCGCAACGAATGCCACGTGGAGAGAGGTAGGTTATCCCACATCAAAACTCATCTGGTATTAGATGATTATTCAGGTTCTTCAGTATGTGCATGGCGATGTACTTCACTGCAGTAATATTTGTGATCGGCCATGATGCTCTCACCTTTAGGTAGGTGCACACCGCAGTGCGCACAACGCACCATATTTTCTCTGTGCTTTGATGTATCTTCACCGGATACATCTTTTTTTTGCGTCTGCTTACGGTAGTGCTTGAGCAGCAAGTAGATGACTATGAAGATAACAATTACAATTAATATGCGACTCATCCCACCATAACTCCAAAAACCGCTAATGAGCAAAAATTAAAAGGTAAATAGGGCTACCCTGTATCGGACAGTAACCGTCATGCTAGTAGCTCCTTATATACTAAGGACTGGCGATAAACCGCCTAATCAGAAGCAACGCGGATAAACCCAGTAGGCCGTTAACAGCGGTATGATCTTTGTTGAATAATCAAATCTGCAAGAAACTTGAGTGCGGCATCTTTCAGGTATCGCAAAGGTGGATATATTGTAGATACTGATTTTGGTAAGCTTGATATCATGACAGTAAATGCCCATCAATTTCGCGCATCAAAAGTAAATACAGGTAATGCCAATTCCAATCGCTCTCGGCGCCATTGTGTTTTGAAATCTATCCATCCACGCTTCGCATTGTGCCATAGCTTCTCAATTTGAGTCATTGTTGGGTTGCTGGATGCAACTTAAAACCAAATAGTGAATCGCTATCCGAGCTAAGAATATATCTACCACTATCTTTTGCTTTTTGCCAAACGGTGCAATGCGGTTTTCAGGGGTGAATCTTCTAATTCTACGGCGAAGTCCACTAACTGCTGACGTCTTATTGCACTAAGCGAGGTGGGGCGAAGGGGGCGTGTGGTGATTGGCAAGGCAACTTGCACCTTAATCTGAATTCCAGTAATCTCATAGCCCCCGTTTTGACACAATTGAGTAAGTTTTGGGGCAAGTTGGCGCAATTTGGCTGCCACTGTGCCATTGTCTGCGGCGATAATGAGCGTTTGTTGATCAAGTTGCATCACATGACTAGCGCGTATCAAGGAGGGGGGAGCAATCTGTTCGTAGTACCGCTGTAATGCGAGGAACTGGCCTACCTTATGCGATAGTTGACGCAACTCTTGGCTGGCATTGAGATATGAGCTTAGTCGATTTGACACAGCATCAGGTTAATTCAAAAATTAAAACATGGATATTATTCTAGTTTCCATTGGTTTGGAAAGGTTCGCAGCGTACGTTCGGTAATGATGCACCCATTAGAGGTCAATGTTGGCTTATAAAGTTTAATTAGGCAGAATTGTTGCACCTATCAGTTAGGTTATGGTCAATTATTAAGAAACAGCTTAACTTCCGGTGAATGTATGTTTCGATCCTAAAATGTGTATTTAATTTTGGCATAGGCATGAAGATATCCAGGGTGTATTCAGCTTACCCAGAGCAATATGCTAATATAGTAAAGATTAGGTGTTCAAGCTGCAGGCACAAGTTGTGACAGTAATACGTGCTGAAGTTTGTCAAGGGAAACAGATAAACTTGTTTTGTGGCCTTCACATGACTCTACGAAGTGGGATATTCAGAATTGTCGCACACAACCACAAACGTTTTTTGACACGCCGAGAATTGATAGCCATGAGATTTTTACAAGGGTGAGGTGTGGCACTTCACCCTTTTTGCTTGGTGTAACCGAAAATAAATTCAGCATTAAAACTAATCGTTAAAATTCTTAGAATTGAAACCTAGAAAAATTAAACAATGATTTCTACTTTATTGAAAAGTGTTTTTGGCAGTCGTAACGATCGCCTTCTCAAACAATATCGCCAAGCAGTGGTGGTGATTAACGCTCTCGAAGCTGAAGTAGGAAAGCTTTCCGATGAGGCATTGTGTCTTAAAACTGAAACTTTCAAACAGCGCATTACCCAAGGCGAAACGCTGAATACATTGTTACCTGAGGCATTTGCTGTGGTGCGTGAAGCCGGGCAGCGCGTGCTGCAAATGCGCCACTTCGACGAGCAACTGATCGGCGGTATGGCACTGCACCATGGAAAGATTGCTGAAATGCGCACCGGTGAGGGTAAAACTTTGATGGCGACCTTGCCAGCATATCTCAATGCGCTTTCAGGTCAAGGCGTACACGTGGTGACGGTAAACGACTATCTGGCGGCACGTGATGCTGAATGGATGGGTCGGCTGTATCGCTTCCTTGGATTATCAGTCGGGGTAATTTTGTCGCAGATGAACCATACTGATAAGCAAGCTGCTTACAGTGCGGATATAACCTACGGCACCAACAACGAATTTGGCTTTGACTATCTGCGCGACAATATGGCCACCCATGCCGGTGAGCGCTTCCAGCGTAAATTAAATTATGCCATCGTGGATGAAGTGGATTCCATTCTGATCGATGAGGCGCGTACACCGCTGATTATTTCTGGCCAAGCTGAAGATAATGTGGATGTTTATATCCGCATGGACAAACTGGTGCCGCAGCTGGTGCGTCAGCAAGAAGAAAATGGCCCTGGCGATTACAGCGTTGATGAGAAAAACCGTCAGATTTTGTTGACGGAAAGCGGGCATGAACATGCTGAAGAATTACTGAGTCAAGCAGGACTATTGCCTATTGGGGGCAGCTTGTATGACCCAGCTAACATCATGCTGATTCATCATCTGTATGCTGCGTTGCGTGCTCATGCGCTGTATCTTCGCGACCAGAATTATGTGGTGCAGGACGACGAAGTAATTATTGTAGATGAGTTTACTGGCCGTATGATGGCAGGAAGGCGTTGGTCCGAAGGCCTACACCAAGCGGTTGAGGCAAAAGAAGGGGTTACTATCCAGAAGGAGAATCAAACTCTAGCCTCTATTACCTTCCAGAATTACTTCCGTCTATATGGCAAATTGGCCGGCATGACCGGTACGGCAGATACTGAAGCGTTTGAGTTTCAGCAGATTTACAACCTGGAAACCGTCATTATCCCACCGCACCGGCCCACTATCCGTAAGGATATGATGGACAAAGTTTATCTTACGACAAACGAGAAATATCGAGCAGCCATTTTGGATATTAAGGATTGCTACCAACGTAGCCAACCAGTGTTGGTCGGCACCACCTCGATTGAAACATCGGAGTTATTGTCGCAATTATTGGAAAAAGAAAAGTTGCCGCACCAAGTTTTAAACGCCAAGCAGCATGCGCGCGAAGCTGAGATCATAGCGCAAGCGGGAAGCCCAAAGATGATTACGATTGCCACTAACATGGCCGGGCGCGGCACTGACATTGTGTTGGGCGGCAATGTGGAAAAACCCATCGAACGGTTACGTATGGATGAGAGTTTGGACAATGCCACGCGTGATCAACGCATCGCCCAATTGCGCGCTGAATGGCAACCGATACATGACCAAGTTGTAAAGAGCGGGGGCTTACATATTATCGGTACCGAGCGCCACGAATCGCGCCGTGTAGATAACCAATTGCGTGGTCGTGCGGGTCGTCAGGGCGACCCTGGCTCCAGCCGTTTTTATTTATCACTGGAAGATCCGCTGTTGCGGATTTTTGCCTCTGACCGTGTGGCAGCCATCATGAACCGTTTCAAGCTGCCCGAAGGTGAAGCGATTGAGCATTCTTGGGTCACCCGCGCCATTGAGAACGCACAACGCAAGGTCGAAGCGCGCAATTTTGACATGCGCAAGCAGATTCTTGAATACGACGATGTCGCGAATGAACAACGCAAAGTCATCTACCAGCAGCGCAATGAATTGCTGGAGAGCACGGATATCTCCGAAACAATCGACGCAATGCGTGAAGGGGTAATGCATAACATCATTAGCGAATACATCGCACCGCAGAGTATGGAAGAGCAGTGGGATGTCCCGGGGCTGGAAAAGGCATTGGCTGCTGAATTTCAATTAATTCTACCGCTTGCGCAATGGCTAGAAGAAAACAAACAACTTGATGAAACCAGCTTGCGTGACCGTGTGGTGCAAGCTGCGCAACAGCAATATCAGGCCAAGGTGGCGCAAGTTGAGGCAGAAATGATGCACGGATATGAGCGTATCATCATGCTGCAAAGCGTGGATACCCACTGGCGTGAGCACTTGGCGGCGCTGGATCATCTACGTCAGGGTATCCATCTACGTGGTTATGCGCAAAAGAATCCCAAGCAAGAATATAAGCGTGAAGCATTCGAGTTATTTTCCGGCATGCTTGAGTCGATCAAGCGTGATGTTACGCTGACACTGATGAACGTACGCATCCGTAACGAACAGGATATTGAAGCGGTAGAAGCACCCCACACTCCGGAAAATGTACAGTATCACCATGCCGACTATGATGAGACCGAGGCTGCTGATGAGGATGGAGCGGCAGAGAAAAAACCTTTGGCACACACTAACAAAAAAGCCGGACGTAATGACCCATGCCCGTGTGGCTCTGGTAAAAAATATAAGCACTGCCATGGCAAGTTAACTTGAGGTAATTATTTTTGTGGGAGATCACGATGACGACAGATGACTTGATTTTGCAGACCCTGCGTAATTCCACGCTAACTGAAGAGTTGCGGGATGCCGAGATTGAAGAATTGGCAAATATTATTACGGTGCACGAATACAAAGCAGGTGAATATCTCCTCCAGCCTGGTAACAGCACACTCAGAAATACACTGATGATCCTTGCTACAGGTGAAGTTGAGGCAACTGCCACTCTTGGCGGTGAGAAAGCCACCTTGCATCTGCTGCAGCCTGGTGATTTGGCTGGCATTATTACGTTTGTTGGTGGAAGTGCCGCGCAGATCAGCGCTACTGTAGTGGCCAAGACGAATAGTCAAGTACTATTATTAAACCGTTCCCGTCTAGAAACGTTCCTCAGCACAAACCCCGCTATCGTTTACTACGTAATGCGCGGCGTCGTGCGTCATGTGCACGGTATTGTGAGACGCATGAATATGCAATCCGTAGAAATGAGCAATTACATTTATCAACAAGGTGGGCGATATTAGCGACTAATTTAAATGCTTTAATCGTAAAGCACTTCCTTACGGTTTCGATATGTTTGTTCGGTTCGTTATATGGATATCCGCGCCACCCCTTCTACAGTTATTGCCTGGAAAATAATTGCTAAGCAGTCATCTATGAAGTTATGAAATATATAGGTTAAAAAGGCATGCCAGTTAATCTGCAATCTCCTGTCTCAAGTGCTCTTCTGCCTGTCAAAGGCGTGCTGCTAGGCACTGCGGAAGCGAGTATCAAAAAACCTGGACGCCAGGATTTACTGCTCATGCACTTGGCCGCACAAACCACGGTAGCTGGCGTATTCACGCAAAACCGTTTCTGTGCCGCGCCAGTTATTGTGGCGCGCGAACATCTGGTTGCAAATAAAAGCGTACGTGCACTGGTGGTTAACACAGGTAACGCTAATGCCGGTACCGGTGAGCAGGGATTGGCTGCGGCTCGTGCCACCTGTGCTGAAGTAGCCAATCTGCTGGATTGCGAGGCAGAACAGGTGCTGCCGTTCTCCACTGGCGTGATCATGGAAGCGCTACCGCTGTCGCGGTTGATCTCAGGACTACCAACCTGCGTAACCGAACTACGCGAGGATAACTGGCTTAATGCCGCTCAGGCCATCATGACCACTGACATCGTTGCTAAAGCGGTGTCCAAACAAATTACACTCGATGGTGTCACTATCACGATTACCGGCATCGCTAAAGGCTCCGGCATGATCCATCCCAACATGGCTACCATGCTCGGCTATATTGCTACCGATGCTGCGGTGGCGCAGCCGCTGTTGCAACAGTTAGCGACTCACGCCAGTGATGCTTCGTTCAACTGCATCACTGTGGATGGCGATACATCTACCAATGACGCACTGATAGTGATCGCCACCGGCATGAGCGGTGCGCAAGCTATTGTTGATGTGAAAAGCACGGCGTTCGCGCAATTGCAGGCGGCGGTTACGGATGTTGCCATATTGCTGGCGCAGGCCATCGTGCGTGACGGGGAGGGTGCGACCAAGTTTATCACTGTCCAAATTGAAGGGGGCAAGAGCGTAGCGGAGTGCAAAAAAATTGCCTATGCCGTGGCACGCTCCCCCTTGGTCAAGACTGCATTTTTCGCTTCTGATCCCAATCTTGGACGCATCCTCGCTGCTATCGGTTATGCCGATGTGCAGGATCTCGATGTGCATCGCCTTAAGCTATATCTTGACGATGTTCTAGTAGCTGAACATGGCGGACGCGCCGCCAGCTATATCGAAGAAGATGGTCAGCGCATCATGCAACAAAGCGACATTACCATTCGGGTCATCCTAGATCGCGGCGCGGCAGTTGCCACAGTATGGACCTGCGATTTCTCTTATGACTATGTCAAGATAAACGCCAGTTATCGTAGCTGATCAAACTGTTTGACTGGTAGGACACTCACAACTTGCCACCGTCTAGTACCGTAGCTTTCTGTTCGTTTTAACTTGAATCTGCCTTACTCTCGTAAATCGGTATCCGATAAAAACCATGCAACAAAACTAAAGATAAAAAACTAACTTTCTTCCAACAAAAATTTTGCCAGTAACTCAATCGTCAAAACTGATCGCCCGATAAGCAACGTCTACCACCACTAACTCTTCCACTCCGTCAGGGATATGCAACATCACCACGTCGTCAGCGCGCGCCTTTAATAGCGCTCGGGCTAACGGTGATATCCAGCTAATCAATCCGCGCCCGGCATCGGCTTCATCCACGCCGACTATGCTGTAGGTATGCTCTATGCCGTCCTGCCTACACACTGTAACTGTCGCCCCAAAGAATACTTGATCACACAATCCTCGCTGCACCGGATCTACCACTGCGGCGTTTTCCAGACGCTTAGAAAGAAAGCGGATGCGCCGGTCGATTTCACGCAGACGCTTTTTACCGTAAATGTAATCGCCATTTTCCGAGCGATCGCCATTAGACGCGGCCCAGGTAATCGTTTGCACCAACGCCGGGCGTTCTACTTTCCATAGCTGATCAAGCTCGTCTTTGAGACGCTGGTAACCAACGGGGGTGATGTAATTTTTGACTCCTGGCGGAAGCGGTGATACTGACTGACCTTCTTCCTCGTCAGCACTTTCATCCGCTTCCTTAGTAAAAGCTTTGCTCATAGTCGCCCGCCTTTTTGGATAATCTCCATAATTTTATAGGCATGTATGGTCTAACCTTGCAATCGAATATGGTGATCACATAAACGCTAAAAAATTACGTGACTTTATAACCTTAACATCAAAGCAACGCGAATCAGCAAACTTTACCAATAGCCGTGGCTGATAACCAAGCGCCCGCAGGGTTCATCAATCACTCCTGCTTGCGCCTTATGGCTGCACAAGCGGCCAATACCATCAAAAATACCATCATAATCATCAACCACCCAGACAATGCCGGAATGGCTTGCAGGGATCCGGCCGTCACGGTGGCGGTAAACGACGCAGTCGATGCCATATTGGCAGCAATACCTGTCAGATTACACACCAAACCACTCTGTCCTGCACATGCACCCGTCCATCCGGTAAACGTACTGCCTGCATCTGCCGTGGCGGTGCAAGTGGCGGTTCCGCCCGCAGAAACAGGCGACGGCGCGCAACTGGCTGACCCCCCGGCACCAGCCGTGGCAACCACGGTATAAGTCAGCAACGCAAACGTGGCTACCGAGCTCTGATTAGCTGTGACATTATTCAAATTACAGGTCAAATTAGTACTTGCTGCCGCGCATGCACCCGTCCATCCGGTAAAATAATACCCAGTACTTGGCGTGGCGGTACACACACTGTTTGACCCACTGGAAACAGGAGATGGCACGCAATTGGCTGACCCCCCGGTACCAGCCGTAGCAACCACGGTATAAGTCAGCAACGCAAACGTGGCTACCGAGCTCTGATTAGCTGTGACATTATTCAAATTACAGGTCAAATTAGTACTTACTGCCGCGCATGCACCCGTCCATCCGATAAAATAATACCCAGTATTTGGCGTGGCGGTACACACACTGTTTGACCCACTGGGAACAGAAGATGGCGAACAGGCAGCACTACCACCCCCTCCCGGTGATGCCGTTGCATCAGCGGTGTAATAAACAGCACTGTTGGTCCAACTAACTGAACGGGTTGTTTCGTCATATGACGTAACGATTCCACCCGATTCAGAAATCACATTTGCATAATTCACCACATCCGCGTTCGACGGGCCAGAGAAAGTCACGCCAATGACAATATCCGGATAAACCGCTGAGGGGGGAATACCGCTGGTCAAATCATCTGCCCGTGTACAAATTAATGTTGCCAGGCTGCACGTCCAGCCCACACCCGTGATTGATGTGGCGGACACACCTAATGGCAATACATCTTGAACTGAAATCACACCCAGATTTGCGGAAGATCCACTCTTTGTAACTGTAAGCGTGTATGTACCATTCGGGCTGGCTGACGTATACGATACGGCATCAGCCACCTTGGCAATCGTCAAAAAAGTGGGTGATGCAACAGCGCTGGCTTGATTGTTAAAAGCAACCGGATCATTGCTGGTTGAAGTGACGGATGCCGTATTTTGATACCCAGTTGTAACCGTGGGATCTGCTGGCGCCAGCACCTGGGCTACGATCGACAAAATCGTCGCGGGAACAGCTGATACCGCCACATTGGATGTAGCGGTACAGGAATGCGTCGCGCCCACATTCGAAAGCGTCCATCCACTCGCACAGCTCGCGCTCGTAAACGAATAACCTGCAGGGAGCGTGTCACTGACCACCACACCGGTGCCGACATTCGGCCCCAGATTAAGAACGCCCACGTTAAACGTTATTGAATCGCCGATCTTGAGCGGCGAAGTAAAGCTTGCCGTCTTCACCAACGCCAGATCAGATTGCGCCACAGGGACAGCCGCTGTCGCACAATTATTGGTGGTATTCGGATCGGTTTGGGTGGCGGCTACGCAGGCCTGGTTAACGTAATTTGTTTGATTGTTTACCGTTTGAACACTAAATGTATACGAAATCGACGAACCTGCCGGCAAGCTGGAAATTGTCCAAACCAGCGACTCGTTTGGATCGGTTTTATCCCAAACCAGTGTCGTACCCGCCGGTGCTGCAGGCTGTGAAGTTTTGATGTTATATCCATCAGGAACATTATCCGTAACGACCACATTAGTGGCGCTAATACTGCCGGTATTGGTCACCGTAAGCGTAAAATCACCGTTGCCCGGAGAGCTCAAAACCGCCGATTTGGCCATGGCCAGATCTACTTCAGCAGGCGGCGGGTTGTTCGTAAAATTAAAAGTGACCGCCGCACTTTGATCAGCGTTGTAGTGATAGCTACTGCCCGAAAAATCGTACAGTAACGCGTTGATGCTCACCCCCGTCGATGCCAGTGCAGCCGCCCCGGTTTTAACTTCCACCACATAGGTTAACGTGGTACTTCCGCCATATTTGCCGCTACCTAGGCATTCACGATAGATAGGCGTAATCACATCCGTGGGATCATTGACCCACTGACAGCCATCCGCGTAAATCTTGCTACCAGCTAGCAAGTCTGTCCCTGCGACGGCAGGTATACGTGGACTTAACGCTCTTGACAATAAAAAGATCGGACTTGAAATTCAAGAACTGCTCGAATTGCTCATAACCTTGGGTTGCGGTGTGACCCACCAATTTGACTTCGTAGGTTTGCCCCTCGTTCACGTTGACGCTTCCTGAGCCAGTCACCGAAACATTATTGACCAAAATGTCGTCAATGGCATTTCTGTTCTGCGAAACCAGCCGCTCGACGTATATCTCCCGGGGGGTTGGTGTTGAGGCAAGCACAGCATTAACTCCGTTGATGACATCAATGTGGTACCTTGCCGCCTGTGTATAGGCTGCTGCATCACGTGTAACCGTCACCTCATGGAATATATCCTGGCAAGTACCCGCGACCAGATTAGCGATGTCAAGATACTCCGCCGAAGTGCGGGTGATATAAGCGCTGGTTGAATCCCAGACATAACGCGCCTTAAGCCCGCTCAGCAAGGTACTGCCGGTATTGCAAACGCGCACACCCACAGGGAACATGTTCGGACCAACGCTGACGTTATTGCTATCCAGTCCGACCACATTCCAGGTAACCGGTGTAACGCTGACCTGAGCGCAAGCACTAAAAGCGGTAACCATTGTCATCGCTGCCAATATCACCGCTCTCAAACAACGCCAGAATGGCTTAACAATAATCAACCCCATCGTTTGTACCCCACCTTTCTTTGATTCGATAGATTCACGCTTGAAAGTATTAGTCTAATTAATTAATCTAATTAATGATAAATATCAATTAACTATATAATTAATTTACAAAATACTTCTAATCCACAGGTAACTCAACGTTTATTATCGTACTATTTAATGGCCGACTCTATAATGAACATGCTAGCTTTACCAAATGAATCAAAATAGCGACATACTGAAGAACACAAACTAAGCGCAGCTGAAACTTATTCAACCGATATCCTAACCTAACTAACGATGTACGAATATTTAAAGTTATCCCAAGATTTTTTTAGAAGCTTCCTTGGAAGTACTTAATAAGCTCAATAACCACTAGGAGAATTACCATGATTTCACGCGTTATAAGTGCTCTTGTTTTTGCAACTCTCGTTACGACCAGCAATGCTCACGCACAGGTTCGCACCGTCCGGGACATTCCGACCGCACTGGCAGTAGAGGCCGTTGCCGCCGCCGTCGCTGACTGCTCTTCGAAGGGCTATAACGTCAGCGGCGCTGTGGTCGACCGCGCTGGACAGCTCAAGGCGTTACAACGAGCAGACAATGCAGGTCCGCATTCAATCGATACCAGCCGCAGGAAAGCTTACACAGCTCTTACGATTAAAAATTCGACCACGCGGCTCATGGAAAATACACAAAAGAATCCCGCAGCTGCCAATCTTGTCTTTATAAATGATTTCATTGCTTTGGGTGGCGGAGTACCCATTCAAGTGGAAGGCGAAACAATTGGTGCCATTGGCATCGGTGGTGCACCTGGCGGCCATCTCGATGAGCAATGCGCAGAGGCAGGAATCGCTAAAATCAAAGATCGCTTGAAGTGAGAAACACTGCCAGCTTTGACACCCAGCAACACACTGCTCGGAAAACAGCGTAGCGCAAAGCATCCAGAGAGATTACCAAAGTCGGTGTGTCTCTAGGTGAAACAGACGCGATTATCCGTCCGTCGTTATTTGCTCTCGCGTAGATACATAGGCACTATCGTAGAGCCTTCTGGCTACAAAAAGCGATGACCCATATATCTATGGGTTTATATCTATGGGTTTTTGGCGAATCTCCCCTCATAAATACGCGCCGTTACAAGGAGCCAGTGAAAACTGGCTCTTGAATGTAGTCAAAATCTGACACTGACGCAGCGACGATGTCACTTAAGGACAGCAGGCGCTTTCCTTTTTCAATCATCATCATATTCACTATTGCTACCTGTCTTTGCTGATGTTTGAGGCCCGCTCCGGCGTCTTGGTAACTGCCGCGCTACGCCCAAGCAACGTCCGTCCAGTGCCAAAAACCATGATAGGCTAGCCTTTTTCAAACCTCATTACCCCACCTAAGCAATGAATCTTAATAGTGTCTTTAGCGGCGAAGCGGCCTTCCAAAAGCTGTTTGGCAAGCGGATTCTCTAGTTGTGACTGAATGGCACGTTTGAGCGGGCGAGCGCCATAAGTAGGATCGAAACCGGCAGTGGCGATTTCCGCCAGAGCGGCATCGGTAATCTCCAGTTTCATATCCATTGCAGCCAGACGACTTTCCAAATAGCCTAATTGGATACGTGCGATAGCCTTGATATTCTTTTCATCCAGCGCATGGAACACCACCACTTCGTCTATGCGGTTGATGAATTCAGGACGGAAATAATTCTTTACCTCACCCATCACAGCTAGTTTTATGACCTGGTAGTCATCGCCTGATAGCTGTTGGATCATTTGACTGCCAAGGTTCGAGGTCATTACAACCACTGTGTTCTTGAAATCTACGGTACGCCCCTGTCCGTCGGTCATACGGCCATCATCCAGCACTTGCAGAAGTACATTGAATACATCTGGGTGCGCTTTCTCCACTTCGTCCAATAAGATGACAGAATACGGTTTACGGCGCACGGCCTCGGTAAGGCCGCCGCCTTCTTCGTAGCCAACATAGCCTGGCGGCGCACCGATCAGGCGCGACACGGAATGCTTTTCCATATACTCACTCATGTCGATGCGAATGAGGTGATCTTCTGAATCGAACAAAAATCCAGCTAACGCTTTACATAATTCGGTCTTGCCGACTCCAGTGGGTCCTAAAAACAGGAAGGATCCATAGGGACGGTTAGGATCTCCCAACCCAGAACGCGAACGACGAATTGCGTCCGACACCAAGCGTACAGCCTCGTCCTGCCCGACCACGCGTTCGTGCAACTTGGTTTCCATCTGCAGCAGTTTGTCACGCTCGCCTTGCATCATTTTGGAAACGGGAATGCCGGTGGCACGACTTACCACTTCTGCAATTTCTTCCGCACCCACGTGCGTGCGCAGCAGCCGATTTTGAGGTTTGGCCGCTTCTGCCTGATTCGCTTCTTTTAATTTCGCTTCGAGTTGCGGGAGTTTGCCATATTGCAACTCGGCCACTTTGTCCAGTTTTCCTTCGCGTTGCACCCGGATAATTTCGGCACGTACGCGTTCGATTTCTTCCTTTACCTGTGCCGTGCCATGAGCCGATCCTTTCTCCGCTTTCCATATCTCTTCCAAGTCGGCATATTCACGCAACAGTTTCTCAATCTCGTCTTCGATAAGCTGCATGCGCTTTTTCGATGCTTCGTCCTTTTCCTTCTTCACTGCTTCGCGTTCAATTTTCAACTGAATCAGGCGCCGGTCAAGTTTGTCCATCACTTCCGGTTTGGAGTCAATTTCCATCTTGATGCGGGCGGCGGCTTCATCTATCAGATCAATGGCCTTGTCCGGCAAAAAACGATCGGTAATGTAGCGGTGCGACAATTCTGCCGCCGCTACGATAGCCGGATCGGTAATTTCCACGCCGTGATGTAACTCATATTTTTCCTGTAAACCGCGCAAAATAGCGATGGTCGCTTCCACTGTCGGTTCATCCACCAGCACCTTTTGGAAACGACGCTCTAACGCGCCATCTTTCTCGATGTATTTACGGTATTCATCCAGTGTAGTGGCACCGATACAATGCAACTCGCCGCGCGCTAATGCTGGCTTTAGCATATTGCCTGCATCCATTGCGCCTTCCGCTTTACCTGCGCCGACCATGGTGTGCAGTTCATCAATAAATACGATGTTGCGGCCTTCTTCCATGGCTACTTCCTTTAGCACAGATTTCAGGCGTTCTTCGAATTCGCCGCGATATTTCGCACCGGCCAGTAACGCCGCCATATCAAGCGACAACACACGCTTACCCTTCAGGGATTCCGGTACTTCTTCGTTGACAATACGCTGCGCTAAACCTTCCACGATAGCGGTCTTACCTACGCCCGGTTCACCAATCAAAACCGGGTTATTCTTGGTGCGGCGTTGCAGAACCTGAATAGCGCGACGGATCTCATCATCACGTCCGATCACTGGATCCAACTTGCCTTGACGGGCACGCTCGGTAAGGTCCAGGGTGTATTTCTTCAACGCTTCGCGCTGACCCTCCGCTTCCTGGCTTCCCACATTTTGTCCGCCACGGACCGCGTTGATCGCTTGCTCTAAAGCCGCGCGGACTACACCGTGCTGTTTCAATAGACGCCCGCATTCACCCTTATCCTCAGTTAAAGCTAACAAAAACATTTCCGAGGCAATAAATTGGTCGCCACGATTTTGCGCTTGCTTGTCGGTGAGATTAAACAAATTAGCGAGATCACGCCCGACCTGCACCTCGCCGCCGTGTCCTTCCACTTTGGTTAGGCGCGCTACGCTTTGCGTCAACGCCTCTTTCAAGGGAACGACATTCCCGCCTGCGCGCGCAAGCAATGAGGCCGCGCCACTATCGGCATCGTTGAGCAATGCCAGTAGTAAATGCTGCGGTTCAATGAATTGATTATCGCTGCCCACAGCTAAACTCTGGGCATCAGACAACGCCTGTTGCAGCTTAGTCGTAAATTTGTCGAATCTCATGATGGCTCCTTAAAAAATTATTAGTTGATAGATGGGGCAGATGGTTAAAATTTCAAGTATCCCAAAGTCATATTCGATCAAATTAATACAAACCTCTACACCATCTTTACAATCAATCTGATCTCGCTTCACCTTGACTGGGCAATCCTTTTTAGTCTAAAATATTTTTCGTTTTTCCATGAGTCCGGTACGGAAAGCTTGCCGTGAACGGGCGAATGCTGGCGGCTCTTGGGTCAACCGACAGCTCGTGTGCATGGCATCTTGCTGAATGACTACAACATTGTGCAGGCCATGGCCATAAGGAGAAACAATCAATGGATAACTTCCATATATATGAGTTTACGCCGTTATGGCTGACCGTAGACCGCATTGGTCCATTTCAGATACAACCCGAAGAAATAAACTTCACCGACAATAATAACGAATCTTGCAATTTCTTTATGCTCCATTCGAAAAATGGACGGGGCAAAACAACGATATTGGAACTGATTCCAGCCTTAGTGGGGATGACTGGTTTTACCAAGCCACAGGATTTAGCCGCAGCCCATAATCGCCGCGTCGACGCACCGTTTAACCTGGAAAACCTGGATCGTGGCCCGGGACGGGCACAATTGGATTTTCGTATTCACTACAGTAAAGATGGCCATGAACAAGTTGCTGTATTGTCCCTGCTTGCTGGCCAGCTCGAGGTGGAAAGTAACTTACGTCAGTGGGACGAGGAGGCACTGAGCAAAGTGGGGGCACAACAGTGGCATCGTTTTGGCTTCTGCCGCAATGAAATAGAAACCTGGTCGACAATTGGCCTACATGACAAATGGATTGCAAACTTTATTTCAGGTGTTGATGCAGCCACGGGTGAAAAAATTGGTGGCTTTGAAGAGAGTATACTAGATTGGCCCACAGTCATTTATTTCTCGGCCTATCGTAATATTGCGCCAGTTAATCCAGATCAGCATCGCGCCATTGTTCCCCCCCTGAACTGGAATTACGCTCCTTCGCACTCTTTTGGCACAGAAAGCGGCGATTGGCGTGACTCGCTCGACAACCTGCTGGTTTGGCTGAAGTGGCTTGATGACGGACGTTTTGATCGCGCTGTAAAATTAGTTAATGAGCGAGTTTTTGCTAATACTTGTACCGCAATCAAGGATGTTCGCAAAGATCCACATGAGGTTGAAGTCGTGCGCAATGAAAATTTGCACCGACTCGACACACTCAGCAACGGGGAAAAAAATCTGGTGCAATTGTTTGTGCGCCTCGGTGCATATATGACGCGCAACACAATTTTGCTGATTGACGAACCTGAAGCACATCTACACGAAGACTGGCAACAACGACTTCTCATCCAGCTTAAAAAAATGGCACAGGAGCAGTTTCCTGGTTTGACGATTATTTTGGCTACCCATTCATCAACAATGATGGCTGCTTTTGCCTTAGAGCGGGAAGAAGATAATATGCGAAAAGGCTGCAATTTAGCCGACACTACGACCGTAAAAGCAAATTTCCCCCGGCCCAAAGAGAGAATATTCAGCAGGCCAAGCGAACGCTAAAAGGAAGCAGTCAAGTTGCTACATTCCTACAGGATTGATTAACTCAAGGCCTTGGTTGGATCACAATCAAGCCAAACTCGCATGGAGCCATATTAACTTTTGGATTAAATCTATTAAAATTTTAGCGGCGCATTGAATCGAAAAAATCAGCGTTGTTCTTAGTCGCTTTAATTTTATCCAGTAAAAATTCCATTGATTCTAATTCATCCATTGGATAGAGCAATTTACGCAGCACCCAGATTTTTGGCAAAATGTCTGACTTAATTAACAGCTCTTCCCTACGCGTACCGGAACGATTAATGTTAATGGCCGGATAGATGCGTTTCTCTGCCATGCGTCGGTCAAGATGAATTTCCATATTACCGGTTCCCTTAAATTCTTCATAAATCACATCGTCCATACGGGAACCGGTATCCACTAGCGCTGTGGCGATAATGGTAAGTGAGCCGCCTTCTTCAACATTACGGGCCGCTCCGAAAAAACGTTTAGGACGCTGCAGGGCATTAGCATCAACGCCGCCAGTAAGCACCTTGCCGGAAGACGGTACCACTGTGTTGTATGCTCGCGCCAGCCGAGTGATGGAATCCAGAAGGATGACCACATCTTTTTTATGTTCAACTAGGCGCTTGGCTTTTTCCAGCACCATTTCGGCGACTTGGACGTGGCGTGTGGCAGGCTCGTCAAAGGTAGAAGCAACCACTTCACCGCGCACGCTGCGGCTCATTTCAGTGACTTCTTCGGGACGTTCATCAATCAATAAAACAATCAGATGTGCATCCGGGTTGTTTGCCGCGATGGAATGGGCGATATGCTGCAACATCACGGTCTTGCCAGATTTTGGCGAGGCTACCAGCAACCCGCGCTGGCCTTTACCAATGGGAGCCACAATATCAATGATGCGGCCAGTAACGTTTTCCTCGGCGCGGATATCTCGCTCCAGTGCCATTTGCTTAGTTGGGAACAATGGCGTCAGGTTTTCGAACAGTATCTTGTTCTTCGTATTTTCCGGAGCCTCAGAATTAACCTTATCTACCTTTACTAAGGCAACGTAACGCTCTCCTTCTTTGGGAGTGCGGATCTCACCTTCGATCGAGTCCCCAGTATGTAAGTTAAAACGACGGATCTGGCTTGGACTAACGTAAATGTCATCCGGTCCCGCCAAGTAAGAAATGTCCGGCGAGCGCAAAAATCCGAATCCGTCGGGTAATACTTCCAGCGTACCTTCGCCGAAAATACTCTCGCCCTTTTTTGCCTGATTTTTAAGCAGGGCGAAAATCAGGTCTTGCTTGCGCATGCGATTGGCATTGTCGATCTGGTTTGTTGTTGCTATGCCCACCAGTTCGGTGATGTGTTTGGTCTTGAGGTCAGATAAATGCATATAGAAATGGATGGGTGATATTACGAAATTTAGGGAGCCTACTTAGGGAGGTATTACCGTTTACGCGAGAATGCCGCGTGCATGACATGAACTGCCTTGAGTATTAGGATTTGTGAGTATTATGCAACAGGAGCTAGCGAAACAAAAAACTACAATTTCAGTTTAGATGATTTAAATATGGCTGTCAATAAATGCGGTGAGTTGCGATTTAGATAGCGCGCCAACTTTAGTTGCCTCGATATTTCCGTTCTTGAACAACATTAGCGTGGGAATGCCACGGACACCATATTTCTGTGGGGTTTGCTGGTTTTCATCCACATTCATTTTTGCTACGGTCATACGCCCAGCATATTCCTTGGCAATCTCTTCCAGAATCGGAGCGATACTACGACATGGGCCGCACCATTCTGCCCAGTAATCTACCAATACGGGTAGGGGTGCTTGTAGTACATCGGCGGCAAAGGTTGGATCAGTAACATAATGGATATGCTCACTCATGATAAATCTCGCTTTATAATTAGAGGTTAACAACGATACAATTAATTTATGTGAAGCTGAGTGAAGGCGCACTACAAAAGTTAAGAATACATCCTAACTAAAAAAAGGCAAAATGTGAAGTGCTTGCATATGTTTTGCGCATGTTTATCCGTATACATACCTACATGTTTTGCACCCAAATGATGCAGGATGCCTCATGCCTCCGCTACAATTCAACTGTACTGCGTATGATCTATGTGCTAAACGAACAGTGCCTTACCCATGTTTACGGGTGGAGCTTCCAGAAGTAAAATTAAAAGTTAGCCGGATACTCTTAATCAAAATTAAATATAATAGAATGTTGTTTTTAATTGTTTAAATGGCACAGAGTAAGATGTGCGGATCTACGTTACTTAACTTTAGGAGCATGATCATGAAAACCGTTACCCCCATGCCGCTGGCGGATGCAGTAGCTGAGCTAGGCGACCTAAATGGACAAACGCAGGCCCGGTATGTAATTTCAACGGATGGCAACGAAGTCACTGACAGCGTTACTGGCCTGATCTGGCGGCGCTGCGCAGAAGGCATGAAAATCACGGCCAATGGTTATAGTGGGACCGCAACCGCTTATAGTTCGGATCAGGCTCAGAGTTGGGCTAAAAACGAAGCCTTAACCAGTGGTAAACCTTGGCGTCTCCCCAGTTTAAAGGAGCTGTCGAGCATTGTAGATTCCAGCCGCTGTAACCCGGCGATTGATACGGACGCATTTCCAGGAACGCCAGGATCTCCTTTTTGGTCGGCTCCGCCTGCGGCTGACGAGCCTGCTTATGCTTGGGGAGTTAATTTCGATTATGGCTACGTGGACTACGGCTCAGAGCATAACAGTGCTGGTTACCGGGTGCGCTTGGTACGCTCCGGTGAATAATTGAGCACTTGGTAACTTGGGCATTCGGGGCAGTCAACAACACCATCGGATTCCATCCCGCTGCACTGTGCGTCCGAAATGTCATTCCACCAATATTTGTAACTTTGGAATTCTATTCGATCATGATTTTTAAACCGTAATAATTTTCTCCAATACAGGCACCATGTCTTGATGCCAATCTGGAAGGGTCAGATCAAACGTTTTTCGCAACTTCCCACTATCAAGCTTGGAATTAGACGGACGTGGTGCAGGCGATGGATAATTGACGCTAGGAATTGCTTCAATTGCACCCGATTTTAAGCGTAATTTGATTCCTGTCTTTTCAGCATAAGCAATGACGTATTTGGCATAGTCGTACCAAGTTGTTTCACCGGCAGCAACCAAATGATAAATGCCATAAGGAAAGTGCTCTCGATTTACTTCATTCCAATATCGGACAATAACCTGGGCGGTAATATCCGCAATTAAATGCGCTGACGTCGGAGCACCATACTGATCAGCTATTACATTAAGCGATTCCCGTTCTTTAGCAAGCCTAAGAATCGTCTTAGCGAAATTTCCGCCATGCGCACCGAATACCCAACTGGTACGGAATATCAAATTGCGGCAACCAGTCGCTGCAATTCCGCTCTCGCCCGCCAGTTTGCTTGTGCCGTAAACCGATTGTGGGTTTGGAATATCGTCTTCCACATACCATCCGGTCTGCATACCATCGAATACATAATCGGTCGAGTAATGTATAAGCAGCGCGCCTATAGAGGCTGCCTCTTCTGCAAGCGCACTGGGTACAGCGGCATTAATTAGGTAAGCAACCTGTGGTTCGCTCTCGGCCTTATCTACTGCGGTGTAAGCCGAAGCATTCACAATAATATCGGGGCGTAGCTGACTTACCACATTCCTTACTTGCGATAAATTAGCCAAATCGCAATCTTGTCGGCCAAAGGCATGCACCAAGCCCAACGGCGACAATGCCCTTTGCAACTCAAAGCCAACTTGGCCATTTTTGCCGAATAGCAAAATAACTGGTTTCTGTAATATCATCACTAGCCCTAGCTATGCACCGAATTTATGAAACATTAGATTACCTCCGCCAAAAATGCGGAGTAAAAATAATCAGGACGGTAACTATTTCCAGGCGCCCGATTAACATGGCCACGGTACATACCCACGTTTGAAAATCACTCAAGACCCCGTAGTTACTTGCCGGACCCAATACCCCTAAACCAGGACCAGCATTGTTTATACAAGCAATTATCCCAGAAAAAGCAGATACGAAATCCAATCCACTGATCACCAACGCAAAGGTCAGTACGACTACGCTCATGAAATAAAGAAAGATAAAACCCAATACCGAAAGCACAATATTGTCTGGCACCACGCGGCTGCCAATTTTTAACGGACTGATTGCAGCCGGGTGCAACAGTTTGAGAAACGAATACTCTGCCTGCTTAATTAAAATCAGCGTGCGAATCATTTTAATACCGCCTCCAGTAGAACCGGAACTGGCGGCAATACAACTTAAAAACAACATCCACAACGGCGCAAACATGGGCCAGCGGTTAAAATCCACACTGGCGAAACCACAGTCGGTCGCAATCGAGACTAGATTAAAACTTGCGTGCCTTAGCGCTGTCCAAAAACTCGGGTAAATCCCATGCCACCATAGAAATATACCGATGCCTAGGCAGCTCATCAATATCAGTATTATGGTGGCAAAGGCCTCAGTGTCACGCAAATATAGTTTCAAGCTCTTTGCGCGCCATACCAGAAAGTGCGTCGCGAAATTCATTGCTGCCAGCAGCATAAATACGATCAGCACAAATTCAATAACAACAGAGTTAAAGTACCCTACGCTAGCGTCATGCGTAGAAAACCCACCCAACCCCATCGTGGAAAATGCATGGCATATAGCATCCAGCCAGGACATCCCTGCCACGTTTAGCGATAGGATGCAAACCACGGTAATACAAAGATATACCAGCCATAAATTGCGTGCAGTTTCGGTAATACGCGGGGTGAGGGCGGAATCCTTCATCGGGCCTGGCGTTTCCGCCTTATACAACTGGCGGCCACCGACGCCAAGCAAGGGTAAAATTGCCACCGCAAGCACGATAATACCCATGCCACCCAACCAGACCAATTCATGCCGCCACAGGTTAATGGCGGGTGGCAAAATGTCCAGCCCGGCCAACACAGTCGCGCCCGTGGTTGTCATGCCAGACATCGTTTCAAAGTAAGCGTCAGTGAACGACAGACCATTGGTCACTAGCAATAACGGCAGCGTGGCAAAAGCAGGCATCGCCGTCCACATCATCACTACCAGCAAATAGCCATGGCGAATGGACAGCTCGCCCTTGTTATGACGTGTAAGCATCCACATCAAGCAACCCATCGCAAATGTCATTACCATCGCCAGAACAAAATCTATTAATGTGCCATCTTGATAAATCAGCGATGTCCCAATAGGGAATATATACGTTACGCTAAACACGATTAACATCATGCCAAGCGCGTGAATAACTGTTAACGAACGCTGCATTAAAAGAATCCTATGTCGACCTGAAACAATTTTTCGACCTTGCTAATCATCTTTTTGTTAATCACGAATACGATGACATGGTCGTCCGCCTCAATCATCGTGTCGTGGTGTCCCATGATTACCTGCTCACCACGCACTATCGTGCCGATGGTCGCGCCTTTAGGCAATTCAATTTCATCAATGCGCCGTCCTACAACTTTAGACGACTGCCGCTCGCCATGTACCACCATCTCCAGCGCCTCTGCCGCTCCGCGCCTAAGCGCATGCACCACCGCCACATCGCCTTGGCGCACGTAGGCGAGCAATGAACCAATCGTTACGTGGGCCGGTGATAGTGCAATATCTATCTTGCCACCCTGCACTAAATCAACATACGAACTGCGATTGATCAATGAAAGTACTTTGCGTGCCCCTCCTTTTTTGGCTAGCAGCGCAGACATGATATTGTTCTCGTCATCATTCGTCAGGGAACAAAACACATCCACGTCAGCGATATGTTCGGACGCCAGCAAATTCTCATCGGTTCCATCTCCACAAAGTACCAACGTATGGGTCAGTTCGGCTGCCAGTCGCTCACATGCTTTTTTGTTGTACTCTATAAGCTTAACTTGATAATCGCGCTCCAGCGCTCGCGCCAGCCTATATCCTATATTGCCACCGCCTACAATCATCACACGTTTGGCTGGCTTATCCATGTGACGCCACTCTTTCAACACAGTACGGATATTTTCAGTTGCGGCAATAAAGAAAACCTCATCACCTGCCTTAAACACCGTGCTGGCTTCTGGAACAATTGGTCTGTCTTGACGGAAAATTGCCGCAACGCGAGTATCAACATGGGGCATATGCGTGCGTAGGTAACGCAATTCCCGCCCGACCAGAGGGCCACCCTCAAACGCCTTGACCGCCACCAGGGACACCTTGCCACTAGCGAATTCCAGCACTTGCAAGGCTTCTGGAAATTCAATTAATTTATTGATGTAGTCAGTGAGTATCTGTTCTGGGCAAATGGAAAAATCGACACAAAAATTATCAGTACTAAATATTTCAGGATGTTCCAGATAATTCGCAGCGCGAATACGGGCAATTTTAGTCGGCGTGTTATACAGGCTGGCGGCAAGTTTGCAGGCCACCATGTTAACCTCATCGCTTTGCGTAACAGCCAGCAACATATCAACATCTGCAATACCCGCCTGCTCCAATACAGAAGGGTGGGAAGCATTTCCCACTAGGGTGCGTAGATCAAAGCGGTCTTGCAGCAAGCGCAATTTTTCCACGTCAGTATCAACCACAGTGATATCGTTATTTTCCCCAACCAAACTCTCCGCCACTGTTGAACCAACCTGTCCTGCCCCGAGTATCAATATCTGCACGTCAACTGCCTTTCATAATGTTCAACGTCATTGCAACCGCTTAACGAGTATGGCCGCGTACGCCAACCGGCACGAAACCGACAGGTCAATGCGGCTCAAATTGGGCTGGTTACTTAAAAACGTGGCCTCTATTGTTTGCATATACATAATTTAGCCGCAAAACACGGAAAGTTTATGGGCATCAACCCATGGGACGGTGCTGAATTCAAAAAGACGAATCCAGGTTTATGCTTCGCTTTTCCATTTAATAGAACAACCCATGCTAGCGATCTGTTCTAGTGGACCCTTGCCAGTTTGCGCTATTTGCACCATGGCATTAAACAAATCACGCGGTACATCCGGCACCGCCTCCTTGCGCGAGGCATCCAGCCGACCACGGTATTGCAATTCCAATTGAGCATTAAAGCCAAAGAAATCTGGCGTGCAAACTGCTCCGTAATGCTTCGCAACTTGCTGTGTCTCGTCCCACACATAGGGAAATGGATAGTCATATTGCTGAGCCACTTTCTGCATATTCTCGAATGAGTCTTCCTCATATTCCGCAGAATCATTCGACATGACAGCGATGCTGTTAATACCATATTGCAGCAGCTCGCGGGTATCCCGCACAATGCGATCACGGATGGATTTTACATAGGGACAATGGTTGCAAATAAACATAACCAGCAGCCCATTCTTGCCACATGTGTTTTTCGGGGTGTAGCGCTTTCCATCCACACCACACAAGTTAAATTCGTGCGCCTTCCATCCAAAATCGCAAACTGGCGGCTGTAAACTTACCATCAAATCTCTCCTTGATAACGATCATCGGGGGGCATTTCCAAATCCCAAGTAAAAAACACAATACAATGCTTAAAAGTGTCCGGCATCCACAACTACGCTGATCATTTTAACTTAGGTAACCATTAAAAATAGGCGGGATCCAGTTTCCACACAATCACACCCATCTCATCGTGTGCGAAGTCTCTCGAATTACTACCTTAACAGGGCACCTCTAAAAATTCAGAGTTTTAAACAAAACTATTGATGCGGCCAGGTGAAGTTTGAAGTGGGAGGTGCCATTACGGTGCGGTTTGACTGGCAGATAAGCTCAAACATATCCTGGCCGGATTAATAGGTACCGATAGTTTGGGCTGTGCCTGGGGTCATCGTTAAATAATAGTCGAACTGTAACGACTGTGTCGGTTTGCCCATGTGGGCTGGGCTGTTGGATTAACTGCAACGATAAGCTGAATCTATAGCTGCGTTATTACTGGTCGCGCGTAATTATTTCACCCTCAAGAATAGCTATCTCCGTTGGGGTTGGAAATAAATTACGATAGGTGGCGTACATTGAGCTAATCATCACTGGCAGTAAAAGCAACCAGCCTAGCATCATTGGCATAGTGGCGAATATCATGAAAAGTAACATCATCGCGCCGTACAACGATAGCGGAAAGATGTTGCGCAGACAAGCTCGCAGGCTGGTTTTCAGTGCGTCCACAGGCGACATTTTGTCAAAAATTACCAACATCGGGGCAAACTGCATTGACATTAGCAACATGCTGAACAATGCCATGCCCAACATCAGTGCTATGCCCGCGCCTACGGTGGCTTGTACTAGTATTTCCGGGTTGTCCACCGGCTTGCCGCTCATCAGGATACTTACCAGGGTAGCGCCGCCGGTGAGCATCATCACACCTAATATCAGCATTTGGCTAATCAAGCTGATACCGCCTAATGTGACCAGTTGCGAAGTATTGTTGTGGAATCCAGCGAACAAATGCGATAACTCCAGTTCTTCATCATGTTCCAGCGCATGGCAGCCAACCATGTAGCCAGCGAGCAGAATCGGGAATAACAGTGTAGCTAACGGGTCGCCGATTACCGGGATAGTAGAAATGCCAAGCAGTCCGGTTACCCCGACTGTTGCTAGAACCACCCACAACACTGGACTTTTTTTGAACAACCAGTATCCCTGTTTTATCCACAGCCAGCCATTGGCAATATTGACTTTTCGCGCCTCCATTTTTGCCTCGTTATAGCAAAATAACATTGCTGTTCGCGGTGATGTGCCGCTGCAGAATGTATTTAAATTGATCTGGGTTGTGTGCGTGTATTAGCTCATTTTCACGTGGCAAGTGCATATCGTACAGGCGTGACAGCCAGAAACGCAGTGCTGCTGCACGTAAGGCAATTGGCCAAGCAGCCTGCTCTTCTTTTTGTAATGGCCGCACCGCATGGTAGGCCTGTAGCAGGGCCTGGGTGCGCGCCTCGTCCAGAGTACTGTCTGCACCCATGCACCAGTCGTTCACGGTGATGGCCACATCGTATAAGAGGCTGTCGTTACAGGCGAAATAGAAATCGATCAGGCCACCGATGCGTGCACCATCAAACAGAACATTGTCGCGGAATAGGTCAGCATGGATCACGCCTTGTGGTAGCGCAGCAAGTGTGTGCTTCCCGTGGAATGCAACCTCGCTTTCCAATAACGCCAAGTCCTGTAGTGATAGAAACGGTGTAACTTGTTGCGCGGCACGTGCACGCCAAATTGCATCATGTGAGTTAGGCATGGTTTCCGCAAAGTCCCGTGCTGCATTGTGCAATCGGCCCAGCATTTCACCTATAGCGGCACAGTGGATCACCTCTGGGTGTATCAATGATTTGCCTGACAAACGGCTAACAATGCACGCAGGCTTGCCATTCAGTTCGCTCAAGAATTGGTTATGCCGATTAGCCACCGGGCTGGGGCAAGGAATGGCGTGGCGGGCCAAATGAGACATCAGATTGAGGTAGAACGGCAGTTCGTTGGTAGCAAGTTTCTCGAACAGCGTTAGCACGAAGCGGCCATTGCTGGTAGTCACAAAGTAGTTGGTATTCTCGATACCCGAGGCAATACCTTGCAATTCCAGTAATTGGCCTAACGAATAATTTTCTAGCCAAGAGATAAGTTCTGGCTCGGTGACACGGGTAAAAACTGCCATATTTCGGAACTCGTATCAGAATCTGTGGATAACCCAGCGTGGTGGACGAAAACCTGAATCCAGATTTTGATAATGTGAAAATTTGCCATCACCAACGTCATCCACCAAATAGTAGGGCGGTCCAACTTTCGGGGTAATTTTGATCATATAAAGTTTTCCGCCAGCGCGGTATTCTTCCACGGTCTGTTCAGACTGCTTGGTGACGGTAACTTCCTGACCCAGGGCAGCATCTTGCGTGCTGTCATCGACGGGCAATTGGGGCGACTGGAGTGGCAACGGCAATAAATTAGAATCGTGGGCATTAGCATCAAGGGGCGGCGGCGGTGGCAACGACTGCAGGCCGGGCAGCAGTTGTGTGGCGGAGGCTGTGCTGAACAGGCAGCCCAGGAATAAGGTGATAATCAGGTGCATCATACTCCCCCGGTGATTTTTCATGGCCGCATTCTAGCCGATAAGCAAGGAAAAGACTGCTTAAAACGTCTCGCGAGTTCAAGTTTGAAGTGCAACGCCTGACTTGAAGAATATCTGACTGGGTGTTTTGTATTCAAGCCTTTTTCTGGGTCGGTTGTTCAATCTGAACATTGTCATATCAATCTCCTGCTG
>QFXI01000021.1 GCA_003402315.1 Candidatus Nitrotoga sp. LAW | reverse complement strand
AACATTTGTTGAATTTGAATTCGGTTCTGATTCGCAATGTAGTACGCGCCGCTTCGATGATATCGCTTGCTCGGGCCTGTAATGCCTTGAATTGATGATTGGGGAATACGGTTGTCGAGCGAGTTTACTACGCCTCCGACTGCGGCACCTCCATACATCAGGGCTGCAGGGCCACGCACCACTTCGATCCGGTCTACCACCAATGGGTCTACGGTTGTAGCATGGTCAGGGCTCAAGGCCGAAACATCGAGCATGCCGACGCCGTTTTGCATAATCCGTACACGGTCACCATCAAGGCCACGGATTACGGGACGGCTCGAGTTCGGGCCAAAGTAGGTGGAACTTACGCCGGGAAGCTTAGAAAGCGTTTCACCTAACGTGCTTTCTTGCCGAAACGATAGTTCTTTTCCGCTTAGCACAGAGACCGGGGATACAAGGTCAAACAGGGCGCTTCCCAGCGGGTTGGCGGTTACTACAATCTGCGGCAATAAAACTGCTTCGGTTGCTGATTGGTCAGTAACCGGCTGTGTGGTAACGGGAAGGGTGATTTCAGCCGTGTGTGCGACAGAGGCTGTCGTAAATGCCAGAAATAGTGAGGCCGGAAATAGTGAAGATAGTAAACCGGATTTTTTAGTCGCATCGGGAGCGCGCAGGTGTGCGTGTAGCGACCCGTCATATATGACGTGCTTAAACATAACAATTCTCCAAAATATATTATATGACCCGTGTTAAACGGGACGGACTTATGTAGTTTCTTGGAGAAGGGCAGGCGGGCCGCGCGCAATGGCGGTAAGGGGGTGGCTGGAACGTAAGCTAAGGGCGACAAACCGAACCGTTCCGCTCGGAATGGCGGTAACCGTAAAAAAATGGGAAGCGCTGCCGAGTACGCCACCCAGTTGCGCGTAAGCCGCACAAGACCCACATGCCTCTGAATGTGGTGCATGCTTGCCGTGCTGCTGGTCTTGTTTCGCAAGAGCGTGGTGCAGCGCATGTGCCGCTCCGCTTTGCTGGGCAAAAAGCAGCAACAAGGTGAGCAGTAGCGGGAAAAGGACACGGGATAATCGCATGATGGTGGCAATCAACGCGTATTTTTTAGATTATTCGGTGGTTTGTAAGGCTCAATTAGATCAGCCTTGACCTGATAACTGGCAAAACCCATCGAAGTATTGGAAGAAACTGTTGCCAAGGTGCCGCTGATGGAAATTGTCCCATATATCAACATTGCCCGCTTTAGTGTCTTTTGTTGCTTTTTAGTTAAAGTTTTTGGAACTAAAACATGCAGAATTTGATTGCCAGGTGGCGGCGGTACATGGATACAGGCGCCAAAATAGGGTACCAAAAGAAATTCCTTGACACTGTCATAATTGACATCCAGTGGCACGACGAAACCTGGAATTTCAATGCGGGTACCGTTTAAATCGAACACAATAGGAGAATCTTTCCAAGCCTCACGTACTCGTTCCAGGGCTTCCATGGCACGGGGGTCGGAGTCTTTCAACTTAGAGAGATCCAAACCTTTAAGCACTTTCATCGGATCCCAGTCGGCTGGCATCAATTCGTCCCAGTTCAATTTACGGTAAGGCGCTATAGAGTTGGCCGTTGCAACTGACGTGTTGGGCAAACGCTCGCCTACTTTGTATTCTTCCTTTTGTGTTTTGACATCGACTTTATTATTGGCAATAGACAAGCCAATAAATCCAGACCAGAGAACAATTAGCAAGGCTAATAACGGCCACCATTTATTTTTAAGTATTGGCATCAAATCCTCGACATCAAACCGTCCATAAGCGACATTTGGTAGGCACGATACCCTGGCAGAAATCCGGCCAGCAAGCCCACAGCCAAAACTCCAACCAGAAGTTTGAATTCTGCGGCAGAGACCAAAGCAGGCTGCAGTGCGAAGCCGTAGTTTGCCTGTACCCATGGTGCAAGCGCCAACGATGCAACTGATAAAAATATAATGCCCAATGTGATCCCTCCCAGAGTCACCAGCAGGCTTTCACTAACCATAAGCAGAAAAATATCGCGCCGTCGGGCACCGATTGCCCGCAGGATGGCCATCTCCCGTCGCCGTTCATTGAGGCTCGCCAGCAATACTGCCGCCAAGCCACTGAGGCCGACAAACACCACCATACTGGTTACCGCCAGCAATGTTTTTTCTGCCACGCCTACCACCTGCCAAAGTTGCTCCAGGGCTACGCCTGGCATAACGGCGAGCAAAGGTTCGGCCTTGTACTCATTAATTTGCCGCTGTACTTTAAACACTGCGGCACGGGCTTTGATACCTACCAGAACAGCGGTAATATCTTTCGGGGTCAGATCAAACTTGCGGACGTGTTCATTTGGAATCGTAAACCCGTGCATTGGCACACCCCCTACCCAGTTCAAATGGATGGCCGTGATGCCATCCAGGGAAATATGCAAGGTACGGTCGACGGGTGTGCCCGTTGGGGCAAGAATGCCAGAAACAATAAACGGCTTATCATCGTGCGCCAACAACCCGGCTTCACCCATACCATGGCTGAGAATAATACGGTCACCAACGGCATAACCAAGTTGACTGGCAACTTCCATACCGAGCACTACATCAAAAACACCCTGAAACGGCTGGCCTTTAACAAAGGATAGCCGACGGGAAGCGCCATACTGAAAATGTTCAAAGTAGCCTGGCGTCGTTCCCATAACGGGGAATCCATGATGAGAGTCGCCGAGTGATATAGGAACCGCCCAAGCGACTAAAGGATTTTGGGCAATATCCTGAAAACTTTTCCAGCTGATGTTGCTGGTGGCTTCCCCGATCCTGAATGCGGCATACAGCATCAGTTGTACCGGGCTGGTTCTGGCACCTACAACCAGGTCAGTGCCGGAAATCGATAGGTTAAACCCGCGGTGGGCCTCAGAGCGTAAGCGCTCAACGCCCAGCAGCATAGCTACGCTCAGGGCGATGGCCACCAGTGTGAGCCCCAAGGTTAGACGGCGATTCCATGCACTGCGAAATGCCATGTGAAAAAAATGGCTCATACGACACACCCAACCGGCACGGTTTTGTTGATCGATGGCAGTGCTATCTCATAATGGAATTGCGTAGCTAATTGGCGGTTGTGGCTGACGAAAATCAGCGCGGCATTTGCCTCGGCGCATTCTTGCAATAATAAATCGAGAAATGCGGATTGCCGGTCCGTGTCCAATGCAGAAGTGGGTTCATCGGCGATCACGATTTCGGGTTTTCCTATGAGCGCGCGGGCAGCCGCCACACGCTGCTGCTGGCCGACGCTAAGTTGGGTGACGGGAATGTGCTCTGTGTTTTCCAGTTGCAGATGGGACAGCAGGCGCCGCGCTGTTTCTGGCAGCGTGCCGCCTTCAGCCAATGCCCGTTGCTGTCGGCGCGATGAAAAACGGCAGGGCAGCAGAACATTGTCCATTACCGACAGATAAGGGATCAGGTTGAACTGCTGGAAAATAAAGCCGATATGGTCAGCGCGCAATCTGTCACATATCGTTGGGCGCATGTGGGCGATATTTTTACCTAGGAGGTTGAGTGTGCCTTGTTGCACTTGTATAACCCCGCCAATAAGGCTCAACAAAGTGCTTTTTCCGCTGCCGCTTGGGCCGTACAGGAATACCCGGGCTCCCGCCTCTACCCGCAATAGCTCTATGTCCAGGCAATCCACTGCTGCCCCCGGATAACGGAAACGCAAATCCCGGATTTCAATTGCGAGCGCCATTACCAGGCAATCCGCCGTTTGGATGGCGTCAGTATGGCGGCGGACTGACCGCGCGGAGTGGCAGCTTCCGTTTTCAATCGAAGCAAACCTGGAAAGTAAGTAAATAAATTGACTTCGAGATCGCGTAACTCGTTTGGTTTTGCGCAATAAAACACGAATTCGGCATTGAGGTCGGCATGATCATGTCCCTCATGTTCATGTCCCTTATGGTCATGTTCCTTATGTTTGCCCGTTTCCAGTACCGGTGATTCCAGTGAGTATGTTTTTAAAGTACAACGCGCTGCCACCGTTGGCTGAAATAAACGTTCAGCTTGATGTAATTGATCCGCCATATGGCGAACTGCCGCTTTCTGTTTTTCTGTGCGCGGTTGATGCTCGAATCCCAATAAACTATCGAGTGGACTGGACAGGTTGAGATGCAACATGCTGTCATCCAACGCAAGTTGCATGGTAGCCACGCCATGCACGTGTGCTTCTGCTGCCATAAGGGAAAACGGCGCAAATAAAATCAGAAGCAGTAAAAAAAATTTGCATTTGGCCATAACCAATCTCCTTTCAACTATATTTACCAAAGTGCATCCAAAGCCAGTAACACCCTAGGTGCCATATTTGAGGGTACGATAGGCGAACGATGAATGATGCCACTGCCCTCATTGCCCTGCCATTGGGAACCCTTAAGTAAAACAATGGCATACGGTGCGGCACGATGAATGCCGGCCGGATTCAAGATGACTCCGGAATTTTCGTCAGGAACCCCCGGGGGCGCTGGCCCCAGTTTGCCGCGATCCGCGTAAGCGTCCTCCAGCCATTCGGTAGCTGGGCCGCGATAGGTACACAACAAACGAATACCAACGTGATCGACATGGAAGCGTGGACACATGGCATGATTCACCACTTCCAGCCGCAACCCCACGGACGGGCAATCCAGCAAGTCAACATATACCCCCACGAGCTGATTGATGTCAGCGGCAAAAGCCTCCTGTCCAGTATGCGCAGGCAGCAAGTGATGTGGAACAGTTGACCCAGCCTTCAAAACATGACGAAAACCACCGCCCATTTGATGGGCTACAACGGTGAGATAGGCATCGATAACTGGATCAGGATTTCGTTTGGCTATGACAACCTGTGTTTCCGGTTTAAAAATGTCAATGAGCCGAAGCAGTTCGCTTGACGGCTCCATTTCGGGCAATGGCAATGATTGGTACTGGATAGCGACACCCATTACGCTTCTCCCGGGAATTCCCGATCCATACCTGTATCCCAACGCGGGAACGGATCAGGCAAGCTATGCCACGACTCTTTACCCTGCTCCATTTCATAATCCGTCAGTAAGCAGGCATTCAATGAATTACGTATTTTGTGTTTATTCATGTCTATGCCGATGAACACTAATTCTTGGCGACGATCGCCGAAATCGGCGTTCCAGTTTGCTTTAATCTGGTCAAGACTTTCCTGATCGTCCGGCCATTGTGATTTGTCCACATCCGCCCACCACAAACCGGCATGTCCATGGCGACAGGCACCACCGGCCTGTGACCAGCTAGCCGCAAAGTTGAAACGAGAGGCCAACCAGAAATAACCTTTCGAGCGCAGCACGCCTGCCCATTCACTATGAATCAAATTCCAAAACCGTTCAGGGTGAAATGGACGGGAGGCGCGATAAACAAAGCTCTTGATACCGTATTGCACACTTTCCGGTAGATGTTCTCCGCGCAATTCTTTCAACCAGCCGGGAGCTTGCTCGGCCTGCTCGAAATTAAATAGTCCGGTATTCATAATAATGTCCAGCGGTACGCGGCCAAACTCTGAAACTACAATTTTGGCGCGCGGATTAAGGCTAGCCAGGACATGACGTAACCAGTCGAGATAATCACTGCTGACCAGGTCTGCCTTATTGATGACAATCACATCGCAGAATTCCACCTGCTCAACTAGCAGGTCAACCACAGTGCGGTCATCTTCTTCCCCTAGGTTTTCACCACGTTCAATTACGGAATCAGCGGATTGGTAATCACGGAAAAAATTTAAGGCATCCACTACCGTAACCATCGTATCCAACCGCGCTACATCGGATAAACTGCGGCCTTGCTCATCCGCGAATGTAAACGTTTCTGCGATTGGCAAGGGCTCGGAAATCCCTGTGGATTCGATCAACAAATAATCAAACCTGCCTTCTTCCGCTAACCGGTTTATTTCCAGCAGTAAGTCTTCACGCAAAGTGCAACAAATACATCCATTGGTCATTTCGACCAATTTTTCCTCAGCACGCGACAATTCCGCACCGCCTTGACGTATCAATTGGGCGTCAATGTTAATCTCCGACATATCATTGACAATCACGGCTACGCGTTTTCTTTCGCGGTTGCCCAGCACGTGGTTAAGCAAAGTAGTCTTGCCAGCACCCAAAAAGCCGGATAAGACAGTGACGGGAAGATTTTGCATGGATTTACCCATAATATTTGTTGAGCGTTGGCAATAAAATTTGTGTTGGTATTTGTCCGAAAACAATCAATTTCAAACAGCTCATTGATTCGCTTTTCATCAATGCAGCAAATGAGCCAGTCTTGCTGTGCCTACACCAAGCAACATCAGCATGAATTGAATGAACGTATCTTGTAGTTTGCATTTACGGTGAAGCTGGGGTACCAAGTCGGCAACTGAAATGTAAATGAAACTGGCTGACGCCAGAACCAGCATGTAAGGGATTGCAACCTGTAGCTGACCTAGCGCCAACCAACCGAGCACACCACCTAAAGTCATGGCGACTCCAGATAAAGCATTCAACGCAAGTGCACGAAATTTTGGTATACCCGCGCCAAGCATGATCATGAAATCCGATATTTCTTGCGGAATTTCATGCACCAATATGGCCAACGCTGTCGCCCAACCGAGCTTAGGGTCAGCAAGAAAAGCTGCTGCAATTAGGATACCGTCCACGAAATTATGCAGGCTGTCACCCACGATAATCATTGCAACTTGGGGATGATTTGAAACTTGTCCATTTGTTGCAGAATGGTCATGACGCCACAATGCCGCTTTTTCCAACAGAAAAAATCCAGCCAGGCCGCCTAACAATATCCACCCGGCCTGTTCCATATCCAGGCCAAGTTCTAATGCTTCCGGCAGCATATCGGTTAGGGAAAAAGCTAACATGACTCCCACGGCATAAGCCACCATCTTGTCGGCAAAGCGGGCTAGTATGGAAAGGGAAAGTGTCGTTGCCAGCAGAACTGAAACAACGCCACCAACTAGTGTTGCCAAAATTATTGATAACAAAATCATGAGTGTTTTATTAAGGCCCAATGCATTGCGGTTAAATATTTGTTGGTCATGTATCCTGCGATCAGAAACAAGCTGCTTGCCACATTCAAAATGATTTTTATGGCTTTATTTACAGTATGTAGATAACCAAAAAAGACGAACCGCCATCCATAATGGAATCAAACAAGAAATCAGCCTGAAAAAAATGGATACGCCACCCCAGCAAACAAACAAGCTTTAAGTCTATGCGGGTAACATTAAATGCAATAATGTTGCATTGTAACTGCGATAAGCCAAGTTATGCAACATAGTTGCATAACTTGGCTTATCGAAGGGCACCTCTAAAAATTAAGAGTTCTAAACAAGACTAGGTGCGAATAAAAAATGTTGACGCAGCATATAATTGATATGCAAGGAAATATTTTTTGTGGGCAACAACGTATTGTGACGAGACGGGTTAAGCAGGCAATTCCCGAAGGGGATGCTCGCAAATCTGAATTTTTAGAAGTGCCCTGAAGTGAAAGAGAGCTACTTGGAAATGGGACGGCCACAATCATCGCAGACGCCCTTGATATTGAGTTCAATTGACTCAACCGTAAAATGCTTGGGTAGATTGGCTAGTTCTGGCTCTATTTCTGTTAGACAGCAAATCTTGCCACACTCTATACATTGAAAATGTGCATGCCGGTGAGTTGTATCAGGGTGTGTAGCCTGAAATCGGCACGCCCGGCCAGTACCAGCTACTTTGTGGGCCAAACCATGAATAACAAGCCAATCCAGCACCCGATAAACAGTGACTCGATCAAACTCACCTAGGCTTTTAAGCCTTTCGAGAACTTCCGGATGAGTGAGAGCGCTTTCTGCATTTAACAAAACACCAAGTACAGCACTCCTGATAACCGTAGGGCGCTCGCCAATTTCTTGCATCATTTGATCAGCTTTATTCATAATATTTAAATTAACGGCTTAATGGATCACGTCAATTAGCTTAGCTGTGTCATGATGAATCATGGATCTTCTCTTAATTTTTTTGTTAAATGAATTAGATAAGATCTTTCAATGGAAGATTATCATGGGAAGCATAGAATTGATGTAATTAATTACGTTCAACCCGTGAACTTGGAATTATTTAATTGTTGCGAGAATTGTCCTTGCACACAACATTCCACTCATTACCGCGCCTTCCAGCGTAGCCGGATACTCTCCCGCCGTATAATCGCCCGCTAACAACACGTTGGGCATTTGTGTGCTATGGGCAGGGCGAAGCAGGTTTGTTTCGCAAGAGAATGTAGCGCGTTTTTCAGCAATAACTTTGTGCCACACAGGCGCTTCCTTTATTCCAAGTTGTTCACATAACTCTTGTGCCACCTTCTGTGCCAGCAGTTCATGCTTTAACTTCTGATGTTTCCCTGGTGCGCTAATAACGGCGGCGATGAGGCCGCGCTGTCCGGTGATTTGTCCTTTATCAAACAGCCATTGGGCAAAGCAGCGGTCTAAACCCAGCATTGGGTGCGGCAAACATACATGTTCGGGATATTGCAAATACACGGTATAAATGGGTTGATATGGAATGGTTGCAATCTGCTCAGCTATTAATGCAAGTTGCGGCACGGTATGGAATAGCCGCGCAGCCGAAATGGGTGAAGTTGCACAAATGACATGGCTGAATAGCTCAGTATGCGTAGCGGATAGTACCGTTTGGCGGGTAGTTAACCTGATTTCATCGTCGTGTGGAATGATGGCTTCTACGCTGCAAGCGGTAAGTACCGTGCCCCTATGCTGTTTGACATATTCGGCCGCCCGCTCCGGAAATAGTGCCGTGAAGTCTATGCGTGGCAGCAACATGTCGCTATCGTTGCGCACACCGTTTAGGCTGTCGCGTAATACATTCAGTAACACCTGGGCGGAAGCAATATGTATCGGCGTATTAAGTGCAGAGATACAGAGCGGTTCCCATAATAATCGTATTAGTCCATCACTTTGGCTATGCGTGCGTAATAATTCAAACACACTGATGTCGTGCAGCAAGGTGAAATTAATGCGCCTCAGCGCCAGCATAAAACGTGCGGCATGCAGGCGTTCGCCAACTGAAAGCCCTTTTGCGCTGAGCAGTCCAATCAATAGATGAAGTGGAGCAGGCAGGTGGGGCGCTTTTAATTCAAAGCGATTGTGCAGGGTGAGTTGCAGTGGCAAACGTAGGAAGTCGTGCTCGACGTTACCGCCGACTTGTTCAATAAGCTGCAGTGTATGGTGATAGCAGCCAAGCAGGATGTGCTGGCCGTTATCGAGTTGAACATTGTTATGCCACACGCTGCGTGCGCGACCGCCGAGTTGCCTGGCGCTTTCGAATACCGTAACCGGAATATTTGCCGCAGCGAGCGTAACGGCGGCGGCCATGCCGGCGTAGCCGCCACCGATGATAGCGACATGGTGATTTTTATTATTGCTCACAATACCAATTTTTTGTTCGCTTTGGGCGTAGCGAAGTACAGGAAATTAATTTTTCACCCAAGTCTTCCATGCCAGCCACAGTTTGTGCAGAGGGGTGAGCGAGACGCGTTCTTTTAACACATGACAGCCGCTGTCAACGATTTCTTCCAGAGTAGTCCGATAAATTGCCGCCATAATCAAACCGGTGCGCTGTGACTTGCGGTCTATAGCGGGCAGTTGCTCGAGTGCCCGCTGGTAATAACGTTGTGCGCGGTCGACCTGAAACTGCATGAGTTTTTGAAAACCTTCGCTTTCCTTGTTATCAAGAATATCGTTGACGTGTACGCCAAAAAGCGCCAACTCACCAAGCGGCAGGTAGATGCGTCCACGCCGGGCGTCTTCACCCACGTCACGGATGATATTGGTAAGCTGGAAAGCGAGGCCAAGATCGTGCGCATATTTAAGCGTATTACGGTCGGTGTAACCAAAAATTTCCGCAGCGAGCAGCCCCACTACCGAAGCGACACGATAACAATACTGTTGCAAAGCTTTAAAGTCGGCATATTGGTGCTGTTGCAAATCCATTTCCATGCCGTCGATAATTGCGTGGAAATGTTCTTGTGGCAGGTTGTACTGTTTAACCACCGGCACCAATGCCCGTGCAACCGGATGCTGCGGCGTGCCCGTGTAAATGGCGGCCACTTCGGTGCGCCACCACGCCAGCGTAGCGCGTGCTACGTTTTCATCTGAATTTTCGTCCACAACATCGTCTACTTCGCGACAAAAAGCATACAACGCTGTGATAGCGCGGCGCTTGTTTGGCGGCAGAAACATAAAACTGTAATAAAAGCTCGAACCGCTTTGGGCTGCTTTGTCTTTGCAATATTGATCTGGAGTCATGTCAATTCGTCATCAACGGTAACTGGCTGGATTATCCCTTTAAAAACCGAATGGCGCACTTTTCCCCAGCATGATAACCCAGTCAAATGGACGCAACACAGGACGTCGGCGAAACATGTCGAACTGCACGGCTTCAAGTTTGTCGAGTATGCGATTGCCACCTGCAATGATGAGCCTCATCTCAATACCGATACGGCCAGTTAATATGCTGCCAAGGGGGGTGCCACTACGCATCATGTCGCGTGTGCGCTGAACCTGAAACTGCATAAGTTGTTGCCATTCCTTATCTACGCGGCCATCCGCGACATGCGCTTCAGTTACGCCAAAGTGTGCCATCTCATCCTGCGGCAAATAGATGCGGTTGATGGCATAGTCTTTTGTTACATCCTGCCAAAAATTAATGAGTTGCAGACTGGTACATATAGCGTCGGAATATTGCAGATTTGGGGGGCTAGCTTCTTCATACAGATGTAACAACAACCTGCCGACGGGATTAGCGGAACGGCTGCAATAACCCAGCAGTTCGTCGAAATTGGCGTAACGTTTTTTGAGTACATCCTGCGAAAAAGCGTCAAGCAGATCGTGGAACAATTGCAACGGCAACTGATGCCGCGCAATGATGTCCGCCAAGTCGCAAAACAAAGGGGTAAGCGGTGTTTCATTAGCGGCAATGCGCCCGAGTTCACTGCGAAACCGATCAAGTGCCATAAAACGTTCTTCATTTTGGAGATCACCCTCATCGGCAAAATCGTCAGCCTGACGCGCAAAATGGTAAATTATTTCAACTGCCCGCCGCAAACGTTTAGGCAGAAGAATGGAAGCGACAGGAAAGTTCTCGTAGTGATTGACGGCCATTTTGGGACAAGCTTTGATCAGTGGTTATCGTGTTGATGGGAACTTAGGGCACAGCAAATTGTGAGGGCAATGGCCGTTATGCGGCACATGCTTACATTAAATGAATGCACGCGGTAACGCCACCTTAGATATTGGCGGAAGCTTGCTGATGTGACAAAGCTCCGGTTAATCCGACGCGGGGTAACGGTAATAGACAGTATTCAGATGTCGCGCAACGTCTTCAATGTCTTCATCGTTCCACCCAAGCTTTGCAATTCCCTGCCAGCGTTGTACTTCTGACTGTAGACTTGCCCAGTCAGTAACGAGCTTCTTTTCCCGCCAATGCACTTGGGTGCTGTGGCAAGCAATGCAATGCGTTGAATACAACAACTCACCACGTGGAGCGTTGTGTATTAATTGTGCTTCGGCGTTAGCGAAATTTCCGAACAAGGCGAACAGCACGGCGAGTATCAATCTTTGAAACATGTCGATCTCCCAGTAAACGTTAATATGTGGTTCAGTATATACCTCCATATAAGGTTTTGTCGCCTGGCACCCGTGGTACTCATGGCGGCGATTACTAAAAAGGCTTTCAAGTACGGTTAACGTTTTCTGGCAATGACCAGCAGTGCAAAATCACAAACGAGAATTATTTATTGATATTTAATGGAGGAAAAACTGGACAGCTACGTGTTGCTATCGCCAGCGAAGGCCAGCGGGTGATGCTGTGCGAAGGATTTGGCGTAACAATATCTGCGTGGTCGTGCCGCTACGCTCTTCGCAAGCCCAGATTCTGTTGGAATAGACTGTCGGGCGTGGCTTGTGACTGATGTGGCGCGATGAAGAATACGCCGACCTCAAGCGCAAGAATCGCGAGCGTATCAATACCGGGCTTGAGCCGAGCAGCCTGATCGATATTCCTCCCCTCGTTGAGCATCCAGCTTTCCAATCGTTTTACAGCGAATTGATGGACGAAGCGTTAATTGGTATGCAAGAAAACGCGTAGCAAATTTCAAATCAACCCGAAAATGAAGTGTAACAAAAGCAAAACGGCATAAAGGCCAGTAGAATGATGCCTCAACCCATCTTCTGAATATCCATGCAACAACAATTCAGCGATCACCTCTTCAAACGCTTGGCGTGAGGTCGTGTACCACAAATGTACGACATGAAGGAAAACGAAATGCTGCCATTAGCCACTGTGTTGACACCTGATGAACTCCATCGGATTGACGCTTACTGGCGCGCCGCCAACTATCTTTCCGTCGGACAAATTTACCTGCTGGACAATCCGCTTTTAAAAATGCCACTGGAGCTGGCGCACATCAAGCCACGCTTGCTGGGCCACTGGGGTACTACACCGGGGCTCAATTTTATCTATGCGCATATGAACAGAATTATCAAAGCGCATGATCTCAACATGTTTTTTGTCGCTGGTCCGGGCCACGGCGGCCCAGCTGTAGTGGCCAACACATACCTCGAAGGTACGTATAGCGAACTGTATTCCGATATTTCCCGGGACGAAGAAGGCATGCGGCGGTTGTTTCAGCAATTCTCTTTTCCGGGCGGGATACCTAGCCATGCCGCACCGGAGACACCTGGTTCCATCAACGAGGGGGGGGAGTTGGGCTATTCGCTGTTCCATGCGTATGGCGCGGTGTTTGATAACCCCGATCTCATCGCCTGCTGCGTGGTTGGCGACGGAGAAGCGGAGACCGGGCCGCTGGCTACATCTTGGCATTCAAACAAGTTTCTCAACCCGCGCACGGACGGAGCTGTATTGCCTATCCTGCATCTCAACGGCTACAAAATCGCCAGTCCGACCATACTCGCGCGCATCAGTCGGGAAGAGCTGGCGAATCTATTTGCGGGCTATGGCCACAAGCCTTATTTTGTGGAAGGTAACGAGCCTGAAGTTATGCACATACTCATGGCCGCTACTCTCGATGTGGTGATCGCCGAGATTCGCGATATTCAACGTAAAGCGCGCGAGGGCAGCTTGGTGGGCCGCCCTTCCTGGCCCATGATCGTGTTGTGCAGCCCCAAGGGATGGACCGGCCCGAAAGAGGTGGACGGAAAGAAAACCGAAGGCTATTGGCGCTCGCATCAGGTGCCGTTCGGCAACATGGAGAAGACGGAACATGTGCGGCTGCTGGAGAGCTGGATGAAATCCTACCGGCCTGAAGAGCTGTTTGATGACAATGGTACGCTCAAACCCGAACTGACGGCGCTCGCACCGACTGGGGATCGCCGCATGGGCGCCAATCCCCATACCAACGGCGGTATGCTGCTGCGCGACCTGCGCCTGCCGGATTTCCAGGATTACGCGGTGGCGGTAGATTTACCCGGCGGTAGTATCGCTGAATCCACTCGGGTAATGGGGGGCTTTCTACGCGATGTAATGCAGAAGAACCGCGACAATTTTCGCGTGTTCGGCCCGGACGAGACCGCGTCCAATCGGCTGGGTGCGCTGTTCGAAGTGACAGACCGTGCTTGGATGGCGCTGCGCTATGATTTCGACGATCATCTCGCGCCCGATGGCCGGGTAATGGAAATACTATCCGAACACGCCTGCCAGGGTTGGCTGGAAGGTTATCTGCTCACTGGCCGCCACGGACTGTTTTCGTGCTATGAAGCCTTCATCCACATTGTGGATTCAATGTTCAACCAGCATGCCAAATGGCTCAAGGTGTGCCGCGAAATTCCCTGGCGCCGTCCCATTGCCTCGTTAAATATCTTGCTCACCTCGCATGTCTGGCAACAGGATCACAACGGCTTCTCGCATCAGGATCCTGGCTTTATCGACCATGTCATGAACAAGAAGGCGGATATTATCCGCGTCTATTTGCCTCCAGATGCCAATACGCTGCTCTGTGTTACCGACCAATGCCTGCGCAGCCGTAATTTGGTGAATGTCATTGTCGCCGGTAAACAACCCGCGCAACAATGGCTGGATATGAAAGCCGCCATCAACCACACCAGCGCAGGCATAGGCTTGTGGGAATGGGCCTGCAACGACCAAGCCAGCGAGCCGGATGTGGTTCTGGCGGCGGCGGGCGATGTGCCCACACTGGAAATGCTGGCGGCCATAGACATCTTGCGTCAGTTGACACCGGAGCTAAAAATCCGCTTTATCAACGTGGTCGACTTGATGACCCTGCAACCGCAGGAGGAACACCCGCACGGTTTGTCAGGCAAGGAATTCGATTCCTTGTTCACCACCGGCAAGCCGATCATTTTCGCCTACCACGGCTATCCGTGGCTGATTCATCGCCTGACTTATCGCCGCACCAACCACGACAATCTCCACGTGCGCGGCTACAAAGAAGAAGGTACCACAACCACGTCATTTGACATGGTTGTGCTCAACACCCTTGACCGTTTCCATTTGGTAATGGATGTGGCAAACCGGGTGCCGAAATTGCAGGCACAAGCGGCACACATCAAACAGCGTATGCGCGACAAACTCAACGAACACACGCAATACATTCACCAGTTCGGCCAAGATATGCCTGAAATACGCGACTGGAAATGGCCACAATGAGCCATGCAATTCTCACCATTAACAGCGGCTCATCCAGCCTTAAGGCAAGCCTGTTCCGCGCCGACGGCACGCGCCGTGACTGGCGCTACACCCATACCGGAAAAAATTTCCCGCATAATCACGCTGATTTTTTTGACGCACTGCTGAATGATCTAGGTGGTGAAGTGCCGGACGCAATTGGCCACCGCTTCGTACATGGCGGCGAAGCAATCGATTCAGCGCGACTCCTCGATGCGGCAGAAGTCAAGCGACTGAATGCCATTACACATCTTGCGCCGCTGCACATGCCGGGCAATCTGCTCGGGGTGGAGCTGTGCCGGGCGCGATTGGACGTGCCGCAAATAGCCTGTTTTGATACCGTATTTCACCACATCATGCCGGAACTGGCGCGGCGCTTGCCGATCCCGTGTGATCTTGGCATGCGGCGCTATGGATTTCACGGCCTCAATTATGCTTACATCGCCTCTAAACTTCCGTCACTGCTGGGAGAGGCCGCACAGGGCCGCATTGTGGTTGCACATTTGGGCGCAGGGGCCAGCCTGTGCTTGATGGAAGGGCTGAAATCCATCGACACAACCATGGGTTATACGCCAGCTGGTGGTATTCCGATGGGCACGCGCAGTGGCGACCTGGATCCGGGCGTGATGCTAGAGCTGGCAAAACGTTACGATAGCGCGGGATTAAGTGATCTGGTCAACCACCATATGGGACTACTCGCATTGTCTGCCGGAGAGAGCAGTGAAATGCAACGTTTATTGGAGAGCCGTAGCGAGAACGCCTGTTTTGCAGTGAGCTATTTTTGCCGCCAAGTGCGTGCCGCTATCGGTGCATTGGCCGCCAAGGCGGGCGGCATTGACGCGCTGGTGTTCAGTGGCGGCATCGGCGAAAACGCGCCACAAGTACGGGAGGATATTTGCGGACCACTTGATTTTCTCGGTTTGGCCCTGAACGTTGAAGCTAACCAATCCAACAGCATTCAGATCAACGCTACCGGTTTTAAGCCTGTGCTACGCATCGCTGCTGACGAAGAAGGTGTCATTCGTGGCTTGGTTCAAGCTTTATTGAGGGGCATGTCATTTTCCCTGTCTGCTGACAATTGAGTGATTGAATTTATTGAATTTTGAATATTTACGAAAAAGATATTATTCAATCAAATGATGTTCGATCGCATAGCGAACCGCTTCAGCATTATTTTTCAATTTCATTTTCTCCAGTAAACGCGCACGATAAACGCTGACGGTCTTGGCGCTAAGTGATAAAGCCTCTGCCATTTCGCTCAAACTTTTGCCTGATGCCATTAAGCACAGTGTTTGGTATTCGCGGTTGGATAAGGTTTGGTGCAGCAGTTCCTGATATCCTTGTGATAGGCCATTGGCCAATTCTTCCGCCAGTTCGTTGCTAATATATTTTTTGCCGCAGGCAACTTGGCGTATGGCGGTAACCAGTTGTGTCGGGGCGCTTTGCTTGCTGAGATAGCCTGCAGCCCCGGCTTTCATGGAACGCAATGCATATTGATTTTCCTCATGCATACTTAATATGAGCACTGGTAATTGCGGTTGATTGAGCTTAAGCTGTTTAAGCACATCGATACCATTTTTGTCAGGCATGCTGATATCGAGTAGTACTAAATCATAAGGGTTTGCTTGCGCCATCTTGATGGCTTGCATGCCATTTTCAGCTTCCCCGGTTACGCGTATATCCTCGGTGTCATTGAGAATCTGTTTCATGCCTTTGCGGATTAGTGCGTGATCATCTACTACTAATATATTAATCATGATTGATATTTAATAATATTCATTACAGCAATTTCTGTTGTGGCTGTGATAAAAAAAAGTTACCAGTAGTTAATGGCTCAGATTGATGCGGAATGCATGCTTTAATTGTAGTTCCTGAGCCGGGTGTGCCTTTGATGTGCACATTGCCGCCAAAGTAGGCGACCCGTTCCTTAATGCCGCGCAGACCAAAAGAACGCGGTTTGATGCGGTCAGATTCGGTAAAGCCGCAGCCATTGTCGCTAACAATCATTTCGACGCAGGTCGCTTGGTTATATAGATCTATTTTTACTTTGCTGGCATCTGCGTGTTTCATAATATTAGCAAGTGTTTCTTGCAGGATGCGAAATAGTGCGATGGCGATATCCGGATCTAAAGTGATATCTTCATCCGGGTGGTTAAATACGCAAGAAATACCGGTACGCTGTTCAAATTCATCTACCTCGATTTCCATTGCCGTGATGATGCCGAAGCAGTCTAGCGTGCTTGGGCGTAGGGAGTGGGAGATGTCGTTGGCGGCGGCGGTGCACTTATCAACCAGGTTTTCAACATCCTTAATTTTTGCAATCAGCTCAGGTGCTTCCCTGTTCAATCGTCCACCCAACCAAGCGATATTGAGCTTAATGGCGGTAAGCGTACTTCCTAAGTCGTCATGGACCTCGCGTGCGATGTTAAGGCGCTCTTGTTCGCGTACAAGCTGGACGTGGGAAGATAGTTCACGTAATTGTTCCTGCGAATGTTTTATTTCGATTTCCGCCTGCTTGCTTTGGCTGATGTTCGACATAATGCCTTCCCACTGAATTTCGCCATGCAATGTTTTTCGGGGGCTACAGCGTAGATTGATCCATTTAATCTCGCCTTCCGGCAATATCACGATACGCCCTTCCCAGTTCCAGAAAGTAAGATTATTTGCTGAAGTACGCATGGATTGTTCATATGAGCCGCGGTCATCCGGGTGCAACATATCCATAAATAAGTGTGGATTTTTTTCTAAATCCTGTGGGTTCAAGTCGAGAAGAGCTTTACTGCCGTCGCTGATATAGGGAAAGGAAATATCGCCATCATGCTTGAGTAATATTTGATAAGCCATGCCTGGTAGGTTAGTGATGAAGGCTTGCAGGCGCGCTTGATTTTCTTGTAAGGCAATTTGCGCTTGACGGTGCTCGTAACGAATACGTGCTTCGCGTAAATTGTGTGCTATTGAGGGAGCGAGCCTATTTAAACTCCCCTTAAAAATGTAATCGTTCGCACCGGATTGCATGGTATGAATGATCGTTTCTTCATGTAGATTATGAGATAGGAACAGAAAAGGGAGGTCTACTCCTTGTGATTGCATGAGCTCGAGCGCAGCTAGTCCACAAAATCCGGATGGATCATAGCTACATAACACCACATCCCACTCATCTTCAGTTAAGGCAGCTTGCATAGCGGACGCATTATCCACTCGCCGGTGTTCCACCTCGTAACCGCTCTGTTCCAGTTTTGCAAGCGTGCGCTGGGCATCATCCAGTGAGGTCTCCACTAATAAGGCACGAAGTTTATTGGTAGCCATATTCTATTCGTTATTTCATAAGGTTAAGACTATGTTGCAATAATACAGTAACCAGATTTTAGAATGGTATAAGAGTTATCACCACTGCATGATAGATTACCGATTTAACGTGTTTCTATAGTAAGTCTTTTGTTGAAAATTTATCCAGCACAAAATGCTAAATTCATCGCTGTTCATGTGCGCCAATACAGTATGTTCCGGTAAAGTAAAAAAATCGACATATATGATTTCATTGCGTATTCGTCACGGCAAAATATTGCCCCAATTGTTTCCCGTGCGAATGATGTGCTTGAAGTGTTGGAGGTTACTCTCCAAGAGCTGGTGCAGCTGTGCCTACCACGGGCAGTTCAGTATTGGCGATTGCTATGGATGTAATGCAGGTGTAGCGCTGGAAACCCAGCGCAAACGCAAGCAGCTGCTTAAAATTTAGGGGAGTCTTACGGCGATTGTGCAAGCTATTTGACTATTGCAGCGTGTGCTGTAAAGTAATCGCGACAGCGCGTTTGGTAATTAATCCGACAGTTATCCCTGTTCAAGCCGAATATTTTGACACATTTGGTATTACGCAAGTTGTTATTAAGCGTAAGTGTTTTAAGTATTATTGATTCAGTCAGATTATGTTTGAAGTCCGTTCGCCTTGAGCCTGCCGAAAGGTGAACGGGCTTCGATAGGCTCAACCCGAACAGGGTTCATACTTTACTATGCCGGATTAATAGTCGAAGCAAGTCGTGCAGCGTGTTCTTCCCCGTTTTCACCGCAAAGGGGTTCGAATTTAAGCAAAACTACTCGATTCATCAACAACGGTTTCATTCAAACTAATAAATTGGATAAGGCAATCTCTTGAACCGAAGCGCCGCGCCTTGTAGGGATTTCCAGTGGATAGTTTGGTCTTTGTGGCTACTAATCTGCACCACCGCCAGCATGTCATAGCCGCCGTTTGGGGCAGGTGATGCGTTGACCACCATACCGCTAGCCTGGCCTTCCATGTCCGCGCTGTAAAGCTCGTCACCCGGTTGCGGTGGACCATCACTGTCGATATGCGCTAAATACATACGGCGCTTGAGTTTACCGAGATATTGCATGCGCGCCACAATTTCCTGGCCGGGATAGCAACCTTTTTTGAAGTTCACGGCACCGATTAATTCCATGTTGGCCATTTGCGGTACAAATTGCTCTTGGGTAGCCGGTAGGATTACTGGAATACCATCATGAATCGTGAGCCAGTCCCAGCAAGGTGAACCAACCGGACGTCCGGCCACAATAAGCTTTTGCCATAGGGCGGGTGCGTGTTCGATCGTTGTGTTGATTTGAAAGCGTTGTTCGCCGAGACGAATGACGCCAGTATCATTGTGGTCTGATACCCGGTTGCCTACTTCTTCCGCTCCCCAAGGTTCTACCGGAACCGAACCCAAGTATTCACGCAGTTGTTCCTCTGAACCCTCCCCAGCCCAGCCAAAACTGATTTGTTGGTCGGTTACGTTCTCAATTTTTACTTTGGAGCGCAGGATGTATTTGGATAGGCGTTGCTGGATGTCGGCGCACAAACTAAGCGGCAGTTGCAGGAAAAAAGCCTTGTCTGCGTCATCAAGCACCCCTTTACGCCAGATTAGGAAGCTTGCCAACATTCGTCCTTTTGGGCTGTTTAGGCTGCTGAATTGGGCATGCCATGGGGTGACTTCACGCACATCACTACTACATAGGTTTTGTAGGAAGGTTTCAGCATCTTCACCAGAAACCTTGAGTACCCCAAGCTGGCTTAAGTAGCACAGTACCATGCCGTCTTGTGCGGCAGTAAGTTCGCCTTGCCCAGCGCCAAAATATTGCACGATGCCATCTTGTATTTCGGCCCCTTGTTCCCGTAGATAATCTTGCCAAATCGGATTCATCTTACTGCCCATTCATAAGGTTAAAAGTGGCCGCAACTTTACCACGAATAGCGATATTTCGGATAAACTCTCGCGCCATGAAATACTTACATTACTTACCGCTGCTCCTGGCGCTTGCAGGTTGTGACGGCGGTTTGTGGAATAATCCTTACCCGGCCAGTGATAAGGGTAAGTCGATTTATTATTCTGCTTTTACCGAACGGCCTAAACATCTCGATCCGGCGTCAGCATATAGCGAGAATGAATATATATTTCTTGCGCAGATATATCAACCGCCGCTGCAATATCATTTCCTGAAACGTCCCTACACGCTGGTACCGCAGGCAGCCAGTGAAATGCCGACAGTGCGTTATCTGGATAAAAATAACCAGCTGTTACCGAATGACGCACCTGCCGAAAAGGTGGCATTCAGTGTTTACGAAATTCATTTGCGTACCGGTTTGAATTACCAGCCGCATCCGGCTTTTGCGCGTGATGCCAAAGGTGAATTGGAATATCATGCGCTTACAAGCAATGATTTAAGCAATATACATGCACTGACTGATTTCCCGCATAGCGGTACGCGTGAAGTGAAAGCGGCGGATTATGTTTATCAAATCAAACGGCTTGCCCATCCGACTATACATTCGCCGATTGCAGGACTTATGGTGGATTACATCGTTGGCCTTAAAGAATACATCGCAACTTTGCAGCAAGCTAAAAAAAAGAATCCCAACACTTTTCTTGATCTCCACGACTATCCGCTGGAAGGTGTGCAAACAGTGGACGACCGCACTTACCGTATTAAAATTTACGGTAAATATCCGCAGTTTGCTTATTGGTTGGCGATGACATTTTTTTCACCCATGCCAGTGGAAGCTGAGCGCTTTTATGCGCAGGATGGCATGTCTGAACGCAACCTGGTTCTGGATTGGTGGCCAGTGGGTAGTGGGCCGTATTATCTATCGGAAAATAATCCCAACCAGCGTATGGTGTTGACGCGCAATCCGCATTTTTCCGGCGAAGTCTATCCGACGGAAGGTGAGGCGGGGGATAAAGAAGCGGGGTTGCTGGCTGACGCGGGTAAGGCTTTGCCGTTAATCAGCAAAGTAGTGTTTAGTCTGGAAAAGGAAACCATTCCCTACTGGAATAAATTTCTGCAAGGTTATTATGATGCGGCGGGCATCAGCTCTGATAGTTTTGATCAAGCAGTGCAGGTGAATGTTGGCGGCGAAACTAACGTTACAGACGAGATGAAAGCGCAAGGTATTAAGCTTTCTACCTCGGTAGCCACTTCTACTTCGTATATGGGTTTCAACTGGCTCGATCCGGTTGTGGGAGGGTCGAGTGAACGTGCGACTAAGTTGCGCCGTGCCATTTCTATTGCGGTGGATTTTGAGGAATTCATTTCCATTTTTGCTAACGGCCGTGGCATTAGCGCGCAATCGCCTATTCCACCTGGTATTTTCGGCTACCGCGAAGGCGAAGCAGGCATCAATCATTATGTATATGACTGGGTTAATGGCGCACCTCAACGTAAATCAATTAATGAGGCGAAAAAGCTGCTGGCCGAAGCTGGCTATCCTGATGGTTTGGATGCAAAAACAAAACAACCGCTGATTATTTATCTTGATACGACTGCTACCGGCGTGGGTAGCAAGTCGCGGCTGGACTGGCTTCGTAAGCAACTCGAAAAGCTTAATTTGCAACTGGTGGCGCGCAGCACTGACTACAACCGTTTTCAGGATAAGCTACGTAAAGGCGATACGCAGATGTTTTATTTCGGCTGGAACGCTGATTATCCTGACCCGGAGAATTTTTTATTTTTGCTACATGGTGCGCAGGGCAAGGTTGAGAAGGGGGGTGAGAACGCGTCGAATTACAATAGCCCAGAATATGACCACCTGTTTGAGAAGATGAAGAACATGGAAAACGGCCCAGCACGCCAGAAAATCATTGATGAAATGCTGGAAATTTTGCGCCGTGATTCGCCTTGGATATGGGGGCAACATCCTAAGGATTATGTATTGCGTCATGCTTGGCTGCATAACAGCAAGCCCAATAAAATGGCCAATAATAATGTTAAATATTTGCGTATAGACGCAGCACAGCGTGATGAACTGCGTAGCGGTTGGAACCAGCCTAAGCTATGGCCATTGTGGTTAATTGGTTCTGCGCTCGCTTTACTGGGCTGGTGGCTGTGGCGTGTGTTGCGGCAGCGGGAAGAGGCGCGATGATTATATTTTTTGCTGGGACAAAAAAACTTCGGTTCGGCAAAAATAATTTCGGATTAAGTGTTAAAGTGCAAGGTGATTTTGTAAGAATGCCTGATAAAATTGTCCGTTTTTTGAAAGTAACATGCAGGTGTGCGGCAACACCTTTTTTGCCGCAATTTATAAAGAAAGGAATCATTTTGAGTTATTTTGGAAAAACAACATTTAGAGCCGTGTCGATCGCAATTTTGGCTATTGTGCCCGTGATTAGTCACGCTTATCCTACCGATCCTGAGGAATGCAAGGCAGCTGAAGGAGTATGGATAGATTTTAAAACTACGCCTTCTGATGGCTGGTGCCGCGGCCCGAAAGCAACACCTACGGGTCCTATAATGGTCTGTGCCAAAGTTAAGGGAATTGAACAGAAAGTTGGTTCGGAAATGGTATGCATCCCGCGTGATGTAGCAAGACAAAAATTGTTGTTGGAGCATGACGTTCCAGCTAAAGCGATTTAAAAAAATAAAGAAAAATGGAAGCCGGGCTGGACGATGCTGAGCCAGCGCTGCACAATAAACAAGCTGGCACACCAGGTTGATTGAAACAGAGGCAGATGATCAAGGCGGTAACCCGTACTTGAAAGAAGTACTTGAAAGAAGTACTTGAAAGAAAATCGGTCAAGCCTCTCGGGCCGTTTAGGATGATGAGAATGTGAATAACACCTTGCTTGTATTAAAAAACAGTAAGTTGTTAACTTGAAATTTGCAATCCATTTTCTCTGGCGAACATAGATACGTTTATGTATCGCCTCTCATCTATTATGGTGGGTAAGTGTAACCTACAGCTCTCTCTCAATGATCGCTTATCTTATTCGCCGCATTTTGTATGCTATCCCGATTTTGATCGGTGTGAACCTGCTCACTTTTTCTCTTTTTTTTGTGGTGAATACAGCGGACGATATGGCGCGGATGCAATTGGGCATGAAGCGTGTTACGCCTGAAGCGATCGAAAAGTGGAAGCAGCAGCATGGTTATGATAAACCGCTGCTATTTAATGCCCATGCAGAGGGCGTAAGTAAAATTAGCGATACGATTTTTTTCCAGAAGTCGGCCAGGATGTTTGCATTTGATTTTGGTTCATCCAACGACGGGCGTAATGTCGCGCGTGAAATCCAGACCCGCATGATGCCTAGCCTCGCCATCGCGCTACCGACTTTTCTTATTGGCCTGCTCATCTACATTACTTTCGCGCTGTTAATGACACTGTTCAGGGCGACTGCGCTGGACATGCTGGGCGTGTCGCTATGTGTTTTGCTGATGTCCATCTCCGGTCTGTTTTACATTATTGGCGGTCAGTTCGTGGCGAGTAAATTGTGGCACTGGATGCCGATTTCTGGCTATGCGGGCGGGTTGGACAGTATCAAATTTGTGCTGCTGCCTGTGTTGATTGGCGTAATGGGTAGTGTTGGTGCCAGTAGCCGTTGGTATCGAACGATTTTTTTGGAAGAAATCGGTAAGGACTATGTGCGGACCGCCCGTGCCAAGGGCCTGTCGGAATTGCGCGTGTTATTCCGTCACGTGCTGAAGAATGCAATGATCCCGATTTTAACCGGTGTGGTGGTGGTCATTCCGCTGCTGTTCATGGGCAGCTTGCTGACCGAATCATTTTTCGGTATCCCCGGTCTGGGTAGTTACACAATAGACGCAATTAATGCGCAGGACTTCGGTGTGGTGCGTGCCATGGTATTTCTTGGTTCGATGTTGTATATCGCTGGTTTAGTTTTGACAGATATCTCATATACCATCGTTGACCCGCGAGTGAGGTTGCAATGAGTGCCTTTATAAATATATTTCCCGTCCGCAATGAGTCACACATTAGGCTCAGATCGAGCTTAATGTGTGACTCAATCTGCCCATATTTCAATTCCATTCTATGCTCAGAACGGGCGATTTTCAGTACTCAATGCCGGGGTGAGTAATATGCCCGTAATTCTTTGGACAGATGCGATGATCTACCTACTGCTCGCAACGGTTCTTGCTGCGGCTGTGTGGATACGAAAGCGCCCTCATCTTGTTCTACCTTGGCAACGCGTGGCCAAGGGCAGTGTGGGCATGGTGTCGCTGCTACTGCTATCGTTATTTGTGCTGGTGGGGTTACTTGACACCCTGCATTACCGCGCCGCGTTACCAGAGAAGAGTAATGGCCAGACAGTGTATTCGGCGGAGGTACTGAGTGTTTTCGATGCACTTGCCAAAGGCATAAAAAGCCGTACCGAAAAAACTTATTCTGCGCCACTGGCGGCCTATCTGTATGCCAAGGAAAGTATGGAAACGTCGGAGGGCAAGATACTTCGGGATTATCCGCGCTTGCGTTACGGTGGCGCCCATCTGGTTGATCCACAGCGCGAACTTCTGGGCGATGTGCTAAAACGCACAGGAATCGGTGCTTTAGAGGGGTTGCTAATCGGCGTGTTATTGATTGCGGTCAGTAATATGTTATTCCATTTTTTCGTCAAATTCAGGACAGTCTCGTCATCGACAGGAGGAAAAATCAGTACAGATAATGGAATATCTATCTTTACGGGAGCGATGAAAAACAAGCCTTGCAAAGCATTGTTGATAACGGCTTTGTTAATAGCCATGCTGCTTGGTGTGACTGCCAATCTGGCCGCGGTTTACCACGTGCTGGGTACTGACAAAGTGGGGCAGGATGTATTGTATCTCGCGCTGAAAAGTATTCGCACCGGGCTTGTGATCGGCACTGTCACCACGCTGGTGATGTTGCCATTTGCATTGTTGCTGGGTATAGCGGCAGGATACTTGCGTGGTTGGGTGGATGATGTAATCCAGTATATTTATACCGTACTAAGCTCTATCCCCAGCGTGTTGTTGATTGCGGCCGCAGTGTTAATGATGCAGGTTTATATTGAGATGCATCCCGAGTGGTTTGAAACTTCTGCTGCACGCGCCGATTTACGCTTATTGTTTTTGTGCCTGATTCTTGGGGTGACCAGTTGGACCGGACTATGCCGCTTGCTACGTGGCGAGACACTTAAGTTGCGAGAGTTGGAGTACATCCAGGCGGCGCAGGCATTCGGCGTTTCATCTTCCCGCATCCTTACTCGCCATATCGTGCCGAATGTGATGCACATCGTTTTGATTGCGGTGGTGATGGATTTCAGCAGCTTGGTACTGGCCGAGGCGGTGCTGTCCTATGTCGGCGTGGGGGTTGACCCTAGTACCATGAGCTTTGGCACGTTGATAAACTCCGCCCGCCTGGAGATGGGGCGCGAGCCGATGGTGTGGTGGACGCTGGCAGCTGCGTTTGGATTCATGCTGGTGCTGGTGCTGGCCGCGAATCTGTTCGCTGATGCGGTACGTGATGCGTTTGATCCGCGCTTGAATCGGACGTAGGTGGCCGCATGAAATCTGACTTCTCTCTTAACCAGCTGCGCCCCTTTCCTAGTGTTCCCCCAGAAATTGGACGAGAGGAATTTATACTGAATGTAGCTGGCTTGGTGACGCGCCTGAACAATGGCGCGCGCATTGTGGATGACATATCGTTCAGTATTAAACAAGGCGAGACTTTTGCGCTGCTTGGCGAATCCGGCTGTGGCAAATCTATGACGGCATTATCACTAATGCGTTTGCTGCCGGATGGAATACGCGTCGCCAGCGGTGATATTAAACTTGATGAAGAAGATATTTTGGCGCTGCCAGAATATGCCATGCGCGAAGTGCGCGGTGGTCAGATGGCAATGATTTTTCAGGAACCGGGGTTGAGCTTGAACCCAGTGATGACGGTCGGTGATCAGATTGCCGAGGTATTGATATTGCATCAGCGACTGCGTGGCAAAGAAGTTCACTCGCGTTGTGTTGAATTGCTGGAGCAGGTAGGTATTTCCGATGCCTCTCGCCGTGCGTCTGAATATCCATTTCAGCTTTCCGGTGGCATGAAACAACGCGTGATGATTGCAATGGCAATGGCCGGACAACCCAAGTTGTTGATCGCAGACGAACCCACTACCGCTCTCGACGTGACCATACAAGCGCAGGTGCTTAAACTGTTGCGCGATACGCAGCAGGAAACCGGTATGGCGTTGTTGCTGATAACCCATGATCTGGGCGTAGTCGCTCAAATGGCGCATCAGGTCGGGGTGATGTATGCCGGACAAATTATCGAGCAGGCACCGCGTGAGCAGTTGTTTTCGCGTCCCGCTCATCCTTATACGCAAAAATTATTTGCCGCATTGCCGGATGCGGGACGCAGTGGACAACCATTAGCGGCTATTCCGGGCAATGTCCCCCCATTGGGTGCGCCACTTGCCGCTTGTAGATTCGCGCCGCGCTGCGATAAAGCGTGGGCGCTATGCCACGAGCAAGTGCCGGAGTGGACGCAGTTGGAAAACGGCCAGGGGGTAAGATGCCATTTGTACACATCGCAGATGGGGAATGAGAAATTAAACTTAAAAACATCCCTCTCCCCTGGCCTATCGACTGCAAGTGAGGAAGGAGCTGGGGAAGGGGAGAGGGGCACTTCACTTTTGCAAGTGGAAAATCTGCAAGTCCACTTTCCCATCCGAAAAGGCATATTGCAGCGCACGGTAGGCCACGTTAAAGCGGTAGATGGGGTGTCAATGAATATTCCAGAGGGGCGTACGCTGGCGCTGGTGGGTGAATCCGGTTGCGGTAAAACTACGGTAGGCAAGGCGCTGCTGCAACTCATTACACCTACCGCAGGCAGCGTACGTTTTGCGGGCCACGAACTCATGGGCATCACTGCGGGGCAATTGCGCAAACATCGCGCCGGGATGCAAATGATATTTCAAGATCCTTATGCATCTTTGAACCCAAAAATGCGCATAGCGGAAATTTTACAAGAGGGCATGGATGCGCTATCTATCGCTAAAAATAGCGATGAGCGGCAACGCCGCATAGATGAATTGCTGGAGCAGGTTGGGTTGGAGAAAGCCTCTAAGTGGCGATATCCGCACGAGTTTTCCGGTGGGCAGCGGCAGCGTATCGCTATCGCCCGGGTGCTGGCGGTTAATCCGAATCTGCTAATTTGCGATGAACCGACCAGCGCGCTGGATGTTTCGGTGCAAGCGCAAATTTTAAATTTGCTAAAATCATTGCAGCAACAATTAGGATTAAGCTACCTGTTTATTTCGCACAATCTGGCGGTGGTGGAATATCTCGCGCACGAGGTATATGTGATGTATTTGGGGCGTATCGTCGAGCGTGGCACGGTGGAGGAAGTATTGCATGCCCCTAAACATCCGTATACCCAGGCTTTGCTGTCTGCAGTGCCGAGAATAGATGGTCAGGGCATGAAAACTATTCGTCTGCCTGGAGAAACGCCCTCTCCCTCTCATCCACCGCAGGGCTGCCATTTTCATACGCGTTGCGCACAAGTCATGGCGAAATGTCGCGAAGTTTATCCAAGTGAGACTATAGTTAGCGCCACACATCACGTGCATTGTTATCTGGCAGCGGAGTAAAAGTTATGTAATCTGTACTAAGGCGTCATTAAATAAATGAATTTTTGCGTATCAGTTGTTAAGCTGATGCATAGAAGTAGATGGTATGGCGGAGCCTGGTTGGTACATGGCCGCGACGTTGGCGGATGATTGATAGGTCAGTTTCATTGCTGCGAATATATTGGGTCAGTACCTGAGATCCTCCCTCAAAACTCTGTTGCATTTCAATAAAGTAGGACGACTGTCTGCTCCAAAACAGTGCATGCATGGCAGGTTTATTGTCTCTTCCGTAGCGACCAAACTACGAAGGAAGAGTCCACTACGCATACGATCACGATCTTACGCCGCATTCTGTCCACAAGCTTCCCAGTATTCACGCAAAGTGCTTAGCCAGTTTACTGGCTGTTGCCGAGGCGGTGGTAATGGGCAGCCGGCTGATATTAAGCGACATGGTCAGTCCGGTAGAGATTGTACGTGGGCTGGCTGCAAAACACCCTATCCATTTACCACAGCTAAAGCGAGGTCACTCGGTCAATTTAACTATGTACTAAATCATCCTGTGCCATGCTGTTTGGTGTTGATCAAACACGCCAATCAAAAGCGCCACAAGAAGAGTCGCCTGGGTAAGCTGAACCATTCGAGCCAGCCTGAAGAATGCCCGCACGCAACGCGAACCATGGCTTTTGGCAGTCAGCCCGAAACTTGATTACTTAAGTGCTCAAGCTGTCGTGGCCGTGTACGCCCAGCGGATGCAGATTGGGGAGTCATTCCGCGACTTGAAAAGCGAGTATTTTGGATTGGGGTTCTCCGCTAGCCGATCCACGCAGAAAAACCGCTTGGGTGTGTTACTGCTGATCGCATGTCTTGCCTCGTTCGTACTGCGCTTGATTGGCGAGGTGGGTAAAGCGCGATAGTTGGAGTTCCAATTCCAGAGCAACACGCGGCGTTCGCGCCCGGTTCTCTCTGTGATTACTTTGGCATTGCAGCTTATACAACATGGTATAGCGGCATTCCCGCCGCGCGAGCTTGGTGCAGCCCTTGAACAGTTGCGTTATGAGCATCCTGCGCTGCAACTTTGAGGGGAGACTTCAGTGGTCTGGCTCTAATTTTTTTAATGACAAAGCCAAGCAGCGCGGTGGCATAAAACACTACTCCCAAGCGCAACTCCTTGCTGCGCGTGGGAGTAAGGAGGTTCCAATTATAATTGGCGGCGGCGTTGTTGGTAAATACCGAAGCCGGCGACCAGCATGGTTAGGATGATCATCGCCCATTCGGACAGGGTTGGGATGGGGGTGGTGGCAGGAACAGGGGCTGGATTGATCGGGCCAGCTGTACTTACGGGTGTTGTGCTTGGAAGATAGGCAGCTGTTGCTGCACAGGTGTCTTCACCAGTTGAGGGTGTTAATGTAACAGAGTCTCCTAAAGAAAATCCGGCTCCATTCGCAATAAATGTCCCAAAGTCACCTGGCAAGCTAGTGAACAAAAAACCGCTAGACGTTAAACCCCAGATGGTTCCGCTCGCAGCATATAGACTAGCCACCGTATTATCAGCATTATGTAAATTCGCTCCATAACGACATGGCGAATCGGATACCTTAAAGAACTTTAAATATTGGCCAGGTGCCATGCTAAATTGACCACCCGGATCAGCAAAAGGATTGGCAAAGTTAGAGAAAGTTATTGGAGTACTTGCAGTTGGGAAGGCAGGGCTGCGCTGTACATCAAAAACCTGAGCAGAACCAAATTTCCCGTCGGCAAGTTCAGCGTGAGCGGTTGAGTAAGAAGCAATATTCATTACGCTAATTACGGCGGCACCAAGTAGCTTGATCGAATTCATTTTGCTCCCGTACGAAAGTGATGACTTATTAGTTATTTTTCGGCAAGTGAATATTTCTTATGAAATATACAGACGCATAGTGTGTATGCCTAAGAAGGCTAGGTATTTTAAACGCATTAAGGAGTATCTATGATTTCCGTACCCCTGGCAAGGCGCAGCCGCCTTGTTCAATGTGGTATAAGCCTAAAGAAAAAAAATTTAGAGAAACACTGAATTTTCCAACACTGGTTGGAATAATTTGTGAATTTGAAAGAGTGTCACTGAACTAATTTTAAGGTGGAACAAGTAATACAAACGAATTTTTTTGAACTGGAATACGCAGCCAAGAAAAAGTAGATCCGCCGGATTAATTTATTGCCAAGCAGCCGGCCAATCGTTTGATGTTGTGTTTGACGGCTGCCGTTGCGGATACCGTCGCATGCGGGGACAGCATGGCTCGGATGGCATCGAGTGCTCCCTCTGTCTTGTCTTCCTGAATGAAAGCAATGATGGCGTTGATTACAACTGCGAAAAGCAGCACTCTGATATCGGCCTAATGACTGAGAAAAGCAGTGATGGCTGTTGCACCAAGCATCACGTAAAGCAAGATATTGTGGAATTGCATGAGCAGCCGCAGTAGCGGGCCACGGCGTTTTGGTGGAGCCTGCTGATTCGGCCCATATTGGGTAAATCGCCGACCTGCTTCTACATTTGACAAGTTATTTACCCCGGCTTGTAGTGCTTGGCTGACCTCCTTGTGGGCTAGGGCGTGCTAATTTCTGGAATTTTGTAAATTATTCGTTATTATTCAAGTTCTTAATTTTTATGCAGAGTTCTTTGTGCGCATTGAAAAGACGGAACACTTATCGCATATTTGAAATATGAGTAAAATTGTTCAAAAAAGTTTACCCAGCATTGTGCTGACTGTCCAATTTTCCAAGGTAGGGGTGAGAGGTATTCAAGCGAAAGTAGGCTAATTATGGCACTACTTAAACATCTTTTAGCTGCAACCACCTTTCCGTCTGTTCGTCATGCCGTCGAACGCGCAGCCTTGATGAGCCAGGAAACGGGATTATCCTTGGGTTTGCTTCACGTGGCCAACCTCGCACCGCTGGTCTGTATGTAGGTGTTCAAGTAAATGCTGAATTGTCAACAAAAGGTAAAGCAAATGGTGAGAAGGAAAGGTTAAGGATATTGAGCAATGCGTTGCGTTTTGTGCATTAACTTCTTCTTCCTGTTACTGACCCTGAGAAGCTTACCGCGGTTCTGATCAGCACTGTAAATGCGGGATGATTTGTTGGGTTGCACGATGAAAATGTGCTGGCCCGGATTGAGTGTTTTTACGTTGTTATTCCAACCTTGCAGCTTTTCCACACTTACCTTGTAGAGGCGGGAAATAGCGCTCAAAGTGTCGCCTTTACGTACCGTGTATCTAATAGTATTCCCAGGTAACTGGCTGGCAAGGGCAGGGTGAGAATTAAATGCCCCGAATTCATTTTCTGCACTCTGACCATTAAGTGGTACCAGTAGCATCTGCCCGGTATTTACCTTAAGTTGTTTTGTTGACAGGCCATTGATGGATCGAAATGTCTCTGGTGACAGGCCGAAGCGTGTCGCGAGTCCGTTTATTTGTTCTCCTTTCCTGCTTTTATAAGTTTGCCATGATACGAGGGGCAGGCTGTTATTTGCCAGATTGGCGCGAAAGGTGTCCACTTTGTCCACGGGTAGCAATAGTACTTCTGAATTTTCTTGTAGGATAACCGGACGGTTGTGGGCGGGATTCAGCGCGCGGAATTCATCCAGCGTAACATCCGCTAGCCCTGCGGCAAGTTCCATATCAATATTTTTTGATGTGCTGACAGCAACGAAATACGGTTGATCCGGAACGGGATGCAGCGCCAAACCAAAGCTGGCTGGGTCACTGATAATATTTTTTATTGCTTGCAGCTTGGGTACATAGTTGCGTGTTTCGGACGGCATTTTCAGGTTGGCGTAATTCGCCGGCAGACCCAGTTTGCGGTTATGTGTAAGTGCCCGCTGTACTGCACCTTCCCCCCAATTGTAAGCGGCAAGTGCCAATTCCCAATCGCCAAACATGCCATGCAGTTTTTGCAGGTAGTCGAGCGCACCAAGGGTTGCGCTGATGATATTGCGCCGCCCGTCATACCACCAGTTTTGCTTCATGCCAAAATGTTTGCCAGTAGACGGGATGAACTGCCAGATGCCGGAAGCGCTAGAGGTGGAATAGCCCCCTGGATTAAACGCGCTTTCGATCATGGGTAGCAGCGCTATTTCCGATGGCATTCCGCGCCGCTCGACTTCTTCTACAATAAAGTGGAGATAGCGCTGCCCACGCTCAGTCATCCGTTGCATATAGTCCGGACGTTTTGCGTACCATTGTTCGTGGTTTGCCACTAGCGGGCTATTCAACTTGCGCAACGCGTAACCATTACGGATGCGTTGCCATAAATCGTTTTGCGGAAGGTTAGGGTCGACAGTGAGTGTCAGATTGGAGTCAGTAGAAGGTTGCGGTACGGAATCTACTGGTATGGAATCAAGCGAGCTATTCAAAACTTTTTCCTCCGCATGAACCGTAGACACTGCGGTAAGTGCAATGCAAACGGAAAAAACGTATAAGTAAAGTTTGTTTAACTGCACTGGTGATATCCTACAGAAGTTAAATTATGCCGAGGGCTGCTTAGGGTGAAAGGGCGTTTCAATTATTGGGTAAGCTAGTTTTCTACAGCGATATTACGGGTACGGAAATTTTTGAAATTGCTCTTCGTATGAATTGGTTATATTGACGTTTGTTCCCTTGCTTTAATCAAGGCTTGTTCGGCTAACATTATATTGCGGCTTTTTGGTGTTTCCAAGCTGATGCGCCCAAGTGCTCCTGTGCGGTAATCCTGCAACAACATGAGAGCAGCTTTTTCCAGATCTGGAACGCCCCCCTTGAGTAGATAACCGCGCCGTTTTGCGACTGCTTCGATAATGCCTACTCCATCCAGACCTTCTACGGGAAATCCGTAACGATTTGCAAGCAGGTTGGGGTAACCTGCCAGGAGGATATCGCCCAGAAAACTGGCCACTTCTTCGTCGATTATGGCATTGCGTCCTACCGCGTGGCTTGCGGCCAGCATGAGGCCGTCGCTGTCATATTCAATTTTTGGCCACATTAGCCCCGGCGTATCGATTAGCGTCATCCGTTCATTCAGGTCGAATCCTTGCTGATTTTTGGTCACTGCCGGCTCGTCGCCTACAGCCGCTACCCGACGCTTCAGTAGCGCATTTATCAGTGTGGATTTTCCTACATTAGGAATGCCCATGATCATCATGCGCAGTGGCTTGAGTCTATTGTCACGATGCGGGGCAAGCATCTCGCACAAACCGGGAACCTTAGCGACATCTCCTGGTTTTTTGCAAGAAAGTGCTACAGCCTTAATTCCTTTTTGTTCATTGTAAAAGTTCAGCCAAGCTGTAGTAGCGGCAGGATCTGCCAAATCGGCTTTATTAAGAATTTTCAAACAGGGTCGTTGCCGATGCAAGCGCAGCTCCTTAATGACAGGATTGCTGCCTGCTTCCGGCACGCGCGCATCCAGCACTTCTATGATCATATCGACACGTTCCATGGTTTCGGCCGCTTTTTTGCGTGCCGAAACCATGTGGCCGGGAAACCACTGAATGGACATTTGTAATCAACTATCTAACTAAAGGCGCATTTTACTCTTCGCGGACTGATACGTCATGTTTTGTCGTTACCTGAAGGTTTACTTAAGATTCTTCGAGCCATTATTGCTTTTGTTATGCTTGTTTTGATAGCGGCCTAAGTGCATAATTGTCTGTTAAAATTCAATATTATCTAGGACTTATCGTGATTGACAATGAGTGTACATCCGACCGTTCCGCGGCCAAGGTGCTTATCGATTTGTTTGTTGGAAGTAGGTGTTTAGGCCACTTGTTTACTCGTTTGTTATCCAACCTGGACGCTGTAAATAGTACGTACCATGCTAGTCAATGGCATTGTTATATTAAGCACGTAAGAAAGGGCATTAAGGTGGCTGGATTTCCGTTTGATGGCCGAACAAAAAAAATTGCTATTGAGTTCATACGTACTTCGTTTTTGATCCTGTGTTGCCATTTTGGCAATGTATTTGCGGGAGACCTCTCCCAGACCATAGAAATAGTCAGGCCTTCCGTTGTGGCTGTCGGAACCATATTGCACACTCGCGCCCCACCAGCCAATTTTCTTGGAACTGGATTTGCTGTAGGCGATGGTCTTCATATTATTACCAATGCCCATGTTGTTCCGCAAAATCTAAATACGGAAAAAAAAGAATCGCTGGCTATTTTTATAGGTCGTGGTGCATCAGCCAAGGCTCGGCCTGCAACTGTAGTCGAAGTTGACGTTGAGCATGACTTGGCATTGTTGAAAATCAGTGGCGAACCATTGCCTGCTTTGGTGATTGGCGATTCAGACACTGCAAAAGAGGGAGAAGCAGTTGCCTTTACCGGCTTTCCCATTGGCATGGTACTAGGACTCTACCCGGTGACGCACCAGGCCATTATTTCGGCGATTACCCCTATTGTCATTCCGGCACTATCTACGAAACAGCTTGATATAAAAATAATTAAGCGGCTGCGCACACCATATTTGGTATTTCAATTGGATGGAACTGCCTATCCAGGGAATAGCGGAAGTCCGTTATTTGATCCAAAAACTGGTAAAGTCATTGGTATTCTGAACATGGTATTCGTAAAAGACACTAAAGAAAACGTGTTAACCCATCCAAGCGGCATTTCATATGCCATTCCCAGCAATTACATCCACGCAATCATGAAACAATAAAAGCTTTACTGTGTCACTAAATGATCATTGTCTTGCGTGGTGATTAGCAGGGTGTGCACCAAGGAGGGCTAAAGTAATTTCAAAAATATATTTCAACTGATCTTTCAGAACCCTTGAAGGGTTTTCCATTAGCCTTAGCAAGCTAAAAGAACATCATCCAAACACTACTCAACATTTGAATGGATGACGCAACACGATGGTTTCATCGCGATCCGATCCAGTGGAAACCATGTCAACTGGCACTTCACAAATTTCTGCAATGCGTTGAAGGTAGTTGCGTGCTTCCAGCGGAAGGTTTTCATAACGCTTCACCCCTACTGTGCTGCCGCTCCAACCTGGCATGTCTTCATATACTGGCTCACAGCCAACCAGTGATTCCGCACCAACTGGTAGGATGTCGCTGTATTGCCCTTCGCTGCGATAACCTACTCCCAAACGTAGCGTTTGCACACCATCCAGCACATCTAGTTTCGTTACGCATAAGCCTGACACGCCGTTAATTTGAATGGAACGCTTGAGCGCAGCCGCATCAAACCAACCGCAACGGCGTGCGCGTCCAGTGGTGGAGCCAAATTCATGGCCTTTTTCTGCCAGATGCTTACCCACTTCGTCGTCTAATTCGGTTGGAAATGGGCCGGATCCAACGCGTGTTGTGTACGCTTTAGTGATCCCAAGTACGTAATGCAACATCTGCGGGCCGACACCGCTACCAGTGCAAGCCGCTCCTGCGATGCAGTTGCTGGATGTAACGAAAGGATAAGTGCCATGGTCTATATCCAGCAAGGTGCCCTGCGCGCCTTCAAATAGCAGATTCAACCCGGTTTTGTTCGCTTCATATAACGCGCGTGGCACGTCCAGCACCAATGGCTTGAGGCGCTCAGCCAGCGCAAGCGTGTTGTCTAATGTCTTCTGGAAATCGACTGTTTCGGTATTAAAATAATTTTTTAATACAAAGTTATGATAATCCAGCACCTCGCCCAACTTGGCGGCGAAGCGCTTACGGTGGAACAGGTCTTGAAGACGGATGGCCCGACGCGCTATCTTGTCTTCATAAGCGGGGCCGATGCCGCGTCCGGTAGTCCCAATTTTGGCCTCGCCCTTAGCCAGCTCACGGGCTTTATCCAAGGCCTCGTGATAAGGTAAAATTAATGGACATGCTTCGGAAATACGCAGGCGGCTATAGACATCTATACCGGCAGCAGCCAAACCATCCATTTCTTTAAGCAGCGCCTGTGGTGACACCACCACACCGTTGCCAATGTAGCACATCACGTGTTCACGTAAAATTCCAGAGGGAATAAGGTGCAGCACGGTTTTTTTTCCGTCAATTACAAGCGTATGTCCGGCATTGTGGCCACCTTGGAAGCGCACCACGCCTTGTGAATGATCAGTGAGCCAATCGACTATCTTACCTTTGCCTTCATCGCCCCACTGTGTACCGATAACTACAACATTTTTCGACATTACTGGTTCCTGATTTACTATTGATCGTTGTCATTCAAAATTGCCCCCACCTTCTCGGCAAGTGGGTAATACATTTAAAATTTTATTTTTACCACATCCCATGCGCCATCGCGCATGACCAGTTCGCTGTCACAATTGAGCTCAGCGCGCAATTCCACAGCGCCCAGAAAATCGATTATCACTGCGTGTCCCTGTGCGCGTAACTGCACGATTTTTTCATGTAGCGCCGCATCATTTCGATGCGGTGCCAATATACCCATAGGTTGTGGGTGTTGCGCCAGCAAGCCATGCAACTGGCGTAAATCCATGCTAAAGCCGGTGGCAGGGCGGGCACGGCCGAAACTTTTGCCCACATCGTCATAACGTCCGCCCAAAGCGATGGCATTGTGGCTGCCAGCATGATAAGCGGCAAATACCATGCCACTGTGGTAGTGATAGCCTCGTAGCTCGGCAAGATCGATGCCAATGCTGTGTGCCAAAGGTTGCAGATGAGCCGCAGCTTGTTCCAGTTCATTTAATGCTGCCGCCACTTCAGGATAATTCGGCAATGCCGCACGGGCTTGTGCTATTACTTCTATCCCACCGTACAATTTAGGTAATGCTAACAGCGCATTTTTAACTTCCGGCATTAAATCAGCTACTAATGGGCGCAATACAGGCATATTCTTGCCTTGCAATGCGTTGGACAGCTCTACTTCTAGTTTTTTTGGGATTCCAGCGCGATTGATCAGTGCGCGAAACAACGCAACATGGCCAAGATCAAGATGAACTCCCCCAATACCAAGTAAAGCTAAAGCTTGCAACATTAAGCGCTGCACTTCCAGATCACTTTCCAAACCGCTGTGGCCATACAGCTCTGCACCAATTTGTAATAACTCGCGCGTACGCATTAATCCCGCAGGCTGGGTGTGCAGTACGTTCCCGGCATAGCACAACCGGGTTATGCCTTGACGATTGAGTAAGTGGGCATCAATGCGTGCCACCTGTGGCGTGATATCGGCGCGCAGCGCCAAGGTACGTCCGCTTAATTGGTCAACCAGCTTAAAAGTGCGCAAGTCCATATCATGGTTGCCAATGACCTGAAGGGACTCGGCATATTCCAACAGCGGTGGCGCTACTAATTGATAACCGGATAGGCGTAACAATTCAAGTACATTGGCGCGCATGCGTTCAATGCGCCATGCCTCATCCGGCAAGATATCTTGAATGTATTCTGGCAATAGCCAATTTGAATTCGGCATTATTTAACCCAATACAGTAATAGCAGCCCAGACAGCATGGCTGTGATGCCTAAGAAACGAATTTGTCCGTCAGAAAGCAGCACCAGTTTGCGAAACGCATCACGCCACAGGGCAGGAAATAAAAATGGCATGATACCTTCAATAATTAGCATCAACGCCAACCCGATAAACCAATAAGTCAGCATGTTGAGAACATTTATTTACTCGCTTTACTGGAACCCTTGAGATACTTAAAGAATGTGGAGCTGGGATCCATTACCATGACATCGCTCTTGTTCTTGAAGCTTTGCCTATATGCATCCATGCTGCGATAAAATGCATAAAATTCTGCATTACGGCCAAATGCGGCTGCATAAATCGCAGATGATTTTGCATCGCCATCCCCCTTTATTTTTTGTGCGTCACGGTACGCATCGGCAAGCGTTACTTCTCGTTGCCGGTCAGCATCGGCGCGGATTTTCTCACTCTCGGCATTACCGGTTGCACGTAGCTCATTGGCAACGCGTTTACGCTCGGCATCCATCCGGCGATATACCGATTCACTGATTTCAGTTGGGAAATCTACCCGCTTCAGGCGTACATCCAGTACTTGTACGCCGATTTTCCGTGCGTCTAGATCGGCTTTTTGACGCAAAGTATCCATAATTTTGTCACGTTCGCCGGATACCACTTCATTAATAGTCCGTTTGCCGAACTCCTCACGCATGCTTGAATTTACTGTCTGCATTAAACGAGTTTTTGCACGGATCTCGTCTCCCCCCACACTGACGTAATACTGCTTCACATCGGCGATGCGCCACTTGACGAAGGAATCCACCATCACATTTTTCTTTTCAGCTGTGATAAAGCGTTCTGGTTCCACGCTATCAAAGGTCAAAATGCGCGAGTCAAAATAACGTACATTCTGTATCAGCGGGATTTTGAAATAGAGGCCGGGTGTGGTCTTCACTCCCACCATTTCGCCGAGTTGTAATACGATGACTGTTTGGCGCTGATCTACCACGAACATACTTAGGCTGAGCAAGATTAATACTGCGGCTGCACCCATTAAAATATTGACAAAATTAGTTTTCATTGACGTGCCTCCCTGTTGCGGCCGCGTAATTCTTCGCGCGCGCGCGGCATTACTGCCGCAGCTTCATTCATCGGTACGGATGGAACCGCCTGTTGTTCAGTATGACCCGTTGTTTGTGCCTCGGATAAAGATGGTCCGTTCTGCGCGGTGCTTTGAATCAGCTTGTCCAACGGCAGGTATAGCAGATTGTTACCACTCTTTTGGTCTACCATTACCTTGCTTGTGTTGGTTAAAACCTGTTGCATCATGTCGATATACATGCGTTCACGAGTAACGGCAGGTGCCTTTTCATATTCCACCAGCACTTGCTGGAAGCGGCTGGCATCACCCTCGGCACTGGCGATCACGCGCTGGCGATAACCTTCTGCTTCCTGCATTAGGCGCGCTGCCGCACCCTTCGCCCTGGGTATAACATCATTGGCATAAGCCTGGCCTTCGTTCTTTTGGCGCTCCCTGTCTTGGCCAGCCTTAACCGCATCGTCGAATGCGGCCTGCACCTGTTCAGGCGGTTGCGCATTTTGCATGGTAACTTTGCTTAATAGAATCCCGGATTTATAGCGGTCCAAAATATCTTGGGCGAGTTTGGTTGTAGCCGCAGCCACCTGTTCGCGTCCTTCGTACAGTACAAAGTCCATTTTGTTCTTGCCAACAATTTCACGTATCGCAGTTTCTGCCGCTTGACGCACATTTTCATCTGGTGCACGGTTATTAAACAAATACTCGCCAGGGTCTTTTAAGAAGTACTGAACGGCGAATTGAATATCGATAATGTTTTCATCATCGGTCAACATCAGCGATTCTTTTAAAATTTTGTTTTTGACGTTGTCACGGTAACCAATTTCCACCGTCCTTACTTGACTAATATTCACGACTTCGACGGACTCAACAGGGAATGGCATATGCCAGCGCGGGCCGGGCTGAGTGGTCTCGATAAAACTGCCGAAACGTAGCACCACACCGCGCTGACTGGCGTCCACGATGTAAAATCCACTAGCGATCCAAATCAGCGCAACTATTACTGCAATTAGGCCAATGCTTGCATTGAATTTATTAGGATTGCCACCACCGCCAGTATTTCCGGTACCGCCACCTTTGTTGCCAAACAGCGCGGCAATTTTTTTATTGATGTCGCGCAACACGGCTTCTATGTCTGGTGGACCGCCACTGTTTTTGTTGCCCCATTGAGGGTCATTCAATCCCATAACTCATCCTATGTAATCAATTATTTAGTTTAAGGGGTATCCCATTGTGTTCGGGTGTTACATACTTCCGCCAACGCCGCACGCAATTCATCTATCCCTGCGCCAGTTTTAGCGCTCAAATAAATGCGCGCAATTCTAGCATAATCGTCACGTTGCACGCCTGCGGGTAAACCCTGCAAATCAATCTTATTGAATATCAAAATTTGCGGGATATGCTGTGCGCCAATTCCCAGTAATACTTTATTAACTTCAGCTATCTGATCAAACCGTTCTGAGCTGTTGGCATCCACTACATGCAGCAACAAATCGGCCTGCGCCGTTTCTTCCAATGTGCTGCGGAAGGCTGCAATTAAACTATGCGGCAGATGACGAATGAAACCTACTGTGTCCGACAATACCACTTGACCCGATCCCTCGATATATACGCGCCGAGCAGTTGTGTCGAGCGTGGCAAACAATTGATCTGCAACATATGCATTCGAGTGGGTCAATTTGTTAAATAAAGTAGACTTGCCCGCGTTAGTGTAGCCAACGATAGACACCGATAACACATCTGACCGCGTACGTGACCGGCGTAGTACTTGGCGATGGCGATGAAGCTTTTCTAGGCGTTCTTTTAACAAAACTACACGTTTATCCAGTTTGCGCCTATCCAGTTCCAATTGTGTTTCGCCTGGACCGCGAGCACCTACTGCGTACTTCTGTTGGCCCATGTCGGTATTCATTCCGACTAAACGGGTGGAAAGGTATTTAAGCTGTGCCAGTTCCACCTGCACCTTACCTTCATGGCTTTGAGCGCGCAAGGCAAAGATATCCAATATCAACATGGTGCGGTCAATCACACGGGCCTTAATTCTGGCGGTAAGATTGCGCATTTGCGCAGGGGACAGGTCGTGGTTAAAAATAACCAGCGGAACGTCATTCTGTTCGACAATGGCGGATATTTCATCCACCTTACCATTACCCGCAAATAATGATGCATCAGGGCGATGCCGCCGTCCTTCCACTAATGCGATGCAACGCACACCAGCGCTTTCTGCCAGCAGACGCAATTCCTCCAAGCTTTCTGCATAATCCGGTGTACCAAAATCTAAGCTGACTAATACTGCCGTGCTGATTACCGCAGTGCTTTTGTGCATTACTCAGCATCTAATGGCATGGTTATGGCGCGCGCAGGAACAATGGTGGAAATGGCGTGTTTGTAAACCATTTGCGTAATTGTGTTCTTCAGTAGTACTACATACTGGTCAAATGATTCGACTTGACCTTGCAACTTGATGCCATTTACCAGATAAATGGCGACCTGCACATGTTCTTTGCGTAGTGCATTTAGGAACGGGTCTTGTAATTGTTGCCCTTTTGTACTCATCGGTTTTGCTCTTAATTGGTTATGGCGGGAGGCTACTTTACTGGATTTTTTGACTCTTCGGAAGACTGAGTGAACGATTCCTCTTGGTTACCGAGCGGATGTTATTGAAGCCGCATGTGATTATGTGCAGCGGCTGCCAGAATTTCAAAGATCGATGGATATGCCCAAATTGATGGCGCGCTTATGCAAAGAGAAAAACGAGCACCATGAACGAATGCATAGCAATTTTCAAAATTAAAGAAAAAATGGGATGTTGTCCTTTTCGTGAAGGATGGTTAAGAGTTTTTTCCTGTATGTTTAATCGCGCTCAACGTTAAGGATAGTATCCCCTTTTTTTGCCTTCAGATCATGGTGGTCAACGTGTAATCTATAAAGAGCGTTAATGATTACAACGGTAATTACGCCGCCACCATTTAGGAGACAAGCATGTTGAAAGTAGTCTTTGGCATTACCGCAATAACTCTCGCATTTGCTGCATCCAGCTATGCGGATACTCCAAAAATTGATAATCGTGAAGCTAGGCAGGAACAGCGTATTGATCAGGGCATTAGATCTGGTGTCTTGACACCCAAAGAAGAGGCTAAATTAGATGCCGGACAAGCCAAGATAGAAAGGATGGAAGATAAAGCCAAAGCCGACGGCACCGTAACTAAGCATGAACGCAGGCGCATCAATAGAGAACAGAATGAGCAAAGCAAGAAGATTCACGATATGAAACACAACGGAGCTCACACGCATTAATTTTTTATTCGAAGGAATGTCACGCCGGGAAACGGCGTGGTATCGATCGCTTAATCCAGCGCTTTAACAAGCATATCTGTAAACAGGAGGAAAGATGCCATCTTTCGTCAGTCTAGGAAGGTTTTTTCTCTTGGCTTTGTCTATCGTGCTGCTGGCCGCGTGGCGACCGTTGTATGCTGGAACCTTCCGTGACCGCATCATTGAGTACCGCTTGGAACAACAAGCAAGAGACATTGAAGATGGCGGACATGCTGAACCTGTCTCGTTGCCTAGCGGGGGACGACTCGTCAGTGATCTTGCCTATGGCAGGGATAACCAGCAGCGTATGGATGTTTACCTGCCACAACAAGCTAATGGAGCGCCAGTGATCTTCATGGTGCATGGTGGTGCTTGGCGTTGGGGAGACAAAGGCGCAACGGCTGTTGTCCAAAACAAAGTAGCCCGCTGGGTATCCAAAGGATTTATTTTTATCTCTGTCAATTACCGGTTACTTCCCAAGGCGCGCCCATTAGAACAGGCGCAAGATATTGCCAGTGCACTTGCCACAGCACAAAGCAGGGCAACATCGTGGGGAGGAGACCCCAGGAAATTTATTGTAATGGGTCACTCAGCGGGTGCGCATCTTACCGCTCTTCTAACCGCTTCCCCCGACATGGCTTTTAAGCGGGGAGTAAAACCATAGCTCGGTACCATTTTGCTCGACAGCGCTGCATTCGACATGGTTAAGATCATGGAGGCGAAGCATGCTCACTTGTATGATCTCGCCTTTGGAAATGATCCTGCTTACTGGCGAGCTGCGTCGCCTCTTCATGTACTTTCTGAAATTGTTATCCCATTCTTGGCTGTATGCTCTACACGCCACACGGACTCATGCCCGTGGGCAGCCGAGTTTGTCACCAAGGCAGAATCGTTTAAAGTGCATGCAAGCGCTCTGGAGCAAAATCTCTCCCACAAAAATATTAATCTACAGTTAGGGCTTGAAGGCAGCTACACGAATACGGTTGAATCATTTATGGGTGGGCTTGATGCCTCTGTAATGCGGATGCTAACAAATCATTGATAGGGGTGCGCTAAAGCGTGTTTCTTGAAAAATGGGCATAATTCTTTTTGTGGAGCATGGCATTCTCGTTCGTATAGTCCATCGTGTTTAAAAAGATAGCGTCCGTTCGCAGTGATAGCAGTCATTTGATCAAGTGATACAAGGTTAAGGATCGTGGGATGGGCATTACTGTTTTCCGAGACGGCAGCTTTAGGAAGTGCCCTTGTATACACAATATGGATTACAAAGCTCTGACAACGGCGGGCTGGAAAACGGCGCATGTCTTGGCGTGAAGAACATCGGGAAGTTGTGTACGGGAATTGGGGTTGGTAGGGCTTCTGCGAAGCAAAAACTTGTAAAACCGTATGCACGGTTTGATGGGATGTAGGTGAGAACTTATCTTTCACTATACCATGCGTTTCTTGGTTGGCTACTTGTGGCGTGATAGCCCGGTCATGCGCTCGATGAGCTGGTTATGCTCTTCTTCCGAAACCCGAATACCATCTTCGGTGTCCAGTCCAAAATGCCTTGATCTGTACCAAGGTTCGTCGCTTTGTTTCTCCCAATGTTGTTCATCAAGTTTCTCATAATGGTCGACCCAGCGAATCAAATTTTAGACTCATTTTATATGGGAAGAGGCTCTCTGTTTACTTTAAAACAAACGTTTGATACACTTGTTTATCACTGCTGTTAGAAACAGTAAAGGGAAAAATATGATCACCGTACGTCCGATGGCAGGCCGCCCTGCTTCAAATGTTTTGTATGTAGGTGGGTATCTGCATGACTGCTGAAACAAAAAATAGTCTAAGTGAGCAGGCACGCGAACGCTTGCTTGCGGCCGCTCGTGTGGTTTTCTCGGAAAACGGCTTTCAAAATGCCACGGTACGTGAAATTTGCCGTCGTGCAGAGGTAAATATTGCAGCGATAAATTATTATTTCAACAGTAAAGAAGCCTTATTCGCTGCCACCTTGAATTTTGAACCACTTTTGGCACTGTGCAAGAAAGTCAATAAAGACTCAACCTGCGCCCAAGAGCGGTTACTTAATTTTATTCACGATTTTTTGATGCAGCTGCTGGATGAAAAGGAATTCTCAGTGCAATGTCAGCTTATGGCGCGTGAGCTAGCGGAGCCGACTCCAGTGTTAGGTAAGATCGTGCAGGAGGCCATCGCACCGATACATCAGTTTGTCGCTAACTTGGTGTGTGAAATTGTGGGTGAAAAGATCAGTGAAGCAGAATTGCGCCGCTGTGTGTTCAGTATTTTCGGCCAGTGCATGTATTACCGTCACGGGCAGCCAGTAATTCAGCGATTGCACCCAAAATTGCGCTATGACCACAGAGAAATCGAAGCCATCGCGAAACATATTGGGGAATTTTCCCTTGCTGGTTTGAAGCAGATTGCTCAAAACCAATGTCCGTAATTCCCCGTGCTTTGTCATTCAGAAATTATTTTGAAATATTTTGCAGGATGATTATTTTTTCGAATGATTTGGTGAAATTGAGGTGAATGATTTGCTGGAGATATAAATGAAACAAGACATTTTCTTGTCAGTTTGCAAGGCAGCTTGTGTGGCCGTATTTTTACCTATGCTGCTTTCAGGTTGCGGTTCTGGTGACAGTCAAAAAAAAACTGCGGCGGCTACAACCCCTCCGCCTCCTGAAGTTGATGTAATTACCGTTACTCGAAGTTCAGTAGTGCTCACTCAAGACCTGCCCGGCCGCCTTCAGGCATATCGTACAGCTCAAGTACGGGCCAGAGTGGAAGGAGTGGTTGAAAAACGAAAATTTACCGAAGGCAGTAATGTTAAAGAGGGTGATTCACTGTATCAAATTTTTTCACGCAATTATCAGACAGCTCACGATGCGTCCAAAGCGGACGTAGTTGCTGCCCGTCAAACACTGGCGCGTTATAGATACCTTTTGGACGCAAAGGCAGTTAGCCGGCAAGAATATGAATTGGCAGAGGCCAAGCTCAAGCAGGTTGAAGCAACCTTTTCCAAGGCACGGGAAGATTTGGACAATACCCGTGTACCCGCTCCTATTTCGGGTCGCATAGGGCGCTCCCAAATTACCGAAGGGGCGCTTGTAGGCCGTAACGAAGCCACGCTACTTGCAACTATCGAGCAAGTCCACCCTCTTTATGTAAACTTTACGCAATCGGGTGCAGATACTCTCCGCCTTCAGCAGGCAATTAAAGCTGGAAAATTGACGCGGACTGAACCAGCTAAAGTTGAGCTGGTTCTTGAAGATGGAAATGTCTATCCCCAATCGGGAAAATTTCTATTCTCAGATTTGGCCGTTGATCCCAGTACAAATAGCGTTTCACTCCGGGCAGAATTTCCAAATCCTAAACAAGAGCTATTACCTGGGATGTTTGTTCGTATTCGCTTCCCTGAGGCAAATGTCGACAATGCTATCAGGATCCCTCAACGTGCACTGCTAGCGGATGCGCAGGGACAATTTGTGATGATTGTGGATCCACAGAGTAAAGTGGCAGTCCAGCGGGTTAAAACGGGCAGCATGGCGAGTGGAGATTTCATCATCACCGAGGGATTAAAGGGCGGTGAACAGTTAATTGTCAACGGTTTGCAAAAAGTGAAACCGGGCAGCGTTGTGAAGCCCGTACCCTTAAATCAAACTACAAATACCCCAGTGGCAATAGCCCACACGAAAAAATAGAGGCTGACGTGTTAGCTAATTTCTTTATAGACCGTCCCATCTTTGCCTGGGTCATTGCCATAGTCATCCTACTTGGCGGGGGGCTTGCGCTACGTAGTTTGCCGGTTACCTCTTATCCGGCTGTGGCTCCTCCCGCTCTGGCTATTACGCTTAGCTACCCTGGTGCTTCCGCCCAAGTAGTTGAGGAAACCGCCGTTGCCTTGATTGAGCAGGAATTGAACGGCATCGAACACCTGCTTTATATGGATTCGTCCTCTGAGCTTGGCCGCGGCACCATTACTCTAACCTTTGAAGCTGGTTCTGATCTGGACATTGCCTCGGTCGAAACCCAAAACCGCATCAAACGTGCCGAAGCGCGCTTGCCAGAGGATGTGCGCCGCTTAGGGGTAACTGTGGCGAAGTCAGCGCGAAATTACTTGATGTTCGTCACACTTGTTTCGCCAGATAAAAGCCGCGATAACGTTGCGCTCGGCAGTTATGCGGCTGCTAACGTGCTGGAGAGCATCCGCCGTGTGCCCGGGGTAGGTGAAGGAATACTCTTTGGCACTGAATATTCAATGCGGATATGGCTTCAGCCAGAGCGGCTTCATGCATTTAGCTTGACCCCAGGCGATGTTTCACGCGCTGTACGGGCGCAAAACATACAGCTTGCCATGGGTGAGCTTGGACAACTACCAGCACCGGATGGCCAGCAATTGAATGCTGTCATCGTTACCCAAGGCAGACTGTCAACCCCTGAAGAATTCGGTAACATCATGGTGCGCGCCAACCCGGATGGCTCTACAGTACGTATTAAAGACATAGCGTCGGTGGAATTAGGGGCTCAAGATTATTCCGTTACCGCTCGTCTTGATGGTCAACCGGCTTCAGCCATAGCTATTCGTTTATCACCAGATGCAAATGCCCTGGATACAGCCAAAGCTGTCAAAGCCAAGATGGCGGAGCTAGCCAAATTTTTTCCAAAAGGAGTCAGTTGGGTGGTGCCTTACGACACCTCTCAATTTGTTGAAATATCGATTCGGGAAGTTGTGAAGACTTTGGCAGAGGCAATGGTCCTCGTTTTTTTAGTTATGTACCTGTTTTTGGGAAGTTTTCGTGCCACTATCATTCCTACTATCGTTGTACCGATTGCTCTCGTCGGAGCGGCCGTGGGACTGTACATTGTAGGTTATTCAATCAATACTTTGACGCTATTTGCCATGGTGTTGGCCATCGGCATTGTGGTGGATGACGCCATTGTGGTAGTGGAAAATGTCGAACGCATCATGACTGAAGAAGGACTTCAGCCACGCGAAGCCACGCGCAAGGCAATGGGGCAGATTATAAATGCCATTATTGCCATCACTTTGGTGCTAACTGCAGTATTCATTCCTATGGCTTTTTTTAGTGGTTCTGTCGGAGCCATCTATCGCCAATTTTCAGTGACACTGATACTGACTATAGCCTTTTCAATGTTGATGGCGTTAACGTTAACGCCAGCGCTGTGTGCCACATTGCTGAAACACACACCGGAAAATGAGAAAAAGTCTGACAAGGGTTTCTTTAGCTGGTTCAATCGTTTTTTCAGCAGAACGACCCAACGCTACAAATCTGGCGTGGGACATGTTTTGAAAAAGACCGGGCTCTATCTTATTATCTATGCCGTCATTCTGGTTGCGGTGGGGGGGCTGTTTTCACGTTTGCCAACCAGCTTCCTTCCTGAGGAAGATCAAGGTTATTTTATTAGCGTGATCCAGTTGCCGCCGGGTTCTACTCGAGAACGTACGCTCGAGGTTCTTACTCAAGTAGAGCAGTTTTATCTTAAACAATCCGAAGTTGAGCACGTTATCGGGGTGGCTGGCTTTTCATTCTTTGGCCGTGGCCAGAATGCTGCTATTGCTTTCGTTCGGCTTAAGGGCTGGGATGCGCGCCCTGCACCAGGAAACTCTGCTACTTCTCTAGTTCAACGCGCCAACATGACATTGTTTCGCATCAAACAGGCCATGATTTTTTCTATTAACGTACCACCCATTCCGGAGTTAGCCGCTGTGGGCGGATTCGATTTTCGCTTGCAGGATCGTTCAGGTCAGGGACGGGAAAAATTACTTGAAGCTCGAAATATGGCACTGGGCATAGCCAATCAAAATCCAGCATTAGTGGGCGTGCGGCCAGAGGGACAAGAAGCGGGGCCGCAATTGCGGCTGGATATTGACCGACTAAAAGCACGTGCATTAGGTATCGATTTGGCTGATTTGAATGAAACTCTGCAATCAGCACTAGGCGTTGCCTATATCAATGACTTTGTGCGTGAAGGGCGTATCCTACGGGTTCAGATGCAAGCAGAATCTAGCGTGGGTGCAACACCTGGACAAATATTGCGCTTGCCTGTACGAAATATTCAAGGCGCAATGGTACCTCTGTCCGAATTTGCTTCTCCGCGCTGGGATGTTGGATCGCCAAAACTGGATCGTTACAATGGCCTGCCGTCAATGAAAATTTCTGGCGGCCCCGCACCTGGTCGAAGTAGCGGCGATGCAATAGCAGCGATGGAACAAATGGCTAACCAATTGCCATCAGGTTTTGGTTTTGAATGGTCTGGAACCTCTTATGAAGAACGACTGTCTGGCAGCCAAGCGATATTACTCTTTGGTCTTTCATTAGTTGCTGTATTTTTGTGCTTGGCAGCGCTTTATGAGAGCTGGTCAATACCAGTGGCGGTTTTGCTGGTAGTACCTATTGGTATCCTTGGCGCATTGCTAGCGATGACGTTACGAGGCATGCCAAACGATGTGTATTTCAAGGTAGGACTGATTGTCATCATCGGTCTTTCGGCCAAAAATGCGATCTTGATTATTGAATTTGCGCGTGACTTACAGGAGCGAGGGCACAGCCTGTTTGATGCTACGCTGGAAGCTTCCCGGTTAAGATTCCGTCCCATATTAATGACATCGATCGCATTTATTTTGGGCGTACTGCCCTTAGCTATTTCCACAGGTGCAGGAGCTAATGGCCGCCAAGCCATTGGTACTAGTGTCATGGGGGGAATGATAGCGGCAACGGTTCTGGCGGTATTTTTGGTGCCGGTATTTTTTGTTGTTATTCGTCGCATCTTCCCCGGTCATTCGCGCCGGCATCAAGAAGACGATCATGCGTAACCCAAAAAATAGCGCCATCTATTGATATGAAACATTGCATAAATAACTATTTAACGCAGGCCAGAACATCGCTCGTGCTTCTGTCTAGTGGTTTGCTATTAGCTGCATGCGCCACTGGGTCGAACTACCAACGTCCGGAAATGGATTTGCCTGAACATTGGGTAACCCAGCCAAGCGCTATTAGTCCTGCTACAGAGAAACCAGCTAATGCTGCGGGAGAACGTTGGTGGAGTCTGTATGGCGATCCAGTCCTCGATAAGATCGAAGATGAGGCACTTGCTCATAATGTGGATGCCCAAGTTGCCACTGCACGAATATTAGAAGCGCGTGCCCAACTTGGCATAACCGAATCAGATCAGTATCCAAAGCTTAACGCCAATGGAGCTCAATCACGCACAAAAAGAAGTATTAACCCCGGGCTTTTTATACCTCCAGTACGTATCTTGGACCTCTCCCGCGTCACCTTGGACGCAAGCTACGAACTAGATCTATGGGGGAAATTCCGCCGCGCTAGCGAGGCCTCACGTGCTGATCTATTTGCGGCTCAGTTTAACAAAGACGCTGTACGCTTATCATTAACTGCACAAGTAGCGCAGCAATATTTTGCTTTGCTGTCGGCTGAAGCACAAGAGTTAGCTATACGTCGAGTATTAGCCGGACGTCAGGAAAGGCTCGCATTAGATACAAAGCGTTATGAAGTAGGGGTCATTTCAGAATATGAGCTACACCAATCTGAGGCTGACGCTAACGCTGCACAATCACAACTAGTCTCCGTTACTAAAGCTCGTGACCAACAAGAAGCAAGCCTTGCCCTGTTGCTGGGTCGTTCACCGCGCAACGTGATGAATGGCAAATTAGAGCGGGGAAATCCTACGCTGACTGATATTTGGGTACCCGATGGATTACCGGCTGAATTATTATTGCGTAGACCAGATATACAAGAAGCAGAACAAAAGCTAATAGCAATGAATGCGCGTATTGGCGCAGCACGCGCGCAATTCTTCCCTTCAATTAGTTTGACCTCTTATCTCGGTAGTGAAAGTATTTCTCTTTCTAATCTTTTCACTGGACCAGCGGGCATTTTTCAGTTTGCCGCTGGTATTGGCCAGCCAATCTTTAATGCCGGCCGCATTAAATTTGGGGTGCAAGTAGCAGAGTCTCGCCGTGATCAAGCGTTAGCTCAATATAAGCAGGCAGTCGCCAGTGCTTTTGCCGATGTGCGCAACGCTTTGTTCGCACAAGAATCGGCGCATCAGACACTGGCCGCTGAAAGTTCCCGCAGCAGGGCGCTTTTGAAAGCTCATAAACAAGCGGAATTGCGATATCAAGTAGGCATTTCCAGCCGCTTGGAATTTCTGGATGTGGAGCGGAATTACTTGCAAGCAGAATTGAACCGTATTGATGCAGAGCGTGCTCAGCGTACAGCAGTTGCTGATTTGTTTAAGGCGTTGGCTGGCGGATGGCCGCAACTTCCTGTTAAGTCGGTACAGCGACCATTGCCGTCTTGAAATTGAGTAATGAATTATGGTTGTATCTGAAAACTAATCATCTTTTCTTATCTTTAAAACTAAGCACTGTATGGTTTACTACACTGTAATGTAAAAACTTGCAATTTCTTTTTGGAAAGATGACAATAAGCACGAATTATTCGCATTTGCATTTCATGGATTTAGGTCGTTTTTCTAACGGTGAAAGAGATGGCAGTTTCTGAATTGTATTCTGGTCGTATCGGTTTCGCGTTCTAAAACAAGTTCGGTTGTTCGTATCTAAGAATTAGGATTTTCTTCAGAAGCGCGAGATGGTAATTAATGATTATTGGTTCAATAGATAGGCTTCGGGCTACCCCTCCACAACAAGTTGAAGTTGGTCGCAAATTCTAATGTTCAGATAAGTTCGGGATGTCGGCTACATTGGTTTACACACCATACAGGAGAAGTCATGTTTCAGACACTGATGATTACTTTTCGAGAAGGCTTGGAAGCTTTTTTGATCATTGCAATTTCATTGATTTATTTAGCACAAACTAGTCGTCGCGAATTGATTCCGGCAGTATATAGTGGCGTAGGTTTGGCGCTGCTACTGTCCGCATTGCTGGGGATAGTGCTGGCTCGTATTGGCGCTATTTCTTCATTTTGGATGGGGATGATGGCACTTGTCGCCGCCATATCAGTCATTTATTGCACAGTGCATATGAGCAAGATGGGTAAGTTTATGAAGAGAGAAATTACCGATGGCTTTAATAAAGCATCGGAACAGTCTTCCAGCCGCGCCTGGATGATTGCTTTCTTCTTTTCCGCATTTATGGTGGGACGTGAGGGAGTTGAAACAGCAACCATGATTGCCTCGCTCGCGGCGCAAGCAGAAACGTCGCATATGGCGATCGGAGCAGTGCTTGGCGTTTTACTGGCAAGTTTACTCGCATGGGCTTGGGTAAAATTTGGTCGGCGAATAAATTTACAGAAATTTTTTCAGTTTACCGCTGTTTTCATGACAATCTTTGCATTGCAATTGGTATTCTACGCGTTCCATGAATTTACTGAAGCAGGTGCGCTACCTTTGGTTGATAACGCTTATTGGCATGTGGCCACTGAACCTTGGTCGCCGGAAGGTGAATATAGTCAATGGTTTTCGTACAGTTTTGGCATTTTACCGTTAGGTTGGTTAATCTATACCTATTTCTCTGATCGAAAAACGAATGCCGCTAAACTAGCTTCTTAGCTTGTCAACTCTCATTTAATATGCCCTAATGTTTAGTTCAGGCAATGGTTTGCTAACCTCGTGCAATGGCAATTGCAATATAGAAACGGTACATGAGCGCAATATCATTATTTTCAGCACCACATCTCCCCATAATGACTTGGCCACAGGTCAAGCGCTTAGTACCGCTGCTGTTAATCATCTTGTTTCACATCGGTTTTATCTATGCATTGCTAAACGGCTGGCTTTACCAAACCGAGCAAGTATTACCAAAAGCTGAACAAGGATTGCCAAAAGAAGTATTCGTCAGTTTAATTACAGTTGACAATACACCAGAGCCAATGCCACCAGAACCTCAGCCAACACCAGTAACACCACCAAAACCAGTGCCGGTCGTCAAGCAAACTATCACTCCGCCACCGGTAATTCCGGTTATTAACAGAACACCGTCAGAACAAGCTATCACAACGCCGCCCGTTCCTCCGCAACCGCCTGTTCCGCCTCAGCCAGCCGTAGTGGCTCCACCCGCTGAACCGGTGTTGTCCGCTCCGCCTGCGCCTCCACCTCCACCTTCCCAACCTAAGACTGTTTCAACTGGTGTGGAGTATCTACAAGCGCCTGTACCGGAATATCCGCCCCTCGCCAGGCGCATGGGTGAAGAAGGACGGGTTACCCTTCGCGTATTGGTGAATGAAATTGGCCGCCCCATCCGGGTCGATGTACAAAAAACATCGGGCTCGCCTCGACTCGACGAAGCGGCGCGGCAAGCAGCCCTACATGCAATGTTCAAGCCGCATATCGAAGATGGCAGAGCAACCACTGTTTATGCTATCGTGCCTATTACCTTTCATTTGGATAATTGAAGAAAGAATCATCATGCAAGCAACTCCTTATGGACTAGATAGTTTATGGATTCAAGGTGATTTAATCACCAAGGGCGTCACTGTACTACTTGTTGTTATGTCGATCGCATCTTGGTACGTGATTGTCACTAAAGCTCTTCAACTATTGAGCTATCGTCGTGCGTCACATGCTGCCGGTCACGCATTCTGGGATACCACAAACTTGGCCGAAGGTGTTGCTACGCTTGGCACCAATAATCCATTTTCCGATATCGCACAGGCAGGCGTGATTGCCATGCGCCATCATGCTGCGCATAAAGGTCATTTGCACGACCAGCTATTAGTCAGCGATTGGGTTACGCTGTCATTGCGGCAAGCGATAGATGACACTTCCGGTAAGTTGCAAACCGGTATGGCTGTATTGGCATCGGTCGGTTCGACCGCGCCATTTGTCGGCCTGCTCGGTACGGTGTGGGGTATTTATCACGCTCTTGTATCGATCGGCACTGCGGGACAAGCTAGTATCGACAAGGTCGCCGGACCAGTAGGCGAAGCATTGATTATGACCGCGCTAGGGTTGGCAGTAGCGATTCCGGCCACCTTTGGCTATAACGCATTAGTCCGAAGCAATAAATCGACTATTGCAAAACTGAATAAATTTGGATTCGATTTGCATGCGCTGTTTATTACTGGCGCCCGCTCTAGCAGTACCGAGATTGTCGGCGATACTGGCGCTAAAATTGCCGCCGTCAGGAGTGCATAATGGGAATGGGCTCTCTGTCTGATACGGACGATGACTTTAACCCGGAGATTAACACTACACCGTTAGTTGATGTCATGCTGGTGTTGTTAATTATATTTATCATTACAATTCCGGTGATAAACCATAGCGTAAAAATTGATTTGCCACGCGCGACCAACCAGCGCGATGAAATTAAACCGGAGAACATCAACTTGTCGATTGACGCGCAAGGCCTTATGTATTGGAATAATGAAACTGTTGATGCGGCGCAAATGAATGTCCGTATCGCTGAGGCTTCGAAAAAGACACCGCAGCCTGAGCTGCATATACGTGCAGAACGTACTACTCAATATGAGAAAATTGTAGAAATAATGGCTGCCGCACAGTCTGGCGGCTTGAGTAAAATTGGATTTATAACTGATCCGAAAAATAAATAACGGGCGGTAATGGCGTATATGGAAGTGGGTGTACTGGGCTAATAACGACGCAGCAAGCCATTTTGGTATTTATTTATATAGCTTATTCTTCATAAAAATGGCGAATAACGTGGATCACCGTATTGATCTGGTTGATCACCTGGTTGCAGCTATTACTAACTTTTGTTACGCCCAGCTACATTAAACATCCCTGCACGATCTGTTGACGCAACGCAGATGATCCCCCTTGATTTCGACCACAGCGCCCCGCCGTCACCTATGGACAGCACGCTTTCTTTTACGGTCGCACTACTACTAGCTCTGTCTTTGTTGGTGTTTGAAGTTCACCTTAAGATGTGTATGGGTGATTGGGGGCTTGCCATATGATCACATAAATAAAATTATTCACACCCTTACCAAAATATCAATATAATCAATACGGCTCTGCCGCACGTTAAGCATTTTAGAGGTTTTCCGTAATTTGTTTATGTGTGCAGGTGTCTCATTTTTACTTTAATTAAGATATATATATGCCTTGTATTACATTGCCAGATGGCTCGCAACGCAGTTTTGCGCAACCCGTTACCGTCGCTGAAATTGCGCAAAGTATAGGCGCGGGCTTGGCGCGTGCGGCGCTGGCCGGTAAGGTTGATGGGCATCTGGTTGATACCTCACACCTTATTATCTCTGATGCAGCTTTGTCCATCATCACCGATAAGGACGGGGATGGGTTGGAGATTATTCGCCATTCCACTGCCCACCTTTTGGCCTACGCAGTTAAGGAGTTATTTCCCGAGGCTCAAGTAACGATTGGCCCGGTGATTGAAAATGGGTTTTACTATGATTTCTCTTATGCACGCCCGTTTACCCCGGACGATTTGGCAGCGCTTGAAAAACGCATGGCGGAGTTAGCCAAGCGCGATATTCCGGTAACGCGTAAAGAGCTGCCGCGCGACGAAGCGGTGGCCTATTTCAAAAGTATAGGGGAGTATTATAAGGCGGAGATTATCGAATCTATTCCCGTCGAGCAGGCCGTGTCACTTTATACGGAGGGTGATTTCACCGATCTGTGCCGTGGCCCGCATGTACCGTCCACTGGCAAGCTTAAGGCGTTCAAGTTGATGAGTGTGGCTGGCGCTTACTGGCGCGGGGATCAACGCAATGCCATGTTGCAACGTATTTATGGCACAGCTTGGGCTAAGAAGGAAGATCTTGATGCCTACCTACACCGCTTGGAGGAGGCGGAGAAACGTGATCATCGAAAACTTGCCAAGCAACTCAATTTGTTCCACATGCAAGACGATGCGCCTGGCATGGTGTTTTGGCATCCGAATGGTTGGACCATTTGGCAGGTAGTCGAGAACTACATGCGCGGCAAGTTCCGCGAGTATGGTTATCAGGAAGTTCGCACGCCCACCATGATGGATCGCACGCTGTGGGAAAAATCTGGGCATTGGGAAAATTATCACGACAATATGTTCACTACCCATTCAGAGGCGCGGGATTTTGCGGTGAAGCCGATGAATTGTCCGGGACACGTACAGATTTTCAATTATGGCCTGCGCAGTTATCGCGAGTTGCCCTTGCGGTTGGCCGAATTTGGATCTTGTCATCGTAACGAGCCGTCTGGTTCTCTGCATGGCTTGATGCGTGTGCGTGGTTTTACCCAAGATGATGCACATGTTTTCTGTACCGAACACCAGATCGAAATTGAAGTAGCGGATTTCATCGTGATGTTGCAAAAGGTATACGCAGATTTTGGTTTTAATGATGTTTTGGTAAAACTTTCTACTCGTCCGGAGAAACGTGTTGGTTCCGACGAAACTTGGGATAAGGCGGAGGCGGCACTGGCTGCGGCATTACGTCAGAATGATCTGGAATATGAATTGCAGCCCGGTGAGGGGGCATTCTATGGGCCGAAAATAGAATTTTCTCTGAAAGACACGTTAGGACGTGTGTGGCAATGCGGCACTATTCAGTTGGATTTTAACCTGCCGGTACGTTTGGGCGCGGAATATGTGGACGAGGACAACACGCGCAAAGCACCGGTGATGCTGCACCGCGCCATTCTTGGTTCATTAGAGCGTTTTATGGGGATTCTTATTGAACACCACGCCGGAGCTTTTCCGCTGTGGTTGTCGCCGGTGCAAATGGCGGTAGTGAATATTTCGCAGGCACAAAATGGTTATGCTACTCAAGTGGCGGAAACTTTGCGAGCAGCCGGGTTCCGTGTGCACTTGGATTTGCGCAATGAGAAAATTACCTATAAAATACGAGAATATAGCTTACAGAAATTGCCTTATATACTGGTAATCGGTGATAAGGAAATGGCTGCTGATTTGGTTGCCGTGCGAACCCGAAAAGGTGAGGATCTTGGGCAGATGTCGATGGCGGTGTTATTACAACACCTGCAATTGGAACTGCAAGCGGGTAGCACGGTTTAATTTTTAATGGAGAAACTGCAATAGCTCAGGATAAAGAACAACGCCTTAACGAGCAAATAACAGCACCTCAGGTGCGGCTTGTTGGTGTAGAAGGGGAGCCACTTGGTGTCGTGGCAGTCGCGGAAGCCTTACGTTTGGCTGAAGAGGCTGATTTGGATCTGGTGGAAGTTGCGCCAATGGCGGAACCACCGGTTTGTCGCATCATGGATATTGGCAAGTTCAAGTATGCTGAGAGTAAGAAGCAGCATGAGGCTAAGCTTAAACAAAAGCAGATTCAGATAAAGGAAGTCAAGTTCAGGCCTGGTACGGATGATGGTGATTACAATATTAAGTTGCGTAATCTAATTCGATTTCTAGGGGAAGGTGATAAAACCAAAATTACGTTACGTTTTCGTGGGCGTGAGATCGCACATCAGAATATTGGTATGCAAATGATAGAGCGGGTTATGGCTGATCTTGGAGAGTATGGTACTGTTGAACAGTATCCTAAAATGGAAGGTCGTCAGATGGTAATGGTACTGGCGCCGAAAAAAAAATAATTTATGAGGTAAACCTCCGGTCATGCCGAGGTGATTTTTTTGATGCTGCTCGGGTTAAGGGACTGGTCAGAGCAGATTAGTAGTAAACAGTCCCAGATAAGTGATTCCAGGTTTTAAAGAGTTCCTACCAGGAGCCTCCTGATGTCATAAAATAAAGGAGTAATTATGCCTAAAATGAAAACAAAAAGTGGTGCTGCGAAGCGCTTCAAAGTGCGTGCAGGCGGCAGTATCAAGCGCGCACAAGCATTCAAACGCCACATCCTGACCAAAAAGACCACCAAGAGCAAGCGTCAATTGCGTGGTACTACCGAAGTTCACGCAAGCAACACGGCGTCTATTCGCGCCATGATGCCCTACGCATAAGGAGTAGAACATGCCAAGAGTTAAACGTGGTGTAACGGCGCGAGCGCGCCATAAGAAAGTTTTAGACCTGGCCAAGGGTTATCGTGGCCGCCGTAAAAACGTCTATCGTATTGCCAAAGAAGCAGTAATGAAGGCTGGTCAATACGCCTACCGTGATCGTCGGCAACGCAAGCGCCAGTTCCGCACATTGTGGATTGCACGTATCAATGCAGCGGCACGTGAGCAAGGATTGAGCTACAGCGTTTTCATGAACGGCCTTAAGAAAGCTGCGATTAGCATCGACCGCAAGGTGTTGGCGGATATTGCCGTATTTGATAAGCTTGCCTTTATACAGATTGTCGGACAGGCCAAAGCCAGCCTCGGCGTTTAAGCTCAAGTTAAACTACATTAAAGAGGCGTTCGGCGCCTCTTTTTTGTTTTTTATAAAGCCGCTCAAGTTATGTTCTTGATTAGAAATTAATCTTTTTTGAGAGACTTTAGGGCGATTTGCGATCTTGGCCCAATTATGTCGCTAACTTCTCCATCTCCCCTTTCAGAGGAGATTATTAATAAATATCAGTCATGCAAGAACTTGAGAAAATTCTCGACGAAGCACTGAAACAGTTTGCCGCGATTGAACAGGCAGCGGAATTGGAGCAAGTCAAGGCGCGCTATCTAGGTAAAGAAGGCCGTTTGACTGTGTTGTTGAAAGGTCTCGGCAAACTGTCTGCCGAAGAGCGTCCAGCAGCAGGGGTGCGGATCAATCAGGTTAAGCAGAGCATTGAGAGTGCCTTGCATCAAAGACGCGAGGCTCTACAGCATAGCCAGTTACAACTTAAACTTAAGGCGGAGGCACTGGATGTCACTCTGCCGGGCAGAGGGATAGGTTGTGGTGGGTTGCATCCGGTTACGCGCACACTGGAGCGCATCGAGACGTTGTTCCATTCAATCGGTTATGCCGTGGCGGAAGGCCCGGAGATCGAAAGCGATTTTTACAATTTTACCGCGCTGAATATCCCAGAAGATCATCCGGCGCGTGCCATGCACGACACTTTCTACATCGATGAGCGGCACGTGTTGCGCACGCATACCTCACCGATCCAGATTCGCTACATGCAGGCGCATGTGGAGAAACATAAACATCAGCTGACCATGCCGGATATACGCATCATCGCGCCGGGACGCGTCTATCGCGTGGATTCCGATGCTACCCATTCGCCGATGTTTCATCAGGTTGAAGGATTGTGGATAGGCGAGCGCGTGAGCTTCGCTGACCTCAAGGGTGTGATTGCCGATTTCTTGCAGAACTATTTTGAGACATCGGACATACAAGTGCGTTTTCGTCCCTCATTTTTTCCATTCACTGAACCTTCGGCTGAAATGGACATGAGCTGGAAAGGCGGCTGGTTGGAGATCGGCGGATGCGGTATGGTGCATCCGAACGTGCTGAAGCACGTTGGTATCGATAGCGAGAAATACATCGGTTTTGCTTTCGGTATGGGCGTGGAGCGCTTGGCCATGCTGCGCTATGGTGTGAATGACCTCAGGCTATTCTTCGAAAATGACTTGCAATTCCTCAAACAGTTTAATTAATTATGCAATTTTCAGAATCTTGGCTGCGCTCATTCGTCAACCCATCGCTCTCCAGCGATGAGCTAGCACATCTGTTGACAATGGCTGGATTGGAAGTGGAGGCAATGGTTGCGGTTGCGCCAGTTTTTGACAAGGTCGTTGTCGCACAGGTGTTGACCAAGGATAAGCATGCTGACGCCGACCGCCTGAACGTGTTGACCGTGGATATCGGTCAAGCCGAGCCACTGAGTATCGTGTGCGGCGCGCAGAACGTCAGTGTCGGCATGAAAGCGCCTTGCGCGCTGGTTGGAGCGAAGCTGCCGGGCATCGAGATCAAGCAAGCCAAGGTGCGCGGTGTCGCATCGTTCGGCATGATGTGTTCGGAGAAAGAGCTCGGTTTGACGGAAGAGAGCCAGGGTCTTATGGAGTTAGCTGTTGATGCAGTGATCGGGCAGGGCATACGCGAGCACCTTGATCTTAACGATCATCAGATTACGCTAAAGTTGACGCCAAACCGCAGCGATTGTCTGTCGTTGTATGGTATCGCGCGCGAAGTTTCTGCCTTGACAGGTTCACCGTTACAAGCCTTGCCCCAAGCAGATTTCAAACAAGGCTGCGACCGTAGCTGTAAGGTTCAGGTGGCTGCATCAGCCGCTTGCCCACGCTATACGGGACGCGTAATTACCGGCGTAAACGCAAAGTCAGCCACGCCAGCATGGATGGTGCGGCGTCTGAAGCGCTGCGGTTTGCGTAGCATCAGTGCGCTGGTGGACGTGACCAACTACGTATTGCTTGAGTTGGGTCAGCCGTTGCATGCTTTTGACCTGAACAAATTGAATGGCGGCATCGAAGTGCGTTTCGCACGTATAGGTGAAAGCCTGAAGCTGCTGAACGAGCAAGTTGTGAACCTGCAAGAAGACATGCTGGTGATCGCTGATGATATGCAGCCGATTGCATTGGCAGGCGTGATGGGCGGGGCGGACAGCGCGGTGGGCGACGCGACCACGGATATTTTTCTGGAGAGCGCGTTCTTCGCACCTGGCGTGATTGTCGGCAAGTCGCGCCGTTTGGGTTTCGGCTCTGATTCTTCTTTTCGTTTCGAGCGAGGTGTGGATTTTGCAGCTACTAAGGAAGCACTAGACAGGGCTACGCAATTGATCCTTGATATCTGCGGCGGACAAGCTGGTGTGGTGAGTGAAGTGCTGGGTGAATTACCCGCGCGCAATCCGGTGAAATTGCGCCTACCACGGATTGAGCGCGTGTTGGGCATGTCACTGGAAGCGCAAGAGGTCTTGCAGATGCTGCCGCGCCTAGGCATGGTTGCTCAGCAAAAAGGCGATGAATTCAGTGTCACACCGCCCAGTTATCGGTTCGATATCGCCATTGAGGAAGATCTAATTGAGGAAATCGCACGCGTACATGGTTACGAGCGAATACAGGCTGTACCGCCGCAAGCGCGCATGACCATGTTGCCACTGGCCGAGGCGCAGCGCCCCTTGGCGAAGCTGCGCCAAGCGCTGGTGCTGCGCGATTATCAGGAAGCAATCACCTACGCCTTTGTGGACGCGGAGTGGGAGCGTGACCTATGCGGCAATACCGCGCCGGTCGCATTGAAGAATCCAATCGCCAGCCAGATGAGTGTGATGCGCAGCAGTTTGCTGGGTGGACTGCTCGCCGTTTTGCGATCCAACCTCGCACGCAAGGAGCCGCGTGTTCGCCTGTTTGAGATGGGCGCTTGTTTTGCTGCCGAGGCGGGAAGTTATGCACAGTACGAACGTGTGACCGGATTGGCTTATGGAACGGCGCTGCCGGAACAATGGGGGGTGGCGGCGCGTAACGTGGATTTTTATGATGTAAAGGCAGATATAGAAGCGTTGTTTGCTCCGGCACTATTAAGTTTTTCGGCGTCGCCACACTCTGCTTCTCACCCCGGACGTTCGGCACAAGTCTTGCTGCATGGGCAAGTGGTGGGTTGGATAGGAGAGTTGCATCCGAAGTGGTTGCAGCAGTATGGAATTCCACAGGCAGTGGTGTGGTTCGAGGTTGAGTTGGATGCCTTGATATCAGCAAATGTACCACATGCCAGCGAGATTTCTAAATTTCCGCGGGTGCGCCGTGATCTTGCGGTAGTCGTGGATGAAAGTGTATCAACCCAATCTTTATTGGATGCTATGTTGGGTAGCAATACCTTGTATGTGGTAGAAATCGCGTTGTTTGATCTGTATCGTGGTAAGGGTGTAGGGGACGGAAAAAAAAGCCTTGCTTTCCGTGTGTTATTGCAAGATACTCAAAAAACATTAATTGATAGTGAAATTGAACAAAGTATCGTGCGCTTGGCCGCAGTTTTGCAACAGCATGGTGCGCAGTTACGTATATAAGGGGTGATCAATGACATTAACCAAAGCAGAGCTTGCGGATTTATTGTTTGAAAAAGTTGGCTTGAATAAGCGTGAAGCCAAGGATATGGTTGAGTCTTATTTCGAAGAAATTCGTGCTCAGCTTGAACATGGTGAAAGTGTCAAGCTGTCCGGTTTTGGCAATTTTCAGCTACGCGACAAGCCCCAACGGCCTGGGCGCAATCCAAAGACAGGCGAAGACATTCCCATAACGGCACGTCGCGTAGTAACTTTTCATCCCAGCCAGAAACTCAAGAGTATGGTAGAGATAAATTATCATGGAAAACCACAAGCTTAATGCCGTCCTGCCATCGATTCCGGCTAAGCGGTATTTCACTATTGGCGAAGTAAGTGAGTTATGCGGGGTGAAGGCGCATGTATTGCGTTATTGGGAGCAGGAGTTTACCCAACTTAAACCCGTTAAACGGGGTGGCAATCGACGTTATTATCAGCATCATGAAGTTTTACTTATCCGTCGTATCAGGCAATTGTTGTATGAAGAGGGTTTTACTATCAGTGGAGCTCGTGGTCGCTTGAGTGATTTTGTTGAACAACGAATAGAAAATCAGCCGCAACCGCTTCAATCATCCGCTAATTTGTCCGAATTACGTCGTGAAATCAGTGAAATTATCGCCCTACTAGGGTAGTAAGAATCCTCTGGTTTTAGACCATCATTTAGATGGTAGTCTGCTGTAACAAAAAACTATAAGTGAGATTGGTTGTCAATAATGGACACCGATGGGTTCATGCCGCCAATCTATTTTCATATTGAGTAGTTCTCTTTTCATGGGGCTTTGCTGTAGCCGTTCCTCTGGCGTGATATTGATGGCGCCATGGCCGCTGATCGAGCAATTTCTGTACTCATGGGCGCAATACTGGCTACCCTGTGTAGCTGGCCAGGTCGTCACTGAACAAACCTTTGTGGCTTGCCAGACAAAGTCAACCCTCATCAGTAGGGAGATGAGTGATGTCGGCTACCCAGATCTGATTTGGGGCGGTCATCCACAAAGCCAGCATTAGCTGTTGCACTTCGAACTTGAATCCACCCTTACAAAAGTTGCACTTCAGAGTTGAATCCGCCAATAATTTTAAATAATATAATTTATTGTCTATCGTTATGTAGTAATATATACTTTGATGACCGCTTCGAAATAAAGTGGATGTATACGGTGTGGTGACGGGTCAGCCTGACTGAGTAGGGTACGTTTGGGAGTTTAATTGGGCCGCCGCAGAGCACTATAAACCCAGTTATTTGCGGTACTCGATGAAAAAGCGTTGGATATTTTAATTAAGGAGAATTTAAGATGAAAACAAGTGCACGTAATACGTTGAAAGGTACTGTTGTAACAGTGATTGATGGGGCAGTTAATTCAGAAGTGACGCTTAGGCTAGAAAGTGGTGTAACGGTGTATGCCATTGTAACAATCGAAAGTGCACGGTTATTGGGCCTTGTGCCAGGCAAAGCTGCATACGCGTTAATCAAGTCTTCATGGGTGATTTTGACATTAGCGGATGAGAAGATCATAACGTCAGCGCGTAATCGGCTGTGCGGGGTGGTCAACCGAATAGAGAAAGGTGCTGTAAATACCGAAGTGACTCTTGATTTCGGCAATGACAATACGCTTGTTGCGATCATCACCAATGAATCGCAAAACTTACTCAAATTCTCGATTGGTAGCCCGGCTTGTGCCTTAATCAAGGCATCTAATGTTCTTCTTGCCGTAGATGCATAGAGAGTAAAACCACAGCCTACGGTTTTTTTTAACTATCGTTATGTAGTTTTGTACATTTTGATTTGGATAATTCTTCAGGGGCAATTATGCTAAAAACTTTTCATGACCCATTAGACAAAATGATTAGTCAGGCTATCAATTTCAAGAGAGTTACGAAATTAATAGAGTTTCAAGATTTGGCTCTTGTCAAAATTAAAATGTCTGGGTCGAAAATAAAAACCAGTATTTTGGCTAGTAGTTTGTTAGTGGTGTCACCCTGTGTCCTTGCTCAGGAAAACATGCAGTTGAAACTGCAAAATGAAAAGTCGGTGGGGCAAGAAGTACAGGACATAGCACAATCGAAGGAAACCGACAAGGAAAATTCTGCCTTGCAAGTCAAGAAAACGACTAAAACTGACACATCAGAAGTTAAGACCCCAGTTAAGGTTTCGGCCCAGACGCCTAGTTATTATGTTCAATTCCGTAGTTCTGGGTTAACCATACAAACTGAACCCCCTCGCTATGTCAAGCAAGTCAATAAAACATGGCTTAAAGATATTGATGGTTGGCAAGATGTTAATTGGTTGGACATTGGTGTAGAAGCTCGGCTTCGTTATGAATCTCGTGAAAATGACTATCGCCGAAAGACAGATACCGTGGATGAACCAATTTCATTACGGACACGCCTCTATGCTGCGGTAAAAAACATATTTGACCCATTACGCGCTACCTTTGAGTTTCAAGATTCTAGACGTTTTAACCAGGGATACCCGTATACCAATTTAGAGGTCAATAAAACAGAGTTTATTCAAGGTTATGGGGAATTGTTCTTTAAAGATGCGCTGGGGGTAGATGATCGGGGCAACGACAGGCCACTCAGCCTGCGGGCTGGGCGCATGGCTTTTGAGTTAACGGATAAACGCTTGGTTGCACGAAATGAATATCGTAATACCACGAATAATTTCCAAGGTTACCGTGCAGTTTTAGGCCAGAAAAATAGTGACTGGCAAGGAACTGTCTTTGCCTTTAACCCAGTAGTTCGTTTTATGGAGCAAGCGGACAAAGCCAATGAAGCCCAGTGGTTCTACGGGGCTATGTTTGATGTGCGCAAATGGTCAGATGTAGCCACATTCCAACCTTATTACTACTTACTACAACAAAATGGCAGTAAGGTAAAATATGCTTCAACGGGCGCACTTGCCACTGCAGTTGACAAAACAAATCGTGAAATTAACACCGGGGGCTTGCGTGCCTATGGGATAGTAGGCAATACCGGTGTCGATTGGGATTTGAACTATGTCAAGCAATGGGGTAGCGATAACGGGCAGGATCATGATGCCTATGGTTATAACATGGAATCAGGCTATACCTTCAACCATGCATGGAAACCCCGTGTTATGGCTAATTTAGGCTATGCTAGCGGCGATAAAAATCCAAATGACAATAAAAGTCAACGTTTTGAGCGTTTATTCGGCTTTGCCAGACCATGGTCCCATACTGATTATATTCAGATGGAAAACATCCGCGCCACTAAGCTTCGCGGAGAGTTCAACCCTATCGCTACCTTAAAACTTGATTTTGGTTATAGCTGGTACAAACTAGCCAGTGCCACAGACCGCTGGGCTGGGGGAAACAACTTGCGCGACATAACGGGAAAAAGCGGCAAGGATATAGGTGATGAGTTTGACATGCGTGCACAATTTTCAGTCAATAAACACTTATCGATGGTTGTAGGCTATTCCTACTTCATGGCGGGAGATTTTGCCAAAGCAACGTCCCAGAAAGTGACGCTTGGACGAGGTGAAAACTCACACCTAGTCTGGATAGACGCTACTGTAGTTGCATTTTAATTCCAATCAATGAACAGGAGCTTTTACCATGATTAAAATATTTCACACCCTTGTTATCGCGGTAGCATTCGCATTTGGATCCAGCATCGCCATGGCGGAAACCATCACAATCGTCGCCGCTTCCAGTATTAAATTCGCTATGACCGATATTGTGAATAAATTTAATGCCGAACACCATAACAATGAGGTAAAGCCTATTTATGGCGCATCAGGAAAATTCACCTCACAAATTCAGAATGGCGCGCCTTTTGATATGTTTTTTGCGGCGGACACTAATTTTCCGCAGATATTGAAGATAGAGGGACTAACGAGCACTGATCCAGTAGTTTATGCGATTGGTAAACTGGTAATTTGGTCTTCAACGATGGATGCCACTAAGCTGACCCTGCAAAAACTGTCTGAACCAGCCATTCGTAAACTGGCCATCGCCAACCCCGAACTGGCACCTTACGGTATGCGTGCCAAGGAAGCGATGAAATCAGCCGGAGTATGGGAAAAAATCAAGGACAAGCTCGTTTTTGGTGAAAATGTTGAACATACCGCACAGATGGTCAGTACTGGGGCAGCCGATGCCGGGATTATTCCCCTTTCCCTGGCACTTAATCCTGCAATGGTTAAACAAGGCGGCTATAGTTTAATTGATGATGGTATTCATGAACCGTTGGCCCAAGCCTTCGTAATCACGAAGCGTGCCAAGGGCAGTGCGCTTGCGCGGCAATTTGCGGCTTACTTCCAGACCCCCGAAGCGCGCAAAATCATGGAAAGCTATGGTTTTGTGGTGCCTAAAAAATAATAGGTTGAGAAATAGATTTTGGAGTACTTAAGACAAAGCTTGAGTTTGAGTGCAGAGGATTGGACGGCAATCTGGCTTACGCTACGGCTTTGTTTATACACGACATTAATTTTGATGATTATTGCCACGCCGATTGCGTGGTGGTTGGCTAGCGGACGTTCTGCCAGTCGAACCGCCGTGCAGGCTGTGGTTGCCTTGCCGCTGGTGTTACCCCCCACTGTGCTGGGATTTTATCTCTTGATCACGCTTGGCCCGCGCGGCTTCATCGGCGGAACGTTAGAGGACATGGGGTTCCATCATCTCGCCTTTACGTTCGAGGGTATATTGATCGGCTCAGTGTTGTATTCCATGCCATTTGCCGTACAGCCCTTGCAGGAAGCCTTTGCTAATCTGGGGCGACGCCCGATTGAGGTGGCTGCTTCGCTGGGGGCTGGTCTGATAGATCGTTTTATTAGTGTCATTTTACCAATGACAAAAAGTGGCTTCATCGTCGCCATGACGCTTACTTTCGCTCACACGATGGGCGAATTTGGAGTAATTCTGATGGTGGGCGGCAATATTCCGGGCGTGACCCACGTATTATCAACCACCATCTATGGCTATACTGAAGGTATGCAGTATGCCGCTGCAGGAAGACTGAGTTTGATGTTATTGATTTTTGCGTTTATCGTGCTTTTTGTGGTGTACTGGTTTAATCGAGGTTTTGAGATGGTAAAACCATGACTTTGTCAGTACGCGCCCGGATTGCTCACCCAAACTTTATTTTTGATGTCGATGTTGATTGGCCTGCAGAGGGTGTCACTGTTCTGTTTGGACGTTCTGGCTCAGGCAAGACGACATTGCTGCGACTGATTGCTGGTTTGGAGCGTCCGAGCGGCGCACGCGTGAGTTTTCGTAACGAAATTTGGCTGAATGGACGTTGTTGGGTACCGTTGTATCGGCGGCGGATCGCTATGGTTTTTCAAGAGGCAAGTTTGTTGCCGCATCTGTCTGTACGCGAAAACCTCCTCTATGGTTACAAGCGCACACCGATTGCTGAACGTAAACTCCATTTAGATGAGGTCGTCCGTATGTTGGCCATTGAGAACTTGATTGAACGTAATGTTAATCAACTTTCCGGTGGGGAACGTCAGCGTGTTGCCTTGGGGCGTGCGTTGTTGACAAGTCCACGCCTGCTATTGATGGATGAACCACTTTCGGCGCTTGACACGCAGACTAAGCGTGACATCCTTCCCTATTTCGAACGCTTGGCAATGGAAGCGGACGTGCCGATTGTGTATGTTACCCATGCGCCAGCCGAAGTAGAGCGTCTTGCAGATCGCGTGGTGTTTCTGCGGGATGGGCACATTGATCGTGTTGAAACGATTAAGCACGCCTTATCACGATCGGATTCACCGCTATTTAACGACGAAGGCGTGGTGTCGGTCATTGAGGGTCAATTAGGGCTAAAAAAAGAACATGGGTTAACTCTTTTTCATGTTGGCGAAGATTGTTTTTGGCTGAGTAATCCTATTTATTCGGATGGCGTTGGTAGATCGCAACGTTTGCGTATTCTTGCGAAGGATGTCGGTATTGTGCTCACTAAGCCGGAGAACACAAGTCTGTTGAATATTTTGCCGGTGACAATACAGTATATAGAGCACGCCCGCGAAGGACATGTGCTACTCGGATTACGATTAAGTGGAGGACAAAATCTATTTGCTGAAATCACTGCGTGGTCATGTGGTCGGTTGCAATTGCATAATGGAGTGAACGTATATGCAATGATTAAAACGGCCGCGTTGGCGGAGTAACTAATATGTTGTTGCGAGGCTTATTCGGATGGATGATTAAGCTACCCATAAAAAGTTATAACAAGATGGCGGCAACCACTTTGCGGTCTTCTCCCATTAAGATGTTGTAAGTGCGGCAGGCGGCGGGAGTATCCATACTGTCTACGCCGATGCCCGCCGCAGCCAATTGCTGATATAGACGTGGATGCGGAAAGCGCTGCTGCGTGCCTGTTCCGAGTAGCACAATTTCTGGTTTCATGGCTAGCAAATAGGCGAAATCTGATTCGCTTAATGTATTGAAACCTTGCGGTTGCCAATCGGTGAATACCTGTTCCGGCGTAACCACTATGGAATGTTCAAAGCGTTGGCCGCTGACCGTGACATAGCCAGTGCCGTGGGCAGTAAAAATATTTTGGTTTGTGCGGGTGTTGAGATGCAGTTTCACGCGAGTTCTCCATTTGCTGACCCAGGCGCGCTCGGTTAGAATCACGCCCTTTGCGGTCAGTAATTTCAAGGGCAATAAGTGTATTTATGACATTTTTTGTTCGTGTCAAATTCTACCATCCAGCGGATTGATGTCACAGTTTAGAAGTAACAGATTGAGAGAACCAATTGAAACAACCTGATAGTACAGATATGGAAATGGTGCCCCTTGTATTGAAATCCACCAAGCTAACCAGTGTCTGCTATGACATTCGCGGCCCCGTAATGACGCGCGCCAAGCAAATGGAAGAAGATGGCCATCGTATTATAAAACTGAATATTGGCAATTTGGCGTCGTTTGGATTCGAAGCGCCAGAAGAAATTCAGCAGGACGTAATTCATAACCTACCTAACTCTTCCGGCTATTCTGATTCAAAAGGATTGTTTGCCGCGCGCAAAGCCATCATGCATTACGCTCAGCAAAAAAATATTGCCGGAGTTGGGTTGGAGGATATTTTTATTGGCAATGGCGCATCCGAATTAATTGTAATGTCCATGCAGGGACTGCTTAATACGGGAGACGAAGTGTTGGTGCCAGCACCGGATTACCCGTTGTGGACGGCGGCGGTCACCTTGGCAGGCGGCACGCCACGCCACTATTTATGCGATGAACAAGCTGATTGGTTGCCGGACGTGGCTGACATCAGCAGCAAAATTACACCCAACACACGCGCCATCGTGTTGATCAACCCGAATAATCCCACTGGTGCGATATACCCGGATTCGTTGTTGCAAGAGATTATTGAAATCGCACGTAAAAACAGACTCATTGTGTTTGCTGACGAGATTTATGACAAGGTGCTCTATGACGGTGTGAGCCATACCTCAATTGCTTCGCTGGCGGATGATGTACTGTTCGTTACGTTTAATGGCCTATCCAAGAATTATCGCGCTTGCGGCTATCGTGCTGGCTGGATGATTGTGTCGGGCAGAAAGAAACACGCGCAGGATTATATTGATGGCCTGGGCATTCTCGCTTCGATGCGTCTGTGTTCAAACGTGCCCGGGCAATTTGCCATCCAGACCGCGCTGGGAGGTTATCAAAGCATCAATGATTTGGTCGCGCCTGCCGGACGTCTGTGCAAGCAGCGGGATCTTGCACACCAATTGCTTACCGCTATTCCGGGTGTGTCATGCGTCAAGCCGAAAGCCGCGCTATATATGTTTCCGCGTTTAGACTCCAGGATGTACCCAATCAATGATGATCAGAAATTTATCCTTGAATTGCTGGAAACTGAGAAAGTGCTCGTGGTTCAGGGCACGGGCTTTAACTGGCTGGATCCCGACCACTTCCGCGTGGTGTTCTTGCCTAATGCGGATGATTTAGTCGAAGCGATTGGCCGAATTGCGCGTTTTCTGGAATATTACCGCAAACGTTATGGGAATAAATAAAGGGATCTAAATGTGTCCTAACCCTTCCCAATCCCTATTGATAGGGAGCTGAGAGGGAATGAATAAACGAATTGAATTTTGGAGTAAAAAATAATGAAACCAATGAACGTAGGTCTACTGGGTATAGGTACCGTAGGTGCGGGCACATTTACGGTGTTGTCGCGTAATGCTGAAGAAATTTCCCGCCGTGCGGGCCGTCCCATACGTATTGTCGTGGTGGCGGAAAAGGATGTGGCGCGTGCCAATGAAATTGTCCAGGGTGCCTGTCGTGTGGTTAATGATGCATTCGCTGTGGTGAGCGACCCGGAAGTGGATATCGTTATCGAGCTGATCGGCGGCTACGGTGTGGCCAAGGAATTGGTGCTTAAGGCCATTGCTAATGGCAAGCATGTGGTCACTGCAAACAAGGCGTTACTGGCTATGCATGGCAACGAAATATTTGCCGAGGCACAAAAGCAGGGCGTGATGGTTGCATTCGAAGCGGCTGTGGCGGGCGGAGTGCCGATTGTCAAAGCGGTACGCGAGGGTCTGAGCGCCAATCGCATTGAATGGATTGCCGGAATCATTAACGGAACGACCAACTTCATCCTATCCGAGATGCGCGATAAGGGGCTGAGTTTCGATACCGTGCTGAAAGAGGCGCAGCGTTTGGGTTACGCCGAGGCCGATCCGACCTTCGATATTGAAGGGGTGGATGCCGCGCACAAGATCACCATACTTTCTGCGATTGCATTCGGCATTCCGATGCAATTCGACAAGGCGTTTATTGAGGGTATTTCCCAGCTTAATGCGAAAGACATAAAGTATGCCGAACAGCTCGGCTACCGCATCAAACTGCTCGGAATTACCAAACGCACTACGGCAGGTGTTGAGTTACGCGTGCATCCCACTTTGATTCCCGCCAAACGACTGATCGCTAACGTGGAAGGTGCAATGAACGCGGTGGTAGTACAGGGCGACGCAGTCGGTGCGACCTTGTATTATGGCAAGGGCGCGGGTGCGGAGCCAACCGCCAGTGCGGTGATTGCCGATTTGGTTGATGTGACGCGCATGCACACTGCTGACCCGGAACATCGGGTGCCGCATTTGGCATTCCAACCGGATCAATTGGTCGACCTGCCCATTCTGCCAATAGTCGAGGTGCTGACCTGTTACTATCTGCGCCTGCGGGTGCATGATGAACCTGGTGTGCTGGCCGATATCACACGCGTGCTGGCTGATGAGCAGATTTCAATTGATGCCTTGATTCAGAAAGAGCCGGGTGAGGGTGAAGACGAGACGGACTTGATTTTGCTTACTCATTTGACACGTGAAAAGCGCGTCAATGCCGCTATTGTCAGACTTGAAAAATTGCCAGTAGTAGTGGGCAAGGTTACGCGCATTCGTATGGAAGAATTGGGCAAATAAGGCATTCCGTCATTACTCAGAGTAGTTGTAAAAACGTACTCTCTCCCCCTCTCTCCTATAACAAAGGGTAGAGACTAAAAACTAAGTGAGCAAAGCAATGAAATACATCTCTACACGCGGTAATTCACCCGCTAAAAATTTCACCGAAATTCTGCTCGGTGGACTTGCGCCAGATGGCGGCCTGTACTTGCCGGAAAAATACCCACAAGTAACGCGAGCCGATTTGGATGGCTGGCGCAATCTGTCTTACGTTGATCTCGCTTATGCTGTGCTGTCCAAATTTGCAACGGATATTCCTGCAGACGACCTTAAAGCGATCGTTAACAAGACCTACACATCTGCCAACTATCACAACGCCCGCGCCGATTCTGACACTCAGCAAATTACCCCGCTACGTACGCTGGAGCCGGGAATGCATATTTTAGAATTATCCAACGGACCGACCTTATCGTTCAAGGACATGGCGATGCAATTGCTGGGCAATTTGTTCGAGTACGTGCTGGACAAACAGCGCGAAGAACTTAATATCCTCGGCGCCACTTCCGGTGACACCGGCTCAGCGGCGGAATACGCCATGCGGGGCAAGCGCGGCATTCGCGTATTCATGTTGTCGCCGCACGGCAAAATGTCCGCTTTCCAGCGTGCGCAGATGTATTCACTGCAAGATCCAAACATCTTCAATATCGCCATCCGTGGCGTGTTTGACGAGGCGCAGGACTTGGTTAAGGCGGTATCCAATGATCATGCCTTCAAGGCCAAATATAAAATCGGCACAGTCAATTCGATTAACTGGGCGCGCGTATCGGCGCAAATAGTCTATTATTTCAAGGGCTACTTTGCTGCGACGCAATCCAATGATGAAAAAGTTGCGTTTTCTGTGCCTTCCGGTAATTTCGGTAACATCTGCGCAGGCCACATTGCGCGCATGATGGGTCTGCCCATTGGCCAGCTTATCCTTGCCACTAACGAAAACGATGTATTGGATGAGTTCTTTAGAACCGGTGTCTATCGCCCGCGCGCGACGGATCATACCTATCACACCAGCAGCCCGTCGATGGATATCTCCAAGGCATCCAATTTTGAACGTTTTATATTTGATCTGGTTGGGCGCGATGCAGCCAAGGTGCGTGAATTCTGGAGCAGCATTGATGCAGGGGGCGCGTTCGATATCAAGGGCACGCCCTATTGGCATGAGCTGTCTAAATTTGGTTTCGCTTCCGGCAAAAGTACGCACCTTGACCGCCTTAAGATCATCCGCGAACTGTGGGAAGACTATGACGTAATGGTCGATACCCATACTGCGGATGGGATCAAAGTTGGCCTCGAACAACGCCGCCCTAGCTTGCCGCTAATCTGCTTGGAAACCGCATTGCCAGCCAAGTTTGAAGACACCATCATCGAAGCGCTCGGACGCAATCCGGAGCGGCCTGCCGGATTAGAATGTATCGAGAAATTACCACAATGCGTTGAGGTGATGGACCCAGATTTGGAAAAGCTTAAGGCGTACATCGCCGCCAAAATTCTGAATTAGAGCTCAAAAATGTCCAATGTTTTACGGTGAGTGCGGAGGCATGTCGTCGTTTTCATGGCGTGCCCTGTTGGCCCAATATAAAAAGGCTTTACCATCAAATAATTCATCAATTAATTAACAGGAAGTAGTTCCTCCGGCGAGCCAGCATCAAATTAATGGGTGGATGACACCGCCTCTTTCCAACTTAACTGACGGCGTGATCGCTTCAGTTTCGCTTAAAAATTGATCTTGGTAGGTTTGTTTTTTTGGCCGCGTATTCCAGTTCTGGAAAACGTTTGCACCACTTGCTCCTTCTGAAAATTAGTTTAGTGACATTCCTTCAGATTGACGAATTATTCTAAGCAGTGCGCGGAAATAAATCAGGGTTTCCCTAACAGATTCATTCTCACCGAGGTATAAATAACGTTTGTGAATTTCCCAGCAGAGCCGGGTTTACTTCAGTGAATTTCAAGCCTCAAGCTGTTAGAGCAACTCTGGCCAAACGTCTCGGTGGCGTTAACGAATATCGTCATGGTATACAAACATGCGTTTTATAAGAAGCTACCTATGACATTACTCATGTATGGGGTGCCCATTCTTGATTTGGATGTTGCTTTTAACTATAACTACACCTTCGGTACCCCGAGCGATTTCAACAGCTTTTTCCTCTTCTGATAAAAGGTGAGCAGTACCGCTCAACCATACAACACCATTGTTATCCATATCAACTTTAATACTCTTGAATTTGCCCAAATGTTTGTCAGCGTTCAGTCTGGTTTTTATTTTATTTGCTATATCCGAGTCCTTAACTATTGTCATAGGATCTGGATGGTCTATTGTTGAATCGGCGGTAAAGCCTCTGATGGGTATCAGCGATATACCGGCCATAAAACAAATTGTCGTAATTTTGACTTTCATGACTTCCCTCCTTGATAAAAATACAGAGTTATTAAAATAACACTTCTTTGATTAACTTTCAGTTCGCTAGCGCTCATAAAAATTTAAAAAACGCCGAAGCCAAGGTATTTTTTAGGCCCTGGTAAAACTTCTTTCATATTGTTTTTTGCTAAAAGTTCGTATCCAATGATGCCATCATTTCAAGAATATGTACCGCCTGTGAGGCAGAATATGAATAATCGAATCTCAAGAAATCTCCAAAATATTTTTCTAACTCTTATTGCAGTTTGCGGCAACGTCGTTTGTTTATCTACGCTAGCATTTTCACAAAGCGACATTGGCATTGAATTTAAGGATAAAGGTCAAATCGTCAAGAATCTGACTTTAAGCGATCTTGCTACTGTCGCTCCAGCAGTTTCGTTAAAAATTTTTGAGATCCATGAGAAAAAAGACCGCGTCTACAAGGCTTATCCTGCCCGGTCACTTTTTGACAACATATTTGGCAAAGAGTGGGAGAAAGCAGAGGAGGTCGTATTCATTTCGATGGATGGATATCAGGCGAGCATACCAATAGCAAAATTTCACTCTTATGATGCCTATTTCGCTTTTGCACACGACAGCGACTCGCCATTTATGATGACCAACATACTACAAAATAACGAGGTAGTACAACTCGGGCCACTCTACTTAATCTGGGACAACAAAAAGTCAAAAGAATTGCTTGAGGATGGCGCGTCTGATATGCCTTACCAAGTGAAGAGTATCGAACTCACCGCATTTGCAACTCGCTTTCCGAATCTTTTCCCGCCAGTCAAGGCATCCGCAGAAGTGCAGCTTGGTTTCTTGCACTTTCGCAAGTATTGCATGGCATGCCATATGATCAATGGTGAAGGCGGCGGCAAGGCACCTGAACTCAATTACCCGACGAGTGTGGTCGAGTACATCAAGCCTGAGTACTTGACGCGCTGGATCGAGAATCCATTGAGTATCCGACACAACACGCTGATGCCGGGACTTGCACAAGAGATTCCTAATCGAGCGAATGTCACAAAAGAAATCATCGCTTATCTCAAGGCAATGAGTACTACCAAACGTAGTCCAAAGCCTAAAGACATTCACTGATGTGCCTGCCTGTTCCTATGAAATGAGTAAGGCAAATTCATTTGCTCGCTATAGAATGACAGTTTTTGTTGCCCCCCCCTACCATTTTAAGGGACAATTTAGTCTTTTTGTCGGTAACGTATTCACTTTTTGCAAGGAAGATGTTGGTATGTCCGAGATCGCCAAGATCTATCAGCTCACCCAAGTTCACACACAACCGCCATTGCGATGGTATTTCGATCCAAAAATTTTGGAGATTGAGCAGCGCGCGCTATTTGATAACGGCCCTGGCTATATCGGGCACGAACTGTTGGTTCCAGATATCGGCGATTACCATGTTTTAAACTGGATGGATAACGCTAAGATGTTGGTGCGTAATCAAAATGGGGTGGAATTGCTCTCCAATATTTGCCGCCATCGTCAGGCCACTATGCTTGAAGGTCGTGGTAGCGTGAAAAATATTGTATGCCCGCTGCACCGTTGGACATACCAACTGGATGGCCAGCTGTTGGGTGCACCGCGCTTCCCGCAGCGTCCCTGCCGGCATCTAAATAAAACTCCGTTGCAAAACTGGAATGGCTTACTGTTCGCAGGCAAACGAAATATTGCTAAGGATCTGGCGGATATCCCTGTCCTAAAAGAACTGGATTTTTCCAATTATCAACTGGATCGTGTCGAGATAGATGAATATGCTTTCAATTGGAAGACTTTCATTGAGGTATATCAGGAGGACTATCATGTCGCGCCGTTTCATCCGGGCTTGGGTAAATTCGTCAATTGCGATGATCTGCGCTGGGAATTTGGCGACTGGTACAGCGTGCAAACTGTAGGCATCAACCATGGTCTGCGCAAAGCTGGCAGTGCTGTTTATGGCAAATGGCAGGAACAGGTACTGCGTTATAACAATGGCACGCTACCTAAATACGGCGCGATCTGGCTGACCTATTACCCTAATATCATGGTTGAGTGGTACCCCAATACATTAGTGGTTAGTACTGTCATTCCGCGCGGGGTCGATGCCTGCACTAACATTATGGAGTTTTACTACCCTGAAGACATCGTGTTATTCGAGCGTGATTTTGTCGAGGCAGAAAAGGCTGCTTACCGCGAAACCGCGCTTGAGGACGATATCATCTGCCTGAAAATGCATCAGGGGCGCAAATGGTTGTACCAGCATGGGATCGAAGATGCTGGACCGTATCAATCTCCGACCGAGGACGGTTTGCTGCATTTCCATGAGTTTCTGCGGCGCCAGCTTGATCCGCATTTAGGGGAATGATCATACTAGTCGCCATCATAAAATTTTGCGCATTACTCTACCCGTGCAGGCGGGACTTTAGTTTAGTTAAACGGCCATATTTTCCCCTGTGCGGGGTTAGTATTTTTTTTGGCAATCCGCTTAAATAATCTATTGGAATGGGTGCGCTATGGATGCTAGTCGCCGGATTCCTTTTCGGCTGCATGGGGGTGTTTGTCAAACTCGGTGCAGAATATTTTTCTCATATTGAATTAGTATTCTACCGCTCTTTCCTCGGATTATTGATGATCTACACCGTTATCCGCCAGCAAGGGCTGTCGTTGTCGACCTGTCACTTAAAGCAGCATCTGTGGCGCGGCATTTCTGGCACCATCGCATTGATGTTGTATTTTTACTGTATTACTGTGTTGCCGCTGGCCACTGCAGTCACGCTAAATTACACCGCGCCGCTCTATCTCACTATTTTGACCATGTTAGTTTTTAAGGAACATTTTCGGCCTGCTCTTTCCAGCGCTATCCTGTTAGGGTTTTGTGGCGTGATATTGCTATTACACCCCACGTTGGCCCAGGATCAACTTATTCCCGGTCTTATCGGGCTGATTTCTGGACTCTTGGCCGGCGTCGCCTACCTCAATGTTAAACAACTTGGGTTAAGGGGCGAACCAGAGTGGCGTGTGGTGTTCTATTTCAGTCTGATTGCCGCTATTGGCAGCGGCGTTGGCATGTTGCTTGGAACTATCCACCCGATCACCACGCTTGGTTTATTCATCTTGCTCGGACTCGGCAGCACGGCCACGCTAGCACAATTAGCCATGACCCGTGCCTACCGCACCGGGAAAACGCTGGTGGCAGGTAGTTTGTCCTACAGCACTGTGATATTTGCCAGCATATTTGGCATGATCTTGTGGGGTGAGACATTGCCACTGATGGGATGGATAGGCGTAGGGCTTATCATTGCAGGCAGTGTGTTAAGCTTGAAACTGACGCCCAAGCATGGCGGTGCATAACTAACGAAGAAGAGACTTAACATGATTACAATCGAACAAACTCCCACCCTGCTTAATATTGCTGTACTAGGCGAATTCACCTTGGCCGATTTTAAGCAATTCGAGGAACATGCACTCTACATGCTTAAATCACCCGGCATGGCCAACCTGTTGTTTGATCTACGTGACATGATCAACTACACGGTGGATGTAGCATGGGAGGAAATCAAATTTTTCAATCGCGAACACATGCATGATTTCAGCAGAATTGCCGTTATAACTGATGATCAGTGGATCACATGGCAGGCTTGGCTATCGCGCATGTTCGTGGATGCCGATATACGCGTCTTTACCGATTATGAAGAAGCAAAAACTTGGGCGGCCGCAGCTTGATAAGTCCTTACTATGTTAAAATAGCTCAGCGTAATTCATAGCTAATTTCCAGGAGATAAATGAATGCTTTCAGGTTTTATTGATTTGCCATGGTGGGGTTATATAGTTGTTGCACTGACTTTCACCCATATTACCATTGCATCTGTTACCATTTTTTTGCACCGCCACCAGGCACATCGCGCCCTGGATTTGCATGCTATTCCTAGTCATTTTTTTCGTTTTTGGTTATGGCTAACTACCGCTATCGTCACAAAAGAGTGGGTTGCCATTCACCGCAAACACCATGCTAAATGTGAGACAGAGGACGATCCTCATAGCCCGGTTATTCTGGGAATCAAGAAAGTGCTATTGGAAGGGGCTGCTCTCTACCGAAAAGAAGCTGAGAACCAAGAAACACTAGCCAAATATGGCCACGGCACACCGAACGACTGGTTGGAAAATAATCTTTATAGCAAACGCAGCGAACTTGGCATCACGTTGATGCTTATTATCGACATACTTTTGTTTGGCCCGATCGGCCTAACCATCTGGGCCGTGCAAATGGCATGGATACCTATTAATGCGGCTGGCATTGTCAACGGTATCGGACATTACTGGGGTTATCGCAACTTCCAGACGGCGGACGCTTCCACCAACATCGTGCCGTGGGGTATATTCATTGGCGGTGAAGAGCTACACAACAATCACCATGCTTATGCTTCTTCCGCTAAACTTTCAAACAAATGGTATGAGGTTGATATCGGTTGGCTCTACATTCGTGTCATAGCAGCGCTCGGTCTAGCACAAGTGAAGAGGCGTGCTCCACGGGTACGCCTGAATCAAGCCAAGACTTCATGCGATATGGAGACACTACACGCCGTTATCGCTAACCGCTACGAAGTGACAGCCAGATATGCCCAATTACTGAAAAAAACTTACTCAATAGAGATAGCTCGGCTCAAACTACAAGCCTCAGATAAAATTGACGTGGCGCGTATAAAACATTGGTTGCACTTGGATGAGAGCGTTTTGACCGAACAACAAAAAACAAAACTCAGTGTGGTGATTAAAGCTAGCGGCATCCTACGGACAACTTATACCTTACGCCAAGAGTTGGCTGTTATCTGGCAAAGCTCTACTGCTACCAAGGAGCAATTAGTAAAACAATTGGAAGATTGGTGTCATCGGGCGGAAAACAGTGGGATTGTGGCATTACAGGAATTTTCCCAACGGTTGCGTTGCTACGCTTAGTATTTGTTAACCTAAACAAAAAACCCGCTTAAGCGGGTTTTTTCATGCGTTTGTGAACCAAAGAGAAGGGCTTACTTTAGCTTGGTTTCTTTGTACATCACATGTTTGCGCACCACTGGATCAAACTTCTTGATCTCAAGCTTTTCCGGCGTAGTACGCTTATTTTTGTCCGTTGTATAGAAATGACCAGTGCCAGCGCTGGATTCAAGTTTGATTTTTTCACGCATTTTTTGTTACTCCTTAAACGTTTTCGCCGCGTGCGCGCATTTCAAACAACACCGCATCGATACCATTTTTGTCAATGGTACGTAACCCGGCATTTGTCAGGCGCAAGGATACCCAGCGATTTTCAGTTTCAACCCACAAGCGGCGACGTTGCAAGTTTGGCAGGAAACGACGCTTTGTTTTATTATTGGCGTGAGATACATTGTTTCCCACCATCGGGCGTTTCCCCGTTACTTGACAGACGCGAGCCATAGCTATTTCTCCAACTAGTTTACAAAAGAAGTGCAATTATACTCTAAAACCCTCTCCTTGATCAACCTGCGGTTGTTTCATCAGGTTGGCGAAATAACGATACCCGCTTTCTCTAACGTTAAATCCCCTGAGTTACGACAATTCAGCATTCCTATCTTTTGTTCTCACCTATGTCCAGATTGGGTAAAGACTCTCCCTTTTTTGTTAATTCTACATGTGCCCAACCATGCGCGAAGGTGATATCGAGGCGTGCGCCTACAGGCAAAGTAGCGCTGTCCAAAATAATGGTACCGTGTGCATCACGTACCATACTGTAGCCGCGCGCCAGCACCTGTTGCGGATCGAGATGGTCGAGATGTTGTTGTAAGACGCCTAGGTGGGCATTGAAGCGTTCCAGTGTGTGTTGCATAATTCCCTGCAAGTGGTGAGTTAAAGCCATCTGTCGTGCGCCAAGCTGTTCAATATTTGGACATGCCGCGCGTAAACGCTGCTGTAACGACTGCCAATGCCATTGTTGGCGTTGCAAAGTATAGGTTAACACGGTCTGTAAGCGTTGCTGCAGATGGTTAAGGTGTTGAGTTTGTTGCTGCATTCGCTGTGCGGGATGCACCAAGCGACGCTGTAAGTAGTCGAGCTGCTGCATTACATGTTCGAATTGACGTTGTTTGCCGCGTGCTAATCGCTGTGCCAAATGATATACGCGTTGTAATAACTCTTGCCGCTCCGGTACAACCAGTTGCGCGGCCGCAGTGGGTGTAGCAGCACGCTGATCAACAACAAAATCAGTGATGGTAAAATCAGTTTCGTGTCCAATGCCGCTCACCATCAGAATGCGGCTGGCAAAGATGGCACGCGCCACTATTTCTTCGTTAAACGCCCATAGATCTTCGATGCTGCCACCACCGCGACATAACATCAGCACGTCGCATTCCGCGCGCTCATTAGCCAATTGAATGGCTTGAGCGATCTTTTGCGCCGCTTCCTCCCCCTGTACCGGTGTGGGATACAGCACGATAGAAATGCTTGGCATACGCTTAGCTAAGGTAATCAACACATCGCGTAACGCTGCTGCCTGCGGTGAGGTGATAATGCCAATTTGTGCAGGGAAGAACGGCAGTGGCCGTTTTCGCGCAGCATCGAATAACCCCTCGGTTTCTAGTTTGCGTTTGAGGCGCTCGAATGCATCATACAGCGCACCCAACCCCGCTGGTCGCATCTGCTCCAGCGTCAATTGAAATTCGCCACGAGCTTCATACAATGTGGCCAGAGCCAATACCTCCACTTGCATGCCATTTTTTGGTAGCCAGTCAAGGTATTGACTTTTGTGGCGGAACATTACGCAGCGCACCTGCGCCTGCCCATCTTTTAGGGAAAAATACCAATGTTTGGAAGTAGCGCAGACAAAATTGGAAATCTCACCGCGCACCCATAGCAGTGGCAAACTACTTTCCAATATCTGCTTGGCTGCCATGTTGAGTTCTTGCACACTGAAGATATGATTTTTTTTATCTTCAATTAATTTAAAAGCCATATTGATGTTCTTTAATAGTAAGCCACAATTTTTGTGCATGAATTAAACATCATAGCTCCTTCACTTCAATGATGCTGTTAAGCATCTTAAAATAATCATGATATAAACTTAAAGGGTATTCGGGTGAAAGTAACTGGAGAAATCTTGCTCAAACAAGTGCGACCAGATACAGTTCCGCTTTATTAATTTAAGCATATTTGGAGAAATTCAGTGTTCGTTCTTGTAGAAGCGGCTGGTTGGCCGATTTGGTTTCTGATAATTGCATCTGTAATTGCCGTTGCGTTAATTGCGGAACGTTTGATGACCTTGCGCAGCAAAAAAATTGCACCCGCAGAGCTATTCAATGAAGTGGTTCAGGAACTTAAACAGCGTGGGGTCAGCGATGCCATGCTTTCCCGTTTAGAAGCGGAATCCCCGCTCGGTCGTATTTTCGCCGCTGGCCTTAAGAATATTAAAAGCCCATCCACAGTGATGAAAGAATCTGTCGAGGAAGCAGGGCGCGCTGCCGCACACGAACTTGAACGCTTCCTTACCACCTTAGGCACAATCGCTTCAATAAGTCCGCTGTTAGGCCTGTTCGGCACGATGGTGGGAATGATTGAAATTTTCGGCGCACAAAATACTACAGAAAACGCCCCTGCTGCACTTGCCCATGGTATTTCGATAGCCTTGTATAACACAGCATTCGGTCTGATGGTGGCTATTCCCAGTATGATTTTCTATCGTCATTTCCGCGCCAAGGTAGATGGCCTGACTATCGAAATGGAACAGCAAGCAATCAAGTTGATTGAAATTATACATGGCGCACGCCGAGGTTAAACCATGAACTTTCAACGCGGCCGTATGCGTGAGGAACCAGAAATCAACCTGATTCCAATGATCGATATATTCCTGGTAATCATAATTTTTCTAATGGTGTCGACCACCTATGCCAAATTTTCTGAATTACAGATTAATTTGCCGCAGGCCAGTGGCGATGAAACGACTCCTCAAGCAAAACAAATCAATGTGTCCGTCGATGCTTCGGAGCACTACGCCATCAACAATGCGGCCACGACATTCAATAATGTACAGAATATGTCGCAAGCGTTGCGTACTGCCGCAGGCGAGCAAAAAGACCCAACCATTGTCATCAACGCTGATGCCAAGGCGCCACACCAAGCCGTAATTAACATTATGGAAGCAGCGCGTCTCGCTGGTTATGGCCGCATCACCTTCACCACCAGCCGAAAATAACGGGCGGTCAGGCTAAGGCAATGCAGTGGCTAGAGCAACACTGGTATCGCACTACTCCGCTACACCTCATCCTGTTGCCTGTCAGTTTTATATTCCGCATGCTGGCGGCAACCCGACGTGCGCTTTACCGTAGCGGAATTTTAACTAGCGTAAAGTTGCCGATACCTATCATCATAGTGGGCAATATTACCGTTGGTGGCAGCGGCAAAACACCGCTTACACTATGGCTGGCGCAGCAATTAATTGATAACGGCTGGCATCCCGGCATCATCAGCCGTGGCTATGGTGGTACCACCCTATCCCCGCAGGCCGTGTATGCGTCAAGCAGTCCCGATGAGGCGGGCGATGAAGCAGTGCTGATGGCACAACGCAAGCTGTGCCCAGTGTGGATCGGGCGTGACCGCGTTGGCGCGGCACGCGCGTTGTTACGGGCCCATCCCGAATGCGATATTGTGCTTAGTGATGACGGCCTGCAACATTACCGTTTGCAGCGCGATTTCGAAATCGTGGTAATAGATGGTGTACGTCGCTTTGGCAATGGCTTCCTGCTCCCGGCCGGTCCGTTGCGCGAACCACTTTCACGCCTGGCTGAGGTGGATGCTGTAGTTATTAACGGGGGAATGGTCGCCACAGGCCAACACAGTATGCAATTACATGGTGAGAGTTTTTACAACCTGCTCAATCCGAATACCATAGCCCAAATTGCCGATTTTAACGGTCAACATATGCACGCCATTGCCGGGATCGGCCACCCGCAGCGCTTTTTCGCGCATCTGAACCGTCTTGGGTTGAGGGTAAAAGCCCATCCTTTCCCCGATCATCATCGCTTCATACCTGCTGATCTGGACTACACTGATGCAGACGCAATACTCATGACGGAAAAAGATGCGGTAAAATGCACGACATTCGCCAACGAAAAATGCTGGGTGCTGCGCGTGGATGCGCAGTTAGATTCTTTGCTTACCCAACAAATCCTAGAAAGGCTTACTCCTGATGGACGCTAAACTGCTTGAAATCTTGGTTTGCCCACTGTGCAAATCTCCGTTGATTTACCGTAAAACCGAACAGGAATTAATTTGTAAGGCGGATCGTCTGGCATTCCCCATACAGGATGATATTCCCGTGATGCTGGCAGATGAGGCGCGTAAACTTACCCCGGAAGAAATCGAACGGCTCCGATGATTGCTTTTCATGTTGTCATTCCGGCACGTTTCGCCTCTACCCGCCTGCCGGGTAAGGCTTTATTGCCGATTGCCGGCAAGCCGATGGTGGTGCGAGTTGCCGAGCAATCCGCGCAGAGCGGTGCGCAACAGATCTGGATTGCCACCGATCACCAATCCATCGTAGCTGCCGTGCATGAATATGGCTTTAAGGCCTGCCTGACCCACGCTCACCATACCAGCGGCACCGACCGTATTGCCGAAGTGGTAGAACAACTTGGATGGTCCGACGACACTATTGTAGTCAACGTACAGGGTGACGAACCCCTCATGCCACCTGCACTGATCAGTGCCGTAGCACAACACCTGCACGATCATTCAGAGTGTGCCATTGCTACCGCTTGCCACCCCACCCAGGATGAGGAAGCCATGCGCAATCCCAACATTGTCAAAGTGGTGCTGGATAAACAGGGCAATGCCCTGTATTTCAGCCGTGCGCCGATTCCTTATCCGCGTGATGCGCTTGGCACAACGCTACCGGAAAATCTCACGGTATTACGCCACATCGGTATTTATGCCTACCGTGCCGGTTTTTTGCGCGCCTTTCGCAATCTTGCACCTGCCGCTATTGAACAAACTGAGGCACTGGAACAATTACGCGCCCTGTGGCACGGTTACAAGATCGGGGTTACCGTTAGTGCAGAAGCGCCTCCCAGCGGAGTAGATACCGAACAAGACCTGCACACTACCCGCAAGCTGTTTGACAGCAAGCGTATAATTAACGATCAAATAAACGGAGCATCATCATGAAACTTATATTACTAGGCGCACCTGGCGCTGGTAAAGGCACCCAAGCCAATCTGATTAAAGAAAAATTCAATATCCCGCAAATATCAACTGGAGATATGTTACGCGCAGCGGTCAAAGCAAATACCCCGCTAGGGCAAGCAGCCAAAAAAATAATGGATGCAGGTGGATTGGTATCTGATGACATCATCATTAACCTGGTGAAAGAGCGCATCAAAGAAGCAGACTGTGCCAATGGTTTCCTGTTGGATGGCTTTCCGCGCACTATTCCGCAAGCCCAAGCAATCAAGGATGCCGGTATTGAAATTGATTTCGTGGTGGAAATCGAAGTTCCAGATAGCGATATCATCCAGCGCATGGATGGCCGTCTCGCCCATCCCACTTCGGGACGTACCTACCATATAATATTCAATCCACCTAAAGTACCCGGTAAGGATGACATCACCGGTGAAGACTTGATACAACGCCCAGATGACCGCGCAGACACCGTCAGAAAACGTCTTGAGGTCTACCACGAACAAACCAAACCGCTCGTTGAGTACTACTTAAATTGGGAGAAAAGTGGATCCGCTAAAGGGAAATGCGATGGTACTCGCGCGCCGCACTGCATTAACATTCCCGGCATCGGCAGCGTGGATAGTATACGTGACCGGATATTCAACGCATTGGCAGCACATCAACTATGATCAACAAACCTATCCTTACACTTGACGATGCCAAAAAAATTGCTATAGCGTCCGAGGCTGAGGCACTGCGCAATTCTTGGCGGGTCGTGATCGCCATCGTGGATGACGGTGGCCATCTGCTCTATCTTCAACGCAACCACGATACCCAGTTTGGCAGCGTGGAAATCGCCATTCAGAAAGCGCGGGCAGCGGTTGCCTTTCAACGGCCGACCAAGGTTACCGAAGACGCGGTAATGGGCGGTCGCCTGATTCATCTCGCCCTGCCGGGTGTACTCCCTTCCGAAGGCGGGGTGCCGCTCATGCATGACAATCAGATCATTGGCGGACTTGGCATCAGCGGCGTACGCTCGTTTGAGGACGGGCAGATCGCGCAAGCCGGTGTAGCGGCGTTCGGCTGATTTATGCTTTACACCCTGTCAGACCGCACGCCGGAATTACGCGGACAACAGCATTTCATCGCGCCCAATGCCAGTGTCATCGGCTCGGTCATTCTCGAAAATAATGTCAGCGTCTGGTTCAATGCGGTGATACGTGGTGATAATGAACCTATCCACATCGGTGAAAACAGCAATATTCAGGATGGCTCAGTGCTGCACACTGATCCCGGCGCACCGCTCACTATAGGCAATAATGTCACTGTCGGTCATTTGGTGATGCTCCATGGCTGCATCATCGGCGATGGCAGTCTGATTGGTATTCACAGCACTATTCTGAATCACGCTGTAATTGGGCGCAACTGCCTGATAGGGGCGAACACGCTGATTACCGAAGGCAAAGTAATTCCGGATAATTCGCTGGTAGTAGGTTCGCCCGGTAAGGTGTTGCGCAGCTTGAGAGAAGAAGAAATCGCAGCCCTGCATACTAATGCTGCGCGTTATGTGGAAAATCTTAATCGCTATCGGAACTCGTTGGTGAGCATTATCTAATCCCGCTTTGCTGAAAAATAGCTTCGGCGCCCAAGCTGTCCACTGCGTGTTAAGGTGCTCTATTCGTATTTATCCTGTATGAAAGTTTTATAAAGATCGGATTCAGCTCTGAAGCGCGACTTTTGTAAGCGAATTTAGGTGACGAGCTGCGTTAATATCGGAGCCATTTAAACGACCCAGCAATAAGGAGCACAGATGAAGAAATATAAGCAGCTCACCAGCGGGCAACGATATCAGATTGACGGATTAAAACAAGCGGGTTTGAATCAAACTCGGACTGCCCAAAAGATAGGCGTGGACAAGTCGACGATTTTACGGGAGTTCAGGCAAAACAAAGGTCAACGCAGCTGGCGGCCAAAACAGGCGCAATCGTTACGTGACCAGCGCCGGCAAGCTTGTATCAATGGCAAGCAATTCTCATCGGGGAGCTGGGTGGAAGTCGAGCGGTTGATCCGGGGAGGCCTCAGTCCGGAACAGGCTGCCAATCGGCTGGAGAACGAGAACAACAATGGGTTATTCCGGCAATACTTTCCCAAAGGCATGGAGTTGACTGGCGTTACCGAGGAGCAAGTGTGGTAGGCGGTAGAACGGCGCAACCACCGGCCACGAAAAGTGCTGGGTTTTAGATCATTGCATGAAATATTATTTGAGATAGAAGTGCGCTACACCAAACCAACATTAGCTGTTGCACTTCGAAGTTGAATCCGCCGAGTTCTAAACAAGACTAGGCGCGAATAAAAAATGTTGACGCAGCATATAGTTGATATGTAAGGAAACATTTTTTGTGAGCAACAACGTATTGTGACGAGACGGGTTAAGCAGGCAATCCCCGAAGGGATGCTCGCAAATCTGAATTTTTAGAAGTGCCCATAACTATCCTGGCAAATTTAAGTTCATGTTCCATACCTTTTCCTCTACCCATTCTTCACAAAAGACACTTACAGTATGTCCTGGCAATCAGTCAACTCTACCACTTGTCTCCGTCATTGTGCGCAGTATGGGGCGACCAGAACTTCGCGTTGCGCTGGAATCAATCGCACGGCAGGATTATCCGAACGTTGAAGTAATAGTTGTTGATGCAACCGGTGGAAACCACCCGACACTGCCGGCTGTAGCGTGGCAGACTGGTCATTCGATTCGAATCGTCGACGGCCATCGCCAATTGCCTCGACCACATGCCGCCAACGAAGGCTTGCAAGCCGTGCATGGTGAGTGGTTTTGCTTTCTGGATGACGACGACACTTACGATTTTGACTTCCTTTCGGCAATGCTGAGCGCCTCCCGTGAACATCCTGAAACGCTGCTACTTTACGGTCGAACCAGAATGCTTGATGAGCATGGGAACGTCACAAAATTGTTCGGTGGCCCGTTTAACCGCGCAATGATGTACTACGGACCGTTGTTTTACTGGCAGGCAGCAATTATCCGCCGCAAAGTCATTGATTTGGGCTGCCGTTTTGATGAAACATTTGAAATTTGTGAGGATCGCGATTTTTTGCATCAAATTGCAGAGCACTGCGATTTTGTATTTGTTCCGGTGGTGGGATTCAACTATCGGCCCGACTTGGGTACCTCGGGCACGGGTCCTGGAGCGAACCGGGATATATCCCGCACTCTACGTTCGGAAAATCTGTTGCGCGCCAAATGGGTTGATGCATTGTCCTATCACACCCGCAGGCTTACGGAGATGTGCATGGAGGCAGTTCGCGCCTTTCATGACGGGAATTTTGTACTCTCCCGCGCCCTGTTCGACAAAACGCTTGAAGCGTACCCCGACGACCCCAGTGCCTTGCACGGGCTCGCCCGCCTGGACCTTCACGACGGACAGTTGGCCACGGCAGAAAAATTGGCCCGACGGGCAATCGAAATCAATCCATCAGTCGGCGAATTTAGCATGACCATGGCGCTCATTCTAGAGGCCTCCCATAAATACGAAGATGCACTTGAATTTGCCCGGCAAGCGGGAATCAATCCGACATTTCGGGCTGTTGCCGATGCTCTCGCCCGACGCCTGCCTGTAGCTGCTCGAGCAACACTTCCCGTCCAGCCGCCCGCTGCAGGCGTTAGCCGATTGGCGCCATGCCCATGCGGCAGTGGACGCCGCGTTAAAGAATGTTGCGGAGCTATCCGGCCAAATCAAGTACCCTACATGACAAATGCTGACCGCAACTCTCGCGTTACGATCGTCATGACGATACGGGAACGTTACAGTCTGACAATCCAAGCCTTGAAGTCTATCCTGTCCAATACACCTCCCATTTTCCGACTCATTTTCGTGGATTGCCATTCACCAGTCTGGATTCGTGAGCAACTTGAAACTCTGGCTCGCCAATACGGGATTGAATTGGTGCACGCCGAAGAGTTCCTTTGGCCCAATCAAGCCAGAACAAAAGTTCTGGATCGCATATCGTCTGAATACACCGTATTCATCGACAACGATGTTCAGGTTGAAACGGGCTGGCTTGAGAAGTTAGTCGCTTGCGCTGATGAGACGGGTGCCGGTATTGTGGGGCCTTTGTACCTCTGGAGCGACGGCAAATCTGTTCCAAAAATTCACATGGCGGGCGGCAGGATTAATTTTTACCATGACGTCGGCAGTGATGGGCTTGTCATGGAATTGGAGCATCTGCTCATCAATCGCCGGCCAGAGGATGTACCCGAACAGCTTTTCAGGAAGCCCTGGGATTTTGTTGAATACCACTGCATGCTGGTTCGTACACAGCTTCTGCTGGAGCATGGCCTGCTCGACGACGAAATCATTTCTGTCAACGATCATGTCGATGTTTCACTTGCAGCTAAGCGGCTGGGTTACTCTACTTACATGGAACCTGCATCGCGTGTGAACTACATTGCTTTCGCCGATTTTCTGCTAGGGGATCTTTCCATTTTCAGGTTGCGCTGGTCGCGTGAAGCAGGCGAACAATGCATTCTGCATTTTGCAAAAAAATGGGGCGTTTGCAACGATCAGCGTTCCTTTGGCGTATTACGTACTTTTCTGAGCAAGCATGTTGGCCGCATCGATCCGCTCAGGGCAAATATCCCTCCGCGCCCGGACTGGAACACTGCCATGCGCAAGGAGGAGCTGCAGCAGACCCGTTCAGGCTTGTTGGATATGGCCATGGAGCGCGGTTATCAACCCGATGAGATTGCCTTGTTAGGAAATGCCTATTTCATTGCACAGGCACTCGTAACCGGTGGATATCGCTCGTGTGGACGGCCATTTATTAACCATCTATCAGGTACCGCCAGCGTGCTCCTGCGCTATGATTTTCGGATTGAAGTCGTGGTGGCCGGGCTGCTGCACGCGGCATATAGCCATTGCCCTGCACATCCGGAAGGCAAGCAGGCCGCGAGTGATGACGTGTGCAATAAACTCGGCGGCGAGCGCAACATGGTGGAGCGACTGGTCAGGGGTTATACGTTAAGGGGAATTAGATCGTCGAAACATCAGGCCGTGGTGATGGATGTCGGTCGATTCACTGTTTTTGAAGCCGAAGTGGAGATGATTGCTCTTGCCAACGAGATTGATATGTATTTAAGTGGTGAAACCCGGTACTCGGCACATCGTAATGATGAAATGACTCCAGTACAATTGGATATAGCCGATAAAATTTGCGGGATTATTGGGGTAAGCGGCATGTCCCGTAGCCCGCTGCAAGGACGTAACGATGATCGGTTACCACCCCCGCTTAACCTGCTCACCAAGCAACATATGAGCTATCTGTTCAATGCAGAGCATTCTGCAGTCATGCCCATGCCGGGCAGCGCCAAATACGTGTCTCTTTGAATAATTTTAACGGATGTACTGATCCGACAGGCATGATTTCCTGCGGACTGGTTTATTCCAGGGCACCTCTAAAAGTTAAGAGTTCTAAACAAGACTAGGCGTAAATAAAAAATGTTGGCGCAGCATATAATTAATAGGTAAGGAAATATTTTTTGTGGGCAACAACGTATTGTGACGAGATGGGTTAAGCAGGCAATCCCCGAAGGAGATGCCCGCCAATCTGAATTTTTAGAGGTGCCCTTGAATACAAAACACCCAGTCAGGCATTCTTCAAATCAGGCATTGCACTTCAAACTTGAACTCGCGAACTACCAAAACTTCAAATGAAAATTGTTGATTCTTCAAGTTCAAAATTAACTGGCTTCGCGATGGAAATCGGACAAGATATCACTATCACGCTTTGCTGCGTGGACTGCATCAATCATGAACTTGCCATCGAGGCATTGAAAAAATCTAAAGAAAAATGCGTCTTTGACCGCGTCCTTTTCCTGACGGACCGAGATTTCTCCCTTCCAGATATTGAAACAATAAAAATACTTCCGATCCGCTCACGGCAGGAATATTCGATGTTTGTACTGCATGAACTGCATCGTTATATTGATAGTGATTTTGTTCTTCTTGTTCAGTGGGACGGCTACATCATTAACCCCAACGCATGGACGAATGAATTTTTAAACTTTGACTATATCGGTGCGGTGTGGGGTCATCATAAAGATGGATTCAGAGTTGGTAACGGTGGATTTTCGCTGCGGTCGCGTAAATTGTTACTTGCCACGAGGGCAATTCCATTCGATGAAGAGTTGGCTGAAGATGAACTGATCGGCCGCAAATATCGCCCCCTGCTGGAAGAGCAATACCAAGTGCGGTTCGCGCCAGAATCCGAGGCAGAAAAATTTTCCTTCGAAACCACTTATCCAGCCCGCCAGCCTTTCGGCTTTCACGGGTTATTTAACATATGGATGACCCTTGCTCCGAATGAAGTGGAACAGTTTATCCATAGCCTGCCATCCAATGTTACAAATTCTATCCAGTTTTTCCGGCTTGGAATCAATTACCGGGATCTGCGACAGTTTCGTTTCGCTGAGGCGGTCTTTCAACGCATTCTTGAAAACAATCCCGCGCATTCGGATGCCCGTAGTCAATTGGCGGCAATGGCAAGCCCCCCTGCTTCAAAAACGATAAGCCGAAACGCGACATGTGCGTGCGGTAGCGGTGAACGGTACAAGAACTGCTGTGGAAAAATTGCAGTGACATCTATACCACGTGGCGCAACCCGTGAGGAGGACATTCAATGGATGCTGTCCGTCGCATTAAAGCACCATCAGTTGGGCCATATCGTTCATGCCAACACAATGTATGGCTTGATTTTGCACGAACAACCGCAAAACGCGGTTGCGTTGCAATATTCTGGGGTCATCGCTTATCAGTCAGGTTCCCACGAAAAAGCCTTGAAATTGATTGAGCAAGCCATCCAGATTCAGCCTTCAATTCCGGATTTTCATAATAATCTAGGATTGGTGTTTCAAGCCATAGGGGATCATCAACGGGCTACTGAATGTTATCGCCAAGCAATTGCCCTGAACGCCAACTATGTGGATGCATATAACAACTTGGGTTTGATTCTCGAAGCCACAGGACGTCCCGCTGAAGCAGTTACTTATTACGAAAGAGCAATTGCCTTACGGCCCGATTTTGCTCAGGCACACTGGAACCTTTCACTGGCGTTACTCGCAACAGGTAATTTTTTGCGTGGCTGGGATGAATATGAATGGCGGCTGAAGACGCCAGAACTGGCTGGTGAAGGAAATCGTTTTACACGCCCGTTATGGAATGGCGAAGACCTCCGCGGCAAAACAATACTTTTGCACGCAGAACAGGGTTTTGGCGATGCTATACAGTTCATTCGATATGCGCCACTGGTGGCTTCCCTTGGGGGACACATCTTATTTGAATGCAAACCTGCGCTGAAACGCCTGTTTAAAGAGGTGGAAGGAATACACGAAATCATCTTGCGAGGCGACCCCCTATCTCAATACGATTTCCACTGTCCATTACTCAGCCTGCCACCCAGGTTCCGCACAGCTGAGGTGGAAATACCAGTGGCGGCTCCTTACCTTTTCCCGGATGAAGGCTTGGTTGAAGATTGGCGGAAACGCATGCCAGATACAGGGTCAGCATTAAAAGTGGGTTTGGTGTGGGCTGGAAGCCCTGGAAACAAGAACGATCTGAATCGCTCCATAGCCCTAAGTCAATTTGATTTGTTTGGAACCGTAGAAAATGTGGTGTTCTTTAACCTGCAGAAGGGCTCTGGGGAGGCTCAAGCTAATGATCCGCTTACCAATCTCCATTTCATCGGCTTGACGGAAGACATCGGAGATTTCGCCAGTACAGCGGCATTAATTGCCAATCTTGATCTCGTGATTTGTGTCGACACATCGGTTGCCCATCTTGCGGGGGCGATTGGCAAACCGGCATGGGTGCTATTGCCATTTGCGGCGGACTGGCGCTGGTTGCTGGAGAGGGAAGATAGTCCGTGGTACCCGTCCCTTCGCTTATTCCGACAATGTAATATTGGCAACTGGGAAGAGGTGGTGGTGAGAGTGCGGGACGCGTTGTGCAAGATGGCAGCGTGATCGCTCATGAGAATTTCATTACGTTTTTGGATAAAAATTAAAATATTCATAATTTATTTTCTGCCACCAACGCCGGATTTAACTGCGGGTCGTTGTACATTTTGAACTGGCGATAAACTTTGAAGTATGCTCGGCCCGCCTGTGTGTCAGTTAGCAACTCGTCCAAGCAAGCACCCAAGTCGCTGCGTTGCTCATTCAACCGCTCCAATTTTCTACGGCACGCTAAACGATGAGCTTCATCAACTTCAATACGCTCGGTCTGCTGACGCATGGCGCATATCTTCAGTGCAAGAATTGACAACCTATCCACCATGCTGCCAGCGGTCTCGCTATTCAAACGCGCACCCTTTGTTACTTTGATGGTTGGCGAATCGGTTTGTGCAGAGACAACATCCACTAGCTTAAGGGCAATTAATAACTGTTCATCAATGCATTCAATGGCATCGTTGCGGGCCTGATTGTGGCGATCAATAGCGCGTTTATTAATGGCGATATCCATGTCGCTGACCTTAATACGGCGAGCCAAATCCTCCTCTGCCCAAAGCAGGCAATTGCTGCAATGATTTTTGATGATCCACCGCCATAACTCAGTCCCATCGGTATTATGTATGACCGAAGAAACAGGCCAAACTGGATTAGCCAAGTAATTGTCGTGAAAAGTGATAACAAAATGACTGGCAATCAGACACATATGAATTTTATTTGCTTTCTGCAGGCTGTTATTTTAGCGGATTTCGCTGTGCACTTGTAATCGCGAATGCTCGGCAAGTAAGCAACGATTTTACTATGGGAAACTCTGTGGGTAGAGTAACCATTTAGGCAATGGGCTATCGCGGCGCGCCGGTTTAGTTAATGTTATGCCTTGATGCTCGTTAATAACATGATGCGCCCACGTTAAGTTTCTTCAGGTTTGGGCAGGTGGGTTTGACGATTTACCTATACCATGCATCTTCGGATGACCTAACGTCATAATCTGTTTTGAACGGAAGTGCCGCAACTACCAATAATTTTTCTTGAATAGGGGAGTTATATAGCGCCAGCCTGGTGTGCCTGCTCATCAGCATGGTAGCTGCTACGTACCATTGGCCCGCAGGCTGCATGTGAAAATCCCATTTCTAGCGCGGACTGCTCGAACATCTTGAAGGTGTCCGGGTGGACATAACGTAACACCGGTAGATGGCTGTTGGAGGGTTGCAAATATTGTCCCAGCGTGAGCATTTGTACATCGTGTGCGCGCATGTCCCTCATTACCTGTAGCACCTCATCGTCTGTTTCGCCTAGTCCCAACATCAGGCCGGATTTGGTTATCACTTGTGGAAAGCGTGTTTTGAAATCTTTTAATAATTTGAGCGAATGGGCGTAGTCTGCGCCGGGACGCGCCAGTTTGTAGAGGCGTGGCACGGTTTCCATATTGTGGTTAAGTACATCAGGCAGGCTATTTGCCAGAATGTCCAATGCGGTTTCCAAGCGGCCACGAAAATCCGGAACCAGCGTTTCCAGCTTGGTATGGGGTGAAGACGCGCGAATGGCGGTCAGGCAATCGACGAAATGCTGGGCGCCGCCATCCCGCAGATCGTCGCGGTCCACACTGGTGATAACCACGTACTTAAGCTTGAGTATCGCAATGGATTGTGCCAGATGTGCCGGTTCGTTAACATCTGGTGGCAGCGGTTTGCCGTGCCCTACGTCACAGAAGGGGCAACGTCGTGTGCAGAGGTCGCCTAGAATCATGAAAGTGGCCGTGCCCTTGCTGAAACATTCGCCAATGTTGGGGCAAGATGCTTCTTCGCACACAGTATGCAATTTGTGTTCGCGTAGCAGCCGTTTGACGTCGTGATAACCTTGTCCGCTACCGGATTTAACGCGTATCCATTCTGGTTTGCGTAGTCGTTGTTCTAACTGGACTATTTTGATCGGATTACGTGTTGTTTTAGCGGCGCCAGTTTGCTTTTCTGTGATAGTCATAATGGTTTTTCCTTTTAGCTCGTTTGCATGCAATGCGTGCTCTTACATAAGCTGTTGTTTATTTTGTTTTAGGAGCGTGTTTAATGTGAAATTTTAATCATTCGCAGGAGCCTGTTTCTGCAAATATACATTATTGGGTGGATTTCTCTGATTTATGTTGCTGTAGTAATCTGATCAAATTCTGTGCAAGTTGCAGCTCCAGTTCAGGCCGCGGAGCACTTATACCCAAATCTTTTGCTTGGATAACACGCAATCCGGCAAAGCCACATGGGTTAATGTATGCGAACGGGGCAAGATCCATATCTACGTTGAATGCCAATCCGTGGTAGCAGCATCCATTGCGGATTTTTAATCCGAGTGCGGCAATTTTTGCGTTATCTACATACACGCCCGGTGCTTCCTCCCGCCCCTGTGCTATTACGCCGAATGGCGCAAGCAAATCTATCACCGCCTGTTCCATTAACCGTACCAGCCCGCGCACGTTAAGTTTCCAGCGACGTAAATTCAGCATCAGGTAGGCAACGATCTGGCCGGGGCCATGGTAGGTAATTTGGCCGCCACGGTCGATTTTGACCACCGGTATGTCGCTGGCATGTAAAAGATGCTCCGGTTTTCCTGCCAAGCCTTGGGTATAGACGGGAAAATGATGTAGTAACCAGATTTCGTCTTGCGTGTCGGCGTTACGCGCAGCGGTAAACTGTTGCATTGCTTGCCAGGTTTGTTGGTATTCGACCAGACCTAGATGTTTAATCAGCGGTACCATTTCACTAAAGTACCATCACTACTTGTGGGTGGTCGCACAATTCTTGATATAGTGCATTAAGTTGTTCGCGTGAAGTGGCGCGCACGGTGCAGGTCAAACCGATGTAACGTGCTCCTCTACTGGGGCGCATTTCCATGGTAGCGGCGTTAAAGTTATGATCGTAATGCATAACTACTTCCGCTACTGCTTGAGCGAAGCCTTGATGCGACAGCCCTAACACCTTGATTGGGAAGTTGCATGGATATTCGATAAGGCTGTCAGTAAGTGCCATGGATAAGTTGGTAGGGTTAGGTTCTTCTGTCCCCGTGAAGGCAGGGATTCAGCTTATTTATTTGATTGCAGTCCGAGCAAATCTATTACCCCCGATATCTGCCAAGTTGTTGGCTGACTACACGGGAATATCGAGCTTTTTTACGTCTTCCGCATCACGTCGCGCTTGTAGTCCTGATAATGTTTATGTAGTTTGGCGAACATCGCTCCGGGTTTACCATCGCCTACCGGTTTATTGTCTAATGTGGTAATGGCCAGAACTTCCTTGGTGGAGGAGGTGAGTAATAGCTCGTCGGCGTTGAATAATTCGTCCTTGGCAATCTTGCGAACTTCATGAGGTATATTGTGGGCAGCGGCGATTTCCAGTAAGACGTCATAGGTGATTCCAGGCAACATAAGATTATCTTTAGGCGGTGCGAGTAGGACGCCATTTTTTACCAAAAAAATGTTGCTGGCTGCGCCTTCAGTCATGAAATCATCATCACGTATCAAAATAGTTTCGGCACAGCCGGCATCTATCGCCATTTGCCGTAGCAGTACATTAGGTAAAAGTGAGATAGCCTTGATGTCGCAGCGTAGCCAGCGGTTATCCGGCGCGCTTACCGCCCCCACGCCACTGGTAAGTAACGCGGTGGGTGGGGTGAGAAGTGGGTTGCTCATCATAAATACGGTCGGCTGAACCGAAGGATTAGGGAAGGCATGATCGCGTTTGGCCACTCCGCGCGTGATATGCAGATATAAATATTGGTCTTCCGCCGTATTGCGCCCGATCAGCTCCGTGATGAGCCTAGTCCACTCCTGGTCACTGTGCGGGTTTGCCAGGCGTATGCCGTCCAAGCTGAATTGCAGCCGCTTGAGATGTTCGGCCAGACGGAAAGCAAAGCGCGAATACACCGGGATAACTTCATATACGCCGTCGCCGAAAATGAAGCCACGGTCCAGCACGGGAATGTAGGCTTCTTCAATGGGCATGAATTTCCCGTTCAAATAGATTGTCATTTTATGATCCTTAAAGGGGATTTTATTTGAAAAGCAAGCGGATGCTGTCCCAACCGCGTGAAAATACATTGGCAAGCGGTACAGGTTCCAGTGCCACCAGCTTGTACTCGGCATAGGGTTTACCGCCCAGCGAAATTTTTATCATACCGACTTTTTGTCCACCAGAAAGTGGCGCAATAAGAGGTTGTTGTGTTTCCATGGTCGCCTTTAATTGTGCCATTTGTCCCGTAGGGATGGACAGAAACAGGTCACTACGGAACCCCACTTTGACTTTGCTTTCAGTGCCTTTCCACAGATGTAAGTTGGCTACCGGTTCGTTCTTCTTATATAGGCGCACTGCTTCGAAATTTTGGAAGCCGTAATTTAGCAGCTTCTGGCTTTCGGTAGCCCGCAAGTTGTCAGAGGTTGTGCCCAGCACTACTGATATTAGCCGCCGTTGGTTGCGCTTAGCCGAAGCCACTAAACAGAAGCCTGCACTTTCAGTATGTCCTGTTTTCATTCCATCCACATAGGGATCCATCCACAATAAGCGATTGCGGTTGGCTTGATTAATATTATTGTACTGATATTCGCGCAAGCTATAGATTGGATAGTATTCGGGAAAATCGCGCACTATGGCAGCGGCAAGTATCGCAGTGTCATATGCACTGGAATAGTGCTGTGGATGTGGCATTCCGGTGGCGTTGGTGTAATGCGTGTTGTTCATGCCCAATCGTTGCGCTTCTTGGTTCATCAGTTTAACGAAATTTTCCTCGCTGCCAGCTATGGTGGTTGCCAACACGCGCGCGGCATCGTTACCAGACTGTACGATGAGGCCACGCAGTAATTCTGCAATCGTCACGGGTTTATTCTTGTCCAGAAACATGCGTGATTCCACGCCTTGGGCGCGCAGTGCTTCTGTTGAAGGGGTTATTGTCTGATCTAGCGAAAACTTGTTCAGTTTGAGGGCGCTGAAGGTTAGGTAGGCCGTCATCAATTTGGTAATAGATGCTGGTTCAGTGCGTTCATTGCCGTTTTGGTCGACCAGGATCTGATTGCTGGTAAAGTCATATAACAGATATGACTTGGCTGCCAGCACTGGAGCGGGCGGCAGGTTGGCTACCTGCGCTTGGGCAAGCAAAGGGGATAATAGGGCGAAGAAAAATAACAGCGAAAACTTCATATTGAGGTTAGTTACCAAAACCGGTAATTATAGACGTGTGAGATTGGTTGGGCTATGGGCTGACTTTAAGATTGCCAAAGCTAAATGTATCGAAAAGTCGAACACTTTATCCGTAAACTGCCGCAGCTTGTTCTGCTTGTTCAGCTACTTGTACACTGATTTCCTCGGATTTACTTGGATCAATTCCCAGAATTTCCCAATCTTCGTCGCTGATGTTGGTATCGACGTGTTCACTAATTCCAAAGGAAGCCAGTAATTTTTCCGCTAAATTAATCATATGTACTATTGGTTGTCCTGCTGCCGCCTCAACTGCATCCGGTGTATGGTGGTAGCGTAGTACGGCAATAATTTCATCCGGCAAATTCCAATGGCGCGCTAGCTCCGCGCCCAGTTCGTCGTGGCATATTCCCAGCATTTCCCGTTCTACACTCAGAACAGGGCTATCAGATTCTGCTGATAAGAGGGCGTGCAGATCATCACTCCGTTTTGGATCCAGGAAAGCGAGCGCAAGATAGCCTATATCGTGCAGTATGCCGGCCAAAAAAACTTGGTCATCTTTAGGACGGATCTTTGCGGGCATGGCACGGGCGATGCCGATCATGGCAAATGCGATGCCAAAGCTGTGTAACCAAAGATCTTGTATCTTAAACTTACCTGTGGCTACTTTGGTCGATAAGGACATGATGGCGATGCTAATTGCAACCGATTTGACCCGGTTCATGCCAAGCAATATCGCAGCCTCTTTTACTGAGGTTGATTTGCGAGTGGCGCCAATTATTGATGAATTAGACAGCCCGATAATTTTTGCTGAAATTTGTGGGTCTTGCTCGATCAGCATTAGCATTTCCCGTTCGTCTTCATCGGTATTTATATGTAGCGCCAGTAACTTTTGCGCAATGACTGGCATAGCGGGTAGTGCATCAATCTGTTTAACAGCCTGTCTAAGATCAATGTTTGGGTTGCTGCAAACTGCATCTGTACTGTTGGTTGGCATATTCATTTTTCGAATTAATCCTGTTTGATATTGTGAACATGTGAAATATTTATGGCCAATAGTTTACCTAAATTGCTAACGTATAGATGCTTAATATTTTGCCAAATTTAGGTAGGTGTCCTGTTTTTTTAGATGCTATTGCAGGGTGGTGCTTGTTTTCTTTTGTGTAATTCATGTATCTTAGTTGCCTGTACATCTTTCAAATTAAGGGGATTTAGATGCGTTATGCAATTGCAATCGTTATGTTTTTTTGCGCGGCACAAGCATGGGCAGAAAATGTGGTAGTGAGCGACGCATCAGCGCGCGCTACGGCGCCAGGACAAGAAAGTGCCGCAATTCGGTTTTCCATCACCAGCAAGAAAAAAGCACGGCTGGTGGCGATTGCCAGCCCGGTTGCGGGTGCAGTCGAGATTCACGGCATGACGCATGATAATGGCGTGATGAAAATGCGTGCGATTGAATTTTTGCCGCTACCGGCAGGTAAGATGGTTAAGCTGGGAGCAAGTGGAAATCATGTGATGCTGCTTAACCTTAAGAATCCGCTTAAAGCAGGTGAGAGTGTGCCACTCACCATTACCGTAGAATTTTCTGATAAGCGCAAAGAGACGGTGAATGTAAGCGCCGAAGTTAAACCACTTACCGCAAGCCGCGATGAGCACGGACATCATACCCATTAGTACTTCAATGATGCGTCACTAAAGTAAGCGCGGATTATGTATGTAGCGGGCGGCTTGGTGTCGCCCGTTTTTTTGTGCTGCAATAATGGCGGACTTCTGGGGTAAAATGCGCGCCTGTTTAGCGAAGGAAGCCATCATGTCACTTACCCCTGCCACCGCCGTCCAGAAAGCCCAGACACTATCTGAGGCGTTGCCGTACATCCAACGGTTTTTCGATAAAACTATCGTAATTAAATATGGCGGCAATGCCATGACCGAACCTAAGTTACAAGAAAGTTTTGCGCGTGACGTGGTGTTGCTCAAGCTGGTCGGCATGAATCCGGTAGTCGTTCATGGTGGTGGGCCGCAAATCAATGATCTACTTCAGCGCATTGGTAAGCAAGGGGTATTCGTCCAAGGCATGCGCGTCACGGATGAAGAGACCATGGATGTGGTCGAAATGGTGCTGGGCAAGGTCAACAAGGACATTGTTAATTTGATTAACCGGTATGGCGGTAAGGCGGTGGGGCTGACCGGACAGGATTCCTCTTTTATCCGTGCGGATAAAATGTTACTGGAAAGCCGCGATGAGCCGGGCAAGTTGCTGGATATCGGTTTGGTGGGAGAAATTAATTTGATTGATCCATCCATCATAACTTTCCTCGATTCTGGCGATTTTATTCCGGTCATCGCGCCAATTGCTGTAGGGCCGGATGGTGAGACACTGAACATTAATGCCGACGTAGTGGCGGGCAAATTGGCGGAAGTACTGAAAGCGGAAAAGTTGGTACTGTTAACTAACACGCCGGGCGTGCTGGACAAGAGCGGCAAGCTGCTCACTGGCCTGACACCGAAACAGATTGACGAATTGGTGGCGGACGGAACGCTGTCCGGTGGCATGTTACCGAAGATCAGTTCGGCGCTGGATGCTGCGCGCGGGGGCGTGAGGTCAGTGCACATCATTGATGGCCGCGTGGCACATGCGCTGTTGCTGGAAATTTTGACCGACGAAGGTGTGGGTACGCTGATTAAAAGTAAATGAGCCGACTCATCTGGATATTTGATCTGGATAACACATTGCACAACGCCGTGCCGCACATTTTTCCGCATATTAACCGTAGTATGACCGCTTACCTGCAACAACATCTGAAGCTGGATGAACAGGCGGCAAATGAATTGAGAATGCACTACTGGCAATGTTACGGCGCGACCCTAAGTGGCATGATGCGGCACCATGCCACCGACCCCGATCATTTTCTGTGGCATACACACCAGTTTCCGCAGTTACCGCAGATGGTGTTGTGTGAAGCACGCTTGCGCCATGTGTTGAAAAGATTGCCGGGCAAGAAGCTGGTATTTTCCAATGCACCGCAGCACTATGCACGTGCCGTGCTGCAATTATTGCGCATAGATGATTTATTCGACGATGTGTTCGCCATTGAGCATACGCGTTACCAACCTAAACCACAGTTAGCAGGTTTTATGTGCTTGCTACGCAAGCATCGTCTGAAACCAGCGCGTTGCGTGATGGTGGAAGATAGTGCGGAAAACCTGCAGACTGCCAAACGTTTGGGAATGTTTACCGTGTGGGTGAATGCTACGTCCCGATTACCCGCTTATGTGGATGTAAAAGTTCGTGATGTAATGAAATTGCCCCGTATTTTATCGCGGCTGAATTCAAGTGGAATGACATAAACAGCAAACCGGACGAATATAAGTTTCAGATAATGCAAACTGTTGTAAAAATGTTGGAACAGCCTGAGTAAATAGCAACAATTCGGTAAGAATGACCTTACGCGAGATCCAATGGTGCAGTGGTCGTAGCAATGGATCCTCTTTCTCGAAAATGATTGGTATGCAAACAACAGGAGCTTCACCATGATATTGATTCTTTCTTCCAATACCAACCAGCAGAGCGGAGATTATCAGCAACTGATTGCCTATCTTGCCGGGTTAATGGGTGTTCAGATGCGTGTGCATGTCGAGCGCGGTGCAGAGCAGGTATTAACCGAGATTTACCTAATTGGCAACACAAAATCTTTGGATATCAAAGAGATGCAATGTTTGCCCTGCGTCGAGCGAGTGGTGCGCGTGTCGGAGGAGTATCGTATCCTTGGGCAGCATAAAGACGATCCGCGTCCGACGTATTTCGACTATAACGGCGTGCGCTTTGGTCAGGACACGCTCAACGTGTTTGCCGGACTTTGTGCGGTGGATAACGCCGAACATGTCGAGATCATGCTAAAAGCATTGCGTGATAATGGCCAGATTTGCACGCGTATGGGGGCATACAAGCCGCGCACCAGCCCCTATGCTTTTCAGGGGCATGGCAAGAATTGTTTGCCTTTTGTTTTCGACTTGGCGGGAAAGTACGGCATTAAGGTGATTGCGATGGAAATTACGCATGAGTCGCATCTCAACGAAATCCGTGCAGCATTGCAGCAGACCGGCAACCCCACTGGCGTGATGCTACAGATCGGCACACGCAATACACAGAATTTCGAACTGCTGAAAATCGTTGGGCGCCAGCAGGAATTCCCGGTGCTGCTCAAACGCGGTTTTGGTATCACGCTGGACGAATCACTCAACGCCGCTGAATACCTGGCGTCTGAAGGTAATCGCAATGTGGTGTTTGGCTTGCGGGGTATGAAGACCAACATGGGCGATCCGCACCGCAACTTGGTGGACTTTGCGCATGTGCCGGTGGTCAAGCGCCTGACCCGGATGCCTGTGTGTATTGATCCATCGCATTCAGTTGGCACGCGCAGTGCCGCGCCCGATGGCATTCTCGATTTGATGCATATCACCGCGCAGGGAGTCATGGCTGGTGCCAATATGGTGCTGGTGGATTTTCATCCCGTTCCCTTAAAAGCTTTGGTGGATGGGCCACAGGCATTATTGCTGAAAGAATTGCCTCACTTCCTTGAGGACGTACAAATCGCGCGCGATGCGTATCTCAAGCGTGTGGCATTGGCGCAACGTTTTGCTCAGTGAGTGGAGGCTTTTCATTTCAGCCTGGTTCGCTTTCTTCTTCCCATGTGCTGGAGATAAGCGCGAGAGGCGAGGATGAAAATAATTATATTGTTGTAAAGCATGCCATTTTTTTCTGTCTGCTGCTGTTTTGCGCAACTTCGCAGGCCGCGATGCCATTTACTGTCACCGATGCCAGCGGCACGCAAGTAGTATTTGCCACACCGCCGCAGCGCATTATCTCGTTAGCTCCCAACCTTACCGAACTCGCTTATGCCGCAGGCATGGGTAGTCATTTGGTGGCAGTTACGGCATATAGCGACTATCCACAGCAAGCCAAACAACTGCCGCAAGTAGGCGATGCATTTCGACTTGACTGGGAGCGTTTGGTCGCGTTAAAGCCCGATCTGGTGCTGGCATGGGGCAGCGGCCTGTCGTTGCGTGACCGAGCCACATTTGAAAAGCTAAAGTTGAAAGTGCTGGTGCTGGAACCACGCCGTCTTGATGATATTCCCAAGACATTGGGCTTGCTGGGACGCATCGTCGACAATGAGACAGTAGCCGAAGCTGCCGCGCACGCCTTCGTGCAGCAGCTTGATGCTTTGCGCCGGCAATATGCCGGACGCACTAAGGTGCGCGCTTATTTTCAAATTGCCGCAGCGCCGCTGCTTACGGTAAATGATGCACATATCATTAGTGACGTGCTGCGTTTGTGCGGTGCACAGAACGTATTTACCGCTGTGCCCCTGCTGACTCCTGCCATTTCGAACGAGGCACTGGTAAAAGAAAATCCGCAGGTGATGCTGGCTGTCGCCGCCACGCATGAACAGGAAGAAGAGACGAAAAAAATATGGCGCGGTTTGCCTTTGATTGCTGTTCGGCAAGGCCGCATGGCTTTTATTCACCCCGACCAGATCAGCCGCTCCACGCCGCGCATTTTGCTTGGCGCCAAACGAATATGCGAACAGATAGAGTCAGCTCGGCATTAAGAGGTGAGCGATTGCGTCTGCTAATTACGTAAATTTTTGGCGGGTAGTTACGATCATCGGGAAATTGACAGCTTCCCGGAATAACACCATTACATAAAACAAAAGCATGGGCACAACATGCAATAAAGCGCGATTGATCGTAGTGTAGTCTTCCGCCCATGCTTGAGCATGGGTAAAAAAGAAAACCACCGCGAGAAACGAAACAGCGGAGAGCAGCAAAATAGTCATGCATCGAAAAGAGGGGGCAAGAAGCCGCGGAAACGACAAAACAAGCGCCGCCACTACCAGATACCAGAGCAGGTGCCAGTTGTCCATCACCATCATATTTTGCCAAAATGGTTGCCAATCCGCCGCGAAGCGCAGATGCACGTGATAGCCAAACAAATGAAAATCTTTTTCTCCAAGAACAAACAAAACTGCCACACCTACTGCTGCCAGCACGGACGTCCCCACTAGCCCAGCACGCGGCATGAACGCAATCAACAACGCGGGAAGAAACGTCAACGCCCACGCAATGCCAGGTTGCTTGATCAAGATACACCCTAACCCAAACAGCAATGCCATGGTTCCCTGCCAGAAATCGCGCTTCCTGACCCAGTGGAAAAAAGCCATTGTTGCCAAGCCGTAAAATGCGCCCATAAATAAATCCGCATATCCTGCCAAAGCCACATGAACATCCAAAATAGGAAGTGAAAGCAGGAAATAGGTAAACATCAGAGCAAACAATGGCGATACCTGCCATTGCCTAGCCTGACCATAAAATGCCAGGCCTAAGGCGACTGCGCATAGTAGCCAGGGTAAGTTCATCAGAGTATCGTCCCATCTGCCCAGGCTGTAGCTCATCCATACTTGTATTAGCGGTATGGCAGGGGGGTAGTGGGGGGCTGCATCAGTGTAAGCGTCTCTCAATTCGCCGCTAAGCCAAATGTCAGCGGGTACGAATTTCGCCAAGTGCCCAAGCTCATACCAAACCCGAGCCTTGGTTGCCCACTGTGACCAGGCATCCCAAGGAAATAGCGGGCGCCACATGATTTCCAGTCCCAGCCCTGCAAGCCGAATTACAATAGCGGCCAACACGACGGCATACACGATTTTTCGCCACCCGGCTAAGCTGCGCCAATCTGCTCCGGGCCGCTTGGTTCGCCAAGGTTCCTTACGGCCAAGCCAAGCACCGGCAACTGTCAATAATAAAAGTGACAGTCCAATACTGAAGAAGCCGAGGCGAATTTCCAGCGCATCCAACAAACGCATCACAAGTGTGGTTAATAATATTCCGCCTAGATAGCCATACCCCAAGAGCGTCGGCCATGTGACTCCAGTGGCCCTGAGCCAAGGTGCACGCAACCACACTACCCCCAATAGCCAAGGCAGACATAAACCAGCCACTAACGTAAATAATTCCATTTAACGCACCTTGAATAAAGCATTGCCCTCAGACAAAAACAGCAAGTCGACTTTTAGGGATTGGCCATCCCCCCACATTAATGATTGATGCGAACGATCATATTTCACATTTTTTTTTACGAACAGGGCAATATAGTCCCCGGTTTTGATCTGCAATGCCGGAGGCAGGTCATTACGGGCTAGTACATTATGAGGATATAAATGGTAAGCGCCTTTTCCCCGCGAGTAAGCGTCATCGGAAAAATAAAGGATGCGGCTACTAGCGGGAGGCAATTTTGCGTTTACTTTTCTCATGAAGTCGAACAAGGCGCCATCTTCGGCAGCAAGATGTTTGCCTTCCCAAGTTTTACCGGAAAACTGCTGGTGCGTCAGCTCTAGCTGCTGAAACAAGTTTGTCTGCCAGCGGACATCCAATATGAACCAGCCGAGAAACACCATGCCCCATACCATGGCAACATTTAGGGGCATGATTTTTGCTATGGCCAAGATTAAACTTAAGGCCAATGCCAGCAATATAATCGCGGCGATGGCTAAAACAGGAGGAACGCTTTTGTTGATGGCATCTCCGTCTACAAAGTTGATCGAAGTTCCCTGCCATCGGTCAAGCGCAAACCATTTTTTCACCATATTCGGTAGCGCTTCTGGCAAAGACGCAGACTCAAGTGAAACACCACTCACCAAAATCGGCGCAGCCAGTGTTCCCTTGACAATGATAGCCAGGTCTATAATTTGCCCGTGCCAATTTTCATCTTCCGCTATCTCTAATGGTTCCAGGGTATTAGCTGTCCAAACAAGCGGACGCACAAAAACACGATTATCCGCAGTGCGCCATAAAAACTCCATTTCAACGCTCGGTGTGGCACCTGAAACAGCCCAAAGGACGGTGGAATAATTTTCTGCCTGAAAAGCTGGTGGGGATAGTGAAGCGACAGCAATACCTTGACCCGTTAGCGTCTTGATTACCAGTTTGCCCTGGTCGCTATAACCTTGGCCCTTGTTCATGGTTAGTGCCGCACCGTTCCAGTTTAAAGGCTTGGTGCCGCCCATCCATTTTCCTGTCCAGCTATGTTGAAGGTAGACAAGCGACAAAATCAAAGCGCTTGCAAAAAATAGCAGAGGTACAGCTAGCCACTCCTGGTGCAGGATTTTTTTAGAGGGTGCAGAGTGGGGTTCAAGTTGAATGGGCATACCATAATATCTTCAATTAAAAATGACATAGTTGATTTAAAGTACACGCAAAAATTATTATTTAATGCGCATTTTTGCCTGTGATCATCATAAAAACCGTCATAAAAATAATCCGCAGGTCGAACCATAAAGACCAGTTGTTAATATAATACAGATCGTACTTTACTCGCATTTCCATTTTTTCGATCTCTCCCGTTTCGCCTCTCCAGCCATTAACCTGCGCCCAACCGGTAATGCCTGGCTTGACATGATGCCGCAGCATGTAGGCATCGATTTGCTGCTGGTAAAATTCGTCATGCGCCACCGCATGCGGACGGGGCCCTACAATTGACATATCACCTTTAAGTACATTAAAAAACTGAGGTAGCTCGTCCAGGCTTGTGCGGCGCAGAAAAGCGCCAAAGGCAGTAATGCGGTGATCGCCGGGTATTGCTTGAGGCACTTTTTCAGATGGCTCGGCATGATGTTTCATCGTGCGGAATTTCCAAACCCAGATGCGTTCACCGTGCAACCCGCCACGTAGTTGCCCGAAGAAAATGGGTCCCGGAGAACTGAGTTTGACCCCGATCATGATAAGTAACATGAGGGGGCTGGCTACCAGCAGAATCAATGTCGCCATAATTTTGTCCTCGACGGCTTTAACGATGCCTTGTACTCCAGACAAAGGTGATTCCAACAAATGGATGACTGGAAAACCGGCTACCTCGCCGATGGAATGGTTGAGCAAATGAACTCCGTAAATGTCAGGAACGAAAGTGACTTGTACCGGTAAATGACTTAGCTGTGCCACCAGTGATTTGACTTGCTTATCGTGTTGTAATGGCAGGGCAATCCATACTTGATCAATACCGAGTTCCGCTACTTCTTGGGGAAGGTGATGCAGGCCACCACGAACCGGAATACCCTCGAATACCTGCTTCTGCATCCGCGGATCATCATCATAAAAGCTTACCACTTTCAAGCCGGTCCATGGTGAAGCGGCAAGGCGGTGCGCCACGTCTTGCCCAAGTTTTCCTGCGCCGGCGATAACGATAAAACGGAGATTAAAACCACGGCGACGGAAAAAACGCAGTCCGATTCGTAACGCTACTCTGAAGGCGACCAAAGAGACAAACCCGGCTATTGCCCATTGGCCAATCCATATACGGGAAAAATAGGTGCTGGATTTGGTTGCAAACAGCACAATAATCAATCCAGCGCAAACCACGGTCCAGGCGGTTGCCAAAATCTGTATTTCAGCCCACAGACTGGCCCCCCGATGGGGGCGATATAGATCGAAAAACGGAAACACTGCGAGGCAAAACAGAAATACACCGATTAGCGCAAAAACGTAATTTTCCGAAAAATCCCAAGACCCGAACTTGATCGCGTAAAGCATCATTCCGGTGGCTACCACCACAAAAGGGTCCAGAAAACGTTGGATTAATTCAAGAATGCCAGCATTTTCTTTAAGCAAGCTACGCGAGGTCATGGCAACCCCATTTTGTCCGATGTGGCCGTCGTCAGCGATTGTTGGAATCGATGCCACTCATTTTCTACGAACGCCATAAACTCTGTACGAAATCTCTCGGGTGCAAAACGACAGGCATTATTACGGCAGAACACTGGTAAAATACGGGTGGCTTCCTGTTCAAAAGAAATCACTGCTGCTTGAATGGATTGAATGGATTGCTCCGCAAAAAATACCCCGGTCGGCTGTTCATCATCCAGGCCGCGAATTGTTTCCAGAACACCGCCTCTGCCATACGCAATGACGGGCGTACCACAAGCTTGTGCTTCTAATGGGGTAATGCCGAAATCCTCTTCTGCGGCAAATACAAATGCTTTGGCGCGCTGCATGTAATTGCACATAACATCATCAGTCTGGTATCCCAGCACCGTTACATTGGGTCCTGCCTTCGCTCTTACTTTTTGTATTTCTGGTCCGTCGCCAATGATCACCAAACGTCGCTCCGGCATGGCAGTAAATGCTTCCGCGATTAGATTCATTTTTTTGTAAGGTACCAGACGGGAGGCAGCCAAATAAAAATTTTCCTTGTTTTCACGTAAGGAAAACCTCGAAATTTCTACTGGCGGGTGAATTACCGCCGCATCGCGGCGATAGGTTTTTAAAATCCGCCGTCTAATAAATTGTGAGTTTGCTATAAAGCAATCAACGCCATTCGCCGTTCTTACATCCCATATTCGCATTTTGTGCAGTAGCCATTTGGCGACCCACCCCTTTACGCCCCTATCCAAACCCGAATCTTTCAAATATTGATGTTGTAAATCCCATGCATAGCGCATAGGTGAATTAACATAGCTGATATGAAGCTGGTCTGGCCCTGTAATAACGCCTTTTGCGACTGCATGGCTACTGGAAAGTACTAAGTCATAGCCGGACAGGTCGAATTGCTCGATAGCTAAAGGCATTAAGGATAAATACTGTCTGTATTTAGTTCTGGCGAAAGGCAAGTTTTGCACAAACGAAGTGGTTACTGTTTTCCCCAGTAGAAAGCCTCGTTTTTTAGATGGAATAAAATCTACTACGCCATATAACTCAGCATTTGGATAGCATAATAATATTTGTTCCAGAACCCGCTCGGCTCCCGCATAGACTGTTAGCCAATCATGAATTACAGCTATTTTCATCAAGACAACCCCCCATTACTCCGAGTCTTGGCTACCTTCTCCAAGGTGCCGAAGAACTGAAGTTGTCCGTCAATAGTAGGTACGAACAAGTTCATGCCTGTTGCTTGTTTATTTTTGACCTGAACCATACTGACCATGGCCAGGCCAGATGCCATTTGAGTGGCACCCCGCCAGCATATTTTTTAACTACGGCCACGGACTCGGCATGGTGCTGGTATCTTTGGCTGGAGGTTTTGGTTTGCACGTGAATTCGGTTGGTAGCCACAAATTCGGGAACGAAAACGGGGGGGCCAGAACGGCGTAGAATCTTCCACCACAGATCGTAATCCATAGAAAACTTGAGGCTTTCATCAAGGCCGCCTACCGCTTCCCATACCTCGCGCCGAATCAGAGTCGCTGGTTGTGAGATTAGGCACCTCTGCGCCAAGTGCCATTCCGAAAATTTTCCTGTCCAGTAGGGCTTGGTGGGTTTCCCATGCTCATCCGTATTCCAGGTTCGACCATAGGCAAAGGGTACTTCCGGATGAGATTGGAGGAAAGACAGCAGAATTGTCAACCCATTCTCAAGATAAGTGTCGTCAGAGTTCAACCAGCATACAAAAGGAGCTGTTCCATACGATATTGCTTCATTGACCGCGGCGGCTTGCCCGTCATCCGAGCCACTACGCCACCAAGCTAGTTTATCTTGCCATTTTTCGATGATGGACAGGGTATTGTCGGTGGAGCCTCCATCCGCAACGAAAACTTCTACAGGTAGACCTTGGTTGAAAATCGACTCCAGTGCATCGGCAAGATAACGGCCCTGATTGAAAGACGGAATCGCAACAGTGATCAGGGGTGCAACAGGCAAAACCATCAATGAGTCCCGATAGATGCATAATTGTTGAGAAAATCCACATAGGCTTTTACCAATCCAGCCTGCAGTGAAGTGGGCGCATGCCAACCTATCGCATTCAGGCGGGAAACATCCAGTAATTTTCGCGGAGGTCCATCCTGTTTGGAGATATCAAAAATGATCTTGCCATCAAACCCTACCGTCTCCTTTACCAATGCTGCCAATTCACCGATGGTCACATCTTCACCAACACCAATGTTTACCAAAGGTGGCTCAAATTTACCACTCACTGTTTCATCGCTGCCCAGTAACCTGTAATAAGAGTCGTCCGGTAAATTCATCAGATAAACACAGGCATCGGCCATGTCTTCACTGTAAAGAAACTCCCGCTTGGGCGACCCGGTACCCCAAACCACCACTTGCTGCTCATTGCGCACTTTGGCTTCGTGAAATTTGCGGATCAGGGCCGGAATGACATGACTATTGCTCAAATCGTAGTTGTCCCCCGGACCATAAAGGTTAGTCGGCATCACCGCCAGATAGCGTGTTCCATACTGACGGTTATAGCTCCAGCACATCTCGATACCAGCAATCTTGGCCAAGGCATAAGGCCGGTTGGTCGGTTCCAAAGAGCCCGTAAGAAGGCAGTCCTCACGCATCGGCTGCGGTGCTAATTTTGGATAAATGCAGCTCGAACCGAGAAACATCAGGCGCTCAACGCCACTCTGGTAAGCTGCGTGGAGAATATTGGTCTGAATGGCCAAATTGTCACGAATGAATTCCGCTGGATAGGTATTATTAGCCAGGATTCCGCCCACCCTAGCGGCAGCCAGAAAGACGTAATCGGGTTTTTCCTGTGCGAAGAAAGTTTCAGTGGCAGCCTGGTTGGTGAGATTCAGCTCGGTGTGAGTGCGGATAATAAGGCGACTGAAGCCCTTGCCCTGTAGGTTTCGCATGAGAGCCGAGCCAACAAGGCCGCGGTGTCCTGCAATGTAAATTTTTGAGTTCTTGTTCATTTGCTTCGAAGTTTGCTGATATCAGTCATAAATCCAATCGGACAAAGGGAGCCGGCGGGCGCTTGCATCAGTTGCCGCATGACGTCGATCAGGCCCGTGATAGCTTGGCCATGGCTGGATATCTTGCGTTCCAACGCTTCCTGTTTTTCCTCAGCAGTCAGTTGATACATGAAGTCCGATGGGAAGGACTCAAGGTTCCAGCGTACATCCTGATTCAATGCCTTTGTGGGTACACCATACAGATATGCAAAATCGGCGTCTAGCATGACTTTGTGCCCTTGAATCAAGAGGGTTTGTCGAGAGATCGATTCCGGCGCGATAAGGGTGGATACGGGTGTCATTCATGGTAGTCCATGGCCTTGTAGCCGTGTTTCTTAATCAGCTCGTCTCGCTCTGCAGCCTTCAGATCTTCCCGCATCATTTCTGATACAAGTTCTTTGAAGCTGATCTTTGGCGTCCAACCCAGCTTTTGCTTGGCCTTGCTTGCATCACCTAACAAAGTTTCAACTTCGGTGGGACGAAAATAGCGCGGGTCAACCACCACGATGCACTTGCCGTTGGCGTCGTATCCCTTTTCCTCTATGCCTTCACCCTTCCAAGTGATTGTCATTCCAATTTCTTGTGCTGCCGCGACGACAAACTCACGCACACTGTACTGCACACCAGTGGCAATCACGAAATCTTCCGGCTGATCCTGCTGCAGCATCAGCCATTGCATCTCAACGTAATCTTTGGCATGTCCCCAGTCGCGCTTGGCATCCAGGTTGCCCAGATACAAACACTCCTGGAGCCCAAGTTTGATGCGGGCCAGGGCGCGCGTTATCTTGCGCGTTACAAAGGTTTCACCACGGACTGGACTCTCGTGGTTAAACAAAATTCCGTTGCAGGCATACATGCCGTAGGCCTCACGGTAGTTGACAGTGATCCAATAGGCGTAGAGCTTGGCCACTGCGTAAGGACTGCGCGGGTAGAATGGCGTGGTTTCCTTTTGCGGCGTTTCCTGCACCAAACCGTAAAGCTCGGAAGTTGAAGCTTGATAGAATCGCGTTTTCTTTTCAAGCTCAAGAATACGAATGGCCTCCAAAATACGCAGAGCACCTAGTGCGTCCGAATTGGCCGTGTACTCCGGCTCTTCAAACGAAACCGCCACATGCGACTGGGCAGCAAGGTTGTAAATTTCGTCCGGCTGCACCTGCTGAATTATGCGAACCAGACTGGAAGAGTCTGTCATGTCACCATAATGCAAAACAAAACGTCGGCCGGTTTCATGTGGATCTTGGTAAAGATGGTCGATACGATCGGTATTGAACAACGACGCACGTCGTTTAATGCCATGAACCTCATACCCTTTTCTTAACAGCAACTCGGCCAAATAGGCGCCATCTTGGCCAGTCACGCCGGTTATAAGTGCTTTTTTGGACATAAAATTCCCTCAGTTATCAATTCGCTGCAATTTAATGTCTCTCAGCATAAACGTTAACGCACGAGGCTCATCATGCGTCGGTTCTCTCGCTTGGCCGGGAAAAACGTCTATAAGGTTAGCGCCAGCCAACCCATTGATTTGGAACTCGGCATGCGCTGATATCCCTGGCTTCGTTCGCTTTATGGCGATTGAATCCAAATATCCGCCATTGGCGTGCAGTTTGACTTCCATAGACTCGAACAAATTACTGTAATAGGTTAGCCTGATTAAATAACGCCCCTCTTCTGGACAATGCACGACTACACGTGACTGTGCACCATGGCACCACTGAAAGGCCGTTGGCAAGTCAAACTGAGGGTACGGACCCTCAATAGCCGAAACGCCATGTACAGCACGCCAAGACGTAACCGGCCGTAATGACTCATCAACAAAAGCAGAAGGGCGGATGAAACCGATCTTGTGCGGCGCCCCCCATTGGTCAATCAACCCAAGGTGACGCCATGTAGTGAATAAGCTGTGATAAGCAGACTCCAAGGAAAATTCGTTAAGCGCGTATATGCGTGCCCAAGATCCGAGGTTTTTACACATATCACGATCACGATACAAACGAACAATTGCTTCACGTAGCGCCTGCGTAGAGGGTGAAACACGCAAACCCGTGACACCTTCCACAATCGCGTCGCGCACCCCGGTCTGATCAAACCCGATCGATGGAGTACCAACAAGCGCAGCTTCAATGAAAACCTGCCCGAAGGTTTCCTCTGTACTTGGGCCGACATATATATCGGCTGCACTCAGCGCAGCCGTCAGCGTGGTTGTTTCTGTGACATACCCCAACGGCACAAGCTCTGCTCCGCTAATTTCAAGTGGAACGTCCTGATTTCCAATCAGAATTACAGACAGATTCGGAAGGTTGAGGTCCCGAAGTGCCTCGACCAAATAATGCCCTCCCTTACGACTTTCTGCCAATGACGACACGCTGAATGCGATAACAAAGTGATCGGTCTTGATGCCCAAGGCACTCCGCGCCGCCATTTTTTTCAAAGGCTTGAACAAATGAATTGGCGCGCCAAGTTGGAGATTCCGAATGCGAGATCCCGCGTCACTACGAATTGCGGACAGTGATTCGTGAGCACGGTCTTCACTCCAGACCGAGTTGGCCAGAATAAAAGGCGAATGCGGACCACCCAGCAACGATTGTTTTCTTTTCCAGGCATCTGAAATTTTTTTTGGAGCAAGATCCGGGTAGTGTTTTGCTGTGGGGCAACTGGCGTCACAACCTGAAAGGTATCTTCTGCACTCCCCGGTATATGCGCAACGCCCGGTAAACAACCAGAAATCATGGGTCACCCAGAATGATGGGAAACGTGCGCTTAATTTCTCAACAACCCCCACCGAATCACGCGTTACGGCATGCAAATTTCCAAACACCACCACATCGGGATCAAATCGAACCACATTTTCAACTAAGTCTGCCTCATCGGGCTTGCCGTCCGATCCGGCTAAAAAACGGAGAAGAAATAACTTCACATCATGGCCCGCCATATCTAACCCAGCCGCCAGTCGGCCATGCGCGATGCCGGCACCATACTGCATCCCTACGTCGTTCACCATCGCAACGCGTAAGGCACGTTCAAACCGAACGGGAGGCCTCAAGCTTGGTTGCAGCTTGATTGAATGCGTAGCTGCGAAACGGTCACGCACCTCAATAAGTTCTTTTTTGAACTTCGCAGGATCAGCGGTCTTTTGCTCCGGATGCATCCTGAAGCGTGCTAGCGGCGCACCGATTACATGCAGTTCTGCACCTACATGCGCAAATCTGCACCACAACTCGTAATCCATGCTGTAGTAGCAATCCTCACGGACATGAGCGCCCGCACGCTCCCACAACGCACGGGAGAAAAACACCTCCGGTTGATAAAAAAACTGGCCTGCGTTCCAGCCATTGTCCAGATCAAGAAGGTCTTGCAAAGGCAGGGGGCCATTAGCGCATGATGTCATATGACGGTGAATGAGATTGCCGTCTTTATATATTTCGCAGATACCCGACAACAGATCAACGTCCCGGGTAGCGAAGGCCATTGCCACTGCTGCAAGCGCCCCGGGCGCAAACTGATCATCACTATTCAGCCAGCACAATATGTCGCCCGTGGCCAGGCGAAAACCCTTATTGAGGGCGTCGCTTTGCCCACGGTCAGGCTCGCTAACGACATGGGAAAGCTGCGAGCGATAACGCTCGACAACCTGCATGGTGTCATCGTTCGAACCGCCGTCAATAATGATGTGCTCGACATTCGGGTAGTCCTGCTGAAGAACCGATTCTATCGTCTCTGCAATGTAACGCCCTTGATTGAAAGACGGTGTGATCACACTTATTTTTGGCCATGCGAGTCCCCCAGGCATAGTTCTAGGGAGACTCAATTGGGCCTCGGCAATTGATACGCCATGCTCAAATATATGTCGCGATTGACGCGCGATTTGCTTTTTAAGGCGCAGCCTACTCTCAACTCGTTGAATAATACTCTTAAGCCAGCTTATCATTAAATTTGTAGCCCTCAATTCCAGCGGATGTTACAATTCAGCGGCACTACTTAAATTGTTCGCGTCAGCACGAAAACACCCGAGGATTCTGGTGCATGGTCGGTTCCGGATATTTCCGCTATATATTCCAGCACATCGCTGGCATTACTCATAAAAAAAGTTACGGTCTTGTCGCTAAAACTCATGCAATACTTCAAATAGTTTTGAGCAAATTTCGAATAGTCAAACTGCGACGGCTCACCGGCAAAATCCTCAAATGAACGGTTTGGAAAAAATTTGAGGCCCAGTTCAGCCTTATTCGCTGCACTAAGAATGTCATTGAGGCGAAATACGTACTTATCCTCAGCCAGCGACTTATCTACATCGGTTCTGCAATAGAAGCGCATCGTGTCAGACAGGAGCCTCAGATCCTTGAGTAACTCTTTATCGCTCGTTGATTTCTGCAAGTATTTCGCGATCAGGCCTAGAACAAATAACCCTTCATAAAGCGGCTCCTGAAAAACCAGACTACCCCCGCGTACTAGTTTTTTGGATGCTGCTACCAGAAACTCGTCATATTTATCAACATGGTGCAACGCGGATCGAATCACAATCAGAGAAAATGTATCATCAGGGAGGGCACCGATATCCTCAAATTGCAACAACCCAAGATGCGGAAGAGCAAGCCCATTCTCCAGAAATTTTTGTCGTGAAATGTCGAGAAAAATGGATGACGCATCTGTTACCAAAACCTTGGCCGGGTCAAACGCCTTTAGTAGGCCGACTGATAATCGACCAGTACCACAACCCAACTCAAGAATTGGGTTATTGAGATCTAGGTTTAAACTCTCTGCTAGACGTTGCAAACCTTCGCCCGCAACGTAATCATAAGAAGATATCTGATATTGATTATCGTAAGACTGTTCGTCATGCTGATATTTACGGTGTGGGGAAATCAACAAATAATTGTCTTTATCACGAGGCGTATTTTGCAGAAATAATTTGTAGTTCATTTAATTTAAAATGCCTTCATAAATTTATATATTTGATCATTAAAACCGCCCATTGTGAGTTAAGGCTAAATATTTTGTTCATTTATTATAAAGCGGCTGAGTTAATCGAAACTCCGTGTACACAAAATACGGACACTCCCTTGATCGTGGCTTATTCATTACCTTTTTCTACATTCATAAATCCATTTTTTAAGCTGACTGAAGCGATAGCACAGGAAACCGTAAGTAGAGTGCAATTGATCCAGCTCTTTCTGTTGCCGGTGAATTGCGTCCAATCGCGCTGCTCGGTCTGCTTCCGACACCTCCAGATTCTGCCGCAGTCTGTCCAGTTCCTGCTGTTGCCGGTGAATTGCGTCCAATCGCGCCGCTCGGTCTGCTTCCGACACCACCAGACTATGCCGCAGCTGTTCCAGTTCCTGCTGTTGCCGGTGAATCGCCTCCAACCGCGCAGCGCGGTCTGCTTCTGAAATCTCCAAACTCTGGCGTACCCCTTGCAGCACAGCCTGCTGCTGTTGGATCACCTCCAGTCTTGCCGCCCGGTCAGCCTGACACCCCTTCAACGGTGAAACAAAATTGTTCCAAATCGAGAAGGGCTGCTCATGTACATGGTCAATCAAGGATCGCATTAGCAAGTTTCGGCGTCCGAATGCTTGTTCTTCAGTTGGGATGTTCACACTTATATCGCGCAACCTGGCTACCGTATTACCATAGCCGAGACGCTCAAAAATTTTGATGCCTAAGACGTCGATCAAGACTTGAATATCAGCCTCATCAAGGCGCATCTCCCAGGCGTTTACCGTCCGATTATTCGTCGGTTTGGGGCGACAGGATGAAACTGGATCTCCGACCGGAGATCGCTTGTACTCTTCTATCAGTGCTGCATTCTCGTAATAAGCCAGCATCGTGGGTGAAAAGTTGATATCAGCAAACTCGCAAGCAGACCGGAGCACGCTCTCGGGGTCATTTGCCAAATCTTCATAACGTAGAACCAGGAGGTCATTCCTGGAGGTGGCTATGTAGTCGGCAAGTGTAAACAAGCCTTCGCAAAAATCCCTTGCGTGAACAGAAACACCCTCAGGGGTGAAAATGGTTCGAGGAATTTCCCAAGTGGCTTTGTACGATGCAAAAACATCCAGCGGGTTACGCAACAATACGATCTTTTTTGCCTGGGGGAAAATTTTGTCGATCATTCCCAGCACAGCGTAATAGCGAGGGGTCTTATCGACAAAAATGCTCCTTCCTGATACGTCAAGATGCAACTGGTAGACTGTCTGCAAAATTTGTCTTGCCGCTGTGATGGCGTCCAAGCGGGACGTTTCAGCGATCATGCGAAGCGCTTTACCGAGTGCGCCCCTTTGTATTCTCTCCGGTTTCAGTACGAATTCTATTGCAGCAATCTCAGCCCATTCCCGGCCATAGGGAGTACTCCTGACATCTCCTAACCTTAAGTATTCTGCAAGTGCGAGAACTATCCAAGGCTCTGGTGGGCAACAAATTTCCGGATGGCTGCCCAGCATCAGACTTAACAGTGTTGAGCCTGAGCGGGGCATGGAGAGGAGGAAGACGAGGTGATCGCCGTGATTACTAATCATCACAATAATTCTTGTTAAGTAGCTAGCCGTGTCAAATTAGTTGCAATTTAATAAAAGATCAGCCCATCACAAAAGAGGAGGTCGCGTGCGACAGGCACGCTATATTATAACCTTCTGATTAAAGGAAGCCCGCGACGTTGCTATAGGCATGCAATATTTTTCGAATAAATCAGAAGGTCGTTCTGGTAGTCTTGACTGTTTTTGCATATACAAAATAATGGCGATGGTTTACTGGCCTTTTTTTCAGGATCGGCGATTGAATTTTTTTGAAAGCACACGCGGCTGAGTCTCGGAGCGTCAACTATTCTGAAGAGGATCATGCATCCACAATCGTGCCGCGTATTAGAATTGGTGGTTGTCCTGGGCCGCCAGGGTCTTTTTGAATGTTTGTGTCGAAAGTTGCCTTTACTTGAGTAAGCGTGTTCTCACCGTAGAAGTAGCGCACGAACTCGAAAAGGATGTGCATCACGACGTAGCGTGACACGTGCCGAACTACGGCATCATCCGTACCATATACTGGGTACGGTAAGTGGCATCCGCCCCATTTCACGATCTCAAACGACGGCCAATAGAAAATATCCGGCCGGTTCTCCTGCATGATTTCGGCTATTGCAACTCGCAGGATGGATTTCGATACGCAATCTGCGGTCATGCATGAGACGTTTTGAAAAGTCGCCTTTAATGGTACCGGTGAAAGTGTCAGGACAATAGGCACAGTTCCATTGATTTTTCTAATTAGATCAATAATCTGACGGATATTTTTTCGATTTTCATCGACTGTGGTTATCCGAAATCGATGACGCCCTTCGTCGAATATTAATTCAGGTATCCCGCGCCAAAATACTTGGCCAGTATGCGAATCTTCCCACACCTCAGCCAACCCGATGGTGAAGACAATGGCGCCAGCCGTGCGCAGTTTATCCAGGTATTCCTCCCGTTCGTGTGTAGGTGTCCAATCTTTGAGTGTTCCGTCGGGGGTTCGCTCATATCGAAATCCCTTTTCAGTCTGTTTTCCAGTAGCGCACCAAGAGATGAAATCCAGCAATGCGTAGGTATTATTGAGGCCCGAAGGTACCCAGAAACTATCTGACGCAAGCCCGGCCTCGTTAAGGAAATATCGTAACTCGGCTGCGAAACAAGAGCCCAGGGTAACAACATTGTCTCCACGAGCGAGTGGTGGCTTATCTGGCGTGTGGCCTCGAACCACATGATCAGTAATCAGTCGAGACAGATCGCCTAGCTCCTCGAAACGAGTCGGATAGGCGTGGGCAACACTTTGATGCCACGAATTTTCCGCCCAAGATGCTGCGCCACTGCCCTTCCTTTGTGCTGCTATGCTGCCTATTTCACTGGCCATACAAATCACCTCCGCAAGTGTTAATGCCGTTGTAAAAAAAAGCAGAAGTTGGTAAGAAGCACGGTGTGTCGATCTCCCATCCTTCCTGATACAAAGAACTTTCCAAAGTCATTATCAAGACCCCATGTGAACTTGAGTGATAGATCGCGTTGCACAGTCATAAGGATAGAAGCGAGAGACTTGTGCCATGATGCAAATGAGTGGGCAAGCCGTTTGGTTTCTCTCGCATGAGGAAATTCCTACTTCCCATCAGATATGCTGTATTTATTCAAAATTAGACATCCACAGATGTGTCGGCAGTCTTGACTGTTTTTGTATATAAATAGTTTCTTTAAGTTTACTAACATGTAGTTACGCTCTAAATTTTTGCATATGGGTTTCGATTTAATGCAGGGGCATTCCGTCCTCGAGTTGAATGACAAACTGTTTAACATCGCAACTGTTGTTGCTCGTTATCTTGAATGTTGGGGCAACAAGACAATCAACGATCCCATTGCGAAAATTCAAACTGTAGGAAGCAGACCTGATACCGATTGCATTTGTTACGCCGTGAATAAACTCGTTATCTTGTTCTATTTCCCCTCTTACATTGATGTCAATCAGGTAGTTTCCCGGTGTGAAAAAATTTACAAAATGACTAATCACTTGGAGGGAAGAAGATGGATTTACGCTGATCCCGGAGCCTGGCTGGTGTGTCGATCCGCCTCCAATGATTAAACCTGTCGTGGTCTTGAGTACCCAAGCAAAACGTACACGCTCGAAGGCAGCATCGAATCGGACATTGAATTTGAGGATAAACTCTTGATGAATAGTCAAAACATTGACAGCCTGACCAGCAAGGTCGGTGACAGAGATGTTGTTGATTTCTCCGCCACGCTGATCAAACGGCATAGGTTTGATGCTATCGTGTAATTGCTGATCAAAGTACGCCTCAATTGGCGAATTTGAATTTTTCACTGGCTCAGTTGATTGGTTTTTCAGAACAGTCCCATGGGCAGCGGCGTTAGCTAATGTTAAATTCTCTGTTTCGGTTAATTCAATGACTTCCTTGCGTATATCCTTGAGACTTGTTGGTCCCGCATTCGACAAATAGTTGTATGCACGGATAGTTTGATACGGTGTGCCAAGGAGGAGCAGCTTGCCCCTATCGAGCAAGATCGCACGGTCGCAAAACTGCGTTACAGCATCAGGGGAATGCGAAACAAACAGAAGCGTAACGCCATGCTGCTTTAACTCGCTTATCTTAGCGAAGCAACGCGCCTGAAATCCGACATCACCAACGGCGAGGGCTTCATCAATAACCAGAATTTCCGGATCAACGTTGATTGCAACAGCGAAAGCAAGGCGAACAACCATGCCGCTGGAGTAAGTTTTCACGGGCTGATCGATAAAATCTCCAATATCTGCGAACTCAACGATTGCGTCGTAACGGATTTCGAGTTCTTTTTTGGAAAGCCCAAGAATCTGGCCATTTAAAAAAACATTTTCTCGTCCGGTGTATTCTGGATTGAAGCCAGATCCCAACTCTAGTAGTGCGGAGACTCTTCCTTTGACGGCAACATCTCCACTTGTTGGTGCGAGCGTGCTGCAGATCAGCTGAAGCAAGGTGGATTTTCCGGATCCATTGCGACCGACAATTCCCAGGGTTTCACCTTTCCGCACTTGGAACGATACATCCTGCAACGCCCAGAATTCTCGAAAGTATATGGGGAGGGGGGCATCAGATTTGCTGCCAAACATCCACCCCAAGCGAGTTGCAGCCCGGTATACATTGGGCAGCACCAACTGTTTTAGTCTGTCCCGAGGTGTCGCATAAATCTCGTAACGCTTACTCAAGTTTTGAACATCAATAACGATTTCTTCAGAGGACATCGGCGAATCCCCTTCTCGATTTTTGAAACCACCAAAATCCGAAGTAACAGATTGCGCTTCCTGCAAACAAGCTGACGGTCCAACTTCCCCAATTGATTGCATTCCCCCAGAGCATCACATCCCGGAGTTGTTCTATAGGCAGGGTTAGAGGATTGAACGCGAACAGAATTTGATAATTTTCCGGAAATGCGCTGGTCTTGTAAAAAACAGGACTCAGGAACAAAAGCACTGTGGTAACGACGCCCATGCCTTGGTTGATATCACGCAGATATACTCCCAGCGAGGCGAACAGCCATGTCAAACCAAGGGTAGTTAATAGTAGCGGCAGCATTACTATTGGAACAAGAATGACTGTTACGTTGAGTGAGACCCCGGAAAAGATGCAAAAAACCAACAGCAGCACCAAACTCACCAGGAAATGCAGCAAAGCCGAGAAAAGCGCCACCCATGGAAATATTTCAAGCGGGAAAACAATCTTCTTGACATAGTTTGGCTGGCTAACAATAAGCCCCGGCGCACGGTTCAAGCATTCAGCAAACAAGCTGTGCACAATCATGCCGGAAAACAGGATAAGGGCGAATGCGATTTTGCTTTCTTCGCCTGTCCCCCAGCGCGCCTTGAATGCGATGCTGAATACAAGTGTATAAATTAACAGCATGAGCAAGGGATGGAGCAGTGACCAGGCCACGCCAATGATCGAGCCTTTATAACGGCCGATAAAGTCGCGCTTGACCAGCTCCCATACCAATTCACGATGGGCAAGTAGTGAGCCTATGATGGCCGTGGGCGAGGTATTGTGGTGCAGACTCATGTGTTGGCTTTTCGATTCAATCCCAGCTTGAAGCTGAGTTCAAGGAATTTTGCGGCCAGCAAAAATGGCACGGTGTTAAGAATTAATTGCCAGCGTGATGGCTGAAACCCTAATTCGCGACGACGAATCCTCCGAATTTCTTGTTGACCGATTGAAAGCATTTTGTTCGATGTTTTTTGTTGATCATGGATGCGAAATAGTCCCAGGAATACAGGCAAATGGTGAATATCTATTTGCTTTGCAGAGAGCCGTAGCAGAAAATCCCAATCCATTGCAAAATGGAAAGATTCATCTAATCGGGCACCAATTAGATTCCAAGCTTTGCGCGTCCAGTAGAGTGTTTCTTGGGGTACGAAATCAGCCCATTTGAGCACCCGGTTGGAATGACGCGGAAGAATCCAGCGGCCAATCTCCAAGTTGTCTTCGTTGATCAGAATTCTATTCCCGTACACAACTTGAGTTTCAGGGTGTTGAACAAAGTAGTCGGCAACTTGGTGAATCGCTCTTGGGGCTGCGAGATCATCTGAGTTAATCCAGGCCATGATTTCTCCTGTTGATTGCATGAATCCCTTGTTGATCGCTTCCGTTTGGCCGGTATCTGGCTCACTAACCCACCAGGCGATGTGAGCTTCGTATTGTTTGATGATGGAGAGCGTGTTGTCTGTCGATCCACCGTCAACAACAATCAGCTCTAAATTTGAATACCGCTGATTAATGATTGACTGCAAAGTTGCCTCAATGAATTTGCCTTGATTAAATGAAGGCACGACGATGGAAATTTTGGGCAGAGTTTGTCCTCGCAGTAGGTCGTTTGGTTGTAAGTGGCGCAAAGAGACAGGTCGTGGCGAGTAGGTACCCAGCTGGCCAACTCCCGGCCTAAGCATGCGCTTAATGTTCACTGCAAACCCGGCTATAATGATCTTTAAATTTAACGCTCTTTGACATAAAGACTTTGCTCAGCATTTAAACGTATGAATGGTTTGGGTGATACTTCAAAAGAGAACGGAATCAAAAGAGATACTGCAGCATCGCATAGAATTGCTGGAATCAATCGCACGAATTTCCCTTGTGTATTTTTTGTTTTACTGCGCTCATGCTTATTCACTCTTCGGCTAGATTAAGCTTTAGTTAGCTGTGATGGAGCAATGCTTTATGAAACCTTCTGTTATTTTACCTCCCATAAGGTGGAGGGGAGAATTTTTTATGATGAAATGTAAATCGCGCGGACTCTGAGTTAAACCATGACTAAACGAAAAGACTCCTATGCTACTGTTTCCAAGAGGGATAAATGGTTTGAATTGATATTTTTTGTTCCATTTTGTAATAGGATGGGCGTGTTTTATGATTTTTTTTGGGCAATGTTATGGCGCGAAAATCCATGGCATAGATGAACTTGCCAATAGTAAGCTAAAAAGTGCCGCAACGTTGGAGCGTGAAGAACAGCAAGCCCTTGAAGCTATAGTGCGTCAGAGTGTGGAAGTCAATGCCGGTTGAAAGAAGCAAAAAAGCTGTTTGCTTAAACTGAATTCTTAAGGACATTGCTGGCTGATTTTAAATTATGTCGAAAATTTTTACATGGCTTATTATGTTGTCATAAATTTATTTATAACTAATTGTTTAGTATTACATAAATTTTTTGGCATGAATAATGCTGGATATACACTATAGATATTCTCGATTGTTATATTAAGCTTGATTGTTTTTTATTTAACTTCCACTAAGGAACTCAGCATGAAAATCCCACCCAGTTATACTGGACGTGTGCGTAACGGTAGCTCACTTAATTCGTTGCCGACACTAGCATTGGTAGTGATCAATTTATTTTGCGGTTCATTCTCGGTATCGGCTGCGCCATTGTTGGGTTCAGCTTTGGCCAGTTTAGCAGTCCCAAGTAAAACAGGGGTAACCAATGTTCCCAAAAATAAGATCAATGGAAATTTAAGTCCCGTCAAAAATATCTTTGTTAGCGAGGAATACACCTCTGGAACAGTCAGCTCGGTGCACATCTTGTTCCCCTCATACCCAACGGACTACAACTTTGTTGGACCTATTGTCGATGTTGGTTCGAACTTCACTGCCCCGATCTTGCCGGCCACTGGGTTCGAAAGCATTGGTAGGATTGACCAAGCTGTCAATATTCAATCGGTAGCAGCCATCCCAGAACCTGCAACTTTGGCGCTGCTGGGACTTGGATTTGCGGGACTTGGATTTGCTCGCCGTCGCCACAGTTGATTAACAGTTTTTTATGGTAGAGGTGTATAGGAATATAAGTCCGGCATGGAGGCGATGCACGTATTTGTTCACGGCATCGCAATTGACTATTTCGGACTTGATTTTTTAGTGAATGCATTTGGGGCGATGTCATCCGATCTTCTGAAAGCAGGATAGTGGTACGTAATTAGCCTTTTATTCGTCATGAAGATGATGAACTTAATTAAGGTTATTTGGCTAAAGTCCAACGTTGCGCAGAAGGCGAGAAGCTGGGTTTTGCTTTTGCAAAAATGAACTTAGTTATTGTGTGGGCATGGAAAAGTTGGATAGAAGGATATTTGACAGATGTGTTTTTTCAAAATGATGGTCATAATCGATGTCTCATGGAACGATTGGCGGCGAAATTGTGATAGTTTCTTATATTTTACAATAATTTAACCCGCTGTTTTGCCGGGGCTCATAAAGGTTTGTTTTATTTTTTGGTGAGAGTGAATCTGTATTTCAACTAAGAAATAAAGGTTCAGGGATGAAAGAATGCCCGAATTTAAGCGAGATGGGCTATAACTACCGCAGAGTATTTATTTCAAAAGTATAGTAAACGAATAGAGCATGGAGCCAAGAGGGTGAGCGGATACAGCTGGATAAAAAAGCTGTAACCGCTTTGGATGGTTCATGGTTTATAGTCTTTATTTGAGGGCTTACCTCAATAACCCTCTTGCTTTTCCAGAGGCATCTTGAAGGTGACCCGGGATCAGCCGGTTCATAGGGGAGATGCGGTAGTTAATATGCCGAGAAGGTTGCTAGAGTTATTCGACAGGGTATTATTTCCGTAAGATGTCATCGTTGCACCAATACCGAACTGTCCAAGCCCGTAATTGCTGCTTCCCGTCACCATACTTTTGCGAATACTAACCGAAGCGCTTCCATTCTGGCTTTCAGTGCGAATGCCTTCGTTGTAATTTGAAACTACCGAACGGACTATCTCTGCCCTAGCGATGGCGGAGGAGGCTGAGTCCACAATCGCAAAAATGCCGACGCCGCCACCTTGTGACACGATAGTATCGCTGACAGCGGCGGTCGTGGTCGTGCCGTTTATGTAATTGTACGCAACGATGCCATAAGTGGAATTACCAAAAAACTTCGATTTAGAGATGTCGGCCGTAGCACCTGCTTGAAGTTGAATACCTATATCATTGTCGCGAATAAGGGTGTTAACCATTCGCACCGTTGCTGCTGCTTGGATTAAAACACCGTATTGGTTAACACTGCTAGTAATAATCGAAAAATTAGAAATGACACAATTCTCGATTGAAAGCTTGGCGCCATTGGCGCCAGCAGTCATTAAAATCCCGGCATCACCGTCCTGGCTATTGATAGTCAGGCCGCGCAGCACCACACTCACGCCGGGAGTGGCAATCGTCACTCCGTTTGTACCTGGAAAGACTGTAATGCCGGCATAGACACCTGGGGCTGCCGTCAGGGAGATCGACTGGGTGAGCGTGACAGAACCATAGCCGGCGGAATCGAGTACTACGACTTCGCCGTTGGGATCGACCACGGTTACCGCCTTGGCAAACGAGCGGCATGGGGAGAGGGGAATGCAGCTATTGGCATCATTCCCGTTAGAAGCGACAAAGGCCCGCTGGCCGGCCTGCGCAGTGTTTACTAAAATGGTGCACAGAACAGCAATCAAATATACGACTGGGAATTTAAACATCTGATCTCCTGGTTGTTTAAGGTCGCGGGATTGTGCTGGAACCTTGGATACGCCCGGTTAGGCTGGTTTTTACTGGAGTAATAGCGGAGTAAGCGGGCCAGTATTGCCGCCGTTATCCGTTATGGTGTTATTCTGCAGCGACGTCAGCGTTCCACCGGTGCCCTTAAAATATCCAATCACGTTTCCTGTTACCATGCTATCGCTAAAAGTGACCGGGGCAGTTCCGCCAGAGGCGGATGATGCAATGCCTTTTAGATTATTTGTGACTGATGAACGAATCATGTTTATCTGGGCGCTTCCAGTGCCGCTTGAACTCGCTTCAATGCCAGTACCTCCTGCAGTCACGATAGTATCGCTGATGGTGACACTCGTGAACGGACTGGACGTGCTTGTTGCGAGGATGGCAGTATTATTTCCGAGAAAATTCGAGCCCGATATGTCGGTGATTGCTCCCCCCTGAAGCTGAATGCCTGTGTCATTGTCGCGAACTAGAGTGTCAACCATCCGCACCGATGCTGCCGAGTCGACGAAAACGCCACGCTGGCCAACACCTGAAAAATTAGAAATGACACAATTTTCAATCGAAAGACTGCTGCTGCCGCTCATCAGAATCCCGTTATTACCGCCCTGGCTATTAATGGTCAGTCCACGTAGTACTACATCCACGCTTGCGGCAATCGTCACTCCGCTTTCACCTGGAAAGACGGTAATGCCGGCATAGATACCCGGGGCTGCCGTCAGGGAGATCGGCTGGGTGAGCGTGACGATACCATAGCCGGCGGAATCGAGCGCCAAAACTTCACCGTTGGGATCGACCACGGTTACCGCCTTGGCAAACGAGCGGCATGGGGAGAGGGGAATGCAGCTATTGGCATCATTCCCGTAAGAAGCGACAAAGGCCCGCTGGCCAGCCTGTGCAGGGGTAATTATCAAGGCACATAAAATAGTAAACAAATATACGGGTGAGGACTTATTAAACAAGTTAATCTCCTAGGTTGTTGGTTAAATTGAGCTTGTTCGGTATTTTAAGGCATCCAGATTCTGCAAATTCAGATGGAAGTATACGCTGGTAATAGTGCCAAATATCTAACATTTTTCTTTGAAATCCCATGATCTCAGATTAAGCAGAGCAAAATGTTTGCTGCCTGCTTTTAATTTAAAGAATAAGCATAAACCATGCCAAACGTATGTTAAAAACAAGTACGTTAGTATCTACAACGGCTTAATTTATAAAATGTTGAGCTCATAAATATTAGAAGCATAAGTTCAAATGAATGTGTAAAAATAACCGACATCCTGAAGCCTTAACTACGTAGTCTTACCTGAATAACCTGTAAAGTGGCGTATCTTTTTGCTATCAAGGTATTCAAGCGAGCGCTGGTCAGGCAATGCAATGGGACCCCGCAAATTGCAAAGTCACGGAACCCATAAAAATGATCATTGTTATTTCGGAGCCAGGTAACCAAAATAATCTAATTCAAATTCGAATAACTTCATTACCACGTCGATGCTCGATTGGTCATAATAAGAAGCGATATTCAAATCACGATCTCTGGCGCTTATCTTTAGTCGGGGTAATTTGTTAAGTTCAAAGGGAATATCTAATTGCTGGCATATATGATTCAAGCCGGATTCAAGCTCTTCGTACCTCACAAAATAGTCGATGCAGACCTTGCCATCTATCATATATGTCCCTCTATCAACAACGCGTTCTGCACCTCCTGAAGCTATCCACTTTCTGAATCTTTCGATTAGGCTGTGATTTTCCAAGCGATAGCTTTTTTGGTTTGTATCGCTATCTGATAACTCCAGGAAATGAAAGCCTGAGATCACCTTGTCAAAAGGGTTGCGTATGACACAAAACTTAAAATAGTTTTCCCATATGGAATTTCCTATGTTTGTCCTGATTGCTTCGGCTGACATGTGGTTGAACCAGTCTTTACCTTCCGGGTTTATGCCGCGGTATCCAACGATTCCATATTCACTAACATGCTGTTCTCTCGCATGAGCAAATTCCCATTTGTCATCAGGCATGCAGTATTTTTCGAAATAAGATTCCACCGATGTACCGGCAGTCTTCATTGTTTTTGTATAAATAAATTGCTTTTTGAAGCTAATTAACATATGGGCGTATCCTGAATTTTTTGTGTAGAAATTTTCGATTTAATGCAAAGGCATTCCATTCTCGAATTGAATGGTAAACCGGTTAACGTCGCAGCTGTTGTTCGTTGCCTTGAATAACTGAGAAATGGACCCCCGCAAGGCTTGGACTCAGGCCATATCTTTCGAAAGTAAGAGGGCGCCAGCGCAGCAATGGCAACCCGCTGGTTCTTGTAAAACCGGTAGCTCTGACTGACATTGTGAATTGAAATAGCGATACCTCGGAAAGTTGGGATCAAATGGAGCTGTCAAGGTTGACAGTTATGTCTCTTTACAGCTTTACTAAATTATCTTTGCCATAAAGTTTCTTCTTGCCCCATTGTACGATTTAGTACACGACACAGTATGAACAATAAGTCAGAAAGACGGTTTAGGTAGGGTAGGCCATGTTGTGGCACGGCTTCGAGGTGGGCGAGTGCGGCGAAGTCTCGTTCAGCCCGGCGTGCCACGGTACGCGCCACATGGCATTGTGCCGCTGCACGGGTTCCACCCGGCAGGATGAATTCCTTAAGCGGTGGCAGGTCGGCGTTGTAGTGAGCAATGGCGACATCCATGTGCAGAAGCTTGTCTTCGGTAAATTGCGCAGCAGGGTATGCCAATGCGCCACCGAGATCAAACAGGTCATGCTGTACATGTAACAACAAGTTGCGCACGTCGTCCGGTACGGTTTCAGCGAGCAGTACGCCGAGGTGGCTGTTGAGTTCATCTACGCTGCCGATAGCGTGAATGCGTGCGCAATATTTTTCCACGCGCGTGCCGTCGGCTAGTCCAGTGCTTCCTTTATCGCCCGTGCGGGTGACGATTTTGCTTAAACGATTTGCCACTATTGTTTCTCCAGACAATTCAAATATACGTTTGCATCTGGGGCCGTGCCGTTACGTTGTGCCTGCCAGATCATTTCACCCAGGCATTCCATCATGCGATGTTGAGCGTTGTGTTCTGATTCATGTTTTGCGACAAGCCGCTGAAAGTGCATGCGGATGCCATGCGGCTGGTCGATGGAAATCTGTTCTTCAATGGTGAGGTGCATCATCAGGTGCAGGAAGGGGTTGGTCGTGCCTTGCTCTGGTGTGTAGTCTTTATCCTGATAGCGTTCCGGATTTTCCAGCATGGCGTAATATTCTGGGTGCTTTTCGATTAGTTGCGCAGTGAGGTCTTCCAGTGGGGAGAGCAGCGTGCCTGCGCGACGCTTGCGCCAAGTATCGATGAGGAATAGCCGTGCTTCATCTCTGCTGGGATTGAACATTTTTTATATTTCCTTGTAGTGGTATTCGCACAGATTAACGATGCTGCAAATGCCACATTTTGGTTTGCGTGCTTGACATACATAGCGTCCATGCAGGATCAGCCAATGGTGTGCATCATGTTTGAATTTGTCCGGTACGAACTTGAGCAGTTTTTGTTCCACTTCCAGCACGGTCTTGCCGGGAGCAAGGCCGGTGCGGTTGGATACGCGAAATATGTGGGTATCCACTGCGATGGTGGGTTGGCCGAAGGCAGTGTTGAGCACTACGTTTGCGGTCTTGCGTCCTACGCCCGGAAGAGCTTCCAGTGCCTCGCGTGTTTGCGGCACTTTGCCGTCATTATTTTTCAATAATAGCTGACAGGTTTGAATAATGTGTTTTGCCTTGGTTTTGTAAAGGCCGATGCGTTGAACATAGCCGCGCAATTTTTCTTCGCCCAGATCGAGCATGCTCTGCGGCGTGTTAGCTATCGGGAATAATTGCCGGGTGGCAGCATTTACGCTGACATCGGTAGCTTGTGCCGAGAGGATCACCGCCACAAGGAGCTCAAATGCCGAGTGGTATTCCAACTCAGTGGTAGGGTGCGGATTGGCTGCTTGCAGGCGCAGAAAAATTTCTTGGCGTTTTGCAGGATTCACGAAATTGTCTCACACAAGCAAAAGTGGGTTGCGTGGTAGTTGCTCATAAAATGGGAGGCAAGTTTGCATAAGGGTTTTTATCCCCTTTGAAAACCTGCAGTAAGATTATTTTTAAAGTAGCGAGATTGTTTTATTCGGATAATGTGCATGTCCAGTTTCTCAGAACCTACTTAACATTTTACAGGACAATTTGTAGGTTGTTAGAGTCTAGAGCAGCAGATGCAGTTTTTTGGGTGCATTAAGATCAACCGGTACAGCAGGGAAATATGATTTCACTAGCAGGCTGAATAACCACGGTATCGGGAGGGTAGCGGATGATGCGCTCTTTGAGTTGCTATTACCGAAATGTGAAATTCACATTTCGGTATGAAATCGGGGCAGGGTGGTTAGCAAGAATGAGGTAGCGTAATACAGTTGCGCTGAGGTATACAGAACAGCTCAAGTCAGATTGACTTCTGTCTTGACGGATGGGTTCACTGTACGCTACGCTGATACTATAATTTGGTCACGAGCAATAATTAAAAAACTTTATGTCTGATAAAAAAATAATGGGTTTCGCGGGTTATTCCGGTAGCGGCAAAACGACGTTGTTGGAAAAAGTTATTCCTTTTCTGACGGCACAAGGCTTGCGTATTGCCGTTATTAAGCATGCCCACCATGATTTCGACATCGACAAGCCGGGTAAAGATACCTATCGCCATCGCAAGGCAGGTGCAAGCGAAGTATTGATTGTTTCTGCGCAAAGATGGGCTTTAATGCATGAACTGAACGATGAACCGGAGCCTAGCCTGGAATATCTCTGTTCACGGTTCTCAGCCTATGACCTTATATTGGCGGAAGGTTACAAGCATGCAGCCATACCAAAACTGGAAGTGCATCGCAAAGAAACCGGGACTGAAAGTCTATATCCAACTGAGCCGGGAATTATTGCAGTTGTGACAAATAGCAAAGACAAATTCCCGCTTCCTGTGCTTGATATTGATGCGCCAAAGGAAGTGGCTGAGTTTATTCTGAATTATTTTTCCAGGGAAAGTCATGAAAATTGAGATAGTGTATTTTGGTAAGCCTAGAGAAAATTTGAAAATATCACAGGAAACTGTAGATGTTCCGGGTGAGTCGTTGACGCTTTCTGGTCTGCTTGCGTGGCTAAGTTTACGTGGAGAAGTATGGGCACAAGAAATGAACGAAGATCGTGTGCGCTGCGCGGTTAATCAGGAGTTTGCCGGTCTGGCAAGAGTATTGAATAAAAATGACGAAGTTGCCATCACCGCCCATTACCATGGCTGTTCAGAATTTTGGATTGATGATCCACGTTTAAGGCCAATTGAGCCACGCTTTAAACAGAATATATGCTCTTGATTTTGCAGTAATTTTATAAGTTACTACACAAAACGTTCGCCCACCGCTGCACGCCGCACGGATGTTTCTCGCTTGGTGAAAAAAATCCGCTCATCCTTCGACTGGCCAAGGACGAACGGATTTAATTTTTTGTGGGATTTTTTTGTGGGAGGTTGAAAGTTGATTACACACTTTATTTCACATAGAGCCAAGAAATTCTCATGATCTATACTTGATATGAACATGCTTAAAGGAATTAGCCGTATTTATTTTGAATTACTTTTCCAGGAACAACCATGAAAATTGAATTGGTGTATTTCGGTCGACCGAGAGAGCATTTGAAGATATCACGCGAAACTGCAGATGTGCCAGCAGAAGCATCTACGCTAGCCGGTCTTCTGGCATGGCTGCGTTTGCGTGGAGATATATGGGCGCAGGAGCTGGCAGACAGCCGCGTGCGTTGTGCGATTAATCAAGAGTTTGCTGGTTTGCCTGCTGCCATTAACGAGCATGATGAGATCGCCATTTTCTCACCTATCTCCGGAGGTTGATAATGAGCGTATTAATACAGGAAGGCGATTTTGACCTTGCCGCCGAATTGACAACCCTGCGTTCTGGAAACTCAAAAGTGGGCGCCATGGTTAGCTTTGTCGGTTTAGTGCGCGACTTTAGTCATAATGAAACGATAGAAAGTATTTATCTTGAATACTATCCCGGCATGACTGAAAAGGCGTTGAATAAAATCATTGCTGAGGCGACTGAACGGTGGAGTTTAATAAATGTACGTGTAATTCACCGTATTGGCCAATTGTTTGCAAATGATCAGATTGTGCTGGTGGCGACAACGGCATTACATCGTGGTGAGGCATTTGCGGGTTGCGAATTTATTATTGACTACCTGAAAACTGCTGCCCCATTCTGGAAAAAAGAACAGACCAGGGAAGGGTCACAGTGGCTGGAAACACGTGAGACAGACGTGAAACGCATGGAACATTGGCATAACGATACGGTCAGGAAATCAGCATGACAACAAATGGCATGACCCACTTCGATCAAGACGGACAGGCACATATGGTGGATGTTGCTGGCAAGGGCGAGACCCAGCGTATCGCAAAAGCGTCCGGTAGTATCAAAATGAGTCCCAGTACGTTGGAGTTGATTGCTTCCGGTACCGCCAAGAAGGGCGATGTGCTGGGTATAGCGCGTATTGCTGCAATACAGGCGAGCAAACGTACCGCTGAATTGATTCCATTATGCCACCCATTGTATCTGACCCGTGTTGCGGTAGAGTTTCATCTCGATCATGAGAATAGCACGGTGGAGTGCATCGCCACCGCAGAAACGTTTGGCCGTACCGGTGTCGAAATAGAAGCCATGATCGCAGTAAGTATCGCCCTGCTTACTATCTATGATATGTGCAAGGCGGTTGATCGTGGCATGGAAATTAACCGGCTACGCTTACTGGAAAAAAAGGGTGGGCGTTCTGGGCATTGGCAAGCTGCATAACTTATTTTTGTCGCTGCGCTGACTTGGGGCGAAATGACGTTAGTACGTCTGGATTTGTTTCTATGTAGGGCCCACCAATTAAATCTATGCAGTAAGGCACGGCGGCAAAAATTCCATCCAGTGTTTCCTTGATTGCCTTTGGTTGTCCGGGCAGGTTTAAAATCAGGGACTGTCCGCGTGTCACACCAAGTTGACGTGACAAAATTGCCGTAGGAACATAACGCAAGCTGACTGCGCGCATTTGTTCTCCGAAACCCGGTAATACCTTGTGTGCCACAGCCAATGTAGCCTCCGGCGTAACATCGCGTAACGCTGGACCGGTTCCTCCAGTAGTCAAGATCAGGTGGCACTTTTCCTGGTCTGCTAATTCGATTAAGGTAGCCTCAATCATCGTCTGTTCATCCGGTATCAAACGTGTGACACATTGCCACGGGCTAGTCAGCGTTTGTGTAAACCATTCTTGTAACGCTGGCAAGCCAGCATCCTGATAAACGCCGCTACTGGCTCGGTCGCTAATTGAAATGAGGCCAATTTTAAGTGTATTTGTCATATGTTTTATTAGATTAAGGAATGTTGAACAATTTTTTGCGTGAAATATGGTCTTGCGGTGCTGTCAATAATCGTTTAGCTTGCTGGGCAAGTCATGAAAACAATCATTTGTAAATTTTTTATAGTGATAATAATTTGATTAATTATCAATAAATGTGTCATGCCGGTTTTTTAAGCTTGGTATAACTGTAGGTTCCTGGTTAACGTGTTGCTGTAATTACACTGGTTGTTTGTGCTTGTTCCTTCAATAAAATTATTTTAGTTAGTATGATAATCATTAGTAGGTGGTAATAGAGATCGAAATTGGACAATCCAAGAAAGGCTCCGGCCGTTGCATAGCCAATCATGCTTACTTGTCCCATTGCGGCTAAATCCGCTGCCCATTTTTTGTCAGGATCACGTTTTGCTTGTTTGATTACCCAAGAGCCAGTTTGCCACGTCAAGATGGCAAGTAACAACCACAGCCCAAGTCCGATAAATCCGTGCTCACCCAGCACTTCAAAATATACACTATGCACATCATGGACATTGACTGGGTCGGGTGCATACGCGTGAAATGTTTGATACTGGAACATTTCAAACCCACCACCTGTGAGACGGGCCTTAGCCACATTCCATGCTGTCCACCAAGCGTTAATTCGGCCTAGCGCGGATGCATCTTGCTCGTATGTTTTAATGGTTGTCATGCGGGCATACCACTCTGGTGGCATAACGAGGGCTACCATACCGATAGCGACGACAAGCATAATGCCGGTGAAGAATTTATTTCGACTTTTCATCCAGAAGATTGAGCCCATTACCGCCGCGCCCACTAGCGCACCGCGTGATTGTGAGCCGATGGCCGATACTGCGGTAAGTACCATGGCCGCCCCTAACCCTTGATGTAGCCACTTGCGTGTTTCAGTTAGCTGTAAATAACGCATTAGAGGAATAGTCATTAGTAAAGCCAAAGCGATTTCATTGTTGCCGTCGATGAATGTTCCTGGTGGCCCCATAACACGGTGTGCCCCCCCTTTCAGTATCGTGAAAATTCCACCTTTCACACCATAGAAACCAAGTGACAGGGCTATTATCCAAACCAAACCATGTAATCGTTGGCGGTTATTTATTACCAACGGTGTAAGAAAAATCATGAGTTGGATTTTAAGGACTTTCTGTAATTGCTCCCAGGCAAGATTGTAGAAAAATGCAAAATAGGTGGTTATAGACATCCATAGAACATATATAAGTAGCACTGTCATTTCGCGTGTCCACGGCATGTGCTTCGGCTCTTTTGATGTGAATATGCTAATTAATGTCGTTATTGCCACGATATATGCAAATGGCATGGTCGTCGCGAAACCCCAAGCCAGCTTATGGGGATTCATGTAGCTCAACCAGGAATAGAGGTAAATGCCAACATGTGGACGCGATAAGGCCATGGGCAGAACCCCAAACACGATGGCAGTGACGATCAAATCACGCACTGGCTTACTCCCGTTTTTTCTCGGAGGAAGCGCCAGTAAACCATGTCACGCGCTTTTTTAAATGCATATTCTTGAGCAAGCCATTTTGCAAACTTTGTGTGAGTTGCTTTTCATGACGCCAGCCGCGATCCTTGACTTGGTACAACTTGCCCTTGCCTGATTGCGATGTACCTAGCGCTTCTTTTCGCGTGAGGCGTCCGACCGCTTCGGCGTAAACTTCGGCGCTATCACGCACAGCGCGCCAAAACAGGGTGAGCTCGTCGTCTCCTTCATGTACTTCGGGGCAAATATGGGCAAGCAACTTGCCGGTATCGATGCCAGCGTCGATGAAATGTAGCGTACAGCCGATTTTTTCTGGTTCGCCGTTATAGAGTGCCCAGAATGTGCAATCTGCGCCACGGTATTCGGGCGATAGGCCACCATGCAGATTGACAATACTCCAAGAGCTGCGCGTAAGCAGCGCTCCTTTGATGAGCGAGGTGCCGAACACGGCAATTACGTCGGGCCGAAGCCGATCGGCAAGCTCAATTACATCTGGATGGTTAATGTGTGGCACTTCGGTGACCAATTCGGGCTTATTGAGTCGCGGTTCGGCATCGCCAAAGAAAAACTTGCCTTCACCCCCGCCAGTGTAACGCTTGCGGTCGCGTAACCAGCGCCACACTTTGCGCCATAGATTATCTGGACGTAGTAGTTTGAGTATTTTTTTGTACGTCCAGTGGCTGCCTGCCTCTTGCACGATAGCTACTACCCGTGCGGCATCACACAGCCGGTTCGCGACATAAAGATGCCGCGGTGCCCGCCCGCATAGCACCATGACTGAAAGCTCAGCCATGTGAATACTCCCCTGGCTTAGCGATTCGCGTAGCGACAGGAGGAATTACACAGTCTTGCATATCCATCATCAGCGCATCGGCAAAAAATTTTGCTGCCCAATTTGGATATTCGAAACGGGAATAATCGCCCCAAATCGGCGAGGAGCCAGCGATACCCCCTTGCGCCGCCTCGTCAGTATCATTAAGACGCTGCGTACGTTTCACGTAGCCGATTGCACGGCGTGCGTTTTCGCGAAATTCCGGTGCGCTGCCATCTTGCGCCAGACGTGTCCAATTGAGGCTCATCTGCGCTACGCCAGTGAGGCAGCTGTAGTTCGCACATGGCATCCAATTATCCGTATAAGTGCCGGCAAGCCAGCCGTCGGCGCGTTGTACCTGCGCCATGCCGCGAGCAGCGGTAAGCGCAGCTGAAAGATAACGCGCATCGTCCAGTAGTATTCCGCTCTCCAAAAAACCACGAATCGCATAGGCGATGGTATGAGTAAACGGTGCTTTGTCCGGAGTAAAGGCGTTGGTGCAAAACCAACCGGAAGTCGTTTGCTGGGTGAGTGCCCAATCGAGATTACGTCGCGCCGCTTGGGTTAGTTCTGGTTCGTTTGCGATCAGACCCGTGGCCGCTAGCGCCCAAGTGCCACGGGTGTTGTACACGTGCGGTACATCATTGTGTTCGAAGCGATGCCAGCAGCCATCGGCATCTTGCTGACGGACTAGCCACAAACCGGCTTTGACTGCTGCCGTCAAGCATTCCTGGCGACCTAGTTGCAGATATCCAGCGAGCATGCCATGCATGATTTGACCGGTATTGAAGATCACCGGGCGGCTGCCTGCTTCGCCAAAGTGGCCGGGGAATGCGCCATCGTTTTGTTGTATGGAGAGTTCCCAATCGATCATGCGTCGAGCACGTTTCTCCAGATCAGGGCGTTCCAATACCTTGTTCGCCGCAAGGAAGGTTTCGATGATGTAGCCGGTGGTTTCCGGGTAGCTTGGCAGCCAGCCGTCTTCGAAGCTCCATCCTGCTGAAACACCACCTGCGTCAGGCTGGCCGTCCCTGATGTCCTGGGCACGGCAGAGCCAGTCGATTACGCCCACGAGATGGGTTGTATGGTCAAATTCGGGTTGGGCAGGCGCAGCAATGTCATTGAGGATCAGACGTATATGCCGTGGCCGCCAAGGACGGTAACGGAAAGGCAGTGCAAGTAAATTGGTAAGGCTCATATTACTCGTTTTCCTGTTAAATTTTTTCCAGTTATATGGTGGGTGGTGATTCTTGGAGTGCGCTATCGAGACCTGATTGTAGTGGTACGTGGCTCACCACGTATCGGTACTTGCCCGAAACTTCTGGCGGAATCGAGTCCACAAGCCGTAGTTCGACTCGCACATTGTTGCCCAGTCGAGCTTGAATTCCGCTCACGGTCTTGCCACGTAATTTTGCGGTCCACACCGCCGGTGCAGCAAATAAGTGCCAGGACCAGCCAGAGTTGGCCATGATGTGAAATAAATCGACCCTACCTGCGGCGTGCCATAAATGGAACAAATACGGCAGCAAGCGAAACACGGCACGTAGTCCTTTGATGTGACCGACAAAGCGTGGCCGGTAGGGGGCATTCACTGGGACAAGCTCTACGTTGACTCCTTCTTGCTTTAGCAACGTAGCCAGTTGCCGCGTTTGGTTGGCCATGCCGCCCGAAGGTGGCGGCAGTGGCCCAACGAGGGCGATTTTTAAATCTTGAATTTGCATCTTGACTACCCGGCCGCTTTGTCGGTTAAGTGGCTATAAACATCGCGATAACATGCTACTGATACTTTCCAATTACGTTCTGTCTCGACAAAGCGCCGCCCGGCAGCTTTTATCGTTGGCCAGCGCTCGGGCGTGTTAAGCAAATCAAGCACCTTGTTCGCTAGATCTTGCGGAGACTCGGCTTTGAATAGCACGCCCGTTTCGCCGTCACGAATTAATTCCTTGTGACCACCTACGTTGGAAGCTACAAACAAACGGCCTTGTGCCATCGCTTCCAGCGGTTTCAATGGCGTAACCAATTCAGTGAGACGCATTGAGTGGCGTGGATAAACGAGCATGTCCATCAGGTCGTAATAGCGGTTCACTTCACTGTGAGGTACCCGACCGGTGAACACAACTTTATCTGCAATGCCGAGTTGGCGAGATTGTTGTTTCAGTGCGTTTTCTTGTGGCCCACCGCCCACCAACAAAACACGTACATCGGGGGCTTGATCAAGAATACGTGGTAGTGCAGTGAGCAGTAAATCCAAACCCTCATAAGCATAGAACGAGCCGATAAAGCCCAATATGCGTGCACCGGCCAAACCGAGCTGAGCTTTTAATATGTCATCTGGCGCGCCACCGATAGAAAATTTTTTGATGTCAACTGCGTTGGGAACTAGGGTCACTTTAGTCGAAGGAATGCCACGCGCAACGATATCACTGCGCAGGCCTTCGCAAATTGTGATGATGGCATCGACATGTTTGAAGGCGTAAGTTTCCATTGCACGGGTTAAGCGGTAACGTATGCTCCCTTCTGTGGTTGTGCCGTGATCAGCTGCCGCATCTTCCCAGAATGCACGAACTTCATAAACTACTGGAATGCCTAGGCTACGGCCAACGCGTAAAGCAGCTATGGCATTCAGGGCAGGGGAGTGAGCATGCAAAATATCCGGTTTAACAATTTTGGCTACTTTTTTAAGACGATGAGTAAGACTGTTAATGACGGAAATTTGGTTTAATAAAGGTACTTTCGTCATTTTGGCAATCACATGGTGTGTGCGGAAAAAATGCCAGCCATCAATAGTTTCTTCGCTTGTGCTACAGATACCCTGCTTTGGGCTAGTTAAGTGAGTGGTTTCCCATCCTAAAGCACGCTGTTCTTTAAGAATAGAAAGAGTGCGAAAAGTATAGCCACTATGCAGTGGAATGGAGTGATCGAGGATATGTAGGATGCGCATTGTTTTTTAAATTGTTTGCGTGTTCTTAAATCGTAAATTTAAAATGCAGTAATGGATAGCGGCTTGGTATAACGTACCGTTTTTTGAAGAGCGTCTATCCAGATTCCTAATCTCAGCATCTTGTATATCATTCCATCAGGTTGCGCGCGTCATTGATTTGTTCGCGGTAAGCATTAAAAATTTTGCGCAGGGCATCGGCCATCGAAATGACGGGTTCCCATCCCAGTTCTTCGCAGGTATTGGTGATCTTGGGAACGCGATTTTGTACGTCCTGGTAGCCATTGCCGTAATAGGCTGCCGCAGTGGTTGTTACCAGTTGCACCTTGCTTGCAGAATTGCGGTACTCCGGGTATTCCTCGGCCAGTTTCAGCATCATGGTAGCCAAGTCCCGGATGGAATAATTGTTGACCGGATTGCCGATGTTGTAAATTTTGCCGGAAGCGATACCATCTTTATTTGCAATGATCTTCATCAGTGCGGCTATACCGTCGTCGATATAAGTGAATGCGCGTTTTTGCTGTCCACCGTCTACCAGATTTATATTTTCGCCGCGCACGATGTGGCCGAAGAATTGTGTCAGTACGCGTGAGCTTCCTTCTTTCAGTGTGTGGATGGAGTCCAGCCCAGCGCCGATCCAGTTGAATGGCCGGAAGAGGGTAAAGTTCAATCCTTGTTCCATTCCATAGCCCCAGATGACGCGATCCATCAATTGTTTGGCGCAGGAATAAATCCATCGTGGTTTATTAATTGGGCCGCAGATAAGTTCAGAACTTTCGGGGTCAAATTCTTCATCGTGGCACATACCATATACTTCAGAAGTAGACGGAAATATTAGGTGTTTGTTGTACTTGACGGCTGTGCGCACGATGGGCAAATTAGCTTCGAAATCCAGCTCAAATACACGCAATGGTTCTTTAACATAAGTGGAGGGCGTAGCAATTGCCACCAACGGCAAAACCACGTCGCATTTTTTGACATGGTACTCCACCCAATCTTTATTAATGGTAATGTCACCTTCAAAAAAGTGAAAGCGGGGCTGACCGAGTAGATCAGTGATGCGGTCAGTGTTCATATCCATGCCGTAGACATCCCAGTTAGTTGTAGCAAGGATGCGGTTGGATAAGTGGTGTCCGATGAAGCCGTTTACGCCAAGGATTAAAACTTTTTTCATTGCAATTTCCTTAGTAATAACACGTTTAAATTTTTAGAACGTGAATAATATTTTCATGGCCGTCGTGGTCGGCTATGTTATTTGTTAAATGATAAATAACTAGAGTATGGCATCCGTTGCTTCATTGATTTTTTGCTCTGGCTGTACTTTATGTGCTTTGATTTTGACGCAGGAACGCTTCGAACATCAGCAGCGTCCACAGCGGGGTACTGTAATCGCGCAGCCCAGCTTGATGATGGTCGACCAGTTCGTGGAGGTAATCCGTATTAAAGAAGCCCGTGTTTTTTAGCGTTGGTCCTAGAACTGCCTGTCGAACTTTTTCTTTTAGGGGGCCACGAAACCAGCTTGCAAGTGGTACCGCGAAACCCATTTTTTTACGGTATAAAATTTCATTTGGCAGGTGTGATTCCATTGCTTTCTTGAATATATATTTGCCTTCCCCTCCCTGAAGTTTTAGCGATGCGGGTAAGCGCGAGGCCCATTCCACCAATTTGTGGTCAAGCAGAGGTTCACGTACTTCGAGGGCGTGCGCCATGCTGGCACGGTCAACCTTGGTAAGAATGTCGCCTACGAGATAGGTCTTGATGTCGAGGTATTGCACTCGTGCCAAGGGTTCTTGTGCAGGCGAGCGCGCATCGTGCCGGTACATTACTTCCACCGCGCGGTAGCCCTCCAGTGCCCGACTAAAATCTGGGCTGAAGAGACGCGCGCGCATTGCATCGCTCAAGAGTGAAACGCTATGAAAATAACCTTCTACCGAATCGCGCGCCATGCCCTCAAATGTGGATTTGGCACGAAAAATTTTAGGTGCCCAATCTGCTTTTGGATAGAGCTTGCCTAGCAGGCCGAATGCAGGGCGACGCACAGCTGATGGAATCAAGCTGCGCATGCGTTCTTCGTTCAGATGCCAGCGATAACGTCGATAACCAGCGAAGTTTTCGTCACCACCATCACCGGAAAGCGCGACAGTCACGTTTTTTCGTGCCAGTTGGCACACGCGGTAAGTGGGGATAGCGGAACTATCCGCGTAAGGTTCATCGTAGAGCGCAGCCAATTTATCGATGAGATCGAAATCATCGGCATCGACCTGTTCCACCCGATGATTAGTGTGATAGCGTGTGGCGACTTGTGCGGCGTATTCGGATTCATTGAATGCCGGATCGCCGAATGAGATAGAACAGGTGTTCACCGGTTCGCTGGACAATTCAGCCATCATGGCTACCACGGCGCTGGAATCTACGCCACCGGAGAGAAATGCCCCTAGCGGTACCTCTGAGACCAAGCGGATTTTTACAGATTCGCGCAGCAGGGGTATGAGTTCTTCTTGTGCTTCGGCTTGCGTCATTGGAACAAGGGGTTGGAATGGTACATCCCAGTATTCTCGCGGTTGCGGAATTGGCTGGCCACGCTTCACGGTGAGGGTATGCGCGGGTGATAGTTTGAAGGCTTGTTGGTAAATGGTGCGCGGTTCGGGAACATAGCCGTAGGCGAAATATTCTTCAATCGCGCGTGGATTAATGTCACGCCGCAATGCTGGATGGGCAGTCAAGACCTTGAGCTCAGATCCGAAGATAAGTTGGCCGTCATCGAGCAGTGCATAGTAGAGCGGCTTCACACCGAGGCGATCGCGCGCCAGAAAAAACGTCTCTTTATTGCGGTCCCATAACCCAAACGCGAACATGCCGCGGAAGCGTTCGACACACGCTTCACCCCATTGCTCCCAGGCATGCACGATGACCTCAGTATCGCAGCGGGTGCGGAAGGTATGGCCTAGCGCTTGCAGTTCGGGAATCAAATCGACGAAGTTGTAAATTTCGCCGTTAAATACCACCACAACGCTGCCATCTTCGTTGAATAGGGGCTGGTGGCCTGAGGAGAGGTCTATGATCGAGAGCCGCTTGTGCGCTATTGCCATTCCTGGCTCCGCGTGCATGCCGCTTTCGTCTGGGCCGCGATGATGCTGGGCTTGGTTCATGCGCGCAAGTAGCGCCTGATCAATGGGGCGCTTGGCTTGCGTATCAAATATGCCGGCTATGCCACACATGGTTTTGTTTCCATTTTTATTATGTTATTCGTCTTTATTTTAAGTTACCTAGCACCGTGTCATATACGCCTAGGTATCCGCGTACCATGGCCGACATCGAAAAGTGTGCTTCGATTTTGGCTCGCCCCGCCGCGCCATGTGTGCGGGTAAGTGCACTATCTTGATAATACATTAGCAAGGCATGTGCCATCGCTTTCGGGTCGGCAGAGGGCACCAATGTGCCCGTGATGCCCGCCTCTACCAGTTCGCTGTTGCCGCCAACGGCGGTTGCAATCACCGGCAAACCGCATGCCATCGCTTCTAAAATAGTGTTGGATACGCCTTCGCCCAACGACGATAAGCAGAAGACGTCGAATTGGCGCATCAAATCCGCTATGTCGTCACGGTTGCCCGGCAGCCAGGCTAAATGCTCGGCATTGGATTGCTTGAGCAAGGCCAGGCAGGTTGTGCGCGCCACGCCTTCGCCTAGAATTACCAGCCGCGCGCGGGCACCGATCTCAGGTTTAAGTTCGAGCATGCGCAGAAAAGCACGCACCAAATTTGGATAGTCTTTCACTTCCGCCATGCGTCCCACGGCGCCAAACACAAATCCTTCCGGCGGGCAGAATCCCGGCGGGCCGAAGTTAATTCTATGGGCAGTGAACGGTGTGAATTTTACACTATCGACGCCGTTGTAAATTTGGGTAGCGCGTGCCGGATTTACATGTACGGTATCGATTAACCAGCGCTCTAGATCTTTGCTCACTGGAATGTAATGCTTTACCAGCGGCCGGATTGCTTGCCGCAGTAAATTGTATTTACGATTCTTGCCCTGCAAGTCGAACATATCACGTCCATGTTCGCCATGCACTCTGTTGCTGATGCCAGCGGCAGCGGCAACAACCTGCCCTTCCAAAGCCGCGAGATTACGTGTATGTACAATGTCTGGCTTGAGCCGCCGCAGTTCACGAAACAATCGGCCATATAGGCCGACATCGTTGCCATCGCGTTTGTTGAGTGCCACCAATTCGACAGGCTGGTGCAGGCGCTGACGAAATTCGCTATATCCGGTCAGGCATACGATGGCGTGGCGATAGCGTCCTGGGGGCATATGGTTGATCAAATTCACGATGCCATTTTCCATGCCACCCACGCCAAAATGATGAATGACATGCACAATTAGTGGTGGACTGTTAGTTTGCATGTGTTTCGCGCTCTGCTACTTTATTAAGACTGGCATCGATTGCCGGCAGCATATCGTTGGCAAAAGATTGCAGTGACGATGCCGCTGATTCCGGCGTGCCTTCATAGGGGGCAGTAATAATGATCACTGCTCCATCGTCACGCTGCCACAATAATTTGGCCTTTGCCAAAAGCAACTTCGCTAGATACGGGTTGGTAGTATAGGTACCTCTTAAACTATTCCAACTCCAGATTAATAATCGGTTATTGGGGGCACGCAATAATGTTTGTTGGATCGTTTCATTCTTGCCATGGAGAGAAATTGTGCGCTGTCTTTCGCCCACATTGTTCCATACCGGATGTTTTTGCTGGATCATATAGTTTTGGGAATTGATTAATTCCGCATCTTGGCGCTGAGTCCGATAATAACCGAGGTAAACGCTGACGGTTTTATCTCCCTTACGGTAGGTGTGTATGGTTTGTGCATGGGTGCCAACGTAGTGTGGCTGCCATTCCGTAAATGGCGTAGCTTGTAAATTCCAGCCTTGAATTGATTCAGGTAGTTTTATCACTAGCCCATCGGTTTTGATTGGGCGGTTGTCCAAATAAGCAGCGTAGGCAGGCCACAATGCTGCAACCAGAATGGTGATAACACCCGCCATGGCAAAGCCTCGGCCCGTTATTGTTCCGAGAGCCGTATTAGCCGCAATCCTGTTTTCTTGCTGTTGTTGATCTGATTGATCTTCCCGCCAAAAAGCGCCAATCCAGAATAGCAACGTCATAACGATTCCGAAAAAGACCCAACCGTAGATGTAATGATCAACTCCCAATGCCAATTGCATATTGCTTAAGTGGGCGATCATCACGATCATATAAGCGCGCATCCCATTTGCAAAAATGGGGACGATCAATGACAGTGCTGCAAAAATGAGCCTGCGTTTATTGCTACGATAGGTGAGGTAGCCATACAAGGTGCCCAGAGTGAAAGATGCGATCAGGTAGCGTAAACCGCTACAACCTTCCACGACGGACCATTGGCCACTGGGTATGGTGAAAAATGTTCCTTCGCGGTAAACCGGAATGCCTGTTATTTGCAGTGCGGTCACTACAAAATCGGCAGTGAAATCCATCAGCGGGGGGATCAGAAATTCCCCGAAAGGAACGGCAAAAAACAGAAATCCGAGGGGGAAAGTAATCGCGCGGGCCACCCGCAGCCCCAGTATAGTCCAGACCGTCACCGGGATCATTGCTACCAAACACAGCTGAGCGACAACCTGCGCACTCCCGGCATCAGCAAGCAGCCAGCCAAGGCCTAGCCCTGCCATGGCCAACAAGCCGCGATAATCCGGGCATGGGGCTATCTCGGCAAGCGATCTGCGCTTTATCCATATGAGATAGGCACTAATCGGAAAAATAAAAAAACCGTGGGTAAAAGTCTCGGATCGCAGCCAGATAGCGACGGTGGATAACACGGTTTGCTGGTAAATGGCGAGAATTGTGACAATAACCGCAAGCGTGAGGGTAGCCATAAAGCGCCATTGCAATACTGGCTGCCCGGTTTGGCTATCGATAATGCTGGGTGTCGTTAATACTTGGGGTGCTGTGCCAGTCATTGTTGCTTTCCCTTGTAAGTGGTCAAGCGTGGTATTTCTGGCACTGCCCAAGTACTTTTGTCTGGCTTGCAAAATTCAGATGCAGTTGTTGGAGTGTCAGTAAGCAATGCTTTGACATGCATAAGGCTGCGTTCCCAATTGTAATCCTCCAGAATCCGGGCGCGCGCGGTCTCGCCAATATGTTCTTCGGCTTTATTGGCGAGTATCGATATAATAATGCGGCTAAATTCTTGGCTGTCGCTGGCAATATGCAGCTCTTTACCTGATGTCGCCAGAATGCCTTCTGCTGCTTGGGGAGATGCAATAACAGTCTTAGCCATGGACATGGCTTCCAGGACTTTGTTTTGTAGGCCTCTGGCGATGCGTAAGGGTGCCACTGCTAGTTGGGCATGGGCGAGATAGGGCCTGACATCCGCTACTGCGCCTGTTACCACGATTCCGGGTAGCTGGGTTAGTTCCTGCACTGCGGCGGTTGGGCGAGATCCTACGATATAAAAGCGTATATTGGGATGCTTAGCTAGTACAGCGGGAAAAATTTCCTGAGCGAACCAGCGCACGGCGTCCACATTCGGCCAATAGTCCATGGCACCGGTAAACACAATGGCCGTTATGTTTGTATGATATGGATCAGGATATTTTCGGCTAGGCGAAAAATAATCACTATCCACACCATTATTGAAGAATCCAATTTTTGCGGCACTCTCCGGTGCCAACTGTTTAAAAAGATTGGCCTCAGCTTCCGAAACGAACAGCGATGCATTATATGTGTGCGCCATTTGCCGTTCGTAGCGGAGTAGCAAGCGAGCTTCGCGTTGATATAGCCAACGCATCGGCCATGGTTTTCTTTTTGCGTATTGACGCCATTTGTCGGAGTCTATGTCGACGAAATCGATGATGCAACGCGCTTGTTGGATGTCTGTTACATATTGTGCCATGGCGGAAGAAAATATTAGAACGCGTTTAATTGCCTGTGTTTTTATTACTTTTTTTACCCACTCCTGTAAATCGTTATTTCGATAATAATCAATAGTTAAAGGATGATTCATCATGAGCGCGCCCAAACTTCGCAGACGCGCCGTGCGGGGATTTAAAGATGCAAAATGGGTGTCTCCGCACAATTGCTTTACGGTATCTATGTATTGCCAATCGTCTGGATCATCGATAAAAGTGCCGAGATGAACATGGTAGTGTTGCGCTAAATATTTTAATAAATGGTATGAACGTATTTTGTCACCCTTGTTGGGTGGGTAGGGGATGCGGTGGGTAAGATAAAGCAAATGATCCATTGGCCTTATCCCAAGTTTTTTACGATGTGCGGCCCGAGCCAGTTGGCCACTGGCAGGGGTAATTTTTGCCACAGCTTGATGAATAACTGGTATTTTGGATTCAATGGATTGGTATCAGGCACGGTTTTCGCCTGGAGTAATTGATATTCGTAATGCAACGGCTGCGGTTCGAACCCCCAATTTTTTTTGAAATCGAATGGACCAGTGCCGCGCTTGCTGCGCCCATAGTCGAAGACCTTAATACCGCGTTCGCACGCGCGCCGCATCAGCTCCCAGTATTTAAAATCATTTGCCGCAAAATCGCGAGCTTCTACGGTGTCGCCCGCGTAGTAAGGTAACACTTCATCGCGGAAATAAAAGCTCAGTACGCTGCTTAAAATGAGTCCATCTTTAATTACTGACAGTACTTCGCAGTCGCTGCCGAATATTTCTTTAAGTAGTGCGAAATAGCGTTTTGGCAATGCGGGGGTGCCATGGCGGTGTACATTATCCGCGAACACGGAAAAAAATCGTTCTACGTTTTCGTCAATTTCGCTAACGAGACCGTTTTTAATGCCCTTTCTAACCATCGCCCGCTGTTTACGGGGAATGGCGAGCATGTTTGCTTCCACGTCCGGCTCGATGACTTTGCGAAAAGAGACATAGAGATTCTTGCTTGGCCAGTCAGTGTGGAAGGGCGTAATATTGCGATATTCTAGGAAGTCCACGGATAGTTTCGCAGCCAGCATCTGAGCCGCATTATCCAGTGCCATCCGCGCGGGCTCTGTACTTGCGACGATACCGCCGTAAACGCAAAACGGTAATGAAGATAATGAATGTCCAAACAATCTGCTGTTAATCTCTGCCAGCGGTAGGATGCCCTGGATGGTCCCATTTTCTTCGGCCAGCAGGAAGTGGGTATGGTGCCCGAAGGCGCGTTCTATTACTTCTTTCCAGCCAGCACGATGAAAAAATGTGGCGGCAGGACAGGCGTAAACGAATTCGTCCCAGCGTGCGGTATCATTTGATGTCATTACGCGTACTTGTAGTGCGGATGCGATCGCTGAGATGTCATTCATGTGCTTGTTTCCATGAATATGCGGTCCATACGATCCCAGTGAAAATCCTGCAACAACGATTGTATACGGGACTCCATATGTTTTAGGTTGATGTAATGGCGAAAGCGTGTTTTCGTCGAGATGTTAACTTGACGTGGTTGGTCTGGATCAAGCTCCCACGGGTGGAAATAAAAAATGCAGGGTTCGCTGTCCTGCCGATTGACGCGGCGTATGAGCCAACGTGATGCTTGATAGGGTAGTAGTCTGAAATAGCCTCCACCCGCCGCTGGCAAGTTACGGCCCAACAACATTGCAGTGGTGGGGGGGATTTCCAGCATGCCGCCTTTGCCGCGCGGGTAGTGGGCAAAGCGAGGTGCCTCAGGCATGCCGTAATGGTCGTGCCGAATCGGATAAATACTGGAGCTATATTGATAGCCAGCTTCCTGTAGTAAATCAAGCGCCCACAGATTGTTAGCGCCGATGGAAAAGCTCGGGGCGCGATAGCCAATTACCGGGCTACCGGAGAGGTCTTCCAGTATTTTTTTGGCGTGGGAGATGTCCTCGTTGAATTCATTGCGGCTCAGCTCGCTAACGCGTTGGTGGCCATAACCATGACTGGCAAGCTCATGTCCATTGTCTACGATGCGGCGCACAATGGTAGGGTAGCGTTCAGCAATCCAGCCTAAAGTGAAAAAAGTTGCGTGCGCCTTACCTTCATCCAGTAAAGCGAGTGCGATATCAATATTGCGTTCTACCCGACAAGGTAAGCTCTCCCAACGCTCGCGCGGGATAGTGGAGGCGAAGGCCGAAACTTGGAAATAATCTTCTACGTCGATAGTCATCGCATTACGTATTAGCGATGTGGTCATCATATTTTTTCCAGTAAGCGTACATATTTGTGAATATTTTTTTGGAATTATTTGCTTTGTAAACCATTTTTCAGCCAACCGAGAATTTCTGCTGCAATGCGTGTTGAGGCTTGCCCATCCCAGAGTTCAGGAATTCTTCCCGCTTTTCCGCCGGTAAGCATGATTTCGTCAAATATCGCTAGTATTTTTGCTGAATCCAGTCCGGCGATCGTGTTGGTTCCCTCATCCACTGTGATCGGTCTTTCCGTATTGTTTCTGAGCGTAATGCAGGGTACGCCAAGAGCCGTAGTTTCTTCCTGGATACCGCCTGAGTCGGTCAATACAACTCGCGCATCCTTCATGAGTCCCAGCATTTCCAGATAACCCATTGGGGGCAGTTGCAATACGGTAGGAACATCCAGCATTTTGCCCAATCCAAATTTTTGGATCATGTCACGAGTGCGTGGATGTATCGGAAAAATAATTGGCAATTTGGCACTAATCTTGAGGATTGTTTCAAGCAATGAGCGCAGGATATCGGGATCGTCCACATTGGAAGGGCGGTGTGCGGTGAGGATGGCATATCCATCATGGCCAATCAGAAACTCTTTTCTGCCGGCATTCTGCAGGATTTTAGATACCGGGATCGCTTTCTTCAGGTTGTGATGCAAGGTGTCGATCATGACATTGCCGACAAATCGAATACGATGTTCTGCTATTCCCTCGCGCAACAGGTTTTCGTGGCCACTGCGCTCAGTGATGAATAGGAGTTCAGATATTTGATCGGTCAAAACCCGGTTGATTTCTTCTGGCATAGCGCGGTCGAAACTGCGTAGACCGGCTTCAACGTGAATTACGGGAACCCCATTTTTTACTGCCACAAGCGCGCAGGCTAGTGTGGAATTTACATCACCAACTACCAGCATTGCGGAAGGACGTTTTGTGTGAAGAACTGATTCGAAACGGAGCATCACATTGGCGGTTTGTGCTGTATGGCTTCCCGAGCCAACCTCCAAATTAATATCGGGCTGCGGTATGCCGAGCGCTTCGAAATATTGATGGTTCATGGTGACATCATAATGTTGGCCGGTGTGGACCAGGGATACATCGAGTTCTGCTCCAACAGCGGCAAAGGCTGCCATGATAGGAGCCATTTTCATGAAATTAGGGCGCGCGCCTACGACACATAGAATGCTATAAGGTGCAGGGGAGGGTAGTTTAATCATTGGTATTAATTGTTATTGATGATATGAATTTTTTAAAATGGCTCGTGAAAATGCCCCTAACAATCCGTTATTACATTTACTTTGGTGAGGCCGCAGCAGATTATCGTGCACTGTTAGTTAGTCTTGACGACTATGCAAGCCTTGTGACTCACTAAATCTGAAAATTCGTCAAGGTTGCCCTGGTTCTTGGTTGCATTTTTTCACCCTTTCCAACTTACATACTTAAGTGTGGTTTCTGGTATCGCAAGTGCTTCTGCCATAAATCGCTACATGATACTTGTCGGCTAAATGCGCTGAGAGATGGTTTGATGACTGATCGGCAAGCTTTCTACAGGACAAGCATCCATCATTTGTTTGGGACGCATGGCTTGTTGTATTAATTTTACGTGCTATTCCAATCTTCCTGCGTGAAGCGCAGGACGCTGACATATACTCGGTATCGTTTACTCGGTATCGTTTTTTCTGTAATGCCCGGCACTGCTTTGAACTCAATTCACGTTGGCTCTGTTCTATCTACTCTCGTGCGAGTTGATTAATCTATTCAATCTCACTGGCAATTTGTATCGTAAACAATCTTACAAAAATTGCACATTAAGGTGAGTTTGCTTTTTTTCAGTAATCATAATATTAATATAGTTGTTTACTTCGTAAGGTTATTGATGCTTGAATTGGAGCGGGAAAGAATTCGCTTAAGCAGATCCAGTACAGAAATAACCGAGTTTTCCATCTTGAAAAGTCTTTCGTCCATATTTTCTAAGCTCCCATGAGCCCCCTCTTCCTGCGCGATTTGCGGGATGTGGGTTGAATTCTGTGTTGCAGTATCCGATATGGGAAGAGCAAGTTCTTGTTGAATATCTCCTAAAACTTCATCCAGATCAGAGCTTCCGAAAGTGTGGCGTTCTTCGAGGTAACCCATTAAAAATAGGCGGTCACAAAGTGTATTTATTTTGCGTGGAACGCCCCCAGTAAAATTGTAAATTTTAAAGAAAGCGTCTTCGCTTAAGGAAGGGTCTCCATTCCAGCCAACGGTGTGTAATCGATGTTCAATGTATTCTCTTGTTTCTATCGCGTCTAATGGTCCTAAGTGGTAGGTTGCGATTACCCTCTGCTGCAATTGTTGCATGTCATGACTAAGAAGGGTTTTTCTGAATTCAGGTTGTCCTAGCAAAAAAATTTGCAGCAACGATTTGTCAGCAGTTTGAAAATTTGACAGCATCCTTAATTCTTCAACTGCTTGGAGTGAAAGATTTTGTGCTTCATCCACTATGAGTAGTGCGCGTTTCCCTTTTTGGTCACACTGCCGAAGAAACTGCTCAAGTCTGGTCAGTAAGGAAGCTTTGGAGTCATTTTCATACGGGAGCCCGAACGCAGCGACTACCATTCTTAATGTGTCATCTGCATCAAGGTTGGTGTTGACGATTTGCGCTGCTTGAATTTTGTCCGATTCAAGTTTACAAAAAAGGCTGCGTACTAAGGTGGTTTTGCCTGCGCCAACGTCGCCGGTGATAACTATGAAGCCCTCTCCTTGAGACAGGCCATATTCCAGGTAGGCCATGGCGCGCTTATGACCTTTGCTGCCAAAAATGAACTGTGGATCAGGATGTAATTGGAACGGTTTAGCACTTAATCCGTAGTAAGATTCATACATTTATGTGGTTGCTCCAGCTAGAAACTCATTAACAGAGATGCGACGATTGCATTCTCGCGATATTCACTGCCAATTTGGTTAGAGGTTCGCTCAGTATGCCGAAAATTAACTGCGCCATTAAGTTTGGGCCGTATCTGCCGTGTTAGGCCGACCCTGAAAGTCTTAGTTTCGTCTTCTTGGCCCGTGGCGAGTATGTTGGACTTAATGTATATGGCGCCGATATTAGCATTAGTTCGTGGAGAAATTTTCCAGCTCCAAAGAGCATTGCCGCCAATTTGTTTTGTATCGTTGTTCAACGTAAAGTTGTTTGCCCCAAACAAAGCGCTATTCGCATCTCCTTGTGTTTGTGCTTCACGCAACATATGGAACATGCTAAACACGAGTGTGCTTCTAGCGCCACTTAACGCAACACTCGCCTGCAAGCGTTTTTGCAGAAAAAATTGATTTGTGAGGACGTTGATTGGGTCAAAAATGGAAGCTGAAAGTCCATTATCTCTAATGAAGGCATCTATTGTTTGCTGGCGCATTACGGGGTCGGGAATGTTGGATGTCCAAAGCTGGTCCAGGAAGTTTGCCGTATCAACCGTGGCAGGAATAACAAATTGGTCGCGGGTAGTGGTGATGTTCTGGTTGTAATTTAGGTTCCAAGCCGATCTGCGAGTGCGATGGCTGGCTCTAAGCATGTAGGTAGTACCAAAGAAAGCTTTACCAGTATTGGCAGCGATATTAGTTCTATCGGATGGTGTCCAGACAAAACCAGTTGTCCAGAAAGAACCAGCCGAATTTCCGGTTATTGATGTATAGCTAAATTTTTGGTATCCACCTGTTCCAGTTAGGCTGAATTTTGATGAGATCCGGTAACGAAGATTACCTGCATATCGTTCATTTTCTCCAGAGGTGCCTAAACCGCCTATCCTTTGTTTATTATAATTTAAGCCCCAGCCGAGCGTGCGGAAAGCAGTGCCGCTGGTGAGGCTTAACAGAATGCTATCCGATTGGCTGCTAGATAGCCCTCCTACGCCCGTGTAGACGGCATTGTGTGTGTAGCGTGCTTGAGTTGAGGCAAAATTGGAGAAATTGTGGCGTATATAGGGGCTAATGCTATAAGTTTTGATAGTGGTGCGATTGTTCGTGATGTTTTCATTAGTGGTCGCTAGTGGGCCAAGAAGAGAAATGTTTTGTTGACTGATGTTAGCGTTACTATCCAGAAAAAGAAAATTTTTAATTAGCTCCGCATTTTCACCTGCACGTAGCTGATGCACGGTTCTATTTGAATCGCTCTCATTGGCATAAAACAGATTTTGCATTGTATAGTTGGCATTGACTTTCAAGCGTGCGCCGGTTCCGATCAATGATATTCCAGGGTTAATTTGGGTGATGAAATCGCTTTTTTCACTTCCTCGAACAGCCAAAGTGACGTTGTCAGTATAAGTTTCTATTAAATTTAACCTAGGTACGATTTTCCAGTCAGCAGCAACGGAATAGACAGGGCATGTCAATATGATAATGGTGGCTGTCCAGATTATCGTATAGGAAAGCTTGCAAAATCCATTATTCTTTGCCACTTTAGTCATAATAGCCGTAACCATAATTGGTTCCGCCCGGGAATGCCTTTGCCTTGTTGTAGACTAAATTAATGTGGCTATTTGTTTCGATCTGACGGAGCGCTTCTTTGACTGCATGCTGGGTTGTGGTTTCAGCTTCTACAACCATGACAATTTGCCCCATCTGGCTTGCCAGAACACGCGCCTCCGTTGTGGGGAGCAAGGGTGGAGAATCAAATATGACAATGCGGTCGGGGTATCGGTTTGCAATTTCATTTAACAAGCTGCTCATGGCTTGGCTTGCCAGCAATTCAGTTGCGTGTCTGTGGCTTGTTCCAGCAGGTAGAATCCTGAGAGTGTCAACGTTAGTTTTAATCATGACATCTGCTAAATCAAGTTTTTCGTCGAGAAGAATATCCATTAAACCGACAGCAGATTTCAATCCTAATGTGCGTAGAACCGATGGACGAGCTACATCTGCATCTATTAGTAGAACCGTATGATCCATCTCTGTCGCGATGCTCATGGCTAAATTAATGGCGCAGAATGTTTTCCCCTCTCTAGGTAGCGAACTGGTTACCATAATTAAATTTCCGTGGTGTATTGCCCCGGCACCTTTAATGAAAGCATTCTGAATCAATGAGCGCTTTATTCCTCTAAATTCCTGAGCGGCTAAAGTTTTTCCCTGATCCGGTGTAATCATGCCCAGCTGATGTAATCTGGCAAGATTAATGTCGGCTTGCGCAATCATCTGTCTGTCGGGATTACGGGTGTTGTGCTCATTAATAATCTTTGAGCTCTGTTCACCCGAGATAATCTTTGGACTTTGTTCACCTGAGCTTCTCGGTTCCGGCGTTACTTTTAGTGGGCGTGTTATTTCACCTTTAGCCTGCTCAAATCTGTTTGCTGCTTTTTCAATAATACTCACATAATCTCCCAACAGTGTTCGGTCTGGCTGCTTTATCTGTTCTTTAAGATTTGGTTATTTAATTAAGCAAATTTCTCTCTTGGAATGAGCCTTGCCATATATTGTTGTTTTAGATTTTTAGGTGGTATCCTCAAAATTATAATTTAAGGAACAAAAACACCATTACTACGCTATATAGGGCAACCAGTAGGGTGATAGAGAACCCGAAAGCATAAAGGCTTCTTTTTCGCTTAATTTTTTCATTGATAGTCCAATTCATAGTTACGGTACCTAGTATCGGTAAACCAAATGCTTCCCGTAGACTATTCTGGCTCAAAAAAGTAGGTCTGATTTGGCTCATTAAGAGAGCGCTCCCTATCCCACCCAGCAGAGCACCGACAAAAACTAAACTAAATAACATTAGCCGATTCGGCCCTGAAGGAACAAGTGGAACCGTAGGGGGATCTATGACCTTGAATGTCAACATATCTGGAGTTGCACTCAGTTCTCCTGAGAGCTTTGCAGATTCTCGGCGTCCTATGAGATTTTCATAATTCGATTTGTTGATATGGTAATCGCGGTTGAGTTGAGAAAACTCTTCTGCCACTTGGGGTTTCGCAATAGTTAACGCTTTTAATTGAGCACTGCGAGAAGAGTATTCTTCCACTCGAGCCTTCATCGCCGCGACCCTGGCTTCGGCTTCTGATAAAGAAACATTAAGCTGTTGCAGCATTGGGCTGTAACTTTTACCCCGATCTCGGTCAGTGACAGGTTTTTTAAGTTTAGCTTCCTCCAGTTTGCGCTCTTCAAGTTTTGCAATCAGGCGCTTGATTGAAATAACATCTGGATGGCGTTCTGTAAAGCGCAGGCGCAAGGCATCCATGTCATTGGTTAGCGCATGAATCCGAGCATCAATTTCCGGGTTAACAATATTTGATGGCGATTGTTCTGTCGCAAGGTCATCAGAAGGAACGCCATCCTCAATTTGATTTTTGATGGCATTGCGCGCTTGTTCTGCTTCACGCAGCCCCAGTTTTGCTTCATTCAGACTATCTGAAACAGCTTGCAACTGTGAACCATAATCACCATCCCGGGGTAATAGGCCGCTATTCTTTATTTGGAACTCTGTGACAGCCTTTTCTGCGACGACTAATTTGTCCTCATAATTTTTGATTTGCTCATCGATAAATTTAATTGCTTTTTCGGAGTCTTGTTTTTGATTCCCAAAGCTGCCTTCAACAAAGATGGTTAAAAAAGACTGGACCACGTCTTTCGCAATTTTTGGATTTTGATGGTTATAGGAAATAACATAGAGATCAGCACTATTGCTTCCGCTGATCTTGATTTTGCTCATCATAGTAGAAACTAGCCGCTCATGATCCTTGGCATCTGTTACCTTTATATCCAAGTCCACCATGCGTAAAACCCGCTCTACGTTTGGACGGCTAAGAAGAGTGCGGCTCATGATTGAAACTTGTTGTTCCATGTTGGGAACAGTTGTCATGCCTGCCAGCAACGGCTTTAAGATAGTTCGAGTGTCTACGAAAACTCTCGCAGAAGCTTCATAATTATTGGGTAAGGAATAGATCTTGTACCCTCCGGCTAAGACAATGATCCACGCAATAACTACCGCATACCACCGATATTTCCATATTCCCTTTAAGTAGGAAAGTAGCAGGGAAATTAATTCCTCCATCTTGTTAAATTCTCCATAAATGGTGTGGACATCAATTTTTATTTAGCAGCACTTTGCCATTACATACCAAAGTGGCCATGCTGTTATGGAATGTATTGAGAAATTAGATGTGTCGTTTAATTTGTTAAATTACGTCCGTAACTTTTAGAAAGAAAATATAAATTAAAAAAAGCTTTCAGGAATAACTAATATATCCCCCGGACGTACTGGTATGTTGGCTGAAATATCGCCATCTTTAACTAGATCATCCAAACGGACGGCAATATGTTGTGCTTTTCCATCTATGTTGCGAATAATGCTGGCCTTGTTACCCGCGGCAAAGTTTGTGATGCCGCCTACGGCAATCATGACATCCATGAGTGACATACCTTTGTTATAGTGAAGAGCTTGAGGTTTACCGGCTTCCCCTAACACACGAATTTGTTCTGTATATGGTCCAGTGAAACCAGTCACAATAACCGTTACAACCGGATCTTGAATGAATGTGGCAAGTGCTTTTTCAATGTCACGAGCCAAATGTGTTGATGTTTTTCCCATGGCGGGCAAATCTTCTACCAAAGGGGTGGTAATTTTTCCATCTGGGCGAACTGGAACTGACATGGAAACTTCGGGGTTGTGCCAGACTATTATGTTTACGTTGTCACCTGGGCCAATCAGATAGTCATGTGAGGGAGGTTCGACTGAAGGAGAAAGCGTTATACGCTTAGTGTTAGCACAACCTTCAAGGGATAAAATCGAAAATGTTATAACAAAAAGAGCTAGCCATTTCATGACATTGGTATGTGGAGTACTCATTTGAATTTCCTTAATTTGCGGTCATTGTGATAATAATAGTAGGCGTGTTAGGCGCATATGTCACTTTGTTATGAGTCGTATTTTGTTACTGAGCTTCTATAGGTATGCTGAATTTGCACTAAGTTAATGGTAGATCATCGGGTAAAGCACTAAATACTTTAGTGTAGCTCTGATTTTTTATCTTTGCCAATCTTAGGCCGTTGTTTATTCCTTAACGTTAATAAAGGAGGCATGAGGAGAATGATATGTTACAAAATACTATTGGGTTATATGCAATTCGTCCTCAATTTAATAGCCTCATCTTCGAAAGAAATAAGGGCTCGTCAAATGTTGCTTATAATTCGAATGGGCAGCAAATTATCAAGATAAACATTTATTTATTTTAGCATAATTTTTTAAGTGGTTTGATAATGCGATTAATTTTTAGTGTGGTGTGCAGGTAAGTTATTCGAGTTTGTGACATATGACATTCGATTTAGTGCTGCCGCAAGCAGCAGTATTAACCGCGCTTTTCAATCTGTTTGTTTTTAATCAGCTTTCACCCAGATGGGCGGGGAGTTGAACCCGCAGAGATTCAATTTAAAACCAACAAATAATTAGGGAATAGAGATACGTGCCTCATAGCCTCAGCCTGATAACTACTGTTGCCGCCAGTTTTGGACTTGCACTGATTTTTGGTTTCATCGCTGCGCGCTTGAAATTGCCAGTTCTGGTTGGCTATATGATTGCCGGTATGATTCTTGGTCCCGGCACGCCTGGATTTGTCGCAGATATTGGGCTTTCCAGTCAGCTTGCTGAAATTGGAGTAATTCTTCTAATGTTTGGCGTGGGGTTGCACTTCTCCCTAGACGACCTCTGGGCCGTCCGCCGAATCGCTTTGCCAGGTGCCATTATCCAGATCACGGTTGCAACGGTGCTAGGTATAACGGTCTCTAAATTTTGGGGCTGGAGTTTTGGCGCTGGTATTGTGTTTGGTCTTGCTCTTTCAGTGGCGAGCACGGTAGTACTCCTTAGAGCGCTAGAAAATCGCGGTGTCCTCGAATCCGTAAATGGGCGCATTGCCGTCGGCTGGCTTGTGGTCGAGGATCTGGTGATGGTCTTGGTACTCGTGTTTCTACCCCCACTAGCCGGATGGTTAGGGGGCAATGTAAATGGGTTTGGCGAGGAATCAGGAGACGGTATCCTGAAAATGCTTGCGCTTACGATTGGAAAAGTGTCGATATTTGTCGTGCTCATGCTTGTTGTTGGCCGTCGCGTTTTCCCTTGGTTGCTGTGGCAGGTTGCCCGAACCGGTTCGAGGGAACTTTTTACATTAAGCGTCATCGCTGTGGCCGTCGGTATCGCCTTTGGTTCCGCCAAACTTTTCGGTGTCTCCTTCGCGCTCGGCGCTTTTTTTGCCGGGATGGCGATGAGGGAATCTCAATTAAGCCATCGGGCAGCTGAAGAATCCCTACCGCTTAGGGATGCTTTTTCCGTTCTATTCTTTGTGTCGGTTGGAATGCTATTCGATCCAGACATTTTGTTACAAGAACCTTTACAAGTATTTACAGTAGTCTCAATCATTATTTTTGGTAAATCATTGGCCGCTTTTTTGCTCGTCCTTGCGTTCCGCTACCCTCTTAATACAGCGATTACGGTATCGGCCAGTTTGGCGCAAATCGGTGAATTTTCTTTTATCCTAGCAGGGTTAGGGGTTACTTTAGGACTTCTGCCAATTGAAGGTCAAAGCCTTATTTTGGCGGGTGCGATTATCTCAATCGCACTTAATCCCCTGTTATTCCACGCTATTGAACCTGTACAAGCGTGGATTCGATCCCGTTCAACAATAGCGCGCCTTCTGGAACGCCCCGATGATCCGCTGGCAGAGCTTCCTATGAGTGTTGATCAAGCCCATTTGACGGGTCATGTTGTACTCGTAGGCTATGGCCGCGTAGGCCGACGCATCGGTGAGGCGCTAACCAAGCGCGGAGTACCGTTCGTTGTGGCCGAACAAAATCGCGAACTGGTCGAGGAATTACGCAAGCGCGGCATGCTGGCCGTCTCCGGAAACTCTTCTGACCCGGCCGTACTCATCCAGGCACATATTGCGCGGGCGCATATATTAGTAATCGCGACTCCAGATTCCTTTCATGTACGACGAATAATCGAAATCGCGCGTATGCTCAATCCAGGCGTCGAGACAGTCGTGCGCACCCATAGTGATGAAGACGCGGCCTTGCTTCAAAAAGAGCATGCAGGAAAAATATTTATGGGTGAACACGAACTTGCGCTTGGCATGACACGTTATGTATTCGAGCTTATCGCCGAAAAAACAGAAAAAAACACTTTGGCTGAATAACTTAAATTTTGCTGGCTTCCTGATTTATCACCTTATCAGCGGCCATATTCTCAAAAAATATAAAAAAATTAATATGCATCACATATTAAATGCTGCCCTATGAAACCTTACTCTGAATCATGCGAACAAAACCAAGCTCCTATACTTGAAATCCTGCGAGAAACGCTTCCTAATCAACAGCGTGTATTGGAAATAGCCAGTGGGACCGGCCAGCATGCCGTCTATTTCGGACGTGCGCTGCCGCACTTGACCTGGCAGACCAGCGAATTAGCGCAAAACCATGAAGGCATCTTGGCCTGGCTGAACGAGGCCCAACTACCCAATGTGCTTCCACCTGTGGCCATCGATGTGAACGATGGCCAATGGCCTATCGAAATAGTAGACACAGTGTTTAATGCCAACACGGTGCATATTATTTCTTGGCCAGAAGTAGAACGGATGTTTGCGGGCATAGCACGTGTTTTAAGCGCGGGTGGTATTTTGTGCCTGTACGGACCCTTTAACTATGAGGGCAAGTTTACCTCAGAAAGTAATGCGCGTTTCGATGTATGGCTAAAATCACGTAATAAAAACAGTGGGGTACGGGATTTTGAAGCTATCAATCGGCTCGCGGAAATGTATGGATTTTTTCTATTAAGGGATGTGGCCATGCCCAGCAACAATCGAACCTTGGTGTGGCAACGCGCTCTCAACATCCTTGAAGCACCATGAGCATAAAAATAATCGAATCCATAGCGGATATTTCTGAGACGCAATGGAATGCTCTCGCGGGAAGTAACCCGTTTCTTTCCCATGCTTTTTTACGGGCACTACAAGAAAGTGGCTGTACCACCCTGCGTACCGGCTGGGAGGCGCAATTTCTCACGGTTTGGCAAGACAGCCGTCTTGTCGGCGCCATGCCGATTTATCGCAAACACCACTCCTTTGGCGAATTCGTTTTTGATTGGGCATGGGCCGAGGCTTATCAGCAACATGGGCTGAACTATTACCCAAAATTATTGTGTGCCATACCTTTTACGCCTATTACCGGGGCAAGGCTTCTGGCGATAACCCCCGAAGTGCGGACACAGCTCATCCGTTCCGTTCTGCAAATGGCGCAGGAGTCAGGCGTATCCTCCTTGCATTGTCTATTTCCCGACGAAAATCAGGCACTGGAAATGCAACAGGAAGGAATGATGTTGCGTCGCGGAGTGCAGTTTCACTGGCAAAATCCTGGGTACGCTGATTTTGATGCTTACCTGTCCAGTCTGCGTCAAGACAAGCGCAAAAAAATCAAACATGAGCGGCGCAAGGTGAAAGAAGCCGGCATTAGCTTTGAGCGCATTCGCGGAGAAAATATCTCTGAAGCCCAGTGGGATTTTTTCTTTCAGTGCTATACGCACACCCATAGTCAGTACAACTCCCCGCCATCATTGAATCTGAATTTTTTCAAACGCATCGGCGCAGCCATGCCTGAAAACATTCTGTTGATCATCGCATCGCGCAGCGGAAAGCAGATTGCCAGCGCACTCAACTTATTCAATCGTGATGTTCTTTACGGGCGCTCATGGGGTGCGCTGGAATATCATCCTGGTCTGCACTTTGAAACCTGCTACTACCAAGCCATTGAATTTTGCATCGAACATAAGATTGCCACTTTTGAAGGTGGCGCCCAAGGAGAACATAAACTAGCCAGAGGATTTCTGCCGGTCACAACATGGTCGGCGCATTGGCTGGCGCATCCGCAATTCTCACGGGCAGTGGAAGATTTCTTAAAGCGTGAAACAGGAAACATTATCCAGTATGTGGATGAGCTAAACGACAGCAATCCCTTTAAACGTTAGTCTATTAGTGTAGTGGTCTAATTTACACGGACACCTCGATAGGTGGAAAATCCACCATCAGACCGTGGCTCGCTTGGCGCGAAGGCGGGCAACGACATTGGCCACGGGCTTGATCTTGCTAGCGGCCACATCCCGGTTGCCCAAGGCGAGGATTTTCAGTAAGGCCAGTGTTTCTTCGTACGAGGCTATGTCCTGCAGGACATAGCCCCACCGTTTTGGGTGATGACCAGGGGTTCACGCTGTTCAGTAAGGTGCGTCAAGACTTTGGCAGCGTTAGCTTTGGGGTAGCTGATTGGCTTGCTTGAGTAGCGCATGGCCATTCTCCAGATTTAAATAAGACTGAATGTAGTTTTTTATGGACTTATGGCAAAGGTGCCTGAATGGAATGCGGTGCTGCCGTCAAGGAGCTGTTCAAGGCGATGAGCCAGCCAGTGGAAGCCGATGTGTTCTTGCTCTAACCGCAATCCAACGCGAATGCGATTGTCGCGCAGATCGTCGTAGAGGGTCCTCTCCGTGGGCGTCAACCGGTGTAAGTCCATTCGGAGGGGCTTGTCCTCGTTTCCCCAAACGGAGGCGTGCGCATCGAGAGTTGCCCTGTACATCAAGAACGAAGTTACGTGATCAAAGTAGCTGCGCAACTGATTCAGGATGCCAAAGCCGTGGGTGTCGATATCGCCCCAGTAATGGAGTGGGCAGTTCTTCAGCCAATGACTGCGTGTCAGTGCATCTCAATTGTAACCGGCGCTAAAAATCACGAATCGGCGGGAATGCCAGGAAGTTGGTCTCGTTTTCGGTGATGAATATACGCTGTACGGCGAACTCCAAGCGACCAAAACTATTGGCATTCAATGTGACGTCAGGGTACTCTGAGTTGGGCACGGCCCGTATTGTTGGATCAAGCACTCGGGAGCGAATGCGTGTCGGCTTCTCCAAGAAGCCATATCGGGCAGAAAACTGGCTGATGCCGGTTTTGCTGATGTCCACCGCATCAGCAGGCAATGCCATATCGAGCAACTCGGCAAGCACGCCGCGATGGGCCTCGATAAATTTGCTGTGTACGCCCGGCAAGTCCACCTGCCGCAAGTAAATGCCCGGGCGCGGGTGGCCGACAAGCCACGCCACTACGGTTAGCAATCGTGGCGATTTGGCGGATAGCTTCAGCGCCTGCAGTGGGCGTTTTTCCAGCCAAGGCAGCAAGGCGGGGTGCGCTTGCCGGCTGGCGGAAACTTGAGTCGAGAAGCGATCCCAATTTTTGCGCTTGCCCAGCGATATCAACGCATCTTCAAGCGTCTCGACCTATACGCAGGCCGGCATTTTTTGTGCCCCCTGGACGCGGTGTTGAAGTTCTTGCCACCCCACGCGGATTGAATTTGTGGCCGCCAATTCAGCAGCTCAAGCGCGAACCTCGTTAAAACGATCCGTAATGTCGGCCGAACTTGGGGGCTTGAGTGACAAGCACAAAGGGAAACGTGAGTTTCCCGTCATCACGTCTCGCAGCAGGTCTCCGCGCTCCCACAGCCGTGCCAATTTCGGGCCAGTCCATGTCCACTGCGCCGATTCCTGCGCAGATTTGGTTGACATCAAGGCTTGCATGTGATACCTCCGTTTTAAGTTTATCAAAACGTTCGTATCATCTTTTTTCAACTTACCTCACTCCAGCGTTCGACCCTCGCGCAGTAGAGTTGCCACTTCTTTGGCCGGCAGCGGCCGGCTGAAATAATAGCCTTGAACCTCGTCACAATAGTTAGCGATCAGAAGACCCAGCTGCCCCTCGGTCTCTACTCCTTCGGCCACCACTTTGAGCTTCAGGCTGTGCGCCATGGTGATGATGGCGCGAGTTATCGAAATGTCGTCGGGATCGGCTATGATGTTCTGAACAAAGGCTCGGTCTATCTTTAAATTGTCGATTGGAAAGCGCTTAAGATAGGCCAGACTAGAATAGCCGGTACCGAAATCGTCCACCGTAATCTTCACGCCGATTGCCTTGATCCGCTCCAGGATGCCGATGACTCCATCCGCATCTTTCATCAAGTGGCTCTCGGTCAGTTCCAGCTCCAGATGAATAGGTGCCAGCGCGCTTGCCGTCAGCGCCTGTTGCACCGTCTTGCACAGATCGGCGACATGAACCTGCCGCTCGGAGATATTGACCGCCATGCTGGGCATCCCCAGTCCCTCATCGTGCCAGCACCGCAATTGTGCGCAGGCAGTGGTTAGCACCCATTCGCCAACCGGAACGATCAGCCCGGTTTCCTCCAGCAACGGAATGAACTCGTCCGGCCCCACCAGTCCACGCGTAGGATGCTGCCAACGCAGCAGCGCCTCAAAGCCTGTGATTTTTCCGGTGGAGCAACTCACTTTTGGCTGGTAATAGAGCAGAAACTCGCCATTGCTCAGCGCGTGACGGAGGTCTATTTCCATCCGCATCTTGTCTTGCGTGTTCTGGTTCATCTCCATCGTGAAGAACTGGTAGGTATTGCGCCCCTGGCTCTTGGCCCGGTACATCGCTGTGTGGGCGTTATGGATCAGAGCCGCGCTATTAACGGCATCGTCCGGGAACAAGGTAATGCCGACACTAGCCGAGACGAACAGCTCGTAGCCTTCAATCAGGTGCGGCCCGGCGCAACTATCGATCACTTTACGCGCCACCATCGCCGCGTCCTCGCTACGGCCAATTTCCGGCAGGATGATGCAGAACTCGTCCCCACCCATGCACCCGACCGTGCCGGTATCGTCCAGGCATGCCGCGAAGCGGCGTGCGACTTCCTGCAACAGGCCATCGCTGACGCTGTGCCCTAGCGTATTAATGACCACCTTGAAATTATCTAGATTGACTGTCAGTACCGCCAATAGCCACTTGTTGCGCCGTGCCGCCATCACCCCTTGATCCAGTCTGTCTTGAATCAGGGTGCGGTTGGGCAGTCCGGTGACGACGTCGTAATAGGCCAGATAATTTAGCTGCTGCTCTTTTTTGATGTGATCAATCGCGAATGCGATGTCGCCAGCCAGTTCGGTCAACAGCTTCATTTCTTCCTCATGGAAGAATTCGCGCTCGCTAGCATACAGCGCGAACACGCCTATTGCTTCATCCGAAACAATGAGCGGCAAAACAGCCATCGAGCGTACTTCTGATTCGGTGTATTTCTTGTTGAACAAAACCCTGGGGTCGCTTTTCGAATCGTTGGACACGACGGGCTTTTTCTCCCTTATCGCCCGCGCGAGCATGGTATTTGACGCAGTCTTACTTGATGACAATACGCCTCTGATGGCGGTCAGGAGCGCCTCGTCTTTGCCCACAGAGGCGACCGGGACAATCTTCATTGTGCTCCGATCTACGATGGCTATCATGGCCATGCGGAACCCGCCTATCTCGACCGCTATCCGGCACGCCTCCCTGAATAGTTCGTCCCGTTCACGCACGCGCACGATAAGCGTGTTGATGCCGCTGAACATGGCATATACACGGTTGAGATATACAATACTGGCTTCCGCTTTCTTGCGCTCAGTGATATCTTCTTTAATCTCCACGAAGTGCGTAATGCGCCCATCCGGCTGGCGGATGGGATTGATGATGGCTTGGGCGATAAACTCGCTGCCGTCCTTTCGTTTATTGTAGAACTCTCCCTGCCATATTCTGCCCTCAGCCATGCTTTTCCATAGCGCATCGTAAGTGCTCTTCGGGGTCTTGCCTGAATGCAGCATGCTTGGGTTTTGGCCGATAACCTCTTCGCGGCTATAGCCGGTGATGCGCAAGTAAGATTCATTCACATATTCGATATTGGCATCAAGGTCGGTGATGGCGATGCTCGCTGGACTTTGTTCTACAGCCTGAGCAAGCTTGTGCAACGCCGTTTCGGCGGCTTGGCGGGCTCGGTGTTCATTGGCTTCAACCAAAGCCCGTCGGATGGCGCTCGGCAGCCTGGCCAAATGATCTTTGAGAATGAAGTCAACTATGCCCAAACGCAATAGCTCCACCGCTGTTTCCTCACCGACGCTGCCGGATACCATGATCACCGGCAGATCAGGATGATGCGCTTGGATACATAACAGGGTCGTACGGAAATCCATGCCCGGCACGTTGAAATCTGCGAGCACCATATCCCATTCGGTTTGCAGCGCGTCATTCAGTTCCGCATTGTTTCCGATACGCCGCCACTCGGCCGTAATTCCATTCTGGCGCAGGTTGCGCTCAAGCAGCAGGAAGTCGGCAGGAACGTCTTCGATAATGAGGAGTTTCAGCGGGCCGTCCATCACAGATTTCATCTCCCTGGCGGCGGCTCGTTGGTCGCCAGCCAGTAGACACCCAGGCGCACAACGGTCTCGGCAAAGTCGGCGAAATCCACCGGTTTTCTGACGAAACTGTTGGCATGGTTTTCGTAGCTCTTCAGGCGGTCATGCTCTTCGTCGGAGGAAGTCAGGATGACCACCGGCAGCAGCGCTGTGCGCATATTGGCGCGCAGCCGTTCCAACACTTCGAGGCCGGACAGACGCGGCAAGCCAATGTCGAGCAGCACTACGGCGGGGAGGTCGAGAACTTCGCTGTCGGCAAATTCGCCTTCTCGGAACAGATAGTCCAGCGCCTGCTGACCGTCCCGTACCACGTCAATCCGGTTGGCCAGATTGGCGCGGCGCAAGGCGCGCAGGGTAAGCATTTCGTCCTGAGGGTTGTCTTCCACCAATAAGATGGATTTTGTTTGCATCATTAAGTCTCCTTTTCACTGCATGTTGAATCTGCGGACGTGTCTGATAAGGTAAAACAAAATATCGCGCCCTTGCCCGGTTCCCCCCGTGCCTCAATGACTCCGGCATGGCGGTTCACGATACGCTGCACGGTGGCCAAGCCGATGCCGATACCGGGGAACTCTTCCTGACGGTGCAAACGCTGGAAGGGCTTGAACAACCGGTTGGCGTGAGCCATGTCAAAACCGGCGCCGTTATCGGCGACGCAGAAGAAGCGCGCGTTATTCCGTTCCTCGGTGTACACACGGATGTTCGGCTCCCTCGCATGTGCTGTGTATTTCCAGGCATTACCCAGCAAATTTCGCATCATTACTTCGATCATGCGCGCATCGCCGCGCGTCTGTAATCCGGCTTCCACCTCTACCATCACTTGCCGATCGGGGTCGCTTTGCGCTAGTTCGACCAGCAAGCGTTTTGACAGGGCTGAGATGTCCACTGAGTCATAATGCAATCCGCCGCGAGTGCTGCGCGAGAGCGTGAGTAGACCGTCGATCAAGTCGCTCATCTTGCGGCTGGCGAGGCCAATTTGCTCTAGGTAAACCATTGCTTCGCCCTGCAACTGGCCGCCGTAATCCTCCCGCAAAGCCTGACTGAATCCGCTCATGGCCCGCAGCGGAGCGCGTAAATCGTGCGCGACAGCATAGGCGAAGCTATCCAGTTCTTGGTTGGCAGCGGTCAGTTCGGAGGTGCGCTCGGCCACGCGCTGCTCCAGGTCGACATTGAGGCGACTGATTTCATCCTCGGCCTGTTTGCGCTTGGTGATGTCGCGCAAGATCGCTGTGAATCGTTTGCCACCGGCGATGGCACTCTGGGAAATGGATGCTTCGATGGGAAACTCCTCGCCATTGGTACGCATGCCGCTGATTTCTCCCAAACCCCCCATGTGACGTGCCGTCATACCTGTATGCGTGAAATTCCGGATATGACCCTCGTGCGCGCGGTGGAAACGTTCCGGAATGAGCCGCGACAAAGGCTGGCCTAATGCCTCAGCCGCATTCAGGCCGAACATCTGCACTGCGGCTGGATTGAATAGACATATCTGTTGTTGCTCGTCCACGGATATGACTGCATCCATCGTCGAGTCGATAATGACCGCCAACTGCTCCTCGCTTCCACGTAGTGCCTGTTCCACCCGCTTACGCTCGGTAATATCCTGCACCGTGCCATGCAGGTTCACGATGTTTCCGTCGACATCGCGAGTAGCATCGCCACGGGCGGCAATCCAACAGCGTGGGCAGCCGGGGGGGCGCACCACCTCAGCATCGCATTCGTAAGAAACGCCTTCCGCCAAGCTTTTCTCCACGGCGGCGGAGAGAGCTGCCCAGCTTTCTTGGGTGAAGTACTTCTGAACCTCCGGATAGATGGCCGGAGGCAAGGCCGGGTCGCGGCCGTAGATGTGATAGACCTCCTCCGACCAGATGTGGATGTCATTCTGAATGTCCCACACCCAGTTACCGATGCCGGCCAGGTGTTGCGCTTCTTTTAGTGAGGCTAAAGATTGCTCTGCGGCCTGCCGGGCGCTTGCCATGCCCTGATAGAGATCAAGGTTAGCAAGTCCCACCGACATGGCGTCGGCCAGTACCTGCTGCAACTCAAGTTCCTCGGTGCTGGTCTTGTGCCGGTTGGCCCAGTAGCAACCGATGGCGCCCACCGGGGATTCCCGGCCGATCGGGACCATGGAAAGGCTTTTGACGAAAGTGGGACGATAGGCGGCGTAAGGGATGCGTGAATCGGCATAGATATCTTCGATGACGGCCGCTTCGGCGTGAAGCATGGTCCAGCCAGAAATGCAGGATTCAAGCAGGAAACGCTGACCTTTCCACAGTGGGCCGATAGCATCCTCATCGACGTAGTGACAATATCCATCTTCGCGTAGTACCAGGGTGACGCCATCGGCGCCAGTCAATTCGCGCACAGCGCGGCGAACAATGGTCATGAGGCTCGGCAGGTCGCGCACTGCCGCGATATTCTCGACGACTTCGGCCAATCGGCGCAGCCGCTCCGCGCTACGACTAAGTTCCACCATAGTGCGCCGTCGCGAGGCTACCAGCCCACCTATCCGAGCCAGCAGTTCCTCTGCAGAAAATGGCTTGTTGAGATAGTCCTGTACGCCTTGCTTTAGCAAACGCACACACAGGTCGTCGTCGGCCTTAGCGGTGAGCATGACGATGGGTACATTTTCCATGTCGGACTGGCGCCGCAACGCATGCACCATCTCGTCGCCGCTCATCACCGGCATCATCACGTCGGAGAGGATCAGATCGGGATGTAGCGCCAACGCCTTGTCCCTACCCTCGCAGCCGTCATAGGCGCAAGCAACCCGGTAATGGGGACGCAAGGTGGCGGCGATAAATTCGTTCATATCGACGTTATCCTCGACCACTAGCACCAGCGGCGCGTCAGCGCCAGCGGCTTGCGCTTCGCCCAGGGTCGCAGTCGGCGCGCGCACCTCCAATTCCTCGACGGCCTGGCAACCGATCACCTCGTCGAGCGGCACTGCATCGCCAAACACCGTACCTGCCGGCGCAGTGAGCGGCAGCCGCACCGAAAACAACGCGCCACCGCCCGGGGGCTCGCACAGCATCACCGTGCCACCATGCAATTCAACGAAATCCTTGACGATGGCCAACCCGAGGCCGGTGCCGCCGTAGCGCCGCTGTACGCCTGCCTCGCCCTGCCGGAAACGCTCGAATATCGCCTCACGCAATGCGACGGGTACGCCGGGGCCATTATCCTGCACTTCGATCAACGCGTTACCGTTCTGTTCGGACAGGCGCAAGGTGATAGCACCACCATCGGGCGTGAATTTAAAGGCATTGGAGAGCAGGTTAATCAGCACGCGCTGCAATTTTTCGCTATCCGCCTCGGCTATCATCACGTCTGGGACGGTCACGCTATAATTGATATAACGTTCCGCGGCCAGCGACTCGAAGTGGCTAGCCATGGTCCGCGCGAGGTAAGCGAGATCGAGCCGTGTCCAAGCCAGCGTTATGCGACCGGCCTCGAGCTTGGCAGCATCGAGCAGGTCGGTGACATGGCGGTAGAGCAGGCGCGCGTTGCGCAGCATGATCTTGGTTTCGTGGCGCTCCGCCTCAGAAAAATCTGAGCTGACAGGACGGAGCAGGCGCCGTTCCAGCGGTGCGAGAATGAGGGTAAGGGGGGTGCGCAACTCGTGACTGACGTTGGCGAAAAACTGACTCTTCAGCGTGTCCAGCTCTAGCGTTTTCTGATAAAGCTGGCTGATTTTTTCGTTGGCTGCCTCGGCCGTGGCCAACGCCTCGTCGGTACGGCGTATCGAGTGTTGCAGACGTGCGAAAAAGAAAGCAAAGAGGCAGCCCATAAAGACGAACACTACGATTGAAAAAGCGGACGCGGATTTGTCGAGCGTAAAGGAGAAGGCTGGTGGTATGAAGATGTACCAGACCAACAATGTGCCAATGACTGTCGCCGCAAGGCCGCCAATGAGACCGCCGATCCAGGCGCTGAAAAACGCTGTGGGAAAAAAGAGGAACCAGACGTAAGGCTTGAGGGTGTCCCAGAGTAACCATTGCACGGCACAGGCGACGAATGGCAGCAAGACGGCCAAAGCCAGACGCGCGTTCATTGCGACTCTCTCCTCTTCGGTTGCGCTGCAGAAGCGTCGAATTGTTCTTCAAGTAAATTAAACAACATCCGCGCATCACCGGTAACAGCGTGCATGCGGTGAAGACGCAAATTGGGAGCGCCGTCGCCACTTACGCGCTGATTGCCATTGTCAAAAAAGAGCTTCAACTTGATGCCTCGCTCTATACTTTGTTACCGATTTTATCGATATCTGTTTTTGAGATAACTCAGCTATGCCAACGCTCGCCGAATATAGCTACACTTCTGAAATAGATCGACTTTCCTGACCAATTAAATTGATTAGGTTTTACTTGGCCACCAATGACCATAGTTAAAAATTAAACCTCGATTAAGCTGATTATCGACCAAAATAATATAAAATGAAGTAGGCGTAGTCTGATTTTTAATCAGCTTATTCGCCGACATCGCATGTAAGAAATCTCCTACACGAATGGGTTTGAACTGCAAGGCAAGAAGGGAGGTATCAGCCAGGTATACTCCGGGGTTCAACCGTCGATCAGCTGATGTCGGATAGCGTAGCGAACTATGTCAGTTTTTGTTTGGATGTTCATTTTCAACATGAAGCGGCATTTGTGCGTGCTGACGGTCTTGATGCTCAAGTTCAGTTCACTGGCGATCTTGCTTACTGTCTTGCCTGAGGCAATCATGAGGAATACCTGGAGTTCGCGCGCCGACAATCCTTCATGCGGGGCATGGCTTTCCAGATCACGATCAAACACGAGCGTATCGACTAATGCGGCATCGACGAACCTACCTCCAGAGGCGACCTTTCGAATGGCTCCAACGAGAATTTCCGGGTCACTATCCTTAGTTAGATAGCCAGTGGCGCCAGCTTTAAGCGCCCGGCTGGCTATCTGCCCCTCGATATGCATACTCAATACCAAAATCGGCAGATCAGGGCGCTCCGTGCGCATTAATTTAATTAAATCCACGCCAGCCAAGCCCGGCATATTCATATCGAGTAGAACGAGATCGCAAGAAATTCGCGCGAGTATATCTAGAAGTTCATCGCTATAGCCTGACTCTCCCACAACCAAAATATCGGGAGTGAGTGAAAGAATTTGTTTGAGTCCATGCCGGACAATGGCATGATCATCGGCAATAATTAGTCTAATCATGGGAATACAACCACATTCGGGAGCGTTAATTATGCCACAGGAACACACACGCGAACGGACGTACCCCGACCCAGTTTGCTGTTAATCGCTAGATCACCTTCCAAAATTGCAACCCGCTCGCGAATGCCGATCAGCCCGAATGATTTGTGGTTTGCAACGGAATATAGATCGAATCCTTTTCCATTGTCCCGTATGTCGAAGCAAAGGTGGTCATCGGTTCGGGTCACGATAATTTCGACCTGCGTCGCAGCGGCATGGCGTGCAATATTGGTTAGCGACTCCTGGATAATGCGGAATACAGCGGTCGCTGAAAATTCACTCAATGTAATATCGCCGTTATTCATCACCAGTTCACAGGGAATATGGGCATACCCGGTGAAATCTTCTGCCAGCCATTCCAGCGCAGCGACGATGCCAAGATCCAGAGCCCCTGGCCGCAAGCTTGATGTGATGTGCCGCGCGCTATCGATTGTGCGATCCACGAGTTGGGTCATGGATTGTAGGCGTTCCATAAGCTGCGGATTAGATTCGCCAAAGCTGAGGCGCGCCAGCGAAACATCCATCCTCAGCGCGGTTAAAACCTGTCCCAGTTCATCGTGAATCTCACGCGCGATATGCTTTCGCTCCTCCTCGCGCACATTTTCAAGATGTGCGGAAAGATCGCGCAGCATGTGTTGCGATCGTAAAAGTTCCTCTTCATTGGTTTTGCTGTCGGTAATATTGATCGCGACACCATCCCACATGCAAATATTCTCGCCGTACCGGCGCGGCGTGGCACGCAGATTAATCCATTTCATCTGCCCCTCCGCCGTAAGAATGGCCCCTTCCCAGTTCCACAGCGATAGATTCGCCTGCGACCGCGTCATACTGTCATGAAAGGCGCACGAATGCTTATCGGCTATGCGGCCGATGAACTCATTCTCATCCATTTGGATCGCCATCGCGTTTATGCCCAACAACGGTTCCGCGCCATTGCTGACGTAGGTGAACCTCAATCGATCCTCATTAGCGTCCCGGTGGCACTGGAATACAATGCCAGGCACATTTGAGGTCATGACATGAAAGCGCTCCTCGCTTTCGCGCAAGACCGCCGCAGAATTTTGCAGTATTTGCTCGCTCTCTTTAATTTTCTCAAGTAAATGGTTTGTGGTGATAAACCTGCTGTGTTGACGATGCATCGCCTCAACCACGAGAATTACTGTCATCTCTTCTGCGCAAAATACGATATTCGTCCAGAAGACGTGAGCGTTAAAAGTCAATGAGAGTGAATTGAAGGGAGGGATAAACATATAGTTAGCCAAAACGACGCAAACTAGCATGGCAAATAAACCTGATCCTGCTCCACCAAGTATAGCAGCCAGCATTACCGCAGGGAAAAAAGTCAGGAAAGGCATCCCGGACTCTGAAGGCGCAATTGCCAGTCTACCAAGCAAAGCTGCCACAATTAGTCCTGACGCAATTAAGTAACTGGTCGCACTCCCATGTTGGGAAGGTGTTAACCAGTTCAAGAATACATCAATTCCTTTGAGAGGTTTATTCATTCGCCGCAGAATACAACAAGAAAGTGTGTGTTCGGTATCTAAGGTTTGCATAAATTTTTCACTGTTAAAAAGTTTGAAACTTAAGCATCTGTTGGTTCGAATGATCTATTGGTGGAGGTTTTACGGTGGGAATAAGCTGCTTGGAATTTTTGTTGTGATGAACGATATATTCATCAAGGACATTCTTGAGTCCATAAACATTGGTGAAATTACAAAAACGTAGTGGTCGCTTGTTAATATATGAGGTGTGATTCTTTATCTTTCGGCCTTCCGTAATCGATTTTGTGCAAGATTTTTAGTCAATCTGCCATTTTTGATTACGGCTTGGCCGGCTTAGGATTTATGATTTACTCAACGCATTGAGGATAATGAGCTGTTATTTAATTTCAAAATTTTGCCAGTAATCAGTGTCATAAATTACAAGAATTAACCCGTAGCACATTGTTTAATAATTATTTTACGCGATTGCTAGTCTAGTAAAAGTAGATGTTAAATGTGACAATGCCGGACACTGTTCAATACCTTACGAATAGCGCTGCCAGATTATTTTGCAGTGGAGATAGAATGTAAATTTGGAAAAGCCGCGATAAATAATATCGCATCATGCAGGGGACTATAGTCGGCCATTTTGAAACTTGAACCGTCCTGCCTGAGCTTGTTCAAATCCATCCAACTTTTAAAATGGATAGAGCGAACCGCTCACTATTTGATGACCGATTCAATAAATATGAAAAAGGCAAGGATTCCTAATTTTCTTCTTAGTATCTTCTGGACCGGTTGGCGCCTTTGGGTTGTATGGTCAATCTGCGTCGGTGTATTCCTGCTTATTTTTGCATTTCGGATAGCAACTAACGCCGAGTTCGATTTTGCATCCTTGGCGGTGCTGTCGGTGCTTGTGATTACATGGGTAGGTGGAAAAAGGAATGGTTTGTCTATGGCTTTCCTTGCATCTGCGATGTGGCTCGTGGGCGATATTGCTTCGGGGCGACAATACAGCGCCCAGTGGATTCCGTGGGTAAACGCATTAACCCACTTAATGACCTACAGCCTGGTAGCTCTCCTTGCCACTCAGGTTCGTCTGCAATTTGAAAGAGAGCACGAACGCGCGACCCGGGATGTTCTGACTGGGCTTCATAACAGGCGGGCCTTTCTCGAGGCTGGCGCCGATGAAGTCGAGCGCACGAAGCGCTATGCACACCCCTTGGCTCTTATTATTCTGGATTTGGACGATTTTAAACAGCTTAACGACACCAAGGGCCATGATGCTGGGGATATGGCACTGCAGGCGACAGCCGGAGCTCTGCGAGGCGCCTCGCGCTCTAGCGATCGAGTCGCACGATTGGGCGGCGACGAATTTGCCGTTCTGCTTTTAGAAATTGGATACGAAGCATCTATTGAAGTAGGGCGGAAGATTTCCATTGCGGTGAACGCTGCACTTCTAGACTTCCCGCCTGTGAAGGGCAGCATCGGTATAGCATGGTTCGGCGAAGCTGATCGTTCGTTCCCTGCAATGCTTAAAGCTGCTGATGAATTAATGTATGAAGTAAAGAAAAGCGGTAAAAACAATGTGTGCTCACGACGTTTTCCCGAGATCAACAGGTTAGACACCGAAAGGTGATTAACCTTCTTGCCTTTGAGCTGTGCTGGATTTTTCTGCCTGTGATGTTCCACGAAAGACCCGAAAATTCCAGTTTGTGTGGTCTGGCCAATTGTGAAGCGTTACAGAGTTTGTTGGGATGTCAGAGCTGATCCTGTGCCTTTGAGTTTTTGCAGTGCGACGATATTCTTATCAAACCTGCCTTTGCCGCGCTGAGGCTGGTTAAATAAAAGGTATGGTATGTCTTGGCGAACGGAGCAAAGAATGTCGCATGTAAATAGCAAGAAATTAGATATAGTCATAAAGCGAGCGTACGAAAATGCGATACCGGAGGACGGTTATCGTGTCCTCGTCGACCGCATTTGGCCCCGAGGGTGCAGCAAAGCGACGCTTAAACTTGATCAGTGGGCGCGCGGCCTCGCGCCAAGCGCGGATTTGCGCAAATGGTTTGGGCACGATCCGAAGCGATGGGAATCTTTCCAGCAACGCTACCGGAGCGAACTTGATACCGAAGAGAAGCGGGAGCAAATACGGAGCTTATTATCTGAAGCGGATGGCCGAATAATTACCCTCATTTATGGGGCAAAAGACCAGGAACATAATCAGGCAATTGTTCTGCGGGACGTGTTATCGCATCTACATGAAGGATGACGTGGAAGTCACGAGATTCAGCGCTACAATTATCTAAGCAAAACTAGCTGGGGCAGAGCATCGGAGCCGCACCAGACAATGGCATTCTGTTCGTATTTTTTTCCGAGAATTTTAGCTGCCTCAAGTGAAAGACCAAGGATTAGATAGCTCGCTTCACTAGGCCAATCACCCACAGGATGCTTGCCCTCGCCTTGAAAAAATTTTAGCCTGCTGCGTTGAAGATCTCGACCCAGTTCATCATGCCGGCCTGCGTTGGCTGTATCGCTCAAGCTTCTACTGTAGGGATTGCAAGCCGTGATGAAAGCGCACGAATCCACTTTGTTGAATTTATATAGGCGAGATAATGACTCGTTGTATTCGCCAATGCGCAGGATTAAAGACTGATCACCGGTAACCCGGTACTCCGTTTCTGAGTATGCCTGAATCGTTTTTGGCTGAATTTTTGGTTTTGAAAACAAAAAAATGCCTCAGCTGCGTGGCTGATCATATCGCGTTATGTTGAATAACCTCTATAGAGCTGCTGCCAATTTCGTTTTGAAAAAATTTCATAGTTTAACGTTCGGACATCAGATGGCGTGATAGTGCCGCGCTTAGGTTGAAACGGTATTATTAAAGTGGATTTAATAATTATCAGTCAGTGCTCATCGATGTGCCTCGCTGTAACATGAGGCGACATGAGGCGATCAATGTAAGCCATTGCAACCGCTGAAGCCACAAATGCCATGTGAATCAGGGTTTGCCATAACATGGTTTTTTCGGTCAAATTGGGGGCATTGATAAATGTCTTTAGCAGGTGGATAGACGAGATGCCAATAATAGCGGTGGCCAGCTTTATCTTAAGCAGGTTTGCATTGACGTGCGACAGCCAGTCCGGCTCGTCTGGGTGGCCTGCTAGATCTAAGCGGGAAACGAAAGTTTCATAGCCACCTACTATCACCATGATTAGAAGATTGGAAATCATCACTACATCGATCAAGCCGAGCACAATTAGCATGATGTCGGATTCACCTAGGTGCGGTACTTTTTCGACCAGGTGTGCCAGTTCTACCATAAAGTGAAATACGTAAACGCATTGGGCAATGATTAAACCCAGATACAGCGGTAATTGTAGCCAGCGGCTACCAAATAGGATGGATGTCATAGGTTTATAACGTTGGCTGATGTTTTTTTGTTGCATACTTTTCCTTAAAAAGGATGTTACTAAATTTAGAATGTTTTATTGCTTTGGTGACGTATTTTATTCCTGAGATGCCCACTGCTTTATTGATGCAACCTGTCCGCAAAGGCCGGAAATGCGAATCAACTTTTCGCCGTATGATAACCTATTCACTTCATATCTTCTCGATGTAGGCGATGGCACGTTGCGTTGACATGGGGAATCCTAATAGTCAAAAATGACAAAGCCGCCTTTCGGCGGCTCCGTCGCCCCAGTTGTCATCGGAAAACCGACTTCAATAGGGGAGAGTTGTCCGCGTCTAGTCTGGATTAAAGGTAACGACGTCAAATATTTTTTGGATGCCGTTGGATTTTAAATGCATGTTCGGGAATTGAACCGGCGTCCCGCAGGAATGGAGTCAGCACAGTTCGTATTCGTCACTCAAAAACAAAGTTGCTGCTTCATCAAACAGTACTTCTGCAAACTCAGGATCGCGTTCAACGCGCTCAATAATTGTTTGTTTAAAATTTCGAGTTAGTGCCATGTGATCACCTCATTGTTTTTTCAGTTTTGCTGGCGGCGGACTTTGCCTTCTTTCGCCCCCTGTATTCGTGGTGCAATGCTTTTGCCTGATCAATATTTTTCTGCTGACCGCGCTTGGTGCCGCCGCCAAACAAGATGATAAGTGTGCGCTTGACGCCTGTCACGGTTTGGCCTCAGTACGTAGCCGCCATCAGCGCGCTCAGCCTCGTCAGTGCATCGGATACGATGCGCGCCTGCGTCTCGATATTCTCGATGATCTGCTGCGGTGTACGCGTATCTACATCAACCACCACCGTCGGGTTCACTGCCTTTAGGTCAAACACGACAGCGTCAATGTCTGCCGCTTGGGTTTCGAGATCACGAGCGGCTTTGTCTTTTTCCAGAATCTGGGTAGTCAGTGCCAACAGCTCCGAGTCATCGGCCTTGTCTTTCTTTAACCGCTTAACCTGCTCTTTCAAGTCCACCACGTTGGCTTTGATTTGCGCGGCCTCTTCGAGCAAGGGTTGCATGTCAGTGCGGGCCTTGACGCGACGGGCGGCGAAATCCACCGTCCACGAATACCGGCTTTCACCCTCGGGCTTGCCGCGTAATTGCAACATGCGGGCGTAGCTGGGGAAAGGTTTACCGGCATTGGCCTCATCTGCGTGCCAATCGGTGGTGAGGATGCTTGGCAATTGCGCGTCGGCCAGCACGGCCCCGTTGGAGTCAAAACCAAAGTGTGCCAACGTGAGCGGCGTTTTCTTGCCTACCTTCACGTAAGACAAATCGTAGTACCAAGTCTTTTCGGTCTTTTTGCCCTTGGTGAAAAACAGCAGATTGGTTTTCACACCCGCACCTGCGGTGGAAAACACACCACCCGGTAGGCTGATGATGGCCCACAAGTCACATTCGTCCACCAGCTTGCGCTTGGTTTCGACAAAGGCACTTTCGTTGGTGCGAAACAGCAGGCCCTCATCCAGCACGATGGCGCATGTACCCTTGGGCGCCAGTTCGCTCAAAATGTCTTGCACAAACAGCACTTGAGTCGAGCTGGTTTCGTAGGCGAAATTCTTTTGTGCGTCTTTGCCCTCCTTGCCACCGAAGGGCGGATTAGCGAGGATCATGTCAAAAGTTTTCGGTGCTTGGTCAAACAGCGCAGCGTAGGTAGCGCGGCGGGTCAGTGAATTGCCGTGCCACAAATTGGGCTGATCGATACCGTGTAATACCAAGTTCGCCAGTGCAATCGGGAACACCAAATTTTCTTTTTCGCGGCCAAAGAAGGTGTTGTGCTTGAGCGTATCGATATCGGTGCTGGTGGCACTTTGACCCAACTGGCGGGTAATGTGCTCGTAAGCAATCGCCAGAAAGCCACCGGTGCCACAACAAGGGTCATACACCGTTTGGCCCAATTGCGGATTCACCGTGTGCACCATGGCGCGAATCACCTCGCGCGGCGTGAAGAACTGGCCGCCGTCGGAATTCTTCTCGCCCATCTTCAACAACAGGTCTTCATACACCTGCGACAGGGTGAAAAAGTGCTGGTCGTCCACATGGTCGATGTTGATCTGGTGCACCTTGTCGAGAATGTCGCGCAGGTTGGCTTCGCTGTCGACACGCACTTTTTCCACCGTCGTCATGGTGCGGCCCATGATGCGCTGCTTGCGGCTCGCCGCCGGGTTGGGCAAGCCGGTGCGGGTGTCGATGTTCAGGCTGTGCAGGTGGGGCAGCAGTTCCTTGTTGATGAATTCAAATAGCTTGCCGTCGCCCGCCGCGAAGAGTTCCTGCCGCTTCCAGCCAAAAGGTTTGCCCTCAAGCGTTTTGGGGTGTTCCGGCTTATCCGAATACGGCGCCGCCCAGTCTTGCCAGCGGTAAGGGCTGTGCAGTGCGGGTGAAAAATTTGCGCCCAGCACCTCGGCCTCTTCGTGCGCCTTGGCTTCCTGTGCGTCCAGAATGCGCAGGAACAAAATCCAGGTCAGCTCCGGCACGTACTGCAAGGCGCTGGCACAGTTGGAGCGGCGCATCACGTCACAGATGCTTTTGACGAAGCTGGAGAGCGACTGCGTGGAGGCAATGGCCTTGGGTTGTTTTGCGGTTTTCTGGCGTTGGATCACTGGATTCACTTCCCCGTCTTTTTGGTAAGTTTTTTCTTCGCCGATTCAATCTGCTGGATGCTCGATTCGGGTTTGGGCAAGTTCTCGGGCATGGTGCCGCCCAGCTCATCAATCGTCAGGCGCACCTTGCGCCCGACTTCAAAATGGGTCTGATTGGCTTTTTGCTTGCCGCGTACCCCATCACGGCGCAACTTTTCTTCGGCCTGCGTGGCGCGGAACAGATTGGCGGCCAGCTCGGTGCTGCCCATGTGATCGAGAATCTTTTGGCTCTTTTTCAAGCCCTTGCGAGCGTGGATTTCCTTGTTGCCCAGGCCGCCGTACAGCCCTTTGTAGCCGTGATCCTGAAAGATTGCGTAGTCGAGACTGGTTTCCACCCCCGCATCTTTGGCGGCAGCGGCAAGATGCTTGTTGTGCGTGGCCAGTTCATTACGAATAGCCAAGCGCTTTTCGCCCTCGCTGAGTTGGGCAAACTTCACGTCGTCAGCCAGTTCCTGCCGCCGCGTCTGCATGGCGAAATAGGTCTGACCGTTGGCGATTACCGGCTTGGCGGGATCGCCGTTCTGCACAATCAGGTAACAGGCGTAGCGGGAGAGGCGGAAATCTTCCACCTGCCGTTTGGCGCCTGAGCCGATGTCGACCATTGTGAGGACATCCTCAATATGGTCTGCCACGGGTTGGCCGCTGTTGATACAAGCCTCCTTGGCTCGCTCAATGACCGGTATAAAGTGACGATATTGCGAGTATTCCAGCACATTGGCGAGCTGGCGCGCCAGCCAGAACTCATTGCCTTCGTCATCACTGTGTTTGATATTTTCAAAGGTAGTGTGATGCTGCTGGGTGATTTTTTTATCGCTCATGATCAGATCATCTCCTTATTCATCGAAGGCTTGCGCCAGCACACGACCGGGAAGCTGATTGATGTCTTCCAGCGCGGCCTTACTTGAGTTTTCCATTGCGTCGATTTCGGTCATGGCAGCTTGGATGTGCGCCACGATGTGTTGCTGTTCAGTTTTGCTCGGTGCTGGCACTTCCAGCGCCTTCAGCAGCGCACCGTTCAGGTTAGCCTGGTTGCCGCCCCGGTCTTCTGACAGATCACGCAAATCCTGATACGACGACTTCAGCCAGAGATAGAGGAAGTCTGGCTCCCAAGTGTCATTGGGCAGGATGGCAAAGCAGGCCTGGTTGGTGGTGGCGGGAATTTCCAGAATGGCCGACTGCCCGCGTGTTTTGCCCTGCCCATACATCGCGATGAGGATGGTCTTGGGCGGCAACAGTGAGAGCGAACATTCCGCCAGTGCCGATTTTGAAATGGCTTCTTCGGTGGCAGTAATCGGCGCGAAAGCTACTTCGCCGGTTTTCACCCAGGCAATTTCCGCCGGTTGCCAGTAATGCTTGTTGCCACGCGATGGGGTTGAGCCGCTGGTGGTATCGGCGTGGTCACCTAGCTTTTTCTTCGGCGCGGCGTCGAGTTCAGCAAAGAATTCCTTGAGCATGCGACTGCGCAGCAAGCGGCTGTCGCTCAATTGCGCCTGCGCCGCCTGCCGGGCTGTTTCCACTTCGGCCAGTTGGGCTTTCAGGTGGGCGGCGATTTGGCGTTGCGCCTTCTTGCCCCCCGGCCATGAGATCAATTGCTGATAAGCATCATCCCTATTAAGACCGGGAACGCCGCTCGCCTTGTTTAGAGAGCCGAGGTTTAGATACTGCAATCCATAAGCAAGCCATTCGAGATCGCATTCTGTACAAGTCTCGTCAATGTAGTATGTCGTATCAATTGGCCAACAAGATGCATTCGAGAAATGAACCTGACCGATGGAGCCTTTTCTGCCGATGATGATTGTTTTGCCTGCGGTGAAGCCGATTTCATGAGTACCGACCGAGCCATTTGACCCGTAGACGGCAGTGTCGCCCGGCGTTCTTGTTTTGTCGGGCAAACTCTTCCCGTATTCAAACTGGCAGACATTACCAAGAGGAACTGTTGTCATACCCCAAACAACCTTGCCTTGGCATCGTGCATCACTTGCGCCGGAGCGCCCAGGTCGCGCAAGGCATTCAGGCCGCCTGCCTGTTTGATCTCCGGCACTTCCCACAGGTTCTGGCTCTCCAGTGCATCAGTGCCGCCTTGGGAGAATTGGTGGCCCAGACCCTTGAGCACGATGGCGGCCTTGTCGTCCATGCCGCTGAACCAGCTCTGGTTGTGACTGATGAACAGCTCGCCGCGTTCGGGGCGTTTCAGGGCGCGGGCGTGGTAGCCGTATTTGCCAAAGAAGTCATACAAGTCAAAGTCGTTCATCTGGTCTATTTCTCGGATTGCTTCCGGGCTGAAGTTGTCGCCCAGCAGATGGTTGATCAGTTGGCAGCGCTTCTGGGCCTCGATCCACAGGGCGCGGAAATCATCGAGGTTGTGGGCTTCAGATACCACGCGCTGGATCATTTCACGGCGGTATTCATCCACCGGAATCGGCGTGTCGCGGCCATCGCGGCGGCTGAGGATGAAACGGCCCTGTGCGTTGACGATGACCGATTGTCCGCCGATCTCCGCCACGGCTGGGCCGTCACTATCTTCGCCACCACCAGGCCCCTCACCGCCTCCGCCTTTGCCACCGCCACCGGGGCGCGGCGGTTTGGTGATGAAGTCGGTGCCGAACAGTTGGGTGACATCGGTGTAGTCGTACAGCCAGAACTTGTACTTCTGCGTTTCTTCGTGGATGCGGGTGCCGCGCCCGACCATCTGGTAAAACTTGATGGGCGATTGCAGGTAGCGGAAGAACACCACGGCATTCAGACGTTCGATGTCCACGCCCGCTTCCAGCAGGTCCACCGTGCAGGCAATGAAGGCACGCTCGCCGGAGCCGCGCATGGGCTCGATCATGTCCGCGCCGTTGTTCGGCCCACCCATGCATTTGAAGGCGTAGTGGTCCTTGGGCGTTTTGCCCTGCGCCTTGCACCAGCGCACATACAGATTGTTCATGTGCTGGGCCACGCGGTCGGCGTGGATCTCTCGGGTGCAGAAGATGATGACCTTTTGTTCCGGCCCGCCGTTTTCGCACAGCAGCTTGAACAGGTCTTCGCACATCTTGGGCGTGCGCAGCTCGATGAATAGTTCGTCGTCAAAGTCCTTGCCGGTGTACTCGTTCTTGGTCAGGTCTTCTGCGGTCAGTGGCTTGCCGGTTTTGATGTCCTTGACGCCCGCCTTGAGGATTTCTTCCTGGGTAAAGGTGGCATTGTCGATGCTGGCCTTGCGTTTGACGATTTCACATGCGGCGAGATAACCGTCTTCCTGCGCCTGAATCAGGGTGTATTCATAGACCGGCTCGCCGAAGTACTTGCGGTTGTTGGCGGTGATGCCCTGGTCTTCGGCGCTGGCGTTTTTGGATTCTTCCAGCTTGCGCGGCGTGGCGGTCAATCCGATATGGATGGCATTGGGGTTGCGCCTGAGCACCTCCGACCAGCGCCCCCAGGCTGAACGGTGGCACTCGTCGATGATGATGACGCTGAAGGCGTCTTCGCCGTAGTGCTCGGAAAGAAAGCTGGCAAAATCTTCTTCATCGTCCAGGCCAAGCGTCTGGTAGGTGGCGATGTGGATACGCGCGTTCTGGGCTGCGTTGCCGCTTTTTTCTGTTCGGACGATGCGGGCGTTGTCGCCAAAAGCGGCCTTGAGCTTGGTGTACGCCTGCTCGCGCAGTTCGTCGCGGTCGCACAGGAATAGTGCGGGTTTGGGCAGTTGCCTGGCTTGACTCATGCGCCAAAGCAGATTGGTGGCAATGATGGTTTTGCCCGCGCCGGTGGCGAGCGTTAGTAAGACCCGGGGAGGAAGGCCTGCCTGCTGGTCGACAAGAATCTTCTCAAAGGCGGCGCGGATCGCTGCATCCTGGTAATAGCGGGAGAGTGACCACGCCGGGCTGTCGACCTGAAACAGCATCTCGGCTTCGGGCCGGGCCATGTTGATACCGCTGTCCTTGGCGTAGCGGGCGGTCAGGTCTGGGTGCGGCGGAAAGTCGGCAAACGGAAACGGACCGCCTTGCAGGCTGGTGATGCAATCGAACTCGCCATAGCGATGCCCATTGGTGGCGAAAACGTATTTCACATCGAAGCGTTCACAGTCGGCATAGCCCTTGGCCTGCTGCATGCCTTTGAGCGGGTCTTCGCTTTCTTTCTTGGCTTCGAGCACGGCGACCGGCAGGGCTTTGGGCATCTCGCTCACCTGCACGCACAGCAGATAGTCGGTACGGCCAGGACCCCTGCGGCGGCGTCCTTTGGCACCACTGGGCTCCACCGGAGCCGGAGTCAGAATGGTTTCAAGCGTGATGCGTTCGCGGCTGACGTACCCTTTTTCTCGCAGGACAGGGTCGATCAAGTGGTAGCGGGTATCCGCCTCGTTCATGCTCATAAATTCCCCCGATCACCTTGCGCCGCTGGCTCATCATCCGCGCCACCCACGCGTACCCACTCATCGACCTCAGACAGCTGGAATTTCCACAACCGGCCGATCTTGTGCGCTGGCAGGCCTTTGCGCTCCCGCCAGCGGTAGACGGTGTCTTTCACGACGCCCAGATGTTGGGCGACTTCGCTTGCGGTGACCCACGGTTCAGCATTCATGGCATTGGCGCTCGGATTAAAGCCTTAAAGTCGTTCTAAATCGTCTTCAGTCTAACAGACAGACCGCTTGGCGACCAGAAATGAAGAGCGGCTGTACAAGCCGATGCATAACAACCCAAAAGCATCGTTTTGCGCAACAACGGTGAAAAATGGGGGATATCTGAACTATTCACTTACGCCCCCGTCCTAAGGGCATTAGGTAAACATAAAACTATCACCTTATTTGCAGCCTTAAATATTACTGTTTCAGGTCTATCGGATCACAAATTGAATAATTATGTATGTAAATTAAAAAAGGTATAGGGATGAAGCAAATAATAATACGTCTACTATTGGTATTTTTCTCAATATTTCTGGTGGGAATATCGGCCAGCCAGTCAGCATTCGGGCATGGTGGTCCGTGGTATGGTGGCGGTTGGGGTGGAGGTGGCCGAGTGGGCATCTATCTTGGCGCACCGATCGGCTTTAACTTTGGATTTTCTCCGTATTCATACTACAGGGCACCGTACTACGGGTCGCCGTATAGTTATTCGCCTGCGCCCGTATATTATCCTTCTGTGCAGCAACCTCCGCAGGTAATTTACACTGAACGAAGAGTTGGCTCACCCCTAAGCTCACAGGAATCATCCACAAATTCTGTTCAAAATGTGCAGAACTCGTGGTGGTATTACTGCACGAGTTCCAATGCGTATTATCCCTATATTAAGAAATGCCCTGGAGGTTGGTTACGCGTCGTTCCGCAGCCTGTATTCGACAAATGACTGACTTCATATAATAAGGAACCTGCGCCATGCCCCAGGAATTAAAACTCTTTTCAATGATAGTGGCGGTTTTCGGCATTAGCGCTTGTACATCGATCCCGGCGGGCCCGGGAATGCTTGTTTTACCGGGTACGGGAAAAAGCTTTAACCAATTTAGATTTGACGAAGACGATTGTAGACAATACGCCAGCGCTCAGGTTGGGGGACGCACGGCGAATCAGGCAGCCACTGATAGTGGTGTGAAAAGTGCTGTGGTTGGCACCGTAGTCGGTGTTACAGCAGGTGCTTTGTTAGGCGGACACAGTGGAGCTGGGATTGGCGCTGGATCTGGATTGCTCATTGGTTCGGCGTTTGGGGCGGGAACGGGTGACAGTTCAGGATACAACCTCCAGCAGCGTTATGACTTTGCTTATGTCCAATGCATGTATGCTAAAGGCCATCGGGTTCCAGTATCAGGTAACTTGGAAGATTTGCGGCAGCCCGTCACAAAAAACACCGCCACTGTACCAGCACCAAGCGCGACCCCATCATTGCCTCCAGCTAGTTCTTCCGTTCCTCCGCCTCCCCCTCGCGGAAACCCGCCCCCGCCGCCTCCGGGTGTTTCCACTGCCCGTTAAGGGAGACTAATCTGAGTTATGGGGTTACCCCTAAGAGTTACCCCTGTCTAAAGCTGGATGCTATAGGACAGTGTTACCCCAATTGGGACGATAAAGGCAAGAAAAAACCCGCACTTAGGCGGGTTTAAGGATGTTACTGGACTTCTTTAAACACTCAATTGGTGGGGCGGCGTCTACCGAATACACAGCTTCAACCAGCATGAATGCTTGATGCATGCAGTTCGTGCTTGACCTGTTGCCCCCAAAGTTGCCCCTTGAGTTTGCCTGCTGCTCAAGTTGCGCCAACCTGCTTTTATGGCTTATTTGCAACTCAATCGAACTACAGTTCTCGACTACTCTACTGGCCCGGTTGCTCACCAAGTATTGCAATTCATTGCTTGAAGTAGATTGGCTTGCTCACAAAAGTCAATTCTCTCGCGCGCTCTCGCGTTCGTAAGTTATTTAGCTGTAACTTTACGGTTTACCAATAGCAAGATGCAGAGATTTCGCCCCTTATCCCTTATACAAGACCCCTGCCATAGCTCAGACTTCTCGCAGGTTGTGTGTCTTTCAACAATAGACCCATTCTTACTCTTCGGTAACGGAGCCCACCTAATTCTCGCGGATTGGCTGGTCAGATGCAGTGCAGTTCATCAGGAACATTAACAAATATTCCTAAAGTAAAAGAAATGCGTGCCGCAGTTATACGCAAGACTACCTAACAGAAATGAAGCTTGTGGGATAGTATCGCTCCCTGTCCTCTACTCCAAATAATCGAACCCATGCTACGGGAGAATCAACGAATGCACCTCTCGTTTCGACATGCCGTGTTTACTATTGTTCTCCTCTTTGTGGTTTTCACCGTACACGCCAAGACTGCTAGCGAAATTTACGAACAGGCAGCAAGAAGTACAGTCGTTGTAGAAAACATCGACAACAAAGGAGGAATTGCTGGACTTGGTAGTGGCGTCGTACTTTCAGACGGAAATGTAGTAACTAACTGCCACGTCATCAAAGATGCCAGCCAGCTCAAGGTACGCAGCAGCAAAAATAAATTTCCTGCTGCCCTGCAATTCTCTGACTTGGATCGGGATATATGTTCACTTAGCATCGTGGGCCTTAACGCTCCGGCAGTCATGGTCGGCAGCACTAAAATGCTCAAGGTGGGTGCGAAGGTCTTTGCAATCGGTGCCCCTAAAGGCCTCGAACTTACGCTCTCGGACGGCATCGTCTCCAGCCTGCGCGAGGTTGAAGGCGGCCACTATATCCAGATAACCGCAGCAATCTCTCCTGGCTCCAGCGGAGGCGGACTATTTGATGAGAACGGCACGTTAGTGGGACTGACTACTTTTTTTATAACTGAAGGGCAAAACCTCAATTTTGCAGTTCCCGTTGAGTGGGTGACTGAATTGGCCATACGCAGTATCAATGCGGAACAAAGAGCTGAGGCTGAATATAAAGCTCAGGCCGAGCAGAAAGCCTTGGCGAAACAAAAGGTACAGGCGGAACGAAGAGCTGAGGCGGAACAAAGAGCTGAGGCGGAACAAAAAGCTGAGGCGGAACAAAAAGCTGAGGCGGAACGAAAGACGCAGGCAAAACTGAAAGCTCTAGCAGAGAAGAAAGATCAGGCCGAGGAGAAAGAGCGGGCGAAACAGAGGGCGCAGGCCGAGCAAGCGCGCGCGCCTGCCGAACAATCAGCGGCTATAGGCAAGGCGGTGGCCGAATATAAGGCCAAGATCATTGCCAAGATACGCCGCAATATCGTGTTGCTGCCAGATATATCGTCTAATGTGATTGCGGAGTTTGAAGTGACACTGCTGCCTGGCGGCATGGTGTTAAATGCAAAATTGATTAAGCCGAGCGGAAGCGCGGCATATGACAGTGCGGTGGAACGCGCTATCAAAAAAGCGGAGCCATTACCCGTGCCGCCGGATATAACGCTATTCGAAATATTTCGTGATTTGCATCTCAAATTTAGTCCAATCTTGCAGTATGACCGACTACCGTCCTGTCCTGGGTCATACGAAACTGCAACTTGGACGAATTGTATTGGAGAGTATACATACAGCTCTGGCACTAAATATGTCGGTGAGTTCAAGAACGACAAGTTCAATGGCCAAGGTACCCTTACGCTACCCGATGGAACTAAGTACGTAGGCGAATTCAAGGACGATAGATTCAACGGACAAGAGCAGGGTGCAAAGAAAAATCAGGTTGAAAATGCTATCGCTGCTCATAAGACGAATGACTTTGAAAGCGGAGTTAAAAAGGACCAACCCACAGCAGCGCAGGACGGTGCGGAGGCGCAATACAATCTTGGCAATAAATATTACTACGGTCAAGGTGTTACGCAGGATTATGTAGAAGCGTTGAAGTGGTATGCGCTAGCGGCAGCGCAGGGACATGCAACGGCGCAAAACAATCTTGGCTCAATGCATAAAAACGGAAAAGGCGTTGCCCAAGACTACGCAGAAGCATTGAAGTGGTATCGACTCTCAGCATTGCAGGGAGTGGACATCGCGCAATTCAATCTCGGTGTGATGTATGACTACGGTCAAGGCGTTACACAGGACTACACAGAAGCATTGAAGTTGTATCGGCTTTCAGCAGCGCAGGGATTTGTAAGTGCGCAATTCAGTCTCGGCTATATGTATCGTCACGGTCAAGGGGTTGTGCAGAACTACGCAGAAGCTGTGAAGTGGTTTCGTCTGGCAGCGATACAGGGCGATGCACAGGCATTATCACTTCTCGGCGCAATGTATTTTGAAGGAAAAGGCATTATGCAGGACTACGTTCGCGCCCATATGTGGCTCAATCTTGGCGCTGCATCTGGCGATATAGAGGCTGTAAAACTTCGCGACATCGTTGAAACCTTGATCACCTCCCAGCAAATCGCCCAAGCACAGCAGATGGCAAATGACTGTCAGCAGAAAAATTTCAAAGGGTGCGAATAAGCGCGCGTTACAAGATAAGGAGCCATTCGCAAGCCGCCCGCCTGTTACTTCGTGCCGTGCTATCGCCAGAAGCCCTTGCACAGGCCGATAAGCAAGGCCGCCCGGAGAATGTGATTCGCTTCGTGTGCGCTGAAGGTTCTTTCCACGGTCTCTATAAATTGTCGCCCGAACGCTAATTGACGCAACGCACGAGCAAGCCATCGCCGCTAGTAATAGCCCGACGGTTTTTTATTGTGATCGCGCAGATGCATGCACGTGAAGAACACGATGGAAAGAATACCTATCAGTTGCTTGATAAATTAGTCTACTGGGAGAATCTGTGCCTTAATTCATATTAGGACACTATGAGACAAAATTTAAATAACGAAAGGTGATTATGAAAAAAATAATTTCGATAGCAATGCTAGCAAGCGTTGTTTTTGTCGGCTGCATAACTGCCTCAGTTGTATATGCAGAAGAAGACAACAGGCCTCCATTGGAACAATTTCAAGGCGGGACTCATTTTCGCTTATTAACTTGTCAATTAGAGACTAGGTTAGCTATTGCCAAGGTGAGGCTGGGAACATTAAACGAACCATATTCAACAATCGGCGCATGTGTAAAAGAAGGAAAATCAGCTGTAAAAACTCTTTTCCAAAAAGCAAACGTACAATTCGTTGCTAAGCCAGAGGCATCCAAGTTACTCAAAGAATATTATGTTCTATGGCTATCAGCTATGGACAGCGTCAAACCAGATATAGATGAACTTGAAACAGATTATAAAACAAGGCAGAAGAACGGAGAGCGTAAATTAAATGAAGCGTGGCATAGATTCGAAATTGAATCAGAGCTTTAACATATCGCAGAATCAAGGATAAACCATGAAACTCATGGCATTAATTACTGTTTATTTATTGGCCGGGTGCGCCGGGTGGAGCGATCCGCCGCCACCGCCCCGCCAGTTGACCGCATATGAGAAACAAAAAGATTTAGACGGCCAGCGGTGCGCCTACGAAGCAGAATTGGCGACAGGAGGAAGAGATACATTTGGGTTTCAGACATTGCCGCTAATAATGCAGTGTATGCGTCTAAAAGGGTATAACTAACATTCCGGCATGCCAGCTTATCGGCCTCTATATGAAATCTAAGGGGGCCAAGTAGTTGAGTCTTAGGCATAACCCGAGCTATTAATATGTTGACGCAATTGACTGTTTGATTAATAATGAACTGCTTTTCTATCTTTGGAGGTTATATTATGAATCATTATTTTTCTGATACTTGGGACGATTAAATCTTATGTCCATCTTGGGTGAAACTACGGGCTTCTGGTTACAAACAGGAGCCTTTTTTGTGTCTGCTATTGGCGCAATATACGTCATTTATGCGAACGGAAGGCAAGCCAGGGTGAGGGCAACGATAGATCTTGTCTTGCATCAAAAGCAAGATCACGAGCTTACCGATGCAAGGGCAATCGTAATTGGATTACATAGAAATGGTGAAAAGAATTTATCCAGATATTTAGCGGACGTAACCCAACCTGAATATAAAGCAATTCAGACAACCTTAAATAACTACGAATTTATTGCGAGTGGCATTCGTGAAACAGCCTTTGACGAAGAAATTTACAAAAGAATGCGTTATTCTATCCTTATAAAGGATTGGAATGCCCTACATAGCTTTATTATAGAAATACGAACACAACTAAATATCAAGTCCTTGTATCAAGAATTTGAATGGCTTGCATGTAAATGGCTAAAAACACCATTGAAAAATGATAACAAAGATTAATCAGCCAATCTAAGTCACCTTAGATCACAGCCAATCCCGTCTCGAGTGGGTTGTCCTTCGCCCCAATACCCCTAAGAGGCATTTAATCTTTATGCTTTCAAGTCTCTAAACCACTTAGGTTCCCATGCACAGAATTTTTTCACTTATGAAAAAATTTCAAATCGCACTTTACAATACAATAAAAGAATGGGAATGATTGTTGGGCGCACAGAGGCTTGTTAGAAGGCTGCGCTAGGCTAGTGCTGACACATAATACGGGGAACAAAACCACCAATCGAGTCTGAGCATCCCCCTATTCTTGCCCGTCTGTTAAACTTATTTGTTGATTTATTTGTATAGAGGAAAAAATTCTCTGCGTGGGAAGGCAAGCGGTCTAGGTTCTCGCAATGTCGTAGAGATTTTACCCGCCCCCTCATATTCCACTCTACAATACATGGAATACACCCGCTTCAACCCATCCCGCTGCTCATGCAGCAATGCGGCCATTATCCGCAGGACTGCCCTCTCCCCGCCCTTGTATGCGTTGCGTGATGCTACCCGCATTTCCCTTTGCGGTCTGTGTGCCATTGCCTTATCTTTACCGATTGCTGCGCCCGCTTGCCGGTCCATTGAATATCTTGTAAACATCAAAATGCTAGGAATATTTTTACTTAGAATTACTGGATTGTGGTTGCGTGTAAGAATGAGATGTTCATGAGCCTATGGCTTGCAGTAATAAGAATACCGTACATACTTTCGCAATAAGCTACCAGCTACACTCGGGCCTATAGCTCCTGACAGCTTACAATGAAATTCACTGGATTCTTCGTGCATTTGATATTGTGTTTTAATGGCGGCGGCAAAACGTTTATACGATTGTTATAGTAGGTACCAGCCCCTCCGAAGGTTTCCGTGTTAGCTCTTCCGAAGGCTTCTCCAGCATTGTCGGCCTGAGTCGGAATGGTATACCCATCAAATGTTGCTGACCTACTTAGATATCTGTCGTTATACTCAGCAATAACATTGTGTTTAGCTTGATCGATTTGCGTTATGCATTGGGCGAATGAGGTGGTATTAGACTCAAAGCCGTAAGATGTACATAGCTCTGCTTGAGCCCGCTTTCGTTCTTGCTCCTGGTCCTCGTGTTGTTTTATGTCAAGCCTTCGTTGTTCTAATCTTGCCTGCTGTTTTAGTGAAGTTGAGCACCCGGTACTGAGGATTAGTAAAAATAAAGCTAGATAAAATTTCATGAGAGCCTATCCTTTTAAAATAAATCAACCCTTCCTCTTAAACCAACAAGTGGTTTGGTAAGTTCCTATACCGTTGGTTCCACCGTAGTAAATCCTCTTATCACGGTATTCAAAAATCTATGCCATAGATAGCCGCTAGTTCCTCCATAGCGGCTATCTTTTCAGTGTCATCTAAACTCGTTTCAGTGCATCGCGCTGCTCATGCAATAACGCAGCCATTCCCCGCAGTATTTCTCTATGCCCGCCCTTGTATGCGTTGCGTGACGATACCGCCTTACCTTTCGCAGTCCTTGCGCCTGTTGAGTTAGTCCAAGGTTGCCATTGCCTTATCTTTTCCGATTGCTGTGCCCGCTGCTCGGGTGTCCATTGTCTCGCTGCCATGTTGCACCTCTAATAGTTCGTTTTGCTGATTTATATTTTTCGCCGCGTGCGAAGCGGGAGCGGGTGTGCCGTTGTTCACTTGTTGGTTACCGCTGCCTTGGTTGATGTTGGCTTGTTTGGCAAATACCACGGGCGGGTTCTTGATCTTGGCCAGTGTCTCCAACGTCATGCGGCTTTGGTTCTGTGCTTTTAGTGCCAGGCGTAAATACATTTCGTACTGCTTCAAATATTCCTGATTAACCGCCCGCCGTGAAAGATTCATGAAGATGGATTGAAGGGCATGTGCCTGCCCTACCAGCATGGCCTCACAGTGCTGTAAATCGCCATTATTAACACTGTCCATATGCGGGCGTAGCTCTTCCATCAGTGCTTGCACATTCTGCTCACCAAATACTTTTGCATATTCGGCAACAACCGCCGCCGCGTTCGTGCAAGGCATCAATGCCACCTTTGCTATTTTTTTGGTTTTCGCTTTGTCGGTCTTTACAGGATCACTAGCTTTTACCTTGGTTTTAATTGTCATATTTCAATCTTTCAACTTGGTTCGTCACTGCTAACCCCATATTCAATAAGAATGAAGGGATAGATGGTAATTCTATAGAGCACTACGCCAGACGTAGTAGAGAGACTTGAAAAACTGTCCGCATAGCTTCGCCTGCCGTAGCAGTGAAGATGCTTTTCTGGTTTCCTTACTACGGCTGCCGTAGCTATCATGCATGCTCTACTACGCCTGCCGTATTAAGCGATGTAATTTTTTTGCCACTTGAAACCATCACGGGCGGGCGGTCTTTCAGCTTGTATGCACCGCGCGGAAAAGATTGCGGTGAAATATCCAGCTTTCCTTTGCAATCATCTAGCGCATACCACGTCAAAGCAAACAGGCTGCATTTGTTTGGTCGCGCGCCTTTCCGTGTTTCCACGATCAGGCCAACTTCCAATAAATGTCGCTTGGCCTTGCCGAGTGTTTCTTCTGACTTCCAGCCGCGTGGCTGCATCAGCTTCCATGCCGCGCACATATCGCCGTTGTTGTCACCGCGATACTGAGCGGCGAGGTCCCACAGCAACATGCGCGCATAAGCATTCAAGCCAAGGTACGCCGCACCATTCAACACGCAATGAGGAACACCAATATGGCTTTCACCATCGCGTTTATCTTTCGCGTTTTTGTATCGGCTTTTAGCCATTGCTTAACTGTCCGTCAGTTGCATCAGGAATCGATGCAGGCTCGATGGCTTGCTTGCCGAGGGCACAGCAAGGTGCAACCTTACGCAAAGGCAAGGCAACCGATTGCAGGCCGCTTGTGGTTGCTCTATTGCGCTGCTCGCTGGCGAATTTCTCAAGCTCTTTCTTCCGGTCGTCATAGCTTGCACCACAGCCAATCAACACAGTGTCCATGTTCTCCAGCTTGGCGAGTAAATCCAGATCACCGGAGCTGAGCCCGTCCCGGTCAATCTTCCCAAACTTGCCCATCAACACCCAATTGATCATCCGCGCTTCGTTGCTGAAATGGTGTGGGGCGCAGGTCTTGCCCAACCGCTGGAGCGTCAATTGCAATACTTGCCCCAACACCTTGAAGCTGGCGCTGGTTTCATGGCGAGACTTCTTCCAGTCATAGTGAACATGCTGGCCTGACAAAATCTGGAAAATCTGGTCGTCACACCAAACGCCGAACCGGACATCCAGCCATCGGGCAAACGCAACCGCCAACCGGGGATGCATCCATGTTCCGCCATACCTTCCGCGCCGCGTTTTTAAAAGTGCCACTTTTGGCACCTTTAGAATTTCGGCAAGCGCAGCGAGATAATCCTGCGTTTCGCTGTTTTCCAGCCAATCGGCTACGCGCCTTTTATGTCTATCAGCAACCTCGGTCGCATAGAACCATGCGTCTTCGGTAAAGGTCACGGCAATGTCGCCAAATTCAGTGTCGCCAAATTTAGTCTTAACTATGTTAGTCATCGCAACCCTCCCCCGGCAACAGGACATATAGCGCAACACGGTGAACCTTGCCGCAATCGGTTGTGCGTCCTACGCGAACGGTATCAATCAGATTGCCGCGCTGCTTCAACTCTTGAATACGTGCCGCCGGGTGCATCATATCCAACTCACGGCGTGCGGTTATAGTGTCCACAGGCGCGACTTTCAGACGTTCAAGCAGGCGCAACCTCTGCGAGTACGAAGAATCATCCTGTGGTGCTTTCCGGAGAGTTTGGCGGGTGTTAGAATTGCCCTGCTTGTCATCACTAGCCGCCGCTATGGTTTCCACGCCCCCGGCGGCTTTTTCATTGTTGATTTTGTCCATGATCGCCGCCCCCCTATTTCGCAGAAGTGCGGCTTGCTTCCCATTGCAGCAGGTCAGCGATTTTCCATACGGTCGTATTTGCACCCAGCTTGTGCGGGGCAGGCAGGCCGTTCGTTTTGCACCAGTTCCAGATCGTGCTGCCCGATACACGGTAGCGAGTTCGCATATCGGCAAGGCGCAGATAGGCAGGGGGTTGCGGGGTTTGTTTTGTTTGCATCGTGTTACCTCCAAATAAGTTTGGTTAACCGCGAAACGACACGGCAGGCGAACGATAGGAAATCGGAAGGTTGTCAGTCGAAGGGTGTCAGTCTGTCAGGGATCAACTGACACCCAGTAAAGGGGGGTATAAAAATGCGGGATGCCAATGCTGGTGCTGGTTACATGGTTGGCAGATTATTTCATTGCTTTGCCCTTTCTATTACTGCTGGTGATGATGGTGTCGGCTTCCTCTAATGTACGGCCTGACAGCCAATCAGACACCAGATTTTTCTTGAGCGGCCATTGTGCCGGCTCATAAACAGGATTGCCGTCAGCGTCAAAATAATGGCGTTCAATTAGGTCATACAGAGCGTCCAATCCTTCAGATTCATACTCAAAAGCCTTGCGCCATCTGGTTGACGGTGCATCAAAATTTTTTCGCTGATTAAACTCAGGCTGTACAGTTAACTTGGAATTGGACCGATAGGCTTGAACAAGCTTTTCTTGCTCGTCCTTTTGTTTACCATCTGTCACATCGCTTTCACCAATATGTGTTCTGAAAGCTCTTCGCCTCAATAACAGACTTTCTTCATCGCCATCAAAACCGTCAAAAAGCCGTCTATGGGCAACTAGGTGTTCATTTTTGAAAAAATATTTTTTTGCCCACTCTGGATATTGGCCGGTGGGACCGCCCTCGGAATAATTTCCTTTCATAAATAAATATATAAAATCATTGTCAAAATCTGGAACTTTTGAAAACTCTTCTAAATCATTCTGCTTGTATATCGGCACTCCTTGATTGATCAGCCAGCAGGGACAAAGCACAGAAATTGCTAAGCGCTCCTCTAATTCACTAAGAATTCGACGTTTCATTTGCTCAAGATTTGGAGGCTGAGTAATAGTTAATGAATAAAAGCCGGCATCCAAACGGAAATCTTCCTCTATTATTTGTGTTAAAGGCACATACTCCTTCCTTACAACCTCAATGCCATCTATTTTATTAAGAACGATGCCAGCCAAATCCCCCCAAAGCTTTTTGCCGCTATCACGTTCTTCGCCATTACTGTCAACATATATTGCAAATAAAAATGCAAAAGGGTTTAGAGACATATCTCCCTTTTTTATTAAAGCTTCAAAAAACATCTTCGCAAAAACTTTAGGGTGCTCTATGGCAAGTCGCTGGGCGTTTAAGAAATGTTCGGCCTTGGCTTTAATTAGTTCTTCTTTCGTAATTGTTCTTGTATTCCCACTCATACAGCGGCCCTTTTCACCCCTTCAAATAGAACCCACGCCAGCGGATAAGGGTGTCCGTTTTCGCCCCTCGGGCTAGGCGTGGATAACTCGAATTATGCGCGCAGCGGTATTATTTCTGCACCCGATTGCAGCTTGTCGAGATAGTCACTCCATAGCTGCATCATCTTCCGGCGCTCGGCAAGGTGCGCAGTACGGTTGTATGCGCGCCCGTTCGGGTCGCGCACGGCATGAGCAAGCTGGTGTTCGATGAAGTCCGGACGCACCCCCAGCACTTCGTCAAGGATGGTACGTGCCATTGCACGGAAACCGTGGCCGGTCATTTCATCCTTGGCAAAGCCCATGCGCCGCAGAGCCGCCAGTACTGCATTATCACTCATCGGCCTGCCATTGCTGCGCGCCCCCGGAAACACATAGCGCCCGTCACCTGTCAGTGCGTGAAGCTCCCGCAGAATTTCCACCGCTTGGCTGGAAAGGGGAACAAGGTGGGGTTCGCGCATCTTCATCCGCGCGGCGGGGATGTTCCACTCCGCCTTGTCTAAGTCAATTTCCGTCCACTCTGCCTTGCGCAGTTCGCCGGGGCGCACGAATACCAGCGGGGCAAGGCGCAGGGCGCACTTGGTAACGAAAGTACCTCGATAGCCATCCATGGCGCGCAGCAGGTCGCCTACGACCTTGGGGTCAGTAATGGCGGCGTGGTGCGATTGTTTCACCGGGGGTAATGCGCCCCTAAGGTCAGGAGAAGGGTCTCGCTGAGCGCGCCCGGTTGCGATGGCATAGCGGAATACTTGGCCGCAATTCTGGTGCGCACGGTGTGCGGTTTCCATTGCGCCGCGTTCTTCGACCCTGCGCAGGGTTGCCAGTAATTCCTGTGCTTTTATCTCTGCCACCGGTCTACCGCCTATCCATGGGAAAATATCGCGCTCCAGCCGCCGGATAATTCGGCTACCGTGATTCTCTGACCAACTGGCGGAATTCTTCGCAAACCATTCACGCGCAATTACTTCAAAGCTGTTAGCTCCCCGCTCGGTCTTCGCGGCTTTTACGGCCTTGCGGTTTTCGCTGGGGTCTACTCCATCGGACAGCAGTTTGCGCGCATCACTGCGGCGTTGCCTGGCATCTTTCAGGCTCACGTCAGGATAAACGCCAAGGGATAGCCGTTTTTCCTTGCCGTCGTAACGATACTTGAGCCGCCACCACTTGCCACCAGCAGGGGCAACTTCCAGATACAAGCCACCACCATCAAACAGGCGGGCGGTCTTGTCGCCGGGCTTTACGTTCTTTACAGCGGTATCGGTCAGAGACATGGGGGCAACACCTCTCGGTTATTAGTCAGCGTTCCCCAATGTTGCCCCCAGTTGGCCCTTGATGTCAATAGATGGCTTTAGATTGGACTGGGCAAGAAAAAACCCGCAGAGCTTGTGACTGTGCGGGTTTGATGGACTTCTTTGGACGGCTTAAAACACTAAATTGGTGGAGGCGGCGGGAATTGAACCCGCGTCCGCAAGCACTCTACAGGCAGTTCTACATACTTAGTCAAGTTCTTTAATTTTATCCGTTAGACGCCAACCGACAGGCTGCTACCGAACGAGTTACCTAAATTTAATGCCATACAAAGTAACCCTGCATGACACGATTCCGTGTAAATGACCTCACTCATCGCGGCCTTGCGGCCTTGAGCCCCTCCACGGACAGCAGGGTGTGAGGTCTAACCGCTTACGCGGCTAAAGCGTACTTTTCGTCGTTTGCGACTATTGGTTTTCCAGCTGATTTACGAGGTTGCGGGTCCTCGGTATGCCCTACACTGCTTTGCAACCCACGTCGAAGCCAAGTCGCCCCCGGTTTCGATATGATCTGCTACAAAACTTGGCAGATTGTAGCAGGTCTGAGTGGCAAAAGCGGAAGAAGTTCCGTACCTTTTCAATTATTGGTCATAGCCGTTTAAGGGGATAACGGGTTCTGGTACAAACCGCATCGGCACTACAGTTCCCGGAATCGAACTACAGGAAATCACCGGGGACATTTGATTTATCCATAACCGGTAACGAAAACAGGCCTACCTAGGGTGATCTGTCACCCGTTGCTTTCATGCAGTGATACCATGTAAATCAATTCGCTGCTTGATTCGTTGGACTACTGTTTTAACAATGATAGATAAAAAAATCGCATTTCTGTTTTCGCCTAATGGTGCGCTGGCCGAGCATATTCCTAATTTTCGTGCGCGTCCGCAGCAGGTGGAAATGGCGCAAGCCATCGCACAGGCAATTACCGCCAATGGACAGCTTATTGCAGAGGCAGGCACAGGAACAGGTAAAACTTTTGCTTATCTCGTTCCGTCTCTACTTGCAGGCGGCAAGGTGATTATTTCCACCGGCACGAAAAATTTGCAAGACCAATTGTTTCAACGCGATTTGCCCACGGTGCGTGACGCGCTCAAAGTACCGATTTCAATAGCATTGCTCAAGGGCCGTTCCAATTACCTGTGCCATTATCACCTCGAGCGCACGCAGTCTGATGGCCGCTTTACCACGCGTGAGGATGCGCGCCATCTAGCCAAGATTGTGAAGTACGCGAAAATTACCCAGTCTGGCGACAAAGGTGGCGTAAGCGATGTGCCAGAAAATGCACTTATCTGGATGCAGGTGACTTCAACACGAGATAACTGCCTGGGGCAGGAGTGCCCACATCATAAGGATTGCTTTGTACTTAAGGCGCGCAAGGAGGCGATGCGAGCCGATGTGGTGGTGGTGAACCATCATTTGTTTTTCGCCGATTTGATGCTGCGCGACGAAGGTGTGGCGGAACTGTTGCCAGCCTGCAACACGGTTATTTTTGACGAAGCACACCAATTGCCTGAGACCGCCAGCTTGTTTTTTGGCGAGAGTATTTCGACTTCACAAATCATCGAACTGGCACGAGATGTGCGTTTGGAGGCGGCAATTTCGGCTAAAGACTTTGCCGCGCTACCTACCGCCACCGACTCGTTAGACAAAGCCGCACGTGATTTGCGCCTGGTGTTTAAACAGAGGGAAGGGCGCATGACTGCCATTGCCATTGAAGATTTATCCAGCTGGACAGATGCCATGGCCATGCTGATCGATAAACTCAAGCAGGTTAACAATCTGCTGGAGAAGCAAGCGGAGCGCAGCGAGGGGCTTGAGAATTGCTGGCAACGGGGGCAGGTGATGGCACAAAAAATTTCACAATGGCAGGACAAAGAGCAGGTGGATAGGGTGCGCTGGCTGGAAATATTTCACCAATCCGTGCAGCTCAACACTACGCCGCTGTCCATCGCAGAAATATTTTCCAAGCAAATTAATGGTCACCCGCGTGCATGGATTTTCACGTCAGCCACGATCACAGTGAAGCAGGATTTTTCGCATTATCAATCCGAAATGGGGTTGCTTGAGGCTCAAACTGCTTGCTGGGATAGCCCTTTTAATTACCCAGAGCAGGCGTTGTTATATGTGCCACAAAATATGCTCGACCCGAACAATCCTGGTTATACCGAAGCGGTGGTGCTGGCGGCTCTGCCGTTGATCGAGGCCAGCAAGGGACGGGCATTTTTGCTGTTTACCAGCCTGCGCGCTATGCAACGCGCACATGAGATTTTAACGGCTGAGTTCGAGCGCAAAAATCTTGATTATCCGTTGATGTTACAAGGCGAAGGTTCGCGTAACGAGTTATTGGATCGTTTTCGCGAGCACGGCAATGCCATACTATTGGGCAGCCAATCGTTTTGGGAAGGCGTGGATGTACGCGGCGAAGCGCTTTCGTTAGTGGTAATAGATAAACTGCCGTTCGCTCCGCCGGATGACCCAGTGCTGGCGGCGCGCCTTGCACAGATCACCAGCCAGGGACGTAACGCCTTTATGGAATATCAGTTGCCCCGCACGGTCATTAATCTTAAGCAAGGTGCAGGACGCTTGATCCGAGATGAGACCGATCGTGGCGTATTGATGATCTGCGATCCGCGTTTGATAGCAAAATCCTACGGCAAGCGCATATGGCAGAGCTTACCGCCATTCAAACGTACGCGGGATTTAAGTGAGGCGGTGGATTTTTTTGCGTAGTGCTTGAAAGCCCGGAATAGGGTCACCCGGGATGTGGCAGTTAAATAGCTATTGTTTTGATTTTTGTTTTCAGTGAAAAATCAGGAGAGCATTCATCGGTTGAGGCGCATCTTGTCCGGCAATGTAATGTTAAGCTCAAGTACGTCATATTCGCCATGCTTCTCTAATTGAACATTGATAGATTCGCGGTCTATATGAATGTATTTGGCAATCACAACCATAAGTTCTTCTTGAAGTGCAGGTAAATAATCTGGAGTGGGCGCATTTCTTCCAGCACGTTCGTGGGCCAGAATAATCTGTAGACGTTCTTTAGCGACGATGGCGGTTTTTTTTTCGTTACCACGCAGGTAGCTGATTAAGCCAGCGATCATGGACATCTCAGCGGCCCCCCAGCAGTCGTTTTAAAAAGCTCTTTTTCTCTACGGTAACAAAACGCATGGGTAGTCTTTCGTCACCCATAAAGCGTCCCACCACGTCCCGGTAGGCTTCAGCCACGTCGCTCTTATCCAAATGGATAGCTGGGGTGCCAGCATTAGAGGCTTGGAGTACTGATTCCGATTCTGGAATCACGCCGATCAAGGGGATGCGCAAGATTTCCTGGATGTCAGTAACCGACAACATTTCGCCAGCCTCTACCCGCTTGGGATCGTAACGGGTAATCAGTAAGTGTTCTTTCACTGGATCGAGGCCATCCACAGCGCGTTTGGATTTGGCTGCGAGAATCCCGAGAATGCGGTCCGAATCCCGCACTGACGACACCTCCGGGTTAGTTACTACCAAAGCCTCATCTGCAAAATACATTGCGGTGAATGCGCCTGATTCGATGCCTGCCGGGGAGTCACATACGATACAGTCAAAACTTTCCTTTAGTTCGTTCAGTATGCGTTCAACGCCTTCCAGGTTGAGCGCATCTTTGTCCCGGGTTTGGGATGCGGGAAGAATATACAGGTTGTCACAGTTCTTATCTTTGATGAGTGCCTGTTTAAGGGTTACCTCGCCGTTGATGACGTTGATAATGTCATACACCACACGCCGCTCGCAGCCCATGATGAGGTCCAGGTTGCGCAAACCTACATCGAAGTCGATGACAACCGTTTTGTTTCCCCGTAGGGCGAGACCGCTGGAGAAGCTGGCACTGGTTGTGGTTTTACCTACACCACCTTTCCCTGAAGTAACTACAATAACTTTAGACACGTTTATATTCCTGAACAAGATTTAGATACATTTTACCCGTAAATGGGGATGCTAAAAAATTCCTTTAGCTAAGCAAGGGCTGGATAATCAAATCAGAGCCATTCAGATGCACTTGAACGGGTTTGCCGCGTAAATTTTCGGGAATGCCGTTCTCGAATACCTTAAAGCAGCCAGCAACGGAAATCAATTCTGCTTCCAGGCTATGTACGAAAATACGCGCATTCTCGTTGCCTTGAGCCCCCGCGATTGCACGGCCGCGCAGCGGGGCGTAAATGTGGATATCTCCGTCAGCAATCAGTTCAGCACCTGCATTAACAACGCCCAGTACAACCAAATTGCTACCTTCGGCATAGATTCTCTGGCCAGTGCGGACCGGTTTGTTGATTATCATGGTTGGACGGAAAGTTGGCAGTACTTGGGAAACGGGATTTTGACGTTGGGTATCTGAGTCAAGGACGTTGCTGTTATTGGTATCTATCGTCAATCCAAATTCGGGCAGTTCTGGTTGATTGGTTTTTTCTGCATTAGGAGTAATGCTTGGGGCTGTCGTGGGAACCGGCGCCGTCTTTATTGCGGGTTTGACAATTGTGTCAGGAAAGAGTCCCAAGCCTGATTGTACGGCGGCTTCGCGCTGTTCAGTGGATCCTCCGATAACACCAGTAGCATGCATGCCATGATTCAGCATGAATGAAATAAGATCAGCAAAGTCTAGCGAAATGTTGCTGTTCGCGATAGCAGAGAGATCGAGAGCCACAGGTGTATTGGAGAAAAAATTATGCGTTTTATTAACACGCGTATCCAATTGGTTTTTTAGTTGAGCCATGTCGGTTGTATTGACATAGAGCACAAATAAAGAGAGATTGGCAATTTTGAGTTTGAATGCTGGTTCTGCGTGTGCCATATTTTTGAGTCTTTTAGAGTCTGTTGCTAAGCTTGGTAGGACTCTGCCCTCTAAGTCTTAAAAGAAGGTCGCGCAGTTTAACGATGCCTTCCCTGATTTTCAAGTTTGTCACCGTTTATTTAAATGATCTAGTCGATCCTTGATGATTTTTCCGACTATTTGGTGATTATATCGAGCTGCCATATCGGCTGCCGCGCGAGCTGAAATACGTTGGCGATAGTCCAGGTCCTCGAACAAGCGAAACATATACTCCGCCGCATGGCCCACGTCTGGATCAGCCCACATCCAGCCAGGCTCGTAATAAATGAATTGGCCTGGTTTTACAGGTATCAGGGTGTAATTGACGAGACAGCTGTTTTCGCTATCCATGAATTCTAGATTACCCGAGTAGCCCGTACCTATAACCGGCTTGCCCAAGGCCATGCATTCTGCCATTCCCAAGCCGAACCCTTCGGAACGATGCAGCGAAACATAGGCATCACAAACACTTTGTAGCCCATACATCTCTTCACGGGAGAGAAGGCGATCAAGAATGGTAATACGGGAATCTTGTTCAGCAAGTTCTTGAAGTAAGTTAAATTTTTCTAAGTGCCTCTCTCCATGGTGGCATTTAATAACTAGACCTACGCGGTCTTCAGAAATCGGAAAAGCACGCCTGAAAGCCTCAATCGTAGCCCAAGGATTTTTTCTGTCTGCGAAAGAATAAAAATCGAAATTGAATAGAAAAAGAAAACGATTATCCGGGAGCGCAAATTCAGTACGCGAATACGGTCGCGAAATTTTTACATCTATTGCGTGAGGAATTCGGACAACGGGTTTATCTGTTACACGTTTGACGAGCTGTTCCACGAAATCGCTTGCAACCCAAATTTCATCGACTAACTCGAGTGCAGGCTGCCATTTTCTTGGAAACTTATCAATTTCCCAATGCCAGTAGCTGATTACTCGACGCCCCCGGAGATCTCCCCGCTCGAAATATCGTCGCCATACGGATTCGAGCTGATCGGGGTTCATGTAAAAAAGTGTTGTCCGTTGATCATTATCGCTGGTAAGAAAGCGATCCATACTTCGGTTGTTTTGCCTGCCCTCCATTATCACGCCGGCATCCTGAATGTTGACTTTTATATCTTTGGCATAACAGGTTGCCGCCATGGTGCGTACACTCTCGGCAAGACCAGCCTCCCCCCTGAAATAGCCAACAAGATTCAAACCCTCTCCAACACCGATATCAGATTTGAGGATTGAATCATCCTCCTGTCGCGTAAGCTCATCATCTAGGTCTATCAGGGTTTTTTGAGGCAAACTTATCTGGCCTGCGGCAAGTACTTTAGCCAGGTACGCTGATCCAACGGTGGCCTTGGCCGGAGCGAACTCATTGTCTGGCAAAGAAGTTATAGCTTTGTCGTGGTAGTCAGCGAACAATCTGCCGTACTCTTCGCGATTCCGCTCGAGCGACTTCTGGATAGTATTATTTTCGTGCAGCCGATAACGATACAAGTTAGACGATACCAAGCGCGGTTCGGCATACCATAAAGCACGCAGACAGAAGTCCCAATCGTGATTCGATTGATAATCACGAAATTCACCCAGTTTTTTATATAACGATTTGGAAAAGAAGAGATTACCGGTCGAAATAGTTGGATTTAACGCTCCCAGCAAGGCACTACCGATCGTATCTGATGAGGAGAGATTCTCCTCTATCCGGGAAAGAATGTAAGAGCGATTATTTTTTTGGGGAGTAACGATCTGATTGTGTGGATCAATGCAGATACATTTTGAAAACCCCCATTCAAATTCACTTCGCGCGACTTTCTCAATCATTTCAGCGATTCGTCCGGGTTCGAAAAGATCATCTGAATTAAGCGGATTAATGAATTCTCCCTGAGCTAGAGCTATGGCCTCGTTTAAAGTTGCATGGGCACCCAAGTTGGTATCACGAGCAACAAATCGGTGAGGAAGATGGCAACCCCGTAGCTTTTCTCTAATAATGTCAGGCGACCCATCGCTTGAGGCGTCATCAATTATGATTAACTCAAGATTCTGGTAGGTTTGCGCATATACCGATTCTAAAGAACGTTCGATGTACGAAGCATGGTTGTAGGAAGGAATAACAATACTCACCAGGGGTTCATAACCCGACCTATAAGGCCTTGTAGCAAGCCAGCGATCGTATTGCTGCCGCAGCTTGGCACCTCTTGCTGTGTCACGGCCCAGCATTCTACTGCCCAGTGCCAAGCCGTAATTAAAGAGGATGCCTGGAAATTGCCATTGGGTTGCCATGCCTGCGCGCCGTATCAGTCCTGAGGCTTCCCGAGCTCTGTGTCGGCAGTAAAGAACGACCCCGAGCATATGCAGCGCATCGGGATCGTCGCCCCTCAACTCGAGCGCCTCCAGGTATAGACGTTCTGCACCCTCAAGCTCGTTAGCGCGTTGTGCAGCTAGCGCAGATTGCATAATTGAATGGAACGAGCGGGAAGCATCCGGTTTCGAGAGAGTATCAGCCTCCCCGCAACAGTGTTTGTAGCGCTTTCCGCTACCGCAGGGACAAGCTTGCAGGCGCCTCGGCGGGATCGATGTCTGGCCAGTTTCGCTCCCCCTCCTCCTTTTAAGCGCTTCTTGAAGATCAAAGAATGCTAAGGGTTGACAATCATTAGTTGTTACGAGCGTATTCATGTCTTCATTCACATCGATACCTTTTGGACCTCCCTCTTGAGCATTTTTTCGGCCACGTTTAAAAACCTCATCGCTCATTACTTTAAACGAACTGGCTGGTTTATATCTACCTGCCCAGCAGTTACCATTCTTTTCGTAGATATGCACAAAGGGGGCACCAGCATCTGCGACCAGAATGAATCGGTCTTCCGCTATAAACCGCACGCCATGAGGGAAAGAAACACCATGCAATATGCCTGATGGTTCACTATCTTGCGTTAGTTCTGGAGTATTTTCATACAAAAAGACACAGTGTTTTCCATGGTTGCTTACTGCAATCCAACGACCATCGTTGCTAAATGACACCCCGTCCGGAATGTCCAGATCCTTGGCCAACAAAATTTCGTTACGTTTGACTGTTAAAGATTCAGTCACATCCAAGATATGACGAGAAACGTAGTGAGCATAATTATTACAAATCAGAACATCATACAGCCCATTTTTTAAACAGATTGCAGATATAGATCCGGGCGAATAGAGCCACAGATTGCTCGGGATTACTCCTAGATCCGGTAGTTCAACTATCTTTTCCACCGCGCCACGTGGAGGCAGCCTCAGTACTGATGCTCCTCCTTTGCGATTCGCCACTATCAAGGTTTTGTCATCCAAGAAAGCGAGTCCATGCGGATTTTTCAAACTAAGGGATGATATTTCCGCGAAATCGCTAATGACCAAGTTTTTATGAGTATCAGTAAAGTCAAAATCTATTTCCAGTATGAGAATCTTGTTGCAATTAAATCCGGCGATGGCAAGACGTCGACCATCTGGAGAAAATTTAATATCTTCAGTACGTCCCAATCTGGCCAGTGCTCTGCAAACTTCATCGGATAATACAGGCTTTATATTCATTGACTTATAGTGGTATAATGTGACGGCCAAGTAATTTTTGACACAACGGTAGGTGTTTTTGATGCTCTGTTTTGCTTAAAGACTTCGGGTGATAAATTGCCCACTATCAACTGTAAGCGATTACAGTTACGGAATTATATGATGTATGAAGTGATATCGATTTTCTGCTTACGCGTGATTGGCATATTCGCGCTGTCGGATGTTCTATTTTTAGGTTCAAAAAACTGAACAAGCTAATTTTTTGGAGAGAATATGAATAAATTTCTATTGCTCGCGGGCTTGATGTTTGCAACTTTTGCATCTTACGCTGCCGTGCAAGGTAAAGAAGTAACCTATAGCGCCAACGGTACCCTTCTCAAGGGTTATATCGCCTACGACGATTCTATACAGGGCAAGCGCCCAGGTATTTTGGTGGTGCATGAATGGTGGGGACACAACGAATATGCGCGCAAACGCGCCCGTATGTTGGCGGAGCGGGGTTTCACCGCGCTGGCAATTGATATGTATGGCGACGGCAAACAGGCGCATCATCCGGATGATGCGGGCAAATTCGCCAGCGAGGTAGCAAAAAATACTGGGCTAGCCAAGGCACGATTCGATAGCGCATACAGCCTGATCAGCAAGGAAAAAACCGTGGATTCCAACCGCATTGCAGCCATCGGCTATTGTTTTGGCGGTTCGGTAGTGTTGCACATGGCGCGCATCGGTAAGCCTCTTAAGGCAGTGATGAGTTTTCACGGTAACTTGGGAACAGAATATCCGGCAGTGGCGGGCAAGGTCAAGGCGCGGATCGCGTCCTTCACTGGCGAAGATGACCCGATGATCCCCGCTACGCAGGTTGCCGCTTTCAGGCAGGAGATGGAGAAGGCTGGCGTGACTTATAAAGTGGTGACCTATCCCGGTGCGAAGCACAGTTTCACCAATCCGGACGCAGATAAATATGGCCAAGAGTTCAAACTGCCGCTGGCTTATAACGCTATGGCAGATAAGGCTTCGTGGGATGAGGGTATGGCATTTCTGGCCGATGCATTTCATGTTGGAGATATAACTAAGCGGAACTGAAAGAACCAACGGTCACATCGAAAAATTCAAAATGTATGGTTATGCTGACGTGGTCGAGACGTTTTAAGATCATTTGTAACCTTTAAAAGGAAATCATATGAACCAATATCAAATTGCCGTTATCGTTGGCAGCCTTCGGAAGGACTCATTCAACCGCAAGCTGGCTAACGCCATTGTAAAATTGGCGCCATCGGAGTTTTCATTCAAAGAATTGCAAATCAGTGATTTGCCGCTTTATAACCAGGACGATGACGCGAACCAAGCACAGCCTGTCAAGCGGCTGAAAGAGGAAATTACAGCGGCGCAGGGTATTTTGTTTGTAACGCCCGAATACAACCGCTCTATCCCTGGAGTACTTAAAAATGCAATCGACCACGCCTCGCGTCCCTATGGCCAAAGTGCTTGGGCGGGTAAACCCGCTGGTGTGTTGGGCGCTTCTCCCGGAACCAGCGGTACGGCCATGGCACAACAACATTTGCGCAACATTCTCTCACACCTAAACGTACCGACGCTTTGCCAACCCGAAGCATTCGTACATGTAAAGGATGGGTTGTTTGACGAAGTCGGGGACATCGGTACAGCCAGCAAAAAATTCTTCCAAAACTGGATGGATCATTATGTCGCGTGGGTGAAAAAGCACGCTGTCTGAAGTAGTAAAAAACAAACGCATATCGCTGAAGGGTGCCTCTAAAAATTAAGAGTTCTAAACAAGACTAGGCGTGAATAAAAAATGTTGACGCAGCATATATGATAGGTAAGGAAACATTTTTTGTGAGCAACAACGTATTGTGACGAGACGGGTTAAGCAGGCAATCCCCGAAGGGGATGCTCGCAAATCTGAATTTTTAGAAGTGTCCTAAAATTTTTCCATCTGCAATACCGTGACAGGCTGCTATGTGCGCAAAATCTACGCCAAATTACCTTGCTGGCTACCCTATAGCATTAGTAGAGCAAGTGCAGCGGCTTATCGAACAAGGCCTGCTGACCAATATGCTGCTACAGAAGTATCCGCATGCGCACGCTGTGCGCTCCGACAAGGCGCTCTATGACTATGTGCTGGAAGTCAAAGACAAGTATCTGCGCAATGCCGGGCAGCTGAGCAAGGTAGCGTTCGACGGCAAATTGCATGTCATTCAGCATGCACTGGGCACGCACACCAGCATCTCGCGGGTACAGGGCACAAAACTTAGGGCCAAGCGAGAGATTCGCATAGCGGAATTGTTTAAGGAGATGCCGCCTGAGTTTTTGCGCATGATCGTTGTTCACGAACTTGCGCACATCAAGGAACATGAGCACAACAAAGCCTTCTATCAACTGTGCCGACATATGGAGCCTGATTATCACCAGCTGGAATTTGATCTGCGGGCTTACCTCACCTATCTTGAAGTGACTGGTCAACCCCTTTGGTCAGCCGCCAATATCGACGCAGTCTCGCTTTCGAGTGTGTGATAGAGCCGTGAAATACGTGAAGTATCGAGTGGTTGTGGAGGTGAATTAATTCTTCAGTGCGCACTTTCAATATCGCTACGACAGATATTCTGATATGTCTTAAGTTGATTGCTTACTCGGTAAATATCGTGGGGGATATTGCATAGTTAAAGATTAGAACCGCTCATACGGCATCAAATAACGCCACAACCCGGGCTGCAATTTGGCCATCGACATTCGTCCGATCCGAATCCGTTTCATGGCTAGCACCTGTAGCCCGACGCTTTTACACATATGTGCGATTTGCCCGGATTGCGCCCCTTTGAGGGCAAAGCGCAGCCGTGTTTCGTTTTGCCAGCTAACCTTGATCGGGGGCAGTGTCCGGCCATTAAAACTGAGCCCGTGGTTGAGTTGCTTGAGCCCATCAGGGGGAAGTTCACCAGCGATCTCCACAATATATTCTTGCTCAATCGTGGCTGCATCTTCGATCAGCTTACGCGCCACTCGAAAATCTTGGGTAAATACTGATAAGCCGCTAGCATTTTTCTCTAACGCTATACCTTGCTTTAGTCGGACAAAGTGTTGTTTGTTGATGTGAATGCCTGAGCGGTCGTCAGCCGCCCGCGTATCGGTGCGAATAAGTTGCTGCGCAGAATCAGCATTTGTGCCTGTGACAGGCGGTTGGTGAAACAAAATGGTCACTGGCGCAACTGGAATGAGGCTGGCTTCGGGGTGAAGCTCGATTTTTTCTTGTTGCGATACTATGAATTGCGGTTTGTCCACCACCTGTCCATCGACCATAACCCAACCCCCTGCAATATAAAGTTTGGCCTCCTTGCGTGAGCAGGAGATTAATTCTACGAGGCGTTTTGAGAGACGAACGGGGGTTGTCATGGCAAGTGCATACTAAAAAAGGAACACTATTGTAAATGCTCAAGTCTAGCTATCACATGTAAAATGCGAACATGGATGCAAATAAAAAAACAGTAAAAATGCCCAGTTTGGACGGTATCACTTTGGAAACTATCATTACACAGTTATCCAAGAGTATGGGCTGGGAGGCTATGGGTATCGCTGTACCAGTGCGATGTTTTACTCATGATCCCAGTATCAAATCCAGCCTGAAATTTTTACGAAGAACGCCGTGGGCTCGCAAAAAAGTGGAGCAGTTATATTTACAGCAAGTCCAACAATTTGTTTAGATATAGTTTTTTTACGTTTAACGGGTAGATTGGCAGATAAGTTTAAACGTATCCTATTCAATTGGCGCCGTTATTGTGTGCTGACGATGCGAATTTTGCGCTCGGAGGGCGGATAGTCCACGCCGGCGGCGCTAATTTTCTCGATGATCGCCCGGTTGATTTCGGCGCTCACGGGCACGTAATGGGATGCCTTAACCCAAGGTTTGACAGCGATGCCGATTGATAAGTCGGCAAGGGTCATCACCCCAATGAATGCCGCAGGTTCTTTCAATACACGTGAATTGGCATTGACTACTTCGTTAATTGCCATGAGCGCCCGCTCAATATCATTGGTTCGGGCGATGGCTATACTCAAGTCGAGTTGCCGGATGTGACCATAGTTGTGCAGAATTTCTCCGACAATCTTGCGGTTAGGCACGACAACTACGGAGCAATCTGCTTGGCTAAGTTGGGTAGAAAAAAGGTCGATTTCTTCAACCTTGCCCTCCACGCCGATTATGGCGATATATTCTCCGACCCTAAACGGTTGGGTGAAAATAATTGTGAGTCCCGCCGCGAGATTGCTCAACACCCCTTGCATCGCAAGAGCAACGCCAGCTCCAGCCACACCCAACCCAGCGATGAGGGGTAGTAATTCGACACCGAGATTTTGCAGCGCCATGATTAGGGATAGACCCACCACCATCAAGCGCACGACGCGCACCAGAAGTAATCGCACTGGCGGCTCGAGTTGGAGTTTACTAAGCCAGCGATGGAAGACTGAGCCGACCCAGCGCCCTGTATAAAAGCCAACTATCAGGATAAGGATCGCAACAACGACCTTAGGGCCAAATTTGATGCCCAAGTCAATGAGCGTGTTTTGTGCTTGTTCTATAATAGAAATTTGATTCGGCATAGCACGATTTCCGCTGATTTGATTACATAGGCTAAAAATAGCCTGTGAATTATTAGACTATTTTCAGGGGACGCCCCCTTAGATAATTTTGGATTCATGGGGAGCTTCTTTTCTAAGTGCTTGCTGTTTGTGATATTCGTCACTGTGGTATCTGATTAATCACCTTTTGTAGTTGCGGGAGAGCGCTCGAATTTTTTTTTGTTGGATTTTTTCCTTCTATCTTCTCTTGGGCCCAGTCCGCCGCTTCTCCCGCACCCCATGACATTAGAGAGGCAAATATAAACACCAGTATGTCCCGTTTTTTACCATTGCTAAAATCTTGCTCATCCAAAAAACGGCGAACATACCAAGCAACAATGAAAAACACGATGGTGGAAATTATCAGGTTCCACATGGAGGGCAGCGAGAACATAACTTGTTTTCAGGTCACAGAATGGCCACTATTTTTTCCATGGTCTTCCGCCTTGTAGGTCAAGAACAGCGATGCACCAATCAGGGCGATAGCGCCACCAAGATAAAGTAGGTCAAGCGGGGACGATATCTTCATATTCAACGCTTCCTCGAACAGGGTGACGATCAAAATCATTAGAATCACCTTGGCCAATCGCGCTTTGAGGTCGTCCAGACTTGCGATGACCAGGATTTTGCTGGAGGTTTTGCTGCCATGAGCTGCATCAATGTCGCTAACAAATAATTCATACATACCGAGCGAGAAAATTAGCATGAAGGTTGCAAGCAGGTAGCCATCCACTACTTCCACTACATGGGAGATGGTCTGGTCGCGAAGAAGTTTGCGCGATTCTGCGGTTAGGGTGGAGTCAGCATAATTTAGCATGTGGTCAACCAGATAAACTACGTCCACCGTGGCCATGTAAAAAATCGCAGTGGCGGCGGCCATGCTTGCCACAACCGCTACCACCACCACAAAACGTCCGTTCCAGAGTGCAGCTTCAAGCCATTTTTCGATAGTTTTTAACATGTAGGTACTATGTTTGATAGATGGATCGAATGGTGCAGGTTAGTGGGAACTATGAGCTTGGTATATTTTAGGATGGGATCAATATTGAATGCTAGGTATCGTTGGATTTTCAAGTCCATGGGGGTGAATCTACAAAAAATCAATAAGAATAAAATGGGTTGAACGATTTTTTGCTTAACCTATTTATGTGCCACTAAAATAAACAGCCCAGCATTTGTTTAGCTTTTCCAAAATTTCCACCACGGGAGTGGATTGACTGCTGGTTTAGTACCATCTTTCGCAAGATTTTTGTCTAACACACGTTGCGAATCGTCGCGTAAATCTTTCAATCCCATCGCATCGTAGGCTTGCACCATGATTTGTAGGGCTTCGCGTGTGGCCGGAGCCTGCGGGAATTCAATGAGTACGCCATTAGCACGATTGACAGCGGCGATATTGGCGCCTCGGCGTAAATAATAACGTGCGACTTGCGTTTCATGGCGCGCCAGCGCATTTACCAAGTATTGCATGCGTAATTTTGAATCGGCCGCATATTTGCTGTTAGGGAAGCGTGTGACCAGATCTTTGAATGCATCAAAAGCTTCGCGCGGCGCTTTGGGATTACGCTCGGACACGTCTGGTTGAAACCCTTCGCCAAACAGACCGAGATCTTCGTCGAAATTAACCAAGCCTTTCAAGTAATAGGCGTAATCTACGTGCTGGCTGTTTGGGTATTGCTTGATAAAACGCTCTACCGCAGAAAGTGCTGATTCGGGTTCGTTTTGCTTGTAGTAGGCATATGCAGTTTCAATCTGTGCCTGTTGTGCGTAACGGCCATAAGGGTATCGGGATTGCAAGGTTTCGAATAATTTTATGGCACCAGGGTAATTGGCACTGTTCATCTGCTCCATGGCCTGAGCGTAGACGCCCTCGGCGGAATCTGCCAGCGCGGAAGTGGATTTTTCGTTCTTCGGAGTGAAAATACTGCACGCAGTTAGCATAAGCAGGACAATTAAAGTTAAACTGTGGCGCATGGCAGAATCCCAAAAAATAGTGTCCAATTATACCGCAAACCTTGCTGCAACTAACCTACTTACACATTGATGACTGCACCACTTTCGTTTAAGGTTCCCCACGAATGCGCGGGGATGCGCTTTGATCAAGTACTAGCCAAGCTGCTGCCAGAATATTCCCGCAGCCGACTACAAGATTGGATTACGCAGCAGCAGGTTAAACTCGATGGTGCGATAACGACTTCCAAACAAAAAGTATGGGGCGGCGAAGAAATTGAAGTCATACTGCAATCAAATCCTGCCGAACAACCTTATCAGGCCGAAGATATCGAGCTAAACATCTTGTTTGAAGATGACAGCATACTCATCATCAACAAGCTGGCAGGACTGGTGGTACATCCCGGCAGCGGCAATTGGAATGGCACGCTGCTTAACGCCTTGCTCCATCATGCACCTCAACTTTCAGAAATACCGCGTGCCGGCATTGTACATAGGCTGGACAAGGATACCAGCGGACTGCTGGTCGTTGCAAAAACACTTACCGCACAGACGGCGTTGGTGCGCCAGTTGCAGGCACGCAGCGTAAAGCGCGAATACTATGCGCTGGTATATGGCGAAGTGGTACGCGCCGGTACGGTAAATGCACCCATAGGCCGTCATCCTACGTTGCGCACCAAGATGGCAGTAGTGGAAGACGGCAAACCTGCAACTACACATTACACCATAGTGGAGCGCTTCCCCGGCTGTACCTTGCTTCGCTGCAAACTGGAAACCGGACGCACCCATCAGATCCGCGTTCACCTTGCCTATATTCGTCATCCGCTGGTTGGCGACTCTGTATATATCAAGGGGGCGCAGAAATGTGCGCCACATTTGCGCCACATCTTGGCTGCTTTTCCACGTCAGGCATTACACGCGACGCAACTCGGACTAGAGCATCCGATAACTGATGAATGGTTGGAATGGCAAGCCCCAATGCCAAATGATATAACGCAGCTACTAAAAAACATCAGGAGTACATCGAATGAACCTGCTTGAACATTGTATTATCCCCGACTGGCCGGCTCCAAAAAATGTCAGGACGCTACAAACCACGCGTAACGGCGGAATCAGCGCCGCTCCTTACAATAGCCTCAATTTAAGCAGTAATGTAGGTGATGTACCTTTAGCTGTGGCGCGCAATCGTATGTTGTTGGAACCAATGCTGCCAAGCGAACCCGTGTGGCTTAAACAAGTGCATGGTGTAGCAGTAGTTGATGCGGCACAGGCTGAATGTTGGCCCGAAGCCGACGCCTGTGTATCTACACATGTCGGCGCGGTATGTGTAGTCATGACAGCGGATTGTCTGCCAGTGCTGCTGTGCAATGATAAAGGTAGCGTAATTAGCGCAGCGCATGCAGGATGGCGTGGATTGTGTGATGGGGTCATTGAACATACCGTGCGTGCTATGGATGTGCCTTCCGATACACTCATGGCTTGGCTGGGGCCTGCAATTGGTGTGCAAGCTTTCGAAGTGGGTGATGAAGTTCGTGCAGAATTTGTTGCTAAGGATCCGCGGGCTACTGCTGCTTTTGTACCTAGTACATCCGGAAAATGGCTTACAGACATCTATCAACTTGCAGGTCTACGCCTGAACGCATTGGGTATTACGCGTGTATACGGCGGCGGCCTGTGTACCTATACAGACAGTGTAAATTTCTTCTCTTATAGGCGCGATGGCGTGACGGGAAGGATGGGAACATTTATATGGCTGGACAAGTGATTTTTGTGTTCTTATAGGTTCGGTTTACGAATAGAGGCGCCATTACACAATCATTGCAACTTTTGTCCTGCTTCGATACTCTTACGTATGTTGTTAAATACACCTTCTGGAGAAAATACCATGCAATACCAAACCATTTCGCAGCCAGGTACATTAGGGCTGGTACAAAATAAAGTCCTGCGTAACACCTACATGATGCTGGCTCTTACCATGCTTCCTACGATCATGGGCGCATTTATCGGCTTATCCACTAATTTCTCGTTTATGGCGCAAAATCCAATCATGGCTCCGCTGCTGATGTTCGCCGTGATGATGGGTATGTTGTTCGCTGTCTCTGCGCTGCGCAACAGCGTGTGGGGCATTGCCATGTTGCTGGGCTTCACTTTTGTCGCGGGTGTTTTTCTTGGGCCAATTTTGCAACATGCACTTCATCTGCGCAATGGCGCCCAACTTGTGGGCATGGCTGCTGGTGGAACTGGACTGATTTTCTTTAGTTTGGCGACTATCGCTACTGTTACCAAAAAAGATTTCAGTTTTATGGGGAAGTTTTTGTTCATTGGCCTAGTTTTGCTGGTAATCGCTTCGCTGGCCAATATCTTTTTTGCTGTTCCAGCCTTGTCGCTCACTATCTCAGCTATCGCCGTATTGCTTTTCTCGGCTTACATTCTTTACGACATCAGTCAAATCGTACATGGCGGCGAGACGAACTATGTAATGGCAACCATGTCGCTGTATTTGAATATTTACAATATCTTCGTCAATCTACTAAGCCTGCTGATGGCATTTAGTGGTGAACGCGACTAAAGTTGGATTAATTAAGCTTAAGAAGGCGGCGCAAGCCGCCTTCTTTTTGTGTGGCCAGTAGACTTACTTGAAGATGAACGGCGGAGTCACTATTCGCCTGTAAGGGGAGAGTAAGTTGAATGGCATTTGGGGCTTGGGTTGTATTTTGATTTTAGGTTAGAATTGACCCTGTTCTGTAATTTGGATAGAGAAACCCGTGGCACTGATTGTTCAGAAATATGGTGGTACTTCGGTAGGTAGCACAGAGCGCATTAAAAATGTGGTGCGCCGCGTGGCGAAATATAAAGCGCTCGGGCATCAAATTGTCGTCGTGGTTTCCGCCATGAGCGGTGAGACCAATCGACTGATCGGGCTTGCGAAAGAAATGCAAGCTCAGCCTGATCCGCGTGAGCTGGATATGGTAGTTTCTACCGGCGAACAAGTGACGGTCGGGTTAGTATCGATGGGGTTGATGCAAGAGGGACTGAAGGCCAAAAGCTACACAGGTGCACAAGTAAAAATCACCACCGACAGCGCATTTACCAAAGCACGTATCCTTAGTATAGATGAGCAAAATATTCGCACCGATTTAGCTAACGGATATGTGGTTGTAGTGGCTGGGTTTCAAGGCGTAGATAAAGAGGGAAACATTACCACCTTGGGACGTGGCGGTTCCGATACTACTGGGGTAGCTATTGCTGCGGCGCTTCACGCTGACGAATGCCAGATTTATACCGATGTTGATGGCGTATATACTACCGACCCTCGCGTGGTGCCGGAAGCACGCCGCCTTAAGACCATTACCTTCGAGGAGATGCTAGAAATGGCCAGCCTCGGCTCTAAGGTATTGCAAATCCGCGCAGTTGAATTTGCCGGAAAATACAAGGTTAAGTTGCGCGTGCTATCGAGTTTCGAGGAAGAAGGCGATGGTACGCTGATTACTTTTGAGGAAGATGAAAAGATGGAACAGGCGATTATTTCAGGTATAGCCTTCAACCGTGACGAAGCTAAGATCACCGTGCGTGGCGTACCGGATAAACCGGGCATTGCTTACCAGATATTGGGGCCGGTAAGTGAAGCAAATGTTGACGTGGATATGATAATTCAGAACGTTGGTGTAGATGATTCCACCGACTTTTCCTTTACCGTGCATCGCAATGAATTTGATAAGGCGATGGATATTTTGAAAAACCAAGTGCAAAGCCATATTGGCGCACGAAATGTGGTGGGTGACAACAAGACTGCCAAAGTATCGGTAGTTGGAGTCGGAATGCGTTCGCATGTCGGCATTGCCAGCAAAATGTTTCGTACCTTAGCGGAGGAGGGGATTAATATTCAGATGATTTCCACTTCGGAAATTAAAATCTCTGTTGTGATTGATGAGAAATACTTGGAGCTGGCTGTGCGCGTGCTTCATAAAGCATTTGATTTGGATCAGGAACCAGCATAGCATTAATAAGTTATGCTATTAATAGCGGGTGTATGATCGGAACAAACGAATTATCGCGGGCACAATCAACATTTTTACTTTGCTTGTTAATATACCGGCACCAAAGGCAAGATTCTTCTTCAAGATATTTCTCAAAGATCCACGAGATACTGCCAGAGCTGCAATTAATGCGATGCCTATCAAATAGGGATGATGTGTTAAGAGCTTAAAAGTATGGCTTCGTGGAAACTCTCCTGAATTATCGGACTCCACGGTTAAACCCTCAGCAACAGAAAGTTGTTGGATCAAATTATTTTGATAGTTACGCCGATTTTCTTCCATCCGATCCAAGAGGGTTTTTTTTTGTTCTTCAAGAGACGATAACATTGTCATATTACATCCTTTAATAGCTTTGCATCTTTCTCTAATTCGGTACGTAACGTTTCAAATGGACAGTCTGGGCGCGTTCTATTTTGATTTGTCAGGAAAACTCCACAGGTTATTAAGGTATATAAAGCTACAACACTCCATGCAGATGCCACACGGTATGGGGTTTCCCAGCAGCTAATGATAATAGCTACACCTAAAAAAGTCAGGCTTAACAATGCCAAAAAAAACAAAATAACATAACTAATTATCTGGGCACTCAAATAGTGCCATTGGATCTTCATTAAGATCCGCACCAGTTCCATATAATCGCCCATACGATCACACGCAATTAAGCCAAGCTGTTTCGCTTTTTTGATTTTTTCAAACATGACATTTATCTCAACTTAAGAATTATTAAGTGCCCTACGGTGAATCAGCTCAACGTCGTGAGACTAGTAGGCCGAGTAAAAAACCAATTGCAGCCGCACATCCTACCGCTTGCAAAGGATGTTCTTTTACATATCCTCTGGAGCAATCGACCCCCTCATTGAAATGTCTGCGCGCATCAGCTGCGACAATTTTCGCGACTTCCTTTGCAGATGCCATTTTTGTCATCAACTTTTCTTTGGCTTCTTCTAAATCAACATCAGATAAGTTAGGTATGCGAGAAATTAAATCGTCTAAATCGGCACGCAGATTAGATATTTCGTTACTGGCGAGTGCTCCTGCTTGTTTTCCGGCGGATTTTGTAGCATCCAAAACATTCCCTAGTGCTGTACCAGTCCGCTGAGCCATGTTTTCTGTGGCTGCAACTACATCTTCTACCTGATTTGAAATTGTATTTGGCATAATGATCAACTCCTTCTCTAATTAGAAATTTACAGTAATCAAATTCGGCATCAGTGTATTAGATTTATTAATTTTGATTCGTTCGCTGGCACACATATATTTGATGTTAACCGGAAGCTCATGATACAGCCAAATGCATGGATTCTGGAACAGTCGGCAAGATGATTGTTGTTAATTGAGTAAAGTAAAGCCTTGCATCGTGTTAGACATGAGAATACAATTACGAACTATTATCACTTGTAATATTAGATAGATTAAAATTTTTGATCGAATCGAATTGGGTATTCACAGTGATGTTGTGCTTTGTATGGGGACGAAGCGCTCACCCAGTTTTAGGATTTAAAGATATCGTTATGAATGCATCCATTTTAAAGAAGGATGTGATATCGAATCCCCCGCCGTTAGCAGTGCATTACGTACCAGGCATTTTTTGATTTGATATATTAATTTGGAGACATACACCGTGTATACCCGTAACCTCAAATGCATTGCTACCGTGGCGCGAAAACATACTGGCATCCAAGCTTCATGCAACCATCGCCAAACTAAGCTCACCATTGCAATGAATAGCGCGTTAATCTGTTTTGGAGTAGCCACTGCGACTTTGTCGGGTGTCGCTGTTGCGCAATCAAACATTGTTGCCAGTACTACCGAACATGCATACAACATTTCCGCAGGCTCATTGAAAGCTGGATTGGATCTTTTTGTAAAACAGACAGGTGTTAAGCTCTCCTCTGATCCTGTCGAACTCAGCGGAAAAACAACACAAGGACTCCAGGGAAATTACACCACCCAAGCGGCTCTTAATCAATTGCTGGTTGAAAGTGGTCTGCAAGCGGTGCCGCAGGGTAACGGGTATGTCGTAAAGAAAGCACAAGCATCTAAATCAAACCCTGAGCTAACCGACAATGAAACCACGCTACCAGTAATATCGGTTTCTGCAAAAGCTTCTGCAAAAAACAGTGCTGGTTACACAATAGCTAAAACCACTACTGCAACCAAGACAAATACTCTTCTGCGCGACGTGCCGCAATCCGTGTCCGTTGTGACGCAGGATGTAATTAAAGACCAAGCTATTCAAAGTATGGCTGAAACAGTACGCTATGTCCCGGGTATGGGTATTTCGCAAGGGGAAGGAAATCGCGATGCCTTGGTTTTTCGCGGTAATCGTTCCACAGCGGACTTTTTCGTGGATGGCATACGTGATGACGTCCAGTACTACCGTGATCTTTACAATATAGAGAGAGTTGAAGTGCTGAAAGGCCCTAATGGAATGATTTTTGGTCGTGGCGGCTCCGGGGGGGTTATAAATAGGGTTGTTAAAGAAGCTGGCTGGAGCCCTATACGTGAAATTACGGCACAGGTGGGTTCATTTGATACAAAACGTGTGGCTCTTGATGTCGGCCAAGGTGTTAATGAAGTTGCCGCTGTCCGCCTCAATGCAATGTATGAAAATTCGGGTAGTTATCGTGATGGCGTAGATTTGAAGCGGTATGGAGTTAATCCTACCGTTACGATTATGCCAACTGACAATACTAAAGTTGTGTTAAATGCGGAGTATTTCAAAGACGAGCGCGTAGCAGACCGGGGTATTCCTTCCTTCAAGGGACGTCCTTTTAATACTAACGCGTCAACATTTTTTGGTGATCCTAATCGCAGCCCGGCGGAATCAGAACTTAAAGCAGTCAACGCACTGATTGAGCACAAGTTTGATAATGAAGTAACGATTCGCAACCGCACACGGTTTGCAACCCAAGATAAATTTTATCAAAACGTGTACCCGAACGCGGTCAATGCAGCGGGAACCGAGGTGGCGATTAATGCTTATAACGATACAACCCAGCGGGATAATTTCTTTAACCAGACGGATCTTTTGTTTTCCCTGAATACAGGGGCGGTGAAGCATGATCTGGTCGTTGGTCTTGAAATAGGTCACCAAGATACAAATAATTTGCGTAAAACTGGATTCTTCAATAATGCAGCTACATCGGTTAACGTACCGATCAATAATCCGATTACGGCTGTTCCACTCACATTCACGACGCGGGCCGCAGATGCAGATATACATAGCGTCACAAAACAAACATCGCTGTATGTGCAAGACCAGATCAAATTATTGCCTGAATTACAAGCAATTCTTGGATTGCGCTACGATAGATACGAAGTGGATTTCCGTAAGAATAACGCCACTCCTCCTCTTGATATAAATACCAATGATAATTTCCTTTCACCGAGAGTCGGGTTGGTTTACAAGCCAATTGAGACAGTCTCAATTTATACAAGCTATAGTTTGGCATATGTGCCTAGAGCCGGTGAGCAACTTACTTCGCTAACGGTGACCAACAAAGCGCTCGAACCGGAAAAATTCAAAAATGTAGAAGTTGGAGCTAAGTGGGATATTCATCCTAATCTGGCTTTGACCACTGCTGTGTTTCAGCTGGACCGTACCAATGTGATTCTTCCCGATCCGAATAATGCAGCCATTTCTGTTTTAGGTGGTGGCCAGCGCAACAAGGGCTTGGAGCTAGGTCTGGCAGGCCGAGTTACTTCGGCTTGGAGTATTATGGGCGGATATACCTATCAAGATGGTGAAATCACCAACTCGCAATCGGCTACCGCTAAAAAAGGGGCCGTTTTGGCGGAGCTTCCAAAAAACACATTCTCACTGTGGAATCGATATGATTTTGCTCCTGGATGGGGTGTTGGGCTTGGCGTGATTAATCGTGGCGCTATGTATACTTCGACTGATAATACTGTTCGCTTGCCGGGCTTTACTCGGGTAGATGCGGCTGTTTATGCCAAAATTGATAAGAATATGCGGGCCCAGTTGAATATCGAAAATCTATTTGATAAGAATTATTATGCCTCTGCCCATAATAATAACAACATCACACCAGGTTCACCAATTGCCGCAAGGGTGTCACTAATAGCTAATTTCTAAATTTTGCTAGGTATCAAAAAATATGCCTTAGCCCCGCCAAATTGGCGGGGTTTTTTATATGGCCGAAAAGATTGTTGTGTTTTCTTGAATTTCTTCTCAAGTTAGTTTGCGTGAGTTTGAGTTTGAGTTTGAGATTGAATGTGCCCGCGCCCAAAACAGTCCGTAGTCCTAGCGGGCATTAATGATATGCCCTTTCCCCATTCCCGTGGAGTGTCCGCGCGGTTTTGCCCGAATATCCAGGAAATAGTTACTAACCAGTATGTTTTGTTCTGAAAGTTGCCTGGATACCTGTGCCTTTCAGCTGGTGCCCGCATTGAGCGTATCCTTTCGTCTTAATGTTCTATGCACCATATGAAATATTATTAATTAAATTAAATGGTTAGTTGTAATAAGTTACATCAAAGCGTTAAATCATAGAAAATTTTTAGAATTACATAGACAATCGAGAGTATCACTAGCCAGTGGCAAACATGCATCCAGCGAGCGATTGATCGTTGATCATCGAAGCATAGCTGTGTGGTGCGGATGTGGCAAAAGCTGACCCAGGTAGCATATCTCACCCAATTAGTGCGACATACATTTGAAGATGCATAAAATTGGTGCATCAATACCATATTTATTTTTATGGTGTTCATTAACATATTGTTATTTCTATATAAATTATAGTGGCATGGAAGATGCTTTTGAAAGATTAGGCATTCCGTAATTTCGCTCGCAATTTTAGAAAAAAACCAAATATTCGCTACAACAGAGCAGAAATTCAGCAATTTTTGGATAGGCCGAAAATGTTTTCCCAAGCACAGTACCTATAATGAAATGATGGTTTGCATTTTTGAAGAAGCGATACTGATCCATCAATAGTAGGTTCTGAATGATGTTGCTTATGCCCTATAACACATAAGGATTAATAATTATGAAAATGGTTACTGCAATCATTAAGCCGTTCAAACTCGACGAAGTACGTGAGGCACTGACTGCGATTGGCGTATTGGGTATCACCGTTACCGAAGTGAAAGGCTTTGGCCGGCAAAAGGGGCATACCGAGCTGTATCGCGGCGCAGAATATGTGGTGGATTTTCTGCCCAAGGTCAAGCTGGAAGTCGCTATTAAAAAGGACGTACTAGAGCTAGTACTTGAAGCCATCGAAAAATCTGCACATACAGGCAATATTGGTGACGGCAAGATATTCGTTCATAACATCGAACAAGTAATTCGTATCCGTACCGGCGAATCCGGCGTAGAAGCATTGTAAGGAGAACGCCATGAACAAATTTTTTGCACTTTTCGCGTTGTTGGGCATGTTGTATGGTTTAGCCGTTCCGGCATTTGCGGAGGAGCCCACCGTTCCTGTGGCAGCATCGGCAATAACTACAGTTCAAACTCCTGCGGCAACTAACGCAGTCAAGCCTGCCGAAGCGGCAGCCACACATGCTGCCGCTCCTACCCCCAACAAGGGTGATACGGCGTGGATGCTGACGGCCACCCTGTTGGTCATCATGATGTCTATCCCTGGTCTTGCACTGTTCTACGGCGGCCTGGTGCGCAGCAAAAATATGTTGTCCATCCTGATGCAGGTGTTCGCCATTTTTGCGCTGATCATCGTGCTGTGGGCTATTTATGGTTACTCGCTGGCATTCACACAGGGCAATGCATTTATCGGCGGATTTGACAGGTTGTTCCTGAAGGGCATTTTTGATCCGGCCACGGGCAGTGTCGCTAATGTGGCAACTTTCAGCAAAGGTGTGGTGATTCCTGAATTTGCCTTCGTAGTTTTTCAAGCTACTTTCGCCGCCATCGCCGTTGCATTGATCGTGGGTGCTTTCGCCGAACGGATGAAATTCTCCGCTGTGCTGTTGTTCTCTGCTTTATGGTTTACCTTCGCGTATCTGCCGATTGCGCACATGGTGTGGTTCTGGATGGGGCCGGATGCTTACACCACTCAGGCTGCGGCTGATACTGCAACGGCAGCGTCAGGATGGCTGTTTCAGAAGGGCGCATTGGACTTCGCAGGCGGCACTGTGGTGCATATCAACGCGGCCGTTGCGGGTTTGGTCGGTGCATTCATGGTTGGCAAGCGCATTGGCTACGGCAAGGAGCCAATGGCACCGCACAACATGGTCATGACCATGATAGGCGGTTCCCTGCTGTGGGTTGGTTGGTTCGGCTTCAATGCTGGCTCGGCTTTAGAAGCATCGGGTGCGGCCACGCTGGCCTTTGTCAACACGCTGGTTGCTACTGCCGCTGCCGCACTCACATGGACGCTGGCAGAACAGTTATTGAAAGGCAAACCATCCGTGCTGGGGGCGGTTTCTGGCGCGGTCGCGGGCTTGGTTGCCATCACTCCCGCCTGTGGCTGGGTGGGTGTAGGTGGCGGTCTGGTTATCGGCGCGCTGGCTGGCGTGGCTTGTTTCTGGGGTGTAACCGGCCTGAAGAAACTGCTGGGGGCAGATGACGCGTTGGATGTGTTCGGCATCCACGGCATCGGGGGTATTTTGGGCGCATTGCTTACCGGCGTATTCAACACCTGGAGTATGGGCGGCGCCGGTATCGTTGATTACGTCAACAACACCACCATCGATACCACTATTAGCGGACAAGTGTGGATACAAGCACAAGCCGTGCTTACCACGATAATCTGGTCCGGCGTGGTTGCCTTTGTTTGTTACAAGATTGTGGATATGACCATCGGTTTGCGTGTGAAGCAAGAAGAGGAGCGCGAGGGGTTAGATACTGCAAGTCACGGCGAACGCGCCTACAATTTTTGATCTGTTTCATCTTAAGTATGTCTAGAGAGCCTATCTCCGTGAGTGTTGGGGAAACTGGCTCTGGACACTTTGCGATCTGCTGCACTCTTTAGACCACAGCTATCAGTGTAACGCTTCCTTTTTGTCCGGTGCTGGCCATCGGACAAGAGCATTGGGCTTTCTATTACTTTAAGCGATGTTTACGTAGGAATGATCCTTCGGCCAAGGTTAACGTCACGCAGGTAATAGACCGTTGGCGTTGATAAAGGCCATATTCCGGCTGCTGGCGATGCGTACAGATGAATTATTCGGAATTTTCTAACTCTTCCTGCTGTCATTTTTTCCAAGCGCACCAATTACAGGCACTTTCCGATAGTAATGGCACTGACATCGTGCAGGCCAAGTTTAATTTACAATATTAATATAATAAGTTTTTGATTTTAATATAAAAAAATATGGCATTAATATTGCTTATAACAAATCATCATAACCAGTAAGTTGATTTGGTTTGTGGGTATAGCGAAATTTTTTCTCTATATGCCAACAATATCCGTCTAGGAATGGGAATAAATATGAAAAATGCACAGGTATATTTGATAGGGGCAGGGCCAGGTAGTTTGGAGCTGTTGACTCTTGGTGCAGTGCGGGCCATTGGATTGGCGGATGCCATTCTGATTGATGATTTAGTGAACCCTGATGTTCTGGAATTTGCCCGAGGCAACGCGCAGATTGTTCATGTAGGGAAACGCGGAGGGTGTAATTCGACGCCACAAGCATTTATCCATAAAAAGATGATTTCACTGGCGCGTGCAGGCAAGGTGGTAGCGCGCATCAAGGGTGGTGATCCGTTTATGTTCGGGCGCGGGGGTGAGGAGCTACAAGCTTTGCGGCAAGCCGGTATTTCGGTATCCGTGATCAGTGGCATTACTTCCGGCATGGCAGTTACGGCTTCTTTGAACATTCCGCTAACGCATAGAAACTGTACGCATGGCGTAACGTTTATCACGGGCCATACGCAAGGAGCAGAGGAACCGAATTGGCAGGCATTGGCGGCGACGGGCACCACTCTGGTTATTTATATGGGCATGTCTAATTTAGGGCACATCGTGCAGCAATTAATAACGAATGGGTTATCGATAGATATGCCCGCAGCCGCAATCCAGAACGGTACGCTGCCTAATCAGTGGCAGGTAGTGACCACGCTGGGGCAACTTGAATCAATGGTAGTTGCCGAAAAAATGGCTAGCCCGGCGATCGTGGTTATTGGCGAAGTAGTGCAATTTGCCGAAATGGCGGAACAAATCTCGCAGCAATTGGCCGCATAAAAATTTGTAAAGAGGAGTGATGTCATGAAAAAAATGAAGTTGGTTATGGTGGGTAATGGAATGGCGGGCGTACGGACTTTGGAAGAGTTATTGAAACTGACGCCCGATTTGTATGACATTACCGTATTTGGTGCTGAACCTTATCCTAATTACAACCGCATCATGCTGTCTCCAGTATTGGCGGGTGAACAAGGCATCCAGGACATTATCCTGAATGACATTGACTGGTATAAACAAAACAATATCACCTTGCACCTGAACAAGAAGGTCGCGCATATCGCCAGAAAAAATAAGGTAGTGGTGGCAGAGGATGGCACGGAAGCCGAATACGATAGATTGTTGCTGGCGACGGGTTCCAGTTCCTTCATCTTGCCGGTTCCCGGCAAGGAATTGGCGGGTGTGGTTGGCTATCGCGATATTCAAGATACCAACGCGATGATAGCCGCAGCGGAAAAATATAAGCATGCGGTGGTTATCGGCGGCGGCCTGCTCGGGCTGGAAGCCGCCAATGGTTTGGCACTTAGAGGCATGGATGTCACCGTGGTGCATATCATGCCATGGTTGATGGAACGCCAACTGGATGACAATTCAGCCCAAATGCTGCAATCCGCTTTGCAAGCCAAGGGATTAAAATTTATGCTGGAGCAGCAAACGCAAGAGTTGGTTAGCGATGGCCAGGGCCGTGTAAAGTCGATTCGTTTCAAGGATGGCAATGAGATTCCTGCTGACCTGGTGGTGATGGCGGTTGGCATTCGTCCGAATGTTGCGTTGGCAGAAGCAGCTGGGATTTATTGTAATCGCGGCATTGTGGTGAGCGATACCATGCAAACCTATGACCCCAGTATCTATGCAGTGGGTGAGTGCGTTTCACATCGCGGCACTGCTTACGGTTTGGTCGCCCCGTTATTCGACATGGCAAAAGTTTGCGCCAATCATCTGGCGCGCATGGGAATCGCTTACTACCAAGGCTCGGTTACCTCCACCAAACTTAAAGTCACCGGAGTAGATTTGTTTTCGGCCGGGAATTTTACTGGAGGCAATGAAACGAATCAGATTGTGATGCACGATGTTACCGGCGGGAAGTACAAGAAATTGGTACTGAACAACAATACGCTGATTGGCGCAGTGATGTATGGCGATACCAAGGATAGCTCTTGGTATTTCCAGATGATACGTGATGGCAAAAATGTCGCCGAAATACGTGATCAATTAATATTTGGCCAATCCCATCTAGGCAATGCCGGCTCTCAAGGGCAAAACCTTGCGGCCACCATGACAAACGCGATGGAAGTCTGCGGCTGCAATGGAGTATGCAAAGGGACTATCGTCAAGGCAATCAAGGAAAAAGGGTTGTTTACGCTGGAGGATGTACGCAAGCACACTAAGGCTTCCGCTTCCTGTGGTTCATGTACTGGTCTGGTCGAACAAATTCTCGCTTCTACCGTTGGAGGCGCTTATGCGCCACAAGCTACGACCGTAAAGCCTTTATGTGACTGCACTACTCACAGTCATGAAGAAGTGCGTAAGGCAATCCGCGAGGAGAAGTTAATTTCGATCCCGCAAACCATGACATTCCTTAATTGGAACACCACCAATGGATGTGCCAAGTGCAGGCCGGCATTGAACTATTACCTACTATGCGCTTGGCCGCATGAAGCAAAAGACGATCCACAATCACGCTTCATCAATGAGCGCGCCAACGCCAACATACAAAAAGACGGCACATTCTCGGTAGTGCCGCGTATGTACGGCGGTATAACCACGCCGCAGCAACTGCGCCGCATCGCTGATGTAGCAGAAAAATACAACGTCCCGACGGTTAAGGTGACTGGGGGGCAACGCATCGATTTACTTGGCATAAAGAAAGCAGACTTACCCAAAATTTGGGCAGACCTGGACATGCCCTCAGGCTACGCCTATGCAAAAGCCTTGCGCACGGTCAAAACCTGTGTCGGTAGCGAGTGGTGCCGTTTTGGTGTGCAAGACTCGACACAGATGGGTATCGACATCGAGCGCGCGTTTGACCATATGTGGATGCCGCACAAATTCAAGGTTGCCGTCTCTGGCTGCCCGCGTAACTGTGCGGAATCAGGCATTAAAGATGTGGGCATAATCGGCGTGGAATCGGGTTGGGAAATCTATGTGGCGGGTAACGGCGGCATCAAGACCGTGGTCGCGCAATTCCTGGTGAAGGTAAAGACCCACGATGAAGTGATGGAGTACACCGGCGCATTCGCCCAGCTTTATCGCGAAGAAGCACATTACCTGGACCGCACAGTACATTACGTCGAACGGGTTGGTCTGGACCATGTCAAGAAACATGTCGTAGAGAATGCAGCCAATCGCAAAGCTCTATACGCAAGATTGCTCTACGCGTTACAGGGTGCAACAAACCCATGGTCTAAAGAGAATATCAATGTGTGTGAATTCGAATCGCTGGCAATTTAAAAGGAGCAAATCATGAACACTTGGCATGAAGTTACAACCTTAGAAGAAATACCACCTCTAGGCGCGCGCGTGGTTACGACAAAACAGGGGGACATCGCACTGTTCCGCACTGCGGAGGGAGAGGTATTTGCGTTGCTCGACCGGTGTCCGCATAAAGGTGGCCATCTGTCACAAGGCATCGTATTCGGGAAAAAAGTTACCTGCCCGCTGCATAGTTGGAATATTTGCCTGGATGACGGAAAAGCAGTGGCGCCAGACGTAGGATGCACGCGTTCTTATCCGGTCAAGGTAGAAAATAATGTGGTGTATTTATCGCTTGCATAAAGTTACAGAATTATCCGAAGGTTAATTTCATAACGTTAAAGGTGATGAAAATGGATTACGTGCAACCTATCAAGTTAATCGAGCAACTTGTTGTTGTCGGCGAAAAAAAAGCATCGCTTAGTGTTAGGGATATGCTGCTTCGGGGTTTTCTTTCCGGGGTGCTGCTGGGTTTTGCGGCTGCACTTGCGTTCAGGGTCTCAGATGGATTTACGGGAGGCGCTGCTGCACTGGTGATGGGGGTTATTTTCCCCGTCGGCTTCGTGATGATCGTACTACTCGGATTGGAATTGGTGACAGGCAGCTTTGCGTTGCTACCGATGAGTGTCGCTGATGGAAAAATAAGTGGCAGGGAAATGTTGCGGAATTGGGGCTGGGTTTTTCTAGGGAATTTGCTGGGCAGCCTGTTTTTTGGTGGGTTGCTGGCCTTGGCACTGACTGGAACTTCGCCTGCCCCGGGTGGCCGATTGGCAGAAAAAATTATTGCGGTCGCTCAGGCTAAAACACTTGCTTACCAGCACGCAGGTTCAATTGGCTGGCTCGCTGCCTTGATCAATGGCATTCTCTGTAATTGGATGGTGACTTTGGGCGTAGTGTTAGGTTTGATCTCTACTTCAACGATTGGAAAAATCATTGCTCCCTGGCTGCCAATCATGACATTTTTTGCACTAGGGTTTGAACACTGTGTCGTCAATATGTTCGTAATACCTACCGCAATTCTATTGGGTGCTGACATCAGTGTTTATCAATGGTGGTTCTGGAATCAAGTTCCGGTTACCCTGGGAAATTTAATTGGAGGTTCGATTTGTACCGGTATGCTCTTGTATGCTACATATGGCAGAACGAACAAACATGCTCAATTGTAAAGATAGTTACGGTGCATCAATGTGACGGTTGCCGGAATGGTAGCCGTCACAATAAAATAAAATCTGGTTTTGCTTTACTGTAAATTTGCGGTGAATTTTTTGTAATTATTGCAATTTTTTAAAAAACAAATCTGATGAAACCATTCTGTATATCTATCGCCCAACCCGTGTTTAGGCGGGCGATAGATTTTTTAATAAACCATGGAGTAATTATTTCAAAGAGTGAAAATGCTTGTAGCCGACACCTTTCTACCTACCTTTGAATACCTTGCTACGGCAGTTATTTTGCTGGATGAGCAATCGCATATCACTTATCTTAATTCGGCTGCGGAAAACCTGTTTGCCTTAAGTAGCAAAAGCCTGATCGGTTACCCGATACAGCATATTTTTACCCACACTGAGCAACTTACCGCTGCAATGCAGCATGCAGTAACCAATAACGCCAGTTATATTGAACATGACCTGATGCTGGGCATACCGCCACATGGCAAGTTGCATTTGCGTTGCGCCGCCACGCCACTGCAATTAAACAACTATTTGCTACTTGAATTTCATACGATTGATCGCTCGCTAAAATTAGCGCGCGAAGAACAGATGTTAGATCAGACTCAAGCTAATCGCCTTTTGCTACGCAACTTGGCACATGAAATCAAGAACCCGTTGGGTGGCATACGGGGTGCTGCACAATTGCTGGAACATGAACTAGAGAAACCCGGTTTACGCGAATACACTCAGGTCGTCATTCAGGAAACTGACCGTTTGGTTTCGCTAATGGAAAAACTGCTTACCCCGCAACATAAACCCAATTTATGTTCCTCCCTTAACATTCATGAAGTACTTGAACGGGTGCGTAGCGTGGTTCTAGCTGAATTTCCAGAAAAATTGTCTATCCGGCGTGATTACGACATCAGCCTGCCAGTACTCACGGGCGACAAGGAGCAACTTATCCAGGCAATCCTCAATCTTGTACGTAATGCTGCGCAGTCTATGCAGGGACAAGGCAATATTGTGCTACGCACACGCATCTCGCGACAAATAACATTGATGAAAAAACGCCATCGCTTGGCGGTAATCGTTCAGGTCATCGACGATGGCCCGGGCATCCCCTTACATTTGCAAGATAAGATATTTTATCCACTGGTCACTGGCCGTGACAATGGTCATGGCCTGGGATTGACCCTGGCGCAAGATTTTGTCAGCCAACATGAAGGCAGTATAGAGTTTGACAGTGAACCGGGACGTACGTGCTTCTCTGTAATGTTGCCACTAAAATAAAGTGAACAAAATGGGAGCCAATATGAAACCTGTTTGGGTCATTGACGATGACCGTTCCATACGCTGGGTTCTGGAAAAAGCTTTGACACGTTCGGATATTAACTTTACAAGCTTCGCCTCGGCCGATGAGGCTTTAGCCGCGCTGCGGCACAATACGCCGCAAGTCGTCATTAGTGATATCCGTATGCCCGGCAGCTCTGGACTGGATTTTTTGCAAAAAATACGGGAAAGGATTCCGAGTTTGCCAGTCATTATCATGACTGCTTATTCAGATCTGGAAAGTGCGGTGTCGGCATTTCAAGGCGGAGCATTTGAGTATCTGCCCAAACCGTTTGATGTCGACCAGGCTGTCGCATTAATCCGCCGCGCATTAGAACAAAGCCTGCGTACTGATGCACCTACAGAAGAGCAATCAGCCGCACCTGCACCTGATATCCTGGGGCAAGCACCGGCGATGCAGGAAGTATTCCGCGCTATTGGGCGGCTCGCACACTCCCATGCAACCGTGATTATCAACGGTGAATCCGGCACCGGCAAGGAGCTGGTAGCACAAGCTCTGCACCGTCACAGCCCGCGCGCCAACGAACCCTTCATCGCCATTAACACTGCGGCTATTCCCAAAGATTTGCTCGAATCGGAGTTGTTTGGCCATGAGCGCGGTGCGTTTACCGGCGCGGCTAGCACCCGCCGTGGTCGTTTTGAGCAAGCCGAAGGAGGCACACTGTTTCTTGACGAAATCGGCGACATGCCGGCGGAGCTGCAAACACGTTTATTGCGCGTACTGTCAGACAAAAATTATTATCGCGTTGGAGGGCATCAGCCGATTAAAACGAATGTACGCATTATTGCAGCCACGCATCAAAATCTTGATGAGCGGGTAAAAGAAGGTTTGTTCCGTGAAGATTTATTTCACCGACTCAATGTCATCCGCCTGCGTTTGCCTCCACTACGTGAACGGCGTGTGGATATTCCCTTGCTGGCGAAATATTTTTTGCAGAAAAAAGCAGGTGAACTTTCTGTTGAACAAAAAACCTTCAGCGAGGACACACTGAATTATCTTGCGACACAGAATTTCCCCGGCAATGTGCGGCAACTGGAAAATCTCTGCCACTGGCTCACTGTAATGACGCCATCACAACAGATAGAAATTGCCGACTTGCCACTTGAATGGCGAGAGGCGTCTGCCGTCGCTGATGTCCCATCCAACGATTGGCGTTGCGAATTAGGTTTGCAGGTCGCGCTTGCATTGCAACGTGGTGATCAAAATATACTAGACAGTTTAAACCAGCAGTTCGAACGCACACTTATCACCCAGGCACTAAAACACACTGATGGTAAGCGCATAGAAGCTGCGGCACTTCTGGGTATGGGGCGTAATACGATGACACGCAAGATTCAAGAATTGGGATTGGATAAGCAATAATGAGGTTATTAGTTAAATTATTGCTGCTCGGTTAAATGAAAGGGCGAACCGTTGAAAGCCATGATTGACATTGAATTCCAAGCAATGAAGGGTATTTCTGCTCTGAACGGCAAAGTGCAGTTTTGGCAGTCTTCTAGTTTTTCTTCCACATAAACCAAAACGGCGATCCAGATTTGCGATTTTCCCGCATTCTCTGATGTACCATAGAAACGTTGGATACGACGATGCGGCCCCTTGAAGAACAACCCACCTGCTAGCGGCTCTTGTAGAGCGTGCAGATCGTTGCCGTTGGTAACGTAAAGTTATTGGTCAGAAATACTAGTGTCTTGCCCATTTCTGGGTCTTTGAATCGAATACTCCGCAACGGCCCTGGGTAATTCTGTTGGGTGTAAAACCTATCGAGCGTAATTGTCTGATCGCAGATGATGCCCAAACTCTAGTCCATCTTAGCAAAATACATCCGGTGCGCATCGAGATTCGACTTGGCGCGCGTCACGAAGGAATTCCCCATCAAGTGCAGTCGATGCAGACGCACGAAATCGACGTAGGCTTGATCCATGGCATAGATAGCGCCCGTTGCTGCAATCAACAAAAGGTGGACTCGCCGTTCAAGTCGGAGACACTCTCAAAATCGCTGTATGCTGCATAAAATAAGGATTCCAGAGTGATGGGGTCGTTTTTAACCGGGCACTAGTGAATTTTTCCATTTGTTAAAGATTTCTGAAAAATTGTCGCTAAATCTTTGATAATTTTATTATCAGTTTAGAATGGCACCATTTTCCCCACGGGATTGCCACAGTAGCAGCTGAGTACGAATCAGGTCTGATAATGAAAAATTTGTTTTTTAGAAAAAATTTTTTGTTTGTTATCGCTGTGATGGTGGCTTTGTTTCTCGTCGTACAGATATATAGCCAATTTAATCGCGCTAAGCAGAGCATAAAAATTGGTGTACTGCACTCACTCAGCGGCACGATGGCGGTGAGCGAAGTACCGCTGGTGGATGCGCTGCGGCTGGCAGTAGAAGAAGCGAATCAATCGGGCGGGGTGAACGGTGCGCCGATCGAGATGATCGTTACTGATTGCCGTTCAGATGCGACATATTGCGCGCAACAGGCTGAAAAACTGATTACGCAGGACGGCGTGCAGGCGCTGTTCGGTTGCTGGACATCCACTTGCCGCAAAGCGGTTAAAGCGGTGGTCGAGAAGCACCATCATCTGTTGTTCTATCCGGTGCAGTACGAGGGTTTTGAGCACTCGCCGGACATTATCTATACGGGCGCGGCACCCAATCAGCAGCTCGTCCCGATGGTGACTTGGGCGTTACAGCAGCGCGGCAAACGCGCTTATCTGGTCGGTTCTGATTATGTGTTTCCGCGTACTGCGAATCAGATCACCAAAAAACTCCTCGTCGCACTGGGTGGGCAGCTGGTGGCGGAGCGCTATGTACCGCTGGGAGAACAGAACCTGGGTGCGATTGTTCACGAGATTAAAACACAACATCCGGACTTCGTGTTGAACACACTGAACGGTGACAGCAATCGGCATTTCTTCCGTGTGCTGCGCCAGGCAGGTATCCGCTCCGAAGACATCCCGGTGTTCTCCACCAGCATCGCCGAGATAGAACTGAAAACGATGGGGCCGGAGATGATGGTGGGACATTATGCGGCATGGAATTACTTCCAGAGCGTGCAGAGCAAGGAGAACCGCGATTTCATCGAACGCTTCCGCCACCGCTTCGGCCAGGAGCGGGTATTGGATGATCCGATGGAAGCGGCTTACATCGGGGTGAGGCTGTGGGTGAACGCTCTACGCCAGGCGGAGACACTGGATATGGCTGTCGTTAAAACATTCGTGTCACAGCAGACGTTAAATGCGCCGGACGGCATCGTGGCGGTGGATAGTGACACGGGGCACCTGTGGAAGCAGGCGCGCATCGGTCGTGCGCGCACCGACGGACAGTTCGATATCGTCTGGCACTCTGAGGGCAGCATTATGCCCGCACCGTTCCCATTCTTCATGCCACATTCCGAGCAGACCGCGATGGTGAGAGGCGTGCCATGAAAATCTCCCGGCATCTCTTGTTGCTTTTTCTGCTGGTGTCCGTGATGCCGCTGGTAGTGTTCGGTTATATCAACTTGCAACAGAATGAAACGACATTGCGCGCAGAGGTGCTGGGCAGGATGGCCGCTTTGGCGGCTAAGAAGGCGACAGAGGTTAAAAGCTACCTGGCGGAGCGGCTACAGAATGTGCGGTATCTGGCGCTCGACCCTCGGGTGACAGAGGAGATGAATTATCTATCAAAAACATATGCCACCAACCTATCCACTGCGGCGAGATATACCAGTGAATCTGCGCGCACACACCAATATTTTGATCGTTATATCGAAAAGATGGGGTTGCTCTATGACGTGTTCCTGATCACTCCGCAGGGTGAGATCGTTTATACCCAGAAACATGAAAGTGATTTCGCCACCAACTTGCTGGACGGCCCTTATCGCAATACGCAATTGGCGCAGGCGTTCCGCAACGTGCGCGCGACACTGGAACCGGTGATCTCCGGTTATGAAGATTATGCGCCATCAAATAGGCCGGCAATGTTCATCGCCGCTCCCATCATGATTGATGGGCAATTTAAGGGGGTGTTCGCGGTGCAGCTTGGCAACGAACTGTTTTACCGCGTGGCGAAAGATACGGTCGGTTTAGGGGTGAGCGGCGAAGCAATGTTCGCCCAGTGGGATGGGGACTCCGCGCTGTTTACCGTGCCGACCAGGAACCAGCCCGATGCCGCGATGAGATTTAAATTGAATCTGCAACAGGTTAAGAATGCCCCGATGTTCGAAGCACTTTCCGGCGAAGCTGGGGCGGGGATAAGAACGGATTATCGCGGCAAGCGGGTAGTAGCCGCGTGGCGCTACTTGCCGGAGCTGGAGTGGGGGATGGTGATTAAGGTGGATGCGGATGAGGCTTTCGCGTTCCTGAATCAACAACGCGTTTGGTCCTTTGGGGCATTGGTTTTAGTAATTTTGTCCTCGGCTATGGCCGCGTTTTATTTCGGAAGAAAGTTGGTGGTTCCGCTCCAGGAATTGGCGATTGGAGCGGCAGAGGTGGCGCAGGGAAATCTGGGACGTCGGGTGAGTGAAAAAGGTGTCGATGAAATTAGTTTGCTGGCGCACGCCTTCAATCGCATGACCCAAAACCTGCAATCCTTATATGACTCGCTCGAGCAACGAGTTACAAAACGCACACAAGAACTTGACGCTGCCAATCAGCGGTTGATGGAAGAAATTCACGTGCGCAAACGGACGGAACAGGAAATCCTCATCATGTCCCAAAAGTTGCGTGAATCTTCCAGGTTGCTGGAAGCTATTGTCGAACACATCCCGGTCATGGTGTTCGTCAAACGCGCCAGCGATTTGCGCATAGAACTGTTCAACCGAGCGGGAGTGGAACAGACTGGGTACACCCAGGAAACCGTGATAGGCAAGAGTGACTACGACCTATGGCCGAAGGAGCAGGGTGATTTTTTCACCGCCGCCGACCGCAAGGTGTTGGCCTCGCATGAGGTCATGGAAATCCCGGAAGAGCCAATCACCCGCGCCAATGGAGAGATCCGTACGTTACAGACCTGGAAAATCGCTTTGCGGGATGAGGGTGGCAATCCCACACATCTGCTTGGGATATCGATAGACATCTCCGAGCGCAAGAAGGCGGAAAGAGGCCTGCAATTGAACGAGCAACGCCTGAAAAATGCACAGCGTATTGCCAAGTTGGGTAACTGGGAACTGGATTTTCTCTCCAATCAGTTGATCTGGTCAGACGAGACCTTCCGTATCTTCGAGCTCGACAAGGCGCAATTCAGTGCAACCTATGAGTCCTTCCTGAACGCCATCCACCCGGATGATCGCGAGGCGGTGAGAACTGCTTACACACGATCGTTGGAGACGAAGGAGGACTATGCGATCGATCACCGGCTACTGTTTCCGGATGGCCGGATCAAATATGTCCATGAGCAATGCCAGACTGTATTCAGCGAGACCGGCCAGCCCTTACGCTCTCTGGGCACGGTGCAGGACATCACCGAGCACAAACATGCGAAATTGGAAATCCTCAAACTCAATGCCGAGTTGGAAGAGCGTGTGATAGAACGCACGGACGAACTGGAGCTTGCCCTTTCCGCCTTGCGTATTGAGGAGGAAAATATCGCCGTAACACTAAGCTCCATCGGTGATGCGGTGCTGTCCACCGATATTGATGGTCGGGTGACCCGTTTAAATTACGTCGCCGAGCAGCTCACTGGCTGGACACATGCAGAAGCCGCTGGGCATTGTGTGAATGAAATCTTACATATCATCAATCACAAGACACGTGAACCTATGGTCATTCCGATTTCGGATGCACTTGCTAAAGGAGTGTTTCACAACTTGACAAGCAACAAGATACTGATTGCGCGAAACGGTAATGAGTACCCCATCACCGACAGTTGTGCGCCGATCCGTAATCGTGAAGGTAGTGTGATTGGATTAGTAGTGGTGTTCCGTGATGTGACTGAAGAATACGCAGCACAGGCAGCCCTGTGTGACAGTACCACTCGCCTCGAGACGATCATCGATACCGTGGCGGATGGCATTATCACCATCAATGAAAATGGCACGGTTGAGACAATGAACTGTGCTGTCGAGCGCATTTTCGGCTATGCCGCCGCTGAGGTCGTCGGACAAAATATCAAGATGCTCATGCCCGAGCCCGATTACAGTCAGCATGATGGTCACCTCGATCGCTACCGGGCCACAGGTGAGGCGCACATCATCGGTAGCGGACGCGAGGTGACAGGTCAGCGTAAGGATGGCAGCATTTTCCCGCTTGAACTGGCAGTGAACGAGATGTGGCTCGGTGGCCGGCGCCACTTCACCGGCGTCTTGCGCGATATTACGGCGCGCAAGCAGGCAGACGAATTGCTGCAAAATGCAAAAGAGGCTGCTGAATCTGCCAACCGAAGCAAATCAGATTTCCTCGCTGTGATGAGCCATGAGATTCGTACCCCGATGAATGGCGTCATTGGTATGTTGGATGTGCTCACGCAAACCAGTCTCAATGGCCATCAAGCCGAGATGGCCAGGCTGATCCGTGAGTCGGCATACATACTACTCGGCATCATCGAAGACATTCTCGATTTTTCTAAAATTGAGGCCGGTAAGCTCGAACTCGAGCAAGAGTGCTTGTCCATAGAGGACGTAGTGGAAAAGGCTAGCTCAATGTTTGACTATATGGCTCAGCATAAGCAAATAGAGTTGACCCTGTTTGTTGATCCAGAGATCCCTAATGTTCTAGGGGATGCATTGCGTCTGCACCAGATACTAACGAACTTGATCAACAATGCCCTGAAATTTTCAAACGTGCAAAACCGCCTTGGTCAAGTAATGGTGCGCGTTCGGATATCCAGACGTGAAGCGGGTCGGGTTTGGTTGGAATTCACCGTCCGTGACAATGGCATCGGCATGGATGAGGCTACTCAGTCTCGCCTATTTACACCTTTCGAACAGGCTGATTCCTCCACTAAGCGACTATTTGGCGGAACTGGATTGGGATTAGCCATATCGAGGCAACTTGTTCACATGATGGCCGGTGAGATCAGCGTCCAAAGTGAATTGGGTGTAGGCAGCACCTTCACCGTGTATTTGCCGTTTGAAGTCGTGCCACAATCGGAAATGGTGCATTCACCGGTGGACGGGTTACCGTGCCTGCTGATTGGGCATGATACTGGATTGACCGCCGACATCGCGGCACAACTCACCTATGCCGGTGCACAAGTTCAACGTGTGGCAGATATTGATGCAGCGCAGCATGCGGATGTACCAACTGATCCCATTTGGATATGGATACTTGATACCTTAGGCGCACCATCGTTGTTGAACGAGTTGCGTGCAATATCCTGTTTGTATAAACAGATTGACATACGTTTGTTCCTTATTGGTCGGGGCAATCGCCGTCGCCCCCGTCAAGTAGCAGATGATCTGGTATGGGTTGACAGCAATTTACTCACGCGGCGGATTATTTTGCAGGCGGTGGCAATCGCTGCCGGGCGCGCCAAAGATGAAACGTCGCCTAAATTAGTCGGGCTTCCCTGCGAAGCCTTCGAAGCGCCGTCGCGTGATGAAGGAGTACATCAAGGAAAGCTAATACTTGTAGTCGAAGATAACGAAATCAACCAGCAGGTAATCCGTCGGCAACTTGCCCTCCTCGGGTTCGCATCCGAAGTGTCGGGTGATGGCCGCGAGGCATTGAACCGCTGGAAGACTGGCGAGTATGCGCTATTGCTTACCGATGTACATATGCCCCATATGGACGGCTATGAACTCACCGCAGCCATACGTGCCGAAGAAAAAACAGGCATCAGCCATACACCGATTATCGCGCTCACCGCCAATGCCCTAAAAGATGAAGAGAAATATTGCAAGGCCGCAGGGATGGATGATTACCTTTCCAAGCCCGTGCGGCTTACTAATCTCAAAATGATGCTGGAAAAATGGATGCCTTTGGCAAAACGATGCTCTATTGCTTCTCAGGTCAAAGAAGCAATAGAGCGACCGATAGATGTGCGGGTGCTACAGGATTTAGTTGGCAATGATACGGTTGTGATTAATGAGTTATTGCAGGATTTTAGTGTAATGACAGTAAGTATTGCGACTGGGCTCAATACAGACTATGCCGCTGGGCAGCTCGTCGAGGTGGGTACAGCGGCACACAAGATGAAATCTTCGGCACGTAGCATCGGAGCGTACAAACTTGGCGAGCTGTGCGAACAAATCGAGCATACTTGCAACGATATGGGAGAAAGCGCTGCCTTAGCCGAGCTTATGAGTCATTTCAATGAAGAAATGGCCGTGGTGGAAAATTATTTGGCAACATGGACTTATGAGGTGTTAGAACCAGAAAGTAATAAGAGGAATGCATAATGAACAAATTAATAAATATCTTCGTACTTGACGACGATCCTTTCACGCTCAAGTTACTCGGTCGCACGCTTGCTAAATTGGGCTATGGCCGTGTATCGTGTTTTGAAAGAGGTGATGCAGCGCTGGCAGCTTATGAAATACCAGGCTGTATCCCGGATGTCATATTACTTGACCTCAATATGCCAAGCATGGACGGCATTGAATTTGTGCGTCACCTAGCGGAACGATGTTTTATCGGCGCCCTGATCCTGGTGAGCGGCGAAGGCGAACGTATGCTAGAAGCGACCAATAAACTTATACACACGCACCGGCTTTCTGTATTGGGCACGATACGGAAACCGCCTACCCTGGCAATGCTCTCTGCCGTGTTGGACAAGTGGTCACCACACATTGTTTCGAAGCCGTTCGCAGCAAGCATACCCTATGATGCTGAGACTGTGGATGCTGCGATTGTCAAAGGCGAGCTGATTAATTATTATCAACCCAAGGTTGCTGTGGCGACAGGTAAAATCATCGGTGTCGAGACTTTGGTACGCTGGCAACATCCTTTGGACGGGTTGGTTCTTCCTGATTTATTTATTCCTGTGGCAGAGACATCTGGTCAGATCAACAAACTGACACGTGTAGTGTTGAAAGAGGCACTATCACAGAGTAAAGTTTGGCAGGAAGAGGGGTTTTCCTTGCAGGTCGCAGTCAATGTATCAATGGATGATCTTGCTGATGTAAGTTTTGCTGATTTCGTTGCTGCAGAGGCTAAAGGCTTGCAGCCACAGTCGTTAATGCTAGAAATAACTGAAGGCAGGTTAATACAGAATCTTTCAACCGTACTTGATGTATGTGCCCGTTTGCACCTGAGAAAATTTCGTCTTTCCATTGATGATTTTGGAACTGGACATTCTTCATTTGTTCAGTTGCATGACCTTCCCTTTGATGAACTTAAAATCGCCAAAATGTTCACTCATCATGCCTGGCACGATGCTAGGCTGCGAGCAATCTTTAAGAGTAGTCTCAACCTTGCACTCCAGCTTGGTATGGAAGCAGTGGCGGAAGGCGTGGAAAATGCCGATGACTGGGCGTTCCTGCGTACAACACAGTGTCATATTGCACAAGGGTATTTCATAGGTCAGCCCATGCCGGCAGCTGCGCTACCCGGATGGATGGATGAATGGCAATATCGCATGAAGCAACAATAAGAACAGGGCGTAGCATAAGCCAACTATTCAATTTTCATATTCGTGCAATAAAAATCTTATTAACCCTTTTTCGTCTAATATAAAAATAATTAGAATACTTGATTGTCATACATGGCTGCATTCGACACCGTGTAATCTTGCACCAATTTATTAGCTTCGTCCGCGTTAAAGTGCTTCTTGTAGCCGTAGTGATTCTCTAAGACTACGCTGAACAAGGCAGTAAAAAATTCTATCGTTGTGTCCGAAATTACTTGACCACTACAAACAGTTTTTTTGGTCTGGCCGCAAGAATATAAACACTGTCAGTGCGATAAAAGCGAGACATGCGGCCACGAGGAAAGCGCTGGACGGATGCATTAACCACAACGCCCCAGCGATCAGCGATGCAGGCAGGTAGATCAGGCCAGTCACAAAACTATAGAGACCGATCGCAGACGCGCGCCGCTCCAATTCAATATCCGCGATAAACGCCTTGCTCTGGGCTTCGTCGATCGCATAAAACACGCCATAGATGATGAACAGGACAATGACTTGCCATTGTGTGGTCGCGAATGCAAAGCCCAGGCTCATCAACAGATAGATCAGATAACCCAACATAATTATCCGCGCCCTTCCAAAACTATCGCCAAGTTTGCCTATCAGCGGTGATGCAACAACGAACGCAATATTGAACAAGGCATAAAGCAATACGATGTCCTTGACTGAAAATCCGACGCTGTGTGCACGCAACAGTAGAAAGCCGAAACTGAAATAGGCCAGCGAAAAAATTCCTGCTGCGACGAGATAGCGTTTGAATTCTGGGCTGAGAATTTTCCATGTTTCGAACATGTTCTCGCGTGGGTGTTGAACCCCTGGCTGATCCTTGATGAAATTTAAGACCACGATGCCGAGCAAGGCTGGAACGAGCGCGGCCCAGAACAGGATCCGAAACGTCGAGGCGCCGTCCCCAAGCCACGAAAGCAGGCCGTACGCTACAAGTGGGCCAAGAACGGCTCCCGATTTGTCGAGAGCCTTGTGCACTCCGAACGAATATCCCCTTGTGTCTTTGTCGGATACTGCTGAAAGCCAGGCATCCCGTGGCGGCCCACGGAAACCCTTACCCAGCCGTTCGATGACACGAAATATGCTGAGTCCCACGACCGAACTGGTGATTAACAGAATGATTTTAGCCAGCGCGGAGAAACCATATCCGGCCAGAGCGAAAACTTTGCGTTTCCCAGTCCGATCGGACAACCAACCAGCCAAGTAATTCAACGAGGATGCGGACAAATCGGCGAGTCCCTCGATCATGCCAAGCAAAGCGGCGGATGCCCCTGCGATGGTTGTAAAGAAAATCGCGAAGACGGAAAAAATCATCTCGGAGCTAAGGTCAGTCAAAAAGCTCACTAGACCCAGCTTGAGCACGTCTGGATGTAAGCCAAACTTCTTGATTGCCGGATCAGGTGGCACTGTGTCCTTGCCCATCGTTAAATATCTGCCAAAAAATATTTTTTCACATTATTTGAATTGGCATGTGGTGAGGTTTATTAGTTTGACTGAAATCGAGAATAAGTTGAAGTGGCTGGTGTTATTCATAACATTTTAGTGGCAGTTTTCCGTCTGACCCCATGTTTTGTCTATTTATTTTGGTGGATAACTTCAGGGCGTTTAGTTTTTCCTGCATTTATAACGCGGAAATTAAGGCGATTTCCTAGGCTTATTCGTTCAATAGCCATAGCGCATTGGTGATTAGTATGTGCGTCATGGAAGAAGTATAAAAGTAATGAAGGAGGTAAGCAGTATGGTCAGCAAAATTGACAGCGCATTACAGTTTAATCGGACCGTGCTGAATTTACGCTCGGCGCGTCAGGAGCTTATCGCTTCCAATATCGCTAACGTCGACACACCCAACTACAAGGCGAAAGATATTGATTTCGCCAAGGCGTTACAAGGCGCAATGTCGGGTAGCGGGGTGAAATTGCAGTTGGCAGGTAGCGCGCCCCATCACTTAAGTGCTGGCACGGGTGAAAATGTAATGGGTGCACCGGTAATGTTTCGCAATGTAGTGCAGCCTAGTGCGGATGGTAATACGGTGGATATGGATGTCGAGCGTGCGCAGTTTGCTGATAATGCCTTGCGCTATGAAGCCAGTTTGAAGTTTTTGGATAACCAAATAAAAAGTGTATTAACCGCGTTGCAAGGATAACCATTATGTCGTTATTTAATATTTTTAATATTTCAGGTTCTGCCATGGCAGCCCAATCGCAACGCCTGAATGTGGTGGCAAGCAATCTGGCCAATGCCGACAGCACGACTAGTGCAAATGGCCAGCCGTATCGTGCCAAGCAGGTGATGTTTAGCGCTACGCCGATGGGGGATGGAGGGGGGGCCGGCGTAAAAGTGTTGGGGGTGGTGGAAGATGCTTCACCGATGAAAATGCTGTACGACCCCAAGCATCCAATGGCCAATGAAAAGGGCTATGTCACGCTGCCCAATGTCAATGTGGTGGAAGAGATGGTGAACATGATTTCGTCTTCGCGTTCCTATCAAAATAATGTGGAGGTGATGAATACCTCCAAGAGTTTGTTGCTCAAGACTCTGTCCATAGGCCAGTAACGAAAGGATAAGCCATGATTAGTTCAACCCAAGATACCAGTTCCGCTTCCGCAATTATCTCTTCGCTTAATGCCAAAAGTAATTCTGCGTCGAAAACTGAAACCAATGCCGCTGATACGGAAGATAGGTTTTTGAAATTGCTCGTTACCCAAATGAAAAATCAGGATCCGCTGAATCCGATGGATAACGCGCAAGTGACATCGCAGATGGCGCAACTTAGTACGGTAACCGGTATTGATAAGCTTAACGCTACCTTGCAGGCCCTAAGTGACAGTATGTCAATTGGACAGTCTTTATCAGCCACCAGCATGATAGGGCATGGGGTTTTGATTCCAGGCTCTGCGATTACCCTGAAAGATGGCAAGGCAATCGGTGGGATAGAGCTGACTCAGCCTGCGGACAGCGTAAAAGTGCTGATACAGGACGCTGCGGGTAACACTGTAAGCACATTGCAAATGGGTCCACAGAAGGCTGGTGTGACAGCGCTGGCATGGGATGGCCAGACAGATGCGGGGACTCCTGCCATCAATGGAACCTACAAATTTTCGGTGGAAGCACTGCGGGCTGGCGATAAGGTTGAAGCTAATGCACTGACATTTGGCATGGTCAACGCTGTCACCCCAGGAGTAAATGGAGCTACTTTAGATGTAGGGTCGGCAGGTAGCGTTGCAATGTCTGCGGTAAAGCAAATTATCTAACCTAAGGGGAGTGTCATGGGATTTCAACAAGGATTAAGTGGATTAAATGCTGCGGCCAAGAATCTGGATGTAATTGGTAATAACGTAGCTAACGCGAGTACCGTTGGTTTCAAGCAATCACAAGCGCAATTTGCGGATGTGTATGCCAATATTTTAGGTGGCTCAGGTGGTTCATCGGCGGGGATTGGCACGAAAGTTTCAACTGTGGCCCAGCAATTTGGGCAAGGGAATATCAGTGTAACCAATAATCCGCTGGATATAGCGATTAGCGGCCAGGGGTTTTATCAAATGGACAACAATGGCGTGTCATCTTATAGCCGGAATGGCCAGTTTCAATTGGACAGAAATGGTTTTATAGTGAACTCGCAGGGTCATAAATTAACTGGTTTAGCGGTTAATCCGGTGACAGGAACCATTTCGCTGGGTAGTTCAGCGCCATTGCAAATTTCTACCCAGGCTCTTACCCCCCAGCCTTCTTCCACGTCTTCAGTTGGCATAAATCTGGATTCCCGTAAATCAGTGCCTCCTACGGCTGTTTTTAGTCCAACTGATTCGACCTCATATACCAGTTCTACCGCATTGACGCTATATGACAGTTTGGGCAATAGCCATATTGCGACTACATATTTCGTTAAAAATGCGACTGTAAATACTTGGGATGTCCACATGACCGTAGATGATCTCGGCTTGGACGGAACGCCTGCAACTGCAGCGAATACCTTGTTAGGCACATCTCCCACCTTAACTTTTAACTCAACCGGTACCTTAATTACCCCAGTAACAGGGTTAGTACCTGTACCTGGCGGCATAGTTTACGGAACAGGTTCGACTACACCTCAGCCTTTGATGTTCAACTTTGTTAATACCACGCAGTTTGGTGCGACATTTGCAGTAAATGAGTTGACCCAAAATGGTTATACATCCGGTCAATTGAGTGGGTTTAGTACTAGCGCGGATGGTACCGTTGTGGGCCGCTATACCAATGGGGAATCCAAGGCATTGGGACAGATTTTACTCGCTAACTTTGCCAATCCGCAGGGCTTACAGCCTTTAGGTAACAATGAGTGGATGTCCTCCGCAAGCTCTGGCCCACCATTGGTGGGCACACCGGGTAGCTCAAGTTTGGGCGTGGTGCAATCAAGCGCTGTGGAAGATTCCAACGTGGACTTGACCGCTGAATTGGTGAATATGATTGTGGCGCAACGTGTATATCAGGCTAACGCACAAACCATCAAGACGCAGGATTCAGTGCTGCAAACGATTACCAACCTGCGCTAAGTAGTTACCTGACTGTTGTTTAACTGAGGAGAGGAGTATGGATAGGCTCATTTACACAGCCATGGGCGGAGCATCGCACATACTGCAACAGCAGGCGTCGGTGGGACAAAATTTATCCAACGTTAACACGCCAGGTTACCGCGCTGCCGTTAATGCGTTCCGGGCAGTGCCGCTGGTTGGTGATGGTTTGCCGACGCGTACTTTTGTGGTGGATTCGACGGCCGGTGCCGATTTTACACCTGGGGTAATGCAGCCAACGGGGCGGAATCTGGACATGGCAGTACAAGGTAGGGGTTGGATTGCCGTACAGATGGAAAACGGCAGTGAAGCATATACCCGTAATGGCAGTTTTCAGGTTTCACCCGAAGGTATTCTACAGACCCGTGCTGGCTTAAATGTGGCCGGTGACACCGGTTTGATTACCATTCCGCCAAACACCGAAGTTACTGTAGGTAAGGACGGCACTATATCAACCGTCCCTACCGGATTGCCGCCTAATCAGGTCGTGGTGGTTGGGCGGATTAAATTGGTGAATCCGGCAGAAGAGCAGATGGTGCGCGGTGATGACGGTATGTTCCGCACCAAGGATGGTAAGCCTGCTGTGGCTGATATAGCGGTGACGGTGGCTCCCGGTAATTTGGAAAGCAGCAATGTGAATACAGTGGAAGCAATGGTTAGTATGATTTCGCTGGCGCGGCAGTTTGATATGCAGATGAAGATGTTGCAGAGCGCCGACAACAACGCCAGGCAGGCTAGTCAATTATTAAATATGAACGCTTGATCTTGGCGCGGCTAATCGCGCTCTTATAAATTTTGAAAGGATGATGGGCATGATACGTTCCTTATGGATTTCTAAAACAGGACTGGAAGCGCAGCAAACTCAGATGGACGTAATTGCTAACAATCTTGCAAATGTTAGCACCACTGGTTTCAAGCGTTCGCGGGCGGTATTTGAGGATTTGCTGTATCAAACTGTCCGCCAGCCTGGTGCGCAATCTTCGCAACAGACCCAGATTCCATCTGGTTTGCAGATCGGCACTGGCGTGCGTCCAACAGCCTCCGAGCGTATTCAAACTCAGGGCAATCTACAGCAAACCAGCAATCAGTTTGATATAGCAATACAGGGTGCGGGATTTTTTCAGGTGTTAATGCCGGATGGTACGACGGCTTACACACGCAGCGGATCATTTCAGACAGATAGCCAGGGACAGCTGGTGACTGCTAGCGGCTTTGTGGTGCAGCCGGCTTTGACTATTCCAATCAATGCTACCGGCGTTACCATAGGCCGTGATGGTACGGTGTCGGTGACGCAGGCTGGAGTGGCGGCACCCGTGCAGATCGGCAGCGTGCAATTGGCTGTTTTCATTAATCCGGTTGGCCTGCAAAGCCAAGGCGAAAATTTATATGTAGAAACTGCATCGTCTGGAACGCCCAACACCAATGTACCGGGCACCAATGGCGCCGGATTATTGGTTCAAGGCTATGTGGAGACTTCTAATGTGAACGTCGTTGAGGAGCTGGTTAATATGATACAGACGCAGCGTGCTTATGAAATCAATTCTAAGGCAATCACGGTCTCAGACCAGATGCTGCAAAAATTATCACAGATGTAAATGGAGTGGGGTGCGTAATGTGGAATTTTTTTAACAGGATGATGTGCGGCGTTATGTTCGTTCTTGCGGGTTGCGCGCAAATCCCTTCGACTAACGTCCATCAGCCTATGACTGCACGTGCGCCTGATAGGACAATAGGTGCCAATAACAATAACGGTGCCATATTTCAAGCTGGACAGAACGAGCGGCCATTGTATGAAGGCAAACGTGCACGCAACGTAGGCGACATCCTTACCATTATCATTTCTGAAACGACTTCCGCTACCGGGAAATCCAGTAGCGGCGCGGAACACAAAGGAAGTATTTCTGTAGAAACGCCAATCGTTACACAAATTCCAGGCGGTGCGTCGAGGATAAATGGGATAGGCATTGCCGGTAACTCAAACGGTAGTTTGAATAACAAGAGCAATAATGCGGGTGACAATACTTTTACGGGCACCGTCACCGTGACTGTGGTTGAAGTGTTAACAAGTGGCAATTTATTAGTTAGCGGTGAGAAACAGGTAGCGATTAATCAAGCTAATGAGTTCATCCGTTTTTCCGGAGTAGTGAATCCGTTCACCATTTCCGGTACCAATACCGTGCAATCTACACAAGTGGCAGATGCGCATATTGAATATAAGGGCGCTAATCATATTGATATGTCTGTCGTCACGAGCATGCTGGGCCGCGTATTTATGTCTGTGTTGCCGTTCTGAAAGGCGCTGATGCAATGCATATATTCAAAATTATGATGCGGATTGCCAGAACAATATTATTGGCTCTGCTGGTCGTTATGCCTGTTACCGCATCCGCTGAACGTATTAAGGATCTCGCCAGCATTCAAGGGGTGCGGGAAAACCAGTTACTTGGTTATGGTTTGGTTGCTGGTTTGGATAGCAGCGGTGATATGACCACACAAACGCCATTCACCGTGCAAAGCATAATCAGTATGCTGACACAAATGGGAGTGAGTTTGCCATCCAATACTACCTTGCAATTAAAAAATGTGGCGGCAGTCATGGTGACGGCAACGCTCCCACCATTCGCGCGTCCCGGGCAAACTATAGACGTTACAGTTTCTTCAATGGGTAATGCAAAAAGTCTGCGTGGAGGGACACTTTTAATGACGCCACTTAAAGGTGCGGACGGTCAGGTGTATGCCATGTCGCAGGGCAATTTGCTGGTCGGCGGGGTGGGCGCGGCAGCCGGTAATGCCAAGGTGCAGGTCAATCATTTGAGTGTAGGGCGTATTCCCGGAGGGGCGACCGTAGAACGGGCCGTGCCGACTGTATTGGGGCAGGGCGATTATATTAATCTTGAATTAAACGTCATGGATTTTACTACCGCCACACGCCTTGCCGATGCAATCAATTTAGCGCTTTCGCCATCTACGGAAATTGCTGCGGCTGTGGATGGCCGAACTATTCAGGTGCGCGCGCCAACAGGCAGCGCGCGCGTGGCGTTTGTTTCACAGGTCGAAAATTTGCAGGTTGATCCCGCTCAGGGTGGGGCGCGTGTAATCGTAAATGCACGTACCGGTTCGGTTGTTATGAATCAGATGGTGACGCTGGAGAATTGCGCCATTTCACATGGCAACCTGACAGTGGTAATCAACACCGATGTCGCGGTGAGCCAACCGAACCCATTCTCCCAGGGTAAAACAGTGCAGGTCGCCAAATCCACAATCGACATTCAGTCTGATAAAGGGGGATTGGTCATGCTGAATAAAGGCGTGTCATTGGGCGAAGTGGTGAAAGCGCTGAATTCGATAGGTGCAACTCCGCAGGATTTGCTGGCTATCTTGCAGGCGATGAAGTCTGCTGGGGCGTTGCGTGCTGAACTCGAGATCATTTGATGAACTCCCGATAAATGTAACAACCGCATTATGAATTGCATCAACTGTTTGCCTGGTTTTGAACAATAAATTTATTGAAATGCTGACAATGAATAATTCAATCGACATTTCCGGTAGCTTGGCAGTGAGTACGCAAAGCTTGGATAAGCTGCGTATGCAGGCCAAACAATCGCCTGACCAAGCACTAAAGCTGGTTGCGCAGCAGTTCGAAACAGTATTTATGAATATGATGTTGAAGTCCATGCGTGAGGCTACACCACAAGACGGCATGTTTGATAATGAACAAACCAAAATGTTTACCGGGATGTTGGATCAGCAATTGGTGCAAAGCATGTCCAGCCGGGGAGTGGGTTTGGCTGACATTATGATCAAGCAATTGAGCCGGTCAGCCAGCCCTGATATTGCCCAGACACGGGCAGAATCCGTATCGGCTATGCCAACACGCCCTGTTAGTGTGATGTCTGTGCCATATGGTGACAATTTTGTGAATGGAATGAAAAATAGTTCATCCCAGCCCACCCCGCTGCAGCAAGATTTTGTGCGCCGTATGACACCTCATGCCGTGCAAGCGAGCCAGGAAACCGGTGTGCCGACGCATCTGGTAATGGGGCAGGCGGCGCTTGAGAGTGGCTGGGGCCGACGGGAGATACGCATGCCTGATGGCAGTACCAGTTTTAATTTATTCGGTATCAAGGCAGGTGGTAATTGGAGCGGAAAGGTAGCGGAAGTGGTCACTACCGAGTACCACAATGGGATAGCGAGCAAGCAGGTGGAAAAATTCCGTGCTTATTCATCCTACACCGAAGCATTCAACGATTATGCACATCTGTTACGGGACAATCCACGCTATGCCCAAGTATTGCAATCAGGGCAGGGGAGCCCTGAATTAGCCCACGCATTACAGCGGGCGGGTTATGCGACTGATCCTGATTATGCGGACAAATTGGTAAAAGTCATGAATCGGATTAATACAATAAGTTAATGGCGTCGTTCAATTCAAGAAATTTTCCGGGGCGTCGATAATTCGACAATAAGACGTCCTACATTTTTAGGCCAAGCGGAGCGTTCTTGTTCTCACAAATGAGGAAATTGTGATTATTTATAACCTTTCATTTTGCGCTGGGTACATACGATAAGTTTTAACACGAAAAGTGTGACAAGGATTTTATGGGAATCGGTATTTTCGGGAGCGGGGTCAGTGCATTGAATGCAGCCCAAATTGGGCTGTCGACGACTGAACACAATATTGCCAATGCGAATACGCCTGGTTTTAATCGGCAGGAGGTTGTGTTAGCTACGCGTTTACCTCAATTGACTGGCGCAGGGTTTATTGGCCAAGGAGTAGATGTCAGTACTGTCAAACGAATATATAACGAATTTCTGTCTAATCAAGTTTTGCAAGGGCAGGCGCAGGCAAGTCAATTGGAAACCTATTACCAGCAGATTGGACAGATCGATAATATGCTGGCTGATTCCGATGCCGGTCTGTCGCCTGCATTGCAGGAGCTTTTCAGCGCGGTAAATAATGTTGCCAGTTCGCCGGAGTCCCAAGCCGCGCGGCAAGCCATGCTGGGTAGCGCACAGTTTTTGGTGTCGCGGTTTCAGTCATTAAATCAGCGCATGAGCGACATCAATAGCAGCATTAATGGCCAGATTAGCAGCAGCGTAACAACCATTAACAGCTATGCGCAGCAAATTGCATCAATAAACAAGAATATTGTGTTGGCGCAAGCTGCATTTAATGAGCAAACGCCTAACGATTTATTGGATCAGCGTGACCAACTTATATCGCAGTTGAATAAGGAAATTAAGGCGAGTGTAGTCAAGCAAAGCGATGGCACTTTCAACGTATTCATCGGAACTGGGCAAGCACTGGTGGTAGGAGAGCAGGCCATTACTTTAAAGGCTGTCCAGTCTCTCAGCGATCCTTCTAAAGTCGAAGTGGCATATAGTTCAGGCGCGACCTTTGTACGGGTGCAGCAAAATAGTTTTCAGGGGGGGAATTTGGGGGGACTGATAGCCTTCCGCAGTGAATCCCTGGATGTCGAACAAAATGCCTTGGGCCGGGTGGCCCTGGTATTGGCGGATACGTTCAATCAACAGCATAAACTCGGGCAGGATCTGGGTGGCGCGTTGGGCGGTAATTTTTTTACTCAACCAGTGCCCCTAGTTAATACCAATGTAGCAAATACTGGTACCGCTACTGTTAGCGCTAGCATTGCCAGTTCTGTAGCGCTGACCGGTAGCGATTATTCGTTGCGGTTCGATGGGGGGACTGCTTATACGCTGACACGCCTTTCGGATAATACGGTTACGGCCTTGGCTACTTTGCCACAAACGGTGGATGGCTTTACGATAACGACTACTGCGGGAGCGATGGCGGGTGATAGCTATTTGATACGCCCGACCATAAATGGAGCGAGTGATATTGCTGTTGCTATCAGTGACACTTCCAAGATCGCAGCGGCGGCACCAATTCGTACTAATGCGTCATTGACTAATATCGGTTCGGGGCGCATTAGCGAGGGTACGGTCAATGCAGTTTTTCCTGTCAATGCCAATTTGCAGCAACCAGTCAGTATTGTGTTCGATAATCCACCAGCTACCTATACTGTGACGGGTACAGGGATACCAGGTTCTCCGGTTGCCGGTGTAGCTTATACCGCGGGTGCAGCTATCACCTATAACGGTTGGACTATGCAGATTACCGGCGCCCCGACAGCTGGGGATACCTTCACGGTGGCAAGCAACACCAATGCCACAGCTGATAATCGTAATGGGTTATTGCTGGCAAATTTGCAAACTAAAAATACAATTGCGGGCGGAACTGCTTCGTATCAGGGTGCTTATGCGCAATTGGTCAGTCAGGTGGGTAATAAAACTCACGAACTGGAATTAACCAGTCGGGCGCAAACCAGTATGGTTAATCAAATTATTCAGACGCAACAATCGATCTCTGGAGTGAATCTGGATGAAGAAGCGGCTAACCTGATGCGCTATCAGCGTGCTTATCAAGCTGCGGGCAGGGTGATCCAAACTGCCAATACTTTGTTTGATACTTTGTTAAGTTTAGGGGGGTCGTAAGCCATGCGTATAAGTACAAGCAGCATTTACAGCGCTAACTTAAATTTGCTTAATCAGCAGCAGACCCAGTTGTTGCACACCCAACAGCAGATTGCCACTCAGCGGCGCATTCTTACTCCGGCAGACGATCCGATTGCGTCAGCCCGCGCATTAGAGATATCGCAATCGGATGCCAGCAATTCACAATATGCGACCAACCGAAATGTTGTGCAGCATTCCGCTTCATTGTCCGAGAGCGTTTTGCAAAGCGTAACGAATTTGCTGCAGGACGTCAGGACGGTAGCGGTTAATGCAGGTAGCGGGGCGCTAACGAATTCTGATAAGCAAACCTTTGCGACGGATTTGAGTGGACGTCTGGAAGAACTAGTGACGTTGGCAAATAGCACGGATGGAGTCGGTAATTATTTATTTTCTGGTTTTCAGGGCAGGACACAACCTTTTGCCAGCACCAGTGCGGGTGTCCAGTATCAGACTGATGATGGCCAGCGCATGATTCAGGTTAGCAGTTCCAGGCAGTTGGCGGCCAGCGATTCTGGCGCAGATATTTTTATGCGCGTCAAAGATGGCAATGGAACGTTTAACGTCGAGGCGGCAGCCGCAAATACCGGAAGTGGCATTGTCAGTTTAGGGGCGACTACTAATCCGGCGTTGCTTACTGGGAATAATTATCAGGTGACGTTCAGCGTGACCGCTGGTGTGACAACGTATGGTGTGACAAATATTACGCCGGGGGCATTGGTACCGGTGCCAATAGCAGCGGGTATGCCCTACGTTAGCGGACAGGTAATCAGCTTTGATGGTTTGCAGTTTGATATCACAGGGGCGCCAGCGAGCGGCGATGTTTTTACCGTAGCGCCCAGCACCAACGAAAGTATCTTTAAGACTATCTCCAATTTGATTACTGCTTTGAGAACGTCTAATTCACTGGGTGGAGCGGCAGCGGCAGCGGAATTTACCAACAGCCGCAACCAGGCGTTAAATAGTCTGGACCGTGGCATCGATAATGTGTTGACAGTGCGCGCCTCGTTGGGGACTCGTCTAAGTGAGCTGGAAGCTTTACAAAGCACGGGTGAAAGTATAGGTGAGCAATACAAACAAACGCTATCGCAACTGCAGGATTTGGATTTCAATAAGGCGATCAGTGATTTAACTCAACAAAAAATTAGCCTGGAAGCGGCACAGAAATCTTTTTTGGCTGTGTCTGAATTATCTCTTTTTAACTATATGTAGCAATTCATACCTAAGTTCCTTCATTTTTATTGATCCGGCACCACGCCGGATCAATAGTTTTAGTGGCTCTATGTGAAATAGAGCGGGCAATCAATTTTTAATCCCCGCAAAAGAAGCAAATCCGTTCGCCCTGAGCTCGTCGAAAGATAGATGGACTTTTAGCTGACTGTTTCTTCTTTTCGCTCATCTTGCACTATCGAAGAGTTACCAACTACAAGTTATATAACGCTGTTTAGCATTAAAGATTCTTGAAAAATCGCCGCTAAATATTTTGGCGATTTCAATTTTAAATAAAAGCTGAAAAGAAAGTGGGGGGCGACATTATGGCAGCAAAAAAAATTAATCCGACAGCACATAAAGCGACTGCAACATTTTGTAGGAGTATTGCTTTGGGGCTTGGTATTACCGGCGCTTTGTTGCTGCTTACTCTAGGGGGATTTGGCTGGGTAAACATTGTGTCCGCTGTAGTCCTTATTGGAATATCGATTGCTGTCGGAGAGTGGGGCGTTCGCCGCCATCGCGCTTTGCTCAAGCTGGCCGTAGCACAGGAGTTGGACAATGCCAAAGCAAGATTTGACATTGAACTTGCGAATGCTGATGGGGGCGGTTTGGAAGATGTTTGTACGGAGGTGGTGCCTATTTGGTCCAGGCAGGTTGAAACTACCCGTAACCAGACCGAAACAGCCATCATGGAATTGGCCAATCGTTTTGTCGGCATTAACGCAAAACTGGAGGCATCGGTGCGTGCTTCGCAAAGTGCCGCTGGTAACTTGGCAGGTAATACAGAGGGTGGGGCAGTGGCGGTAATGACACAAAGCGAGTCGTCACTGAAAAGCGTTATCGACTCCCTCAGGGAGTCGCAACATAGCCGTAACGATATGTTGGAACAGGTTAGAGGCCTCAATGATTACACGGGTGAACTGAGAGCCATGGCTGTCAAAGTAGCGGAGATTGCCGCCCAAACAAATTTACTTGCTTTAAATGCCGCAATCGAAGCTGCGCGTGCCGGAGAAGCAGGGCGCGGGTTTGCTGTGGTGGCGGACGAAGTGCGTAAATTATCCAGTCTTTCCAGTGAAACCGGTAAAAAAATGTCAGGTACGGTGGATATTATCAGTAACGCTATCGCCAGCGTATTCAAGATTGCTGAAAGCTCTTCCGAACATGATTTCAAATCTATTGCAAGTTCTGAATTGATTATTCAGCAAGTTCTGGAAAGCTTTACTAAAGTCACTTCGACTTTGTCAGATTCAGCCGAATTATTGCAACAGGAAAGTGCGGGTATTCGTGATGAGTTATCTGACGTGCTGGTATCACTTCAATTTCAGGATCGTGTCAGCCAGATATTGGTTCATGTGCGCAACAATATGGAGAAGCTTCATCAGCACTTGCAGCAATATAAGCAGGATAAGGCGGCATCCATCCCGGTTAAACATCTCGATATTAAAGCATGGTTGGCGGAAATGGAGGCGCTCTACGCTACTCAGGAACAAGTACACACTCATCGCGGGAGCCAAGCCGGCGTAGCCACTAAACAAGAAATCACATTTTTTTAGGAGGGAGTATGGGCAAGGCAATATTGATAGTTGACGATTCCGCAAGCGTAAGGCAGGTCGTCAGCATTGCATTAAAAGGAGCAGGTTACGACGTGATTGAAGGATGTGACGGTAAGGATGCGCTGACAAAACTTAATGGGCAAAAAATCCACCTCATTATCAGCGATGTGAACATGCCTAACATGGATGGGATTACCTTCGTGAAAGAGGTTAAAAAAATGGCTAATTACAAATTTACGCCGATCATCATGCTCACCACGGAGTCTCAGGAAGGGAAAAAACAGGAAGGCCAGGCAGCTGGCGCCAAGGCGTGGGTGGTTAAACCATTCCAGCCAGCGCAAATGCTTACCGCGGTGGCCAAATTGATATTGCCATAGAACTTGGCAATGAGGACTAAATAAGGAGATACCATGCCTATCAGCGTAACAAATAAAAACGGACAGTCATTACTGCATATTGAGGGCGACATGACTATCTACACTGCCGCCGACATGAAGAATGAACTGATGGCTCATATGGCTCAACCGTGTGAGCGAGAAATTGATTTGTCAGAGGTCAGTGAAATGGATAGCGCTGGCTTGCAAATCCTTATTTTGGCTAAGCGAGAAGCCGAAAAACACGGAACCAACCTGCGATTAACCGGGCACAGCCGTGCGGTACTTGATGTGCTGGATATGTGCAACTTGGCGCCTTATTTTGGCGATCCGGTGGTGCTTTCTTGCAATGAGAAAAAAGGATAATAAAAATGAGTTTAGATCTTGATCAAGCACTGCAAACTTACATCGCCGAAGCACGCGAGCTTCTGCAAGATATGGAGGACGCCCTGTTGCGGCTCGAAGCTGATCCGAATGATGCCGATACGATCGGCGCCATATTCCGCGCCGCGCATACCATCAAGGGATCAGCCGGCTTGTTCGGATTGGATCCTATTGTCAGCTTTACCCATATTGTTGAAGACGTGCTGGACCGGGTACGCGATGGAGACGTTGTTATAGAGGCCAATCTGATTGCAGTATTGCTCGAAAGTGGCGATCACATGCTGCACTTGGTTAACGTAGTCGCCGCTCAAGGCGGGCAATTGGATACAGATGCTATTGCCCGCGAAAGTGGTTTGCGTATTCGGCTGCAGGCTTATCAAGATAATTCCGAGGTGAGCCATGCTGTTCAAGTGGAGAAAGAAACTCCATTGCAATTCAGCGGGGGTGGTTTGGTAGAGACGGACAATTGGCATATTTCCTTGCGCTTCGGCCAGAACGTAATGAGAGATGGGATGGATCCACTTTCTTTCCTTCGCTATTTATCTACTCTCGGAGAAATTGTTTCTATCACTACCATGTTCGATGCCCTGCCGCTTGCCGATGAAATGGACGCGGAATCGTGCTACCTCGGTTTTGAAATTGATTTTAAATCAGATGCCGATAAGGCGACTATTGCTGGAGTATTTGAATTTGCGCGGGAAGGCAGCCTTGTTCATATTTTGCCACCGCACAGCAAACTCACGGAATACATTGAATTAATTCGCTCGTTGCCAGAAAGTGAAACACGCTTGGGTGAAATTTTAGTGGCTACAGGGGCGCTTACCCAACAAGAGCTTGAATCTGGGTTAAGCGAACAACAAACCAGCGCCCGTCCTGATGGCTCGACAACACCTTTGGGCGAAATTTTGGTGGAGCAACGTTCGGTTGAACATGAGGTCGTGCAAGCTGCTTTGGATAAGCAAACCCAATCCAAGGATAGTAAAAACAAGGAAAGCCGCTACATTCGTGTACAGGCTGACAAACTGGACGAATTGATCAATATGGTGGGTGAGTTGGTCATCGCTGGAGCCGGTGTCAGTTTACTTGCCCAGCGTGTGAGCGATAACTCGTTACAGGAAGCCGCTTCGGTAATGTCGGGACTGGTGGAGGAAATCCGCGATGGCGCGTTGCGCCTGCGCATGGTTCCAATTGGTGAAACCTTCAACCGTTTTCAGCGCGTGGTACGTGATGTAGGCCGCGAACTCGGCAAGGATATTGAGCTGGTAATTACCGGTGCTGATACCGAGCTGGATAAGACTGTTGTGGAAAAGATTGGAGATCCACTGATGCATCTGGTGCGTAACGCCATGGATCACGGCATTGAGTCGGCAGCAATTCGGCAGGCAACAGGTAAATCAGCCAAAGGCACGCTGCGGCTTAATGCCTATCATGATTCGGGCAGCATCGTAATCGAGATTGTCGATGATGGAGGTGGCCTTAATCGAGATCGAATTCTGCAAAAGGCCAGGGATCGCGGCCTAATCGCCCCTAACGTAACGCCGCCTGACCAGGAAATTTACAACATGATTTTTGAGGCAGGTTTCTCTACCGCGGAAGCTATAACCAATCTTTCAGGTCGAGGCGTAGGGATGGATGTAGTTAAACGTAACATCACTGCACTGCGCGGCACTGTGGGTCTAGACAGCGCGGTAGGTCAAGGCACGACTGTCAGTATCCGATTGCCGCTTACCCTCGCAATTATCGACGGCTTTTTGGTAGGCGTCGGAAAATCCAGCTATATAGTGCCGCTGGACATGGTGCAGGAATGTATCGAGTTGACTGAAAATGACCGCCAAGCGACAGGCGATCGCAGCTATCTTAATCTTCGCGGCGAAGTATTGCCTTTTGTCATGTTGCGTGAGCATTTTGAAGTTGAGGGTAGCGGGGCGCGTCGCGCAAATGTTGTCGTGGTGAGTTGTGCAGGTCAAAAAGCGGGGCTGGTGGTAGATGAGTTAATGGGCGAATTCCAGACCGTAATTAAACCACTAGGCAAGATATTCAGCACCCTGCGCGGAATCAGTGGCTCCACCATACTCGGTAGTGGTGAAGTGGCGTTGATTTTGGATGTGCCATCGTTGGTTCAGCAGGCCGTCAATCGAGAGTCGCAGCATGTTTCAACCAGGCAAGTGATTCATTAATTATCGAGCCACTAAATTTACAAACTTTACTTAAAAATAATCTTTTGGAGAATTAATGATGTTTAATAATATGAAAATAGGTATGCGTTTGGGATCGGGATTTGGTGTGGTGGTAATTTTGCTGATAATTGTTGCGATCTTAGCTATTTCACGGCTTGCGCAGCAAAACGATATGCTGAACCTTGTAGTTAATGATCGGTATTCGAAAATGGCTATAGTGACGGGAATTAAGCAAGAAACCACTGTCATTGCCATTGGGCTAAGAAATATGATGCTTACTGATAGTCGCGATGATATGAAGAAGCAAGAAGGGGCAATTCTTGAATCGAAAAATAAAATCGCAGAAAGTGTAGATAAATTGCAAAAGATAATTATCTTGCCGAAAGGAAAAGAGCTGTTGCAGCGTGCTATGGATAACCGGATCAAATATGTGGATGGTTATAAAAGCTTGATTAGTATTATTAATGAAGGTAAGAAAGATGAAGCACGGGTGTATTTGACTAATGTTCTACGTCCCATTTTGGCCGCTTACCAAGCTAGCTTGAATACATTGTATGATTTTCAAAATGAGTTAGTGCAGACAGCCCTTAAGGAAGCCGCCGAAAGCTATAACATGGCACGCAACGTGATGTTGGCGCTGGTAGGAATTGCCTTGGCAATGGCCGCAGGTATTGGCTTTTGGGTTACGCGCAGTATTACCAAGCCGCTGAATATCGCCGTGAATGTATCAAACCGGTTGGCCGAAGGTGATCTGACCACAAAGATCGAAGTGACGTCTAAAGATGAAACCGGCCAACTACTTGCAGCCATGCAAAATATGGTGGGTAAATTGTCGCAGGTTGTCACCGATGTACGTAGTGCCTCGGATAGCCTCTCCAGCGCTTCAGAAGAAGTAAGCGCGACCGCCCAATCCATGAGCCAAGCTACTAGCGAGCAGGCAGCCAGCGTGGAAGAAACCAGTGCCTCGATCGAGCAGATGAGCGCTTCCATCAATCAAAACACCGAAAATGCCAAGGTTACCGACGGTATGGCCAGCAAAGCAGCCAAGGAAGCAACCGAGGGTGGCGAGTCAGTGCAGCAAACAGTGTCGGCCATGAAAGAAATTGCCAAGAAAATCAGCATTATCGATGACATTGCTTATCAGACGAATTTGCTGGCGCTCAATGCTGCCATCGAAGCGGCCCGGGCGGGTGAACATGGCAAAGGTTTCGCAGTGGTCGCGGCGGAGGTGCGCAAACTGGCAGAACGCAGCCAGGTAGCGGCGCAGGAAATTGGCGAGCTGGCCTCCAGCAGCGTAGGGATGGCGGAGAAGGCCGGCAAGCTATTGGACGAAATGGTGCCTTCCATCAGCAAGACCTCTGACCTGGTGCAAGAGATCAGCGCCGCATCGGAAGAGCAGTCTGCCGGTGTGAGCCAGATTAATACCGCGATGAGTCAATTGAGCCAGATCACCCAGCAAAATGCATCCGCATCCGAAGAATTGGCTGCAACCGCAGAGGATATGAGCGGCCAGGCGGATCAACTGCAACAGACAATGGGGTTCTTTAAGGTCGAAGCTAATGGTGCTGGTAGCCAACAACGCCAGGCTACGGCGAACAGGGTCGCGGCATCTAATAATATCCAAGCTGCGCGCCCGGCCAAGGCCAAGGCAAAAGCTGCCATGCACGCCCTTGCTGGAATCCCGAATGAAGCTGAATTTGCCCGTTTTTAATAGGAGGCAGCTATGGGCGCACTAGTTAAAAAAGAAATTCATGCGGCTGTCGCGCAGCAGGAAAAGGGGCAATATTTAACCTTCCTGATTGGAGGCGAAATGTTCGCCATTAGCATCCTCGGCATCAAGGAAATCATCGAGTACGGCAATCTTACTACTGTACCCATGATGCCGGATTTCATTCGCGGCGTGATCAACCTGCGGGGTGCAGTGGTACCGGTGGTGGACATGTCGGCACGCTTCGGCCGTACCGCATCCGAAGTCACGCGGCGTAGTTGTATCGTCATTATTGAAGTCGAAACGGATGAAGAAAAGCAGGATGTCGGCGTGGTCGTGGACTCGGTATCAGAAGTGCTGGAAATACCAGCCTCTGAAATTGAGCCTGCACCGAGTTTCGGCGCCAGGATCCGGGCTGATTTTATCAGCGGCATGGGTAAAGTGAACGGCCAGTTCGTCATCATACTCAACGCTGACCGCGTACTGTCAGTGGATGAAATGGCCATGCTGTCAGGGGCAAATGGAACGGATGTAAGCGCTGAAGGATTAAGTACAGGCAGCAATAATTGACCGCTATAGGTAGTGTCGGTGGTCAATGGGTTTGATTACATAGAGTATGTCGCCCGTGCCAAAAGGAAATTAGGGAGACAAAACTGATCCAAAAAAGTTAGATGAGAGGCTCAGAATGAATGGATTTACCTACTTTGTGAAAGGTTGAAAGTTGATTCTCCATTCAGTTTTACATAGGGCTAATTATATACATCGCAGTAGGGGAACGACATGCGCGTAAACATGCCAGTAACAAACGTTGAACGTCATCTTAAGGATGGCCAATACATCGTTTCAAAAACGGATACCAAGGGACAGATTACTTACGTCAACAGCACTTTTATGGAGATCAGCGGATTTTCGGCGGAGGATTTAATGGGTGCCCATCATAATATTGTACGTCATCCAGATATGCCGCCAGCGGCTTTCGGAGACTTGTGGAAAACCTTGAAAGCTGGAAAGCCGTGGCGTGGGATGGTCAAAAATCGATGCAAGAACGGTGATTATTACTGGATTGAAGCGAACGCCAATCCTATTTATGAAAACGGACGAATTACCGGATACATGTCCTTGCGTACAAAGCCAACTCGCGCGCAGGTGGAGAATGCGGAACGAGTTTACCGTCAGTTTCGTGACGGAACCGCGAAAGGTATCACAGTCAAAGAAGGACAGATTGTTTCAACCGGCTGGCGCGGCTGCCTGGCTGCTATCAGTGAAATGAGCATCAAGACTCAAATATCGGCTGCGTGTGCTTTTATCGGCTTGGTTGTTATCTTGGGTGGGGGACGGTTGATTCAGATGGGCCAAGGAGTGATGGGAGGTGCCACCACAGTGCTGCTGGGCACGATTATTGCCGCCACATTGGCAGTTGTAGGGTTGATATGGTGGTCTCTGCTTTACAAGCTGTTGCGTCCGCTTGACGATGCGGTGCGTGCTTGCCAAGTCATCGCTTCCGGGGACGTTCAATTGCTGAAATCGGCGGATAGTCGTAATGAGGTTGGACGTCTGATGCATGCGATTAATACCATGACTGGAAATATCGCCAGCATTGTTTCTGATATCCGCGGTGCGACTACCGTGTTGTCATCTGCCTCTGAAGAAATGAGTGCGACAGCGCAAAGCTTGAGTCAGTCGTCAAGCGAACAGGCGGCGAGCGTGGAAGAAACATCTGCTTCGGTTGAGCAGATTAGCGCTTCTATTTCGCAGAACAGTGAGAACGCCAAGGTCACCGATGGCATGGCCATGCAGGCATCCAAACAAGCAACCGATGGAGGTAAAGCGGTCACAGAAACATTGGTTGCGATGAAACAGATTGCGAGCAAAATTGGCATCGTGGACGATATTGCCTATCAGACTAATTTGCTGGCTTTGAACGCTGCCATTGAAGCTGCGCGGGCAGGCGAACATGGAAAAGGCTTTGCCGTGGTAGCGGCTGAAGTGCGCAAACTGGCCGAGCGTAGCCAGATTGCAGCGAAGGAAATTGACGAACTGGCATCCGGGAGTGTGCAGAAAGCCGAGGTGGCAGGCAAGTTGTTGAATGAAATGGTGCCGGCAATTAACAAAACCTCAGATTTAGTGCAGGAGATTACTGCCGCCTCGGAAGAACAATCAAGTGGTGCGGCTCAGATCAATACTGCCATGTCGCAGATGAGCCAGTGCACGCAACAAAATGCTTCGGCGTCCGAGGAGTTAGCGGCGTCCTCAGAAGAGGTTCGCAATCAGGCATATCTGTTGCAACAGGTCATGGGGTTTTTCAAAGATAGAAGTTTTGCCGGACATCGGGCTGCTTAATGCGACTGCATGTAATACATATCGGTATGGTAGGGTTAAGCGCAGTTTGAATGCAAACGATTGAAGTCGTCTATCGAACCAAGCTTAGCTCATCATACTGTTTTTCACTCAAGCATTTTAGCGATGCCTGATTGACCAAAGATTATTAAAAAAGGGTAGACATTAATTTATGCATACCGCCACGCTAAGAGATGATGAATTTAACCAATTTCGCACCTGGTTACATCGCACTGCCGGGATTAATCTCTCCGACGCAAAGAAAGCACTGGTCTCTGGGCGCCTGTCCAAGCGGCTAAGGCACCATGATTTGGCCAGCTTTGGTGATTATTTCCGGCTGATTACCCAGAATGCCGAAGCGGCGGAATTACAGATAGCGCTTGACCTACTTACCACCAACGAGACCTATTTTTTTCGCGAACCCAAACACTTCGATTTTCTGCGAGGACAGATTTTGCCCAAAGCGCAAGCGGGCAAAACATTTCGTTTATGGAGTGCGGCCAGCTCCTCCGGCGAAGAACCATACAGCCTCGCCATGACACTTGCCGATGGCTTGCCTAGCACCCCTTGGGAAATCGTCGCATCCGACATCAGCACCCGCGTTCTCGAAAAAGCCCGCTCGGGCCACTATGACATGGAACGGGCGCACAACATTCCGCAGTCTCTACTCTCCAAGCATTGCCTGAAGGGCACGGGTACCCAAGAAGGCACGTTCATGATTGAGCGCAGCCTGCGCAGCCGCATGCAATTCATGCAAATCAACCTGAATACAACGCTACCGAAGCTGGGCGAATTTGACGTTATTTTCCTGCGTAATGTCATGATCTACTTCGACATGGATACAAAACGCCAAGTTGTAGCACGCATGTTGCCGATGTTAAAACCGGGCGGATATTTTATTGTCAGCCACTCTGAAAGCCTCAATGGAATCACCGATGTCCTAAAGTTGGTTTCCCCATCGATATACCGCAAGCCATGAAGCAGCCTGAGCATGTCTTTGAAGTATTTTTACAACCAGGAGACTTTTATTTTGGTGACATGAACACCCGTCTCCGTACCCTTCTTGGATCCTGTGTATCTATAACCATGTGGCACCCAACAAGACTGATAGGCGGCATGTGCCACTACCTGCTACCTGCCCGGGAAAACGCTTCGGCGACGACACTCGATGGACGTTATGCGAAAGAAGCCATGCAAATGTTCGAGCGGGAAATTCGTGCGGCCAAGACACACCCCTCAGAATATACCGTGAAATTATTCGGGGCAGGCAACATGTTTTCCGGCATAAAAAGGAACCAATGTGACCGTAACAACTGCATTGATACGATCAACGCATGCATGAACATCTCCTGCAAAAACATGACTGCTGCCCGCTCGCTTGTTGCACTGCATGGATTCGTTGTGGCAGCCGAAGACTTGGGAGGGAACAGCCATCGGCAGATTGTATTTGATATTAATAACGGCAATGTCTGGGTACGCAAACCGGGCGTAATCCAGGCATGATGAAAGAACATAAATGAAAAAAATTAAAGTCTTATTGGTTGACGACTCGGCTGTTGTGCGCCAAGTATTACAAGCGGTATTGGACCAGGAACCGGACATTCAAGTCATTGGCGCGGCATCTGATCCTATTTTTGCCATGGAGAAAATGACCCGCGAATGGCCGGACGTGATCGTGCTGGACGTGGAAATGCCGCGCATGGACGGCATCACCTTCCTCAAAAAAATAATGGCCGACCACCCCACACCGGTGGTGATCTGCTCTACCCTCACGGAAAAAGGCGCGGAAACCACCATACAAGCGCTTGCCGCTGGAGCGGTTGAAATTATTACCAAGCCCAAAGTTGGGCTGAAAAGTTTTTTGCAGGAATCATCGAACGACCTAGTAGGTGCAGTCAGGGCGGCAGCCCAGGCCAACGTCAGGCGTACGGTCAGGGCGGCGACACCGTTACCGCAAGTGGCGGAAAAACTTAATGCCGATGTGATTCTCCCAGCAGCCACTGCCCACTCCATGGCGCAAACGACTGAACGCATTGTTGCCATCGGCACCTCGACCGGAGGCACCCAGGCACTGGAAGCCGTGCTGACAGCACTACCGCGAGTTTGCCCCGGCATTGTCATCGTGCAGCATATGCCGGAAAAATTTACTGCCTTATTTGCCTCACGCCTCAATGGCCTGTGCCAAATTGAAGTGAGAGAGGCTAAGAATAACGATCGCGTTATGCCAGGACTCGCCCTCATTGCGCCTGGTGGCAAGCACATGCTATTAAAGCGCAGCGGTGCGTATTACCATGTTGAAGTAGTGGACGGGCCCCTGGTGAACCGCCACCGCCCGTCAGTGGACGTACTGTTCCGCTCGGTAGCCAAATTTGCGGGAAAAAATGCCACTGGCATCATCATGACGGGCATGGGTGACGATGGCGCGCGCGGCCTGAAAGAAATGCTGGACGCAGGTGCGCCTACGGTGGCACAAGATGAGGCGACCTGTGTTGTGTTTGGCATGCCCAAGGAAGCCATTAAGATGGGCGCCGCAAAAAAAATAGTGCCATTGCATGAAATGCATTGGGCTATCTTGGGGAAATAGGGGTTTTAACGTCTGGGCAACAGGGAAATATAGATTGATCCAATGACGCCATTTTGAGTTGGGATGTGGGAGAATCCGCTACGCGCTAAGCTATTTTTACCTTCCGCTATATATCTTGGTTGCGTAAGGGACTAAGCTGAGAAATGAATTCAAAAAAAACTGATAGGGATGTAGCTTCGAAGATTGCGCTGACAGTGCTTTCTTTTATTGCGCTTTCTATTCTTTTCAGTATCTACGTTATCACCGAAAAAAAGATTGATCGTGCAAATGAACAACGGTTAATTTCTTTTCAGTTGACTGATCAGTTACTTCAGAGTTCAGATGACTTAACACGGATGGCCAGAGCCTTCGTGGTGACCAGTGATTCCCGTTATAAGAAATATTATCAGCAAATATTGGATATCCGTGACGGCAAGATGTCGCGGCCATATGGGTACTTTTATGGTTATTGGGATATGGTGCTGGCAAATATTCAGTCTCCACCTATAGAGAATGGACAAACCGTTGCTTTGCTGGACTTGATGCGTCAGTCTGGTTTTACTGTCGAAGAACTTGGTAAACTGACGGAAGCTAAAGTGAATTCGGATCGTTTGGCTGCCATTGGATTCGTAGCCATGAAATTGGTTGATTCATCCCACTCGGACATGGAAGTGAACCGGGAGAGAGCCAATTTGATGCTACATAGTGACGAGTACTACCAAGGTAAGGCAAAGGTTATGAAGCCCATCAATGAGGTTCATGTATTGATGGAAAAGAGAACGCGTGATGCAGTCCATGATGCGGAAGATATTGCTTTAACGTTCCGGCTGATATTCATCGTGACCGCACTTGGGGTGATCTTCTTGCTCTGGCGAACTTATATCTCCTTGCGCACAATACTGGGTGGCACTGCTGACGAAATCCACAGTAATTTAGTTAGGATCGGCAGTGGGGATTTTTCTACCAATATAGCGGTTAAACCTGGTATGGAAAACAGCGTACTTGCTAGCCTGTCCGAAATGCAGCTCAAGCTGTATGTCAATGAAATTGAGCGCAAGCATGCAGAGGCCGAGCTTCGCATTGCCGCTGTCGCTTTTGAATCGCAGGAAAGCTTGATGATCACCAATGCGGATAATGTGATCCTGCGGGTCAATCGGGCATTTTGTGAGAGTACAGGCTATACGGCAGAGGAGGTCATTGGCAAAAAGCCGCGCATCCTTAACTCTGGCCGCCATGACGCTGATTTTTATCGCACAATGTGGAAGACTATCCGGGACACTGGCGCGTGGCAGGGAGAAATCTGGGATCGACGTAAAGATGGTAAGGTTTTTCCAAAATTGCTTACCATTAGTACTGTCAAAAACAGCAAAGGGGTGGTCACCCACTATGTGGCTTCACACATTGACATTACGGAACGCAAGTTAGCGGAAGACAAAATTACGGAGCTGGCCTTCTTTGATCCGCTAACCCATTTGCCCAACCGCAGACTCTTGCAGGATCACCTGAAACGCGCCATGGCCACTAGCAACCGTAACGGGACTTTCGGTGCGGTGTTGTTCATCGATCTCGATCAATTCAAGACGCTGAACGATACATCGGGCCATGACAAGGGTGATCTGCTACTCAAGCAAGTCGCACAACGTATTTTTACTAGTGTACGCGAGGGTGATACGGTAGCGAGGATGGGCGGCGACGAATTCGTGGTGGTTTTGGAGGGATTGGCGGACACCATTGAGGATGCTGCCACCCAGACTGAAACCATAGGTAGAAAAATTCTCACTGCCATCAGCCAACCCTATCAGCTTGAAGGTGTCCATCACCATAGTACAGCGAGCATCGGTGCCACATTGTTCATTGACAATGCGACATCTATTGACGATTTGCTGAAGCAAGCTGATCTCGCTATGTACAAGTCAAAGGCAATGGGCCGCAATGGTTTGCGCTTCTTTGACCCAGCCATGCAGACTATTGTCGTTGAGAGTGCCGCCATGGAAATGGATCTGCGTATAGCGATTCAGGATAATCAATTTGTGCTTTACTACCAGGCTCAGGTGGCTAGTGATGGCCGTGCCACGGGCGCGGAAGCGTTGGTACGTTGGCAACACCCTAAGCGCGGTATGTTGCCACCTACCGAATTCATTTCGCTGGCTGAAGAAACAGGGTTGATTCTGCCATTGGGCCAATGGGTACTGGAAACTGCTTGTGCCCAGCTTGCGCTATGGGCCATCCGGCCTGAAATGGCCCACCTCACGGTAGCGGTGAATGTGAGTGCTCAGCAGTTCCTCGAAGCTGATTTTGTGGGGAAAGTAATGGCAACAATCAGCCAGGCAGGTATTAACCCGAACCGCCTTAAACTGGAACTGACCGAAAGCCTTTTGGTGGACAATGTTGGGGACATCGTTGAAAAGATGGTTGCGTTGAAAGTCAGTGGGGTAGGTTTTTCGCTTGACGATTTTGGTACTGGCTATTCTTCACTTTCCTATTTGAGGCACTTGCCGTTGAACCAATTGAAGATCGATAAGTTATTTGTTCGCGATGTGCTCACCGATCTCAACGACGCTGCCATCGCGCGGACTATTGTGGCGTTGGCGCAGAGCCTTGGAATGGGGGTGATTGCTGAGGGGGTTGAAACTGAGCTGCAGCGCGATTTTTTAGCCAGTATAGGTTGCCATGCCTACCAAGGTTATTTCTTCAGTCGGCCACTGCCAGTCCAAGATTTTGAGGAGTTTGCGCAGCGGGTTTAATCCGGCTGGAGTAGAGTATAAGTCGTACGTTGTACAATAAATCTACCGCATCCCCTCAGGTCAAGCAATCGGATGTGCACTACAGGTCACAGGGTAATGCAAACTTCAGTGTACACAGGAACGAGATCGAATAGCTCCACAAGGTCGGTGTTGCGCATGCGTATACAGCCTTTAGAGCCAGGTTGGCCGAGTTTCGTACTATCTGGCGTACCGTGAATATATATATAGCGGCGCATCGTGTCGCAGGTCCCTAAACGGTTGAAACCGACTTCACTACCAGACAGCCACAATATGCGCGTCAGTATCCAATCACGATCCGGATACTGTGCCCCTAGTTCTGGCGTATAGATTTCGCCGGTAGAGCGGCGTCTAATGAACACGGTGTTGAGTAGTTGGTTTGTACCGATTTTTGCACGGATGATGTGCTTGCCACGTGGCGTGCAATAGCTTCCGGATTCCTCACCCACCCCATTAGCGGCTGTAGAAACTGGATAATGACGCAACAGTTTGCCGGCATCATCAAATAATTCAAGTGTCTGCGTGCGGATATGAATGTTGATTTTTATAATATAGCCTTAATGTTTTGTTGTTGCGCGCGACGCGCGGCAAAAAAACCACTTAACAGCTGCCCGCATTCTTCAGCAAGTATTCCGGCAGTCATTTCAGCGTGATGGTTCAAGCGCTGTTCGGTAAACAGATTAAGCACGCTGCCGCATGCACCAGTCTTTAAATCACTTGCTCCAAACACCACACGTGCAATGCGTGCATGGAATATGGCGCCCACACACATTACGCAAGGTTCCAGGGTAACAAATAATTCACAGCCAATCAGCCGATAATTGCCCAAATGTTGTGCCGCGTCACGCAGGGCCAGCAATTCGGCATGCGCGGAAGGATCGTGGCGGCTGATCGGCGCATTGCTTCCGCGCCCTATGATAGTGCCATTTTTAACCACGATGGCACCCACTGGAACTTCTCCAGATAGTTCTGCTTGCCTCGCCAGCGTCAGGGCGACGCGCATGAAATCGTCATCGTTTTTCATTACATGGATATTTCTAAAAATTCTGGGAATTCGCTAAGGACAGTTGATCCAACTTTTGTGCTGAATTGCAGTCCTATTGGGGCTGAATATCTAAACTTGAGTAAATGGTGTGCTTCATATCACATTGATATTTAATAATATATTTAGGTTTTTGATTGTCGCGATTTTGATATCTACATTGCAAGTCATCGGAGCAGAAGAAATGGCAAGCATTTGCTTGTTATTTCTTCTGCATTGCAAGTGCAGATTAGTCTTTGTACGCTTCTACTTCAAACGTCAATTTTATGTCATCGCCTATGTTAGGCAAACCAAATTTCATGCCAAAGTCTGAGCGTTTAATTTGTGCAGTGGCATCTGCACCACACATCTCTTTTTTATTCATTGGGTGATTGGCGCACTTGAAAGCAAGTATGGTAAGTGTTACCGGCTTGGTTACGCCGAGTAGGGTGAGATTACCTTCCACGCTGACTGGAATATCCCCCTTGAATTTTATCGCGCTTGATTTATATGTAAGACTGGGGAATTCGGTGACATTAAAGAAATCTGGTGAACGAAGGTGATCATCGCGCTTGCCAAAACCAGTGGTGATTGAAGCTGTTTCAATGGTGACATCCACCGATCCATTCTTTGCGGCACGATTTAAAGTTACTTTGCCACTACTTTTATCGAAACGCCCTTGCATGGTGGAAAAACCTAGATGATTAACACTGAAATGGGCGTAGGTATGTTGAGGATCTATGCTATATGAATCTGCGGCATGGGCGGCAAATGGCAAACTTACAGACAAAAATACGGCAATGATATTTTTTTTCAGCATAGGGCTCTCCTTAATATATTAGAAACGGTACGCACAGGCCGCATGGAAAATCTAAATATTGCGGCAGCCGCAGACATCTTAATGCAACAACCTAAAAATTTTACCATTTGGTCTATTGTAAAACAATCGTTTGATACATTTGTTTACGGTTTTTGTTGGGCTGTAAACATAGAGCCTAACGTTTCCGTAGCATGCTGGACAAAAAACTGGGTTACGGCACGGAAGCAATCGGGCAGCATCGTCCTGCTGCCCGACAAAAGGTTATCCTCCTAAATTTGATGCATTATTGTTTAGATTAAAGATCCACGTAATTGTATGGAGATAGACTGATGCAACAATGTTTCGGGGAAATTACTTTTTATCATATGAGTTGGAATGATGTGGTTGAAAATGTTTGTCGAATATTTTCTTCTGGTCTTGGGTTAATGTGTCATAAAACGTACGTACAGCCGCTGTATGGTCAGCCATTTCCTTTTCATGGGATTTCATTTGATCCAGCCTTCGGTCTAAACGATCTGGCGTACTCAGATCCTTCCAGTCTTGATGTTCAGGCCTATCTATTTTAACTGGCTTCAATTTGTTTGAAAATTCAGTCCATGACGCTTCTTGACTGGGTGTCAGTTGAAGAGAGGTTTGCAAGGCTGACATGCGTTTATCAAAATGTGCAGCGTATCCATCTTTTTTACTCCAAGAATGTTTACATTCACCTTTTGATTCCATCTTTTCGTGGGCTAACGCGCTGTTGCCCAGTAAAGCAGCAAAGCTTATGCAAAGTATGGTGCTAAGGGTTCTTCTACTAAAGTTCATGGTTCTTCTCCTGTAATAGGTTTCTCGGTTAACGCGGTGATGTGCGTGTAGAGCATCCTATGGGGAAAATGTAAGCAAAGTGTTTGCGGTAGGGAATAAAGTGTAAAAATTTGTTTCTATGGCGGGATAAAAATAAGCTGCGATTAATGCTTGGTAAGGATCACTAAGCGGTGTACAAGCATTGGTTATAGCACACTCAATCTGATAATTTTTTCAGGCGCATGGAAAAATTAGTTGAGCCACCAATCCACCCGCTACGCTATCTTCCAAACGGAATTCGCCGCCATGCAAGCGTGCCGCACGTTCAACAATTGCCAATCCCAATCCTGTCCCGGTGATATTGCCGCGTGAGGTTTCCAGCTGGGCGAATGGCCGCTTGACAGCTTCGCGTTGCGCCACAGGAATGCCAGTGCCGCAATCAGTTATAGCCAGGATGATTTGATTTTTTTCCTGCTTGAGCTGCAACGTGATCTTGCCTCCGCCATGTTTGATAGCATTATCCAGCAGATTGGAGAGGGCGCGTTTTAAAAGCAATGGCCTGACTCGCAGCATAGGCACATCACGCAGTTCGAGCGTAAGCGATTCTGCTTGCTGTTCAAACCGCTCAGCAACTTCGCGCACGAGTGGTTTTATATTCAACTGGATAACGGTTTCATTTTCATCTAGGCGCGCATAGTCAAGGAATTGTTGGATGACTGCATTCATTTGCTCTACATCGGCGGCCAGCCCCATGCGTAAGGATTCATCGGCGATAAATTCAGCTGCCAACCGCACGCGTGTCAAAGGAGTGCGCAGGTCATGCGATATGCCTGCCAACACTAAAGCACGCTCACGTTCATTCGCGGTGAGGTCGGCGGACATCTGATTAAAGGCGCGTGTTACCGCAACGATTTCATGCGCGCCCCGTTCCGGTAACGGATGCAGCGTCGCACCTTGGCCTACTCGTTGTGCCGCTTGCGCGAGTTGCTGTAAGGGGTATGCTACCTGTCGTGCGATGAAATAAGCGCCGAGTAAAGCGAATCCAAATACCAAGCTGACCCATATCAATAATACTTGCGAGACCGGATGTTCGACGTGCTCTTTGGGTAATGCCACCCAGAATTCATTGGTACCAATGAAGAAGCTCACCCATAAAGCTTCCACACCGTTATGCTCCGCAGCGAAGCGCGTATTTTGACCTAAGCTTGCGCGCACTTTCTTTGTCATTAAAGGTAATTCAGGAGGATGGGTTGGCAAGGGTGTAAGCACATCACCATTGTCTGCCATCTGTACACGCAACCCTTCCGCATCAGCCAGTTCGGCGAGCAGTGCAGAGCGCCATTCAGGTGCGGCGGACAGCACCGCAGCGCGTGTGAGATTGACCACCGATACAACTAGTTGTGCCATTTGCTGTGCACGTGGTTCATGTTCGACTTGACGAAAAATTGCCAGAGCTGCCGTTAAAGATAATACGATCAGAACCATGATGAGTAACAGGGCGCGTACCAGTAAGGTTTTTGGCCAATTAATCAAGGCGTGATTCCATCCGGTACAAATACATAACCATGTCCCCAAACCGTTTGGATAAAACGGGGATGTGCGGGGTCTGCTTCAATGAGTTTGCGCAACCGGGAAATTTGCACGTCTATAGCACGATCGAATGGATCATGGTTGCGGCCGCGTGCCAGCTCCATGAGTTTGTCGCGCGATAAAGGATGGCGAGGATGCGTGACCAGTGTCTTGAGTAATGCAAACTCGCCGGTGGTGAGTGCAATGGGCACGCCTGACTTACTTAATGCACGCGTCGCCAAATTTAATTCGTATACGCCGAATGTAACTATTTTTTCTTCTGTTTGCGGCGCACCAACCGGTTGGGTTCCCTTGCGGCGCAAAATTGCATGGATACGCGCTACCAGTTCGCGTGGATTAAATGGCTTGGGAAGATAGTCATCGGCTCCCATTTCCAACCCGATAATACGATCTATTTCGTCGCCCTTGGCGGTGAGTAAAATCACCGGCACATTCTCTCCCGCTCCACGCAAACGACGCAAAATTGATAATCCATCCTCATTGGGCAACATTAGATCCAGCACCAGAAGGTGATAACGGTTTAGCGCTAAGGCTTTATCCATCTCGCTACCATCAATGACTGCTTTCACTGTGAAACCTTGTTCACCAAGATAACGCAACAACAACAAGCGTAAGCGAGAGTCGTCGTCAATAATTAGAATGCGATGCATGTTGTCCATGGCGAGCATGATAAAGCCAACTTTAGTTTAAGCTGTAAAGAATTGTGTCGCGGTTCCTTGGTTGAAACAAACTGTTACAAATTTTTCCTTGGAAAAAACTTACTCTTGCAGTTCAATCAAGATAACCATTTTATGCAAATATTAAAGAAGTTAGCTCAAGCAATTTACATAAAAATCACACTAAAAATTTTTAGCAAAGGTGCGCAGGTGGGGTGATTATTTAAAATATACACTCGACGTGTACACAAAAATATTTGTGAACCCCGCGTTTCGTTAGCAAAGCCACATACGTCGTTATAATTATGAAGAATTTCAGCTACGTCATACATTATCTATGCACTTAATTTACGGGAATATCCGTGACTATGAACTTTAATAACATCTTTAAATTGCTTATCGCGGCTAGTGTTTTGGTTTGTGTCGTTATCCCTGTTTATGCGGTTGAAACAGTTAATGACAGTACACAGGCTGTCCATACCGGACAAATGCAAAATGAATTGTCTGAAGAGCAAATCAAAGTCCGTGAGGCAATACGTAAGGAATGGAAAAACAAGACATCTGATCAGCGTATTGAAGAACATCCTGAGACGAACGAGAAGTGGCAAAGCGTGCCCCAAAAAAAGCCTGAGGGTGAGCGTAAGGAAATGTATAAGAAATGGGAGGCGATGACACTGGAACAACGCGCTGAAAAGCGTAAGGAAATGCGCGAGCATTGGGAAAACATGCCCCCCGAGGAACGACATAAAATGCGTGAAAAAATGAAAGAACACTGGCAAAAAATGACACCGGCTGAACGTGACGCCCACCGCAAAAAAATGCGTGAACGCTGGGAGCGCATGTCATCGGAAGATCGCGAACAATAGAAACGTGGTATAGGCAGCGATGGTAATATGAAAAGGTATATCGATGATTTTATATCAAAATAATGTTGATAAGGGCGGGTTTATTTTCAAATAAATTGATAAGAGTAAAGAAAATATAAATCACCTATTTTAGGGGCGTCCTAGAAGCAGTCAAAAATTGCATCAAATTAATGGTAGGAACACTGAATGAAGAATAAAGCCCTTTGGATTACGATCGGAGTTTTAGTAGCCGCCGGAGTACTTGCGATCTTTTTATTCTATGGGAAGCAGGAAACGCAAACGCAAACGCCGCAAATGGGACGTGGTGGCAAGGATGGTGCAAATCGGCCTGTGCCAGTGGCAGTTGCAATCGCCCGGACAGGTGACATCGATGTGGTGATTAACGCATTAGGCACCGTTACCGCACGCAACACTGTAACGGTCAAGCCTCGCGTCGACGGTCAGATTGTTCGAGTTGCTTTCCGTGAAGGCCAAGTTGTGAAGATTGGAGATTTGCTTGCAGAAATTGACCCGCGCTCTTTCCAGTCGCAGCTTGATCAAGCGAACGGACAATTAATGCGGGATCAGGCGTTACTTGCCAATGCGCGGCTTGATCAGGCCCGTTATCGCGGCTTGTTGGCGAAAGACTCTATCGCTAAGCAACAGGTCGACGCGCAGGAAGCGTTAGTAAGACAGTATGAGGGGGTGGTGCAAACGGATAGGGCTTTGGTGGATAACGCCAAACTCCAGCTTGCTTTCACCCATGTTACGGCACCGATTGCCGGCCGCCTTGGGCTACGCTTGGTTGATACAGGTAACATGGTGCGCGCCACTGATACGGGCGGTTTGGTTGTCATTACTCAAACCCAGCCGATTACCGTCATTTTCTCAATTCCTTCGGACAATCTCACTGCTGTGCTGGGTAAACTGCAAGCGAACCAACAGCTGGTAGTTGAAGCGTGGGATCGTGATGATAAGAATAAGTTGGCGATTGGCACGTTACTGACGATAGATAACCAGATTGATGCAACAACTGGAACTGTCAAGCTTAAGGCCGAATTCACAAATACTGATAACGCCCTTTTTCCGAATCAGTTTGTCAACATTCACTTGCGCATCGAAACTCGGCATGGGGTTACTTTAATTCCGACTTCAGCGTCCCAGCGTGGCACACAGGGCACTTTTTTCTATGTGGTGGATGAGAACAAAACGGTGAACTTAAGACCGGTCGTGCTCGGACCCATTTCGGGCAATATTGTGGCGGTCGAGAAGGGTTTGATTCCGGGCGAAAAAGTCGTAGTCGACGGTGCAGACAAACTGCGGCAGGGCGCAAAAGTAGAAATAAATTTACCTGGCGAACGGGGCGGTGAAAGCAAAGGTCCGCGCCGGGGGGATGGGCGTCAAAACCGGCGTAAACCCCAGGCTGAGAATAAAGACGGGGCATGAACCTTTCACGTCTGTTTATTATCCGGCCAGTCGCAACCACACTGCTAATGGCTGCCATCCTGTTGTCAGGAATGCTGGCCTATCGCTTATTGCCGATTTCAGCTTTACCGGAGGTTGATTACCCGACTATTCAGGTGACCACTTTCTACCCTGGTGCCAGCCCGGATGTGACAACATCCTCAATTACCGCGCCACTGGAGCGCCAGTTCGGTCAAATGCCCGGTTTGAACCAGATGTCTTCCAGTAGTTCGGGCGGTGCCTCAGTTATTACACTACAGTTCGGACTCAACCTCAGTCTTGATGTGGCGGAACAGAGCGTGCAGGCAGCGATTAACGCGGCTACTTCTTTCCTGCCTGCTGATCTACCGATGCCGCCGATTTACAGTAAGGTTAATCCAGCTGATGCGCCTATCGTCACGATGGCGATCACGTCCGAAACGCTGCCGCTGCCAAAAGTGCAAGATTTGGTGGATACACGCTTGGCACAAAAACTTTCGCAGTTGCCTGGCGTCGGACTGGTTAGTATTGGCGGTGGCCAAAGGCCTGCGGTCCGCATTCAAGCTAATCCCAGAGCGCTTGCCGCAAATGGCCTTAACCTCGACGATATTCGCATTGCTATCGGAAATGCCAACGTAAACATTGCGAAAGGAAGTTTTGATGGCGCGGCACGGGCTTCAACCCTGGACGCCAACGATCAGCTCAAATCAGCCGAAGAATACCGCAATCTTATTGTCGCTTGGCGCAATGGTGCACCGATTCGTTTAAGTGATATTGCGGACACCATTGATGGGGCCGAGAACACGCATCTTGCTGCTTGGGCTGGTCAGACTCGGGCTGTGATCCTCAATATTCGGCGTCAACCCGGAGCCAATGTCATTGAAACGGTGGATCGCATCCAGAAGCTTTTGCCGCAACTGCAAGCTACGTTGCCTGGGTCTATTAATGTCAAGATTCTCACTGACCGGACTACTACGATCCGTGCCTCGGTGGAAGATGTCCGCTTCGAGTTGATGCTATCGGTCGCGTTGGTAGTGATGGTGATTTTTCTATTTTTACGTAATGTGTACGCCACCATCATCCCCGGTATTGCCGTGCCATTGTCGCTTATTGGTACTTTTGGCGTGATGTATCTGGCTGGTTTCAGTATCAATAACTTGACGTTGATGGCGCTGACGATTGCTACCGGATTCGTAGTGGATGACGCGATCGTAATGATCGAAAATATCACGCGTTATATCGAGGCTGGCGATTCACCCTTGCAAGCGGCGCTTAAGGGCGCTAAGCAAATAAGTTTTACCATCATTTCGTTGACCTTTTCGCTAATTGCTGTGTTGATCCCGCTGCTGTTTATGGGAGACGTAGTCGGCCGGCTGTTCCGCGAATTCGCTATCACATTGGCGGTGGCGATTCTGATTTCTGCTGTGGTATCGCTTACCCTCACGCCGATGATGTGTGCCAAATTGTTGCGCCATGTGCCTGCTGCTGAGCAAGGTCGGTTTTACCGTAAGAGCGGCGCTTTTTTTGATAGGGTGATTGCGCGTTATGGCGTCATGCTCAATTGGGTACTTGACCGTCAGTTAGCCACGTTACTGGTAGCGGGAGCCACACTGGGCCTTACCGTTCTACTCTATATATTTGTGCCAAAAGGTTTTTTTCCGGTGCAGGATACTGGAGTGATTCAAGGCATGACCCAAGCCCCCCAGTCAATTTCTTTTGCGGCGATGGCCGAACGGCAACAGGCACTCGCTCAAGTTGTGCTGAAAGACCCTGCGGTGGAGAGCTTGTCGTCATTCATCGGCGTTGATGGCACGAATGCCACACTTAACAGTGGCCGCATGCTGATTAACCTCAAACCAAAAAGCGCTCGCAACACTGATGCCACGGGTGTGATTCGTCGCCTGCAACACAGCCTGGCAGAGGTGCCGGGAATCGAGATGTATATGCAACCGGTGCAGGATCTCACTATTGAAACGCGGGTAAGTAGCACTCAATACCAGTTCAGTGTCGAAGACGCCAATCCGGCCGAGCTGGCCGAATGGGCACCCAAATTGCTGGAGCGTCTGCGCAAATTGCCGGAACTGATAGATGTGGATAGTGATATTCAGGACCAAGGCTTACAGGCCTATGTCGAGATTGACCGCGACACCGCTGGCCGGCTTGGCATTACGCCCGCGGCAATAGATAACACGCTATACAATGCTTTTGGTCAGCGGCTTATCTCAACCATATTTACCCAGTCCAGCCTGTATCGGGTGGTACTGGAAGTTAAGCCCGAGTTTCAGCGGGGGCCTGAGGCTCTGAATGGGATTTACATCGTATCGTTGAATGGAAGCCAGGTGCCGTTATCATCGATCGCCCGTATTTCAGAACGTGCAACACCTCTGTCTATCAACCATATCGATCAGTTTCCCGCCGCTACCATTTCCTTTAATTTGGCACCTGGCGCTTCGTTGGGTAATGCAGTGAAGGCTATCCGTGCGGCGGAACAAGAAATTGGACTGCCTGTTAGTGTTCAAACCAGTTTTCAGGGAGCTGCCCTGGCGTTCCAGGCTTCTCTGAGTAACATGTTGCTGTTGATTCTTGCGGCAATCATTACCATGTACATTGTGCTGGGTGTGCTCTACGAGAGCTACATTCACCCAGTCACAATTTTGTCCACGCTTCCTTCCGCTGGAGTCGGGGCATTATTGGCACTGTTAGTGTCGCGCACGGAGCTTGGGGTAATCGGTATTATCGGTATCATTCTGCTGATTGGCATCGTTAAAAAAAATGCCATCATGATGATCGATTTCGCGCTGGATGCAGAACGTAAGCATGGCAAAACACCGCGCGAAGCAATTTTTGAAGCCTGCCTGTTACGTTTTCGGCCGATTTTGATGACGACCATGTGTGCTTTGCTTGCTGCGCTTCCATTGATGCTCGGTACGGGTGTCGGGTCAGAGTTGCGCCATCCATTGGGTATCACGATGGTGGGGGGGTTACTGGTAAGCCAGATACTGACTCTGTTTACAACGCCGGTTATTTACCTTGCCTTTGGTCAGTGGGCGCAGCGCTTCAAATTGCCCCCAGCTGCCGACCGTACCTGAGGTATCACCCGGTCTTGTTGCCATGAGTCTATCTGAAACCTTCATAAATCGCCCGGTTGCCACGACGCTATTGGCGCTGGGTATCGTATTATCGGGAGTAATTGCATTTACGCTGCTTCCTGTAGCAGCCTTGCCACAAGTTGATTTTCCGACAATCTCGGTACAGGCAACCCTGCCAGGAGCAAGTCCAGAAACGATGGCTGCCACGGTGGCCACGCCGCTGGAAAGATCGCTTGGTCTTATCGCGGGCGTTACCGAGATTAGCTCGTCCAGCTCGCTGGGTTCAACCCGAATCACTTTACAATTTGATCTTGACCGCAATATTGATGGCGCTGCGCGTGATGTTCAGGCAGCAATGAACGCGGCGCGGAATCTGCTGCCCACTGGTCTTCCCAGCAACCCGGTCTACCGCAAAGTCAATCCGGCCGATGCGCCCATTATGATTCTTTCCCTTACCTCAGAATCGATGAGTCGAGGACAGATGTACGATGCGGCATCGACTATCCTCGCCCAAAAAATATCACAATTGAAAGGAATTGGCCTGGTGACTGTAGGGGGCAGTTCGCTGCCGGCCGTGCGCGTGTCGCTCAACCCGAGTGCCCTGAACAAGTATGGCATAGGCGCTGAGGATGTGCGTGCCGCAATCGTCGCCACCAACGCTAACAGGCCTAAAGGCTCGCTTGAGAATGGAGATCGGCGCTGGCAGATATTGGCTAACGATCAGGCCAAAACTGCTGCTGAATACCTTCCGACAATTGTCGCTTACCGTAATGGCGCACCTATCCGTCTCGCCGATATTGCCCAGGTAGCGGATTCAGTACAGGACATCCGAAATGCTGGACTGGTTAATGGTAAGCCGGCTGTGATGCTGATCCTGAATCGCCAGCCGGGCGCTAATATTATTGAAACGGTAGACCAGGTAAAGCAATTGTTGCCGTTATTGCGCGCTTCCATACCGGCGGCAATTACCCTGTCAGTGGCGTCAGACCGCACGCCGACCATTCGCGCATCATTACGGGGAGTCGAACATACGCTTTTGATTTCAATTGCCTTGGTGGTGTTGGTTGTATTTTTGTTTCTGCGCGATATTCGGGCAGCTCTAATTCCAAGCGTTGCGGTATCGGTATCTTTGATCGGCACCTTTGGCGTGATGTATTTGGCCGGTTTTAGCCTGAACAATATCTCGCTTATGGCCCTGACTGTTGGTGTCGGATTTGTGGTGGACGATGCCGTGGTGATGCTGGAAAATATTTCTCGCCACATCGAGAACGGCGTTGCGCCATTTAAAGCCGCTGTACAAGGGGCACGCGAGGTGAGTTTCACCGTATTATCAATGAGCCTGTCTTTGGTCGCCGTGTTCATACCGATTTTATTAATGGGCGGTGTCGTTGGGCGATTGTTTCGGGAATTTGCTATCACGCTATCGGCAGCTATTCTGGTATCGCTGGTTGTATCGTTGACTGTGACGCCCATGATGTGCGCGCGGCTATTGCGCCCACGCTCGAAATCGCCGCCAGGCCGTTTGTATAAGGTCAGTGAGCGCATCTTCAATGCGCTATTGAATGGTTACCGGGTATCGCTCGATTGGGCACTCGCGCATGGCCGCACCATGATGCTCGTACTTTTGGCAACGGTTTGCCTTAATATTTATCTTTACACGGTCATACCCAAGGGTTTCTTCCCGCAGCAGGATACTGGCCGTCTAATGGGAGCGATTCAGGCAGACCAAAGTATTTCTTTCCAGGCCATGCGGGACAAACTTGCTACTTTCGTCAATATTGTCAGCCAAGACCCTGCGGTGGATAGCGTCGTAGGTTTTACCGGGGGCGGGCAAGTCAATACTGGGCGAATGTTCGTTGGACTAAAACCTTTGGCTGAACGCCAGATATCCGCTGACAAGGTTATCGCCCGGCTGCGCGGCAAGCTCGGCCATGAACCCGGTGCCAATTTGTTTTTGCAATCGGTCCAGGACATTAGCGTTGGCGGCCGTGCCGGCAACGCGCAATACCAATATACACTCCAGGCAGATGGGATTGATGAATTGCGTACCTGGGAACCCCGCATCCGCCAGGAATTACGCTCGTTGCCGCAACTTACGGATGTCAACACCGACCAACAAAACAAGGGTGTGCAGACCTCGCTGATCATTGACCGTGATGCTGCCGCACGGCTAGGATTGACGCAGCGGCTGATCGATACAACATTGAACGATTTATTCGGCCAGCGCCAGGTATCAACCATATACAACCCATTGAACCAGTATCGGGTAGTTATGGAAGCCGCACCGCAATATTTGCAGAGCCCGGAAGCGCTGAAGGACGTGTTTTTCATTGCCCCCGGAGGCCTGCAAGTACCACTGGCCGCATTCGCCCGTTGGGAAGAAACGGCGACGCCACTGGCGATTAATCATCAAGGTCAGTTTGCCGCTTCAACGATCTCATTCAATCTTCCGATCGGCGTATCGCTTTCGGATGCTACGCGGGAAATTGAGAAGGTAATGGCGAAGATCGGCGTACCCGCTTCCGTGCATGGTAGTTTTCAGGGCACAGCTAAAGCTTTTCAGATGTCGCTGGCCAATCAGCCCTTGCTCATCCTTGCTGCCTTGGTGGCGGTGTACCTCGTGCTCGGTATGCTTTATGAGAGCTACATCCATCCTATAACCATTCTTTCGACGCTACCGTCGGCGGGAGTAGGGGCGATTCTGGCGTTGCTCGCGTTCAAGATGGATTTCAGTATCATCGCGATGATCGGCGTCATTCTTCTCATTGGCATTGTCAAGAAAAACGCGATCCTGATGATCGACTTTGCGCTTGAATCCGAACGGCAACGCGGCTTAAATCCGCGCGATGCGATCTATGAAGCCTGCCTATTACGTTTTCGTCCAATCATGATGACCAGCATGGCCGCCTTGTTTGGCGCACTGCCGCTTGCCCTGGATTCGGGCATGGGCGCTGAACTGCGCCAACCACTGGGAATATCTATTGTTGGTGGATTGATCTTAAGTCAATTGCTAACGCTCTACACGACACCTGTCGTCTATCTGTACCTTGATCGATTTCGGCTGTGGTGTTCCAAAATTTGGAAGCAACGATCCCAAGTTAATTCACTTAAAACTGCGAAACAGACATGAATTATGACTAGTATAAAAATACTGATAACAACATTTTGTGTGCTGGCTGTTTTAAGCCTGGCCGGTTGTGCCGTGGGACCCGACTACAAACGGCCTGGCGTCATACCGCCAACCACTTTCAAGGAAGAAACAAATCAATGGAAATTGGCGGATCCCCGGGACCATGTTTTGCGCGGCAAATGGTGGGAAATATATGGCGATATCCAGCTAAATGCGTTGGTACAACAAGTATCAATCTCCAACCAAAATATACATAGCGCCGAAGCGCAATATCGGCAAGCCCTCGCGCTTCTGGGTGTTGCGCGCGCACGTTATTTACCGACAGTATCTGGTAGTTTTGCCCATACCCGTGGACAAGGTGCAAGTTCAACCAATGCTGGGGTAACTATTCCCGGTAATCCAACCCCAGCGATTACCAATACCAATCGAATATTGATGAACGCCAGTTGGGAGGCCGATTTGTGGGGGCGAATAGGGCGCACCGTTGAATCCAATCAGGCGTCGGCTGAAGCCAGTGCCGCTGACCTGCAATCGGCCCTGTTAAGCATCCAATCTACGTTGGTACAGACTTATTTTCAATTGCGTATCAATGACGTACAACGTAACTTACTAGAACAGACAACGGTAGCTTATAAGCGGTCGCTTCAAATTACTCAAAATCGCTATGAAGCCGGCATTGTGGGGCGAGCTGATGTTGTTCAAGCGGATACACAATTAAAATCCACCCAAGCCCAAGCGATAGACCTTGGCGTGCAGAGGGCGCAGTTTGAACATGCGATTGCCGTACTGATCGGTAAAGCGCCTTCCAATTTTTTGATCAAGCCAACCTTAATCCTGCCAAATTTGCCAGCATTTCCTGCTGGCCTTCCGTCAGAATTGCTGGAGCGGCGCCCCGATATTGCCGCAGCGGAACGCCGCATTCAGGCCGCAAATGCCCAGATTGGCGTGATCCAAGCTACATATTTTCCGTCTCTCATACTTGGCGCCTCAACTGGTTATCAAAGTTCACTGCTTTCCAATTTAATATCCCTTCCAAGGCGGGTATGGTCTATTGGACCGAATATTGCGGCCACATTGTTTGACGGGGGGGTGCGGTCATCACAAAAAGAGCAGGCAATTGCTTTATTTGACAAAAGCGTTGCCGATTACCGCCAGATTGTTCTGGCTGGATTTCAGGAAGTTGAGGACAATCTTTCTACGCTACGCATCCTGGGTGAAGAAGCCAAGGTACAACTTGAGGCGAAACGGTCTGCGCAGGAAGCAGTCACTCTTTTTAATAACCAGTATCTGGCTGGAACAGTGAGCTACTTGAATGTGGTTACGGCACAGGCCACAGCACTCGACGCGGACATACGCAGCCTCAATATAACTGGCCGCAGGCTACTCGCCAGCACAGCGTTACTCAAAGCACTTGGCGGGGATTGGCGATCAGAACGTAAAAATCCCAACCAATAAAGGTTGGGATTTCAAACATTGGTTTATTGGAAGAACGGATGACTGGTTTAATTTGAACTCCCCCCGGTTTTTCCAATTTCTTCGCCCCCAATTTCTTTAGATCGTTATGGATAATAATGAAATGTTGGGCTTCACAAGTTCAGCGCCAATCTACGCATAGCCCGGACCTCTTACTGAAACTCGAATCGTTCAGGGTTCCGAGGAGGCTCAAAACCTCGAGAGAATGAAGCCGTAAACCATTCAAACAAGTATTCCTCTGAAGTAAAAACACACATAGTCCGGTAGGTTGGCGCTGAACTTGTGAAACCCAGCATCTTACCTATCCCGAGCGAAACTTGATCTATCAGCGCGTCCAATAAAATCAAATTATCCAGTTATGTGCGCTATCGAACAGACCTAAGATCGTCTTTGAAATATCCTGCGCAAGGAATTTTCCTTGTTGCACACGTCGAGGATAAACCTCGGTTAAATATCCCCGCAAAGACATGGTTAGCGAAATCCTTTCAATCCCACTCCAAAAAGGAGGCAATATGAGTTCCGTGAGAGCAAACAGCAAGGCCGCAAAAAAACCAACCGACATTTTTCCTGCTGACCATGATCCTCTGCCCTGCGATAAAAACCGGATATCACGTATTGCCGAATCTGCCTATTACAAAGCGGAAGCTCGCGGATTTTTACCCGGCTATGAATTGGACGACTGGCTGGCTGCCGAAGCCGAGGAGGAATGATGGAACCCGTACTTATAACACCCGATTTCCCCGGACAATTAATAACACCCCCGCGCGCGCTTGAAAACAAGATGGAACTGACGCTGAATGAGCAAGGCAACATCTGCGGTTGTGATATTTCCGCCGAATAAAGCACCCCGCAGCAAGCTACGAGGTATTAACTATGCTTTTCAATCCGCTGGCTTTCAACCAGCCTTCGCTCCAAGGAGCGGGGAATTGAACCCGTAGAGATTCAACTGGATATTTGTTCGGCTATCATCAGGATACGCCGGCCTGCGGACACATTTCAAAACTGATACCCGGACTTGCCTCAATCAAATTAATGCATGATGACCGGATTAATTCCCGGCTGCGTTTTCTTTCCCATATAGGCCACCGATTTCAATTATTGAGTCCAAGCGGTCAGACTTTCGACGTTAAATTTTTTATCTGCATCATAAAAAATCAAAATCGCCCTTATCTAAGGGCCATGATTTTTCCATTCGAAGCAGAATTCAATCCAGTCAAAATTACCGGGTAACAACGTGCATAAATACCGTACACCTTCCATTGCAAAGCATACAAAAATATCAAGTTATGTGCGGTACCGCACCGACCAACCTGAATATTGTTTTTACCATGCAACATATTGGCGGGTTGTTTAATTCCCGGCGGTTGGATTTATCCAAATTACTTTAACCGGCAAAACAAACATGTCCGTCAACAATGCAATGTAACTGCTGTAACTGCGGACAATTTAACTCACTCTAATCGGAGAAATAACATGTTCAATATCATTCCACGTTCCCCATTATTTAGCAGTATTGCTCGCATCGACCCATTCACAAATGTTGATGAATGGCTTAAAGATTTCTGGGCTCGTCCGCTTTCCGTGGACACGGATATATCGTCCATGATCAAAATTGATCTAACAGAAAATGACACGTCCTACACCGTGCGCGCGGAAATACCCGGAATGAAAAAAGAAGATGTCAAAGTACAAGTTGACGGGAATCGCGTCACCATCAGTGCCGAAACCAAGCAGGAAAAAGAAGAGAAAGAAAAAGAACGGGTTATTTGTCGCGAGCTTTATCAAGGATCGAGTTATCGAAGCTTTACGCTGGGCAGCGATGTGGACGAAAGCAAATCGCAGGCAAAATTTGAAAATGGCGTACTGGAACTGACGTTGCCGAAGAAAAATGGAAAAACTGCCAAGCAGCTCGAAATTAAATAATCTGGACAGTCATTTTTTGCGGGTAACCCTATTCGGGTCGTTACACTTTATGGATCGGCTCGATTAAAAAAGTAATACCGGTCTTCCGTTAAATAAATTGTTCAGGCCGAAATTACTTGCCGAGTGTCGCACTGTCCGGTGGATATATCGTAAATCTATAACGTCATGGATAACGAACCATTGCCCGCACAACAGAAACAATATAGCAACGGTAGTCATTGAAGCCTAACCCAAGGTTACCCCCTTTTCGGAGGTTTTCATGTCGGCGAAGCAAATCCTGTTTCACAATACTGCCCGTGGCAAAATTGTCGAAGGCGTAAACATTCTGGCTAATGCCGTCAAAATGACCCTCGGCCCCAAGGGGCGTAACGTCATTCTGGAGCGTGCCTTTGGCCCGCCTCTTGTCGCCAACTCCGGCGTCATCGTGGCCAAAGAAATCGAACTTGAAGACAAGTTCGAAAACATGGGCGCACAAATGGTAAAAGAAGTCGCCAGCAAAACATCCGACGTGGCGGGGGATGGCACGACCACCGCCACAGTACTGGCACAAGCTATTGTTCGGGAAGGAATGAAGTTTGTTGCAGCCGGAATGAACCCGATGGATTTAAAGCGCGGCATTGATACGGCGGTTTCCGCCACCGTTGCAGAACTCAGAAAGATTTCAAAACCCTGTACATCCAACAAAGAGATTGCCCAGGTCGGCGCAATTTCCGCCAATGCCGACGCTTCTGTCGGTGAAATCATTGCTCAGGCCATGGATAAAGTAGGCAAGGAAGGCGTAATCACCATTGAAGATGGCAATAGCCTGCAAAACGAATTGGAGATCGTGGAAGGAATGCAGTTTGACCGTGGTTATTTGTCTCCATATTTCATCAACGATCCCGACAAGCAAATCGCCGCGCTGGATGAACCATGTATCCTTTTTCATAGCAAAAAGATAAGCAATGCCCACGAGTTACTGCCGTTGCTGGAACAAATCTCAAAGGCTGGCCGCTCGCTACTTATTATCGCCGAGGATATTGAAGGAGAGGCGCTGGCAACATTGGTCATCAATAACATCCGGGGCACTTTAAAAACTGTTGCCGTCAAAAGTCCCGGCTTTGGTGATCGGCGTCGTGCCATGCTGGAAGACATCGCCATACTCACCGGAGGCACGGTGATCGCCGAAGAAGTCGGCCTTGCTCTGGAGAAAGTCACACTGGACGATCTCGGCAAGGCCAAGCGGATTGAAGTCGGCAAGGACAATACAACGCTTATCAACGGTGCAGGCAATACCGAAAAAATACGGGATCGCATCAAACGCCTCCACGATGAAGCAGAAAAATCCATTAACAATTATGACAAGGATCAACTGCAGGAGCGTGCAGCCAAACTCGCTGGCGGTGTCGCGGTCATTAAAGTGGGTGCCGCAACCGAAACAGGAATGAAGGAAAAGAAAACACGAATTGAAGATGCGATGCATGCAACCCGTGCTGCAGTCGAGGAAGGGATTCTGCCAGGCGGCGGTGTGGCATTACTGCGAGCCAGGTCAGCACTTGGCACACTGGAAAACGACAATAATGAACAGCACGCCGGCATTGCGATCGTTCTGCGGGCATTGGAAGAACCGCTACGGCAAATTGTTGCCAACGCCGGCGGAGAGCCCTCGGTGGTGCTCGCCAACGTGCTGGAAGGGAAAGATAGCTTCGGTTACAACGCAGCCACCGGCAAATATGGCGATCTTATCGAAATGGGTATCCTCGACCCCACCAAAGTCACGCGAACCGCATTGCAGAATGCTGCTTCGATTGCAGGCCTTATTCTCACCGCTGACGCCATGATCGCGGAATTGGCCGAAAATAGGCGACTGATTCCCGACGAAATGGAAGGAATGGCAATGTAACGCAAGCCAAATGGCCCGCAAATTCTGTTAACCGTTAGCAAAGGATATGACTAACCATGGGAACCCAAAACACTCCTCCAAATTTCCGCCCCATTTCCCGGCACGACGGTCTTTTTAAAGAGCGTGTGCATGATTCCTACAAATCCAAGGAAAAACCACAGGAGCCATCCGTCTGTTCGCAATGTGGCGCGGTATTTCATGAAGGACGCTGGCAATGGCTACAAACACCGGCCAATGCGCATAGCCTGCAATGCCCGGCCTGCCATCGTATCCACGACCATTATCCTGCCGGCTTTTTGACTATGAAGGGCGAATTTTTCCTCGCCCATCGCGACGAAATCATGCATCTGGTGCATAACCATGAACAACTCGAACGAAAGGAACATCCGCTTCAGCGCATCATGGCCGAAGAAGAAAAAGAGGGGGCGACATTGGTAACCACCACCGACATCCATCTGGCTAGGGGTATCGGTGAAGCGTTACATCACGCCTACCAGGGCGAACTGGATTTCCACTACAACCCTGAACAAAATCTGTTGCGTGTAACTTGGACGCATTAACCCGGGTGCCCCGTACATGGCGCAAGTTGGCTCCGATATGTATGTAAACAGGGAGGATGTCATGCCTATTGAAGATAGTTGCAACCGCGAAGCCGTCATATTGCAGCGCGACAACACTGTGCTGGAAGCGGCCAAACTTATGCGTCGGCATCAGGTCAGGGATGTGCAGGTCATCGAAAATCGCGACGGGAAAATGATCGCGGTGGGGGTCATCACCGACCACGATCTCGTGGTGGAGATTATGGCACCGGAACTTGATTATATGGTTATCACGGTGGGCGATATTATCGACCTGCACATGGTTTAAGGCCGACCCGACGATTGCCAACGATGATACCGGCCACCATCAAATTAATCACGTTTATCCGAAAGAAAATACCCGTCCCCCAAAATTAATAAACCACGGAGAACGTCATGCCTATCGGTGAAATTTGTAATCGCGAAGTTGTTGTTGCATGGCGCAATGACACAGCATTGGAAGCTTCCAGACTCATGCGCCAACATCATGTTGGCAATGTGCTGGTCGTTGATGATCACAACGGCGTTCAGGTTCCGGTAGGAATCGTTACCGACCGTGATTTGATAATGGAAATTATGGCCCCGGAACTCGATGGCGCGACTATTACAGTGGGCGACATTATGTCGCGGGAGCTAGTTACGGTGAAAGAAAGCACGGGCGTATTTGAAGCCATTCAATATATGCGCCAGAAAGCGGTGCGGCGCTTACCGATAGTCGATGAAAGTGGCGGACTGGTCGGAATTCTTACATTGGACGATCTCTTGGAATTGCTATCGGAAGAATTCCACGAGATTGCCAAGCTGGTGAGAAATGAGCAACAAAAGGAATCAAGAAGTCGTCGTTAGTCAGACTTGTATTTAATTTTGATGGGGAAAATTATGCAGACACCATTACAAATAACTGTTCGCAACATCGAACACTCGGATGCGCTGGAAACACGAATTCGTGACAAGGCACAGAAACTCGAAGAATTCTGCAAACATATTATGTCCTGCCGTGTTGTGGTCGAAGCACCACACAAACATCACCATCAGGGCAAGCAGTTCAATGTACACATCGAAATTGGCGTACCCGGCAATGAAATTGTGGTTAACCGCGATCATCACGAAGACGTTTATGTCGCTTTGCGCGATGCCTTTAATGCCGCCAAACGCCAACTTGAAGATTACGCGCGTAAAATTCGCGGGGATGTCAAAACCCACGAACCAAAGCGCACGGCAGAATATGACAGTTCAATTCCAGAGTGAATGAATGCTAGATTCGATGGAATTGAGAAATAAAAATTGATGTACCGATCTGTATGACCAAAAATTTTTTTGTCATGATGCAACAAGTGCCGACTTAACCAGTACCAATTCAGCAAGTACTCATTTAAAAATAGAAAAGGAGTGTGAGCATGCTGGATTCATTAAAACAGGCCGGAAGGAATATCGGACATGAGCTTGGCCGTACTTGGGAAAATCTTGCAGAAGGCTGGCGCGAATTAGTCAGTCGCGGTAACGAGGCGCTAACCCATTTTGTTAAAAGCAAAGATGAAGAGCAAAAAAACGGCTCCACTCCTTTGACCTTGCCGCGCTGGAGCCTGTTAGCCGGAGAGGTTGAAGAAACGGACCAAGAAATACTGGTGCACATAGAGGTTCCGGGGATGGAAAAAGAAGACTGCCGCATCACGATCGAAAACAACGTGCTCTATCTTTCAGGGGAAAAACACTTTGCGCGCGAAAGAAATGAAAGTATTTACCACATCATGGAACGTGCCTACGGCGCTTTCCAGCGCTCCATCCCCTTGCCGCACAATGTGGATACGGAAAAGGCTGAAGCAAGCTATAAAAATGGGGTAATGACCGTGCGCCTGCCCAAGGTAGGGGAGAAAAAAATTAAAACCATTCCATTAACGTGATGCATATGTAAGTTCATGCACCATGCACAATAGTTAAAAAACTTGAAAACGGTCAAGCTATGCACGGCCCTCTGAAAAATTTTTCAACAAAACTTCATCTTATTTTCAATGTTAAACCAATGGTTTTACCGAAGTTTACTGCTATTTAATTTAATGAAAGGTCTTGAATCATGAAAAGAACACTTGCTATAACTTGCCTTGCAATCGGCCTTATGCTTTCCCCCATCGTTGCTTATTCTACCGATTCAGACAAGGACACAAATCACTCCGGCCCCGTAGCATTCGTCAAAAACTCAGTTATAACCACAAAAATAAAAACCAAGCTGGCCGCTAAAATACATTTGGGTAGTTTGAAAGATATCAAAGTTGATACCGATAAAAATGGCGTTGTGTGGTTAAGTGGTACAGCCCATAGCCAGACGGAAGTGGATACGGCTGTATCAATTGCGCAGAACACCAAAGGAGTAGTTGAAGTTCATAACAACATTAAAATCCAGCAAACCGACTAAAACTTTAACTAAGCGTATCCGGCATTTGTCAGATACTGGTGAATCCCCTCGAGTTATGTGAAGGCTGTTTGGTTTAAATAACTTCGGCAGAATTTGAGTTGACTAACTGCTGGTAGATCGCACGAGTACATGGAGTCAAATCTAATATTCCAACAAACTCTGCTACACTTTGCAAATAACTAGCCCTCCTTATTGGAAAGAAAATGTTGTAATGTTGAACTGACAGGGGCGGCATTTCAGACTCAAGCGAGACCCGTTACCAAGTTCGCTGACCCCAGGAGCCACACCCCCGTCAGTGAGATATGCTACGCTTTCATCTGACGGGCGTCATCTGCAAATTCGATGGTAGACCCCAATGCATACCTCAGAACACATAATTGCAGAATGAATAAAAACTTTCAGGCGATAACCAGCTAGACTATCACCGACGCTGACCACCGTATTACAGCCCTGTTTGAAGTTATCACCGCCACATTAACGAGATCTGTCCAGTTGTGTTTTTAGGTTTTAGCGCTTTTGAAGTGCGTAAGCGCGCTACACACATTGGCCGTACTCCATCAGCCTCAACAGCACTAAAATAAAATACTTAGCGCAAATTCTTTCAAAGCTCAAGCAACACTCAAGGCAGTAAACGGCAGCAAAAAAAGATTGCGCTGGCGGCGGCCACCATATAAATGGTGGCTGCGTTATGAATGTCGGGCTTTCTGTCGGTTAGTATTGCTGGGCGATGGGCAGCAGCGTGCCATTAACTGCCAAGCATGGTGTAAAATGTCCAGCAAGATGCGGGCAGTCATGATCGGCAACAAGGTGCCATTAGAAGTAAATCAGCCCCAACTGCTTTAGCAGCATTGAACAGCCCCGCAATCACCATTGCGGTCATTAAATCTCTTGAATATAACTAGATGTCACAAGTATCTATGCTGCCAACTTATGTGCAAGTCCGGGAAAATGGCGTATTTATCTTGGTTTCGCCGCCCCCTGCACAGGATATCTTACGACTGTTCGTTGACCGTCTATTTAAAAATGACGCTTATTTCAAAGATTTGGACTATGCGCTCTTCTTAGATTTGTTGTATGGCACAAAGCCCGTCACAGCAAAAAATGGATTACCAACGGAAGTTCGACTTGCCAGTGAAATTGCCATTTTCGCTCCTCACCGCAAGAGCCTGTATCGAAGAGTAAAAATCACTCCAAGAGGATTCGCGCAATATCTATTTGAACCTGTATTCACTGAGGTAACATTTGAAACTCCGGTTCTTGGCACTTCTGGAGATTGCGGTATCAGTACTATTGTCGAAGTTACCCAAAAGACCGAATTACGCCAGACCAAATTGGATTTTGATGAATTTGTCGCAGCAATGTGGTGCCATGGAGTGACTTTTGGTATCGATGCTGATGCGGTGCGTACAGTCATTCAAAGTGGTGTGGCAACACTTATCGAAATCGCATATCAACGCGAACCAACCGATAGCCGAGACGCACAAATAGTAGAAGAAAAATCCGATCTACGCCAGGATCGTTCTCCGCTAATAAACGCCAACGGCAAAGCATCACTTAATGCAGCTAAAAATTACTTTCCACAAGTGATTAAAAACATACCGTTACTGCGCAAGATTCCCTGTGCGCTTGGCGATCCTGGTTACCGTGTGACTGGCGCAACCATCGAACCCCGCGCGCCTAAAGATATCGACTTGCGTGTAATGTCTGGCCCTGGTACTCGCCTCGAATCCGGTGCCCAGGGCGACATAATCGTGGCTGACATGGATGGTTTTCTGCGATTTGACGAGAGATCAAAAAAAGTGGAGGTAACTGCCACAATCGAAAATAGAAGTGGCATCAGCACGAAATCTACCGGTGACATCAAGTTGGACGTGGATAATTTCGTCGAGCATGGTGAAGTACAGGAAGGTCGTATCGTAAAGGGCAAGCACATGACTTTCCGCTCTGCGGTGTACGGTACTATCCATTCATCAGATGGCGATATTTGTATTGACGACAATCTTTCCGGCGGCAATGCCAAAAGCAATGGTGGCAATGTTTCTATACATGGCCGGGCTATTAACGCCAGCATTGAGGCATGGGATGGCAACATTACCGTCAATTATGCAGAATCCTGCGTAATTTTCGGCAAGTCTGCCTCCATCAAACGCGCAGTGAACTGCGACATTGTTGCTGAAACATTGCAGGTCGGCGTGGTGGAAGGTTGTGCAATTGTTGGCAATATGATTGATCTTTCCTCTACGCTGGCACGTAAGGATAAGGAAACGGTCGTCACCGTGTTACTGCCAGATCATTCTACCCTTGAAAATCAAATTATCGCCGCCAAGGAAAATATAATCAAAATTGATGCAGTCTTGCAGAGGAATGCCGTCGAGATGGCAGCCGCGCGGGCCGACCCAAAGCTCACCAAATTCATTGAATTGGGTGACAAAATTCGTGAAGGGAAAATCGAGCTGACTACGCAGCAACATAGCGAATGGCAGAAAATATTTGCACGCTTCCCTCCAGCAGTAAAGGATTCTCTTGCCTTAATGGGCAAGCGTAAGTCTCTGCTTGATACGATTATCGATCTGTCTCAGCAAATAGAAACCAGCTTCTCCAAGCTATATTGCAATATCAAAGAAGTGCTAGGCGAAACCGTGGTACAAACGTTGCGTACACACCTAGATCTACGCGGATTCCAAAACCTGTCCAGAAGCGAGCTAAAAGTTAGCTTGCAGAATATGGGGGCACCTAATAAAAAGATATTTTCTGGTTGTCAAGGACAGCTTAAGTGGCAGTACAAAGCTCAGTAACAACCTGCTCTCTTGACTCAAAACGAGGAAAATAAAATGAGCGGCACACAACAAAACTCCCGCCCAGCGCCAGTCGACAGCTTGTTCGAGAGTGCCATTCTCGATATTGGTATCCCTCCGTGTCCTGCTATCCTGGATCGTTTTATGGCTGAAATGGGCAAAGATGAACCGGACTTTAAACGTTTGGCAGATATCATTAGCGCCGATGTGGCAATCTCTGCCGGCCTGATCAAAACAGCCAATTCGCCTTATTTTGGAATGCGCCATCGGGCACGCTCAGCGAACGAAGCACTTACGATGCTCGGCTTAAAAATATCCAGTCATACTGTGGCCGGCATTATCCTGCGCAAATCCTTTCCAAATGTGAGGAATTTGGAGCGTTTTTGGGATGCTTCTGCACGCATTGCGCGCTTGTCCGCATGGTTGGCACAGGAGCTCAAGTTACGTGACCTGCATGTCAATGATGCTTATACCTTCGGCTTGTTCCGTGACTGCGGAATTCCGGTTCTGCTGGGGTACTTTGCGGAATATGGTAAAGCGCTAGCTGAAGCAAACAATGATAGCGAACGTTGTTTCATAGAGGTTGAGGAAACTGAAATCCCGACTAATCATGCCATGATAGGACATATCTTGGCACAAAGCTGGTGGCTACCGGAAGAGCTCTGTCTCGGTATTCGCAACCACCACGAACTTGCGAAGATAGAATCTGCCCATTCAGATCTACCCATAATGAGCCGCAGACTCATCGCAACATCACAACTCGCGGAACATCTTGTGCAGAAAAAGCTTGGTTTGAGCATGACCCAGGAATGGACAAAGCTAGGTGTTGCCTGCCTACGTCTTCTTGAAGTAGACGAAGAGCGGCTTGAAATATTGTACGCCGAAGCTCCTATTACTGAAGCAGTAGATTAGCTTTCTAAGCCGCGCTGCCATAAAATTCAACCTCCCGTTGGAGGGTTAGCAACAGGCCTACATGTTAATCATCCTGACGGGCCAATGTGGGTCGGTTAAGGAAGACCTCAGGGCCCGTTCTAATATTCCAACATGCCATAAAATTCCACGCATAGCAAAACCACCCAGGCTGGAATTTTCAGGAGCACCACAAAAGATAGCTGAGGTCAGATCAAATTACGATTTTATCGTTGGGGCACTGATCTCGCATAACGTCCCATCCGGATACAGCAACGCGCAGCGAACTATTTTTCCAGCGTACACAGTCTGCATCGCGACACGATATTCCTGCATCTGCACACTATGGAATACAGAATCTGACGGTGCGCCAGTCTTGTAATCGAGCACCCATACTTCGTCGTCAAACTCCACCAGTCGGTCGATACGGCGCAGTTCGCCGCGCGCATTGATATAAGACATTTCATTGCAAGCCCCACGGTATTGCTGCGGATCGAAGAAACGTCGCAATGCCGGTAATGTTAATAAGTGTTGTGCCTGTTGCCAGAGTGATTCCATGTCGCTGGACGAGATGTCGAACTGCAGTTGCAGCGCCGCCATGTCAGCCATCCCTCTCTTCTTGATTCCATCTGCTGTAAGCAGGACAGCGGTACCTGGCGAAGATGCGCTTAAATGTTGCAGCAACGTGTGTAACAAAATGCCTTGCCGCTGAGCAGCGGTGGAGCGCATTGCGCGCTGACCAGTGGGCAATGGCCGCAACAATGCCGCATCGATTTCAGTAACGACTTCAGGTAAAACAGCAGCAAGATTATCGGCCGCAATCAGCAAGGGATTATCGCTTTCTTCCACCGCCGCCGCGATGCGGCCATACCAGGAAGTTTCTTTCAATTCGCCATTCCCGCTCACTAGCAACGCTTGTTTCGCACGCGTCATTGCGACGTACAGCAAATTCATTTCTTCACGCCGCATATAATCTTCATCGGCATCAAAATAAGCCGCTCGCTTGGCTCCGCGACTACGCTTATCCGTAAATAAAGAGAAATGCACTGGTTGCGGTGCGTTAGGTGGCCAATCGAGCAACACGCCATAGTTGTCTGGTTTACGTTGCGTATCGTTGGCATCAAGCAGCCACACGATGGGAGCCTCCAGCCCCTTGGCCTCATGCACGGTGTAGATACGCACGGCATTACCAACTTCACCTACCTTGCCCTCGTCTGGTGATTCATTGTTGTCAGCTGTGCGAAGCTCTTTTAACTCGGCAAGGAAGCGTGGCAAGCTGGGATAGCGTCCGGCATCCACATTCAGCGCAATCTCCATAAAGGCTTGCAGGTTGGCGCGTATCGTTTCAACCATTTCGACAGGCAGTGCAGCTTCATACCGATGCAACAAATCACCTTCAAAATAGATGCGGTCAAGCAGATCATGAACTGGCAACTTGTCGGCGTGATCCAGCCAGTTATTTAGCAGGCGATGCGCGCGCGACAATTCGGCAGATGCTGCGCCGCTCTGTTCACATCGTTGCAGCCGTGACCACCAGCTGCCACCGATTTCGTCTTGAGCCAATTGCATTAAATCGCCGTCGGAGCAGGCGAAAAAGGGAGAACGCAGAACTTGCGCTAATTCCAAATCGGCGAATGGGGTGATCAGAAAGGTCAGTAAAGCCTGTATATCTTCCGCTTCCAACGTGTCCAGCAGCCCGCCGTGTCGCGAAGTTAAAAAGGGAATGCGGTGCGTACGCAAGGCGCTCTCATACACTCGTAAATGGGTGCGCTTGCGTATCAGCACCATAATGTCACCGTATTCTGCGCGCCGCACCGTGCCGTTTGCATCGTGCACACTCCAGTGCGCGATGATGTCGGTGATGCCAGCGGCAAACTGCTGCGCCTCAGCTTCACGCTCGCCAGTCGCTTGTTCGATACGCGCTTCCTGCAAAGGGTTACGCAACCAACCCGATCTACCTGGTGCGTCCATCTCGGCCGAATTTTCAATTACCACTAGCGGCAAGGCAGTGACAAAGCCAGGTAAATTCGTGTGATGCGCGATGTGTGTTTCAAAATCCACGAAGCCATCCGGCTGCGAATCAAACACACTATTTACCGCTTGTAGCACTGCAGGGGCATTGCGCCGAGTGATATTCTGGTTAAGGGGATACGCGCCAAATTCTTGTTGCAGCCATGCACTCACTTCTCCGAACAGGCGCGCATCGGCACGACGAAAGCGGTAAATGGATTGTTTTGGATCACCCACCACAAAAACGGTTGGCCGCGATTCCACTGCAGCAGAAGCGGAAAACCAAGCTTGCAGAATCTGCCATTGCACCGGGTTGGTATCCTGGAACTCGTCCAGCAAAACGTGTTTGTAGCGGCTATCCAATTTGTACTGCATATACTCGGCACAATCGCTCTGGCTGAGCAGGCGGCACACCTGCCATTCCACATCAGTAAAATCCATTAACTGCTGACGCAGCTTCAAATCCTGATAGTGTTGCAGCAATGCTGCCCCGCAATGCAACGCGGCCTGGTTCATGCGCAGCGCTTCGCGCTCGGTCAACGCGTCACGCACGGACTGCAGAGATTCAAATACGGCACAACAAAGGCTGGTATAGCGCGCTTCGTCCTGTCCTTTATTCGCCTTGAGTTTGCGCGGCTCACCCTGTTTGGTATAAAACCTGGCGCTGAGTGCTTCAAAGCGTGCAGTTACATCTTGTAGATTTAAGGCATCCATCAGCTTGCACGCTTCGCTCTGTTGCGCTGCCGAGCCACTTTGCAACAAGCTTGCAAATGCCTGAACATTGGATTCAAAATTTTGATCCATCAGTGCCGCCAGCGGATCATCCTCCGGATCAACGTCAAGTTTGATACGGAGTTGCTCCATGGCATAGCCCACCGCGTCTTCCTGACCGCTGGTATAAACCCACCATTCGGCTCGCTTCTGTACAAAATTCTTCAGCAGTGTGCGCGTACTGTGCAAACCATATTCCGCAAACAACCATTGCATCTCTTGCGCAGTTTCATCGTCGGGTACGGCACGCAGGCTGTCGGCAAACATTTGCCATGCTTCCTCATGCAGTACCGAAGTACGCTCCAGCAATTGCATCCCTATGAGAAGACTAGAATTCAATGGGGCGCGCTGGATGATCTGCATGAACCAGCCGTGAAAAGTATTGATGGTAACAGCAGGTTGCGCCATTAAACAGTCGCGATACAGGCTTCGCGCGCGCGCCAGTAGGTTGTCGTTTACATCGTGCAGTTCGCGCTCCACAAGAAAAGCACGTACAGCAGTGTCATCTTGCGTGGCAAGAAAATGTAACCATTCGTGCAAGCGCGCCTGCATTTCCTGCGCAGCTTTTCGAGTGAAAGTGATGGCTAAAATTTCTCCAGGCTTAACACCGGCCAACAGCAAACGCAGAATTCGTGACACCAGCAGCCAAGTTTTGCCGCTGCCTGCGCATGCTTCCACGACAACGCTGTGCTGGGGGTTGAGAGCAATGGAATTGTTCATCGCATGTTCCACATTCCTTGCATCACTTCCATTAGCGCTCATTCCATTCCGATTTCCGGCATAGCCCGCGCATCTCGCAATACTGGCATGCCTCTTCCGCCCCATGCGCGGGCAGTGCTGTGCCATTGCGCATCTGTTCGAACACTTCCAACAGGCGCGCAATATTTGCTTGCGCCAGTTCAGCCACGTCCTGTGGTGGCGCAACTGCAATCACCTTGTCTTTTTCGATACTGATAAATGCGGCTTCTTCAGCTTCATACACGTAGGTATAGCAAGCTAGTTGCACGTCCTCGCCTGCTTCTTTGAGTTTATTGCGTAGCCTGGTCGCATCCATCATCTTGTAATCCAGCACGCGCACTGCGCGACCGTTCTTGGCCTGCACATCTACACGGTCTAACCGTCCATGTATAAGCAAATCAGCGGTCAATGGCAATTCAAACGGCACTTCTCCATTTTGATATCGCCAACCTTCCGCTTCATTTTTTAACTGTGTCTCTAAATATTCGGGGATTGCTTGCTGCCAACGCAACAGCCAGGCACGCGCTAAATAATCGCGTTGCATAGCAGGCGCAAAAATCTCGACACTGATGCGCAGCAGGGCCGCATCCAGATCGGCGCGCAGAAGATCGCCCAGTACCTGATATTGCTCATGGAAGCGCCGCAGAATGTCATGTACCCATTCACCATAATCGCGTTTCTCCACGTCTTCACGCACTTCGTCCATTTCATTGAGGTGCAAAATATGGCGGGCATAAAATTGATAGGGACAAGCCACCAGACTGTTATAGCCGCTGGCTGAAATACGTTTCGGAATAAGGCCTGGCAACGCGACTGGCGCAGGCATTGCAGCCGCCGGTGGCAGTGGAAATTCCGCACTGCGCACTTGCGTACTTTCAAGCAACTTATCCCATTCCCCCGGCTTTATCGTTAGATTGTCGCCATAAGCCAACTCGTGCAGGGCACGCAACATTTCGAAATAGGGACTCAACAGATTTGCTTCGCCGCTTTTGCTGGCTTGCCAAGTAACCAATAGGGTGTCATTCATGGCGAGCAATGCCAGTAAGTCATCGCGCTGCTGTGCCAAATACACTTCGCGCGTCGGCAAGCCAAGCGTGGTGCGTACCGCATCATTGAACCACCGTCCGCTGTCGCCAGTGCCCGGCAGATGTGCGGCATCACAACCAAGCATCAACACTGCATCGAAGTTGCGCCAGCGCGTTGCGGCAAGATGGGTGAGTAAAACCGGGCTGTCGATCGTTACATCAAGGAAGGTGTGCTCATCGAGTTGTTGCGCCAGCCAATGCCGCCACTCGGTTAGGCTGACGTGCGTGGTATCGGCATGCAGTTCACGTTGCCAATTTTGCAGCGCCTGCAGCAACTGTATACCGGCATCATCCGTCTTCAGCCCCTGCTCTATGCCGAGAATCTCCAGGCTGGCGTAAAGCGCGCATAGCCAGCCGGACAGCGTATCGTTTTTTTTATGCAAAACCTCCGCTGCCTGACGCAACCGTATCAGTGCCGTCCGCATCTCGACATTACCCTGCGTCAATTCGAGAGCTGTATCAAGGTGCGCTACCACACCATGCTTGCGCACCAGTTGTTCAAGCTGATAGACCATCTGCTTACGCTCGCACACGGCTTGGTCGGCAAAGATGAATGGCGATTTGAGCAGGTCGAGTAAATCCTGATAGTAGAAATCACTTTGCAGCGCATCCAGCCAGCGCATTAATACCGTGCTTACGGATAACGTGGAGAACTTCCAGCCTGTTTCGTCGCATACCAGGACACCAGCGCGCTCCAGCAAAGCACGCATACGCCTTGCTACTATGCGGTCTTGTGCGACGATGGCTATGTTTTTCTTGCCTGCAAGCAACCAGCGCCGTATTTGACCCTCGGCGGCACGCGCTTCCTGTTCCAAACCATGAGCGCCAAAAAAGCGCAGGCGATGCCCCAATGCAGCGTGAGGGAAATGCTTTTGCAGGTGATCGGCTTGCTCGCGCAATGATAGGGCATCCATCTCCTCCACCCTCTCCTGCGTGCGCAAATTATCGTGCACCCCTCTCTCATTTTCCGTTGGAATTGGGTCAGAAAAGCGAGGCCGGCCGGAAGCGATGATGCGCATCGCCGCACATTCTGGCTGTCGTGATGACATCTCGCGCAAATCAATAATCATCACTGGCGCGCGTTTATGATATGCCTTCAGGAAACGGGCTTCAGTCGCAGCAAGTGCGGAAGTCAATAACACATACAGCGGTAACTCAGCTTGCTGCGCGAGTTGTGCCAAACTTTGCTGATAAGCGCGTGCGGTATCGAATTCGCCACTATTGTTCATCGCATACCATAGTTCATGCACTACGCGTGCCTCGAACTGCATGGCGATGCCACGCTTGGACTGATAGGCTTGTTCCAATTGCGCTAGAAAATCATCGGCATTTTGTGGCAGCGTGACATGATTTTGTGTCAGCTCATCCAGCAAAACCAAGAGTTCGCGCGCGATGCTCCATAGATCAGCATCGGCAAACCAACGCCGCGCGCGCAGTGCCTGATACAAAGTGGTGATACGGCAAGTGTCGGGGATAACAGATAGTGCGGGGGGAACAGACTGAACCCAATCTTTGAGAGTGACCATTTGCGGCAATAAAATTGCAGCCAGGTTGGCTACACGCGCCAAACTTTGCGCCAATGGTTGCGACACATGGTAATTGGGCAACAATACCATGGCACGGCGCAGATCAGGTATTTCGTGGGAGTGCTGCGCCAGAATGACGCGTGCAACAGAATCAAAAAAATCAGCGGCGGTTGATGTATTACTTTGCGGTATCGGGTTCAACGCTTATTTCCCCTATCGCCATTCCCGCGCAGACGAGCGTCATCAATACTTATCGATTGAAAGATACATAAATTACGTACCCACTGATGTACTGCGCGGGAACAAAGAACTATTAGTCTTTAGCGATACCACTGAAGTAATTAATAACGAAGGGAGCGGAAGAAATATTTCAGCGCATCAACAGCTTATCCATCCCTGTCAAACCATCCTCATCCTTCCCATCTTTCGATCCACCAGGATAGTTCCGTTCCTCTTCGCCAGGAGCATATTCCCTCACTAACAAATGTAATTTGTTCTTAACTTCTTTCCACTCATCTGCATCAGCAGGCGGTTCTTTTTTCTCGACGATACACTTCCATACCTTACATAGCTCTGCGTTCAGCGCGCTGAATTGCCGTTGGTCTTCTGGCAAATCATCCTCGGCATAAATTGCATTGACTGGACATTCGGCAACACATAGGGTGCAATCTATGCATTCATCCGGGTCAATCACCAAACTGTTCGGTCCTTCGTAAAAACAATCCACAGGGCAAACTTCAACACAGTCAGTATATTTACATTTGATACAAGCTTCGGTAACTACGTAAGTCATGGATTAAAACTCCTATTGAAATATTTTCGTCATTCTAAACAAAATACAGGTTGGTGTCAGCCATAGCGACTTAATTATTCAAGCCAGGAACTTAACGTTAACAAAACAGATGGATGACATAAAGCAGGTAATTGCAGCAATTTTTTTGTACGCTTGTGAAGTAAACCATTTGTTTTGCATGCATGTTTTGATTGGCATAATTCACTGAGGTAAACCCCAGGTTCTGCCAAGGGGCTTACAAAAATTTGATTTATATCTCGGTGAGGTCGAATGTGGCGGGCTACATCAAAGGTAAAGGCCTTATCGGAGGTTATTTAACTGATCTCAAAGTTTATTTTGCTAAGTCGGCAATAAATTTTGAAAGAAACTGGATTTCAGAATCATTTACTCCCAAGCCTCTTGCAGGCATGTATCCGAATAGCCAGCCAAACGATCCACCTACGGTGATGCTAGCAGCGATTTTGCTTGCGGCGTCTTTGTCATCCTTATATTTCTCGGAAACTGCCATAAAAGACGGACCAAAAATATTTTTGTCGATGGCGTGGCAGGTACCGCACTTAGCCTTGCCTTCAGCAGGCATATCTACTGCCAGTGCGAATCCTGAAATCATCAAGCCTGCTGCCGCAATCATGCTTCCGACAATAGAATCCATTTTCTCTCCGTTTAAATAAAAATTTGGGCGTAAATTACGCACTGAGTATTCTAAACAAATCCGTTTTGGCGTATATATTTTCCCCGAAAATCTTTTGGGTGGAACTGGTTGCCGATGGTTGGGATAGTCATTGATGCGCTATCTAAAATCGGTATCGAATGGTGACCGTACTTTCAGGTGGATTACTGCAAATCAAAGCAACAATCGCCCCAGCAACCGTATAATGAATTTCAGAAGCATTCTAAGTGTGACCGACGTAATTATGTAGGAATTACACAGCTTTCTGTAAATTAGAAGCTCCAATGCTGCGAAGCTTTGTACAGTCTATCGTTAAAGCTTTAGAAAATCAGAACAAAATAAAATGCAAAATTTACAAGCCTTGTTAGTGGGCGAAAATGTTGAGTTAATGATAGCGGTACCAACTTTATTGAGTAGGGCAGGTTTTGTTGTGGATGTCATAACAAATAGCTATATCTTTAAAAAACATCCAGCTATAAGAGATTTTGTATTTGTAGCTAATCCTGATGACATAGCTAGGGTAGCTTTTGAAAAGAACAGTAACGATTATTCGTTAATTGTTATTGGAGACGACAATACGTTAAAAAAAATCTTGAGTTCAGATTTGTCAGTTGAAGAAAAAGTAGAATTATTGCCAATTCAGACAATAAAAAATCTTGATCACATTTATTCCAAAATTGGGCTTTCAAAGGTACTTCAAGAATTCGGAATTAATACGCCCGAATTCCGAATCGCGAAAGATAAATCCGAATTAAAAAAATCCGTTGAATCTTTAGGATATCCGGTTCTCGTCAAGGTTGATTCTTCAGGCGGAGGTTTCGGCGTATTTGAATGTTCGGGCAATGACGATATTGAAGCTTTATTGAATAAATTTCAGATCTATCCTGTTCTGTTACAAAAAAAAATTCAAGGTATTGAGTTAGATTTAAGTGGCTTTTATCAAAATGGCAAGTTGATACACTTTAGCTACTCAAGGATAGAAAGAGCCAGTGGCAAATTTGGCGCATCTGCATTAAGAACATACGTACAAATAGCGCATTTACAAAAAGATATTTTTGATGAATTAGACTTGTTAGGTAAGGCGCTTGGAGCGAATGGGTTCGTTAATATTGCTTGTATCCAATCAGATAACGATAAAAAAAGATATTTTATTGAAGCAGATATGCGGCCCAATGCTTGGGTTGATTTCTCAAAACACTTTGGGGATGATCCCGCCGTTCAAATTAATAATTTTTTTTCGAATGGAAATATATTGCAGCATCCTTATCCGATTAATTCCACATATCCCGATAAAATTCTCTTGCCATATTTCTCAAGAATTAAGTTATGGGAGCTGGCGATAAATCGTTATTTTGTTTGGAGGTACATTCCAAACAAAGATCATCTGATTATTACTTCATATCTTATTATCAGAAAAATTAAAACAATAGTGATAAGGGAATTTAAGCCATTGATGCCCGAAAAATACTGGATAAAACTTAAATGTGTCTATCAGAAATCAAGGAATAGCATCCTTAACGTGTTTATGTAATACATATAAAGTGACTTCATTTATGGAGGTATTTTTATGATCATCGGTTAACTGGTAGTACTGCGAAGTGTTTCATGGGCAAACATATTTTTCAATGAGAATAGAATTTGCTCCATTATTCCATTATATGGACAATCAATATGACCTATGTATTTTAAAGTTGAAGAGTCGGTACAGAATTCTTACTGTGTTTGGGTCAGTTTCATGTAAACAGAATCAGGGCTGAACCTGAATCAGCTGGAATTTGATGGAGTTACGTTAATTTTAGCAAAAACAATAAATTATGGATAATTTGTACTAGCTCAGACCTGATCTGACAGTTACCGAATTTTTCGGGTGTCTGTCAGATTAAATATGGTTTAGATTTTTTCCACTCCAAACCTGTTTCCCACTGAGTAACGTTTCCAACGGCGTTCTGCCATTACAAACCTTGCCCTGATGAGTTCTTTCATTATTGTAATAATTGAGCCATTCGT
>QFXI01000020.1 GCA_003402315.1 Candidatus Nitrotoga sp. LAW | reverse complement strand
ATACGAATGGCTTGCTTACGTCGTTCATGCAGTACGTCTCGCGACTGCTTGCGGGCGTCTTCTTTTTCCATACCTGACAGGCATCTAAAACCAAGATAAGTTCATTTATAAATCGTGCCGGGTCTATAGTTATAGTCAAAGTGAGGTACGCTGTAAACATAAAGTCCGACATTTCTGTAACATACTGGAAGCGGAAGACTGAATAAAACGGATACCCAGAAGGATTTACACGTGGAAATTTCGGGAGCAGACAGTCCCTGCAAAACCAAACTATGACACGTCAAGTTACCCAAAATTTAAACTATGTAGCGGCGAGATCTATAATAATTCTAGACACAAGGGTTTCTTTCCGCACAGTTTGCAAAACAGCCAAATGCACACGATTCGAACACCGGGCTTTAGGGTGGGTAAGCGGAAGGGAATTTTTACAATTACGAGAATTTGTTAGCGCTACTTTCTATCGGTCAGCCAGCCCTCCCCGTCTACGAGAGGGCTACATCTGAGGTGCTGGCCATTTACCTAATCCTTCTTATAGCTTATGCACCATCTGTTGACCGGTGCGAATCACGGTATTTAAATTTCAGATCTTCTTTTTTCATAGGCTCACTAGGGTGAACAACTCCCTCCACCTCTGACCCAAGAACAGCTTGTTTTTTTCCATGCTCATCATACGGTTCATAGTAATTAACCTGCGCTGGAGTTGATGTGCCGCCTTCGTTGGAAGCACGCGCTAATGTGGCTCCTAATACAACACAGGAAACAATAGCAAGATTCACAATTATTTTATTCATGATTAACTCCTATATAAAATTTATGAGAATGGTTGAGTAGGTGCGAAAACTACCGCCTGCCTACGAGTTAATAATAGGATGACAGGTATCAAAAGTGAATAAGCAAATTCCTTATTTTTAGCCTGGCATGTTCCGCCATTGAAGCCATTGAATAAGGCAGATTCAACTCTGAAGTGCAATTTTTGTAAGCGAATGTAAGTGGCGAGCTGCGTTAATCCCAAATAATCCATTAGCCGAATTACGGCCGGACTGCTGCGTGCGGATAGCGGCTTTTACGATCAAGCGGTATTCAAGCTGCTCGAAGACAAGCACATCAATTACATCATCAGTGCGCGCCTGACCCAAAGCCTGCAACAGGCCATCATTCGGGATGCGCGCTGGTTTGCGTTGGAAACCAGATTGGAACTGGCGGAGATCACCTATCAGGCCAACAGATGGAACACAGCAAGACGCATCGTCGTGGTGCGGCAGTCGGTCAAACGCAAGAACGCGCCGGGTAAAACACGGTCCCTGTTTGCTGACGATCCAGACATTCAAGGCTGGCGTTATGGTGCGATGGCAACTAATCTGAGCTTGCCGGCGGTGGAAGTATGGCGCAGCTATCGGGGGCGTGCGGACTGCGAGAATCGCATCAAGGAGTTGAAGAACGATTTTAGGTTGGACAGTTTCAATCTAAACAGTTTCTACGCCACAGAAGCTGCACTGGACTTTGCCATGCTGGCCTACAACTTGATGAGTACGTTCCGGCAGGCGGTAATGCACGCCAAGATACAGCCTACGCTAACGACGCTACACCAACAGGTATTGGCAGTGGGTGCATTCTGGCATCGTGATCCAAATCAAAACAAATTGTTGCTTGCCGTTTCACGACGACGAAGGGCTTGGTTTGAGGGATTATGGGCTAACGCCGGATATCCACCCGTGCTGCCCGTTCAGGTGAAAATCGGCTAATGGATTATTTGGGTTTATAATAAAATTTTGCCAAGCGTGATAGTAATGTCATGACACCGCTCCTAAGCTAAAATTTTCAAAAATGTTTTGCGTAATTAAATTCAGCAGCGCAGCTTGTAAATTAAAAGCTAGATAATGCGCTGGCGTGGTGGCAATTGCTTCTCCCAGCGAAGTTCCAGCCTGCATGCCTTATAACCACAGCATCGCTTTCCGTCAGTGCGCTGACCACGGCAACACCATTTTTGCAGCTGATTAGGGCGTTGCTGGCACCAGCTATCCAGGTCAATCTAAATCACTGGTGCTCCGGGTTGATGGGCATGCCAGATGGCGGTGATCGGATAGCGGAAGCACATCAGTTGACATGCCGGGTGGATGTGCAGGATCATATCTGGGTATTGCTCGGGTGATACCTGGGCCAGCTTGTCGATATCCAGTGTGGCGGCATCCTCTGCGAAATAGGCACAGTGGCAGGCCCATTCCAGTGCCGCAACATCTGGCAGGTAAGGAAGTTCTTGCGCAGGTTCGAAGGCCGCAATAAAACCTCCCATCTCCGCGCCATAGTGATGCAGGTTGCCGCTGCGCGAAAAATGTTGCCCGATAAATTGTCGCATCAACAGCCGGAACAACTCCTTGCCCACGAGTTGCTCGATGACCGGATACGCACCTGTGAGCGTGTCATGCAGATTGCCACGATAATTATTGCGATAAACTTCAATAGCGATGACGATAGAATAATTCTGGTAACCCGTGTCGATTCGCGACGATAGCTCCTCGCCACGCACGATGGCGCGGGCAAAATCGGATAAGCCGTCATTTGAAAGAAACATGGTGTTCCTCCAATCGTTGCTGCGCTTTTTCCGCTTCACCCTGCAATACTACCAACGCTGGTATATCGCTATCCCATTCAATCAGCGTTAGGCGAGACCCAATGTGTTGCAAGGCAAAGTCATACAGCTTCCATACCTCGGCGCATACTTGGGTGCTATGAGTATCTACTAGATAACCATCCCTTATGCTGTGTCCAGCGAGGTGATATTCCGCTACCGCTTTAGCCGGAAGTGCCCTTTATAAAAGCCTTGGCATCCACGCTCAAGTTTCATGCATTTACATACAGGTTGTTGACATCAAGTAGGATGGCACAGCCAGTTCGTTGTGATACTTCAGACAGAAATTCACCCTCGCTCATTTCACTGTGTGTGAAAGACAGATAACTGGATAGGTTTTCCATCAATAGTCGGCGGTCAAGTTTTTCCTGCACCTGATCAACGCATTTTGCCACATGGGAAAGCGCCTCTTGGGTATAGAAAAACGGAAGCAAGTCGTTGATGACTATGAAACCGTTGATAGACATGTCTGGCACAGCATTCCAGCATAAATGTTCCGACACGGCAGCGGGTTGCGCCGCATCACAAAGACAATGCAAGGCAGATAAATACACCTAGTCCAGCGGCGCAGTCGAAGCCAGCCCCATGCCAACGCCATGCAGGCTGACGGGATAATGTTCGCGTACCTTGCTCAAGGTACGCAGGGGTGCACCACCCCCAAAAAATTCTCGTTATGGACCTCCACCCAGCCGAGTTTGGGCAGTTTCTCCAACACCTCACAATAGTGAGGTGCCTGCAACCCGATACCGGCGGTGCACGGCAAAGAATCACTTGCGGGCTTTCCCATTACGCGGACTTTTTCAAGATGCCACCAGCAATCTTGTCACAAGTGCCTTTGGGAACGACGACGAAATCTTCAGCATCATTGTTTTTGGTGGCTTGGCCAGCGCAAGAATGTGCGCTCTTGTTGCTGGAGCAATCATTATGGCCTGCCTTAGCGACACCATAGCATTATTCCATATCCATTTTTTTCCCTGCGGCAATGGCATTACTGGCCAGTCCAAGTGCTAGCAAACTGCCGATTGCTGCTGATATGATTTGACGGTTGTTTTATAGTAAAGCTCCTTTTGTTGGTGGATAAACCAGGAGACCTTGTCTCCTGATTCGTTGGTCGGGAAAAGACAGACTTTCTTACAACTTACTAATGATGAAACGGAAGACAGAAATGGAACGGCTACCCAAAAGGATCTACACGCAGGAATTTCGGGCGCAGGCGGTACGTCTGCATGAGGTATGAATTGGTGATACCTATAGACTCAGCCATTAAATAGTACGATTTGTTATACCCGCAAAGGCCGGAATCCGGATGCTCTAATCAATCTATTTGATGACCGGCTCTATAAAGTGGCAAGACGACTGTCATTACCGGGAGGGACATTGAAGAACTGGGTTTACACAGACCCAAAGGCAAGCTGGGCGAAGTTGGCAAGACTCGAATCGGCTACCTGCCACCCGCTGCCTTCACATAGCAATATTATGAAATCTGCTCGTTGCTTAACTCGTTGGACTCTATGATTGCCAACCGGCCTCAACCAATGCTCAAGACGGCATTATTGTCGTTTTAACCCAGTTATAGTCAAAAATTATGTACCCTATTTTTTGAATCACTCCTTTCACTCATCCAACTACTGCCAGCCTCCACCGAGTGATTTATAAAGATCCACCATTGCGTCAATTTGCTTTTGTTTCGTTTCAATTAGATCTTTTTTGGCATCCAACGTATCCCTTTGTGCCAATAACACATCCAGGTAGTCCACACGGGCAGATTTGAATAACTGGTTAGCGGCATCAATTGATCGGGTGAGCGCTTCTACCTGGTTTGACTTAAGCTTATAGTTTTTGTCGAGGTTATCGATGTTTGAAATTTGATTCACTACTTCGGTATAAGCTTTAATAATGCTTTGCTCATACTCATAAACCGCCTGAATCTGCTTGGCATTAGCGTTTTTATATTCCGCTATGATGGCATTTTTATTGATCAGCGGCGCCACCAATTCCCCGGCGATAGCGGCCGCCAATGACTCTGGCGTATTGATCAGGTATTTAAGTGCAAAAGCTTCAAACCCTATTCCGGCGTTTATGCTAAAGGAAGGATAGAAATTTGCCCTAGCCACCTTTATGTTTAATGCCGCTGCCGATAGCTCAAGCTCAGCTTGCCTAATATCAGGCCTATTTTGTAGCAATTGTGACGGAATGCCTGTCTTAAGCACTTTGGGTTCGAACTCCATAAAACCACTAGAATCACGCTGGATAGGCTGCGGCGTTCTCCCTAACAAGAAGTTGATCCGGTTTTCAACAACAATAATACGCTGATTTAATTCGTATACTTTGCTTTTGTTTTTTGCCACTTCTGCTTCATAACGTCTGACAGCAAGCGCAGTTGTTCTTGCATAAAACAGAAGTTGCTTGACCATTTCCAAACCATTTTGCTGGATACTAATATTTTTCTCTAAATTATTAAGCTGGCTATCCAAGGCAAGCAGTTCATAGTACGAATGGGCAACTTCAGCAACCAGGTTGGTCACCAAAAAATTTTTACCTTCTTTTGACGCCATATACTCGAGAACAGCGACCTGTTTCGCATTTCTCAACTTTTTCCATACATCTATCTCCCAGGTTGAAAATAGCCCAAAGTGATAATCGCCCAGGTATGTAGGAAAGGATCGGCCATTGGCTATTGGCAGATTCTCTTCAACAGCGCCATTGCGTGTAAACTGCCCCTTTTTGTCCCCGCCTGCACCAGCACCAATATTTACAAATGGCAAATATTGGCCTCTACGCGCTTGAATTTCATTCTGTGCAACACTGATGCGCTGCATCATGATATTAATTTCTTTATTGTTAATAACAGCTATATCTATCAAATTTAATAAATTAGGATCATCAAAAAAATCTTTCCATTTAATACTCGCCGTATTGGTCTGATCCGAATCACCTGCTTTATAACCAGCAGGAAGACGCGTATCTTCTTTTTTGATTATTACCTCAGGAGTACCACAGGCCTGCAATATCAGCCCCAACACGCCTAAAGCCATAAACTGAAATATTTTAGTTTTCGTTGTCATTTGGGCCGTAGTGATAAGTTTCGGTTAAAGGATCAAGGTCTTGATGTTGAATTAATTTTTTTCCTTCTATCATTTTGGCAAAAATATAATAAAGCCCTGGAATAATGATGACACCAAACACGGTACCGAAAAGCATCCCACCCAGCGCTGAGGTACCAATTGTCCTGTTGCCGACTGCTCCCGCCCCCGTAGCCATCGCTAAAGGTACCAGCCCGGCTATAAAAGCAAAGGAGGTCATCAAAATCGGGCGAAAGCGCTCTTTTGCACCCGCAATCGTCGCTTCTAAAACAGTCATGCCTTGGGTTTGCTTCTGGGTTGCAAATTCGACAATCAATACCGCATTTTTGCCAAGCAAACCAATTAACATAATCATTCCCAATTGAGAATAGACATCATTGGCAAGCCCTAATCCTTTTAACAATAAGAAAGCACCGAAAATACCAGGGGGTAGCGAACATAGCACGACCAAAGGCAAAACAAAGCTTTCGTATTGTGCGGCTAACACCAGGTAAACAAACATGATAACGATCGCGAAGATCACCAGGGCTTCATTGCCCCGGAGGGCTTCGTCAAATGACAAACCTTCCCAGGCAACGTCAAAACCCTGCGGTAAAGTGGCTTTCGCAACCTCTTCAACTGCCTTAATGGCCGCACCAGTGGTATAACCCGCTGCAGGCTCGGCACGGATCGCCGCCGAGTTATAAAGGTTATAACGTGTGATCTCGTTGGGTCCCTGCTTTTTCACCATAGTCATAAAGGCGGAGTACGGCACCATTTCGCCTTTATCGTTTTTCACAAAGTATTTCAACACATCCTCAGGGGAACGCCGGAATTCCGGCAAAGCCTGGGCATAGACCTTAAAAAAGTTATTGAAGCGAATAAAGCCTTGTTCATAGGTACTGCCAATCATGATGTCCAAGTGATTCATCGCTTTTTCGATGCTAACTCCTTTTTGCATGGCCAATTTATTGTCGATGACCAGTTCGTATTGCGGATAATTGGACGCATAAAAGGTAAACAAGCCGGTCAGTTCCTTACGTTTACGCATCGCGTCCATAAACGCTTGGTTAATTTTATCGAACTCGAAATAATCCGTGTCTAATGTCTTGTCCAATAAGCGAAACGCCAAGCCCGATGCCGCTCCATATCCTGGCACTGCCGGAGGTTGAAAAAACTCAATGATTGCGCCCAAGTTATGGGCTTTTTCCTCCAACTCGTGGATAACATTTTGTACCGAATTTTTACGTTGCGACCAATCTTTCAGGTTGATAATACTGGTACCTGCATTCGATCCGCGGCCTTCAGTGAGTATCTCGTAGCCGGCTAAAGAAGAAACCGATTGTACGCCTTCGATTTTTGATGCTATCACTTCCAGTTGCTGTGCCACTCTGTTGGTCACTTCGATGGTTGAGCCAGGCGGTGTTTGGATAATCGCATAAATCATGCTTTGGTCTTCGCCGGGAATAAAGCCCTCAGGCAAGGTTTTATCAATCATAAAAATACCGAAGCCAAACCCGGCCAACACCAAAACCGTGACAATGCGCCGGGTGACCGTGACATTCAACAATTTGATGTAACGCCCAGTGACCTTTTCAAAAACAGAGTTAAAGCCATCGATGAAAAGGTTGATTGGGTTTTTCCGTTTCGGCTGGCCGTGGGTGTTTTTAAGAATCATGGCACACAGTACCGGGGCGAGCGATAAAGCCACGACTGCTGAAATAATGATCGACGACGCCATCGCGATAGCGAACTGTCGATAAAACACCCCAACCGGCCCTGGCATAAAGGCAATAGGAATGAACACCGACACCATGACCAGCGTAATCGCTATAATGGCGCCACCGATTTCCCCCAATACTTTACGGGAGGCTACATAAGGGCTGCAATTCTCGGCTGCCATTTTTGCATGCACAGCTTCTACCACCACAATGGCATCATCAACCACAATACCGATAGCCAACACTAAGGCAAACAAGGTAATCAGGTTGATGGAAAGCCCGAACGCAGACATAACGGCGAATGCACCGACCAGCGAAACCGGTACCGCCAGAACCGGGATCAAGGTAGAACGCCAGTCGCCAAGGAAAAGAAAGACCACCAAAGAGACCAGTAAGAAGGCTTCCACCAAGGTGTGGAGCACTTTTTCGATGGACGCATCAACGAAACGCGACACATCATAATTGATTTCGTATTCCATGCCCTCCGGGAAGGACTTTTTCATTTCTGCCAGTTTTTCCTTCACATTCTCTATGACTTTTTGGGCATTCGTACCGTAGTTTTGCTTAAGTACGATGGACGCCGAAGGGTACCCGTCTTTATCAGAAAAAATATTATAAAACTCGCTATTTAGATCAACCATGGCGACATCTTTAATACGCAGAATCTCGCCTGTCGGGGTAGACCGGATAATAATGTCTCCGTATTCTTCCGGCTTGGTGAAACGTCCTTTATAGACCAGCACATACTCTTTGGATTGGGCGGCCATGCCTGTGCTTTGTCCCAGTCGACCCGGACGTCCGATAATGCTTTGACTCCCGATGGCATCCATCACCTCCTCTGACGAAACGCTATAGGCTCGCATCCGTTCCGGATTCAGCCAAATCCGCATCGCATATTGGCGGGCGCCCAATATGGTTGCTTGGGCGATTCCAGTAATACGCTGAATTTCCGGAATAACATTGACGTAGGCATAATTAAATAGAAGCTTCTGATCGGCGTTTTTGTCTTTGCTGAAGAGGTTGACATACATGAGCATGCTAGGCTGGACGAAGTTGACGATCACACCTTCCAGCTGCACCAGTGTGGGCAGTCTGCTCATCATCTGATCCACGCGCGTCTTCACGTTAACCATCGCGACATTGGGATCGACACCTAGATTGAAATACACTTGAATGGTCGCTTCGCCAGCGCTGGTCGCATCCGAAGTGATGTATTTCATGCCGGGCACGCCATTGATAGCGCGTTCTAACATAATCAGGGACGATTTCACCAATACATCGGCGCTGGAACCGGGAAATGATATCGAAACCGTGACCCGCGGCGGCGCAATATCTGGAAACTGGGAAACGGGCAATGATTTCATTGCCACAAACCCCATAAACAAGAACATCAGCGATAACACGATCGCCATTACAGGTCGCTTGAGAAAAATATTAAACATGATTTAATCCTGACTGAAAGGTTACTCTGTATGCAATTTCTTCAATTCTGAGCGAACCATTTGGGGCGACCTTAAATCGATCTGCACCTTTTCTCCAGGACGAACTTTGCGTATACCTTCGAGCAAAATCCTGTCAGTGTCATTCAGGCCATCTTTAACAATAAACAGCTGTGGCAATTCGGCCTCTATATGGATAAGCCTTTGCTCCACTTTGTCTTCTTTATTGATGACATAGACATATGTTTTATCCATGATTTCAAACGTCGCTTTTTGGGGAATGAGCATGGCGTTGGGGTAAGGCATGGCCATTAGAATGGTTCCTGTCTCACCATGCCTGAGAATTTTATCCGGGTTAGCGAACAAGGCACGGAATTGGATATTACCGGAAGTATTATTAAAATCTCCTACAATTGCCTCAATGACACCCTTTTGATTGAAAATCTCGCCATCTGCCATTCTTAGCTGTACTGCTTCACCGATTTTTTCTTTTTTTTGCGTCTTAAAATCTAGGTATTGGGCTTCTGGGACATTAAAATAGACCCACAATTGGCTGACGTCAGACAGTGTCGTCAATACCGCACCTTCATCGAGAAGGCTGCCGACCCTAGCGGCTAAATGATCCATAATTCCTTCAAAAGGTGCTTTAATATCGGTGAAACCTAAACGGGTTTCCGCCATCTTCACTTCCGCTCTGGCCTTATCTAATTTTGCTTTTGCCAAAGCCAATTCATTGGGTGATACGATATTTTCATCAGCCAAACCTTTGGTATTAAGGTATTCGATATTCATATTTTGCGCTTCGGCTTGCGCTTTTAGAAGTTCTGCCTGATAGATATTGGGCATGATTTTGAACATGGGCTGCCCCTTTTTTATCAATTGCCCTTCATCCACAAAAATATCCTGTAAGTAGCCCTTTTCCAAAGAGCGTACCTCAATGTGCCTAATGGCCTGAATCTGACAGACATAATCTTTCATGACGAAAGTGTCTTCTCGGAACGGGGTAGTTGCCCCATATTTTGGTATGTCTTTATGTTCTTTATGTATCTCAGTTTCTGCCTGAAGATGACATCCACTCAAAAATAAGGTGGCGATTAAGCCTAGAACTACGGATGATTTAGTGATCATTTTTTTATGGCGTTTAGGTTGTTGTAAGGGAGCAAAGTATTTTGCTAACTGTCAATTATTAAGATTTGCCAGAATCGTTATGGCACACCAGTTTAATTTGTTGTTTACAAATCTGAATGCTGCCAGATAAAGTTCTTTAATTTCTCTTCCCGTCTATTCAGCTACTTCATCAATGCACTTAAAATTAGGTCGCTCAACTTATTTAGTTACGCGTACCGGTACAGAGACAATGAGCTTTTAAAGGTGCCCGTAAGCTCAATGTGATGTAATGTAAATTATGAATGTGGTATTAGACAAACGATTTTTATTGGACTTTAGTATCGATATATCCGATACTAAACTTATGGACATAGATCAGATTAGAACTTTTCTGGGTGTGGTCGCCAATAATAGCTTCCTTGAAGCTGCCAATAGGTTGTATGTTACCCAATCAACTGTCAGCACACGCATACAAAGACTGGAAGCCTATCTTGGCGTTACCTTGTTTGTGCGTAATCGTTCCGGTGCAACATTAACACTCGCAGGGCAACGTTTCTTTCGTCATGCGAAATCTTTTTTATTAACACTGGAACAAGCGCGGCATGATATTAGATTGCCTAGCCGTTTCCACGCCAGTATTACTGTGGGAGCTCGAATCGCCTTGTGGGAAGAATTATTGCCCCGATGGGTTGGCGCAATGCGTGTTCTGGTGCCGGATATTTCTATTCGTAGTGAAATTGGCTTCGAAGAAGATTTAATTCGTGGTCTCATTGAAGGCAGAATGGATGTGAGCATGATGTACACGCCACAACAAAACCCTGGCCTCCAGATTGAGTATTTATTTGATGAAACACTAACGTTAGTGACCACCGATCCGGAAAAACCCTGGCCAAATGAAGATTATATTTATGTAGATTGGGGACCGATATTTTACGAGTGGCATAATAATTATTGCCCTGATATGGAACACCCTCCCCAAGTTGTGAATATCGGCTGGCTTGGAGTACAGCTAATCATAAGTAATGGCGGATCATGTTTTCTTCCTACACGTATAGCTGAACCTTTCATTCAGGCTAAAAAATTGTTTGTTGTACCTGGCAGTATGCAGTTTAAATTACCAGCTTATATGATGTTTCCACGTGAAAGTGATTCCACTGTTTTACAACAGGTGCTAGAAAGCTTACGTTCATTGGCTGTTATTGAGCGACAAAAAACTAAGAATTAAATTTGTATGGTCGTGCCAATTTAACTCTGAAGAAAGTACACCGATTAGCATGATGTTCCTGCATCAGAAATAATAATATGCCTAATGAAATATTGATCCGTCTGGCTGAAATGCGTGATGCGTTAGCTATAACCGAATTTAATCGGGCTATGGCCCTTGAAACAGAACAGAAAAAATTAATTCCGGAAGTAATATCTAAGGGCGTCAATAAACTTTTAAACAATCCTGACCTTGGTTTTTATGTGGTTGCTGAGCGCGACAATGAGGTTATCGGATCACTGATGGTAACTGCGGAATGGAGCGATTGGCGAAATGGTCTGTTTTGGTGGATTCAAAGCGTCTACATCAAGCCGGATGAGCGCCGCAAGGGAATTTATACCAAGCTTTATCATTTTATTCGAGAGTCTGCGAATAATAATCCAAGTATTTGCGGGTTTCGCCTGTACGTGGAAAAAACCAATATTCTTGCCAGAAATACATATGAAGCTCTTGGCATGATGGAAACAAATTACCGGATATACGAAGAATTAAAATCAGACACTCGCTTCTATATGGACGCGATATAAAAAATCATCCCAGTATTCGCCAACCCGGCAACCTATAGACTCGGCCCGATTTGTCCGTGAGCCGCTCAGTTTAACCCGCTTATCGAACTTGTATTTATTGACTTACACGAGCGTTTCTCATACGTGGGCCACGGATAAATCAGGCCAGATCAATAGTAACTTTCAAAGAGCCGTTAAATGTATTACGGCATATTGTAGAAACTAGCAGGGATTTTCAGGAATTAGATAATCGATTGATGCGTTGTTCCAACCGCGCTACGTCATCGCGCAGCTTGTCCGTCTGTTGCACGAAGTCTGCAATATGAGTGGATTTAGCAAGCAGCGGGGGGGACTCTTCCGTCCAGTATTCTGCCAGCGCTTGCGACAGGTTGAAGGCAGCGTCCTGAATATATTGCTGGCCAGCCTTGGCATATTGCACGATACGCTCGGCAGCGATATCGCCAGTCACATGGCTTAAGTCTTCTGCTGCATCCCAGTGCAAATGACGACTGAGATAAAAAATTTCGGCGAGCAGCGTGGTATCACCGCAACTTTCAATTTGCGCAAAAGCCGCTTCATCATGCACTGCCAAACGCGGCAGCAATGAAGGCGGGATGGTGCAACTTGCATCGGCATTTACATCGGCTGCGGCAGCACAAAGCGTGCCATCACTTTGAATAGTATATGAAAAATAAAACGGCGCGATGGTAAAGCGCGCCGTTTTGCCTGCATGGATTACCAACCGCTGTAACGCCCAGCCACTTTGAGTAAGTAAGTGGTTAAGGGCAGAGGCAGTCGGCTGAAACAACATACTTACGCTACTTGCTGAATCCCGGATAGCAACCAGACCGCTTTTTCATCGCGTAGGTTCTTCTGCACATGCCAAATTTCATCGAAGTTTTCCAGCATACCGTTATTCTCGCGCAATTGGCCGCTCATACGCACACTAGCAATGGCATAGTCACCTTCATTGACTACCTCGACAATCTGAGTGTTGATTGTCTGCACATCGGTTTTTTGGGGTGCATCGCCGCGTTCCTGTAACTGCAAAGAAATTTCGGCGAACATTTCGGGCGTAGTGTACTCACGAATATCATTGAGATCCTTACGGTCATTTGCAGCCTGCAGGCGAATAAATGAAGTCTTAGCGCTACGTAAAAAAGCTTCAGCCGGGAAATCTGCCGGAATGTTACTGCTGCTGTTAGCTAAAGGAACAGAAGTTGCAGCGCTACCGCCTGCAAATGGCTGCTGCCTCGATTCTGGCTGGTAGGATGATGCGCCGCTTCCTGCATATTGCATGGCAGGCTGCTGCGACGGGGATTTGCGAAACCGTGAAACCAGGAACATCACCAAACCTGCGGCCAGTAGCGCCATCAGAATACCACCCATTGCACCACCTAAACCGCCTAGACCGCCAGCAAACATTGCCCCCAAGCCTGCACCTATTGCCAAACCGGCCAACGGGCCAAGCCATTTATTACCTGCCGCAGGTGCTGCCGGGGCGGGTGCCGCAGCGGGCGCCTTGGACGCTTGCTGCGGACTCATGGTGCGTTGCTGGCCAATGCTGCCTCCTCCGCCCATGCGCTTAGCTTCGGCGGTTACGGATAGCATAGAGAAACTAGCCAGGGTAAGAGTTAACAACAATAGAAAACGTTTCATGGGTTACCTCATTTAATAGTTAACAACAAAAAAAGCGAATAAAGTATAACACTACATTCTTAGTACACTGCACGATGCAAAGGTTCATTTTGCTAACCAGTTTGGCTATGTCCTTAAAATATTTGGATATAAATCCTGACTTGAACTTCCTCAGCCTGCCTGAAGCAAGTTAAGTTGAAAATATTCGGAGTGCACTGTAGAAGTTTGTGAAACATTCTGGTTAAATTTTATATCCCCTGTGCAGGGCCACAATTCCAGCATTAAGATTAAAATATTCAACACGAGAGAGTCCAGCTTCTTCCATCATGCGCTTAAGCTCCTCCTGTGAGGGGTGCATGCGGATAGATTCCGCCAGGTAGCGATAACTATCGGCATCCTTGGCGATCAACTCGCCCAACTTTGGCAGCAATTTGAACGAATAGGCATCATACAGCGGCTCCAGCGGCTGCCACACTTTGGAAAATTCCAGCACCAGCAAGCGACCCCCGGGCTTAAGCACGCGCTGCATTTCACGTAGCGCAGCATCCTTATGAGTCACATTGCGCAGGCCGAAAGCAATGCTGACACAGTTGAAATAATTAGATGGAAATGGCAAATTCTCCGCATCACATTGTGCAACTGGTATGTTTAAACCATCATCAATCAAGCGATCGCGGCCAACGCGTAACATCGCTTTGTTAATGTCGGTGAGCCAAACTTGGCCGCTGTTGCCGACACATTTGGCAAACTGACGGGAGAGGTCGCCTGATCCACCCGCCACATCCAGCACTCGCTCCCCCACCCGCACTCCGCTAATCTGGATAGCGAAACGCTTCCATAGCCGGTGCAAGCCAACTGACATGAGGTCGTTCATGACATCATATTTGCTGGCGACGGATGTGAACACCTGGGCTACGCGCTCGCTTTTTTCTGTTTCCGCAATAGTCGTGAAACCGAAATGGGTTGTTTTGTTCATTTTATTTCCTCGGGTTTATCGAGTAAATCTACGGGATGATGTGGAACACGGCTCTCTCCCGCCTCTGCCAATTTGCTTAAGTATTCATGCCACAACCCATCCTGATATTTCCCAAGCTCATTCAAGTAATCCCAAGAATAAAGGCCGGTATTATGGCCATCATCGAAAGTCAACTTGATGGCGTAACTGCCTACCGGCTGCACGTCAATCACATTCACATATTGCTTGCCGACCTGTAGCACCTCCTGGCTCGGGCCGTGTCCACGTACTGCGGCAGAAGGCGAATGCACTCGCAGAAACTCATAAGGTAAGCGGTAGCGTGAGCCGTCATCGAAGACGATTTCCAGCAGCTTCGATTGTTGATGCAGGGTAATTTCGGTAGGGTTAAGCATGATCATTCAGATGGACACACATACTTTGTTCGGCAACGTAATAATAAATAGCGGGGCAGCAATAGACCATTGTGTTCCATGCCACCTTAGCTTTTCTCGCACAAACTGTCACTTAGAAATTTTTTCTGCTTGTAACTTTGGAACATAGTGAATTAGCAAGCGGCCCTTAATCGAGGTATTCAAACACCTTTACTACACGCTCCACGCCACGCGAGCTGCTAGCGATGTCAGCGGCGGCTTCAGCTTCCTTGTGATAAACCAAGCCCAACAGAAATACCGAACTATTTTCGGTAACTATTTTTACATGTTCAGGCTGAAATCCTCGGCTGTTATTAAGAAAACGCAACTTAATGTTGCTAGTAATAAGAGCGTCATTACTGCGCCACGATAGATCAGTGAGAGAAGATATTTGTAGTTCATTATGTACAGTTTTTACATTCGTCAAGCTTGTAACTATTTTTTCAATATCAGCTTTAGCTTTTTCATTAGGCACTTGACCAGTAATGAGCACACGGCGATTAAAACTGGTGATATTTACATACACGGTATCTTTATATTGGACATTTATTTGATTGAGTGCCTTGCTCTCGATGTTTTGATCTTCGAGAATAATACCGGCAGTACGGCGATCTGATGAAATTAACGCACCCGCGCCGACACCCGCAGCAACTATCGGAAAGCACCCTTGCATTACGCCTAGCACGATAGCCAATAATAGGTAATTTAAATAACGCATGTTCCCCTCTCACTAATATGTCGTCGAAGTGTCGACGGATTCTGCTGCTCAAAGTTGCCAGTGCCAAAAATCCGCTGCGATGAATGCGGAATGTTACCCGAAATCAGGCGGTAAAAGCATTCTTGATCCATTCCAATCGAACGCTATCCAGCGTATCAAACAACAACGCATCAAAACGGCAAGGTGGAGTACGGCTCAGTGTGGCGAGGTAATGCTGAGCCGTGTGTATCAGTCGAGCCTGCTTGGCCGCATTAATGCTGGCCGCAGCACCGCCGAAATCGCCACGACTGCGCAAACGTACCTCAGCAAATACCAACGTGTCACCATCTTGCAGAATCAGGTCAATTTCGCCATAACGGCAGCTATAGTTGCGTTGCAACAATTTGAGGCCATGGCGTTGCAGAAATTGCGCCGCTAACTGTTCGGCCTGGGCGCCGCGTGTACTCATACTTGCAGCGACATTGATTTCTGCATCAGGTGAAAAGTATGGACAGCGGGCGCATAAAAACGTTCCATTTCAGGCTTGAATGACGGGTTGGCATGCGAACAAATCATCCTTGCCCCATTTCAAAAATGGGATGGCCGAACTTGAGGCATTTTTTGGGAGTGGCACAGCCTTCCACGCTCACGTATAGTATGGCGGCTAATAAGCGACAATACGAGGAAGTGCAGTGCATAGCGGGCAAAAACAAAAATTAGAATGTGCATTATATGTGGTTGCCACCCCAATTGGGAATTTGCGGGATATCAGTTTGCGTGCGTTGGATGTGCTTATATCTGCGGATGCCATTGCCGCTGAAGACACGCGTAATACTGCGAATCTGCTGATGCATTATTCCATTGCGGCAAATAGGCTAATGGCATTGCACCAACACAACGAACGGGCGGCGGCAGAAAAAGTAATCGCGCTGCTGGCCCGGGGTCAGTCGGTTGCCCTGGTATCCGATGCAGGCACCCCGGCGATAAGTGACCCCGGTGCGATATTAGTGGCAGAAGTGCGCGCTGCTAGTTACCGCGTGATCCCTATTCCTGGAGCAAACGCCGCCTTAGCGGCCCTGTCTGCCGCCGGCCTGCCCGCACCGCATTTCCTGTTTTATGGGTTTCTGCCCAATAAAGCAGCTGCACGTTGCCGCGCGTTACAAGAACTGATCGCCTTGCCCTACACCCTGATATTTTACGAAGCCCCGCATCGCATACTGGAATGCGTGACCGATCTGCAAAGCGTTTTCGGCGGTGATCGGCAAATTGTATTTGCGCGCGAAATCACCAAGCTTTTCGAGAGCATTCATCAATGCTCCCTCGCGGAGGCAATGGTTTGGCTGAATGGTGATACTAACCGTCAACGGGGCGAATTCGTATTGCTGGTTTCCAGCGCGGTAGAACAACAGGAAGGTTTGGATGCAGACACTGAACATGTATTGTCGGCGCTGTTGCACGAATTACCGCTCAAACAGGCAGTACAACTTGCTGTGCGTATCACTGGCGCAGGACGTAACGAACTATACCAACGCGCGCTTTCACTCAAGTCCTCGGCTTAGCCCAGGATTCATCTCACTTTGACATTCAGCTAAAATAACCACCATGGAATTCAAACTAACCCGCCCCGATGACTGGCATCTGCATTTACGCGACGGATCGTTAATGCACTCCGTGCTGCCCGACACCGCACGCCAATTCGCCCGCGCCATCATCATGCCCAACCTCCGCCCACCGGTTACAACTACCGAACAGGCGCAGGCCTACCGCGCACGCATACTCGCCGCGCTACCTGTGGGTTCACATTTCGAACCGTTGATGACTTTATATCTGACCGACAACACGACAGCGAAAGAAATTCATACAGCAAAACAAAGCGGCATAGTGCATGCAGTTAAATATTATCCGGCAGGCGCCACCACCAACTCTGATTCAGGCGTCACTAACATCCGCAAAACCTATCCCGCTCTGGAAGAAATGCAGCGCTGTGGTATGCCGCTGCTTATGCATGGCGAAGTAACCGATACAGCGGTAGACGTGTTCGACCGTGAAGCAGTATTCATTGCCCGCGTGCTGCAACCGCTGCTGCGCGACCTGCCCGATTTGCGTGTAGTGTTCGAACATATCAGCACGATAGACGCCACAGAGTTTGTGAAAAGCGCGCCCGATAATATCGCCGCCACTATCACCGCGCACCACCTGCTATACAACCGCAATGCCATGCTCATCGGCGGCATCCATCCGCACTATTACTGCCTGCCAGTGTTGAAGCGCGAAACGCATCGTGAAACATTACTTGCAGCGGCCACCAGCGGCAACAAAAAATTCTTCCTCGGCACCGACAGCGCCCCGCATGCACAACCTACCAAAGAATCCGCTTGCGGCTGCGCCGGCATTTACACCGCCCACACCGCCATCGAACTCTATGCAGAAGTTTTTGAGCAAGCCGGAGCGCTAGATAAATTAGAAGGCTTTGCCAGTTTTTATGGTGCTGATTTTTATCGTCTGCCGCGTAACGCTCGGAGCGTTACCTTACGCAAGCAGGAATGGCAGGTGCCTGCAACTATCGGGTTTGGAGAACACCAATTAGTACCTTTGAGAGCGAATGAAATGGTGAAGTGGAAGCTGGTAGGGTAAGAATATGACTCGGAAGTCGCCCTGATTGAAAATCAAACTGCCAATCTTTCTTCAAAAAATCCGCTATTAATCAACTCTCCGGTTAACGCCTTGTAATCCGCCGCACCAGGACTTTGCGGGGCATAAGCGAAGACATCTTTACCATGCATGGGGCTGGTTGCAAGCGAAACATTTTCGCTAATACGCGTATTGCACACCAATGAACCGTAACGATCCCGAAGTTTGTCGAAAATTTCATATGAAAGTTTACGCCGCGAATCGAAACGGGTCACCACAATGCGACGCTCGAATAAACGTTTGAGTTTAACCTCAAGCACATTAAGTGCCGAATCCAGAAGATGCACGCCTTGCAATGAGAGGAAATCCGCCGAAACCGGAATAAGTACTCGATCTGAAGCAAGCAAAGCATTAAGCGTGAGTACTCCCAACATGGGACAACAGTCAATCAGGATGGGCGCGCCGGTGAGTGCCAGATCTTCACTCAGGCCTTTTTTCAACAAAGTGGCAGCCTTGGGATCGCTACCATAAAGCGCGTCAATCTTGGACAGTCCGGGTGAAGAAGAGACAATCTGCCAGCCCGCCGGAGTATCACGCAAAAGCTTGGCCAGCGGAGTATTCATCCTAAAAAAAGCAGTCATGCCCACATCAGATAAAGTGGCATCCTTCAGCCCACAAGCCATACTTAAATGTCCTTGCGGATCGAGGTCAAGAACGATGGGATGCCGCCGCCCCCTGGCCAGCGCAGCGGCAAGATTAAGGCAGGTGGTGGTTTTGCCCACCCCTCCCTTCTGATTGAATACAGCGATAACCGCCATTCTGGAACAACCCCATAGTAATGGACGGATGTGAAATAAGCATAACTCGCTGGCCCATCACTCTACGGTGACAGATTTGGCCAGATTGCGCGGCTTGTCGACATCAGTTCCCTTTTGCAATGCCACGTAATATGCCAGCAGTTGCAGCGCAACGGTGTGCAGAATAGGGCTTAAATATCCGGCATGCTCGGGCATTTGCATTAGATGTACACCCTCACTTGAATGAAAACGCGTACCCGCGTCGGCAAATACATATAGCTCTCCACCCCGTGCGCGGACTTCTTGCAGGTTGGATTTGAGCTTTTCCAGCAATACGTCGTTAGTAGCGACGGCGATAACCGGCATATCCTTGTCCACCAAGGCTAGTGGCCCGTGTTTTAATTCACCGGCGGGATAAGCTTCTGCGTGAATGTAAGATATTTCCTTAAGCTTAAGCGCCCCTTCCAGTGCGATGGGATAGTGCAGCCCGCGCCCGAGGAACAAGGCATGGCGCTTGTCGGCAAAGCGCTCGGCCATGAGTGCAATGTCGGGTTCGAGTTTCAATACCAATTGAACCGCACTGGGCAAATGGCGCAATGCATGCAAGTGGCGCTGCTCTTTTTCTGCACTCAACCTTCCACGCAGCTTAGCAAGAACCAGCGTAAGCAAGAACAAAGCCGCTAACTGTGTAGTAAATGCCTTGGTTGAAGCGACTCCAACTTCCGGCCCCGCGCGCGTCAGGAAATGTAGCTTAGAGAGCCTGACCAGCGCGCTTTCCGGCACATTGCAGATGGAAAGAGTATGTGGATGGCCCAATGTCTTGGCGTGGTTGAGGGCAGCCAGAGTATCGGCGGTTTCACCCGATTGAGAAATAGTTACAACTAACGCCTTGGGATTAGGCACACTCACGCGGTAGCGATATTCGCTGGCGATTTCCACAGTACACGGAATACCGGCAATTTCTTCAAGCCAGTAGCGCGCCACTAGCCCCGCATGGTGGCTGGTGCCGCAAGCGAGAATAAGGATACTTTCAACTTGTGCGAACGCAGCTGCGGCTTCGGCACCGAAAATACCGGGTATCAACGAATGACTGTTACATACACCTTCCAACGTGTCGGCGAGCGCTTGCGGCTGCTCGTGAATTTCCTTCTGCATGTAGTGACGATATTCGCCCAGCTCCATGCTTGCGTTAGTCAGTTTACTGACGTGTACCGGACGTTCCACCGCTTGGCCCTTGGCATCGAAAACCCGGTAGCCGTGCAGGCTTACTTCGGCCACATCGCCCTCTTCCAGATACACCACGTTTTTTGTCACCGGCAACAGCGCTGATACATCCGATGCGATGAAATGCTCGCCCACTCCCACCCCCAACAACAACGGGCTACCCTTGCGCGCACAAATTAGTTGGCCCGGATTATCCGCAGCCACTACGCCGATAGCGTAAGCGCCCACCAACTCAGCAAGCGCCGCCTGAGTTGCAACCAGCAAACTATTGCCGCGCGCATAGTGGCTGTTAATAAGATGCGCAATGACTTCGCTGTCAGTGTCGGATGTAAATACGGAGCCTTGCGCCGTCAGGCGTGTGCGTAGCTCTTCGTAGTTTTCGATAATGCCGTTATGCACCACGGCAATGAGATTGCCGCTCAAGTGCGGGTGTGCGTTACGTTCGCTGGGCACACCATGAGTGGCCCAACGCGTATGGGCAATACCAATATGGCCGCTGGTAGCAGCACTTCGTGTGGTTAATTCCGCAACACGCCCGATGCTGCGGATGCGTTGTAATTCATTGTTCTCAACAACGACCAATCCAGCTGAGTCATAACCCCGATATTCCAGGCGTTGCAGCCCTTGTAACAGTATAGAAACGACATTGCGCTGCGCTATTGCACCAATTATTCCGCACATAATTAATTCCGTTATTTATTGCAAGCGCTAATTGTAGCAAGAATGGGACTTGTGCCGTAACTCGAACCATTTATAGCTTCAGGCACCTCTATCAATCGCGATGAATCCCGCCAAGTTTAAGTATTTCATGGCTTTTTATACGATTCGGCACCCTATTTTATTTTTTTAAAATAAACAGTCCACACTTCCCTCGTGTTCTTCAACATTGAAGTGCAATATGTTGCCATTGTTCAGCACCAACGCTGGAAATGCCTTGACTCCTTTGTTTTTCGCTTCAATTTGTTTTAAAGGATTTAACCCAACATGAACAATATCTAAATTGGCTAACCCAATTAAATTTACAACTTCCTGCCCAACCAATGCACATATATCGCAACCATCGTGATAAAGCGTCGAATTTTTCATAATTTTATTTTCTTAAGAAATTAACAAGGAAACTAAATGAAATTCTGGATCCCGTGAAATTTAACCTTTGACATCAGCCATTGATGCACCGAAATTAATGTGAAGCACCTTTCCGCGTGGCGTTACTAACGCCGGAACAGATTTCACGCCTGCTTTTTCCGCTTCATCAAACCTCGACATATCCTTACTTAAATGGACAATTTCCACATTATCGGCACCGACCAAATTGATAATGTCATGCTCAGCACTGACGCAAACAGGACAACCCGCATGATAAAAAACTGATTTACCCATCTTTTTTCTCCTTATGACCTCATATAAACACGATAACTGGTCTAATTATAATTAGGAATCCTAATATAATCAAGCTAACATTTTTACTCATATTCTAATTCCGCAATACTTCCAGAAAAACAACAGGTTCAAGACGCATGCGGCAATTATCGGTTTGATGCGCCCAAATTACCGCAAATAAATCACATGTTGCGAATGGCCAAGCAGGACAAAGTAAGAGAAGCGCGCACCATGCTTATAGAGTAACGGATATAGGGTGCATATTAGATGGCTAGGGGATTATCGATCGATCATTATCAATTGATTTTTAACAAAAATATTATTCATCGTGCTCTTTAACCGTTAATTTTTGACCAATAGCCCCAGCATAAAAAACCACTAACTTCACAGGAAACGAACCAAGATTACGGCCATTGTGAGGGGTATTAATTACCTCCGCCAACGCCTCGCCTGCTTTTAACCGTTTCAATGCACCGCTTTTTAGTTGAACTTCCAGCTCACCCTCAAGCACTAGGCCAAATGATGCAACTGGATGCAAATGCCAGCCTGTTTCACCACCAGGCGCAATTTCTATAATGAAACCAGTAATTTCAGGCTTGCCCTCAGGATAAATAATTGGTTTACCGTCCCAACTCGTATCGGCCTTCAATATGACCGACGCTTGCACAGCAGCGGACGTCTCAAGAGCGAGTGCAGTTGGCTGGCAAACCACAGCCAACAAAATAATACAAAAATAATTGGCAATTTTCATGAAATCATCTCAATAACAATATTAGAATTTAAAACACTCTAACTCAAAATAAACCGCCCTGCCCCAAGTAGCGGGGAATTTACCCGCAAAAATTAAACCAGCGTCTCTAAAGGCGTCATATCACCTGAAGATCATAAATTGCTTCAGTAATTTATGAACATACCGATAGGTCTAATCTATCTGTTCATGTTAAGACGTCAAATGTTAGAGTTTTATGCCAACCAAACCACTTGATCGCCTGATGTTTGCCCAAGGAAGCCTATGTTTCTTTTGCAGACAACCTTTACCGAAAGCTGAGGCCAGCGTTGAACATCTTCTCGCCAGCGCCAATGGCGGGAGCAACAACGACGAAAACTGCGTTGCTTGCTGCAAATCAGTCAATGCGCTACTAGGCAGCATGTCTCTCAAGGAAAAATTTCAGGTCGTTCTCAATCAGAAGGGACAGTTCAAGTGCCCTAACGGGACTGGTTCTACCAAAGCTGTAGCACAACCGAAACTCACACCCAAAGCACCAACCGCGGCAAAGTCGAAGGAAGACCAGCTTGCGCTGGTTATAGCCAATTTAAAACAGCGCGGTAATTCGAAGCCACGTACTCTTAAGACTCTCACGAGCACTATCGCTTCGCTTTTCCCTAAAGGTTTATCTGAAGCTGAACTCATTATTTTGGTTCAGCAGTTGCAATCAAGGGGTAAGATTGTCGTATCAGAGAAAAAAATCACTTATGCACTCTAAATCGAGAACTTCTAACATTGTATTCGAGAAGGACGCTCTGCAAGCTCGGTAAGGCTGAACATCACGATACTCTCTGCGTGATGGAATTCAAGAATAGAAACTGTCCAAAACATTCAAATTTAAATTCGAGTACAGCGTTAATCAGGTTCTTTAGTCTGCTTTGGCGGGTGCCAAGATAACCGCACCGGAATGCGGCATCCAATTGCTGGATATAGAAGGCGATTCGGTTACACTGGGAGCATTTACTTCGGGTGATGGGTGAATTAGGTTCGTTATCCCATAGCCGGGCAGCTTTACCGGCTTGTTTTCAATCCAATGCCCGTTATCCCTGCGGACTATCAGTCATCTGACCGCAATATTTCTCAAGATTTTCAGGCAGATGATCTGGGCAAACGCCACACAGTCTATTTCCCGGCACTGCAAAATCAATGAACTTAGGGTAGGGCAAATTGAGGTTCGCCATAATTTCTTTGAATTGCGCCAGTGTGAGCTCTTCGCCCAAGCGAGGATTACGTTTCTTTTCCTGAGCGATGGAAGAAACGCGCCGGTCTTTGTAATCATGGCCGGGATAAACAAGATACTCGTCCGGGAAAGAAAACAGCTTTTCTCTGACGCTCTTGTATAGCGCGTCCGCATCGCCGTTCTGAAAATCGGTGCGGCCACATCCCTCGATTAGTAACGAATCACCTGTGAATATCCGGTCGCCTGACAGATAGGCAAAATGGCCGTCAGTATGCCCGGGGGTATGTATCGGCAACAGTTGGATACTACCTACGTTAAAGGGCGTTCCTTCTTCAATTCCCACATCTGCGCAAGGCAATCGGTCTATAGCTGGCATCGCTATCTTGCTTCCTACTTTTATTTTTAATTCTCGGGCGGCGGTGATGTGATCTGCGTGAATATGGGTATCCAAGCTATAGGCCAGCGTCAATCCAAGCCGGCTGATTTCGGCAAGATCACGGTCAACCGAGTTGATAACCGGATCAATGAGGACAGCTTGCCCCGTTTCCTCACAACCGAGTAAATAGGTATAGGTACTTGATAACGGCTCGAACAATTGACGAAAGATCATGGCGGTGCCTTTAGCTCAAATTTTTCACAAACGACCGAATGGATCGTTTCGTTAAACAATTACAAATAATCCGTTCAAACCAAGCTTGTCGAAGGCCGCTATTGGCGCGGGACTAGCGGTTCGACAAACTTACCGCGAACGGTAATGGTTTTGCTGAAACACACTACTAGCCATAAATATGCGATTTGCTCTGGTAAGTAACGGGTTGATTCAGAAAAATATAGTACTCAATGTTTTTGCCTCAACACCACCTACTTGTCGCTGGATTGTATCCACGTTTGATAGGAATGCAAAGGTAATCAACGCGATTCCAATAACAGTATGGATCGTAAAATAGATCATCAACAATATATGTTTAAATATAATATTTTTATATATAATTATATAAACATTATTGTTATGCAGAAATAAATTCATGGGTATTGCAACTAAAAAACTTGACCTGAACGCATTGCACGCTTCCGCGACTGATGCGTGTAGATTACTAAAAGCCTTAGCTAACCCAGACCGTTTACTATTGCTATGCCAGCTGACCCAAGGTGAGCACTGTGTCAGTGACTTGGAAAGCTTGCTGGACATTAAGCAACCGACGCTTTCGCAACAATTGACTGTCCTGCGTGAAGAAGAGTTAGTTACTACCCGTCGAGACGGCAAACAAATCTTTTATTCCATTGCCAGCAAGGAAGCGACGGCCGTCATGGCCGTGTTGTATGAACAATTCTGTAAACCGGGTAAAAGAGGAAAAAAATGACAATCGACTGGGCAAATTTCACCCTTTGGTCATCTTTGGCTGGTGGCATACTAATTGGTCTGGCTACATCAATGTTCCTTTTGCTTAACGGACGGATTGCGGGCATCAGCGGCATTCTGGGTGGGCTGCTACGACCGACAAAAGGCGATATTGGGTGGCGGATTGCTTTTGTAGCAGGTCTCATTTTTTCGCCTATCGCCTTTAGCGTAGCTGCACCTCTTCCTGCGGTTCAAATTGATGCCAGCGCTGCGTCTCTCATTATGGCTGGCCTGCTGGTGGGAATAGGCACCCGCTATGGTTCGGGTTGCACGAGCGGGCATGGTGTTTGTGGTCTTTCACGGCTTTCACCACGCTCGATAGTAGCTACTGCCTTGTTCATATTGGCCGGTTTTGCAACGGTCTTTATCACCCGCCACCTGATTGGTTAAGGAGATTACGATGCAAAATTTAATGGCATTCATCACGGGCTTGATATTTGGCCTGGGTCTGATTGTATCCGGCATGACAGATCCGTCCAAAGTGATTGGCTTCCTGGATATTGCTGGCGCATGGAATCCATCGTTGCTGTTCGTAATGGGCGGTGCCATATTGGTAGCGGCGATTGCGTTTTACTTTGCGAAAACTCGCCCGAAAGCGCTGCTGGGTGATGTCATGCGCTTGCCAACTGCACGCCAGATCGACAAACGACTAATTTTGGGCGGATTGACATTCGGAGCCGGCTGGGGCTTGACTGGTTATTGCCCTGGTCCGGCGTTAGCTTCACTTGCCATCGGTGGGAACAAGCCACTGATCTTTGTCGTCGCCATGCTTGTCGGTATGGCGATTTTCGAAATCCACGATAGGCGTTCAAGCGCACACAAACGCAAAGCAGTGCGATTTCCCCTGAGCCGCGTATGCAAATAGCAATGACCACTGTGATATACGACGTACGATTCAATAAGAGGCGACAATGGTAATCGAACTGGGATTAGGCTTGGCGGTTGGCGCAATAATGGCACTAACTGGCGCCGGGGGTGGGATATTGGCAGTTCCACTGCTCGTATTCGGCCTGCAGCTTGGTGTGGCCCAAGCAGGGCCGATTGGTTTATTGGCCGTAGGATTGGCAGCCGCTTTAGGAGCGGCAGCCGGTTTAAAAGCAGGTATTGTTCGCTATAAAGCGGCACTAGTAATGTCCATTACCGGCATGTTCCTATCACCTTTTGGTGTATGGTTTTCCCACAGACTCGACAGCCGTTGGCTAAGTGTTCTGTTTTCCATCATCTTATTCTTCGTTGCGTATCGGACTTTCCACCAAGCAAAAAATTATTCAACCAATAATGAAGGCAGTCAAATCGAGAAGCTCACATGCGTTCAATACGCCAATAGCAGTCAATTCGTCTGGACTACCCGCTGCATACGCACCTTGGCAATAACTGGCGGCATTGCGGGATTGCTCTCTGGTTTACTGGGTGTGGGGAGCGGCTTTGTGGTTGTTCCGGCTTTACAACGCTATACAGATTTGGCCATCCAGTCCGTTATCGCCACGTCATTAGCAGTCATCACGTTAGTGTCATTAACAGGCGTGCTATTCAGTTCTGCAACTAGCCACATTGATTGGGCAGTCGCAATACCGTTTTGCGCTGGCGCCTTGACAGGGATGACCATAGGAAAATCAATGTGTTCCCGGCTGTTTAGCAGAACCCAATTACTGACAGGTTTTGCGGCTCTGTCCACAGTCGCAGCGGCTGGAATGGTAGCCAAATTGTTTGTGTAAAATTCTGGCGCAAGCAATAACCCAATACCCGAATTCACGTGAGCGAAAGACTTTATACAGATGAGATTTCGTAGGCTTCACAAAGGTTATCTGAAGTAAAACAATACACTAATTTAAACAATATTTACCGCAGAATCCTCCGCTGCCGTAACCACCGCCTGCTGTTTGGTAAGCAGCGTAATCAGTGTAGCAAGCTGGTCGCGCATTTGGCGCCGGTCTACAATCATATCAATCGCGCCATGCTGCATCAAAAATTCCGCACGCTGGAAACCTTCTGGCAACGTCTCGCGCACCGTTTGCTGGATCACCCGTGCACCGGCAAAACCAATCAGTGCACCAGGCTCCGCAATGACCACATCACCCATGAAAGCAAAACTGGCGGATACACCGCCCATAGTCGGATCAGTCAGCACAGAAATGAACGGCAATTTTTCTGTGCTTAGCTGGGTCAGTGCGGCACAAGTTTTTGCCATTTGCATTAACGATAATAATCCTTCTTGCATACGCGCCCCCCCGCTGGCGGCAAAACATACAAAAGGGACTTTTTGTTCAGTCGCAAGCTGCACACCACGCACGAAACGTTCTCCCACTACCGAACCCATGGAGCCGCCCATGAAGCTGAATTCAAACACCGCCGCCACCAGGGGAATGGCATACACACTTCCCTGCATTACCACCAGCGCGTCACTCTCACCAGTATCACGCTGCGCAGCCGTCAGACGCTCACTGTATTTTCTGCTATCTTTAAATTTCAGCGTATCCAACGGCTGCACTTCAGCACCAATCTCGAAACGCCCCTCCGCATCTAATAACCAGTTTAGCCGAGTGCGTGCGGTAACACGGTGATGGTGATTGCACTTAGGGCAAACACTTTTGTTTTTTTCCAAATCAGAGTAGTACAGTACCCCTTGGCATGATGGGCATTTATGCCACAGTCCTTCTGGCACATTTTTTTTGCTCTCATCCCCCAACTCCCTACGTTTAATTTTTGGGGGCAATAATTTCTGAAACCAACTCATGCAATCCTCCTAAAATCTTTAACCCGAACGTTGCATTTGTCGCATGATAATTGCGCAGAATTTTCGCGAGTTGGATAAGGCACCCAACCTTGCGAACCTCACTTATTTGATAAGTATCAATACGGGGAGGCAGTGTAGTTACTCACACATTCGACAGAACAAAACTTTGTGTCTTAAAGCTTGTTTGAATCACTTTACACAGTGATTTTTAAAATTATGAGTAGCAAGAAATATCCTAGGCCTGATTTATTGCCAAGCGCAATTCTTTAACCAGCCTTACTACATTGGTTATGACAACTTCTTCGTTCGAATCCTCAATTTCCTGCACAATGCGGCTACCAACCACCACACCATCGCAAAGCTTCGAAACAGCTCGTGCTGTATCTGCGTCACGAATACCAAAACCTACGCCAATAGGCAGGCCGATATACTGTCGAATGTGCGGAATTTTTTGCGCTATCGTTGACAAGTCCAGATGCCCTGCCCCAGTCACGCCTTTAAGCGACACGTAATACACATAACCCCGCGCCACTTTGGCCACCTGCGTGATACGTTCATCGGATGTAGTGGGCGCAAGCAAAAAAATAGGGTCTACACCATGGCGATGCAAGTGGCCAAACGCCTCATGGCTTTCTTCCGGCGGAAAATCCACCGTCAGCACGCCGTCCACCCCTACTTGCGCGCAGCGCACGGCGAAACGTTCCCAGCCCATTGCTTCAATCGGATTACCATAGCCCATCAGCACTATGGGCGTATTCGCATCCGTGGTGCGAAATTTGGCCACCATATCAAGTACGTCATGCAACGCTACGCCATGCTTGAGTGCCCGCTCCGAAGAGCGCTGTATAGTTGGGCCATCCGCCATTGGATCGGAAAATGGCACGCCAATTTCAATGATGTCTGCGCCCGCCTCTGCCAGCGCATGCATCAGCGAAACAGTAAGTTGCGGATTGGGATCGCCCGCCGTAATAAAGGGAATCAACGCCTTACCGCCGCGCTGCTTAAGTTTTTCAAAAGTGGGCTGAATACGTGACATGGGGTACCTGCAAAATAATTCCAGAAAAGGTTAGGTTACAGTTCAATACCAGAAACCCGCGCTACGGTCGCCATATCCTTGTCGCCGCGCCCAGATAGGTTGACCAGCAAGACTTTATCATGCCCCATCGTCGGTGCGATCTTGGCCGCATAAGCCAAAGCATGACTGGATTCCAGCGCCGGAATAATACCTTCGTAATGACATAAATCATGGAAAGCCTGTAGCGCCTCACTATCCTCAATGGCTACATATTGCGCACGCCCACTGTCTTTAAGCCATGCGTGTTCTGGACCGACACCGGGATAATCCAGTCCGGCGGAAATAGAGTGCGTCTCAATGATTTGTCCATTCCCATCCTGCAACAAATAAGTACGATTACCGTGCAGCACGCCCGGTTTGCCCGCAGTCAGTGCGGCTGCGTGCTGGCCACTGGCAAGGCCGCTGCCCGCCGCTTCCACACCGATAAGCTGCACACCAGGCACTTCAATGTAAGAATGAAAAATACCCATGGCGTTCGAGCCTCCACCCACGCAGGCAATCACCGCATCCGGCTGACGCCCTGCCAATTCCGGCATCTGAACCACGCATTCCTTGCTTACCACTGAATTAAAATCCCGCACCATCATCGGATATGGATGGGGGCCAGCCACAGTACCGATGATGTAGAAAGTATTTTCGATATTAGTAACCCAATCGCGCATCGCCTCGTTGAGCGCATCCTTAAGTGTTTTAGAGCCGCTCTCAACTGGCACAACAGTAGCACCCAGGAGCTTCATGCGATATACATTAGTGGCCTGACGTTTAACGTCCTCCGCGCCCATGTACACCACGCACTCCATGCCATAACGTGCCGCCACAGTAGCCGTCGCCACGCCATGCTGGCCCGCACCGGTCTCGGCAATCACACGCGGTTTGCCCATGCGCTTAGCCAGCAGCGCCTGCCCTACGGTGTTATTCACCTTATGTGCACCGGTATGATTTAGGTCTTCACGCTTCAAATAAATCTGCGCACCCCCAAGTTTTTGCGACCAGTGCCGGGCGTGATAAATCGGACTAGGGCGCCCGACATAATGCTTCAGCTCATAAGCAAACTCAGCCTTAAACTCAGGATCAACAGAATAATGCTCATAAGCAGCACGCAATTCATCCAGTGCGCCCATTAAAGTTTCAGCAACGTAAATACCGCCATAAGGGCCGAAATGCCCCGTGCTGTCAGGATAGTTATAAGCCAATTTTCTTAACCTCATTGATGAATGCGGCGATTTTCGCTACATCCTTAATTCCTTTCGCAGCTTCCACACCGCTGGAAACATCTACTGCCCAAGGCCGCACCTGCTTGATTGCATCCACCACATTATTTACGTGCAAGCCCCCGGACAAAACTACCGGCAGGGGCAAATTGTGCGGAATCAGTGCCCAGTCAAACGATACTCCCGTGCCACCATGCGTACCTTCGATGAAGGCATCAAGCAATAAGCCCTGTGCATCTTTATAACGCGCTGCGCATTGTACCAAATCCACCCCATATTTGACTCGCACCGCCTTCAAATAAGGGCGATTGAACTGTGCACAGAATTTGGGTTCTTCCTCCCCGTGAAACTGCAACACATCCAACGGTACCTGCCGCAATATCTCTTGCACCGCTTCTGCACTGGGATTCACAAACAACCCCACCAGTGTCACGAACGGCGGAATTGCAGCCGCAAGTCCTGTAGCCTGTTCTAGCGTCACATAACGCGGACTTCTATCATAGAACACCAGTCCGAGCGCATCCGCACCGCTATGCGCGGCGGCCAGCACATCTTCCACACGCGTGATGCCGCAAATCTTGATTCGGGTCATAATTTATGAAACACGCTGATAAAAAATCAAGGCGGCATTGTAATGCATACAAACGCTAGGCCAAATTTCAACCTAAACACCTCCAATTCATTGACTTTTAAGCGGACTAAAAATAATAGCCCTCAGTTCCATCCAAAACTCCAACATATGAAGCAATACCGACACATCAATTCATTAAATATTTTACAAAAACAAAATGCAATCATTACACTACGAGGCTGACACCAATCGCATGTAGCACTCAAGCGCACCCTACTCGAGTTGTGGTAATTCCCATTTCACATCGTAAGTAACCCGGCGCAAATACAAACCATCTGGTGCAAAGGTTGGTGCAGCAAGACTACGCTCCCGGCCTTCCAGCACTTCGCGCATCCATTGCGGCGGATGTTTACCCTTGCCAACATATACCAAACAACCAATGATGTTACGCACCATATGATGCAGAAAAGCATTAGCGCTAAGATCAAAAACTATGGCATTACCTTGCTTTTTAATGTCGAGCTGCGCCAAGTTTTTTATGGGTGATTTGGCTTGGCATTCTGCGGCGCGCAGGGCACTAAAATCATGTTCACCCAATAAATACTGTGCGGCTTCACGCATCGTTTCCACATTCAGTGGCGCATGAAACCAGCCTGCTTTGCCATGCTGCAGAGCATCGCGCACTGAGCGGTTGATCAGTAAATAGCGGTAACTACGTGCCTGGGCAGAAAACCGCGCATGAAATTCTTCCGGCACCATATGTGCCCACAATACAGCAATGCTGTTCGGCAACAAGGCATTGACACCGCGTACCCACGCAGTCAGTGGCCTTACTACGTTGGTATTAAAGTGCACCACTTGTTCCTGCGCGTGTACACCGGTATCGGTACGGCCAGCTGCAACGACTGAAATAAGTTCGTTGGCAATTCCGCTCAAAGCAACTTGCAGTGCATCTTGCACAGTATGGCCACCGGCTTGACTTTGCCAACCGAAATACTGGCTACCGTCGTATTCCACACCGAGTGCAATCCTCACAGCAGCGCAAACGCAAGCAGGGCGCAGCCTATAGTGAGTATGATGCCATCATGCATTGTGAATGGGGTAGTCTGCAGTTCAATGCTGTGCGGTTTAACCTCCGCTGGAGCCAACATCTGTTGGATACTAGTGCGCCAATTACTAGCGGTATCCCATATAACGGTTTCGGCATACTGCAAGGTTAGCGCTAAACGAACTGCTAGGCGCTCACGAGACAAGCCGACATACCTTAGTGGATAAGTCAAAGCATATATACCACTGATAAGCTTCTGTCGGGGCAACAGGCTTAACAAGATAGCCAAGCTTGCCAGCGTAAATGCCAAGCGGCACAACTGCAACAGGCCACCGGTCAAACCTTCATGTGTCGGACTGAATTGTGCAAGTGATGCCCACACAGCTACACCCGGTGTCGCATAGGCATAAATGAAAAGCAGCGATACCATAATCCATCGCGTACGGCGCAATAGTGTAATTAAACGGGTAGAGGACAAAGCATAGGCCACTGCTAGCAACGGAAAACCTACAAACAGCAACCCTGTGGCTTGCAATGATTGAATTGAAATAACGAGACAGACCCAAAAGAGGATAAGCACGGCAGGGTGCATCATCAAAAACATCTAAACCCATTGATCGTTAAGAATAGTAACGGGCGCCTCTAACAAACAAGACGCAAAACTATCGGTTACACAGACTATCTGCAGAAGTCAGCTTTATTTCGATTGGACTAAGCTGCGGATGCAAATAAGCGAGCAATTCACGACACTAATAACCGTAATAACGCTAAAAGCACCATCCAAAAAACAGCAGTCGTGAATTACAGGCATATTCTCAATATGCATATATATTATACAGTGGGCAGTTGTTGTAGCAATTCTTCAGCAACCGCTCGATGCTGTTCATCCCCATCACGCACAACTTCTTCTAAAATTTCACGCGCGCCTGCGGCATCTCCCATTTCCTGATAAGCCTTGGCTAGATCAAGTTTGGTGGCAGCTTCATGCCAACGTGCATCCCTTTCCTCCGCTGATAGCGTCGGGGCAGGCACAACAGGTTTATCCAGATTCAAACTGATATCACCCAAACCGATATCCATTATTTCCTTGGGCACAGCTTTTACGGAGGAAACCTCAAACTTATCCGCACTCTTATCTGCAAGAGGGAAATCTAGCTCAAAATCCATAGGCTCATTGACATTCACTGGAGCAGATCCTGCCGTTTTTTCTTGGGCTATCTCAGGGCTTGGGGCATGGCTGGCCGTCACATCAAAAATAAAATCATCCAAATTCTTTGGCGTTATTTCAGTTTTACCAGAACTCGACGTAGGCAATTTCGCATGGCCGGCAGTTACATCGAAATCCATCGTTGTATTCTTTGCGATAGCACCCGACCCACTTGCCTTAGCACTATCTGCCGATGTTTTCGGTGCGCTAAAACCGAAATCAAGGTCGAAATCCAATGAAGGTGGCGATTTACTACCCTCATTCAGCATGACATCGGAAGAGCCAGTAGCAACAGGCGGTTCCTCCGCTAACGCATTTACATTGCCACCATACATTGGGTTGTTCGGTTCAAGCTTGATGCCCATTATGGCTGCTTGCTCCCAAGCTTCCACATCGCCTGAATCCCGCAACTGGCTCGCAATGGTAGCGAATGAACGCGTGTCCTTGCGGTTCGCATAAATAGACAACAGCTTAAGGTGTATCTGATGGTTAGCCGGATTTTTAATCAACGCCTCTTTCAAAATCTTTTCCGCTTGCTCGTCACGACCGAAACTCAAGAATAAGTCCGCCCCGCTGATCGGATCAAAATCATCGGTCTGCGCCTGGCTAATACCACTAGTCGCAGTAACAGCGTTAGCAACATCATTAGTTTTCGAAAGAGCAGATACCGGCGTAGCCATTTCATTGGGAACACCTATCACATGCTCAGCCGACTTATCACCAACTTTAACTTTTTTCTTGGCATCCTTACCACGTCGGATCAGCGAATAGCCAAGCCCGATCAACCCCAACAGCGCAGCCGCCCCGCCCGCCATATAAATCGGCTGACCAAGTATAACGTCCAAAAAGGAAGGTTGCGCAGCGGTCAATTTAGGTTTAGTTATAGGTTTGGCTGGTTTCACCGGACTAGCGGTTGCAACTGCGCTTACGGCTGCAACCTCAGAAGCAACAACAGCAACTTGTGAAGCAACAACAAGGGGTTGTGACATAGCTCCCGGCGAAATTTCGTCCAATTTAGTTGCAGCCTGGCCTTCAGCCGGACTCTGGACAGGTGCCACCTGCGCTGCAGGTGGCTGACTCTTCAAATCGATCAGACGCTGCAAGTCTTGGACGTTTTTTTCCAATGCTACAACGCGCTCATTACTTTCTTGAAGCGCCTTGCCCTTGGAGATAGCCTCCTCCTCCATTGCATGAATTTTGTTTTGCAATGATTTTACATTGCCGCCTGCAGAGGTTTTATCACCGGGCGCTTCACCCTTGGACAATCTCACTACTTCCTTCGCAGATTCTTTGGCTACAGGGGCATTGTCAGCCACAGTAGTGCTAATTTTACCAGAGGCTCCCTGCTTAGGCTCTTCTCCTGTCTCAAGTCCACTGGCTGCCGCAAGCTTTTGGCGATAAGCGTGCCAGTCATCAGCTTGTGCACGAATTTCTTTCACAGCTTGCACCTGCGTCAGATTATCCAGCTCCGATTGCGCTGGTATTTGCAGGATTTTGCCTGTTTTCAGGCGGTTCATGTTTTTACCGTCGAATGCGTCGGTATTGGCACGATACAAAGCGACCAACGCACGTTCCAGACTAACATCGGAAGATTTTGTTTGACGTGCAAGCTTACCCAAGGTATCACCGCGTCTCACCTTAATAGAATCAGAAATAACGCTACTACCCTCACCGGGTTCGTTAACGGTGGCAGGCATTTCATCAACGGCTTTTTCTTCATCCGCCACCAAGGTGGTGTTTGGCAACGGAGTTTCGATTACCTCTTCTTTGGCTTTGGATTCAGGGGCTTTAGGTTCAAGATCGGACACATCAACAATGCTCGGCTCTACTGGTCTCACTTCCGCTGGCTGGGGTTGAATTGGAACATAACCTGGCGGATCAAGCAGAAAGGTATATTCCCGTAGCAGCTTGCCAGACGACCAAGCCAACTCCACCAATAAATTAACGAATGGCTCATTAATCGGTTGCACTGAAGTTACCTTAATATAAGGTTCGCCATTAGCATTCGTCTCAATTTTGAAGTTCAAAGGGGGTAATCCAGATGGGTAATCCAGACCCGCATCCTTGAATACTTCAGGCGGAGCTAAACGCGCAGTCAAACTACTTATTTCATCTTTGCTGGCCGTTCCAAGCTCTATCAACACATTCATGGGCTCACCCAAGGTGTTGGCCACGTTAATATCGCCCATGCTAATCGCATAAGAAAAACCAGACACAACCAAACCGACAACTAACCCCAATGCTTTGACGAGTGATTTCAGCACACTGCCACCTTTATAAAGATTTTATTTAACATGAAGAACATAACATCATGAAGTTATCAGCGCAAGCTAAAAGCTTAGGCTAAGTACGTTTCAATCAAAATCTCGGCAATCTGCACGCTGTTAAGCGCTGCACCCTTGCGTACATTATCACTCACCACCCACAAATCAAGGCCACGAGGATGTGATATATCCTCACGGATTCGCCCTACAAGAGTCGCATCCTGTCCTGCGGCTTCAATTGCGGTGGGATAGCCACCAGGCTTGCGTCCATCCATCACTTGAACGCCTGGTGCCTTTTCCAACAAAGCACGCGCTTCCTCTACTGTGATTTTCTTTTGTGTTTCAATATGCACCGCCTCTGAGTGGCCATAAAACACCGGTACCCGCACAGCAGTAGCATTTACCATGATGCCATTATTTTCCATAATCTTGCGAGTCTCCCACACCATCTTCATTTCTTCTTTGGTGTAACCGTTATCCATGAACACATCAATGTGCGGCAGTACATTGAATGCGATACGTTTAGGATAAATCTCGGTCTTCACTTCCTGATGGTTAAACAAAGCACGTGTCTGCTCCGCTAATTCCTCAATAGCTTCCTTGCCGGTGCCAGATACTGCCTGATAGGTGGCAACATTAATGCGCTCTATACCTACTGCGTCATAGATAGGTTTCAACGCCACCAACATTTGGATAGTGGAACAGTTCGGATTGGCAATAATGCCCCGGTTCTTGTATTGCGCAATGGCATGCGGATTCACTTCCGGCACCACAAGCGGAATGTCGTCCTCGTAGCGGAATTGCGCAGTATTATCAATCACAACGCAACCAGCTGCCGCAGCGATAGGCGCATATTTTTCCGACACACTGCTACCAGCGGAAAACAAGCCGATCTGCACCTGCGAAAAATCGAAACCTTCCACGTCCTGGACAGTAATGTCCTGATTGTGAAATGTCATTGCAGAACCGGCAGAACGGCTGGAAGCCAAGAGGAACAACTTACCGACAGGAAAGTTGCGCTGTTCCAGAATTGACAGCATTGCCTCACCAACAGCACCCGTCGCACCCAGTATCGCGACATCGTATTTCTTGCTCATGCTTCCACCCTCTTTAATTAATTACCTCCAGCGGAGCCGGAAATCTATTGCTGAATCATACTAAAAACGCTGGCAACCGATGTACCACCCAAATACACCTACTTCTACCTCTTAAAAACGCCATATGCAGCTACATCCCGCCTTCATATGGCTCAAAGAGCGTAGATCTAATCTTGCTTGAGGAGTTCCTTGACAAAGCGAGCAAGCGGACTGCCTACTTCATTAAATCAATTTAACATCGCCGCAATCACGGCATCGCCCATCGCGTCCGTACCAATTTTCTCCATACCTGCCTCGGCAATGTCCGAGGTACGCAAACCCCGCTGCAGCGTCTTGCGCACAGAGGACTCGATGCGTTGTGCGATATCTACGCGTGCAAATGTATAGCGCATCATCATTGCCAATGACAAAATTGTCGCCAATGGATTGGCAATATTTTTGCCTGCGATATCTGGTGCAGAGCCATGGCAAGGTTCGTACAAACCCTTATTGTTCGCATCCAGTGAAGCGGAAGGCAACATGCCAATGGAGCCAGTCAACATAGAGGCTTCATCCGACAGGATGTCACCGAAGATATTACCAGTGAGAATTACATCAAACTGCTTGGGTGCCCGCACCAGTTGCATTGCTGCATTATCTACATACATATGCGACAACTCGACTGCCGGGTACTCCTTTGCCACCTTCGTCACTATTTCACGCCACAACATACTGGTATCCAGCACATTAGCCTTATCCACTGAGCACACTTTCCCCATACCATTTTCACCAGCGCGTTTCATGGCTATCTGGAATCCAACATGTGCCACACGGGAGATCTCAGACTCACTGTATATCATGGTATCGAAACCTTGCCGCTCACCATTATCAAGCGTCCGTATGCCGCGTGGCTGGCCGAAATAAATATCACCCGTTAATTCCCGCAGAATCATGATGTCTAGCCCAGACACTATTTCTGGACGTAGTGGAGACGCATTTGCCAACTCTGGATATAACTGCGCCGGACGCAGGTTAGCGAACAAATTAAGTCCTTTACGAATACGCAACAAGCCTTGTTCCGGACGTAGCAAACGTGGTAGCGCATCATATTGATAGCCCCCCACCGCCCCAAGCAATAAGGCATCTGACTGCTGTGCCAACTTTAGCGTAGCATCCGGTAGCGGATCACCTGAAGCATCATATCCCGCACCTCCGATAGGTGCGTATTCCAGCTCCAACGGCATCCCCTCTCGTCGCAAAATTTCTAACACCTTAACAGCTTGTGCAACAATTTCTGGCCCAATGCCATCACCCGGCAATATAGCGATTTTCATAAATTCAACTCTCTTCCCAGCCTATACGATTAATTTAGGTAAACAACCATGGTGCTTCAAGTTTACGCCGTGCTTCATATTCCTTGATCTCTCGCACATGCTGCAGGGTCAGCCCAATGTCATCCAGTCCGTTCAACAAGCAATTTTTGCGAAAGGCATCCACCTCAAAGCGATACACCACCCCATTCGGCGCAATGATGCTTTGCTGCTCCAAATCAATCTTCAAGTGATAGCCTGGCGTCGCGGTCACTGCCTGAAATAAATCATCTATATTCGCAATATCCAGCACAATCGGTAATAAACCATTTTTGAAACAGTTATTACAGAAAATGTCGGCGAAACTAGGCGCTATGATGGCGCGGAAGCCGTAATCATCCAGTGCCCACGGCGCATGCTCACGCGACGAACCGCAGCCAAAATTCTCACGTGCCAGTAAAATCTGCGCGCCATGATAACGCGGCTGGTTCAGCACAAAATCTGGATTGAGTGGCCGCTTGGAATTGTCCATGCCCGGTTCGCCGTGATCAAGATAACGCCACTCATCAAACAGGTTGGGACCAAAACCGGTGCGCTTGATCGATTTCAGAAATTGCTTGGGGATGATCGCGTCCGTATCCACATTGGCACGGTCAAGTGGTACAACCAGGCCATCGACCTGGATAAACTTATCCATTGCTATTTTCCATTGCTATTTTTTACCTCATCCGCTGTTTTCTCAATCGTACCGCCAACTTTAGACAAGTCTTTGCCAAATCCTCCCACAGTATTACATCCTGTCACCATCACCAAGGACAACGCTAACACCGACACAAATTTAAGCATTCTCATTTCTTTTCTCCTGTATGCAAAGTAATACTAAAAGTTTCTGACATCTACAAAATGGCCGGCAATCGCTGCCGCCGCCGCCATTTCGGGGCTTACCAAATGGGTTCTACCGCCCGGCCCCTGCCGTCCTTCGAAATTGCGGTTGGAAGTTGAAGCACAGCGCTCACCAGACTCCAATCTGTCCGCATTCATCGCAAGGCACATCGAACATCCTGGCTCGCGCCATTCGAAACCCGCCTCGATAAATATTTTGTCCAAACCCTCGCGCTCAGCCTGCTGCTTAACTAGTCCAGAGCCAGGCACCGCCATCGCTAGCTTCACATTGGCGGCAACATGTTTGCCGCGCACTACCTCTGCCGCAGCGCGCAAATCCTCAATGCGAGCATTAGTGCATGAACCAATAAATACTTTGTCAATCCGAATTTCGGTAATCGGCGTATTCGGCTGCAATCCCATATATTTTAAAGAAAGATCAATACTGCTGCGCTTCACGGGATCGCTCTCCCGCGCCGGATCAGGTACGTTGCCATCCACCGCCACCACCATTTCCGGCGAGGTACCCCAAGTTACTTGCGGTTTTATTTCCGCAGCATCCAGTTGTACTACTTTATCGAACTGCGCACCCTCGTCGCTATGCAAAGTACGCCAGTAGTCTACTGCCTTGTCCCATAATTCACCTTGCGGCGCAAAAGGCCGGCCCTTGAGGTAGCTGATCGTGGTGTCATCCACCGCTATCATGCCGGCGCGGGCGCCTGCTTCGATGGCCATGTTGCATATTGTCATTCGCCCTTCCATAGACAGCGCCCGGATCGCGCTACCGGCAAATTCAATCGCATAGCCCGTTCCACCCGCAGTACCAATTTTGCCGATCACCGCCAGCACCAAGTCCTTGGCGGTGACACCCTTACCGAGCGTGCCTTCCACCAACACCTGCATGGCACGGGCTTTTTTCATCAGTAAGCATTGTGTCGCCATCACATGCTCAACCTCCGACGTACCAATACCAAATGCCAGCGCAGCAAACGCGCCATGCGTACTGGTATGCGAATCACCGCATACCACGGTCATGCCAGGCAAGGTCGCGCCCTGCTCCGGCCCGATAACATGCACGATGCCCTGGCGCACATCCGCCATCCTGAACTCGGTAATACCAAGCTCATCACAATTACTGTCCAAAGTCTCCACTTGCAGTCGCGAAATCGGATCGGCAATTCCCTGCGTACGGTCCGTAGTTGGCACATTGTGATCGGCCACAGCAAGCATGGAAGCTATGCGCCAAGGCTTGCGCCCAGCCAGCCGCAAGCCTTCAAATGCCTGTGGGCTAGTCACTTCATGCACCAAATGACGATCGATATAAATCAACGTGGTGCCATCGTGTTCTTCATGCACCACATGGCCGTTCCAAAGTTTGTCGTAAAGAGTTTGTGTGCCCATGCTCGCTTCCATTTTAGAACGCGTGATTATGCCACAGCATATGGGCTATCCGCCACGGACAGCCTTCTTGACTCAAGAATCTGAAGAGGCATTTATATTTCGAATTAGGGCTACGCTGAACAAGTCCGTTCGCGTTGAGCATGGTGTTCGCCCGCAGACAGAAAGGCATTGGCAAGAAACTGCTTTCCCAGATAATCTGGCACTGTTTAGCCATTTTTAAAATTTTGTAACCAATTGATATACATGGCCATAAAAAGCTGTTTCTTAAGAACCTGTCAAACATGACCAGTTGGAACTGGGCAATTGCGCTACCTTAAGAAACACTGAACAATTCCAATCAATACTGGAATAATTTGATGTTTTATAAGGTAAATTTGACTTGCACGGTTACGTTATTTATCCTCGGCAGCATTAAGTCAAATGCTTGGCTCGTAAATGCGTACTGGTCTTGACTGGCTTTTCCAGTGAATACTCTTAGAGTGCATCCGCCGCGTCACAAAGCGCACATAACAGAATTAATTACAGTTGGCGGGAAGAAAGGGAGAAGCAACATGTTTGAACATGAGTCATCATAGAAGCTTTACCAATGAGTTATTGTTTGCGCTAATCGGCCTATTTGGTATTGTTGATCAAACTTGGGCGCTGTCTTTCGCTTATGTGGCGAACCAGGGCAGTAACAATGTCTCGGCCTACACCATCGACGCCGGCACCGGAACTCTAACGCCGGTGGCAGGCTCACCCTTCACCGCTGGGATGGCTCCTACCTCTGTCACCATCAGCCCGAACGGGGCCTTCGCCTATGTGGCAAACATTGGTGGCGGCGGCTCGGCCTACGCCATCAACGCCGTCACCGGAGCTCTAACGCCGGTGGCAGGCTCACCCTTCTCAGCCCGAATGGAGCCTTCGCCTATGTGGCGAACCAGGGCAGTGACAATGTCTCGGCCTATACCATCGACGCCGGCACAGGGGCTCTGACGCCGGTGGCAGGCTCACCCTTCGCCGCCGGGGATGGTTCTTTTTCAATCACTGTCAGCCCGAACGGAGCCTTCGCTTATGTGGCGAATATCGATAGTAATACCGTCTCGGCCTACACCATCGCCACTGGCACCGGAATTTTGACGGAGGTGGCAAGCTCACCCTTCACTACCGGATCGGCTCCTATCTCCGTCACCGCCAGCCCTAATTTTACTTCTGCTCCTCCCACTGCAGTCCCAATCCCGACAATGTCGTTGATAGGTTATATCTTGCTTACGCTGGCACTAATCGTAACTGTTGCAGTTCAGCGACGCAGACCTTCGCGCTGACCGGACGTATTTGGGCGATAGTTTAAAGGTGCGCGCCGCCTTCACGTGATTAAAACCTTACAATGGTGCACGTGCACACAGACAATAAGGAAGCGCTCCCTTAATATAGTTCATATCATCCCGAATAGTACGCCACATACTCTAACAAACATGCTTGATGGCGCACTCAAGCAAAAATACTAGCGCCCAAAGACGATCACAGTGTAATGCCCAAAAGTACATTCATCTTGACACAGGAGTAGTGCAATCCAGATTAATGGTTACAATTCGAAAATTCTGTGCAACTCCGTGCTTACCCAATATGCTGATCCCAAACCTGACTCCCGCCGATCTTCGCCTCACCATCGATCCCGACTCGCTTGGATTCTCTAGTACAGCAGAATTATTGCCGTATCCACTATCCTGGATTGGACAAGAACGCGCGGAATTAGCCGCCCACTTTGGTCTGAAAATCGATCAACCTGGCTACAACCTATTCGTACTGGGTGAGGTCGGCAGTGGCCGCTCTTCGCTGCTTAGGCAAGCGATGCAGGCGGCCGCCGCAAATAAGGTGGTGCCGCCCGATTTATGTTATCTGCACAACTTCGATACACCGGAAAGACCGCAGGCTTTGTATTTGCCTACCGGGCAGGGACGCTTGCTGCGCCAACTCATGGCACGGATGGCGAAATCCCTGCAAACAGAAATTCCGCAATGCCTGGAGGGGCAGGATTTCAAAGCCGAAAGCGAGCGTATTGAAAAAGCCTACAAAGATGAAGAACGCAAAAACTACACTGAGCTCGAAGCTTTTGCCGAAGCCCGCAAATTCGCGATTCAACGTGAGGCAGGGCACATGGTTTTCACTCTGTTGGGTAACAAGGGGCACGCACTTTCCGAAGACGAAGTGCTTGTCTTGCCGAAAGAACACCGGACCGAGATAGAGCAGGCCGAGCAGGAACTGCGCGTGAAGATTACCGGCTACTTCGAAAAAACCCGGCCGCTGGAACGCCTTATGAACGATGCCTTAGCGGCATTGCGGCGCAAAATAGTGAAGCCGTTGTTGAATCATGAATTGCAGGAAATCAGGGACGGATTGAAAAAGGAGAGCACGGATTACATCAAGCTTAGTGCGTATCTAGAGCAGGTCATGCAGGACGTACTCGATAATCTGGAGCACTTCAAGATTTCCGATACCGATGAGGAAAGTCGGCAAGAGGCATTAAGCAAAGTATTGTCCCGTTACCGGGTAAACCTGGTAGTGGACAATCATGACCTGAGTGGCGCGCCGGTAATTGTTGAAGATAACCCATTATTCCGTTCACTGTTCGGCAACATTGAATATCAAACCATAAACGATGTACTGGTAACTGATTTTACCTGCATCCGCGCTGGTAGCCTGCACAAAGCGCACGGAGGCTTCCTCATGCTGCATCTACGTGACCTGCTACCCGATGATCTGGTGTGGGAAAAGCTGCGGCGCTTGTTACGTAGCGGCAAGCTGCAAATCGAAGAGCCGGGTACAGGTCTCACACCGATTGCGGCCGTTTCGCTCGAACCAGAGGCGGTGGATGTTGAAGTCAAGATCATTTTGATCGGTTCGCGCGAACAGTATTATGCGTTGCAGGAGGAGGATCCGGAGTTTGCACGCCGCTTTCGGGTCAAAGTGGATTTTGCCGAAAGTTTTTTATCCAGCGCTGAAACCCGCCGCGCTTCGTCAATTTTTATCGCCCACACTTGCCGGGAGATGGGGCTACCCCATTTTTCCGCCGCTGCCGTAGCTCGTTTGCTAGAAGACTCCCATCGCGAAACGGATGATCAATCTCGCCAAAGCGCGATCTTCGCCCGCACCGAGGCGCTAGTAATGGAAAGTGCTGCGCTCTGCCGCGCCCATACCGGTCTACTGGTCGAGGTAGCGGATGTAGAAGCTGCACTTCGTGCGCACATCTTACGCCACGATTACCCCGCTCAGCGCTTGCAGGAATCCATTGCAGAAGGTGATGTACTGATCTCCGTACATGGTGAAAAAATTGGCCAGCTTAATGGTCTTTCCCAGATAGATCTGGGAGATTACCGTTTTGGCTTTCCAATACGAATCACGGCACGCACCTTTGCCGGAGAAGATGGTTTGCTCAATATTGGGCGTGAGGTGGAAATGTCCGGGCCAATCCACGATAAGGGCGTGTTCATTTTGCAGAACTACTTGTCCGCATTATTTGCCCATATTGCACCGCTCGCGCTTAATGCATCCATTGTGTTTGAACAGGACTATTACGGTGTAGAGGGAGACTCTGCTTCATGCGCCGAACTTTACGTTTTACTTTCATCTTTGTCGGGCTTGCCTCTCAAGCAAGGTATCGCGGTTACCGGTGCGGTCAATCAGCATGGAGAAGTGTTACCGGTGGGTGGAATTAACGAAAAAATAGAAGGCTACTTTCGTGTCTGCGAAACGGCCGGACTGGACGGCAGCCAAGGCGTGCTGATTCCACACCGTAATCGCCGGCATCTGATGCTGGAACACAAGGTCATTGAAGCTGTCGCTAAAGGTTTATTTCATATCTACACTGCAGAACATACGAGCGAAGGCATAGAGCTGCTTACCGGTCTCTCGGCCGGCACCGCGAACGGGACGGGTAATTATCCTTATGACAGCGTGCTGGGCCACGCCCAGAAAACCTTGCTGGCTTATCGCCGCGCATGTCAGGTGATGGAACATCCGAAAGAAGGACGCAAGCATTTGCGCTGAGTAACGGGGGCAGATTTCGATCTGTTGGCATTGAGCTGTTTACGTATACAGGAACAAAATGTGCCTGCAATTTAAAACGCAATGCTCGCAGCATAACGCTTTACACCTACATAAATTCGTGTGGCCGCATTTTGCGGTTTGTACCAGCCCCCCAAAGCACTCCCCATGTATAGTCGTAAATGTGTGAAAATAGCGACTGCAAATCGGGCACTTAAGTAAATCCTATAATAAAGGCGACAAATTGGTACAACCTAATTTTCAATTCGAAAAGCGTCAAAAAGAATTAGCCAAGAAAAAAAAGAAAGAAGAAAAAAAACAACGCAAATTAGAAGATAAAGCCTCGCCTTCCTCAGACCAGTCCGATCGCGCTAATGATGGAAGCCCGTCCACCTAAATCGGAACAACGCAACTTCGGCAAGTCTGTGGCTGGCTTGCCGGTAAAACGTGAAAGTAATACCTGATACCTACCACTGATTACTCCAAGTACGGATACCAGTTGCCGCAAGCAGGGCAAGCGGCATTTATTTTTGCTTTGATCAACGGCCCAATGCCCAGCATTGGGGTGCGCTGGCGGCTTAGTTATGCTTACCGCGCTAAGTTGGGCAAGTGCTGTGTTGTGGCGGCAGCGATTGAAATTAAGCGAGTCATTGAGCATTGACTAGCTGCGCTTAATGCCCGCGAGCGGACGATACTTTTAGCAACACCCGCTCTACTTGCGCACTATCATTCCCATCGCTCAACCATACCTGCCCATCCTGAATGGTGCATTGCAACTGCATGCTGCGTTGAGCCAGCTTGGCGATGGCGCGCGTATGTTCCATCGGCAGGTTAATCACGCTCAAATTTTTGAGCCGTTCGAATTGGCTGCTGTTTTGCGCAAACCACATATCTGCAACGCGGCCGCCATAGGTGTAAACAATCACCTGATTAGAGCGGCCGCAGGCTTTACGTATTAGTTTTTCGTCGGGAAGCCCGACGTCTATCCACAACTCAATCGCACCCGTTAAATCTTTCCGCCACAAATCCGCCTCATCATCAGCGGTCATTCCCTGGCCGAACTCCAGATATTCATGGGCGTGCAACGCAAAGGCTAACAGCCGCACCATCATGCGCTCGTCTGTTTCAGACGGGTGTTGTGCAAGAGTAAGTGCGTGATCCTGGTAATAATGACGCTCCATGTCCGCGATTTGCAGATTGGCTTTGAAGATAGTTGCTTTAATAGCCATATTGCTCCTGGATCGGTCCCATGCAGAAGTAGGCTTCTGCCAAAATTATTCTATTACCCGGCCACGCATACTTTTAATTGCACCATGCTTGGCTTTGCTGTCCATACGCTTTCTCTGCGAACTGCGCGTAGGTTTTGTTGCGCGACGGACGGTGGGCAACACCGCGATACTCTGCACCAACTCTTTCAAGCGTCGCAATGCCTCACCCCGATTCATTTCCTGACTGCGAAATTCCTGCGCCTTGATGATTACCACACCGTCTTTGGTGATACGGTGATCATGCAGCTCAAGGAGCCGCGCTTTAAAAGCGTCCGGCAACGATGAGACATTGATGTCGAAACGCAGATGAACGGCGCTGGAAACCTTGTTGACGTTCTGTCCACCCGCTCCCTGCGCACGTACGGCGGTTAACTCGATCTCATGATCAACAATGGTAACGTTGTGGGAGATATACAGCATGAAAATTATGCAAGCACCGTGATGCGCACGTCCCCCAGGATTACCACCGATCCTGCACGTATTTTGCAGGTTTTGCGCAATTCCACGTGCCCGTCCACCGACACCACGCCCTCCGCGACCAGCGCCTTGCCCGCTCCGCCGCTATCGCACACGCCAACCATTTTAAGTAATTGGTTCAGCTCGATAAATTCGCCATTAAGCTTGAATTCAAATTGCTGCATGGAAGTCTTTATAGAAGGAAATCAACTACAGCTTCACCGCATGTTCGCGTGTGGTGTGGAAAACTACTTTTGGCCAGCGTTCCTGGGTGAGCTTGAGATTGACGCTGTTCGGTGCGAGATAGGCCATGTTGTTAGCGGCATCGTAGGCAACGTTGTGTGATAGAGCCTTCTCAAAATCAGCGAGCATTTTTTTGTCGTCGCAAGTAACCCAACGCGCGCTTGTGGTATTGGTGCCATCGAATACAGCATCCACGCCGTATTCGCTCATCAAACGACTGGCAACGACATCGAACTGCAATACGCCGACCGCGCCCAGAATTAAATCCCCACCACTCACTGGCTTGAATACTTGTACCGCGCCTTCTTCACCCAGCTGCTGCAAACCTTTATGCAGCTGCTTGACCTTGATCGGGTTTCGGATGCGCACGGAACGGAAAAAATCGGGGGCGAAATAAGGAATACCGGTGAACTGTAATAACTCGCCTTCGGAAAAGCTGTCGCCGATCTGCATGTTGCCGTGGTTGGGTAAGCCGATGATATCGCCAGCGTAGGCTTCTTCTACCTGCTCACGGTTGGAAGCCATAAAAGTGACGACATTGGACACGCGAATTTCGCGGTTAATACGCAGGTGTTTGATCTTCATGCCGCGCTCAAAGCGCCCAGAGCAAACACGCAAAAAGGCGATGCGGTCACGATGATTTGCGTCCATGTTGGCTTGTATCTTGAACACGAAGCCAGTAAAAGGTGTCTCGTTAGGTGCGACCACACGTACAGTGGCATCGCGTGCACGCGGCGCTGGTGCCCAATCTAACAGTGCGTTAAGAATTTCGCGCACACCGAAGTTATTGATAGCGGAGCCGAAGAATACAGGGGTTTGCGTGCCGGCCAGAAACGCGGCCAGATCAAAGGGATGCGAAGCGCCATGGAGTAGTTCAACTTCTGCTTTAAGCCGTTCTATTTCCAATGGGAACATTTCCACAAGGCGCGGGTTATCGATGCCTTTAACTATTTCAAAATCCTGATCGGCACGTTCCTCGCCCGCCGCGAACAGCAGAATCTCGTCACGCAATAAGTGATAAACACCACGAAAAGTCTTGCCCATCCCCAGCGGCCAAGTCACTGGTGCGCACTGGATATTAAGGACTGATTCAACCTCATCCAGCAATTCCACCGGGTCGCGTGTTTCACGGTCCATCTTGTTAATGAAAGTTATGATGGGCGTGTTGCGCATACGGCACACGTTGAGCAATTTGATAGTTTGCGTTTCCACGCCCTTGGCCGCGTCGATAACCATAAGCGCGGAATCTACAGCGGTGAGTACGCGGTAAGTATCTTCAGAAAAATCCTGGTGGCCCGGGGTATCGAGCAGATTGACTACATGGTTACGATATTCGAATTGCATCACTGAACTGGCTACAGAGATACCGCGTTGCTTCTCGATATCCATCCAGTCGGACGTTGCGTGGCGACCACTCTTGCGTGCCTTTACCGTACCCGCCAATTGAATCGCGCCGGAAAATAACAGTAATTTTTCGGTCAGCGTGGTTTTGCCCGCATCCGGGTGGGAGATGATGCCGAAGGTACGACGGCGCGCCACTTCGCGCGTGATTAAATCACGCGAGACAGACGTGGGTGCGTCAATTGCTTGTAGTACAGGCTGTGTTACAGAATCTGATGCCATGATGAATGTTCTCGCGAAATATGTATTGCAAAAAAATAAGTAAGTCTAGGGCTGCAGGGTGCTAAGTTTAACTTAGCGTATGTCTCCATCCACATAAAACCATAGGTCGCCTTCGCGCACGAAGCGACTCACTTCGTGCAGTCGATATGCACGGCCACCTATTTTGTAGCGCGCCACAAACTCCACTACGGCGCGGTCCGGCTCCTGATGATTGTACTCATGGCGCTTCACCTCCAACCCCAACCACTTTGTCTTAACTTTATCAGCCGCATCCTGCGGGGCGGGACGTGTAGATGGATGCCAAGTTGCCAGTATGTAATCCTCGCATTCCAATGTGTAAGCGACATAGCGGGAGCGCATCAATGCTTCTGCGCTGAGAGCAGGCGTGTTGCCCCCGATATAACACCCGCAACAGTCCGTGAAATTTTTATTGCTGCCGCAAGCGCAACGGGTTTGCATATCAATCAAACCGGCCATAGCGGAGGCTCATCCATCAGCGCGATCTGCTCACGCAATTCCAGAATGCGGTCTTGCCAATAGCGTTGAGTATTAAACCACGGGAAGGCTTGCTTGAAGGCTGGATCATCCCATCGCTGTGCCAGCCAAGCGGAATAATGAATCAAGCGCAAGGTACGCAATGCTTCGACCAAATGCAACTCGCAAGAATCAAAATCATAAAAATCTTCATACCCCGCCAGCACGTCATTCAACTGCCGCGCCATGTCAGCACGCTCACCCGACAACAACATCCACAAATCCTGCACAGCAGGGCCCATGCGGCTATCGTCAAAATCAACGAAGTGCGGACCATCATCCGTCCACAGCACGTTACCCGCATGGCAATCTCCATGCAGCCGTAGCGCTCTTACATTGCTGCCGGCGCGCTCAAAGCAATGACGTACACCCGCCAGAGCCTGCTCTGCAACGCTGCGATAGGCCGCATCAAGATCAGCCGGGATAAAACTATGGGTCAGTAAAAAATCAAGCGGTTCTACACCGAAGCTCGCTATATCCAGTGTGGGGCGATGCTGAAACGGTTTGAGCGCGCCAATGGCGTGGATGCGACCCAGAAAGCGCCCCATCCATTCCAGCGTGTTGCGATCTTCAAGTTCGGGCGCGCGTCCGCCGTGTTTGGAAAAAACGGCGAAACGAAATCCTTCGAAGGTGTGCAGTGTTTCGCCCCCTAGTACTAAAGCAGGTACCACCGGAATTTCGCGCTCGACCAACTCTTGCACGAAAGCGTGTTCTTCGAGTATGGCCGCATTCGTCCAGCGCTCCGGCCGATAAAATTTTGCGACCAACGGCAAGCCTTCTTCCATCCCTACCTGATAAACGCGGTTCTCATAGCTGTTAAGTGCCAGCAGGCGACCATCGCTGTGGCAGCCCAAGCTGTCCAGCGCGTTCATGACGCAATCGGGGGTAAGTAAAGAGAAAGTTGGTGATGTCACCATTACAAGATCTTTGCGCAGTTATTAATTTTCCAGGGAAGGATTGGCCAGTCCCAAGTCATTCCAGCCTGCGTGACCCAAACGGCGCAGTGTCTCAATGTTCTTGTCGAATATTTTCTCGGCCTCAGGAAAAGCCGACACCGCTTGCACGACACTCGCTTCGCGCAGCAGGTGCAGCATTGGATACGGCGACCGATTGGTGTAGTTTTCAATATCGTCAGGCTGCGTTCCGGCAAACTGATACTGCGGATGAAAACTGGCCACTTGCAACGCACCTTCCAAATCCATGTCTTCCAGCGCCGCATCGGCTACATCGAGAAAATCGTTGTATTCGAGAAAATCAGTGAGTACATAAGGATGAACCAGCAAGGTTGTGTCGATATTTGTTGCTGGCGTTTCGGCCAATACTTCCAGCTCTCGCATGAGGTCTCTTAGCAAATCTTCATGCGTGGCCGCAGAACTCACCACATAGCGTATCTGATTTTTCACGTGAACGGCCTTGGCAAACGGGCACAGGTTGAGGCCAATGACGGCCCGCTCCAACCATAGTTTGGTTGCAGCGATGATTTTTTCGTCTGCTGTCATATTCATTTTAGTAAAAAAATTTATTAATTTTGTCGGAGCCAGTCCAGTTAATTACCTGACCCTGCGTCTTGTCAAAGAAATTGTTTAGCGACTGTAGTTACCGGAACGCTGTAATACCGGTTTGCGGGCAACAGGTTTACCCGTAGCGGCACTGGTGCGGCCTTGACCACCGCCCGCGCGCGGTGCTACCCGAGTACGACCCTGACCTTGTCCTTGCTTACGTCCACCACCTTGACCGCGATTCTGACCGTTTAAAATGGGCTCCGCCTTGATGCGAGGATCGGGTTCAAAGCCCGGCACCTGCACAACCGGAATTTCGCGCTTGGTCAGTCGCTCAATGTCCCACAGCAACTTATGTTCATCAATACATACCAGGGAACTCGCCTCGCCTTCGCTGCCTGCGCGACCGGTGCGTCCAATGCGGTGGACATAATCTTCCGATACATTGGGCATCTCGAAGTTGACCACGTGCGGCAATTCAATGATGTCGATGCCACGCGCAGCAATGTCAGTTGCCACAAGCACTTGCAATTTGCCGGTTTTAAATTCCGCCAATGCGCGGGTGCGCGCCGCTTGACTCTTATTGCCATGGATGGCCAGCGCGGGAATGTCGTCCTTGCTGAGTTGTTCCGCCAACTTGTTGGCGCCATGTTTGGTGCGTGTAAACACCAGCACCTGATGCCAGTTATATTCCTTGATAAGATGGGTAAGTAACTCGCGCTTTCTTTCACGGTCCACCGGGTAAATTTTCTGCGTGATCAGTTCTGCGGTAGCGTTGCGGCGCGCCACTTCTATCATCGCCGGTTTATTGAGCAGCCCATCGGCCAGCATTTTGATCTCGTCGGAGAAGGTGGCGGAAAACAGCAGGTTTTGCCGCTGCCTGGGCAATATAGCCAAGATTTTTTTGATGTCGCGGATAAAGCCCATGTCCAGCATGCGGTCAGCTTCATCCAGCACCAGTATTTCTATATGCGATAGATCTAGCGTTTTCTGCTGCAAGTGGTCGAGCAATCGGCCGGGTGTGGCAACTAAAATATCCACACGGCTTTTCAAGCGCTGTATTTGTGGATTAATGTTAACGCCACCAATCATTGTCATCGAATTAAGTTTCAGGTATTTGCCATAATCACGCACACTCTCTTCTACCTGTGCGGCAAGCTCACGCGTAGGGATAAGAACCAACGCGCGAATCGGTGCCTTACCGTTTACAGGTTTCGCAGAAGCAGTAAGACGTTGCAGGATAGGCAGGGTGAAGCCAGCCGTCTTACCGGTACCAGTCTGCGCACCAGCCAACAGGTCGCCACCTGATAGCACAACAGGAATGGCTTGCGCTTGAATAGGCGTTGGTTCAGTGTAACCACGCTCGGTAACGGCACGAACAAGTTCATCGGACAAACCGAGGGCTGAAAAAGTCATAAATTATTCCTAGAAAAAATCGGCCTGTCGCCTTTGATGGCGCCAGTCTTAGGCAGATAGATGGGTTTTTAAAACCAGTTAGATAGTGGCAAGAAGACTAGGAACTAATACCATAAGTTAAATTGTAACAGAAATCAATTGCGTTACCGGATTGATTTTATCTTGAAGGGAAGCGGTATCTAACCTCTTATTCTTCCTAGCCCCTTTAGCTATGATGGCGCCATAAAATATAAGGCTGCGACCGGAATAATTAGCAGAATTACATATAGGCCATATGTAAACATCAACCACAGAACCCTTGCCCAAAATGCCATAGTCCAATTCATAGTGAAACTTGGGTGTGGCTCGGTTCGGTTTTGAGCCCTAAAGAGAAAGTCGTCTATCGGGTCGTGGTTAGGGCTGTTCTTGTCTACATATTGCTCATACTCAAGGCTTACCGCTTCACATTCGCCTCTTAGTGTTTGTTCTGGCAATCCCTCAATCAATGCGCGCTCAAGCCTACCTTGAAGCTTCTTAATCTCTGTTGCATTCTCAAATAGACGTTCAGCACGAACTGAAAAGTCACTCGCCCATTCAATAAGGCTAATAACGATAATAAAGACCGCCCCTACTATTGCGATAAAGGTAAGGTGATTATCAAATTCTGGATAGCGTTCGCCTATCTTATAAATTTTCTGAGCAACAGAGATTGCAATCAAATAAACAGACAAAAATGCAATCGTAAAGCTGGATGTCGTATCACGATATTTCATACGGCGCTGACAATTAAAGCGTGCCCCAGCAGTGCGCCACATCTTTGTGCGCAAACTATCTGCGGTTTCTTGAAGTGTCACAGTTTTATTCATAGTAAGAAAGTAAGGTGCAGAAAGAAATCATGTGTATATCCACTCTACAATGCATCTTAAATATTACGATGCGCAGAGGTAATGACCTTACAACTAGCCGCGGTGTTAAACAAACCACCATTGGTCACTCCCACTCTGTCAAAATTCCCAGAGCTGCCCAAACATGATGCATTTGGAACCAGCACCTTACCAGTAGATACTACCATCATCTGGCTCAAGGTCGGCTAATACCTTAGCTCGATAGGTATCGAATTTTTCGTCTATTTCTTCGTCACGATAAGTTTTAGCTGGATCAAGTCTTCCCCGAAAGGTCAAAAATTCCATCTTTTGAGTACGCGTGGTGATTACATCGTAGTTGTGAATGTAGCCCCTCATTGGAGAATAACGCGTCTCATAATAGGATCGAGTCAATTTCTTCAATGTGGCTGGTGGTTTCCCGCCAAAATCGCTCAGTCTTTTGAAGAAATTTGCGATTATCCGATCAAGCTTTCTAAGCAGCCCAAGATCAGTGATTTCACTAAAATAGGCTATCCATCCGTAACGACGCTTCTCACTAATTGCTCCACTGATTCGCTCATTTAACTCAAAAATAAATATTTCTTTCAGCCGGTCAACATTTAGATATTTGTAATTTTCCAAGCGTGATGCTTTGTTATGTGTGTAATCACTAAATTTCCCGACAATTGATTGAAGAAATCGCTCAACAGTTTGTGGTCTTACAGTAATTTTAGGAATATGAAACCAATAACCTAGATATCCAAATTGACCACTCAATGGACTAAGGTGTGATTTACCTCCATCACTAACAGGGTGAGTCTTCAGCTCCAACTCAGACAATCTTTTTTCAACTAGTATTTTCGCGTTATCAACTTGAAGAGAGTCACCAAAAATCAGTATGTCATCTACATAGCGGTAATAATGAATTTCCTGCCGTTCTAGTTCAATATCAAATTCCGCAAGGTATATAGCAGCCAAAATATTTGATATAGCCAACCCTTGAGGTACACCTTTACTAGATGTGTATTTATCGATGTTTTTTTGTCTGTAGTCCCTAGGTACTATTGGGGTGGTTATTGCTGATTCAATCAGCTTCAGAAGCTTCTTTGATTTAATGCGCCTCCTAAGCGCTTTCAAAAGAATGTCACGATCAATTTCGTCATAAAACTTTACTATGTCACAACCAAATACTCGGGTTGATGCAGAGCATCCAGCATCTTCGATGCTTTTAATTTCACGCGAAATCTTGTGTATCAGTGTATTCGCTCTATTTTTTGGAATGTACTCAGGAAAAATGTGGGAAAGAATTTGCTTCAACTGATTAAGCACTAAGCGGTCACGTATAGTTGGTATCCCAATAACACGTGGATATTTCTCTCTTCCCTTAAGTTGCAGCACCTCAGCATATGGCGTGAAATGGTAATGTCCACTCATACATTTGCGAGTGATAACGGAACATTGTTCATCAATCTTTTTGTTGAAATGAAATCCGTTGAGACGATCAATACCTTTTGTACCTGACTCTAGAAACCTATCGTTGAAAGCCTTTTTAAGCTCAATCACACTTACAAAAACAGACAAGAGCTTGGAAGGGGGCAGTGTTCGAACAAGCTCACCACCGCACAAAAAATATTTACTCCCCCCAATCTCAAATACGCTCATTTGTTTAGGTTACCGGCTAATCAACTTCTACCGAAATCGCATCGGTTTCGCACATTTTTCGTCCAATCGCTTCCGCTTATCCACCTCACGAAGAGCACGAGAAAAAACATAATATTCCAACATTTCAGAAAGAATAAGTAACTAAGAAAGAGGACAAGTCTTGACATGACACTTTTATTTTTAATGGCATAGCCCTACACCGTCTGCAACGTCAAAAAATTTTCAGGTAATCGACTTCTCGCGCAAGATCAATCTTATTACGTCGTCAAAAGTATCGATGGAGCCAAATCTGGCATATATCATAACGAATCACCTGTATCGTTTAATCCATTCACAACGTGTTTACGATTATATGTTCTCAATGCTATAGGTTACATGCAACGAGTGAGTTGCCCCCGCTGCGACTTTAACTACGTTCTCCGCTGCATTCACGCTTTCCACGCAGACCATGCCGCGATAGCCAGTGTCGCTGCCGAAATCGCCCATTTTCGCGGCCTTTTCTACCCATGGATTCCACACCACTGTTGAACGGCTGCCGCGCTTGGCAATGCGAATGCAGCGCTTATGGCCGCTGTCATCAATCAAACAATCCGAGTCGGTATTCACATAGAGGCGGTCTACTTCTGCCGTTATGGTGATTGCGCCTGCTTGTGTTCTGCGTTGCCAATCACCCACCTTGTCAAGATAAGTGCAACCTTCCAAACCGGTGATGCGAATTTTATCCACATCGCTGATAGCGAAGTAAGTATGCAACGCTTCGCCAATTTCAAACATTGCTTGGCCGGTATTTTCGGTGACAAGTTCCACGGTCATTTCCTTGCCGATAGTAACGATATTCCGCACCCGGCAAACATGAGGCCATTGCGCAGCAGGAATCGAGCTCTGTGGCAATTCAAAGGTAATGCGCGTACTGCCATCTGATAGTGCTTCACTAGCCACCACTTGCCAGGGGACGGTACGGGCAAACCCATGGGCTGGAAAGGTGCTGTCGGTTGCATGGGCACCGAACCACGGCCAACAAATTGGCACACCGCCACGAATGGATTTACCGAGTGCTAATTTGGCAGCAGGGCTAAGCCAAATGACCGGTTTTTCGCCCGTAGGCTCAAAGGTCATGACATGCGCACCCTGTAATGCAATGGTGGCGTGCGCATGTTTGTTCGTAATGCTCGCAATAATCAAACCGCTCACGTCCTCAGTAAATTCAAGCTGTCCAGGAATGGCGAATTTTTGGTTAAGCGTGGTTACATCTGACTGGCTCATTTTTTAATCCTTGAAGTATCGTTCCACGTTAAATTAAATTTGTTTACTGTTAGTCAATCGACAGTTCGGGCACATATCTCAGCAATGTATTTCGTATCCCATGACGCCAGTTTAAACACCCGTTGTGCCCGGATCATTTCACTAGTAAGTTTGGAAAACACTGGTCAAACAAAAAAACAATTTTGATCGTCCAAGTTTCCATGTTGAAATTTGATATGGTCGGGTGATTTTGATGCCCACAAATAATTTATTCAAAGTTAAATGCGGGAAAAACCAATTACTTTATCTACGGCACATCATACAATAATTATCCGATATGAATTACGCACCTATCCACGCCAAGCGGTATGGTTGCCTAACGCTTAACATCGGATGTATATGTGGGCTGAACCTGATAAAAATACGTTTGGCAAATTTGCCAAGTAGCTAAAACTATATTGTAATTGCATCTCCGCCCCTTTATCTCAAGTAGCAAAATTCTGCCGCACATCAACCGAGGAGATTAAAATGGAAAAGAAAGCCAAATTACCCACAACCAAAGCCAAGGCAATGTCGTTGCACATTGGCCTGAATGCTGTGAACCCTAGCGAATATGGTGGCTGGAGCGGCGAGCTCAGCGCCTGCGAATTTGATGCCAAGGACATGGCGGCGATTGCCAAGTCGCGTGGCATGAAATCCACCGTATTACTGACCAAAAAGGGCACCCGCGCCAATATGCTGGCCGCCCTTCGTAGTGCCGCCAAACAATTGGCAGCCGGTGACTTGTTCTTCCTTACCTATTCCGGTCATGGCGGCCAAGTACCCGATGTCACTGGGGAAGAAGATGACAAAAAAGACGAGACTTGGTGCCTCTATGACGGCCAACTCATCGACGACGAGTTGTATTTCGAATTAAGCCAATTCGCAGCGGGGGTTCGTGTGCTTGTGCTCTCCGACAGTTGCCATAGCGGCACCGTAACACGTGCTGCACCACCGCAGCCCGGCACGGCCTGGCCACCGACTGGGCGCTCAAAGATGATGCCACTTGCCGTGGGTATGCGTACCTACCGCGAACACCAAGCATTTTATGACAAGCTGCAACAAGACTTGGCTAAGACCACCGGTAAAGCTTCTCTATCGGATCCAGACAGTGTGCTCGCCCAACTGGCCGTGAGTCCGCGGCTAACTGCAATCGCGAAAAAATTCAAACCGGCGGTCATTCTAATCTCCGGTTGCCAAGACAACCAGACATCCATGGATGGCGAACACAACGGCGCATTTACTGAGCAGCTGTTAAAAGTGTGGAATAACGGCTCCTACAGCGGCAATTATGCCAAGTTCCATGCTGCCATTAAAACCCTTTTGCCTGCCGACCAAACGCCCAACCTGTTTACGCTAGGTGCGGCGGCGCGCTTTCTGACACAGCAGCCCTTTAGTATTTGAGAAGACGCTCGGTGTTGTCTGCGGTAGGCGAACAATGGCCACCATCTCAAGGTAGTATGGTACTAATTGCCCAGCAATTGATGAACATCAATCATGGCAGGGCAATTTTCCATAAAAGTTTATAGGATACGCAATGGCAAGAGGGAAACGGGACGTAAAAACTTACTGCGGTGATCGATCATAATTACCCAGAAATTACTAACATTTCCGCTAAATAATCGCCACCTGTTACTTGCCCTTCGCCGCCATTAGTTTTTCATATTTAGCTTGAAGTTGCTCCCTACTTTCCGTATGAACGGGGTCAAGCGGAATGCAATCTACCGGACAAACTTCTACGCATTGTGGCGTTTCATAATGTCCCACGCACTCGGTGCATTTGCCGGGGTTAATATAATAAATAGTATCGCCTTGCGAAATAGCGTCGTTCGGGCATTCTGGCTCACACACGTCGCAATTGATACATTCATCGGTAATAATCAGGGCCACTCTGTTCCTTTGTTAATCAAGTTAATTTTCTCAGTCAATTTGATCGCCACCAAAGGAGAAACAAACTTACTGACGTCACCGCCAAAGCGTGCGATTTCACGCACTATGCTAGCGGAGATGAAAGTGTAATGCTCCGCCGGCGTCAAGAATAATGTTTCGACATCAGGATGCAGGCTGCGGTTCATTCCTGCCATCTGAAATTCATATTCAAAATCCGATACTGCGCGCAAGCCGCGCAAAACTACGCGCGCATTTTGCGTTCGCACATAATTCATCAGCAAACCAGAAAAACCTTCCACCCGTACATTGGTAAAACCGGCGAAAATTTCACTCGCCATGACCACGCGCTCATTCAAGGTAAACAAAGTGGCGCTGCGACTTTCCGCTACAGCCACCACAACTTCACCGAACAGCCCTGCGGCACGGCGAACTACATCTTCATGCCCACGCGTGATTGGATCAAAAGTACCAGGGTAAATAACTTTAATCATACTTTTAACGTATTTTCGCGGCTCAATAATTGATAATGCACAGCTCCCGCTTTAGCGCGTCTCACTACCTGCCAATCCTTGTCAGGTTCAAATACCGCACCGCTTTCAACATACACCAACCCGTCTTGCGTTAGCTTGTCAGCAAGCAAGGGGAGCAATGTTGGCAGATAGTCACTCTGAAACGGAGGGTCAAGAAAAATGACATCAAATAGCCCATTTTTTTGGCGCGCGAATTCTAACCCATCTTCACAACGCAGGAATACATTAGAGCAGGCTAATTTTATGAGGGTCTCTTGCAAGGCGCGAAAAACCGTACGATTGCGCTCAACCATTACTACTTCTGCCGCACCGCGGGATGCCGCTTCCAATCCTAATATCCCGCTGCCAGCGAACAAATCAAGACAGCGCCTGCCGTTAAGACTCTGTCCCAGCCAGTTGAACAAAGTCTCACGCACGCGATCTGGTGTGGGGCGTAAGCCTTCCGCGTTTGGAAACTCAACCCAACGACTACGATGGGTGCCACCGATGATGCGTACCCGATTTATTGTACGGCTCCCTCATTACCTGGCTTTTGGGTCTCTGGAGCGCCGACTATCACGGTGGCCATCGCATCCGGGTTCACGCGCCGTTCAAAGGCTGAGCGAATTTGCGCGATGGTGACTTTATCAACGTTTCCGACAAAATCATCAAGATAGGTCAAAGGTAACTCATAAAATCCGATGACACTCAAGTAGTCAACTATTTTTTTGTTGCTATCGATACGCAACGGAAAACCGCCAATGATATTTTGCTTGGATGCCTGTAATTCCTTTTTCGTCACCCCTTTATCAATAAATTCGCGTAGCGTAGCGCGCACCAGTTGCAGCGCTTCATCGGCTTGATTCTTTTTGGTTTGCAGCCCGATCTGATACGCGCCTGGCAGCTTCATCGGTATAAAATAACTATATACACTGTAGGCAAGACCGCGTTTCTCGCGAATTTCGTGCATCAGGCGGGATACAAATCCCCCTCCGCCGAGAATGTGGTTGCCCACATAAAGGGCAAAATAATCGGGGTCTTTACGTGCCAAACCAGGCGCGCCCATCAAAATATGACTCTGCGTAGCCGGATGCATTATGCGCTGCTCATTCGCTTTAATTTGCATGGTCACCGGCGCAACCTGCGCCGCCTCAACGCCTTGTGGTAATTGCGCGGTAAGATTTTGCGCGATAGCTTCCGCTTCGGCGCGTGTTACATCGCCCATAATGGCAACCACGGCAGTTTTGGCCAAATAATGGGCACGATAAAATGCTTCAATGTCGGCGCGCTGAATATTTTCTACGGTAGAGACTTCACCCGGCGATGACAAACCATAAGGATGGGTACCGAATACGGCCTTGCTGAAGGCTTTTTCGGCAATCTTTTCCGGTTTGGTCTCGTTTTCTTTTAAATTAGCAATCAAGCGTGTTTTTTCTCGCGCCAATACATCTTCTTGAAACAGCGGATGTTGCAGCACGCGCGCCAAAATATCCAGCGCCTGAACGCGTTCTGCAGTGCTGCTCAATGTACGTAAACTTATTCCGGCACGATCCGCATCAAAATTCTTTCCAAATTGCGCACCAATATTAGCCAAATTGCGCGCAATGTCGTCCTCGCTCAAACCTTCCGCACCGAGATCCAACATTCTATGTACCAGCCCTGCCAATCCGGATTTTTCCATTACATCAAAGCTGCTTCCCGCAGCAAAATCCACTGTCAAATCCAGCATCGGTAGATCATGGTTTTCCACAAAATATACACGCGCGCCGCTCGGCGATGTCCAATGCTGGATATGGGGCGTGGCGATTGCAGATGCGATGCCGGTTAGCAACAACACCACAGCGGCAAGTAATTTAGTGTGCATGTAATGCCCCTTTATTCATTTGTTTCGGTTTACCGGAAAGTGGCTGTGGCTCAAGCACGGCCATGGTCAGCTGGTCGTCCTGCAGAAACTCCCGCGCCACGTCCTGCACCTGCTGCGCTGTTACCGCTTGCAATTTTTTCAGAATCAAAGGAATAGTTTTGTATGACAGCCCCATACTTTCCAGCTGTCCAATCTGCATCGCCTGATAAAACAACGAATCGAGCTTGTACACTTCACTGGCAGTCACCTGTGCCTTTGCGCGTTTAAGTTCATCTTCACTCACGCCGTCACGCTTCAAAATTGCTATTTGTTCGCGCAAACCCTCTTCTATTTCCATCACGCTCTTGCCTTCGCTAGGGGTGCCCTCAAGCATGAACAGGCTTGGCCCACGCGATGTGGCATCATATTCAACGCCCACATCACTGGCCAATTGCTTTTCCCTCACTAATATTTTGTTCAGGCGCGCAGAAGCATTGCCATCGAGAATGCCAGCCAGTATCTGCAAGGCATAGGGCTGCCAGTCTTTCTCTGGATCGCGTAACGAAGGGGCGTGATAAGCCATTACTAGCTGTGGCAGCTGCGCCGGAGCTTTGACTACAATACGCTTCACGCCTAACTGTGACGGCTCTTTAAAATGCTTGCGTGCAGGCAAATTACGCGCTGGAATCCCACCATAGAAACGTTGCGCCAGCGCAAATACCTCGCTCGCCTTGACGTCTCCTGCCACTACTAGTGTCGCATTATTGGGCACGTACCAATTTTTATACCAGGTTTTGGCATCATTTACGGAAAGTGTCTGCAAATCGTTCATCCAGCCAATTACCGGAGTCCGGTAAGGATGTTCCTGAAAGGCAGCGGCCATCAATTTTTCATTCATCAGGGCGCGCGGCTCATCGTCCGTGCGCATGCGCCGTTCTTCCATAACGACTTTAATTTCTTTGCTGAATTCAGTTTCCGTCAGATGCAAGTTGCGCATACGATCGGATTCGAGTTGCATGGCGAGAGGTAACTTGGATTTGTGCAATTGCTGGAAATACGCAGTGTAATCGTTACTGGTAAAAGCATTTTCGCGTCCGCCCGCAGCAGATATACGCTTAGAAAACTGTCCAACCGGCACACTTTTGGTTCCCTTGAACATCATGTGTTCCAACACATGTGCGATACCGGTGACGCCAATATTTTCGTCCATGCTGCCAGCGCGATACCATATTTGTTGAACTATAACTGGGGCACGGTGGTCTTCCTTGACTATGACCTTAAGGCCATTACCGAGAGTTTTCTCAAACACCCCCGCCTGCGCCTTAACAGCGAATAAAAGCACCGCAGGCCATAAAACAGCAATAGTCAGCAGATATTTTAATATATGTATATGCATTTTTTTAGCCCAAAACAACCCAATCAGAATAGAATAACAACGGCGGCAAAAGCCGCCATGACTGATGTGTATTATGCGCTATTTAGTTATCTTTCTGCCACCTCCCAAAACTCCCTTAAAATGTTCGGCTTCCTAAAAAAAACCCCAATTGAAAGCAAGTCCAACCCAATTGAAGACACGCCTAAAAAAACCGGCTGGATCAGCCGACTTAAGAGCGGGCTGGCGCGCACTGCCGATCAAATGTCCGATTTGTTTGGCCGAGGCGGCAAGATCGACGACGAGCTATATGAGGAACTGGAAACCATCCTGATCACCGCAGATGTCGGAATGGACGCAACCCGTTTCTTGCTGGCCGAATTGCGCCGACAAGTCAAAGTGCAGCGACTCACAGAAGCAGTCCAGCTAAAAGAGGCGTTGGCGCACGACCTGATCAAACTGCTCAAGCCACTGGCTCAGCCTTTAGAAACTGATTTACATAAACCTTGCGTCATTATGCTGGCCGGCGTAAATGGCGCTGGCAAAACAACCTCCATTGGCAAGTTGGCGAAGTATTTCCAGGGGCAAGGCAAGTCAGTGCTGCTGGCCGCAGGTGATACCTTCCGTGCCGCTGCGCGTGAACAGTTGATGGAATGGGGTGCGCGTAATAATGTTACCGTCATTGCCCAGCAAAGCGGCGATGCCGCAGCGGTGATTTTCGATGCGGTGCAAGCAGCTCAGGCACGAAAAATCGATATAGTACTGGCCGATACTGCCGGACGCCTGTCTACCCAAATCCACTTGATGGAAGAAATTAAAAAGGTCAAGCGCGTTATCGCCAAGGCGTTACCCGGTGCACCACATGAAGTGCTGCTGGTACTGGACGCAAACACCGGCCAGAACGCGCTAAGCCAAGTTAAGGCATTCGACGATGCACTGGCCGTCACGGGATTGATACTGACCAAGCTGGATGGCACTGCCAAAGGCGGCGTCATTGCAGCCATCGCCAAGGCACATCCCATTTCCCTACGCTTTATTGGCGTGGGAGAAGGGCTGGATGATCTACGTCCATTTGTAGCGGAAGACTTCGTCAATGCACTTCTGGGGCTGGACGAATGATCCAGTTCAGCCAAATATGCAAGCGTTATCCCGGAGGTTATGAAGCACTGAAAAATGTTAGTTTTGAGATCGCCGAGGGTGAAATGATATTCCTCACTGGCCATTCCGGCGCAGGCAAGAGCACTTTGCTCAAACTCATCGCCGCCATTGAGCGTCCCAACTCTGGCAGCATTGTAGTCAAAGGACAGAACGTCAGTTCGATCAAGGGTGGAGCATTGCCCTACTTGCGCCGCAACCTTGGGTTAATTTTCCAAGATCATAAAATACTGTTCGACCGCAGCGTGTTCGACAACGTAATGTTGCCACTGCGAATTTGCGGCTTCGACCATCGCGAAAGCGCCAAGCGGGTGCGAGCCGCGCTAGACAAGGTGGGCTTACTCAAGCGTGAAAAAAATAACCCGATCGCGCTGTCCGGCGGCGAACAACAACGTTTATGCATCGCACGCGCCATAGTCAATCGCCCTTCCATCCTGCTGGCAGATGAACCGACCGGCAATCTTGATAAGGACTATGCCAGTGACATCATGGGTATTTTCAAATCATTCCATCAGGTCGGTGTCACGCTGCTAATTTCTTCCCATGACGAAAGCATTCTGCGCCAGTTCAAAGGGCGCGTGCTGGCACTAAAAAATGGGGAGTTATGCCCATGAAGAACTGGCTGATATCACATACCCACGTGTTGCTGTTTACCCTGCGCCGTTTTCTCACCACACCGCTGTCCAGCCTGCTAAACATTCTGGTGATCGGCATTGCACTTAGCTTGCCGGCAGGCATGTATTTAATGCTTAAAAGTGTACAAAGTCTGGCTGAACAAGCAGTTGGCACACCGCAAATCAGCATATTCTTGAGCATGGATGCCAGCAATGACGAAGTCACCCATATCGGCAAACAATTAAAACAACACGCTAGCATCAACCAGGTAAAATTTGTGCCACGTGACCAAGCGCTGGAGCAACTCAAACAAACCACCGGACTGGCCGATGTAATTGGCGGACTGGCACAAAACCCGCTGCCGGACGCTTATGTTATCTACCCAAAAATATCTGATGCACAAGCACTGGAAGCGTTGCGCGATGAATTTAAAAAGTGGCCTAAAATCGAGTATGTGCAACTGGATTCAGCTTGGGCACGCAAGCTTGAAGCAATGCTTAAATTCGGCCTGTTGGCCGTACTTATTCTCGCCGTGCTGCTTAGCTTTGCGCTAATAGCCATTACCTTTAACACCATCCGTTTGCAAATTCTCACCCAACGCGAAGAAATTGAGGTATCCAAACTAATCGGCGCCACCAATACCTTCATTCGCCGACCGTTTCTTTACTTTGGTTTTTTACAAGGGCTGCTAGGAGGTGCCACAGCCTGGTTTATCATTACTATCAGTTTACGTCTGCTCAATAATAACCTCTCTGAGTTGACACATTTGTATGCCAGCAGCTTTACTTTGCATTTACCCTCCATAGGCGACAGCTCCATACTGTTGCTATTATCAGCCTACCTTGGCTGGTTAGGTGCTTGGCTGTCTGTCGCTCAGCACTTATGGCAAATTGAACCTCGTTAAGGGCATTATAAATTTATCTAACAATAAACATATGCGTGACGGCGCAGTTTTCCATCAGAGTAGCTATGGTTCCAATAACATATTTAATATTTATTGAATTAACAAAAAATTTAGGGATAAAACCTGGTTTATGTTAAATAAACAAACCACTATTATCGACCCATAATCCATATGGCATTGTCTGAAAATTAAAATGAGGAAATCATGAGATTCCAATATTTTTACTCAGTGCTGGTCACCAACTCTGCGCTAGCTTTGCTTTCTACGCTTGCCGCAGCCAAGGCACCGGAACAAATTTTTGAACAGGTATCACCTTCCGTTGTAATAGTAGATATCTTCGATTCGAAAGATGAATTCATCGGCCAGGGCAGTGGCGTGGTCATAGGCGTCGGCCAAGTCATTACCAATTGCCATGTTGCGAAAAGAGGCAAAAGCCGACAAGTACGACAATCCGGCAAAACATTCTCGGCCACTATGCAATATTCAGACCCTAGTCGCGATCTGTGCCAATTAAATGTGCCGGATTTGCGGGCGCCCCCCGTCGTTATGGGTACCGCCAAAAAGCTCAAAGTAGGCCAGCGCGTCTATGCCATCGGCGCACCGGAAGACTTGGAGCTGACCTTGAGCGAAGGGCTTATTTCCAGTCTGCGGCCGCACGACGGCGCGGAATACATCCAGACCTCCGCCGCGATTTCTCTCGGCTCCAGCGGTGGTGGGCTGTTCGATGACCAAGGGCAATTAATCGGCATCACCACGTTTTATAACGCCGAGGGACAAAATCTCAATTTCGCCCTGCCCGTAGATTGGATAGGGGAACTGCCGAAACGGGCTCAAGGCGCTCCGATGGTAGCGAAAAAAAGCGGCCTGGTTTGGCTTAACCGCGTAGTTGCGCTGGAATACAAACAAGACTGGCAAGGAATGTTGAAGCTTTCGCAACAGTGGGTCAAAAGTGAGCCAATAAGTGCAGATGCTTGGTTTAGCTTGGGCATTGCCCACAAAAACCTCAAACAATATGAGCAAGCAATTAAAGCCTATCGAAGCGCGCTACGTATTCAGCCTGAATATGCCGACGCCTGGAATAATCTAGGCAATATCCATAACAACATCAAACAACACGAACAGGCAATCCAGGCCTACCGGGAGGCGCTGCGCATTGATCCAAAATATGCCGACGCCTGGAATAATTTAGGTATCGCTTATGGAAAACTTAAACAATACGAGCAGGCGATTGCTGCCTATCGAGAAGCAGTTCTCATCGAACCGGAAAAGGCAAGTAGCTGGTATAACTTGGGCGAGGCCTATTCACGCCAAGGTCAGCAGGACAAAGTACTAGAGATCTATCAAACCTTACATAAACTCGATTTGCAAATAGCGAAAGCATATTCAAATGCCTTCATACTGCCTTCAACCAAGTAAAGTAAATATGCCCCAGCATGTGATCGCACATTGTTTTAACACGAACATATGATTATCTATACTATCCCGAACTTTCCGAATGATCGGGACCAATCGTCTTTACGGCCTTTCCTGTATCAGCAATTATGATAACGCGCTGGCGGCAAATACACCCAGCGATGATCATTTTTAAATTCACCTGACACCAATCAATATCAAATGTCATCGTTTAGTCTGCCAGCGCGTTAGATCAATATTGCTAACGAAAAAAGGGTTCTAAAATGAAGCGTTTTTTAATTGTAGCGGCGCTGGCCACTATCGCTGTTCCGGCACTAGCTTCCGATGTCGGCGTATCCGTTAGTATCGGCCAACCCGGCTTTTATGGTCGAATCGACATCGGCAACTACCCACAACCCCAGTTAATTTATCCAGCGCCTGTCATGGTCCAACCCATGCCAATGGGTATGGCGCCCCAACCGATTTATCTGCGCGCGCCCCCAGGCCACCGGAAAAACTGGCGCAAACACTGCCGCAAATATGGCGCATGTGGCCAGCCAGTCTATTTTGTTCAAGATAGTTGGTATAACAATGTTTATGTTCCTGGCTATCGTGAACGTGGCCATTTTCAACGCGAGGAGAGGGATAGCAGAGGCCATGGTAGGGGCCATGACAGGGATTAAACTGCTTTGATGGGAACTTTAAGGGTACCTCTAAAAATTTAGAGGTCTAAACAAGACAAGACTAGGCATGAATAAAAAATGTTGACGCAGCATATAATTGATATATAAGGAAACATTTTTTGTGAGCAAAAACGTATTGTGACGAAATTTGAATTTTTAGAGGTGCCCTTAAGACAACTGGGTAGATTAGAGAACTAGCTCTCGCCTACCCTTTTCCATCAAGCCGCTGCATTTTCGTTCCCTTTACGCACCAGTCGGCGGCCTCTCCAACGCCGCACTGTGTCTCCAGCACTGGTAATCAATCTTCGGAAATATGCCAACCTTGCTACCCCGGAAGCAGGTGGCTACCATTTCCGTTATTTCAACACCCATCCAGCGGCCTTCCCCTTCTGACCGAAGGGATTGATACGGCTGCAAGGCTTGGAGAAGTGCCCAAAAAAATAGCGAGCATTTCTATTTAACACTAACAGAATTTTAAAAAAGGATTACAGCGAAGCTGTAATATCTAGCCGTCCATCCTGCAAGGAGATGCCCCAACATGCTGCTCTGGTTGCAACTTCTGATTTGCCTCGCCACCATCGGCTACGCGGGCTACTTTCTTTCCCGCTATGGAGACATCATCGCCGAAAAAACCGGCATGTCTGCCTCTTTGGTCGCTCTCATCCTGCTGTCTACTGCCACATCACTGCCCGAATTAGTGACCGGCATTTCCGCCGTCACGTTCGCTAACGCGCCAAACATTGCCGTCGGCGATGTACTGGGCAGCACGGTGTTTAATCTCTTTATTCTGGTAATACTGGATGCGCTGTACCGACGCGAGACCCTGTATAGCCGCGCCGCCCAAGGGCACATCTTGTCGGCTTCATTGGGCACAATCCTAATCGCTTTCGCAGGTTTCAGCTTGTTACTGGATCAGGCGGGAATGAGCCCAGCATTGTGGCATGTAGGGCTTTACTCGCCGTTCATCGTGCTGGTCTATTTCGTTGCGATGCGCGCCGTTTACAGCTACGAACGCCGCACCCTTTCCGAATACACTGAGGTATCCGCCGAGCGTTATCCAGATACAACACTACGCAGTGCCGCTAAAGGTTACACGCTGGCGGCTACAGCAGTGGTAATAGCGGGCTCTTGGTTGCCATTTGTCGCCAAGGACATTTCCGACTTGATGGGTTGGGGGCAAAGTTTTGTCGGAACCTTGCTGGTGGCGGCGGTAACCTCCGCCCCCGAAGCGGCAGTCACCATTTCGGCACTGCGTATTGGAGCGCTGGACATGGCCATCGCCAATCTGCTGGGCAGCAATTTGTTCGACATCGTCATTCTGTCGGTGGATGATTTGTTCTACACCAATGGCCCTCTGCTTGCCCACGTCGAGGCCAGCCACACGCTTACCGCATTCACCGCAGTGATGATGAGCGCCCTGGTGACTGCGGGTTTTATTTTCCGCCCGCAAGGACGATCCATGCTGGGACTTACCTGGGTAAGTCTGGGATTGTTCATGCTGTATGTACTCAACACTTGGATTCTTTTTCATCATGGACAATAGCAAGCACCTTTGGTACACGCTGTCGCCGGAAATCACTGCTGCAACGCTAGAAGTTGATCCTGGGCACGGGTTGGAAGAAAACGAGGCTGTTGCTCGCCTTGCCCGCTTTGGCGAAAACAGGCTAATCGAGGCCACGCCTCGTCCTGTCTGGCTGAAATTCCTCGACCAATTCAGAAATTTGCTGGTGATTGTGCTGTTATTCGCAGCCGCTCTGGCCTGGGCGATCAGCAACATCAAGGACGCAGTGGTGATTCTGGTCGTGGTGTTGTTCAACGCCAGCCTGGGGTTTTATCAAGAGTACCGGGCGGAACAAACGCTGGCAGCGCTAAAGGGCATGCTGGCAGCGCGTGCACGAGTGCGCCGTAACGCACGCATTGAAGAAATAAATGCCGTACAGTTAGTGCCTGGCGATATTGTACTGCTCGAAGCGGGCGATCGCATTCCCGCCGATGGCCGCCTGCTGGCCGCGCATAGCCTCGAAATCGAGGAAGCGGCGCTGACCGGCGAATCCCATGCCGTCGGCAAGTCGATAGCGGCGTTGGACAAGGCTGAACTACCCTTGGGCGACCGCGTCAACCTGCTCTATATGAACACGGTAGTAACGCGCGGACGCGCCGAAATGCTGGTAACCGCCACCGGCATGGCCACTGAAATGGGCAAGCTCGCCGGCATAATCGCCAGCGCCGGGGAATTGGAAACTCCGCTTCAAAAACAGCTCGACACGCTGGGAAAAAAACTAGCGGCGATTGCGAGTGTCGTGGTAACTGTCATCTTTGTGTTCGATTATGCGCGCGGCCTGCCCTGGACTGAGGCCGCGATGACTGCTGTGGCATTGGCCGTCGCTGCTATTCCCGAAGGTCTGCCGGCGGTAGTGACGGTGACGCTGTCCATCGGCATGTGGCGTATGGCGCAGAACCAAGCCATCCTTAAAAAACTCGCCGCTGTGGAAACCCTAGGCTCCACTACGGTGATCTGCTCGGACAAGACCGGCACCCTCACCCTGAACCAAATGACCGCGCGCGCCGGCTGGTTTGGCGGGCAGCGTTTTTCGGTCAGCGGCGTGGGCTATGCGCCGGACGGCAGGATTACCTTTGAGAGTAATAGCGATCTTCGTCCCTTCTTGCTGCCGATGACACTCTGCACCGATTCGCGCGTGCGCGACGGGCAAGTGATTGGTGACCCCACCGAAGGCGCATTGTGGGTACTGGCGCAGAAAGGCGGCCTCGACCCAGAGGCAGAGCAGGAAGAACAACCGCGCATCGCCGAAATTCCTTTCGACGCTGCCCACAAGTTCATGGCGACTTTTCACCACGCCGGCGCAACAGTGGAAATGTTCATCAAGGGCGCGCCCGATGTGTTGCTGGCGCGCTCTACCCATAGTTTGGCGGAGAATGGCGAACATTACTTGGACGCGGCGGCGCGCGCTGCCATCGAGGCCGAGAACGAGCATTTCGCTGCCCAAGCGTTGCGTGTGCTGGCAGTGGCACGCAAGACCATCCCCAGCGCCGACTTCGACCCGGCGGGCGATCTATGGGCATGGGCAGAGGGTTGGATTTTCCTTGGCTTGACTGGACTCATGGATCCGCCACGGCCCGAGGCAAAGGCCGCTATTGCCCGCTGCGCCGGAGCCGGCATCCAGGTTAAGATGATCACCGGCGACCACAAAGTAACCGCCACCGCCATCGCCCGCGAGTTGGGGCTGGCTGGCGAGGTAATCGAAGGCTGTGAGCTCGACGCCATGAGCGAGGCGGAACTGTCCCGCCGCATTGACGGCATTTGCGTGTTTGCCCGCGTCGGCCCCGAGCACAAAGTAAAAATCGTCATGGCACTGAAAGATGGCGGTCACGTCGTTGCCATGACCGGCGACGGCGTGAACGATGCGCCTGCACTAAAGACTGCCGACATCGGCGTGGCGATGGGCATCACCGGCACGGCGGTTACCAAGGAGGCGGCCGTCATGGTGCTGATCGATGACAACTTCGCCACCATAGTCAAAGCTGTGGAAGAAGGCCGCGTAATCTATGAAAACATCATCAAATTTGTGCGCTTCCAGCTCTCCACCAATATCGGCGCCATCCTCACCGTGCTTGTCGCCACGCTGTTGGGACTGCCCGCACCCTTCACCGCGATCCAATTACTGTGGATCAACATCATCATGGACGGCCCACCCGCGATGACGCTGGGAGTGGAACCGCCACGCGTCGGTATCATGCTCGAATATCCACGCCACCAAGCAGCGCAGATACTTACCGGCCCGCGCCTCGCCAAGCTGGTACTATATGGGGTCATCATGGCTACTGGAGCACTTTACCTGTTCTGGCACGGCCTGGAAACGCATGGTAAAACATATGCCCTGACCCTGGCCTTCACCACTTTCGTGTTGTTCCAGTTCTTCAACGTGTTCAATGCGCGCGCCGAAGACGGCAGTGCCTTCAACGCCCATTTCTTCCGTAATGGCAAGCTGTGGCTGGCGCTCACGTGCGTTCTGGCACTACAAGTCGTTGTAGTACACTGGCTGCCGGCACAAGACGTGTTCGGTACGGCTGCACTTGAGCCGGCCGATTGGCTTAAAGCCGTTGCCGTGGCTTCCAGCGTGCTGCTGCTTGACGAAACCCGCAAGGCGGCATCGCACCTATTTCAGAAAAGGCAGTAGTAAATAGTTTGCTTCACTTGGTTTGACGAGACAGCGGAAACTGGTCGATGCAGCCAAAGAACATATCGCCAAACTGGCACACGAATTTGCCGAAAAGTACCGCATTCCGGTTATACCTGTCGTCGAAGCGGACACACTTATAAATAGATCGTACGTCAAGCAGAGGCCATCGACCCCGATAGAAGGGGCTGCCGTCGTGGGTACGCACTACAACCCACATGTCAAAGCTGTTTATGAACGCCTACTTGCCCGAGGCAAGTCTAAGAACGTGTTTACGGTCCGAGGAATATCCCTGAAACTATAGGGATGAGAGAGAAGAAATACGCCAGCGAGATCAGCCGGGAAAAATTTGCGGAGATAGAGCCGCTGCTGGCTAGCGTGCGTCGACGTACCAAGCCCACGACGGTGGGATTTGCACGAGGTGTTCTGTGCGGTGTTGTATGTACTGCGCACGGGCTGCCAAGTGATTTTGGATTTTGAACAGGAGAGATGAAATGTTAAAACTTAATGCGATGCTGCCCCCTTTGAATTGCGCTTTAATTGCGATAAGTAATGGGGACAAAGCGTCGGTTAAAAAATATGATGATAAACACTGTAATTAACGTGATTTGCGCCTTTCCTTATAAGCATAATATTTATGCCAGTCTATGCATCAGTCAATTAAAGCGGGATTTTTAACATGGCGGGAACCAGCCTTTTAACCCTAATCGATGACATTGCATCGATTCTGGACGATGTTGCTGTAATGAGCAAAGTCGCAGCTAAAAAAACTGCAGGGGTACTCGGGGATGATCTAGCGCTTAATGCTCAACAGGTGACAGGCGTCACGGCCGACCGAGAATTACCCGTTGTATGGGCGGTTGCAAAAGGATCACTCAAAAACAAATTCATTTTGGTGCCTGCTGCAATTGCTATTAGCACCTTTATCCCATGGGCTGTGACGCCATTGTTAATGTTGGGTGGAGCATTCCTTTGTTATGAAGGATTTGAAAAGCTTGCACATAAGGTGATGCAAAGCAAAGCGGAAATCAATGTACATCACGTTGAACTTGTGGAGGCACTCACCAATCGTGGCGTCGATATGGCCACTTTCGAGAAAGACAAGATTCAAGGAGCGATCCGTACTGACTTTATCCTGTCAGCTGAAATTATTGTGATTACGCTAGGAACGGTTGCGATGGAATCGTTTTGGAAGCAGGTTGCGGTACTTACGACAATAGCCATAATTATGACCGTCGGTGTCTACGGCTTGGTGGCTGGTATCGTTAAGCTGGATGATGGTGGGATTTACCTTAGCCAACAAAGCGGTGCGAACCTATTACGCAAAATTCAGCGTTGCATTGGAAGAGCTATTTTGAAAATTGCCCCTTACCTGATGAAGAGCCTATCCATCGTTGGCACGGTTGCCATGTTCATGGTAGGTGGGAGTATTCTCATCCATGGCATATTTGGTGAATCTGAATTGATCCACAATTTGGCACATTACGACAGCGGCATTATTAATTCGATAGTAAATATTGGGGCACCTGTGCTGCTAAATATCCTGACTGGAATAATAGTTGGTGCGGCTGTCCTCATCGGTGTGACTGCTGCAAAACGCATTTTGCGGGCAAACAAATAGCCAAAAACTTGGCATATATTTCGCAGACACTGTGGCGATTCTGGGAGCACCAAATTCGTGATGAAACCATGTCGATTACATTCATTTCAACCCGGTTAAACACGGGCATGGTCAACGTGCGGTTGATTGGCCTCATTCGACATTTCACCGCTATGTGCGTGATGGGGTCTATGCGCCTGACTGGGCTGTTGCGATGGAAAGTGCGGTGTTGGGGTATGATTAACGCTGCCCGCGTGGGCACACCCTCCGGGTGCGAGAACCTCTACGAGGCAAAAACGTACCCACCCTACTGGGCTGCAATAACGGCAAGAAATGAAATGGCATTCAGGATGAAGACCATTCCAGATCCGGCGGTGGCAACGATCAATCCAGCCAGCGCCGGACCGACTGATCGGGATATATTCATCCCAATGGTATTCAAGCCGATGGCTGATTGACGTTCAGCTCGCGGAACCAATTCCAGCGTAATGGCTCCCCATGCTGGCATCAGCATTGCTGTGTCTTATGCCGAGAGTGAACGTAAAAACCAACAGGATTGGGGCTGTCGTCATTCCTGAAAGTGTCAGTGCGCCCAGAGTTGCAGCAGCCATCATCATCCAGACCTGTGCTGTGATCAGATACCTCCGTCGATCGACAATATCAACAAGTGCACCCGCCAGTAATGCCAGCAGGAATACTGGAGCAGTCGTGGCCGCCTGTACAAGCGCTACCATTAAGGGTTCGATGTGAGCGAGGTCATGAGCCAACCTGCACCGACCGCGTGCATCCAGGAACTGATATTTTAGGCAATCGAAGCGATCCACAGCATCCGGAATATTTTAGGTGCCCAAGGGGATACGGATGAGCCCTTAAGGACGTCGGTAGACACGGTTATTCCGCGTTATGCGCTATTCAATGCCTGCTTCCAGCTTTGGACGGATACATGTTTGCAGAGGATGAATGGCATGGCCTCTCGGCACCGTGTAGCACAGAATGATAGTGATGCAATGGAAAAGACTGGGCAATAAAATAAGCAGAGTGAATTCGTGACGGGTTTCCTCTCAATAATGAGCGAGTAGTAGTAAGGCCAATCTGCCCTTACTAATTGCGAGCGCACAAATCACCGCTCTATTTATACCACCAAATATTGAGCTTCAAGAGCGTGGCACGGCGAATTGCAAACTCAGTTCTCGTCTCTGAATCCGATCGACGCATGCGAGCCGTCGCAGAAAGGTTTGTTCCGTGACGCGCCGCATCGGCACAAAGTCATGCGGTTGCGCACCTCATATTCGAAGCCATCGGCACCAATCAACTGTACTCCACCGCGCAACCATACCGGTCCAGAGCACTCCTTGGCGGGGTCTTCGATGAGGGCTATTGATGGCTCATGCTTCGGCTCGATCGGTTTGCCAGTCTCGTTATCCCAAGCCACCAGCCGCCCCGATGGGCAGTCGCAGGTCTGGCTGACGAAAGACTTGCTTGCTGGTAGGTTGTCCGTTTCGCTGACGAGATTCCACACCTGACCATGTGGATCGCAAAAACGCGCGAATGCGCACAAGCTCTCGACGTCCGTCAAGGACATTACCGGACCCCGTATAACTTCGGCTTGATCAAGATACGGTTGGCGACTTGCAGTTTCGGTACCATCAAATTCAACTTTCATATGCGAGCCGTCGCAAAATGGTTTGTTTGCACTATGGCCGCAACGGCACAATGCGTATTGCTCCTGGGATGGGTATTTCTGTCCCTGCGTCCACTTTACAGACTCGCCGTCTTCGTTTGTGCCAATAATCTCCTTACTTAGAGGTAGATCTCCCGAAACGATATACGGTCCGTTCTTTGAAATTTGAACTATGGGTTTTTTCTGGTTCATGGCAGTCCTCCGGTTAAATTATGTGAAATGGAAAGTCCCATATAATCTCACTGTAGCAATTACTTAGCGGACATCGGCGGGGTCTCTAGGTAACATGGTTTGATTGGACACAGGGCTAACGATATCTGTGGAACGCTCTGGCGTGATGTGCTCCTTATCAGCGGGTTAGTGAAAAATTCAGTATTGCAGTCTGCAAACCGTTTATTTCAATGTACATGACAACGACGTTTCAGGTTAAAGGCCCGTGGCATTCACCACAGAATTGCTGGCGGCGAGATTATTCAGAATGATCAACGGGGAGCAGCCAAGCACACTCCTGAACGCAATCTAATCGCTTTTGGCCCAGCACATGTCCGTGGATTACGCAGCTAAAAGGCAGCCACATTGGTTGCTGCACAAGCTATGCTGTGCAATTGGGGTCCGTTGGTAACTACCCAGTAAACTGGGTTACGGTGCCAGCCCAATCTATTTCATATAGGACTGATTATCCCAGAACAGATACTCTTCATCCATGACGCCATCTTTCCAGCGCCCAACCGTGCACATTATCAGCTTGAAGGGTTTGCCTGTCTATGGAATCGCCTTACCATCAGATAGGCATGGACTCAGTAAATGTTCCCTCCATTACGCTGATCACGCTCGTCCACTCACCTGATACGATTTTGACTGGGTGTTCAAGGATTTTCTCAATTTTGTATTTTTCATGACTGATCCTCCAAGGAGAAAATACCGTATATACGCAAAATGCACAGTCTACTTTTGGTAGCGCTTTTAAAGATACTATCAAAGTACTCACTTTGTATGTGCGTTAAGGATAAGTGCCACACCATCATATTCGACAATGACAAGAAATTTGCGGGACATGAAAGTATCGCAACAGAACTACAGACTGCGATCTATTTCGCGCATCCATACCGTTCCTGGGAGTGGGGTCTGAACGAGAACAGTAATGGACTGTTCCGGCAATACTTCCCCAAGGGCATGGAGTTGACTGGCGTTACTGAAGAGCAAGTGCAGCGAGCGGTAGAGCGACTCAACCACCGGCCTCGAAAAGTACTTGGATTTAGCCATGCAGATACCGCTGGAAGATATTATCAGAAGCATGAACGTCACTTTTCGCGGGTGGACGAATTACTTCCATTATCGCAATTCCAGTGTCGTATTGGGCAAGGTGAAAACGCACGCAGAAGAACGCTTGCGCATACACTTGGTGAAGCGCCACAAGGTCAAGGATCGCGGGATAGGCATTGACCGTTTCCCGAACCAGCAGCTTTATATGAAATATGGGTTATACAAGGTTCCAACAACGGCGGGTTGGGAATCGGCACATGCCTCGGTGTGAAGAACATCGGAAAGCCGTGTGCAGGAAAACTGCATGCACGCTTTGATGAGGGGGGTAGGCGAGAACCTGTTCTCTACTCCACCCGTGTTTTAGGGGGCTATCAAACTGTTCGGCAGTTTGTGCGCTTGAGTTCGGGAAAAAGGCACCAGTCTCACCCAATTTTTATGTTTCATTTTTGGATTCGAAGCGGGCAGACACAATTTCGGAATGACAGTGCTAGCTGGAATGACAAGGCGCATCGGATTCATAAAATCGGTGCCAGCAGAGCAGATGCCTTGGCTTTGAAACGAGTCCACAGTGATTGTTCGTGCAGATAGGCGCTGGTTAGTTCGGTTGAAAGCGCAATATCGTTGAATAGCATTTTTGCAGTCTCTGCTGCAAAATCTTCATCAGCCACCACACTAGTTATTTCAAAATTAAGACGGAATGAGCGGTTGTCAAAATTTACCGAACCTATAACGGACAATTTGTTATCCACCAACATCACCTTCTGGTGCATGAATCCATTTTCAAAAAAATAAATTTTTGCGCCTTGCTGGGCAAGTTCACTCAAGTAAACATGCGCGGCATGTTTAACAAACCAGTTGTCATTCAGCCTTGGTGTGATGATGCGCACTTCAACACCTTTTAGCAGCGCCAGACGTAGTGCTGTCATGGTTGCCGCATCCGGGATGAAGTAGGGTGTTGCGATCCAGATACGATGTCGGGCGACATTTATCAGATTAGTGAAAAACAGGCTGGCTGTTTCATATTTGTCTGCTGGCCCCGATGCCAATATTAGTACGTTTTTATTTGCGTCGGGCGGGGTATGCGGGTGCCAGTCCAGCCCAGGCAAAAACGCTCGGCTTGCCCAGTGCCAGTCGACGAAAAATGCTGCCTGTGCAGCCAAGGCAGTCGGTCCTTCAATCGATAAATGGGTGTCTCGCCAGGGTGTAAGCTTGGTGTCCTTACCCAAATAGTCATCGCCTATGTTCAAGCCGCCAAGCCAGGCACACTTACCATCGACGACCACGATTTTGCGATGATTGCGAAAATTAAACTGAAAGAGATTACGATTTCCCTGGCGAGTATTAAAGGGAAATATCTGGATATTCGCTTCCCTGAATTTTTCTAACCATTCCGAAGATAATTCCTTACTGCCCAATTCATCATACAGCACGTACACTGCGATACCTTGCTGGGCTTTGCGAATAAGCAGTTTCTGGAACTGGTTTCCAATATGGTCATCACGCAAGATATAAAACTGGAACAGAATATATTTTTCAGCCGTCTTAATACCATCGGCAATGCTTTGAAATGTCTGCCTTCCATTTATTAGCAAGTCCACATTGTTTCCACGCAGAAAAGGGACGTTTGCCAAAGCTTTTACTGCCTCGTATTCAGGGAAAGTATTCGGTGCTTCGACAAAGTAGGGCTGCAACCTCTTTAAGATTTGAATAAAGATGACCTGTGTCGCCTGTGAACTTTCATTCCAGTGGTCGACGTCGTCATTAAATTTACTACGCCCAAAAACCCAATAGGCAGGCACGCTGATCAACGGAAAAGTATTCAGGCTGATAGCCCATGCAATCGCGCCTTGCGATGTTCGTACTTGCAAGATTGCATTAATTGAGCTGACAAACCCGAGAATTTGGAACAAGATCAAAATGGTTGTCAGCATTTTTTATTATTGTGGTTCTGATTTTATGAATGATATCAATGCGCTCAAAAGTGGCAGTCGACAATAATTATTTCACGTTACGGATGGTAACCTGCGCTTACATTCGCGTTGTAATTAGCCCCCGCAAACCCGCATTGACGCCACGCTTCAAACACCGCTACCGCGACTGTATTGGATAAGTTCAGGCTGCGATTATTCGGCAGCATAGGCAAGCGCAGGCATTGCTCCGGTGATAGCGATGCCAATATATCCGCAGGCAAGCCACGCGTTTCTGGCCCGAACAGCAACGCATCGCCAGCTTGATAACATACTTCGTGATAAGGCTGCTTGCCTTTTGTTGTGTATGCAAACAGACGCGCGCCCGGCAGGGTTTGCAGGCAGGCAGTGAGGTCGTCATGTACGCGTAGATCGGCGTATTCGTGATAATCCAGCCCGGCGCGCCGCAACTGTTTATCATCCAGCGAAAATCCGAGCGGCCGGATCAAATGCAGTTGCGCCCCAGTGTTGGCGCACAGGCGAATGACGTTCCCGGTATTAGGCGGAATCTCAGGCTGGAAGAGGATCACATTAAACATTATGGGAGCCTCCATTTTGAATAGATGCGTATTTAGCTTTTGCCTGCATGGGGTATGTATTGATAGGGGTTAACAAATGCGTGACAAAGTGGTGTGGATGATAGGTTTACGAAGCGGAATGCGGCAATGTCCGCGCAATGACCCAAGCGCTGATTTCGCGCGCGCCTGCTTTGCGTAAGCTTTGCGCCACTTCGTTCAATGATGCACCGCTAGTCATGACATCATCCACGATGGCAACATGTTTGCCCGAAAAATCCTGCGTGCATATGAATGCCTGATACACGTTCTTATCTCTTTCTTTTCGGGATAACGCCGTTTGTGGCGGCGTATCGCGCTTGCGCTGGCAGGCATTCAGTAGTACGGGGATATCCAGTTGCCGCCCAATATGCCGCGCCAGTTCAAATGACTGATTGAAACCACGGGCACGTAAACGCACCGGATGCAATGGCATCGGTACAAGGTAATCAGGACGTACTGTGATGCGTTGTGCCAGTTTGTCCGCAAGGCTGTTCGCCAGTACCAGTTTTTCATGATGTTTTAGCGCCTGCACCAGCTTGTTGAGCGGGAAAGCGTAAGCGAATACGGCTACTGTACGGTCGAAATGCGGCGCTTGTTGCAAGCAGTGGCCACAGATCGCGCCATCGTGCGTAGGCAGGGCACACACCGGGCAATGTGCCGCAGCCAAATAGGGTAAGTCAGCATCGCACGCGGCACACCATACGCCATTGTGGCTGGCAGTGCCGCACAGAAAACAGGGTTGTGCGGGCAGGGATTGCCACAATTTTGTGCGGATGTTCAAAAAATGACGAGTCAAAATTGACAAGGTCGTGCCCTTTCACGGATGATGCTAGATCATTGTAATTCATTAGACTGTAAGTTATGACGACCCACACCGTACAATTTACCCGTCCTTCCAAACCCTCGGCACTCGCTCAATCATCAACCAAGGCGCAATGCTGGAGCCTCGCCCAAGTAGAGGAGCTATTCCAGCTGCCGTTTGCCGATTTGCTTTATCGCGCACAACAGGTACATCGTGAGCATTTCGATCCCAACGCGGTACAGTTGTCCACTTTGCTGTCCATTAAAACAGGCGGTTGTCCAGAAGACTGCGGCTATTGCCCGCAAGCTGCACGCTATGATACCAGCGTGAAAAGCCAAGCATTGATGGAGCTTGACGACGTGCTGGCAGCTGCCAGCGTGGCCAAGGCCGCTGGCGCGACCCGCTTTTGTATGGGCGCCGCTTGGCGTGGTCCCAAGCAGCGCGATCTGGAATCGGTGCTGACAATGGTGCGCGAAGTCAAAGCGCTGGGGCTGGAAACCTGCGCTACGCTGGGCATGTTGAAAGACGGCCAGGCCGAGCAGCTAAAAGACGCTGGGCTGGATTACTACAATCACAATCTGGACACCGCACCTGAGTTCTACGACGAAATCATTACCACCCGGGATTATCAGGACAGGCTAGACACGCTGGAGCGGGTCCGTAATGCTGACTTGAATGTATGCTGTGGCGGTATCGTTGGCATGGGCGAAAGCCTTATTCAACGCGCCGGTTTGGTTGTGCAACTGGCTAACCTTGACCCCTATCCTGAAAGCGTACCCATCAATCTGTTGGTACAGGTGGAAGGTACGCCGCTGGCCGACACCAAAGCGCTGGATCCGCTGGATTTTGTTCGTACCATCGCGGTGGCGCGCATCACCATGCCCATGGCGAGAGTGAGATTGTCTGCCGGGCGACAGCAAATGAGCGAAGCGGTGCAGGCATTATGTTTTCTCGCTGGCGCCAATTCAATATTTTATGGCGACCAGCTGCTGACTACCGGTAATCCAGAGGTGGAGCGCGACCGCGTTCTATTCGATAAATTGGGTATGTATCCGCTTACGGCAAAAAGCTAAAGTGCATTGATCAAACTATCTTGCTTGTGATGGGAAATTTCAATGCCTTTTAAAGTGCTGCAGGATGAACTCGATATCCGCGCAGCCCAGGGACTTTTGCGCCATCGCTGCGAGTTGCAAAGTGCACAAGGCACACGCGCCACGGTAAATGGCAAACCGACTCTGTCCTTTTCCAGCAACGACTACCTAGGTTTAGCTAATCACCCGCAGTTGCTTGCCGCTTTGCAGGCGGGTACGCAACAGGTTGGATTGGGTGCGGGTGCATCCCATCTGGTCAGTGGTCATTTCAGCGCTCACGACGAGCTGGAACACACACTTGCCGCATTCGTCGGCAAGCCCGCAGCACTGTTATTTTCCTCCGGCTATCTGGCTAACCTCGGAGCGGTGCAAGCGCTGGTCGGCAGGAACGATAGAATCTTTGCCGACAAGCTGAATCATGCATCACTCAATGACGCAATGTTGTTGTCACGAGCGCAGGTGCACCGCTATCGCCACAATGACATGGAACATCTTGCGCAATTATTGGGGCAGCCAAATAGCGGCCGCAAACTTGTTATTACCGATGCGGTATTCAGCATGGATGGCGACCTTGCGCCATTGCCGGAACTGCTGGCGTTGTGTGAGCAATATGATGCCTGGTTACTGGTGGATGATGCGCACGGTTTTGGCATATTGGGTGAGCAGGGGCGCGGCTCATTATTTCACCATAGAGATTCAACTGGTCTAGCCTCGCCGCGCATCATCTACATGGCGACGCTGGGCAAGGCGGTGGGCGTATCCGGTGCCTTTGTTGCTGCGGAACAGGTGGTAATTGATACGCTGGTACAGAATGCGCGCAGCTACATTTACACCACAGCCAGTCCACCTGCGTTGTCCTGCGCGGTACTGGCCAGTTTGAGCTTATTGCAGAAAGAAGAGTGGCGGCGTACACAGTTATGGAAATTGGTTGCGCAGTTGCGTGCGGGTTTGGCCGGACTTCCGTGGGAGTTGATGCACTCCGATACTCCGATTCAGCCGCTGCTGGTCGGCGACAATAATGTTGCGGTAGCCTTGAGTGAAGCGCTGCGCACATGTGGCATTTGGGTGCCAGCTATCCGTCCGCCAACCGTTCCGAAGGGAACAGCGCGGTTACGTATTTCGTTATCGGCGGCGCATAGCGAGCAGGATGTGGCGCAATTGATTTCAGCCTTGCATGAGCTTGCACATTGAAAGTCGCGGTGCCGGAGCACCGCTGTTACTGATACCCGGCTGGGGGATGCATTCCGGCATATGGGGCAGCGTGGCGGCACAACTTGCGCAACACTTTCGCGTGCACTGCGTGGATTTGCCGGGATATGGTACCAGCCCGATCATCGCGCCATATGATTTAGATGGGTTGGTGCAGCGGCTATCTGAGTATTGGCATACTGAACATGACGATAAGCCGCTGGCGTTGTGTGGTTGGTCGCTCGGCGGGCAGATTGCGTTGCGTTGGGCGCTCCATGCGCCGCACCAGATCGACAAGTTCGTACTGGTTGCTACCACGCCCAGCTTTGTGCAGCGCAGCGACTGGGAATGTGCGATGGCGGCGAATACCTTGCATGAATTTTCTGTTGCGTTGCTGAAAAATCATGCGCTGACGTTGAAACGGTTTATGGCCTTGCAGGTACGCGGCAGCGAACATGAACGCGAGTTGCTGGCGGATTTGCGTGCCCGCTTGTCCAGTTGCGGTGAACCGAATATTGCGGCATTGCGCGGGGGCCTGGAAATATTGCGCAATACCGATTTGCGTGCGGTGTTGCCGCAAGTTACTCAAGCTGCCTTGGTCATTGCGGGCGAGCGTGATGTATTGGCTTCACCCGCAGCATCTGGCTATCTCGCGCAACAATTGCCTAATGCGCAGTTGTTCAATATTAAGGGCGCGTCACATGCGCCGTTTTTATCTCACCTGGATATTTTTGTGCAACGGATCGAGGCATTTTTAAATGGATGATTTCCTGATTGATAAACGCCAGGTGCGGATGGCTTTCAATCGCGCGGCCAATGGATACGATACCGCTGCGGTGTTGCAGCGTGAGGTGTGCAGCCGCATGCTGGAACGGCTGGATTATATAAAACAGAAGCCAGCGGCTGTGCTGGATGTTGGCAGTGGCACTGGCTGGGGCACGCGCCAGCTGTCGCAGCGCTATCCGGCGGCGTATCTGCTGGCGCTCGACATGGCAATCAGTATGCTCAATGTATCGCGCAGCAGGTTAAGTTGGTGGCGCAAGTTATTTGATAGTGGCAAGCACGGTTATGTATGCGCCGATGTTGAGGCCTTGCCGTTGGCAGCCAACAGCATCGAGCTGGTATGGTCAAATCTGACCCTGCAATGGTGCAACGATCTGCCCGCCACCTTTAGCGAGTTACACCGCGTATTGAAAGTGGAGGGCTTGGTGATGTTCAGTACCTTCGGCCCGGATACGCTCAAGGAGCTACGTAGCGCTTTCCATAGCGTGGATGGGCACAGGCATGTTAACCGTTTCGCGGACATGCACGACATCGGCGACATGCTGAAGGCCAGCGGCTTTGCCGCGCCCGTGATGGACATGGAAATTATCACGCTGACTTACGATAATGTGAAAGCGGTAATGCAGGATTTGCGCAGCATAGGCGCGCACAATGCCACTGCCGGACGGGGGCACGGCATGATGGGCAAGGCTGCTTGGCTGACGCTGCAGGAGAATTACGAACGATTTCGGAAAAACGGCAAGCTGCCCGCGACTTTCGAAGTGATCTATGGCCATGCGTGGAAGCCAAAGTCCAGGGTGACAGCGGATGGCGCGCATATTATTCAAACGCCATTTAAACTATGAAATTTGGGTGACTTAGCACACCACCTTTTCGCTAATCGCATGACGCAAAACACGTCATCTTATAGGCATCGGACTAGACCACTTTTATTCCGCGATCGGCGCGAAAAGAAAATAAGTGCGCTTTAGCAGTATGTTTTTACACCGCTATTTACATGTATTGCAACAGCACGTTATAAGACCGTTTATAGCTTGTCTTGCAATTCGCGTGAAGCCTTACGGATGAAAGCTAGCTGCTTCTCGAAATTGCGGCAGCCCCGGCACATCATTAGATGCAAACACATCGTCAGTTTTTCACGGAAGGTAATTGGACGATCGAGTGCTTGAGAAAGAAGTTCAGTGTTTTGTTTGCAGTTCAGCATGATTACCTCGTTTTCCCAAACCAGTGCAGATCGAGACATTCGCGCAATGCAAGCCGCGCGCGATGCAGCAATACCCAACAGTTAGTCGTGGAGATGTCAAGTTCCTGACAAATTTCTTCGGTGGACATATCCATGATCTCGCGCATCATGAATGCGCGGGCCGTGTTGACTGGCATGCGTTGATTGCACTGCTCGAAGGTTTCCCAGAAATGCGCATTCTCCATAGATTTCTCCGGATTAGCCCAAGATTGCGGTGGTGAAGACCAGCGCCCATCGTTTTCGAACAGGCTGTCGACCAGATTGTTCTCGTCCTCACCATCATCAACGTTCAGTTGTGGTTCACGCGCCTGCTTGCGCAGCATGTCCAATATTTTGTGTTTAAGTATGCCAACCAGCCAAGTACGCAGGGAAGACTGTGCGGCGAATTTGTCGCGGCTTTCGATTGCCGCGACCAGCGTTTCTTGCACAGCATCTTCAGCCAGATGCGGATCGCGAAGTTGCAATATAGCATAGCGCACCAGGTAACTGCGGTGCTCTTACAATGCTTCAGGAGCGATTGCGCGGGTTGTATTCATTCATTTTCATATTGCTGTCTGGGGTTCTTTGGCAGTGGATAGTAGCACTTGCTTATGACGGCACAATAGAACGAATCAAACGAAAAATTCCCACCCAACTGCAGTGGGTGCAAATTGACCAAACTGTTAACGAGTTTCAAGCAATTATCCAGTAAGCGGCAATGCCGGCCATGACCAGCACCATCGCTAGCATCAATTTCTCATGTACGCACATTCCAGGTTTGGCTGCACAACCGCCACTTATTTTGCACATCATGGACATTTCTATCTCCTCAAGGTTTATTGAAGTCACGAATCGCGACTGTTCATTGGTCGCGCAGGATGAGCAAACCTTACAGTGAATTTTCAATGCTAAAAATTTGCGTGTAAGGAATGGAACATATCAAACGACTAACGAGCGGAGACTAATTCTCCACTTTACCAATTCACCAAAGGAGCATCAAAATGGATAAGCAAAAATTGTTGTCAGTTGCAATCGGCGGTTTGCTGGCGCTTGGGCTGGCGAGCAACGCAAGTGCAGCCGACAAAAAAATGGACAAGGAACAATGTTTTGGTATCGCCAAGGCAGGCAAAAATGATTGCTCCAGTAACAAGAGCGCGCATTCCTGTGCGGGCCAAGCCACCAAAAACAATGATGCTCAGGACTTCGTCGCCGTACCCAAAGGCACTTGTGACAAAATTGCTGGCGGCACTCTGAAAGTTATGTAATGGGAACGCCCACAACGCACATCTTGCCATGCACCGCAGGTATTGGGTTGCGGGCTCCTCATTACCGTGAGGTGTTACAAGGCTTACCAAAGCTAGGTTGGGTGGAAGTACATAACGAGAATTTTTTCGGGGGTGGAGCCCCCTTGCATACCTTGCTCAAGGTGCGCGAACATTACCCTGTCAGCCTGCATGGAGTGGGCATGGGGCTGGCTTCGACTACGCCGTTAGCCAACGATCATTTAATTGCACTGCATCGTTTGTGCGATGCGGTGCAACCGGCCGCTATATCGGAGCATCTGTGCTGGAATGCCGCTGCAAGAATGGTTATCAACGACCTGCTTCCATTTCCCTATACCGCCGAGGCACTAGACCATGTGGCGCGTCGTGTGGAACAAGTACAGGAAAAGTTGGGTCGCCAATTGTTGGTGGAAAATCTTTCTAGTTATCTGACATTTGCGCACAGCGAAATGACGGAGGGCGAATTTCTTGCCGAATTAACGCGCCGCACCGGTTGCGGCATTTTGTTTGATGTGGAGAATCTTTATGTAAACGTGCGCAATCTTGGTGTGGATGCCGATGCTTTTATCAAGTCCATACCCGCTGAAGCGGTCAAGGAATACCACTTGGCAGGGTTTGATGAGCGTGATGGCTGCTTGGTGGATACGCACAGCTACCCGGTCTCTTCCGAAGTATGGGAGTTGTTTGAGTCCGTGTTGCGACATATAGGCCCGCGCCCCACGCTGATTGAATGGGATAGCGACATTCCGGCACTGCCCGTGCTGATGGCTGAGGCGGCAAAAGCAAAGCAGCGGTTGGAGGTATGTCATGCTTGCGTTGAGTGATGACTTAACCGTTTTCGGTAGTGCCATTGTGCGTGGCGAAGCAGTATCGCCTTTGGTCGACACCGTCTACCCGCATTATTCGGTAGCGACGGCCATCGATATTTATCGCAACAATTATTGCGGCAATCTACATGACGCTTTAGCGAGTGCATATCCGGTCATCTATCAACTGGTAGGTGATGATTTCTTTAGATTCCTGGCGCGGCAATTCATAGCGCAATATCCCTCGTGCAGTGCGAATCTGCATCACTTCGGCGCGGAGTTGGCAGATTTTTTAACGACCTTCGAACCTGCGCAAAAATTAGTTTACCTGGCAGATGTGGCGGCGCTGGAATGGGCTTGCCACCGCGCTTATTTTGCGGATGATGCCGTCATGCTGGACATAAACAAGCTGGCACAGATTCCGCCTGAGCAATATTCAGATTTGATCATGCGTATTCACCCGGCCTCTCAGGTGGTGCGTTCGCGCTATCCGATCAATGCTATCTGGCATGCTCATCAATCGGGCGAGAACGGCGATTTTCACATTGAGCTGGATAGCGGGACTAACATTGTGCTGGTGAGCCGTATTGCAGATGTCGTGCAGGTTAACGAACTAGAAGAAGATTGTGCCGCTTGGCTGCATGAGATACAGGCTGGGCGCGCGATGGGTGTGGCAACAGACTTAACACTGGAGCGATTCCCCGATTTCGACCTGCATGCCGCACTGCTAAATCTGGTCAGGCAAAATATCCTGATTGATTTCAATCCAGGAGTAATCACATGAACCAACTGTCGCGCTTGGCAAAGCATTACTATAAGGTTTCTCATCTGCCGGAATACTTGGCTCCCGCGCTCGATCTGGGCATAAGGCTGTTTTTGGCGAACGTATTTTTCAAATCCGGATTGACCAAAATACACAACTGGGACAGCACCTTGTACTTGTTCAGCGATGTCTACCAAGTGCCATTGCTTCCACCAGAATTGGCGGCTTACTTGGCTACCAGTGCCGAACTTGGTTTGCCAGTGCTTTTGGTGATGGGCTTGTTGGGTCGCTTCGCAGCAGGGGGTTTATTCATCCTTAATCTAGTCGCTGTCATTTCATTCTATTCAGAGTTGAGTGAGTCTGGGATCAACCAACACTTGTATTGGGGAATGCTTCTGGCCGTGTTATTGCTAATTAGTCGCGGTGCATGGTCGCTTGATGAGTTGCTGGAAAAGAGATTGCAATGATCAGGGCAATTCCCTTTGTATATAAAAATGATCACGTGTCCTTCAGAGGATGTTTTCAACCAGACTGAACAAGGAACCGCGGCTTGATAGCACGACTTTAAATGTGTGGGCCTTACAGAACGACGAGGCAGTTCAAGCCGGGTCATGGCATTTTGCACCAACATTACTGCAATTGGCGCATACCCGCAGGACCGATGGCTCGGCCTGTGCTTGAATCAGGAGGGGTGTGCGCTACGTAAATATGCTACTTGCGAAGGTGTGGACAACAGCTACATCAGCCGAATTGTGAACCTGACCACTCTGTCACCGGACATCGTTGCTGCCATCCTTGACGATGCCTTGTTGAATCACCTCACGCTGTTTGATCGGGCAGTCGATCCGCCGGAGTTGTGGGAAAAATAGCGAGAAAGGATAGGCGGATTAATTGCATCCTGACCCACTGCGAGCTTAATAAATTCACCAATAATCCGGTCCCTACTCAGTTAATGCAGCAGAACCTTATAAATCCTGGGCTATTTTATTTCCGCGGCCAGTTGACGATGGATTTCAGCCATCTTGCTATTTGCTTCTGCTGCTTGCCCATAATAATGTATCAAACCTTTACAATGCCCCTGCAGATCTTGAGCTCGTTTACCATAGTTGTAGCTGTGATTCTCATATTCTTCGAGCTGTTTCTTATGCTCTTGCACCTTGCTTTGCATCTCTTTGGCAGTATCTTCATAATGTTTAGCCAATGCATTGTGATCGGCGCGAGTTGTAGCACTCTGAACAGCTTGGGTCATGTCCATCGGGTGAGGATCCATTTTTGCACATGAAGCTAATAAACAGAGGATAGACAAAAGTGTAAGAAAGGTTTTTGTTTTCATTAATGGGCTCCTTGGATGGTGAATTCGTAAAAAAACAATAATGGTGTGAAATTAGGGTCAGGATTAAAACGATAAAAAATGTTGGTTCTATTTTGCCATTAAAGTGGGTAAATTTTTGTAGTAGTTTTGTTCGCCACATCCAGTGATTTTCATTACATGCCACAATACTTTGCAGTGCGGAATCCTTTTTCTGGATGGGTGCGCATTTCCTACTACTCGCTGTCGGTCAACGGGTTTTACTTGAGCAATATCGCATCCGGGATACCAATCTTTCCAATATCATGCATCAACGCACCCAGTAAATCTGGCGCAAGCGCTCGGGCGCATCGGGGATGGAGCGCCGGGCCAGCTCCAGTGTGTGGCAGGCCTCGCAGCAAAATTTTCGCCGGCTTGTGCAAATGGTGGGACGGGGATCAGGTTCCCGCAAATCCGGCAGATCTTGTTGGCCGATTTTTCGTGGGGACTGGCGCGCATCTCTAAACTCACACTATCTTGAAAAGACAGTACACGAATTGCTGTGTCAAGCCGAAGGGCGTTACATGTAGCACAGTCGCACTATCCTCCAATTGAAAGCCAGCCCCGAATTCATCATGCAAGGCATCGGGGTCATAGCGCATGACATCGAGACCACTGCATTTGAGCGGCCCTTCGGGTCCGAACGTGGCGACGATGACATGCCCGCCCGATTTTACCGCCAGCAATACCTGCCGGATATAGGCCGTTCTTTGCTGGGGTTCGATGAGAAAGTGAAATACGGCGCGATCATGCCAAACATCGTAACGATTCTTGGGTAAGTCGGTCTCAGTAATGTCGGCAGTCAGCCATGTGACTTGGTTTGCCTGCTTACCCAGTCGTTTTTTTGCAGTTTCGATGGCGGCAGCAGAAATGTCCAGCACGGTGACATCACGAAACCCTTCCGTCAGCAGGTCATCCACCAATGTAGACGCACCGCCGCCAACGTCGATGATGGCTGCGGAGAGGCTAATCGCGGAGCGCCTGATGAGCTCCCGCGACTTTTCAAGGTGCGGGCAGTACCAACTGACCGCGTCAGGCTTTTTGGTTTGATAGATCTTTTCCCAGTACGATTGTTTATCCATACCTACGCCCTTAAAGCAGATTGGTTCCAAAACGTCTGAGAGCAAGGCATAAACCGCAACGCTACCGGAATCATCATGGGCGGTAGCCTGCTGCTCGAAGGCGAATGACTTTTCTTAATTCCAGGACGATCAGTGGTATGAATCCAACTCCGATCCATGCCACGCACTGGTTAAGCGTGATCGGCTCCATCTTGAACAACATCTGAAACATTGCAACATGGTGTATCGCCAACTGCAAGGCGAAGCTCACCGCAACAACCAAAAACAAACGCATATTGGAAAACAGGCCCATCTGCCAAATGGTGCGCTGCTCGCTTCGTGCGCCGAAGGCGCGCAGCAGCTCAGCGATCACCAGGGCGGTAAAAGCGGCATCGCGGGCTTGCGCAAGACTGTTGTTGATGTAGAGTTCATAGGCGAATACGCCGAGAGTAACGCCGGCGGTCAGCAAGCCAGCAAACAGGGTTCGTCTGAGGAAATTCCGGTTAAATAGCGCATCTTGGGAACGTCGCGGCGGGCGATTCAATACGCCGGGGTCAATCGGATCAGTCGCCAGAGCGAGCGCCGGCAAGCCGTCTGTCACCAGATTGATCCACAAAAGATGCAGCGGCAATAGCGGCAGCGGCCAGCCCAAGAGGATCGCACTCAGCATCACGATTAGCTCACCGGCATTCCCGGCCAGCAGATATTCCAGGGTTTTGGCGATGTTGTCATAAATACCCCGTCCTTCTTCTACGGCGGCGACGATGGAGGCAAAGTTGTCATCGGTGATGATGATATCCGCGGCCCCTTTGGTTACCTCAGTGCCGGTAATGCCCATGGCGATGCCGATGGACGCCTCTTTGATCGCAGGAGCATCGTTAACCCCGTCCCCGGTCATCGCCACTACTGCACCCCGCGCCTTCCATGCGCGGACAATGCGGAGCTTGTGCTCGGCAGTCACCCGCGCATAAACGGTAACCTGTGAAACACGTTCTTTCAGCGCTTCGTCGTCCAAGTGATCGAGCTCGGTTCCTACGAGAACTTCGTCGCCCTTGCCCAGTATGCCCAATTCATGGCCTATTGCCCGTGCAGTATCGGGATGATCGCCGGTGATCATCACGGGTTTGATGCCGGCCCGTTTGCACTTTATCACGGCCTCCTTCGCCTCGGCGCGGGGTGGATCCTGTAAGCCTACGAGCCCTAAAAGGGTGAGACCCTTCTCGATCTCAGTATCGCTTACAACCATAACTTCTTCGAAACTGAAGCCGTCCAGTGAACGTTCAGCGACGGCAAGCACGCGCAGGGCATCATTCGCCAGTAACGTGCTAGCTTGGAGCATCCGGGCGCGGTCGCTCTCAGTCAGTTCCCTCACTCCCTGGTCAGTACGGATCAGGGTGCAACGGCTAAAAATAACTTCGGGTGCGCCTTTGACGAACGCCCAGGGATGGTTTTCCTGCCGACGAATAACAGTCATGCGTTTGCGGTCGGAGTCAAAAGGCACAGCAGCCAGGCGCGGCATTTCAGCCTCAATGGCCGCACGGGTAATACCCCCTTTCGCAGCGGCCACCACTAGCGCTCCTTCGGTGGGGTCGCCTACCACCGAAGGTTGGCCATCTGTTAGGGTTAACTCGGCATCGTTACAGGCGGCCGACGCGCGCAACAAGGCAAGAAGCTCAGAATTTTCTGACGGCAGACTTTCCGCGTTGCCGACAAAGAATGCGCCTTCCGTGGCGTAACCTTCGCCGATGACGCGATACAAGCTTTCCGAGGTAATCAACTTGCGCGCTGTCATTTCGCCCATCGTCAACGTGCCGGTCTTGTCCGTACAGATGACCTCGGCGCAGCCTAACGTTTCGACTGCGGCCAGGCGCCGCACCAATGCATGATGCTGCACCATGCGCTGCACACCCAAAGCGAGCGCGACCGTCACCACTGCCGGAAGTCCCTCGGGAATGGCGGCTACCGCAAGACTTACCGCGCTTAAGAAAAGCTCAAACGGCGCTATTCCGCGCAATAACCCTAGACCGAAAATCAACGCGACAATGCCGAAACAGGCCCACAACAGCAGGCGCCCTACCCGGTCTAGTTGATGTTGCAGCGGGGTTTCTCCGCTTTCGGCGGTCTCCAATAGTGTGGCGATATGACCGAGTTCCGTCTCCATCCCGGTGTTAACCACCAATGCGCGACCGGAACCGCTTGTTATGCTGGTACCGAGAAAAACCATATTCTTTCGTTCAGCCAGAGGTGTTTCCGCAGGCAAACCGTCGGTGAGCTTGCCTACGGCTTGCGATTCACCGGTGAGCGGCGCTTCGTTGACACGTAGAACAGATGCCTGGACCAGGCGAGCGTCCGCAGCGACCAAGTCCCCGCCTTCGAGCAGCAGAATATCTCCCGGAACGATTTCAGTCGCGGCGACCATCGCACTATGACCACCACGCAGCACGCGGCAATGAGGCGCTGTCAGACGAGCCAATGCTGCCGCCGCTTTCTCGGCACGATACTCTTGAATGAAACCGATCACCGCGTTCAAGATTACGATGGTAATGATAGCGATGCCGTCTGCGGTTTCGCCCAGTGCGGCAGAAACAACCGCCGCACCAATTAGCACCCAAATAACGAGACTTTTAAATTGGCTTACAAAAATGACCAAGGCCGAAAATCGCCTGCCTTTGCGCAGTTTATTCGACCCATACCGGGCGAGCCGGACAGTCACTTCCTTATCGGCAAGCCCCTGCTCCACATCGGTCGCAAGAAGGTTTGCGACTTCGGGAATCGATTGGTTATGCCATGCATTCATGCTGGTATTTTGCCCATGAATATAATTTCAGACTGTTTTTTTACATGGCCCGTACCTGAAATAATAAAAGGCATTTTCTGCTCGATAATCATGTGCCCCTTTTTCCAGGCGATTCATTATGTCTTCCCCGCTTTATGTGAACGCCGAATCTGGATTTCCTTAACCAGCGCGTAGACGGCCGGGAACACGATCAGCGTCAGCACGGTGGCTGTGATCATGCCGCCCACCATTGGCGTAGCAATGCGCCTTATCACTTCGGAGCCCGTGCCGCTACTGAACATGACTGGAAGCAGGCCCAAGACGCTTCCGGCAACGGTCATCATCACCGGGCGTATGCGGGACACCGCACCCTGCGCCACTGCGGCGTGAAGATCCTCGACGGTGACCTTCTCGCCGGCAGTTTTACGTTTTGTTGTGACGGCCTCGAGCGTCTGATCCAGGTAGACCAGCATCACCATTCCGGATTCGGCCGCAATGCCGACGAGCCCTATAAAACCGATCGCCACTGCGATGCTCATGTTGTAGTCGAGCAGGTACATCAGCCAGATTCCGCCAACCATGGAGAAGGGCACCGAAAGCATCACCACCAGCGTCTCGGTAAAACGATTGAAGCTCAGATACAGAAGAGCAAATATGATCAGGATTGTGATGGGCACCACCACTTTCAGTCTCTCGATTGCGCGCTCCATGTATTCGAACTGACCGCTCCAGGTGGCGTAATACCCGGGAGGGAACTGAACCTGCTCGCGCACCGCTTTCTGCCCGGCAGCAACGTAGCTGCCGATGTCACGATCGCGTATGTCAACAAAGATGTACGTGGACAGAAGCGCATTCTCGGTACGGATACTCGGCGGACCCTTGATCAACTTGATCCGTGCAAGTTGGCCGAGCGGAATCATCGTTTCCCCCATGGTCGGCACCAGCACTTGGGTGGCAATCGCCAGCGGGTCACTGCGCAACTCGCGCGGATAACGCACGGTAACACCGTAGCGCTCACGGCCTTCCACCGTGGTCGTCACCATTTCCCCGCCTAGCGCCACCGAGATCACTTCCAGCAGGTCGCCGACAGCCAACCCGTAGCGGGCGAGCTCAATGCGGTCGGGGTTGATATCTAGATAGTAACCGCCAGTGGTGCGTTCCGCGAAGGCACTTTTGGTTCCCGGCACCTTTTTTACGACGGCCTCGATCTGCTTGGCAAGGATTTCCATTTCGACCAGATCCTTGCCGAACACCTTGATGCCGACCGGCGTGCGGATACCGGTTGCAAGCATATCTGTCCTGTTCTTGATCGGCATGGTCCAGGCATTGCTGACTCCGGGCATTTGAAGCGCCTGGTCCAGTTCGGCAATCAATTTGTCGATGGTCATGCCGGGGCGCCATTCCTTTTCCGGTTTCAGATTGATGACCGTTTCGCTCATCTCCAGCGGCGCTGGGTCAGTGGCGGTATTGGCGCGCCCGGCCTTGCCGAACACCGATGCCACTTCAGGAAAACCCTTGATGATCTTGTCCTGGGTTTGCAGGATTTCCGCGGCCTTGGTGACAGAAACAGCCGGCAGCGTTACCGGCATGTAAAGCAGCGTGCCTTCGTTCAAGGTCGGCATGAATTCCGTTCCAAGCTTGAGCGCCGGATAGACAGTAACCGCCAACACCGCGAGCGCCGCCGCGATGATGAGCATTTTCCATTGCATCACCCAGGCGATCACTGGCCGGTAGCTCCAGATCATGAAACGGGTGAACACATTGCTCTCTTCGTGGGGAATGCGGCCACGAATCAGAAGCAGTATCAGAACCGGGACCAGCGTAATCGAAAGCAACGCAGCGCCGGCCATGGCGAAAGTCTTGGTATAGGCGAGCGGATGGAACATGCGTCCTTCCTGCGCTTCGAGCACAAACACCGGCAGGAACGACACCGTGATGATCAGCAGGCTGAAGAATAACGACGGGCCGATTTCCTTGCACGCTGCAATGACAGCGTCCGTGCGTGATTCGCCGGGAGCGAGACGCTCCAGATGCTTGTGCGCATTCTCGGTCATGACAATCGCCGCATCGGTCATCTCGGCGATCGCGAGCGCGATGCCACAGAGACTCATGATGTTGGAATTGATGCCGAGAAATCGCATTGCGATGAAGGCGATCAGCACGCCGATCGGAAGCATGATGATCGCCACCAGCGCACTGCGCACATGCATGAGGAAAATCATGCACACCAGTGCGATGATGATACCTTGCTCAATGAATGTTTCGCGCAGTGTTGCTATGGCACGATGGATTAGTTCAGAGCGATTGTAGACCGGCTGAATCGTAACGCCTTCCGGCAAACCGGATGCGATCTCGCCGATTTTTGTTTCGAGGTTGTGGATAACGTCGAGGGCGTTCTGACCATGGCGCGCTATCGCTATGCCCGCGACTGCCTCACCTTCGCCGTTGAGTTCGGCAATGCCGCGGCGTTCGTCGGGAACCAGCTCGACGCGGGCGATGTCGCGCAGCAATACCGGCATGCCGACGTGTGCCTTGACGACAAGTTTTTCCAGATCATCAATGCCGCGCAGATAGCCCCTTCCACGCAACACGTATTCGGTCTCCGCCATTTCGATGGCGCGCCCGCCGACGTCGCGGTTGCTGGCGGCGATAACCGCGGACACCGTTTTGAGCGGTATGCCATAGGCCTGCAAGCGCCGCGGATCCACGGTGACCTGGTAGGTTTTCACAAATCCACCCACGCTGGCCACTTCCGCCACGCCATGCGCCGCAATTAATTGATAGCGCAGGAACCAGTCCTGAATGGAGCGCAATTCATCGAGTGTGTGATTTTTGGCGGCTACCACATATTGGTAAACCCACCCTACACCGGTTGCGTCTGGACCGAGTGAGGGCCTGACATTGCTCGGCAGCCGGTTTGCCACGAAGCTGAGGTATTCCAGCACTCTCGAGCGCGCCCAGTAGATGTCGGTGCCATCCTCGAAGATGACGTACACAAACGATACGCCAAAATTGGAGATGCCGCGCACTACCTTGGATTTCGGTACGCTCAGCATGGCGGTGGTGAGCGGATAGGTGACTTGGTCCTCGACTACTTGCGGCGCCTGCCCCGGATATTCCGTATAGATGATGACCTGAACGTCGGACAGATCCGGAATTGCGTCGACTGGCGTCTTCCATACCGAATAGACGCCTCCAGCCACAACGAAAAATGTTCCAAGCAGCACCAGGAAGACATGCCGTACCGACCATTCGATGATGTTGTTGAGCATGTCAATGCCCTATGTGATCTCTGGTGGCAGGACTCGTGCCCGCGGGTTGGATGCCAACGATGACGAATTCGCCAGCCGACTCCTCGATTATGTCGAATGCGATCTTCTGACCGGGTTTCAACGTCCGCAACGATTCCGGATCAAGAACCCGGAAATCCATGATCATCGCGGGCCACTTGAGGCTGGCAATCGGGCCATGGGCAATCGTTACCGTCGCATGGGCCAAATTTATAGCTTCAATGCTGCCCTCGCCGCGATGACCTGCAAGCGCGGATGCTGCGGCAGTCTTGCCGGGTTTGACCTGCTCCTTTTCACCCGGCTTGGAACCGTGGGAACCGTGGCCGAAACCGCCCAATGCCGCCTTGAGGTTGCTTTCCGCGTCGATCAGAAAATTCGCTTTGACCACGACCGCTTCGCCAGCCTTCAACCCTCCCAAGACTTCAGCATAGCCATCTGCGTGCATGCCGAGTTTTACCGTCCGCGGCTCGTACCGGCCCTGTCCGAGATCAACCAGTACCAGTCGCCGTGTGCCGCTATCGAGCACCGCCGAATCAGGCACGGTAAGTGATTTTTCTTTGCTGTGGAACGAAGCGAACTCCACTCTCGCATACATGGCAGGCTTGAGCAGCCCTTGGGCATTGGGCAGCTTGATGCGCACTATGGCAGTACGGGTTTCCGGAGTAACCGTGGGGTAGATGAAAGTTACCTCGCCGTTGAATACCTTGTCCGGATACGCATCAACCCTGATCGTGGCCGTCTGGCCCTGATGCACCATTCCGAGGTCCTGTTCGAACACGTCTGCCAGTATCCACACGCTGGATAGATCGGCGATCTGGTACAGCACCTCTCCGGGCATGAAGCGCATTCCCTCGATTGAGGGTTTTTTCAAAACCACGCCGTTCGCCGCGGAACGAAACGTGACATATTGCCTGACCTTCCCTTCCCGCTGCAGACGCTGCAATTCGCTTTTCGATATGTCCCAGTTGCGCAGCCTCTGCAAGGCGCTCTCGACCAGCCGCAGCATTTCGGTCCGGACATCGGGGCTGCCATCAGCGACCGCCTGCACACCTTTAATGGCGATCAGATATTCCTGCTGCGCCGTGATCAGTTCCGGGCTGTACACGTCCATCAGCGCATCGCCCTTTTTTACCCGCTGGCCGGTAGTATCGACGTAAAGTCTTTGGATCCAGCCCTCAAACTTGGGCGTTACTGCATATAGCTGGCGTTCGTCTGCCTGTACTGTTGCTACCGCGCTGACAGTACGAATGAGTTCACGTAGCGCAGCGGCTTCGGTCCTCACTCCCAGCTTTTGTATCTTTTCAACACTGATCTTCACCACCGAATCGCCGGATGTGGATTCTTCAGTGTCGTAAACCGGGACGTAGTCCATACCCATCGGGTCTTTTTTTGGCACCGGCGAGGTGTCAGACGGAACCATTGGGTTGCGGTAGTAGAGAATCTTGCTCTTGGATGTAACTGTCTTGGACGAGCTGGCCGCAGAGGTTACAGATTTTGTATGACCCCACCAATACCCTGTGGCAAGGGCAGCTGCGACCAGGGCGGCGACAACTGTCAATTTGGCGATAGATTTCACATGAGGCTCCATTGATATGGGCATGCGAGTTAGTTGGGTGATTTGCCGGTGAGCAAATCGATTTCCGCCAGCGCCTTGTTGTAGCTGGCCATGGCAGTCACCAGACTTATTTCGTAATTGAATACTGTCATCTGGCTGTCGAGCAACGTCAGGAAATCGACCCGATTGACCTTATATGCAGCTAGTGCCGACTCAACCGTAAGCCGGGCCTGCGGCAGGATGGCGGTTTGGTACAGTCGTGCCGATTTCAGGTTTTGCTCGGCCATTGCCACCTGCTGGCGCAGTCCGGCAGCGATCTCATTACGCTGCGCCTGATACATGCTCAGGGCCTGATCGCTCATCGCCCGCGACTCTGCGACGCGCGGCGAGAGTTTGCTATCGCGCCATATTGGCAGATTGACCCCCATGGTCATGGTCACCATGTCGGAGCGACTGGCGCCGTCCAGCATGTTATTTCGCTGGCCATATGACAGGCGTACATTGAAGTCGGGATAATATGCTTTGCGCGCTAGTTCCAGTGCCTTATCGTTGCGTGCAATGAGACTTTGCAGGGCCAGCAATTGCGGGCGCTGTCTCAGGGCAGTTTCACGCAACAATTCCAGGTTCAGGGTTTCTTCCCGCAATTGTGGCGGTTCCGGCACTGGCGCCGCAACGTTTGCACTGCGGCCAAGCATGCGAATGAGCTCGGCTTCGATCGTCGGTTGCTCGCGTGCGAGTTTGAGCAGTTCGTCCGTCATTCTGGATACCTGCGTCTGAGCCTTCAGTACGTCGGCCTGGCTTCCTTGTCCTACCTCGTAACGTCCCTCGGCAATCCGCAGGAACTGCTCGAGGATCAGCTTGTTTTTCTTGACCAGCTTGGTTATTTCGAGCGTAAGGCCCAGATCGATATAGGCAGTTTTGATGCCGCGCGTAATGCGGTTCACGGTTTCCTGGTACCCGTAATCAACGGCCTCCGCATCTTTGGCGGCGACGTCTTGGCGCAGGCTACGTTTGCCCGGATAGGGCAGGTTCTGGGACAGGCCAATCATTTTCATCGTCATGTCTTCGCGGTTGAAGGGCGACGATGCCAAGGGCGCGTTGATCACCCCGACTTCGAGCATCGGATCATCGAGTGCTCCCGCAGGCGATATTCTCTGGCGGGCGGCTTCACGTTCTCGTAGGGCAGCCTGAATTTCCGGATTGTTCTCCAGTGCTTCCGCAATCATTGCAATCAAGGGAGAAGGGCTTTTAACATTTGCTGCTGCAGAAGCTTCCGAGGGTACTGCCTGGGTACTCACTGCCGTGCGTGCGCTGCTTGAAAGTACCGCCTGTGCAGTTGCCGGAACCATGACACCGGCAAGCAATGCCGCGATGATTCTGATCATGGCAGACATTTTGCTTGAGCCTGTTGATTTTGGGTTTCTGGATATCATCGTGTTTCTGCAGGAATTCATTTAGAGTAAGCTCCCCCCGACATGTGCATAATCCAAAGACTCGATGGCAGCTTTGCGTGTTTTGTTCGTCAGCGTGTCAACGCTTCTGATTGTAGACCAGTTGTAATGCAAAAGAGAGTGGGATGATTATTTTGATATCCTTAAAAATTACGATTAGTATTCCTGACGAGATTAAATCGGACATCGAACCGCTAAGAGCGCCCTCCAGTCGCGAAGCGTTGGACTGTCCCTGATACCTTATCACAAGGTCTTCGACCATGTTCATGTTCATCCGCCGATAGGAATCGACGTCCGAGATGTAAGAATTAGCTACTACGCTTGCACCATCCAGAATTCAAAACGTATGCGACCATTCTCGGTGCTAACAGAAATGCCTCCACCATGGGCCTCAATAATGGATTTTGTTATGGCTAGTCCAAGCCCTGCACCCGCATTGTTTCCTTGACATGAGGGGTCAATATGATAAAAACGATCAAACAGCCGATCCAAATGCTCTTTACCAATGTCGGTACAAGGGTTTTCAATAATTAAGCAAATCTTCTTTTCATCTTTCAGTTGGATATCAACAGTTATTAACTGATCAATGGGTGTGTGTTGTATCGCGTTGGATATCAGATTATTAATCGCCCGCCGTATCATGAGCTTATCACCCGAAATAATAGCCGTTCCATGACTAACCATCTGTATGCGCTTTTCCTCAGTAAGGGGCTCATAGAACTCAATTAATTGAGCAACTTCTTTAGCCAAATTTATAGGTTCCCGGTGTGGAATAATTAAGTCATTTTCTGCTTTAGCCAGAAATAACATATCAGAAACCATCCGGGCCAGCCTGTCATATTCCTCAAGATTTGAAATCAATATTTCTTGATAGTCTTCCAAAGATCTGGGCTTAGCTAACATGACTTGAGTCTGCGTCATTAAATTACTGACCGGAGTGCGCAACTCATGCGCCAAGTCGGAAGAAAAATCTGATAATCGTTGAAAGGATTTTTCAAGCCTGGATAACATTTTATTGAAGGACTCAGCCATATGCATCAATTCCTTGGGAACACTTTCGACTTTCAATCTTTCAGAAAGACGATTGGCTGTAATAATTTGGGTAAGATGATCAAAATCGCGAATTGGAGATAAGCCTCGACGGACAGCCAGCCAACCCAGCAAACTCATAAGCAAAATGCCTATAATCAGAGCGAGCCATAATGTTTGATTGAAGCGAGTAATGAATTTCTGGTGATGCGCAATATCCAGCGCAATTGCAACGATCAGGGTGGGGCTTTGCTTGTCATGGGAAGGCATTGAAACTGCGAGGCCACGATAAGTTTGAGAGCCATCTCGCCATTTATATAATTTAGCTTCTTCACTTTCTCCGGACAAGGAACGTTGGTCGATAATTGTATTAGGGAAATTCGCTTCGCCCCAACTATAGATTTGTTCACCTGTAGCCGTGTACACCGCAACCGAAAGCGCATGATGGCCAACTAAGGCGTCATTGAGCTGCGAAGGTACAGATTTAAGCGCTGATACGGATTCAATCTTCTGCAAGGCATAACGGATTAACTCAAGCTTCCCATGAATTTCAGCTATATCCTCTTCAGCAAAATGGCGCTCAACAGACAATCCAGCGATAGTACCCACGGTGATAAGAACAGTACTTGAAAGTGCCGCAAACAGAAAAGTAATTCGCCATGTGATTGATTGGCGCAACATTAGTCATCTAGACCCATAAGTACATAGCCCATGCCACGTACAGTTCGAATGAGTTTGGGTTCAAAGTGGTCATCCATTTTAGCCCGTAGGCGACGAACAGCCACCTCAATGACATTTGTGTCACTGTCAAAATTCATATCCCAAATTTGGGATGCGATCAAGGAACGAGGTAAAACTTCACCACGACGCCTAAGCAACAATTCTAACAAAGCAAACTCTTTTCCCGTAAGTTCTATCCGCTTTCCGCCCCGCGTGAGTTTTCGACGTTGAAGATCCAATACCAAGTCAGCGACTTGTACAATGTCCGGGGCTCTTACCTTGCCTCTACGTAGCAATGTCCTCACTCGTGCCAACAATTCTGAGAAGGCAAACGGTTTTATCAGATAATCGTCCGCGCCCAGCTCCAATCCTTTGACTCTGTCATCTATCCCATCTCTGGCGGTCAGGAATAATACTGGCATATTTTTGCCAGCTCGACGTATGGTTTGAATGATTTCCCAACCATTGGTGTTCGGCAGCATGACATCCAGTATTATCAAATCATAAGCCTCAGTCAGCGCCAGATGTTTTCCATCCAAACCGTCTCTTACGAGATCTGTGACAAAGCCTGCTTCAGATAAACCTTGTTTAAGGTATTTACCTGTTTTGGGTTCGTCTTCAACAATCAGAATTCTCATAAATAGGTGGGTCCAATGGTCAACCTGAATTCTGCATGAATATTTCTTTGACCGGTACCATTTTGCCTAATCTTACAATTTTGTAATCTTCAGGTAATCATTTTGACAGCTTCCAAGTTCTAAAATGTTCGCTAGGTAACTAGAAATTAAACTCACATTTAAGGGATGACGATGTATTTGCCTATTATGGTTTTATCGCTAAGCCTATTAACTGCATTTAATGTTTTTGGAGCTCAGAATGATAATTCTCCTACATCCCACTTAATCACTTCAGCTCCAATCAGTGTGCCATATCAATCTTCATTTTCTAGTTACAAACCTTATGTTGAAGAGGAGCTTTCTTCATGGCGCGCTCTCAATGAGCAAGTAACTGGGGGAGACCCTGCTGACCACTCCATGGACACTATGAAAGGCATGGATCACGAGTCCATGAAGGATATCCCTGTCCCAACTACGCAACCTTCAGTTAAGGGGGGTAACCGTGGCCCCCAACAAGAAATACTTTTGGCGATGAATGACGAAAAAATGGCATCAAAGCACGCATCCATACCTGCGATAGCAAACATGCCGCATGAGCATAATGAAACAAAATCCTCTGCCTCATTCATGAAACCTATGGCAGCCATGAGTCATGGTTCCATGATTGTCCTATCCTTACTGTCATGCTTAATTATTTCGGACTGTGAATATAAAGACATGTCTAACGACACCGGCCAACCTTCTTCCAAAGAATCATCAGAACAGGCGCATCAACATCAAAACGAGCATGCAGCATCAGGTGGAGCAGGTGGCACAATGCCATTGAAAATAAATAAAGCAGGGCCAGTCATCAAATTTGAACTCATTCCCAATGCACATCCTATCGCTGTGCACTTTCCGATCGCGCTCACGCTAATTGCCTTGCTATTCAGCCTCGCAGCTCGGATTGGCAGCATGCATAACTTAGCAACCCAGCTTGCTACCGTTGGCCACTGGGCATTATGGATATCAGGGGTAACTGCAACCATTGCTGCGGGCTTAGGTTGGCTAGCTTTCAACTCTGTTGATCACGATGATGCTGGACATGCGGCCATGTTAATCCATCGTAATTGGGCAATTCCGACTGCAGTCGGTCTTTTGCTATTAGCTATGTGGGATGTCTTCAAGTTACGCGCCCATCAGGTAATGTCATGGCTTACCCTGATCGTGTTGACCTTGCTATCCGGATCAGTCGCGGTAACAGGTTGGTTAGGTGGCGAAGTAGTTTTCCGTCATGGCATTGGTGTGTTGTCTTTGCCCGAAATTGCAGCGGAAAGTGACCCTCGTGGTCATGAGCATGGTGATTCAGATAGCCATAGTCATCAACATGGCGCCTCTACAATTAATGAAGAATCAAAACCGGCACATAAACATTAATGGGATAGGATTTGAATTTGAGTATGACTACTCTTATGGCCTCAAATTGGATGAGTATTCCAAGAGTGCTAGTTACCTTGCTTTTTATCAGTGTAACCCTCAGCGGTTGCGCGTCTTTTTCCAAAGACGGAGGACTGAGCGTAGTTCATAAAATCACTAAAGGTCTTATAAATAAGGATGTGCGGTGGGTCAAATCTCTAGAAGACCAAGATTCTGTGCAATCTTATACTGAAAAGCTATTAAAAAAGCCACTCACGGTAAATGATGCAGTGCAGATTGCCTTATTCAACAATAAAGGTCTACAGGCGGCATTCTATGATTTAGGCATCTCTGAAGCAGATCTGGTACAGGCAGGCAAACTACCTAATCCACGCTTTACAATGCTACATACCAAAAATAATGGTGACTATAAGATCGAACAGTCATTCACATTTAATATTTTTTCTTTACTGACCATACCCAAAGCACTCCAGATCGAAAAACGACTGTTTGAGCAAACACAACGACAAACTGCGATGGAAGTATTGCGGTTGGCTAATGAGACCCGCAAGGCATATTTTAAGGCAGTGGCTGCAGATCAAAGCACGCATTACATGCAACAAGTTAGAGCTGCGGCAGAAGCCAGTGCAGAACTGGCCCGTAATATGGTGAAAGCGGGCAATTGGAGAAAACTAGACCAGGCACGGGAACAAGGATTTTATGCAGATGCTGCACTGGGAGTGGCTCGTGCTGAGCGGAATAAAATCACTGCCTACGAAGAGTTGATCAGGCTTATGGGTTTATGGGGCAAACAGACGCAGTTCACGCTTCCTGAAAGATTACCGGACTTACCCTTAACTGTAGATGAATCAAACAACATCGAACAAACCGCCATGGATCAACGCCTTGATCTGCAGTCGCTCCGATTACAAACTGAAGCGCTGGCCAATCAGCTTGGCTTAACTAAAGCCACGCGTTTCATCAATGTATTGGAAGTTGGACCTGCACGCGTTCTTGAAGGTAAAAGATCAGATCCTTACAAGAAAGGCTTCGAGATTACCTTTGAGATTCCCATTTTCGATTGGGGCACCGCTCGGGTAGCCAGAGCTGAAGCAATTTATATGCAGGCCATCCATATGATTGCTGAGACAGCAGTGAATGCACGTTCAGAGGTGCGCCAAAGCTACAAGCTATATCGTTCAAGTTATGACATTGCAAAACATTACCGTGATGAGATTGTACCCATCCGCAAACGCATTTCTGCTGAAAACCAGCTTCGTTACAACGGCATGTTGATCAGCGCATTTGAATTATTAGTGAATGCCCAATTACAAATCAGCACTGTCAACAGCTATATCGAAGCGCTGC
>QFXI01000019.1 GCA_003402315.1 Candidatus Nitrotoga sp. LAW | reverse complement strand
GGTAAGGTGTGTGTAGTTCATTTGTGTAATTTCGACTGGCTGGTCAAAAGACATGGATACTACCGCATCCTGCCCACCTGACCTGCGTTACTCAAAATTGCACTTCATCCTAGAATTCGCCTCCTTTTATATTGAATGGGAATTCAAGAAAACTCACTCCCAGTGAGCGCAATATAGGGCGCTGCCATTAATAAATCCAATTATTGATTTAAATAAATGCGATTTATAATACAAATCACCTGGAAATTGATATGACACTTAACGAACTGCGTTTTATCGTTGCCGTAGCGCAAGAACGAAATTTCCGCCGCGCTGCAGAAAAATCATTCATCAGCCAGCCCGCGTTGTCGCTGGCGATACAAAAGCTCGAAGAAGAGCTGTGTATACAGATTTTCGAACGCGGTAAACATGCTATTTCCATCACCCCTATTGGGATGCAAATTATTGAGCAAGCCCAGCGCACTCTGGAGGAAGCCGGACACATCCGGGAAATCGCCAAGCAAGGCAATAACCAACTGATCGGCACGCTACGCATTGGATTCATCTACAGCGTAGGCCCTTATCTACTACCCTGCCTAATTCCTGTGTTGAAGAAACTTGCGCCGGAAATGCCGCTGGACGTGGAAGAAAATATCACCGCCAATCTGGATACCCTGTTACGCAATGGCAAACTGGATGTCATCATTATCGCGCTGCCGTTCGGCGGCGACACCAGCGTTCTCACCAAGCCCCTGTATGACGAGCCGTTCGAAGTCGTGGTTGGCAACAATCATCCCTGGGCCAATCGGCATAGCATCAAGACGCAGGAACTCGCCGCAGAAAAAGTGTTACTGCTCAATTCCGGTCACTGCTTTAGCAATCAGGTCGCCGAAGCATGCCCAGAGCTCAACCGTAAGAGCACGGATATTCAGCAAGGTACCTCGCTGGAAACCATCCGTAACATGGTTGCCTCGGGTTTTGGCATCACCGTACTTCCCGCTTCCGCAAACAGTGTGCGTTATCACAGCCGCCTGCTAAAAGTCATTCAGTTCAGCAAACCGGTGCCGGCGCGACGCATCGCATTGGCATGGCGCAAAAGCTTTTTCCGCACCCAAGCTATCGAGGTACTGGCGCAAGCCATCGTGCAATCCAGAATCACCGGCATCAAACCTTTGCCATAACCCCCGCACAAACAACACATTGCTGCGCCGTTCAACCCGCCCAATTAAACTGGCGCTAACAAGAGATTTTCTGGTCAAAAAATTGACTGGCAGACGTTAACGCAATGGTATGGGCAGGATTACTCATACCTTGCCGATTCCCATGCGTGGACCGCCTGTTTCCGGGTTTCACCCCAATAATACCCACCCAACCTGCCGCTTTGTTGTATAACGCGGTGGCAAGGTATCAGGAGCGCGACAGGGTTAGCGCCTACCGCCAGCCCCACGGCTCTCGCAGAACTTGGACGGCCGATCGCGGTTGCCACTTGGGAATAACTGACTACTTTTGCCGGAGGTATCTGTAACAATGCTTTCCACACGCTGACCTGAAAATTTGTTCCAGAAATATGCAAAGAGACTGGGTGGTCTAATATTTGTTTTTTGCCGAACATAGTTTCAATAATCGCAAACGTTCGTTGGTGATTTTCATGCACTGTGGCATGTGGCCATTTTTTAAATAAATTAGTTAGATGCCCACCGGCTTCTGCGTTCTCCAGAAACGAAAAACTACAGACACCTCTCGGTGTGATGGCAATAAACGCTTTTCCAAAAGGAGTGTCATGTACGGCATATTCAATCGTTAAACCCGCACCGCCCATCTTGTACTCTCCGGGTGTAACCGCTTCCAGATGAATGAAGTGGTCATGTAATCGGGAACTGCCGCTCAATCCCAGAGAGTCAGAGATTTCAAAGAGTGATCTTGATTCGCTGAGTAATTGTTTAGCGCGCTCCAGCGTAAGTACCTGCAAAAATCTTTTAGGAGTTACACCAGCCCAGCGGCTAAATAGGCGGTGAAAATGGAAAGGGCTCAGGTGTAAATGCCGCGCAATTTCTTCTAATGAGGGCTGGTTGTTTACCCGGTTAATAATGAAAGAAATTGCTTCAACTATGCGGTCATAGTCAGACATTTTGATCTTCCGTGGCATGTTGTACAGAACCTTTCATAATTTATTGTTTTGCTAACAAAAATTTGCTCCAGCACGGAAGAAATATGAAGGTTTAAGCGCTTATCTGCAACCCGGATCTTGCTATGTTTGAGCGATAACGTCTGCTCTCGGTGGATGGACTATAGGACGCCTCTAAAAATTCTAGTCTCTAAACAAAACACGAGTAAAAAATTTGAGCGCGACATACAGTTGATATATAAGCGATAATTTTTTCGAGTAACGCCGTACTGTGATGAAACGGGGTAAGCAGGCAAAAGACAAAAGGCAAAGCGGCTGCTCGCAAAATTGAATTTTTAGAGATGCCCTGAAGTACATTTCAGTTCGGGCGAACGGTGGGCTGGCATTCTTGGAAGAGCTGCCCACCGTTCAGTGGCGCAATGTTAGATCGACAGTGGCCTTGTTTTATCGCTCGTTTTCACGTCTTCAACTTCACGTTTGTAAGCGTCACGGGAAAGTCCCGCGTCTTTAAGGCAACGATCCCGCACTTGCGCGTCGGGGTGCTTGATGCACTCTGACCTTTGGGCATTACGGCCCATAGCGTAAAGCTGCTCTGAAGAACAGGCTGCAACCGATATGCCGACAAGTAAAGCGGTTGTAAGCGCCTGTAATTTCATCGGTCTTCATTCCCTTCGTGCCAATGCGCCATACATGGGGTGAGCGACATAATCTTATAACGATAAATCATCATAGTTTTGTACCGGCACTGATGCGAGGTCAATGCCTTCAATACAACGGATATTGATAGCCGCCATGTTATTACCATTTGGGCCAACGCCTTCGCCATAGGGATGAATGCCACATGTTGGGCAAAAACGGTGCTTAATAATATGCTTGTTAAAAGTATAGGTACTTATCTCGTTTTCTGGGGTGAGTAACCTAAGCTTTTCACGGGGCACAAACCACATGAGCGTGCCTTTACGTGAACAAATTGAGCAATTGCATGCATGCTATTGCTCCGTTAATTTCACCCTCTACCTCGAATGCTACTTTGCCGCAATGGCAACGCCCCTTGTATATCATGATTACTCTCCTCGGTTATTAGCCCGGTAGGTTAGGTTGAATGAAGTCCAACATTTCACCGCTCATTCAGCACAATCCACCGGGCTGCCTTTTTTCAGGGTGCTACACGTGGAAGAGGGTTCCCACCCTTTGTAATTTCAACCGCTTGTGCAAATCGCTTGTGATAAGTTTCTTCCGTTAGAGTCGTGAATAGATCAGTCTTAATTCTACGCTTCGTAATAACGGTAACCTCAGTACTGGCTTTGTCGACAGGCTTAATCCAAGCACCCATGACAGCGCCATAAGAGTAACCGTTTAATCCACTGCTTGTGAGCATATAGCCTTCATTTTTGTGTTCTTCAATAGCGTCCGAACCCTCCCAACGAAAAACTGTTTTGGCAATTTCCCATGCCTGATCTGGCGTTACGGCATAGGTTTTGGTTATACCTTCGGTGCCAGTTTCTTTTGCCCGCACAACATCATTTAAACTTGCGCAGCCAGATAAAGAAATGAATGCCATCGCAACAAAAATTGCTGTAATTATTTTTTTAAACATTGCGATTACTCTCTTTTTAACTTGTGACGATTCAAAGGCATTGTCACGCATGCCTAACATGCTATTTGCTGACAATAGCCCACATATTGTCATTAGTGGGCAGGGCATTCAAGCTGTCCACTTTCAAACCGGAACGTTCGACGATTAAACGTAACGTTTTGGGGGTGAAATAATTTACATGGTCAGGATACCTAAACCCACACCACCTATCTTGTCTGACGATTCGGTTCAATGAAGCAAAATTGGGTACTTTGATGACAATTTTGCCATGACTATCAAGCTTTTCCTTACAAATCTGGAGTAACTGGAGCGGGCTGGTTTCATGTTCCAAAAACGAACAGAGAATAATAAAGTCAATGGAGTTGTCAGAGATTTCTTTTAGTCCCCCTATGGCCGAGTTATGAATGCAATATCCTCCAATTTTTTTCAAATGGGTGTTCGCCTCTGCGGCTTGGGCTTGTGATATTTCAATACCGATGCCTTTTATTGATGCCGGCTGTTTACTGTTCATGTGGTTGGCTATCTTCGCCAGTTTTTCCCCAATACCGCAACCGACATCCAAAACATTCAGCGAAGTTTTGCCATTTGCCAGAAGTTGCTTCAGGATTTTTTCAGAGACGGTTTCAATCCTTTCTTTTTTCCTCAATTTGCCGCGTAGATTTTTGATTGCTGAGCTGATAAAAAATGCGACGGGCTCCCTGGCTTTTCGTCGCGCCCTTTCTTCTGAAAATTGCTTTTCCCACGCCAATTCATCAACAAGCCGGGAATAATCAGGTGGATTTTGTAGATAAACGATCCCTGTTTCAGAGCATTCCACAATTATCCATTCATCTTTTGAATATTTGGAGATGCTTACGCGTGTTTCGGTTTCTGTAATCGGATTTTGTCTATTCATGGTTCTTTGCCGTAACACCTTAAAGTAAATCCAATAAAACACTAAAAATTTATCGGGTTGGTTTATATACAAGGTAAGAATTATAACGTTACCGATGATAACTTAAAGAAAGCCATGAACTTCCTTAAGTTTATAATTGTGGTGGTGATTTTTAAAAATTTGGATACTTCAAGAATATGTAACACATGTTATTTTTGTGCCTACATTTCGGTGAACCCGGGATTTTTAAAGGTGAAACGCGGGGTCAGAGAAGTCAAACGCACAACGCGGGATCCGAAAATTCCGGTCTAAGGGGTCTAGCCATCTATGAAGTGTAATAGAGTCTGTTGGAACGTTAGAGCTGGCCCCGTGTGCTTCCCTTTCTCTCAGCGTCACTCAAATTCGGCTGTGGGTAACCCATCGATGCTGCGAGCATTCTTTTCGCGCCGATAGGCAGAAAGATTCTCGATGCCTTTTGTTTCGACCCAACGGTCGATGACGTCGCGATCTTCGGCAAACGGCATGATAGGGACTCCGTACCCACAAGAATCGCTGACGCGAGTGACGCGAATTAGGATGATTGCCCGAGTACTCGGCTTCAAGTACATCTTTGGCGCAAGCTCTTCCCAAAGCGCCGTGCCTGGCAAGACAGTTTCGCCCCTTCCGTGGAAGCGGACGATCTTCGGTGGCCCCTCAAACGCACAGAACATCAGGAGGATTCGCCCGTTCTCCCTGATGTGAGCGATTGTCTCGGCTCCGCTTCCTGTGAGATCGGCATACGCGACCATCTGAGGAGTGAGAATTCTGAGAGAGTCCAGGCCTTTTGGGGAACAGTTCACGTGGCCTTCAGCTGCTAATGGTGCTGTTGCGACGAAGAACACGTGTTGCTTTTGAACCCACGACGTGAGTTCGGGAGTAATTTCATTGTAGAGTTTGCCCATATAGTCCTTGCTGGGGTTTAAAATTTGAATTATGGAGTGCCGTTAGGCGTCCCTTTTTATATCCGGTTGAGCGAATGGCTAGGCTCTACTCTGTTCGTATTATCAGGCCGCGAGTAATGCACAGGGTTGGATTTTTGCAAGTGTTTCGCCCATCTTTTCGCGGGCTATTGTCATGTCGTAGTTGGCTTGCCCACGCAACCACCAGCCATCACTAAGACCAAAGTACCTACATAGACGCAGATCGGTATCGGCCGTAATTGCCCTCTTGCCAGCGACAATGTCGCCAATTCGCTGAGCTGGAACGCCAATATCTTTGGCTAGACGATACTTGGTAAGGCCAAGAGGCTTAAGAAATTCTTCGTCAAGCATTTCGCCAGGTGTTACCGGGGGAATCGTACGCATCATATTTCCTTTAATGATAGTCAACGATCTCAATTTCAGTTGCGCCATCGGTATTCCAAATGAAGCAGACGCGCCATTGATCATTGATTCGAATACTGTGTTGTCCTTTGCGGTTGCCTTTGAGTGCTTCGAGCTTGTTTCCAGGCGGCACACGTAAATCATTCAGTACGTTGGACCAATCGAGTTGCTCTAGTTTTCGTAGTGCTGATCGTTCAATGTTTATCCATTTGGACACTCTCTGGCCGAGGAATAGTGCTCTTGTATCTTCGCACTTGAAGCTTTTGATTGTCATGAAGCATATAGTAACGCGTAGCGTTACTAACATCAAGCGATTATTTGAGTGATTAGATCAGTGTACGACGCTATGTGATTAGTATTAGTGAGACTACCGTATAGCGTTTATCTGCTGCCTTCCCTAAACTTGTTAAACCTGCGACCTTATGGGCGCGCGAATTACCGTCATGTGGTGTACCTCGAAATGACACTCGCTCTCTGTCATTAAATGTCCCCCGATCTCTGCCATCGACAAGCACTGGATAGGTAACCCTGAGCGATCGCCTGATCTCTATTCGGGTGCTGTGCGTTTATGCGGGTTCCAGCATGGCCATTATTTGTCTGTTCGTTTTGGCAATGTCCAATTCGGGCGCGGGTAATGGCAGGTATAGCCGGTGGGGAAACGCTCCAGATAATCCTGATGCTCGGGCTCGGCTTCCCAGAAATCACTGGCAGGCGCCAGCTCGGTAACAACCTTACCCGGCCACAAGCCTGAGGCGTTCACATCGGCAATCGTATCGAGCGCGGTCTGCTTCTGCACGTCGTTGACGTAGTAAATCGCCGAGCGGTAGGACGAACCCTGGTCATTGCCCTGACGATTGGCCGTCGTCGGATCGTGTATCTGGAAGAAAAATTCCAGAATGCGGCGATAAGAAATTTCCGCTGGGTTAAAGAAGATTTCGATACCTTCGGCATGCGTGCCGTGATTGCGGTAGGTGGCGTTACGCACATCGCCGCCGGTATAACCCACCCGCGTTTTCTCCACGCCCGGCAGCTTGCGGATTAAATCCTGCATGCCCCAAAAGCAGCCACCTGCCAGTACTGCGCGTTCCTGTGCCATTACTTATCCTCCACCTGGTTAAGATATTCACCGTAGCCTTCCGCCTCCATGCCATCCCGGTGGATAAAGCGCAGCGAGGCTGAATTGATACAGTAGCGCAAGCCACCGCGATCCTGCGGGCCGTCCGGGAACACATGCCCCAGATGGCTGTCGCCGTGAACCGAGCGGACTTCGGTACGGATCATGTTGTGGCTGGTATCGCGCAGCTCATTGATGTACGCAGGTTCGATGGGTTTGGTGAAGCTAGGCCAGCCGCAGCCCGACTCGAACTTGTCTGATGACGTAAACAGCGGCTCCCCCGACACGATATCCACATAGATGCCCGGTTCGTGATTGTAAAGATACGCGCCCGTTCCTGAATGTTCCGTGCCGCCGTGCTGGGTCACGCGGCGTTGTTCCGGTGTCAGGTTGGCGATGGCAGCATCGGATTTATTGTATGTCTTCATGAAGTTTCCTTTGAAAGGGTTTGGAGTAGCGTTTGTTGGAATGTTAGAACTGACCCCGTGCGTTTGCAATCTAACCTTACTCGTTAGAGTTGTTCATCGCGTCGCGGTGAGAGCATCTGGAGCAGTTGATCAACCGCCCTAACAACGCTGCTTGCGTCGCTTCGCTCAAAGAACTTCGCTCGATGAATAGCCTGATTCCTTGGGTCAACTACCGCTTTTTGGAAGTCGATATCGGGAAGTGACAGTCCAACGACTTCCGCCAACTTAAGGCGGCCCCCAAGCGTTCGGAATTTTTCCATGATCTTGTCGCCGTAGCTCAGACCGGTGCTTTGGAAGTATTTTCCGATCACCTCTGTTAGGACAATCTCCGCTGCTACCGCAGACTCAATTACGGCCTTTCGATAGTCTTGCTCCCGTAGTGCCCTGTAGGCTTGGAGCTGAACTCGATAGTGAAGAGAAGGCTTCGAACCTAGTGAACATAACCTACAAATCTCACTGAGATTTTCTCTGCTCAATGCATCTTGGTCTGACGACAAAGGGCTATAGAGGCGGATTGGCCCTGAATCATATGGCCTCACTTTCTGATTATCGTCACCCCAAACGAAGAGCTCATGTTCTTCAGAATAAGTTGAACCGAGAGGACCTCTTCGAATCGGTTTCTTTGTCAACAAGTCGTGGAAGTCTACAAAGGTCGAATACCAATTGCTAAAGGATTGCGACACGGAAGTCGAATGATTGCGGAGATTCGAAGCAGCAACTCGGAACTCGATCAAGGATGCTTCCGGGCGCGCACTACCTGCTGGAGTGACTTGTTGTCCCCAAAAAAACGGGTCGTCACTCCGTTCCCAACTCCTGGCCGCCTCTGGGGCAACTAGTGCATCCGTTCGGAAAGCATTGTCAGGTGAATCCGCCAAGTTTGGCGGGCTTGGTGTTTCAAGAACTCCGTCTATGCCGCCAATCGTCACGCGTTCACGATGCCCAAGCGCATCCTTTGCGAAAACCATTTCTCCGCGTAGATGAACTATAGCAAACAAAGAAACTTCCTCAGAAGTGGAAACGTCGGCGCCGTGTGTCATAGCAAATCTATCGTAAAGTAGAACCCAATAAAACACTAAAATTTTATCGGGTTGATTTATAAATCATTGCAAAAATTCAAAATTTTTGACCTCTAAAAACTCAGATTTGCGAGCATTTGCTGCACAGATTGCTTCCGCACTTACATTTGGACGAACTCATAATTTTTAGAGACGCCCGGCATTACAAACCGGCTAACCGCTGCAATAACTTCTCATGTATCCCGCCAAATCCGCCGTTACTCATGATCAGAAGGTTATCGCCGGGGCGAGCGGCGGCAACAATGGCTGCTATCAATTCGTTCAGATTGTCTTTTATGATAGCCCTTTCTCCCAGCGGAGCGAGAACCGCGCGAGCATCCCAGCCGAGGTTGAAGTCGTAGCAAAATACCAAGTCGGCTTCCTTGAGACTGTCGGGCAGGGCGTTCTTCATCACGCCGAGTTTCATGGTATTGGAACGCGGCTCCAGCACTGCCAGGATGCGCGCGCTGCCTGCTTTGGTACGCAGCCCTGACACGGTGGTGGCAATCGCAGTGGGGTGATGCGCGAAGTCGTCATATACGGTGATACCGTTTACCACGCCGCGCACTTCCATGCGCCGTTTGACGTTTTTAAATTCGCTCAATGCCGCCAGTCCTTGCGCTACGGGCACACCGGCATGACGCGCGGCGGCGAGGGCGGCGAGGGCGTTCAAGCGGTTGTGTTCGCCCATTAATTCCCATTTCAGTTCACCATGCGCCTCGCCATTAAAAGTCACGCGATTATCTGCGTCGATGTTCCAGCCGTCAGCACAGGCAAATAATTCCACAGGCGTCCAGCAGCCGTGATTGATCACGCGCTTCAATGAATCGGCACGGCCGTTGCTGATTATCAACCCGTTGCCGGGCACAGTGCGCACCAGATGATGGAATTGCGTTTCGATAGCGGCGAGGTCGGCAAAGATGTCCGCGTGATCGAACTCCAGATTGTTGAGGATGACGGTACGCGGACGGTAATGAATGAACTTGGAGCGTTTGTCGAAGAAGGCGGTGTCATATTCATCCGCTTCAATGACGAAGAAAGGCGTATCGGTTAAACGCGCAGAGAGTCCAAAATTCTGCGGCACACCGCCGATCAGAAAACCCGGGTTCAAGCCCGCATATTCCAATATCCACGCCAGCATAGAGGTGGTGGTGGTCTTGCCATGGGTGCCTGCGACTGCCAGCACCCATTTGTCATGCAGCAGATTTTGCGCCAGCCACTGCGGGCCGGAGATGTAGGGCAGGTTGCGATTGAGGATTTCTTCCATTAGCGGATTTCCGCGCGATACCACATTGCCGATAACGAAAATGTCCGGCTGAAGAGTGATCTGTTCCGGCCCGAAGCCTTCAATCAGTTCTATGCCTTGCGCTTCAAGTTGCGTGCTCATCGGCGGGTAAACGTTGGCATCGCAGCCGGTGACACGGTGTCCTGCTTGCTTGGCCAGCACTGCAATGCCGCCCATGAAGGTGCCGCAGATACCGAGTATATGAATGTGCATGTTATGCCCTGAAAATAAAAAACACCGCGCCCATCAGGCACAGCGCGGCGTACAGGTAATCCAGCTTCAGCGGCTGGCCCATGTATAGCACGGCGAAAGGAACGAATACTGACAGCGTGATAACTTCCTGCAAAATTTTCAGCTGTCCCAGATTGAGCTCGGTATAGCCGATGCGGTTGGCTGGCACCTGCAGCAAGTATTCGAATAGTGCGATGCCCCAGCTCACCAGCGCGGCAACGTACCACGGCGAATGGGTAAAATTCTTGAGGTGTCCGTACCAGGCAAAAGTCATAAACACGTTTGAAGCAATCAACAGCAGTGTGGTTAACAACAGTGGGTGTGGCATGGTGCGGTACTGGGTTTAATAATTAAACAGCGGGGTTGCAGTCAAAATATTGCAGCCGCTTTTTTATGTATCATAATTTAACACGGGCGCTAACCAGCGTTCGGTTTCTTCAAGGCTTAACCCCTTGCGCCGTGCGTAGTCCTCAATCTGATCTTTGTCTGCTTTGGCCGTGGCGAAATACTGCGATTGCGGATGCGAAAAATAAAAGCCGCTCACTGCAGCAGTCGGCAGCATGGCAAAACTTTCAGTCAGCGTAATGCCGGCCTTGTTGGGTGCGTCCAACAGTTCAAACAGGGCGCGTTTTTCAGTGTGGTCAGGGCAAGCCGGGTAGCCCGGGGCTGGGCGGATGCCGCGATATTTTTCATCGATTAAATCTTCAGTGCTGGCCTGTTCGTCGGCGGCATAGCCCCAGAATTCACGTCGGACACGGGCATGCAGCAGTTCGGCGAAGGCTTCGGCCAGGCGGTCGGCCAAGGCTTTCAGCATAATGCTGTTGTAGTCATCATGCTTGCTCTCGAATTCTGCCACGCGCTCGTCGATACCGATGCCGGTCGTGACCGCAAACGCGCCAATATAATCGGCCACGCCACTTTCCTTGGGCGCGATGAAATCGCCGAGGCTCAGGTTGGGTTTATCTTCCGGCTTTACCATTTGTTGGCGCAGGTTATGCCAGGTCATAGCCACGTGGCTGCGCGATTCATCCGTGTATATTTCGATGTCGTCGCTATTTACAGTGTTGGCCGGAAACAGGCCGAACACTGCGTTTGCGCCCAACCACTTCTCGTCGATGATCCGCTTGAGCATGGCCTGCGCATCGTGGAACAAATTGCGTGCCGCTTCGCCGATCACTTCATCATTGAGAATTTTCGGGTAACGCCCGGATAGTTCCCAAGTCTGGAAGAATGGTGTCCAGTCGATGTAGGGGCTGATCTCTGCCAGCGAGTAGTCGCTGAGCGCCCGCACACCGATGAAGCTGGGCTTGGGCGGGGTATAGCTGACCCAATCTGTTTTCAGGCCATGCGCGCGCGCGTCTGCCAGTTTGTAACGTGCACCTTGGGGTTTTTTGCTGGCATGCAATTCGCGCGTCTTGGCATAGTCGGCTTTTATGTCGGCCACATAACTGTCGTGCAAAGTGCTGCTCAGCAGGTTGTTGCACACCCCCACCGCACGCGACGCGTCCGTCACATAAACGGTGACGCCGCTGGTATAGTTAGGCTCGATTTTCACCGCTGTATGCATGCGTGAAGTGGTCGCGCCGCCGATCAACAACGGAATGGTGAATCCTTGGCGCTGCATTTCCTTGGCCACATACGCCATTTCTTCCAGCGAGGGCGTAATCAATCCGGACAGGCCGATCATATCGGCGTTGTGCTCGCGCGCCGTGTCCAAAATTTTCTGGCACGGCACCATCACGCCCATGTTGATTACTTCGAAATTGTTGCATTGCAGCACCACCGTGACGATGTTCTTGCCGATGTCATGTACGTCACCCTTGACGGTGGCGATGACGATCTTGCCCTTGGGCTTGTTGTCGCCCGAGCGCGCTTTTTCCGCCTCTATGAAGGGAACCAGATGTGCCACTGCCTGCTTCATTACACGCGCGGATTTCACCACTTGGGGCAAAAACATTTTGCCCGCGCCGAACAGGTCGCCGACTACGTTCATGCCGGTCATCAAAGCGCCTTCGATTACCTCAACCGGGTAAGTCGCCTGTAAACGCGCTTCCTCAGTGTCTTCCACGACATAGGTGTTAATGCCACGTACCAGCGCGTGGGTCAGGCGTTCCTGCACCGTGCCTTGTCGCCATGCCAAGTCTTCCACTTGGACCTTAGCGCCGCCGGTCACATTTTCTGCCACCGCAACCAGCCGTTCGCCCGCATCGGGACGGCGATTTAGCACGACGTCTTCCACCGCCTTGCGCAAATCTGCCGGGATTTCATCGTATACGCCGAGCTGACCGGCATTGACGATCCCCATGTTCATACCCGCTTGCACCGCGTGATAGAGAAACACCGTGTGGATAGCCTCGCGCATCGCGTCGTTGCCACGGAATGAAAACGATACATTGGACACGCCGCCGCTAATCTTTGCGTAAGGCAGATTTTTTCTGACCCAGCGTGTGGCTTCAATGAAGTCCACCGCATAGTTGTTGTGCTCTTCTATGCCGGTGGCGATAGCGAAAATGTTTGGGTCGAAGATAATATCTTCCGGCGGGAAGCCGACTTGGTTTACCAGAATGTCATAGCTGCGCTGGCAAATTTCGATTTTGCGCTGTTGCGTATCGGCCTGCCCTTTTTCATCAAATGCCATTACGACTGCCGCTGCACCATAGCGGCGCACCAGCTTTGCATATTTGATGAACTCGGCTTCGCCTTCTTTCATGCTGATCGAATTGACGATGGCCTTGCCCTGTACGCATTTCAGCCCAGCTTCGATCACCGACCACTTGGATGAATCAATCATCAGCGGCACGCGCGAAATATCCGGCTCCGAAGCGATCAGGTTGAGGTACTTCGTCATGGCAAGCTGCGAATCCAGCATCGCTTCGTCCATGTTGATATCGATGACCTGTGCGCCATTTTCCACTTGCTGCCGCGCTATGTTGATGGCTGTCGGGTAATCACCGGCGAGGATGAGGCGCGCAAACATTTTGGAGCCGGTAACATTGGTGCGCTCCCCGACGTTCACGAACAAGGAATCATCACCGATGTTGAATGGCTCCAGACCGGATAGCCGACACTTCTTTTCAAGCGCTGGAATGCGGCGTGGAGGGATGTCTTTCAATGCCTTGGCAATCGCCTTGATATGCGCTGGCGTGGTACCGCAGCAGCCGCCCGCGATGTTGAGGAAGCCACTGGTGGCAAATTCCTTAACCAGCTTGGCGGTATATTCCGGCGATTCGTCGTAGCCGGTTTCCGACAGCGGATTAGGCAAACCGGCATTGGGATGCGCACTTAGGTAAGTGGTGGCGACGCGCGACAATTCCTCGACGTAAGGGCGCATCAGTTCCGCTCCCAGCGCACAATTCAGGCCGATGGATAACGGCTTGGAATGTGACAGTGAATTCCAGAATGCTTCCGTCGTTTGGCCCGACAAGGTGCGCCCGGAAGCGTCGGTGATGGTGCCGGAAATCATGATCGGTACGCGCACGTTATGGCGGTCGAAATATTGCCCGATGGCGAACAATGCGGCCTTGGCGTTTAGCGTATCGAAAATGGTTTCCACCATCAGCAGATCCGCTCCGCCATCCAGCAGGCCGCGTATGGCTTCGGTATAGCCTTCCACCAGCTGATCGAAATTGATGTTGCGGAAACCGGGATCATTTACGTCCGGGGAGATGGATGCGGTACGCGTAGTGGGCCCCAACACGCCTGCCACAAAGCGCGGCTTGCCCGGTACCCGATTTTCGTATTCGTCGCACACATCACGCGCCAGTTTTGCCCCAGCCACGTTCAACTCATACACCAGATGCTCCATCTGGTAATCCGCCATCGATACGGAGTTGGCGTTGAAGGTGTTGGTTTCAATGATGTCCGCTCCCGCTTCCAGGTATTCTGCGTGGATGCCGCGAATGATGTGCGGTTGCGTTAGTAACAGCAGATCATTGTTGCCCTTGAGGTCGAGCGGATGGTCGGCGAAACTCTGACGGGGCCCGGTATTGTCACCATGTGCGGCTACGCCGCGATAGTGGTCTTCGGTCAGCTTGTATTGCTGAATCATTGTCCCCATCGCACCGTCCAGAATAAGGATGCGTTGTTCCAATAAACGTTCAATAAGATGGGGTGTACGGTTCATAGTGTCAGAGACTTAAAAATGAGTGCAGATTTTATCATGTCTCGCACAAGACGAATTTCCTAACAGCCAATTGACAGCAATTCGTCGTTTTTAGTATTGCCGTATCCCATCGATTTGACTTTATTTGTTGCCGTTTTGGGCGATAAAGTTTAATGGAATCAAATTCTTTTGCATTTTTTAAGGATCGTTAATTTGTGACGATAAAAAATGTAAATTGCAAAACTTACCTGCCCATAAAGAATCCATAACTTAACAATTTTTGCTTGGTGTAGGGAAATAATTTGAACCACTGGAGGATATGAATGTTTGGCGCGAAAAAGAAATTAAAAAGTGAACTTGCGGATGTTTATGCTAGATGCCAGCTTTTAGAAAATGATAAAAATGCACTTTTAGATAAAAATGCAATGTTCACTGCGCTCGATAAGTCATTGGCTGTAATCGAGTTTGATCCATTTGGAAATATTTTAACAGCCAACCAAAACTTTCTTAACACCGTAGGCTATAAACTCGACGATGTAGTTGGTAAACATCATCGGATATTTTGCTATGACAGCTTTTATCAGCTGAATCCCCATTTTTGGGCGCGGCTCGCCAGTGGAAATTTTCAATCGGGGCAGTTCGAACGAAAAAACTCCTCGGGGGAAACGGTCTGGCTGGAGGCTACTTATAACCCTATTTTCGATAACACCGGAAAGGTGTATAAAATCATTAAGTTTGCCAGTGACATCACTGGCCGGATAAACACCACCCGTGCCGCTGCCGAGGTCGCTGCTTCAACTTCAGAGCAGGCCAGCAAAATAGCTGCAAACGCAATATTAGTTTTAAACGACGCGGTAACGACTTCTGGCAATATTTCGGAGCAAGTAAGTCGTGCGGCCCACGTTATCGATCAGCTAAACAGCCATGCCCACAGTATTAACCAAATAGTGGAAGCTATTCAAGCCATTGCTAACCAAACTAATCTGCTCGCGCTGAACGCGGCAATCGAAGCTGCCCGTGCAGGAGAACAGGGGCGTGGATTCGCTGTGGTAGCGGATGAGGTTAGGAAGTTGGCTGCAAGAACAAATGAAGCCACCGTTGAGATCGGAAGCGTCGTTCACTCTAACTGTGAGTTGACGCTTGCCATTCGCGAGCAGATGGATCAGGTAAGTCAACTATCGTTAGAAGGTCAGCAGAAAATCACAGAAGTGTCCGTCGGAATGCAAGAAATAGGAAAAGGGGTAAGCAATGTTGCATTAGCAGTCAATCAACTTGTAAGTAAGTAAGGTGGCCCTGGTTGTTACGTCGACTATGAATCAAATCATCTCGATAGACAGTTTTGATAAATTAAATTGTTTTCCAGATTGTCCTTGAAAATACAAGCCCGGGAAAATATTTCCTGAAAACTGAAGGTGTTCGGAAAATGGGGCGACGTTATTTAACTTGCGCGATTGAATTTGTTATCCTTATATTATTATTATTGATTTTTTTAGTTTTTATATTACAAGGCGAATTCTAGGATGAAGTGCAATTTTGAGTAACGCAGGTCAGGTGGGCAGGATGCGGTAGTATCCATGTCTTTTGACCAGCCAGTCGAAATTACACAAATGAACTACACACACCTTACC
>QFXI01000018.1 GCA_003402315.1 Candidatus Nitrotoga sp. LAW | reverse complement strand
CAGCAGGAGATTGATATGACAATGTTCAGATTGAACAACCGACCCAGAAAAAGGCTTGAATACAAAACACCCAGTCAGATATTCTTCAAGTCAGGCGTTGCACTTCAAACTTGAACTCGCGGGAATAGAAAAAGAAATGAGTGGCAGTAGATCAAGAATGGCAAATCCTATGGAACATAGGGGACTTGATACTCGCATGGTTTCTGACCGCTAATTTAACGTTTGCAGGGGAATGGAAGTTAGTCGCACCCATACCCGAAGGCGCAGAGGAGAGCTACGGTATCGCGGTCGGTCAGCTAGGTAAGCTATACGTTTTTGGTGAACTGGGGTTGGACTGGAAGGCAATGAGGATGGTGATGGAGTACGATCCGGCTACCGATAAGTGGACGCCGCAAGGGCAACATGCCCCGCATGCCTCCATCATGTAGCGCTTACTGAAGCGAAAGGTCGCATTTACATGTTTGGGGGCTCCACGCTGCCGGAGAAAGGAAAACCTACGTGGGTTCCGGTTAATCAGTCATGGGAGTATGGCCCGCAGACCGAACAGGTGCTCGCGCCACTTCCTGTCGCACGTGGTTCAGCCAACGCATTCAATTGTCCATACCCAGACACGGGTTGGCCGGCGATTTTATTGACAATCATTTCCACTTGGTAAGCGGTTCTGTCCAGTCCGGTACGAACGCCCCCGAACTCGTTACAAATACCGATCAGCATGACATCCTGGTGATTAACGGAAAGTAATTCCTTCAGGCCTATGCATTTTAAAAGTCTCTTGCCAGATGGCGTACGCCACAGATATGCCCTTAAAAATGTATTATTTATTGCGGGAGTAAATCGTGTATCTAAATCAGAAAAGGACGCTACCTGATCATGTGACCAGCCATTATCACGCCCGGCGCAGTATTAGAGCGTATGTGATAAGTTTTCCAGAGATACTGGTTACCATGCTAAATTAGCGTTATCCAAGGGTTGTAAGAAGGTGCGGGACTTAATAAAACGGGAGCAAGATTTCTTCAAGATATGATCAATTGAAACATATTGGGAGGTTGTATGGCTTGTACGCATTTCGATAGTATTCGCGAAGTCACCCCCTCTGCGGAGGGCTGCGAAGATTGCCTGAAGACCGGTGACTCATGGGTGCACCTTCGCCTATGCCGCCAGTGTGGCCATGTCGGCTGCTGTGATAGTTCGGTAAACAAACATGCGACCAAGCATTATCATGCGACCGGCCATCCGATTATGGAATCTTACGATCCGCCGGACCCGTGGGGCTGGTGCTACATCGATCAGGAGATGCTCGATTTCAATGGAAACCAGACCGCACACCTCCACCCTTCATCGGTTTCTTTCAAGGATCGCAAACGGTGATAAACGAAGTTACTGACGGTTTGCTCTCATCAGCGTCTGGTCAAGTGGACGACGCTTCAGCCAATGCGGCAGATGCGCCCTTGCCCCCAAGCTTGGCATCGCGTCGTGAGCAGATGTTTTTTAAGCTTACCCCTGCAGAAATTAACCGGTTACGGCGTTTTGGCACGGTGTGCACTTGGCAGCCCGGCGAAATATTGTTTGATCCCAGCAGGCCCGCAGTGGGCATGGTCGTTTTGCTGAGTGGGCGCATCTTGACGACGCGCAAAAATGGCCTGGGTATCGAGATTCCCATCGTTGAAAGCGGGCCGGGCAATTTTGCGGGAGAAGTCGGCCAGCTTTCGGGCCGTCCCCCGCTTGCTTCTGGACGCGCCCTTGAGGTAGTTGAAGCCCTGGTGATAGATCCACCTTCCTTGCGCGCAGTGGTCGTGGCTGAGGCAGAGCTCGGGGAACGTATTATGAGAGCCCTGATCCTGCGGCGTATGGGATTGATCGAAACCGGCGGAGGCGGCCCGTTATTGATCGGTGCCCCTGGCAGCGCGGGTATGGTGCGGTTGCAGGGATTTCTTTCAAGGAACGGCCATCCTCATCTTGTGTTGGATCCAGCACTGGATAGCGTCGCGGAAGATGTGGTGAAGCTCCACCAACCACGTCCAGATGAATTACCGCTAGTTGTTTGTTCCGATGGAACGGTTCTTAAGTGTCCCACCGAAAGGGAGCTTGCGCGTTGCCTCGGTTTGTATATTGATCTGAGCCTTGACCATGTCTACGACGTTGCGATCGTTGGCGCCGGCCCCGCTGGTCTTGCCTGCGCGGTATATGCCGCGTCGGAAGGGCTTTCCGTGCTGGTACTCGACACTCATGCGTTTGGCGGCCAAGCAGGTGCGAGCGCGAGAATTGAAAATTACCTTGGTTTTCCGACCGGTATCTCTGGTCAAGCGCTGGCCGGACGCGCTTATGTTCAGGCGCTGAAATTCGGTGCTGAAATGGTGGTGCCCGTTGAAGTGATGTCGCTCGATTGCACACGCTTTCCTCGTGCGCTTCAACTCGATTGTGGCGGACAGGTTTTGGCAAAAACCGTGGTTATCGCGACAGGCGCAAAATATCGGCGTCCTGGTATACCCGAACTTGAGAAATACGAAGGCCGCGGCATTTATTACTGGGCTTCGCCGATCGAGGCCGCGCTATGCGGCCAGGAGGAAGTCGTGCTCGTGGGTGGCGGCAATGCGGCCGGACAGGCAATCGTATTCTTGGCCAGCCATGCGGCGCACGTCCATCATTTGATTCGCGGCTCCGACCTTGCAAAAAGTATGTCGAAATATCTCATCGACCGTATCGGAATGCTGGCGAACGTTACGCTGTATACGGAATCAGAGATCGTGGGAATAGAAGGTTGCGATGAAGGCGTGAATAGTGTGCAGTGGCACAATCGCAAAGACGGCAGTAAACAGACTAAATCCATTCAGCGTATTTTTCTGTTCGTGGGTGCCGATCCGAACACTGATTGGTTGGAGAATTGCGGTGTGAATGTCAATGATAAGGGATTCGTCTGCACCGGGATCGATCTGCCGCCGACCGATGACACGCGTTTGACGCACCTGAAAAACGATCATCATCCCCTGCCGCTCGAAACGTCGGTACCGGGAGTATTCGCGATTGGCGATGCACGTGCCAGCTCAACCAAACGTGTCGCCGCCGCTGTGGGTGAAGGCGCCGCAGTGGTCGCCCAGGTGCATGCCTGGCTTGCATCGCATGAAACTGTTCCGGCGCAAGCCACTGAACATGACGTCCTCTTGGGGCGTGTTAGCTGATGAGTCGTATGCCGCTCGCCCTCATTCTGGCCTTTCTATGTGCCGTCCGCACTTTGAGATAACGGTGCCTGATTATCCCAATACCCGCTTTATTCTCCCCCGCCAGAAAATAAGGATTTTGCTTATTCTCTTTTATAGCTGACGCTTTATTATGGTTCCAGCAGTGTCACTGACAATAATTTTGCCGCTGGATGGGCGGTCAGCGGTCGATTCGCGTACTGCTTATAGGTCTCCTCTATAGTTAGACGTTGTTAGAGCGCTGTTGCTAATAGGTTGCGGTGACAGATAGGCTTTAAAAAGCGACCTTCATCATTTATTGCGGGAGGGGGTTGATCATGTTACCTAAATCAGCGAGAGACTTTGACTCAGAAGCTCGCAAACAGCTTCATACCATCACTGACAAGGTCATCTCGATAAATGCTCAACGCGTAGCAAAAGAGAAATATTAAAATAATTGACGATCAATCTCGTAAAACTTAATTGGCTTACAGATGTGTTGACAATTTTAGTTAATCGCTATGAAACCATTCAAGAGTCTTCCCACGTGGTTTCGTACTTAGGCGGATTCTAGTCACTCGGTCGATATTTGAAAAAATTTAATCTGGAGGCAATATGCCACTCAAGACTTATGGTGTTTTGAAAGGTAGGGTTATTGCCCGCCGTTTGGGTTCAGGATCTTCACCGCACTACCAAGTCCACATTGTGGATGAGACTGGTACTAATTACCGTATTGCAATCAATGTGAAATCGCAATTGGCTCCTTCGGAGCTGATGTATTATGTCAAGTCGCATTTCGTGCATCCGCTCACATCCGTTGTCGCCGTTTTGCCAAGTGGCTTCAGCCCGCTTGCGCCAAATCCCGCCTCAGGCGCGCTAGATCTGATCCGCGGCAACCTGATGCAGCCGGGAATGATGACACCGCTCCCGCACTCTCTGCCCGGCCCTGATAACGATTTGAACGAGAAGCTTGATCAGATTGTGCAGCGTGCAATGGCTGACGAAGAGGCGCTGGTTTATGCTTTCGGCGAACGTTGGGGACCAGAAAATAACAAGGCGGATAAGTACTTCGGCTTCGTGCCTGGTAATGGTATTCACGACATTCACATGAACCAGGGCAATGTGGGCAGCTTCGTACAGGACGATGGTGTGTGGCAGGATGGCGGCCTGTTATTTCAATTTCCCAATCAACAACAGTGGACGGCTGTCTTTCTAAAGTTTCAGTCGCAAAGCTGGCACACCAACGATGTCACCGGACACACATTAAGTGGTACGGACGATGGCGAACCAGTAAATCCCGATCCCATTGTGCCGCAACCGACAGATACAGCACCCGATGGATTGATCCGCATTGTCGCGGCGATGGTTAATTCGAAGGCTTCGCCAGAAATGGAATGGGTTTACATATTGAATGCAAGTGATCGCCTTGTCCCGCTGGCTGGCTGGCATATGGCCGATAAGCAAAAAGCGAAAATGTCCCTGAGCGGCGCTCTCGACGCGGGCGCCATGCTGCGCGTCGACGTGCAAGCACCCATGGTCTTGTCTAATAAGGGGGGCATCATCACTCTGTTGAATCAGAACGGCTTGAAGGTGCATGGCGTTTCCTATACCAAGGAACAAGCCAATCAACCCGGTTGGACAATTGTCTTTTAGGAGTGTGTCATGCGCGTTACCAAGCAACTTGGCAAATTGACGGTACAGGCAGTTGCTGGTACGCATGTGGTGCTGCTTGGCTGGAGTATGACGAAAGCCGATTCGCGCCACGTCCTGGGATTTGCCGTTCATCGCACGGATCATACCGAGGGCGAGGCCTATTGGCTGGAGGGCATAAAGGTATTCGCCGAAACCGACCCAGGTACAGACAAGGCCTCGTTGCGTTGCCATCCGGTGCAAGGTTTCACATGGTCCGATTTCACGGCCAAGCCGGGCTACGATTATACCTATCGCGTAGTGGCACTGAAGGGTTCGCCCAAGAGCTTGATTGAAGATGATGAGATCGAGGTGCGCGTGCAAACTGAAAAGGAAGACAATGGCTTACACGAAGTGTGGTTCAATCGCGGCGCCGCCGCTAGCCAGGAATACGCCCGCCGCTTCAAAAACAAAAGTCCAGAAATAGTGGGTAAACCAGCCTTCGATTGGCTTTCGCGCGGCCTAATGGAAGCGCTGCTCGAGTTTTTGCTACGTGCGAAGAATTGTCAGTGGGCGCTACGCGTGGCCGTTTACCAGTTCACCAACGAAACTGTTTTAAAGGCGTTGAAATCGGCCAAGGATCGCGGGGTTGACGTGAGCATCCTATACGACGGCCGTGACGAAAAGGTATCCGCACTTAATAAGGCAGCGGTGCTCAACGCGGGTATCGACGGTCTATGCAGGCAGCGTACCGCAAATCCAAGCGCCATCGCACACAATAAATTTATCGTGTTGTTAAAGAATAATCAGCCGCAGGCAGTTTGGACGGGTTCGACAAATATCACTGATGGCGGCATCTTCGGACATTCGAATGTCGGACACGTAGTGAACGATATGGGCGTTGCAAGTAGCTATCATGATTACTGGAACTTACTTGCAGTTGATCCTAAGTTTCCCTTGTTGCGCCCTGGTGTGGAAACATTGACGCCGACGCCCGCCCCCGGCAGTTCACCAAGGCAAGCAACCAGCGCGCTCTTTAGCCCCCGCTCAGGCGTAAAGCTACTCTCATGGTATGCCGAACAGGCCGCCGCCGCGCAATCGATGCTTTGCATGACTTTTGCTTTTGGTATCAACAAAGCCTTTGTCCCCGTATTTGATAAGCCCTTTGGCGGGTTGCGTTATGCCTTGCTCGATAATGATGGCAATCGGCCCGAACCAGAAGCGGAGGTATTAGGGTTGCGGAAATTGCCCTTTAACCGTTTTGCGATCGGCAGCATGATTCGCGTAAATAGTTTTGATAAGTGGCTAAAGGAGAGGTTGAGTAGCTTGAATTCGCATGTGCCGTATATTCATACAAAATTTATGCTGATCGATCCGTTGGGATCGAATCCAATTGTGATCTCAGGATCGGCGAATTTTTCGGATGCCTCAACTAATGCTAACGACGAAAACATGCTGGTGATTCAAGGCAACACGACTGTGGCAGACATCTATCTGACGGAGTTCTTCCGTCTCTGGAATCACTATGCATTTCGCGAATGGTTGGCAAAAAATCAGGGTAATCCCAATGTGACACCGCAATTTCTAAAGGTGGACGATACCTGGCGGAATATTTATTTCGGTAACACTGAACAATCACGACAAAGAGTATTATTTTCCGGCGCAGCCAACTAGTGCAGCGTTGTTTGTGAGTGATGTTGCGCTAACAAAAGTGCCAACCGGGTCAAATACGATACCGACACGGCCACCACCTGATAAATTCCCACTCCCTATTCAACGCGTTATGAAATCGAAGTAACTTAGACAAGACATTTATTTGTTTCTTTTAGAACTCCAAATATGCTGTGCTAATCACAGTTTGTGTAATTGCTCTTTTTGCAATCGAGTGCCAATTTTTGCGCTTCAGCGATTTGGGTTGGTGTCATGCGTTGAGCTACTTTATCGCGATTTTCTTGCGCGTCCTTTTGACGATTTGTTGCGAGACTGAACCACATGTGCGCGCGAACATAATCTTGCGTCACTCCTTGACCGAGGCCGTATCTTAAACCAAGACTATTTTGTGCGGCGGCATCGCCTCGCTTGGCGGCTAAGCGAAACCATTTGACCGCTTCCTGATCGTCTCGCATGGTGCCCTGTTTATTGGCATAACTTAAGCCGAGGTAATATTGTGCTTTTGTATGCCCCTGTTCGGCGGCCAAGCGGAACCATTTAACCGCTTCCTGATCGTTTTGTGTAACGCCTTGGCCGTTGCCGTAGCTTACACCAAGATTAAATTGGGCTTGTGCATGCCCTTGTTTGGCCGCCAAGTGAAACCATTTCACGGCTTCCGGGTAGTTTTGCGCTACAATTTTTCCGTCAAGATAAATTACGCCAAGGTTGTATTGTGCGATTACATCGCCTTGTTCGGCGGCCAAACGAAACCACTTCATCGCTTCCTCAAAGTTTTGTATGGCGCCTTGCCCGTTGGCGTAGCTTATGCCAAGGCTAAATTGCGCTTTTGCATGTCCTTGCTCGGCAGCTGAGCGAAACCACTTGACCGCTTCCTGATAGTCCTGTGTAACGCCTTGGCCGTTGCCAAAACTTAAACCAAGGTTAAATTGGGCTTGTGCATGCCCTTGTTTGGCGGCCAGGTGAAACCACTTTACGGCTTCTTGAGTGTCTTGTGTAACGCCATCCCCTTGGAGGAACATTTCACCAAGGGTGTTTTGTGCGGCTGCATCACCTTGCTCGGCGGCTAAGCGCAAGGCATCTTTAACGTGCACATACTTCTCTTCTGCCTTCGCCCCATCTGAATGTGCGTGGGCCAAGCCACTACCCACTGCCAACACTACTGCTAAATAAAAAAACCATTTATTCATTCATTCCTCCAGAAAAACCACTATTTCACACTTTGTATGAAAACCATGCCTATACTGTCTATAACACACAAAACTAGGCAGTTAAGTAGCCTCACTACGTCTGACTTCCGTTTATTTTTTAATCATTATAATGGCATTCAACACGTGCCTGCACTCGCAGGCCGCTTAAGGCAAAACGGAACACCATTGCCTCCTTCAAAATCAAAAGCAGTACTTCACTAATGTCGGCAAACAATTCTTCTTCACCAGAATATGACGGAATTTCAGTAGCGTGGCGTCGTTAGGTATGGCTTCACATCCAAGATTTGCTGTTTCATTGCGGCCTACCATGTTTGTCATCTATTATATTTAAAGTGTTTCAAACGGCATTGTGTTTGCTAAATCAGTTACCTTAGCGCAAATCAATTTGCGCTAAGGTAACGAATGTTTTTGTTGTGTCCCGAAATTGAATCCGCGTCAGAAGCTATACGCGCTGGTTAACTATTTTTCACAATCTGTAGCGCGCTTAGAAAGAATGGCAATAATGACTACTTTCAAGAACAACTTGCCCCGATTTTCACGCCATCTTTGGCTAACGTTGGGTACGTTCGTTGTTTTCGCTGCAACCTTTGCCATTTATGTTTGGGCAGAAAAGGCGGTCGACCGCATTAACGAATTGCGGCAGTACTCATTAATGTTGACTGACGAATTACGCCAGTCGTCTGATGACCTTACACGTATGGTTCGCACCTATGTGGTGACCGGAGACCCCATCTACAAGCAACATTATCAAGAAATTCTTGACATCCAAGATGGCAGGAAACCCCGTCCGGTCAGCTACCAGAACATTTACTGGGATATCGTGCTAGGCGACGACCTGCGTCCGCAGTCGCCGGGACTGGCCGTTCCCCTGTTGGAGTTGATGCGGGGGGCTGGTTTTACTAAAGAAGAATTCGCCAAACTGGCGGAGGCAAAAACCAACTCGGATACGCTCACGCGCACCGAATTTGCCGCAATGGAATTGATTGAATCAACCAGCCCGCTGATTGAAACCAACCGTGCCGAGGCAATTTCTATATTGCATGACGCGGCTTATCATCAAGCCAAGGCTAATGTTATGAGGCCGATCAGCCAGTTTCAAATAATGGCGGATCAGCGAACGTTTGAGGCTGTCCATACAGCTGAAGTCCGCGCCACATTAATTCGTGTAGCCTTCATCCTGTTGGGCTTGCTGTTAGCATTTTTACTATGGAAATCGCAACGGAATTTGTATGCAACGCTGGGTGGTTCAGTAAACGAGCTGCATACGCGTATCGCCCATCTTGGCAGTGGAAATTTTTCATCCGTCATTTCAGTCGCTAAAGGCATGGAAAATAGTGTGCTGGACTGGTTATCGGAAACGCAGATGAATTTGGCCAGAATCGACGCTCAGCGCAAGGAAGCCGAAGCAACAAAGCAACGCTTGACCAAGCTTTACGCTGCGTTGAGCAAATGTAACCAGGCCATTGTGCGCTGTACCAGCGAGGCGGAATTGTTCGAGCAAGTCTGCCGCGCTGTCGTAAATTTCGGCGGTATGGATATGGCATGGATAGGCGCGCTTGAAGAACATAGCAAACAGATAAAGCCGATCGCATCCTTTGGCAGCGGTGTGGAATATTTGAAAGGGCTGCAAATTCCTGTGGCCGCCAATGAACCATACGGACGTGGACCGACTAGCTCGGCGTTCCGCGAGAATTTGCCGTTTTGGTGTCAAAATTTTCAGGATGACCTCGTTACCACGCTATGGCATAAGCATGGTGCCCGGTTTGGGTGGGCATCATCCGCCGCGCTTCCGCTACACCGTAATGGAAAGGTCACCGAGGTTTTGACCCTCTATACTGATGTGGACAACGCTTTTGACGAAAATGTGCGTAATTTGCTGGTGGGAATGGCGATGGACATAGATTATGCGCTAAAAAGTTTTGAGCACGAGGCGCAGCGTAAGCGGGCAGAAGAAGCATTACGGAAGAGCGAACAACGCTTGCGTACCATCATCGAGACGGAACCGGAATGCATAATGGTCATAGGCGATGGCGGTGGAATTATGGAAATGAACACTACGGGTCTTGCTATGCTCGAGGCAGATTCCCTAGAGGAGGTGCAACAGCATAATCTCGTAGACTTTATTCTTCCTGAATATCAAGATTCCTTTATTGCCACGCACAAACGCGTAATGAGTGGAGAAAGTTGTATCTTTGAGTTCGAAATCAAAGGGATCAAGGGGGCTCAGCACTGGCTTGAAACCCATGCCGCACCACTCAGTGATGCGGCCGGAAAGATCACGATGTTGCTTGGTATTACCAGAGACATTACTGCGCGTAAGGAAGCCGAGAAACGTATTCAATATCTGGCACATTTCGACGCGCTCACCGGACTACCAAACCGGGTCCAATTGAATAACCACGCCAAATATGTCATTAGTTTGGCGCAGCGGAGTCGGGAGCCTGTGACGTTGATGTTCCTCGATCTCGATCACTTCAAGGATATTAACGATACGCTTGGCCATAGTGTCGGTGATGCGTTATTGGTCGAACTGGCTAAACGGCTACGCTTGGTGCTACGCGAGGAAGATATGGTGTCGCGCCTTGGTGGGGACGAGTTTATTTTCTTGTTGTACGGCGTCGATGCACACGAAGCGCCTCATGTAGCGCAGAAACTGCTGGACGTCATCGCCGAACCCTGCCAGATAGAACAGTATGATCTGAATGTAACCGGCTCGATCGGTATTGCACTTTATCCGGGTGACGGCGTGGATCTGGAGACGCTTTCTAAGAGTGCCGACTCCGCCATGTACCGTGCCAAGCACGAAGGCCGTCATGGTTACAGTTTCTTTACGGCAGAAATGCAAATTCGTTCGGCGCGTCACCTGACACTGGTTAACGCATTGCGTCAAGCGATTGAACGCGATCAAATGCAGATTTACTATCAACCGCAGGTATCCGTGCGTGACGGTCGCATCGTCGGGGCAGAAGCTTTGCTGCACTGGTCACATCCCGTGTTAGGTTCAGTTTCACCAACAGAATTTATCCCCTCCGCAGAGGAAAGTGGACTGATCCTACCAATTGGAGAGTGGGTGCTGAGGCATGCGGTACGGCAGGCAAAATCCTGGATGCAAAATGGCCTTGCCCCACTGGTTATGGCGGTGAATCTTTCCGTAGTTCAGTTCCGTCATCCCGACTTGCCCAATCTGATCACGCGTATTCTCGACGAAGAGGGCTTGCTGCCGGAATATTTGGAGCTGGAGCTGACCGAGGGCGTAGCGATGCACGATCCGCAAAAGGCCATCGCCGTAATGAACAAACTGCACGAGCGCGGCGTGCGCATGTCGATCGATGATTTTGGCACCGGTTTTTCATCGCTAAGCCACCTGAAGAAATTTAAGGTATACAAACTCAAGATTGACCAGTCTTTTGTGCGTGACATTAGTACCGATCCAGAAGACAGGGCTATCGTTGGAGCCGTTATCAACATGGCGAAGAGCCTTGGACTGCAAACCATCGCCGAAGGAGTGGAAACAGTAGGGCAGCTGACGTTCCTGCGGGAACAGGGTTGCGATGAGTTACAGGGTTATTATTATTGCAAGCCACTGTTGGCCGACCAGTTCGAGGAATTTGCTCGGTCAAAGGTCTGATTGTTTTAAACTTAGCCTACGTTTATTACCTTCATGATCTTCTTCGATAGACTCGTGAACCCGTCTATAAGGAAGTGACATTGAAGTAATTGAATCGTGAGCGTTCCGCGCGACTCTTTGATTTAAATTTGGGTTGCAACCGCAATTACCCAATAACGCGCGAATTTGCCGATTACCATGAATAATGCAGCCTGCCATGGATTAAGCCTTAGCCATCCGGCAGCAAGACACAGCGCATCACCCAATAATGGTACCCAGGCAAACAATAATGCGGGTGTGCCGTAGTGTTGTATTTTTTCTACATGCTTGAGTTTATGGGTTTGCGGTAGCAACCAACCCATACCGAATGACACCATGCCACCCAACGTATTACCGAGAGTCCCGAGCAAAAGTGCAGGCCAAAATAATTCCGGGTACAGTTTCAACACACTGGCCAGCACAATTTCAGAGCCACCGGGAAGCAAGGTGGCGGCAAGGAAACTGCTAATGAAAAGTGATATCAGACTGGTAGATTCAGTCATGTTCAAAAAGTCGGTAGATTCTCCAAACCCATCCTTCCCATTAAATAGTGAATGGCCAACCAGTTAAAATTTGATCGCCGAAAAAATCTTTTTTGCCAGATTGCCTGTTGCTTCAAGCGGATTTGCGCGAATCGCTTTTTCTTGTTCGGCGATCATTAGAAACAAGCCATCCATTGCCTTGCGGGTAATGTAGTCATCCATTTTGATATCGCGTTTGTCTATCAAGCCAAACTTTCCACCCTTTTCAGCGAACTGATCATAGGCTTCAGCGAGCTTCACTTTTTGCATTGAAGTTGCCACGATAGGTTTAAATTTTCCAGCCAGTGCCGTTTCAGTATTTTTGCGGAAATATTGCGTGGCAGCATCGCTCCCACCCGTGAGTATGCCTTTTGCGTCTTCCACAGTCATTTTATTGACCGCACCAACTAATAAATCTTTTGCTTCAGGTGCTGCCGTTTCGGCGGCCCGGTTTATGGAAGTAGTCAAATCGTCGGCATACTTTCCCATACCAAATTTACGTAATAAACCATCCGCTTTCTGTAAATTTTCCGGCAATGGAATACGCACTTTGTTGTTGCCGAGGTAACCGTTCTCTTTGGAAAGGTTGGCAACAGCAGTTTCCGCACCCTGAACAAGGGCCTGCTTCAAGCTGTCAACCTGATCGTTGTTGCTAAAATTGGCCAGGCTTGTTGTAGGTTTTGCAGTTCCAGTTGTGTTACTAGTGGCTGCAGGCTCTGATTTTTGTGGAGCAGATTTGTCCAGCTTGCCAAGTTCTTTGTTGATTAGATCACCAAAATCAATAGCGTGGGCATGGCTAGCGGCAAATGTGATAAAGGCAAATAGAATGCTTTGGATTTTATGTTGAGGCATGATGATATTTATCCTGTAAAAGTTGGTTTAGAAAATTTATATATCATTATTACAAAGTCTTTGGGAAGCACGCAGATTGGGTATCGAGTATATTATGGCAATATGATAAAAAAACGTATTAATGAGAATACATAGTTTTCCTGCATTATGAAACGTGAGCCCACGTTATCATTTTTTGTTTAATTAATCTGGATTAATGCATTCATGCAACTATGCCTGCTACGTTTTGTGCAGACTACCAAATTAACTTGGAGCCAATATGAGCGAACCGCTACTGATCGCTAAGAATGATAAACAAGAACTTTTTCTGCTGCCGCAAATGGCCAATCGTCACGGACTGATAACGGGTGCGACAGGAACGGGTAAGACTGTCACCCTGCAAACACTGGCGGAATCCTTCAGCCGCATTGGTGTGCCAGTATTTCTTTCCGATATTAAGGGAGATTTGTCCGGTTTGAGCAAAACCGGGGGCAATAATCAAAAAGTTACCGAAAGAGTTACGCAACTCAACCTGGAAAATTTTGTACATCGTGCCTATCCAGTAACGTTTTGGGATGTATTCGGAACCATGGGCCATCCGTTGCGTGCCACTATTTCTGACATGGGACCGCTGCTCATCGGGCGTATGTTGAATTTGAACGAAGTACAGCAGGGCGTGCTGGCGCTAGTGTTCAAGGTCGCCGATGACAATGAATTATTATTGCTTGATTTGAAAGATCTACGCGCGATGCTGCAATACGTCGGTGAAAATGCGGCAGATTTCACGACGGAATACGGCAACATCTCCAGCGCCAGCATCGGTGCAATTCAGCGCGGCCTGCTGCAAATTGAAACGCAAGGCGGCGAAAGTTTTTTTGGCGAACCGATGCTCAATATTGCCGATCTGATGCAGACCGACGCTAACGGCTACGGCATGATTAATATCCTGGCCGCCGACAAATTGATGTCTTCGCCCAAAGTGTATTCCACCATGCTGTTATGGTTACTGTCTGAATTATTCGAGAATTTGCCGGAAGCGGGTGATCTTGCCAAACCTAGGCTAGTATTTTTCTTCGACGAAGCGCATTTACTGTTCAACGATGCCCCTGAAGCACTGCTCGATAAAATCGAACAAGTAGTGCGCCTAATTCGTTCCAAAGGCGTAGGTGTATATTTTGTCACCCAAAACCCCGCAGATGTACCGGACAAGGTGCTGGGCCAGCTCGGCAACCGCGTACAGCACGCGCTACGCGCCTTTAGTCCACGCGACCAAAAGGCCGTGAAAGCAGCAGCTGAAACTATGCATAACAATCCTAGCCTGGATGAAGAGGCTGTTATAACTGCGCTGGGTGTAGGCGAAGCACTTGTTTCATGTCTGGATGAAAAAGGTCGCCCGAGTATTGTTGAACGTGCACTGATTATTCCGCCACAAGCTCAAATCGGCCCCATTAATGAAGTGGAACGTAAAGCCATTATTCAAGATTCACTGCTTGTCGGCCACTATGAAAAAGCGGTGGACCGCGAATCAGCTTACGAACGCATCAAGGAGCGCGCCAGCAATAAATCCGTAGAAGGCACCGCAGCAGAAGCTGTTAATTCCACGCAAGAGGAGACGAGTGGCGACGGTGGATTGGGCGGGATATTAGGAAGCATCTTCGGCGGCAGCACATCAAGAAGCCGTGAAGGTGTCGGTGAAGCGTTTGCCAAGAGTGCCGCCCGTGCCATTGGTTCAACAGTTGGGCGGCAAATTATTCGTGGTGTACTTGGTTCGATTTTGGGCGGTAGACGGTAAACCTCTTTGTATCGTGGTTCCGTATTGTGCGGTTAATCGAGGCACTGGCAACCGGCGTAGTAATGTGATTCTAATGGGTGCCTCTAAATTTTTTAGATGCGTCCTGGTTTTTTCCGGGGCATGTATAGGTCGGTAATGTTGCCTTCGGCAATTTCCGCTGCAAAGCCGACAGTTTCCGACAGTGTGGGGTGTGGATGGATAGTCAGACCGATGTCCCCCATGTCGGCACCCATTTCCAGCGCCAATACTGTTTCGGCGATCAACTCACCCGCATTGCTGCCCACAATGCCTGCACCGAGAATACGCTTGGTTTGCGGGTCATATAGCAGCTTGGTAAGGCCTTCGTCACGTCCCATCGATAGTGCACGGCCACTTGCCGCCCATGGAAAAGCTGCTTTCTCATAGGGTATGCCCTGTGCTTTAGCTTGTGTTTCGGTCAGACCCATCCAGGAAATTTCCGGATCGGTATAAGCCACAGACGGAATGGTGAGCGCATCGAAGCTGGCTTTATGTCCGGCAATCACTTCCGCAGCCACTTTGCCTTCATGCGTTGCCTTGTGTGCCAGCATAGGGTCGCCAACAATATCGCCGATAGCATAGATATGCGGCACATTGCTGCGCTGTTGTTTATCAACTGGGATAAAACCGCGTTCATTGACCACCACACCTGCCGCTTCTGCGTTAATTTCGTGTCCGTTTGGACGACGCCCTACGGCGAGCAGCACACGGTCGTATAGTTGTGGCTGAGGTGCATTGTCACCTTCAAAGGTGATATTCAACCCTTCCGTCCTTGCCTCAATTTTAGTGACCCTGGTCTTTAAATAAATTGCTTCGTAACGTTTTTCGATGCGCTTGTGCAACGGACGTACAAGATCGCGGTCAGCACCAGGAATTAGGTTATCGGCCAATTCGACCACAGAAATTTTGGAGCCCAGCGCGTCATATACCGTGCCCATCTCCAAGCCGATGATGCCTCCGCCAATAATTAACATACGCTCAGGGATGTCCTGTAACAGCAATGCGCCAGTAGAATCAATCAAGCGTGGATCATCATACGGAAAGCCGGGAATACGCGTTACGCTGGAGCCTGCTGCAATGATGGCGTTATCAAACGTGATGGTCTTACTACCGTCGCTGGTTTCCACCGTGATGCTGTTAGGCGAATTGAATTTCGCTACACCGTAAACTACGTTCACTTTGCGTTGTTTGGATAATACAACTAAGCCGCCGGTTAGCTTGGCAATAATGCTTTCCTTCCAGCTACGGATTTTATTAATGTCGATCGTCGGTTTGCTAAACGTGACGCCATGATGCGAAATTTCATCGGCCTCGGTGATAGTCTTGGCGATATGTAGCAGCGCCTTCGATGGAATGCAGCCTACATTAAGACACACCCCCCCGAGTTTGGAGTGGCGTTCAATCAGTATTACCTGTTTGCCCAGATCAGCAGCACGGAAAGCTGCGGTATAGCCACCGGGGCCGGCGCCCAAGACGACTACTTCGGCATGAAGGTCACCTTTTTCAAATGAAGAGGAACTTGGGATAGCAAATTCAGGCATCGAAGATGGGGCGGAAGTGACTTGTGGCGTAGATGAACTTTCTCCTGCCCCCATGCTTCCTTGCGCTTTTTCTTTATCAGGAGAGGGAGTTGGTTTTTCCTCTGAAAAAAGGGGGGGGGAAGCGACTGGAGTGGATTGGGCAGACGAAGAGATTGGCTCTTCCGCTGTCGTCTCTGTTTCTAACGTTAAGATTGAGCCGCCTTGGCTGACCTTGTCACCAATTTTGATTTTCAATTCCTTCACCACCCCCCCAACGGGGGAAGGCACATCCACAGTCGCCTTGTCGGTTTCCAATGTGATCAGCGATTGTTCTGCTGCCACGGCGTCGCCTATTTTTACTAGCACCTCGATAACAGTTACATCCTTAAAGTCACCAATATCTGGCACGTTAACTGCGATGGTTTGTTTCATAATTTTCTTTCGTGATCACTTCAGGCAAGTGTAGTTATACAGAAACTCTTAGTGAAAAATATTCCTGCTAATTTCTTATCTGCCCGCTACCCAATACGATAAACTTCTGCGAGGTTAATCCTTCCAATCCTACGGGGCCGCGCGCGTGAATTTTGTCCGTAGAAATCCCAATTTCCGCGCCTAATCCATATTCGAAGCCATCAGCAAAGCGTGTTGAAGCATTTACCATGACCGAGCTGGAATCCACTTCGCGTAAAAAACGCATCGCCTTGGTGTAATTCTCAGTCACGATGCTGTCAGTGTGTTGTGATCCGTAGGTATTGATATGCGCAATAGCATCGTCCAGCCCAGTCACCACACGCACGCTCAAAATCGGCGCAAGATATTCGGTGCGCCAATCTTCTTCTGTAGCAATTGCCATTTGCGTAACGAGTTTACATGCGGCTTCGTCACCACGCAGCTCCACGCCTTTATCCAGATATATTTTACATAATTGAGGTAACACACGTGGTGCCACACTGGCAGCCACCAACAAGGTTTCCATGGTATTACACACACCGTAACGCTGAGTTTTGGCGTTGTCAGCGATGCGGATGGCTTTTTCTAAATCAGCTTCGTCGTCGATGTATACATGGCAGATACCATCCAAGTGTTTTATAACCGGTACACGGGCTTCTTCCGCGATGCGTGCGATTAAACTTTTTCCGCCCCGCGGCACGATCACGTCCACATATTCCCGCATGGTAATAAGTTCGCCCACTGCCGCACGATCGGTGGTGCTGATCACCTGCACAGCAGTCTCTGGCAAGCCGGCTTCGCGCAGCCCCTGATGAACGCATGCCGCAATTGCTTGGTTGGAATGAATCGCCTCGGAGCCACCTCGTAAAATGGCAGCATTGCCGGATTTCAGGCACAGCCCTGCTGCATCAGCTGTCACATTTGGCCGGGATTCATAAATGATGCCGATAACGCCAAGTGGTACACGCATCTTACCGACCTGGATGCCGGAAGGACGATATTTCAGGTCGTTAATCTCTCCAATGAGATCCGGCAGGGCCGCTATCTGCAATAACCCTTCCGCTATGCTTTGTACGGATTTTTCAGTTAGGGTGAGACGGTCGATGGAGGCAGCATCCAACCCGTTAACACGCGCAGCAGCGGTATCCTTGGCGTTCGCCGTAATGAGTTGTGCGATACTGCTCAGGATAGCGGCAGCAATATTTTCCAGGGCACGATTTTTTTTCGCTGTGCCAGCTTGCGCCATAATGCGCGAAGCGGCGCGGGCATCCTGTCCAACTTGCTGCATGTATGTTTTTATATCATCCATTTCTACCTCATAATTCAAGTGGGGCCAGTAGATGGGCAAAGCGCAACGATTCCATCATTGTCAATGCAGTCATCTCATTGATGACAGATATCGCTGCATTTTGTTCATCTATAAGTGCGCATTTTACCATTGCACTTAAGTTAAAATACGCACCTTGTATATTAGGGTCTGCCATGTCTGACATTCTGCAAAAAATTCTTACTGTTAAGGCGCAAGAAATTGCTACCGCAAAAGCCACATGCTCATCGGTAACCATGCGCGCTAAGGCGGAACAAGTCTTACCTACTCGTGATTTCGTCGGAGCAATTCGCAAAAAAATTACAGCAAGCCAGCCCGCAGTGATAGCCGAAATTAAAAAAGCCAGCCCAAGTAAAGGTGTGTTGCGCGCAGATTTTCGCCCGGCGGAAATTGCTGCTAGCTATGCGAATCACGGTGCGGCCTGCCTGTCAGTATTAACCGATGCGCAATTCTTTCAGGGCAGTGCCGAGTATTTGCAAGAAGCGCGGGATGCTTGTTCAATCCCGGTACTGCGCAAGGATTTCATGGTGGATGCCTACCAAATTTATCAGGCACGTGCGTTAGGAGCGGACTGCATCCTGCTGATTGCGGCAGCATTAAGTTTGGCGCAGATGCAAGAATTCGAGGCTTTAGCACATAGCCTAGGATTAAGCGTGCTAGTAGAAGTGCACAATAAAGCAGAATTGGACGAGGCCTTGCAACTCACTACTCCGCTTATTGGCATTAATAATCGTAATTTGCATACTTTTGAGGTAACACTGCAAACTACGTTGGATTTATTACCGCACATTCCACAAGAACGTATTGTGGTAACCGAAAGTGGCATCCTCCAAGTAAAAGATGTACAGCTGATGCGCAATAATCACGTCAATGCTTTTTTGGTGGGTGAGGTATTTATGCGTGCCACTGAGCCAGGCGTTGCATTAGCACAACTGTTTGGGCTGTAATATTCGTGCGTATAACTGTAGTGGATATTTTCTAATACTGCACACTGCTTCCAGTTTTGTTGGAATAGCCAGTGGATAGCTCATTTTGGCGTTAGCAAACCAGTAAACTATGGATCCGATGAGCTAAAAGTAGAGATTGCTCGGGAAATAGTTAATCTTGGTAATTTTCAGACATTAATATCGATGTATGTCACCAACATTGCATCAATATAAAAAAACGGACACCCGAAAGTGTCCGCTTATGATCAAACTATTAGTTTTCTCGCGAAAAAGATAGCTTAGAACGAATGTTTCATACCTGCTGAGAAAGCAGAAGGTGATTGACCAATTCCTGCATTGCTAACGGAAGTGCTAGCGCTGTTCCAGCCAAGCAGGTAATTAGCATTTTGGTCATTATCCAACTTGGTGTACAAAGCATACAGCGTAGTACGATTGCTCATTTTGTGGTCGTAACCAACAGAATATTGCTTAGCTCCTGAATTCGCAGCTTCGTTAACGTGGTTGTTAACGTCTGTATATGCCAGTTTAAGAGCATCAGCTGAAGTCAAGTTGTACTTACCGGACAGGTACCAAGCACTAGCGTCACCAGAACCATTTCTGTTGCTGATTCTTTCATAAACACCGTTCAGCGCAAAGGCGTCTACCGAGTAACCCCCACCAATTTTCCATGCATCTGTGCTTATGTTTGTATTTGACAGACCATTGCTGATAGTTTGATAAGCTGCAGTAGCGTGATACGGGCCTGCGTCGTACATACCCGCAATTGAGAAACCTTCATTTGTGTTGAACAAAGTGTTGGCTGTACCAATGGTTGGCGTATTAAAGCCAGGTGCGGTACCGCCTTGATCGCCAAAATAAGAAGCTGCTGCACTGAAACCTGAGTAATTCAAGCTGTTAAAACCAACAGAGTTGCTTGCACGAACATCATGGCCGAGCCCCATCAAGGAACGGTTATCTGCAAGGGTATTATGGAACATGTCCATGCCGCGGGTTGCTAATTTATAGGGTGTATCAAAACGCCCTAATCTTACAGTACCAGCTGTATCGCTTCTCAGACCAGCGAATGTATCACGGAAGGCAATGCTTGTATTGGAGCCTGGGTTTTCTGTGCCGCCCAAGCCCGCGCCAATCGCAATTTGGTTTTCAATTTGCCAGATTGCGGATAAACCACCACCTAGATCTTCTGAACCTTTCAAACCAAAGCGTGATCCATTACTGGCGACTCCTTGGCTGTCCCTGTTTGAATCATTGTTAACGATATCGTACGATACGTTAGCTTGACCGTAAACGTCTACAGCGGCCGTTGCAGCCGAGGACGCAAATATCCCCGCAACAGCGAGAGCAATTAAACTCTTGTTCATGTTCATAAAATGTTCTCCTTGATTTACTAAATTGGTTTTCCGGGAAAACCTCTCAAATTTAAACCACTTATGAGAAGTCAGAGTGTATTCTGACAGAGTGCTTAGCGGATAAGCAAGGCACATGTTGTATTATCGCAACACAATACAAGCGGAAAATTTTTTCTGATTAGAATCCCACTTTAATTTTTAGTTAGATTAAGATGGTGAGGTTAATGCTATGGATCGCCACCCTTTTACTAAGGCTACCAATCTAATTAGAATGTATTTGAGCATAATTATGGTTAAATACACAACGATGGTGCTTTTTGTTTCAAATTCTACTTGAGCGTATTGTTGGGGCTGATCCTCATGAATTGTAATGGCGTATCTCTAAAAATTAATGTTTATTGTTTACCTACGCAATTGGCCATAAAAAAATCTCGCTTCGCCGTAACATATCAAATACATAAATAAAATTTTTGTTGTGGGTCACATAAGTTTAAAAAAGTAGAATCTTAATTTTCAGAAGAAATCCTCACTGTCGGGATTGGTATGAACGTGTACAAGGAGATATCTGTGTTGGGTTTCGACAGCTTGATTATTGAATTCGACAAAAGCTTGCGCACTTTATTTAGCGAAGCGCATAGTACACGACCTTTTCCTGATGCTGGTTTGCCGGATGCAGCATTAGACGAGAATGAAAAAAAGCATGCAGCAGCGCTGATGCGAATAAATCATAGCGGTGAGATTTGCGCTCAAGCCTTATATCAAGGGCAAGCGCTGACGGCGCGCGATCCTGTGGTGCAGCAAGACTTACGACAAGCAGCGAATGAAGAGACCGAACATTTGGCATGGACGTCGCAACGTGTACGTGAATTAGGCAGCCATCTAAGCGTGTTCAATCCAATTTGGTATGGTGGCTCTTTGGTTGTCGGTGCGTTTGCTGGATTGCTAGGTGATAAATGGAGTCTTGGATTTATGGCGGAAACAGAACGACAGGTAGGTGCGCATCTGCAAAGTCATTTGGGGAAATTGCCAGAGCGGGATATAAAAAGCCGTGCAGTTATTTGGCAAATGCTTACAGATGAGGCTCGGCACAGGGATATTGCAGTGCAGCTGGGAGGTGCAGAATTGCCACTACCTATAAAGATAGCGATGCAAATGAGCGCAAGGGTAATGACACAGACTGCATATTGGGTATAATTTGGCATCCCACCAATATTTTCGATAGCGATAGCACCTTCGTTCCGCTTCCTCTAAGCCGTAATTATCTTTTTCCTCAGGCTGGCCTTCTCTTAGTCTTTTGTTTTTACTATCCTATATAAAATGTCGAACTTTAATTTTCAGCCCATCCATACGTCACCATGCAAAAAGTTGGAGAGGAGAGGAATTTTAGGTGTCCCTTACTTATTTCTTGGCACTTCCATTCAGCTCACGGAAGCGCATCTTGTCAGCTTCATAACTCGCTTTAACCGAGGCCACTTTTTCTTGAGCCTTAACCAAGTCTAGTTGCAATTTAGCTAATTTATTTTCGCCCTCAGTAATGTCGGCTTGCAATGAAACGGGAAGCTTTCTGCCAACGCGCTTTATCCCCTCTGCTTCCTGCTGATAATTCTTCAAACCCTCTCGGGCTGTTCTTTGCAGTGACTGTATGCTACTAATAAGTGACTCTATTTGATGCAGATTGCGATCACGAGCCAGATCAATTTCCTTCTCGTTACTGAAAGTATTCAATAACGCATTGTCTTTTCGGCTTAATTCAAGGTTAGCTTCGTTATCAATACGTTTTTTGGCCTCATCCTTCTCATTGGCTCGCCGCTCCGTATTATTTATTTCCTCATTTCTTTTAATCAAACGCCCCTTATCGCTTAATAGCGCGTTACTTTTGTTGGTATATTCTGGAGGAATGACTTCGCCGTAATGGGTCACGCCCTTATCGTCCACCCACTTATATAGTTTCGCTTCGGCCGTTGTACTGAAGGCAACAGCAATCAACATCAGACATGCACTAAAAATTTTCATCTTATTTACGCTCTATCCCATAGCGATCACGGTAGGATTGTACTGCTTGCAGATTTTGCGCCATCGCAGGATTAGCCTGCAAATAACCAAGCAAATCATTCAGTGTAGCGATTGCCACCACCGGAATACCATAGTTACGCTCTACTTCCTGTGCTGCGGAAAGCTCATTTTCATTCCGCTCTGTTTGTTGTCCCAGCTCCATGCGATCCAATGCAATGACCACCCCACAGGGTGTCGCGCCCGCCGCGCGGATCAAGGCTATGGATTCCCGAACCGAGGTACCAGCGGAAATAACATCGTCAATAATTAGCACACGTCCCCGCAGTGCCGCCCCCACCGTACTCCCGCCTTCACCATGGTTTTTGGCTTCCTTGCGGTTAAAGCAGTAAGGTACGTTGTGGCCTTTTTCTGCTAGAGCAATGACCGTTCCTGCCGCGAGCGGTATACCCTTATAAGCAGGGCCGTATAACATATCGAAGGGAATTTTTGAGAACAGGATGGCCTGCGCGTAAAACTGTGTAAGCTGTTTCAACGATTCCCCGTCATTGAACAGGCCCGCATTAAAAAAATAGGGCGATAAGCGGCCAGCCTTGGTTTTGAATTCACCGAAACACAAGACCTCTTGCTTGATGGCGAAACGGATGAAATCCTGGCGAAAATTAGACATGGTAGATAGATCAAAAATTTAGACGTGCCGCCATTATAATTACAAGCTTTGCCTATGGAGAATTTTAGTGCGCGTTATCAGCATTAATCTCAACGGAATTCGTTCTGCCTGTAGCAAGGGATTGTTGCCATGGCTGGCGCAGCAAAATGCCGACATTGTTTGCGTGCAGGAACTTAAAGCGCAAGCTGCTGACATGACGCCGGAAATGTTAGCGCCATCCGGTTACCATGGCTATTTCCACTATGCCGAAAAAAAGGGCTATAGCGGTGTAGGCATCTATTGCAGGCACAAGCCGCAAACAGTAATAGAAGGGCTGGGTATACCTGAATTCGACAGCGAAGGGCGTTATATTGAAGCGCGGTTCGATAACCTTAGTGTCGTGTCACTTTACCTTCCCTCTGGTTCCAGCGGTGACGAGCGCCAAGCGGTGAAATTCAAGTTTATGGCTGCCTTCATGCCGCATCTGCGTGAACTTCACGCCAGTGGGCGTGAGGTATTGTTATGCGGCGACTGGAACGTAGCCCACACCGAAAAAGATTTGAAAAATTGGCGCGGCAACCGCAAGAACTCCGGCTTTTTGCCAGAGGAACGTGCTTGGCTTACTGAACTATTTGATGAAGTTGGGTTCGTAGACGTGTTCCGTCACTTGCATCCTGAATTGGAAGCTTACACATGGTGGTCAAATCGCGGCCAAGCTTGGGCAAAAAACGTAGGTTGGCGTATTGACTACCACATTGCCACGCCGGGTATTGCGCGGTCCGCTCGGTCAGCCAACATCTATATGGAACAGCGCTTTAGTGACCATGCACCACTGACAGTGGAATATAATATTAATTTTAACGATAGCGTGCCTCCTTAAATATTTCGAAGGCGATGGCACAAGCGACACTTACACCTTTAGCACGAACAATGGCCTTACTCGAAGTTGTTTTAAAGAAACTAGAATGTCCATGTTAAAATTAAAAGCTGTGTCCCTTTCATTAAGAGACATATGATGCGGAACTTTAAGGACGTATCTGTTTATTAAATTTAATTCTTAAAATTTGGAAAAATGAAGCTAATGAACAAATTACCAACACCGGGCAAGACCGAATCAAATACATGGATAGCGGTTGGTTGCGTTTATAGCGGACAAGGGGGAGGAAAGTGATACCCGAGATCGGTAATTTTTCCCTCATGCTGGCGCTCGTACTGGCGCTAATGCTCGGCGTACTACCTATAACCGGTAGCATGCGCGGCAATCGGCGGCTGATGGCACTCGCCCGCCCGGCAGCTCGCGGACAACTAGCTTTTATTGTGATTGCCTTTGGCTGCCTTGTTTATACCTTTGTTACCAACGACTTCTCGGTTAAGTACGTTGCCGCACACTCAAACTCATTATTGCCGGTTCAATACCGCATTGCTGCGGTGTGGGGTGGACATGAAGGCTCGCTACTCTTATGGATGCTGATGCTCGGAGGGTGGATGCTGGCGGTAACGCTGTTCAGTAAGCGTCTACCGGAGGAAATGTTGGCACGCGTATTAGGCGTGATGGGGCTAATCAGTGTTGGCTTCCTTTCTTTCACGTTATTCACCTCCAACCCCTTTGAACGCCTGCTACCAGCCGCAATGGATGGCCGCGACCTGAATCCTTTGTTACAAGATCCCGGCATGATATTCCACCCACCTTTGCTATACATGGGTTATGTAGGTTTCTCGGTGGCCTTTTCTTTTGCCATCGCGGCATTGATTGGCGGCAAGCTTGATGCAACTTGGGCGCGCTGGTCACGTCCATGGACCACAGTGGCGTGGATGTTTCTTACTCTGGGCATCATGCTAGGAAGCTGGTGGGCCTATTATGAGCTGGGCTGGGGCGGCTGGTGGTTTTGGGATCCGGTCGAGAATGCTTCGTTCATGCCCTGGCTGGTGGGCACTGCACTAATCCATTCTCTAGCAGTAACGGAAAAACGCGGTGCGTTCAAAAACTGGACCGTATTGCTGGCCATTATCGCTTTCTCTTTAAGCCTTCTCGGAACCTTTCTTGTGCGTTCTGGAGTGCTGACTTCCGTACATTCTTTCGCTGCAGATCCGGCGCGTGGACTTTTTATTTTGGCATTCCTGAGTATCGTGGTCGGCAGTTCGCTTGTGCTATTTGCATGGCGTGCGCCAAAAGTGGGGCTGGGCAGCGGATTTGAATTGATTTCACGCGAGTCGATGCTACTTTTGAACAATGTGCTACTAGTCGCCGCCGCTGGCGCAGTATTCCTTGGCACGCTCTATCCTTTATTTTTGGATGCATTGAATCTGGGTAAAATTTCAGTCGGACCACCTTATTTTGAAGCCGTATTTGCGCCTATCATGGCGATTGCGGTTTTCTTGATGGGCGTCGGGCCACGCACACCATGGCAACAGGCCAGCCTGGCGAAAGTATTTAAACATCTGCTGCCGTGGTTTATCGTCAGTGTGGCATTAGGCACACTTGTGCCGTCCTGGTTCGGGCACTGGACGGCGCCAGTGGTAGCCGGGACGTCCCTAGGAATGTGGGCATTACTCACAAGCATGGCCTACCTGGTTGCTCGGGTGCGGGGATCTACTAATGGGAGCGCTTGGGCAACGCTGCGGGGCACGTCTCGCTCCACTTACGGCATGCTGCTTGCCCACGCTGGCATTGGCGTGTTTATTCTCGGCGTGACTCTGGTCAAGGGCTATGAAACCAGCAGTGAAATGCGTCTGCGCGTGGGTGATGTGACCACGCTGGATGGATACGCCTTTCGCTTGCTTGCCATGGAGAAAATGAAAGGGCCAAATTACAGCGGAATTCGTGGCACGCTGGAGGTAACTCTGGATGGAGCGAAGATAGATACGCTCTACCCTGAAAAGCGCCTTTATACCATGCAGGATTCAGCTATGACTGAAGGAGCTATTTACACGAGCTTGTTCCGTGATCTTTATGTTGCGCTTGGCGAACAAATCAGTAGGGACGAGTGGGTTATGCGCATCCAGCATAAACCTATGGTTAACTGGATTTGGGGTGGATGTTTAATCATGGCCTTTGGCGGTCTGCTGGCGGTGAGCGATCGTCGCTATCGCCTACCATTAAAACCACCCGCACAGCGCTGAAAGGGAAGCCGATGAACCGTTTTCTTCTTCCTCTGGGGGCTTTTATTGTTCTCGTTATTTTCTTGTGGATCGGACTCACACTCAATCCCAGGGAAGTGCCATCGCCCTTAATCAACAAGGTAGCACCGACTTTTCGGCTGCCACAACTTCATGACGCCGCTAAAACTATTGGGCCGGAGGACTTGCGCGGCAAGGTTTGGTTGCTTAACGTTTGGTCCTCGTGGTGTGTGACTTGCCGCCAAGAGCATCCTTTGTTGGTAGAGTTGGGACGGCAAAAGTTGGTGCCGATTTATGGGCTTAATTACAAGGACAATCGTGATGATGGCCTGGCTTTGTTAAGAAACTCGGGTGACCCATATGTCCTGTCAGCCTATGACCGCGAGGGTAACGTTGGCATCGACTGGGGCGTCTATGGTGTCCCGGAAACTTTCGTCATCGATAAGTCAGGGCTTATTCGTCATAAATTTATTGGAGCGCTCACGCCGGAACTCATACAGAACAAACTCATTCCTCTCGTTAAGGAGTTGAATGGTGCATAGCAAACTTCTCTTCCTTGTATTGTTGCTTTTAATGCCACTGGCTCATGCTGCCAATCAGGCGGAGATTACAAAGGACGATCCTGCACTGGAAAAACGCGTTATGGACCTATCTGCACATCTTCGCTGCCTGGTCTGTCAAAACCAAACGATTGCCGATTCCAATGCTGAACTCGCGGTTGACCTTAAAAATCAAGTGCGCGAGAAACTACGGCAAGGACAATCAGAGCAAGAAATATTAGATTACATGGTCAAGCGCTATGGTGAATTCGTTCTGTTCAGCCCATTGGTGAAATCAACCACCTGGTTACTCTGGTTCGGTCCTCTTTTACTGCTAGTAGTGGGGATGGGCGTGCTCTTTGTTATTCTGCGCCAGCGCCGCAAAATGATGCGGCAGGCGCCCGCCCTAAACGCAGATGAGCATGCCCGCGCGGCATCGCTGTTGTCTGGAAAAGAAGGTAAGGGGCATTCATGATAACGTTTTGGCTTATAGTGGGGGCTCTGATTGTTGTTACGTTACTGGTTCTGCTGCCACCATTGCTCAGACGAGGTAATAGCTCGATATCCACTACGCCTTCAGAGGTGAATCTGTCTGTTTTTCGTGATCAGTTACGCGAATTAGACGCAGATCTGGCAGCCGGGACACTAAATGAGGTTCAATATCAAAACGCGCGGAGCGATCTAGAGAGTCGCGTGTTGGAAGATTCAGGCACCGCTGAAATCGTCACTGCGCCATCGGCTGATAGCCGTTGGGGTAATGCTTCGATCGTGGCGTTGGTAATTGCAGTACCGTTGTTGGCGATTTCTCTATATTTCATACTGGGTACACCAGCTGGATTGAAACCGCAAATCCCGACAGCAGCCGTTGACGAAGCACACCCGGCTACACCTGAACAATTTGAGGCAATGGTGACATGGCTAGCGGAACGGCTTAAGGCAGAACCGGACAACGCCGATGGTTGGGTGATGCTTGCCCGCTCCTACACCGCTCTCAACCGCTATCAGGATGCCAGTGCCGCATACTCTCGCGCTGTAGCATTGCAACCGGATAACGCCTCTGTGCTGGCCGATCAAGCCGATATACTAGCCATGCTCAAACAGACCTTACAAGGAGAGCCAGAAAAAATAATCCAGCAGGCATTGAAAATCGATCCGAACAATCTAAAAGCGTTGTCTCTGGCGGGTTCTGCGGCTTTCGAACGCAGGGACTATCAAAGCGCTATTAAATTGTGGCAAAAGATTCTCGATGTTTTGCCACCCAATTCTCCTATAGTGGATTCAGTTAGCACCAGTATCAGTGAAGCACGTAGACTAGCCGGATTACCTCCGGTAGCAGCTTCAGCCGGTAATAAAGATGCGACGCAATCAAAAATTGCAAATGGATCAGTGAGTGGAACAGTACGCCTTGATCCTGCTTTTAAAGCGCGAGTCGAAGATACCGATACAGTGTTTATTTTTGCTCGGGCTGTGGAAAGTGGACGTAAACCGCCGCTGGCTGTTATACGCACAACAGTGAAGGAACTGCCGTTTAGTTTCACGCTGGATGACAGTATGTCAATGGTGCCAGGTTTGAACTTATCTACTGTAACCAATGTAATTGTCGGTGCGCGAATATCAAAGTCGGGAAAGATAACTTCTAGCTCAAAAGATCTGGAGGGATTTTCAAAACCAGTGAAAATTGGTCAAAAAGGCATAGACATTACCGTTAATTTAGAAGTTGAATAGAAGGTGTAACTAATCCAGTCTGTTGAAGTTTCGTGCCGCATAACTTATACGAGAATTTTGAAAGTATTTTTTGACTCGCTTAACTAATTTTCAATATTTGACTGTACTTTAAGCTGTTGCGATCGTCAGTTGTACCTTGGTACACATGGAAATCTTTGGGCACCTTGCCCCCCTTGTTATCTATTGACAACAGGCAACCAAGGTGAGCCTGCTTTCTTTGCCGGCTGTAGAACACCCCAATGTACTCGGTAATTTCCTGCGTTACTTGTGCTCGAGTACGGTAGCGCTGATGGTGAATCAGCCCATTGGCTGGGCGCTTTGTGAAATGGTCAGCTTCCTTGCCGTTCCAGCGCCCAATCTACATGCTCGCGCACTAACGGGGACGCGTCTTGGGCACGGGCTTGCAGCGCGGCCAGCACTTCAATGCTATTGGGCGCATTACCCAGTGCCACAGCGATGTTACGCAGCCATTGCTCATGGCCGATGCGGTAAACAGCACTGCCCGCAAATCTCTGATTGAACGTTTCCTCGTCCCATCCAAATAATTCGGTTAATGCGACATCATCCAGCCCGTGCCTTGCAGCAAAATCCGGTTCGAGACTTTTGTGCGCAAAACGATTCCATGGACACACCATTTGGCAATCGTCGCAGCCATAAATGCGATTGCCAATAAGCGGGCGAAGTTCTATAGGAATACTACTTTTAAGTTCAATAGTCAGGTAGGAAATGCAGCGTCGTGCATCCAGCTTGTATGGCGCGATGATAGCCTGCGTTGGACACACTTGAATGCACGCCGTGCAGGTACCGCAATGTTCCGATTCCGGCTCATCAATAGGAAGCGGCAGATCGGTGTAGAGCTCACCCAGAAAAAACCATGAACCATGGCCGCGCGACAACAGCAACGTATGTTTACCACGCCAGCCCAACCGAGCTTTAGACGCCAACTCTACTTCCATTACTGGCGCACTGTCGGTGAATACACGATAGCTGAAACCACCCACCTCAATGCGAATTTTTTGAGCCAATTTTTCCAGGCGCTTGCGTAAAACTTTGTGATAGTCGCGTCCCAGGGCATAGCGGGAAATGAACGCGCGGCTGCCATCCTCTATCACTTTCCAACTATCTTTCACATTGGGTGGATAGTAGTCCATACGTACAGAAATGACACGCAATGTGCCAGGAATCAATTCCGCCGGACGGCTGCGTTTGATACCATGTTTTGCCATATAATCCATCTCGCCATGAAAGCCCCGCGCGAGCCATTTCAGTAAGCGTTCCTCGGCATCATGAAGATTGATATCAGCGATACCTACGGCCTGAAATCCAAGCTCCCTACCCCATTCTTTTATTTTGGTAGCCAATGCGGTGTAATCCACAATTTGAGGTGTCTCGATTTGCATAATCAGAATAATAGCCGAATAAGTCTACCGCTGGCCGATGAAGTCGCTACCGTTGCTTTTGCGGCACGACTAGCCCCAGGAATAAAGCCTGGTATGGTGATTTATCTGCGCGGTAACTTAGGCGCCGGCAAAACCACTTTGGTACGTGCTCTGCTACATGCGATGGGCTATATTGGACGGGTAAAAAGCCCGACCTATACTTTGCTTGAGCTGTATCAAGCTGGTGGGTTACACTTGTGTCACTTTGATCTCTACCGCTTCCACGACGCGGACGAATGGGACGCCGCCGGCTTCCGCGACGAGTTTGACGGACAGAACGTATGCCTAGTAGAGTGGCCAGAAAAAGGGCAAGGTCTTGTGCCACAAGCAGATATGGAAATCACACTTGAAATATTATCTGCTGAAACAGTATGTAATGGTCGCAATATTGAAGTTCGTGCAATTTCACAGGCAGGCAGGGAATGCTTAAAAGTGCTTCAAAGTTAGTCGTATTTGGTCTTTTGCTATGGTTCACCCACGCGCAGGCATCAACTGCCATCAGTTCTGCGCGCGTTTGGCCGGCACTTGAATACACTCGCCTAACACTAGAATCAGCCAATCCGATCCACTATGAACTGTTTTCCATTAGAAACCCTGATCGACTGGTAATTGATCTAAAAGATGTCGAAATAAACGATCCCCTTAATGAGCTCGTTGGTAAAATTCGCAGCGACGACCCTTACATAAAGAGTGTACGCGTAGCCCGCTTCAAACCCGGCATAACACGCTTAGTGTTCGATCTTAAGTCCCAAGTCAAGCCGCAGTTATTCAACCTTCTGCCAGTAGCAAAATACAACCACCGCTTGGTTCTTGATATTTATCCCGCCATTCCTTTGGATCCGATGATGGCACTGTTGCAAGAAAAACCAGCAACACACACCCTGGAATCCATCTCAACTACGGTAAATCAGTTACCTCAAGAGAGTGAATCAAACAAATATAAAATGGCAGGCGCGCAAACAATTTCACCGCCTTCAATTACACAAAAAAAATCTGCATCGCGCCGCCGACCTGAGATGAGCGCACGTACACTCATCATCGCTATCGATGCCGGACATGGGGGCGAAGACTCAGGGGCGAAAGGATACAATGACACATACGAAAAAAACGTCACGCTGGCAATCGCACGCAAACTGAAGGAGCTGATGGATGAAACCCCGGACATGCGTGGCGTATTAATTCGAGACGGCGATTATTTCATTTCACTGAACGGACGTGTACAAAAAGCGCGCCAAGTACGCGCCGACTTATTTATCTCTATCCATGCCGATGCTTTTATTAAACCCCATGCACGCGGCTCCTCAGTGTTCGCCCTGTCCGAACGCGGTGCGACTAGCGCCAGCGCGCGTTGGCTAGCAAAAAAAGAAAACGAAGCTGATTTAATTGGCGGCGTGAATCTCGCAGTAAAAGATCCCTATCTCGCGCGCACATTGCTTGATCTTTCGCAAACAGCCACTATCAACGACAGCATGAAGCTGGCCAAGCATGTGCTGGGTGAGATGGGCAACATCAATACACTACATGGCAGCTCTGTTCAGCAAGCTGGTTTCGCCGTGCTGAAATCACCGGATATTCCTTCGATATTGATTGAAACCGCCTTCATCAGCAATCCCAGCGAAGAGCTTCGCCTGAACGACAAGGACTACCAAGAAAAAATGGCGCGCGCCATTCTCAGTGGCATTAAAGGCTATTTCGCGAAAAATCCCGCGCTTTCAAAGCCTCTTTCAGTACAAAAGAAGTTAACTTCCACCTAACCAAAGTTTTCCATAAATTCACGTGCTACGAAACACAGCATTTGCATATTGGACGAAAATTGCCGACTTATATAACCCCTATTTATCTGAATAGATAAAACAATAGCGAGCAACGTGACAATTTACGATATATTTAACGGCGATGCGGATGGTATTTGTGCCTTACATCAATTGCGTCTCGCTCATCCGGCTAAAAGCATTCTCGTCACAGGTGTAAAACGGGACATTTCATTACTGGCACAAGTGCAGGCTGAAGTTGGTGACCAAATTACTGTTTTGGACATTGCCATGAGCAAAAACCGGGAGGCTCTACTGCTAGCATTGGATTGCGGAGCGCAAGTGCGATATTTTGATCATCATATCCCTGGCGACATTCCCACTCATCCTCAACTAACCACTTTTATCGATACCTGCCCAAACACTTGTACCAGTTTGCTGGTTAACAATCACCTTAACGGTCAATTTTTAGTCTGGGCAGTAGTCGCCGCCTTTGGAGACAATATGCATGAATCCGCCATTCACGCATCAAAGACTCTGCAACTTACTACTATCCAGTTAAATGCACTGCAACAACTGGGGGAGTGCATCAACTACAATGCTTATGGAGAATCACTACAAGATTTGTATTTTCATCCAGCCGAGCTTTATCAAATAATGCATCATCATCGCGACCCCTTTACCTTTATCCATGAAGAACCAGCCTTTGAAACTTTGAAAAATGGCTATATTGCAGATATGGCACTGGCCCAAAAACTGAAGCCAGAAGTGGAAAATACCACCGGGGCGATTTACCTTCTTCCCGATGCGCCATGGAGTCGGCGCGTCTCCGGTGTATTCGGGAATCTCCTGGCCACTGCATTCCCTTTTAAAGCCCATGCCATATTGACCAAACGCACTAATGGAGGATTCATGGTTAGCGTGCGCGCGCCATTGGCCACAAAAAATGGTGCCGATAAAGTATGCGGGCAATTTGAAACGGGCGGAGGAAGAAAAGGGGCGGCCGGCATTAATTGTCTGCCGGAAAATCAATTCGACCGGTTCAATCAAATATTTAACGCAGCATTTAGTCACAATGCCTAACGTAATGGATAAACTTATAACACCTTATGGCGGCGACTTAGTCAACTTGAATGTCGACCAAAAGCGTGCGGAAGCCCTATGCCGCGAAGCCATACACTTCCCATCATTGGATTTAAACCAGCGACAATTATCAGACTTGGAGTTGTTACTTAACGGGGGATTCTCTCCATTACGCGGCTTCATGAACCAGGCCGACTACAACAGCGTTCTGAATGATATGTGCCTCGCCGATGGTACGTTTTGGCCTATGCCTATTACTCTGGATATTCCAGATTCGGTTGCCCAACAACTTGTACCCGGAAGCTGTCTTGCTTTGCGCGATCCAGAAGGTTTCATGCTAGCCGTGATCACCGTAGAAGAACTTTGGCAGCCTGATAGAAAAATAGAAGCACAAGTTCTATTCAATTCTGATGACCCCGCTCATCCCGGTGTTGCTCATCTTTTACAACAAAAAGGCCAGTATGTTTCTGGACGTCTTGAAGGACTATCTTTACCCTTACGCCACGATTTTCCGACACTCCATCTTACCCCGGAAGAATTGCGCAAATCTTTCATACAGCGCGGCTGGCATCGAATCATTGCTTTTCAGGCACACCAACCATTACATCGTGTTCAATATGAATTTACGACGCGTTCCGCTATAGCCTATGAAGCCAATTTACTAATCCATCCTGTCATCGGCAATGCAAAATCTGATCATCCCGATTACTTCACCTTGGTACGCTGCTATCAAGCCATCATGCCGCGTTTTTCTTCCACGACCACAGCCCTATCCTTGCTACCCCTTTACTCTCGTGGATCCGGCTTACGTGAAGTTTTTTGGAAAGCCATTGTGCAACGCAATTATGGCTGCTCCCATTTAATTGTTGGCGGGGAGTATAAAGACGATGAGGGTACCCGACGCGGAATAGATTTGTTTCAGGAATATTGTTTACCCACCAATGCAGCGAAACGCAATGCTGTAGGTATAGAATTGATCCCATTTCCCCGCATGGTTTACGTAGTAGAACGTGCGCAATATCTACCTTTGGAAGAAGTACCTGAAGGTACACTTAGCGCTAGTTTGACCGATACGGAATTGAAACATCGCCTGGCGAAAGGGCTACAAGTTCCTGAGTGGTTTTCCTATCCTGAAGTACTGAATGAATTACGTATAGCCTACCCAACCCGTGATAAACAAGGCCTTACGATATTTTTTACAGGCTTGTCTGGCGCCGGAAAATCGACTTTAGCCAAAGTCCTAATGACGAAACTGTTGGAAATGGGTGGTAGGCAAGTTACTTTGTTGGATGGCGATCTCGTGCGCAAGCATCTTTCCAGCGAACTAGGCTTCTCGCGTGAACATCGCGATATCAACGTACGAAGAATCGGTTACGTAGCTTCCGAAATCACCAAGAACTACGGTATTGCCATTTGCGCACCAATTGCACCCTATGACGCCACTCGCCGAGATGTACGGCTTATGATCGAACCATTGGGCGGTTTTTTTGAAATCCATGTGGCCACGCCACTATACGTATGCGAAGGCCGTGACCGAAAAGGACTTTACGCTAAGGCCCGTGCTGGCATCGTTAAAGAATTCACCGGCATCAGTGATCCCTATGAAACCCCAGAAAATCCAGAACTAATAATTGATACTACAAATATTAGTGTGGAAGAGGCAGTGCAAAAAATTTTACTCAAACTAAAGCGCGAGGGATATGTGCGTCAAACTTGATTTTGACACTATCAAGACGCAACCTTTACCGTAACCATAAGAATAAATAAAATATTTTATCCAGTCTCTGCAGCTGGCGTCCCGGCCGGACATGAGTTTTATTGATGGAGGCTCCATCTGGGATGGAAATGCCTAAAATGATTGTATAATTGTACAGCGTATTGAGCCAATCGAACTACGTTGCAGCTATAAGATTACGATGAGCTCCGAAATGTTAATGTAATAAAAAAATGATACTTTCAAAAAGCTAGATTTAAACGCTTGGGCAGAGCAAGAAATTAGTGCAATTGGCAAACCGTCAGATTTGGAATTATGTGGTTGCATAATGCATTGTTTTTAATCAATAAATTAATTATCCTGAATAACAAATGCACCAACATAATCAATGGGTTATTGTAAATATTCCAGCAAGCTCCCAGGTTATTTTAATAAACGTTATTTGTTAAAATTTACAATTACAAAATGAATATTTATACTCCGACTACCATGAATAAATTTATTCGAATAAACCTATTTAAAAAAGGTATTTTTATGAAAAAAACAATTCTGTTCCTAACAACATTACTATTCATGGCTACTGCAAGTGCAGATGACGCCAGGAAAATAGTTGATGAACTTAAGGCAAAATTTGTAAAAATGGGTGAACCTAGGATAGAAGGAGTGGAAAAATCTGGCAATATCATTGCTCCCGTTATTTATTTCGGTACACAAAAAATAAACAACAACTTTAGTGTTGTGGATGAAATTAAAAAAACATCTGGCGCGTATTCTACGGTCTTCGTTAAAGATGGTATTGAGTTTATTCGGGTTAGCACAAACGTATTAACACCTAAAGGAACGCGCGGAGTTGGAACTAAACTTGTCCATAACAAGGCTTATGATGCAGTGATCAAAGGTGAAGTATATTGTGGTGATATCGATATTTTAGGCAACTCTTACTATACTTGTTACGACCCCATTAAAGATAAAGTGGGAAAAGTTATCGGAATCTACCTTATTGGATTTAAAAAATAATTATTAACCTTTAACGACGTTAATTAAACTTAAAGCTGTACCCAGACGCAAAATATATGCACATCTGGCAATTCCACTTGAGCAAATGAGCAAAATGTATTCACCCAAAAAATGATCGAGGTGGGTTCCGGTTAACCGTTTAAATTTAAATTGCGGTATACGGATCTTCAACCGAAACACAAATCAATTCATTTTAGCTGCCCTACTGTCTTGTACAGCCGCGTTGCGCTGATCAATTTTGTTAAATCGCTGTGGGTTTAATTCCCGTTTACCGGGGCGAAAGCCGGTAGAAACCAGCAAATTTGAAGAGCACAGTTAATGCCTACTGCTTGTAGCAGAGCGCTTTACTTTATAAATAAACTCTAACGGGTATTAGAAATTAAATAACAAGATCTATTAAGCAAACTTAAAAAGAGAGAAATATCATGAGCAAACCACTGGTTGCCATCTTGATGGGTAGTTCAAATGATTGGGAAATCATGCAGCAGGCCGCGCGCCCTTTACATGATTTCGGCGTAGCCTACGATGCGCGCGTGATCTCCGCACACCGTTCACCTGAATTGTTATTAACCTATGTTCAGGAAATGAGTGAGCAAGGCGTACAATGTTTCATTGCTGGCGCGGGTGGTGCGGCGCATTTGGCTGGTGTAATTGCTGGTCAAACGACGCTGCCCGTGCTGGGCGTACCCATTCCGTCCAAATACCTCAAGGGAATCGATTCGCTATTATCCATCGTGCAAATGCCTAAAGGTATTCCGGTGGCCACGTTTGCTATCGGCGAAGCTGGTGCGGCAAATGCCGGCCTGTTCGCAATAGCCATGCTGGCATTGAACGATACACAGTTGGCCAAGCGTCTCGTCGAATTCCGCAAACAGCAGGCCGAAGCAATTGCCGCGACCAAGCTGCCATCACTAAGCTAAAAAGGGAACCTTATGTCTGTATTACTTGAATCCAACTTAACCAGCTTGCCATTACTGCACCGCGGCAAAGTGCGTGACATTTATGAAGTGGATGATGATCGCCTGCTCATTGTGCAAACTGATCGTTTGTCTGCCTTTGATGTCATTTTACCGACTCCAGTGCCAGGAAAAGGTCAAGTACTCACTACCCTGTCCAATTTCTGGTTTAGTAAGCTTAATCACGTTCTCCCTAATCACCTTACCGGTATCAAGCCAGAATCCTTAGTCAAAACTGATGAAGAGCGCGCGCAATTGGCTGGCCGGGCTTTCGTAGTAAAACGCTTGAGACCCGTGCCTATTGAAGCCATCGTGCGCGGCTATCTAGCTGGTTCCGCGTGGAAGGAGTATCAGAAGACTGGCATGGTGTGTGGCATTAAATTGCCTGCCGATTTACAGGAAGCGCAAAAACTGCCGCAACCATTATTTACACCTTCAACCAAGGCACCCGCAGGTGAACATGATGAAAATATCTCTTTCGACCAAGCCGTAAAATTGCTGGGGGCGCCGCGTGCTAATGCAGTGCGTCATGCCGCCTTGTCACTGTATACCCAGGCAGCGGAATATGCGGCTATCAAGGGAATCATCATCGCTGATACCAAATTTGAATTTGGTGTGGATTCATCAGGGAAAATGTATTTAATTGATGAAGCGCTGACGCCGGATTCCTCACGGTTCTGGCCAGCGGATCAATACAATGTAGGTAGCAGTCCGCCTAGCTTTGATAAGCAGTTCGTGCGTGACTGGATGGAAGCTTCTGGCTGGAACAAACAACTCCCCGCACCGAAAGTTCCTGCCGACATAATCGAAAAAACTGCGGAAAAATATCATGAAGCCGTGCGGCTATTGATGGACGTGTGATACATCATCAACAATTAGCATCAGAGCGACGCTAGAGTTCAGTGAACGCACAAAACCTCAAAAAGGGTGCCGAAGCAAATTGCGAGCATTACATATGCCTCCATTGAAAATGGCCAGAGCATTGGAAACTTTTATTAAAAATAAAAGTGTTATGCACTGATTCGCTTATTTTTAAGTGCATGTTTTATATTATTGAGGTGCTAGCGGATTGAAAAGCAGAACCATTAAAAGATTCAACCAACGACTTCTTTCACTGGTCGAACATATAGGCTTGCTGGTCATTGCCATTGCCACAGTGTTCGCCATGGCAAGCGAGACAATGATTATGGTACGGGCAGTACAAGTGACCCTAACCGACTTGTTACTGCTTTTCCTCTACCTAGAGGTACTTGCCATGGTCGGGCTATATTACAACTCAGGCAAACTACCAGTGCGCTTCCCGCTTTACATTGGCATGGTGGCACTTGCGCGTTACCTGATCTTGGATATGAAAGCTATGGATGACTGGCGCATGCTCGCGATAACTGGCTCTATCCTGATGTTAACGCTGGCAGTGTTCCTGATTCGCCTCGGCCATGTCCGTTATCCCTATTCAGGTGATGAATCGTCGGCGGAACTGCGACAAGCCGACAAAGTGCAGGATTGAAAAGAAAACAAGACACTGCGGTGAATCCCTATAAGGTTCCGGATGACGAAATACAAGCTGCCACGGCATTGCTGCGGGCAGGCGAGACTGTGGTTTTTCCCACTGAGACTGTTTACGGATTGGGGGCGGATGCCTCCAATCCACTTGCCGTGCGAAAAATTTTTGAGATCAAAAATCGACCAAACTATCATCCGCTAATCGTTCATATTGCCGCAGCCTCCCAACTGTCCACTTGGGCGCGGGAAATTCCCGACGCCGCATGGCGACTGGCAGAAGCATTCTGGCCGGGGCCGCTGACCTTAATCCTGCAACGGTCCAGCCAAGTGCCGAATGAGGTTACCGGCGGGCAAGATACGGTAGGTCTGCGTGTACCTGACCACCCCGTCGCAACCGCCCTGCTGCGTGTATTCGGCGGCGGAATTGCAGCACCATCGGCCAATCGTTTTGGACAGGTAAGTCCAACCACAGCGCAACACGTGCATGACAAACTAGGATCTAAAGTAGGTATGATTCTTGATGGGGGGGCATGCCGTATCGGTGTAGAGTCCACCATCATTAGCTTAACGCACGGAGAGGCTACGTTATTGCGGCCTGGCGGGCTTCCCGTCGAAGCAATTGAATACACGCTTAATCAGAAAGTATCACTGGCCCAGTCAGTCACCTCCAAGCTGCTGCGGGCTCCCGGCATGTTGGACTCACATTATGCTCCAACAACGCCAATTGAGATCTATCCGGCAGATGAATTGTGGCATCGAGTGTATCAACTGGCTAAACTGGGCCATAAAGTAGCGGTTCTTAATCTGAGTGCAAATAGCGATGTAAGCCATATTGTTGGAATCACGAGCCTCCAGATGCCACTAATGGCTGATGAATATGGACGCGAACTTTATGCGACACTGCACCGTATTGATCACGCCAACTTCGATTGTATTTTGGCAGAAGCTCCCCCAACACAGCAAGAATGGGTTGCAATCAATGACCGGATGCGGCGCGCCGCTCAGGGTACGTCTAAAACAATAAGTGATATGGCTCTACCAGGAACAACAAATATGTAAAACGTTTCGAAAAATCGGTAATCAGTTGAGATTTAAACTAGTTTAACTTTATTTAGAACTATTCCGTAAAATTCGTATTGAACTTGAAACGGTTTGAGTGAATAGGCTTACTTTTTCCTTCAAATAATGCCCGAAATTTTCGCACTCGTTCCCGCCGCTGGCTGTGGTTCTCGCATGGGCAGTGGGTTACCAAAACAATACCTGCCGATTGCCGGACAGCCGATGCTTTATCACGCACTTGCAACTTTGTGTGCCAACCCGGATATCAACACTGTCTTTGTAATCCTCACACCTGATGACGCGTACTGGCATAGTTATGACTGGTCGTTATTCGGAGAAAAGTTACAGCCGCTATTTTGTGGTGGCGCAACGCGCGCGGAAAGCGTACTGAATGGATTAATGGCCGCCGAACTTGAACTTGATGACTGGCTACTGGTGCATGATGCTGCACGGCCTTGTTTGAGCCACAAGCAGCTTGCACACTTGATTGAAGTATTGCGCGACGACGAGGTTGGCGGCATTCTTGCTGTGCCGGTAGCAGATACTTTGAAGCGTGCCGATGCTGAATGCCGAATTGTGCATACCGAAAATCGTGAGGGAGTATGGCAGGCGCAGACACCGCAAATGTTTCGCACTGGGCTATTATTACAAGCGCTACAAACCGCCCCAAATGTAACGGATGACGCCTCCGCAGTCGAGGCGCTGGGGTTTCATCCCAAGCTCGTGACAAGTAGTTACAGCAACTTTAAGGTAACTTATCCGCAGGATATTGAGTTAGCCGAATTGTTGTTAGTCCAAAGAAAATAAATATGAGAATCGGACAGGGTTTTGACGTTCATCAATTAGTCGAGGGGCGCAAGTTAATTATTGGTGGCGTGGAGATACTCCATGACAAAGGGCTGCTCGGCCATTCCGATGCTGACGTACTGTTGCACGCCATCTGTGATGCCCTGCTGGGTGCAGCAGCGCTGGGTGATATCGGGCGTCATTTTTCAGATACCGATACCAAGTTTAAAAATATTGATAGCCGCATTTTATTGCGCGAAGTAGCGCGTATGGTGACCAATGCGGGTTTTCGCATAGGCAATTTGGATGCCACTATCATTGCACAAGCACCCAAGATGGCACCGCACATTCCGCGCATGGTAGAGAATATTGCCGCTGATTTGGGCGTAGCGGTGAATGCTGTTAATGTGAAAGCGACCACCACTGAAAGGCTGGGCTTTAGCGGGCGCGAAGAAGGTATCGCGGCGCAGGCTGTCGCGTTGTTGTTAGTCTGAACCAACATAAATTTCGACAATATTATTTCACCGCTTAAATATTCCCGTTTAAACGGGAATGTTTAAGTGCATATTATTCAATAGGGCAATTCTTAATAATGATGCGTATATTGGCGCTGGAAACATCTACTGAATACTGCTCCGTCGCACTATGGCAGGACGGCAATGTTGTCAATCGTTGCGAACTGGCCGGACAGCGCCATTCCGAATTGCTGATAGGAATACTGGATAATTTATTGCATGAAGCGGGCGTTAAAATTTCGAAATTGGATGGCATTGCATTTGGCGCCGGGCCGGGTTCATTCACCGGCGTACGCATTGCTTGTGGGGTAACGCAAGGATTGGCGCTGGGAGCGGATTTGCCGGTGGTGGGAGTGTGTACGTTGCAAGCATTAGCGCAAGCCGCCGGCCACGATAAAGTGATCGCCGCACTGGATGCGCGCATGGGTGAGATTTATCATGCTGTCTATGAAAAACGGGCGGGGTCATGGGTGACAGTTTGCGAGCCGAATTTATGTTTGCCGCAACAGGCTCCGCAGGTTCAAGGCTCTGGATGGTTTGGTACAGGCAGTGGCTTTGCCATATATGGTGCTGTATTGGGTAATCTCTATGCCGGGCAAATTATTGGTAGCGATACGCAGGCCGTGCCACAGGCCAGTGCTATTGCAGAATTGGCCGCGCCATTATTTGCCGCCGGTCAAGGCATGGATGCGGCGCAAGCCATGCCGTTTTATTTACGCGACAAGGTGGCGCTAAAAACCAGCGAGCGATGAGTTTGTCCCAGTTACTTGACCACACCATCTTGCGCAATATGAATCTAGCAGACTTGGCAGGGATAGTGTGCATTGAACGACGCGTGCATGCTTGTCCGTGGACTTGCGGGAATTTTACCGATGCGCTTAATAGTAATTATGTGTGTAAGGTGTGCGAAGCAGAGGGTGAAATATTAGGTTATGTTGTGTTCATGCCTGCATTGGATGAAGCGCACTTGCTCAATATCGGCATCGCCGCCGAATATCAACGCAAAGGCTTGGGCCGTTGGCTATTGGATGCAACAATAAAAATTGCGCGCGCCAGTAACATGCGGCGCATGTTGCTGGAAGTGCGTCCTTCCAATGTGGCGGCGCTGGGACTATATCGTGATGTCGGGTTTCTCGAAATTGGCCTGCGCCGTGGCTATTATGCGGCAGACATTGGGCGCGAAGACGCAATCGTGATGGAATATTTACTGTGAAGCGAGAAGAAGCAATATTACGTGAGCTCAATCTCTATCCGCTGTGGCAACGGCGCAGACAAACCAAGCCTGTATTTGAGCAAGTGACTGTAGCGGCCCAACCTATAATAGAGCAAGTGACCAGTCAGTCTGTAATGGAAAAAGCAGACTTACAAAATATTCATAGCTGCAACTGGGCTGAATTAAAAGCATTGGTGAAAAATTGCACGGCTTGCAAACTGCGTGCGGGCTGTACACAGACGGTTCTTGGTATGGGTGATGTACGGGCAGACTGGTTATTCGTGGGCGAATGGCCGGGCGCGGACGAAGACGTTCAAGGTGAGCCGTTCGTGGGACAATCTGGCAAATTACTCGATAATATGCTGGCTGCAATTAAGTTGAAACGCGGCCACAATGTGTACATTACCAACATCGTTAAATGCTACCCACCCGGCAATCGTACGCCAGAAGCCAATGAGACTGCCCAATGCGTGCCCTACCTGGAGCGCCAAATTCAACTCATCCAGCCCAAGCTGATCGTAGTTCTAGGTGAAACCGCCGCTTTATTACTGGGGTATGACGCCGCCTTGCCTAACCTGCGTGGCAAACTTCATGACTATGGCGGTTCATCCTCTCATAGTTTGGCGAAAACTATTCCACTCATCATTACTTACCACCCAACCGATCTACTGCACACTCCGCTGAACAAAGCCAAAGCATGGGACGATCTGTGCCTAGCAGTTGCTACGATGCAGAGGTTAGTTTGAGATTGTTGGTTTGAAATTAAAAAAGAAAACTACATCTGCCCCGTATCCTGATCATGCCTGTGCTTTCTATACAACACCGTCATGATGCCTGAGAGTAACAGGCCAAACACCAAAGTAATTGTGTAAATACTTAATTCCAATTTTTGCATTAAGGCAAATAATGCAAGCATGGCGAAAATACTGATGTTTTCATTAAAGTTTTGCACAGCGATTGATCTACCAGCCCCCATAAGCAAGTGGCCGCGGTGTTGCAATAGCGCATTCATGGGTACCAAGAGGTAGCCGCCCATTGCGCCAATAACAATGAGCAGCGCAATGGCAAGTGGTGAGCTGGTAACCGGGATCATGGCCAGTACCATTAACCCCATGGCAATACCTATTGGCAATACTTTCACCGAATGTTCCAGTTTGATATATTTAGCCGCCAGTACGGAGCCGATGGCAATACCAATGGCGACCCAAGCGGTGAGCTTGGCGGCTTCGCCCATATCATAGTGAAGTACGGTGACGGCCCATGCCAACACGATTAAACGTAACGTAGCGCCTGCCCCCCAGAAAAGTGTGGTGACGCTCAGCGACACTTGTCCTAGCGGATCTTTCCATAGCAGTTTGAAACAATGCGCGAATTCACTTACCAAGAACCCTGGGTTGCGGCTTAACGGCTTGTGCTCGATTGGCACGCGCGGGATATAGAGATTGAACAACGCCGCGATGAGATAAATAACCGTGATGATGGCGATAGCTAGTTCTGGCGCCGAGTCAATGCCGGTTTCTATTAGCGGTACATCCCACCATTGCAGCATTTGGCCTGAAATATTTGGGCCGATGAGTATACCCCCCACTATTGCGCCAAGCACAATGGCGGCGACAGTCAATCCTTCTATCCAACTGTTTGCCAGTACTAATTTGTCGGACGGTAAATATTCGGTAAGGATGCCGTATTTTGCCGGGGAATAAGCCGCCGCGCCCAGTCCCGCCACTGCATAGGCGAGAAGCGGATTTACCCCGGCCAGCATGGCAATACAGCCGAACAGCTTGATGCTGTTACTAATGAACATGACGCGGCCCTTGGGCAGCGAATCAGCAAAGGCGCCTACAAAAGGTGCCAGAACGATATAGGACACCACAAATGCTGCTTGCAATATCGGGGTATGCCAGTCTGGCGCATGCATTTCGTGAAGCAATGCAATGGCGGCAAATAGTAGGGCATTGTCTGCAAGTGCGGAGAAGAACTGCGCCGCAAGTATGATATAAAATCCGCGATTCATTGGGAGGCGCAATTTTTAAGAGCGCGTTTTATATCACGAAAATAGGATGCCTGCTATCATTAACAGCTCCCTATTTTATCCTGCAATCTTGCGTTCATGCCCCGTCCAATCCAAGCCCGCATTGATCTTTCCGCGTTAGAATGGAACCTGCAAGTCGCACGTCGCGCGAGCAGCGCACGCATCATGGCGGTGATCAAGGCCAATGCGTATGGCCATGGTTTATTGCGTGCCGCTGAAGCGTTGAATGCGGCGGAAGGTTTCGCATTGTTGGATATCCGTGATGCGATATGCCTGCGTGATGCGGGCTTCAGTCAGACTATCCTGCTGCTGGAAGGCTTTTTTACTCCGGACGATTTGCCGCTGGTGGCTGAGTACGACCTCGCCTGTGTCATTCACACCCAGCAGCAGATTGACATGCTGGAGGCCTATCCGAGCCGTGGCAGCTTGGAGGTGTGGTTCAAGGTCGGCAGCGGTATGAACCGCTTGGGATTTGCTCCAAACAAGGTTCCCGCTGCGCTGGAAAAACTCAAAGCCCACCCTGCCGTACGCGACATTACGCTAATGACACATTTTGCCCACGCTGACGAAGCGACAGGTGTGGCTGCACAACTAGACGTATTCAATACGCTCGCGCCCTATCGCATGGCGCGCTCGCTGGCCAATTCCGCCGCCCTGTTGCGCTATCCCGCAACCCATGCCGATTGGGTGCGCCCTGGCATCATGTTATATGGCGCATCGCCGTTTGCGGAAGTCAGCGCGCAACAACTCGGCTTGCAGCCAGTGATGACACTGCAAAGCCGCATCATTGCGGTGCAAGAGTTGCGGGCGGGCGAAAATATTGGCTATGGCGGGTTATTCCGTACTGAGGCGCCCACGCGCGTTGGCGTGGTCGCTTGCGGATATGCCGACGGCTATCCGCGCCATGCGCCAACTGGTACGCCAGTGCTGGTAGAAGGTCAGCGTACGCGCATTTTGGGACGTATCTCTATGGACATGCTGAGTGTGGATTTAAGTGCGTTACCTCTTGCTGATGTGGGTAGTCGTGTGACGTTGTGGGGGGAAGGTTTGCCAGTGGAACAGGTAGCTCATGCGGCAGGTACTATCAGTTATGAACTGCTGTGCGCGCTGACCGAACGGGTACCAATCGTCACTGTCTAGATTGAATTCCTTGAACTAATGATCAAAAATATTGGGAAAAAACAAGGAAAAATGGAATGCTTTTATTTGCCCAACGATAGTTCTGAATTGAATCCGAAAGAGCGGTTAAATTCAGACCTGAGGCAGGCATAGGATTGAAAGTACAGGTGCGTACCAAGAAGAAATGTTGTGCCCGCTGCTAACGATCACATGACGATGCTGGAGAGCAACAGAGAATGTATCGCTACTACTTTCAAGACCCACACATAAATATGCTGCTTAAACCATTTAATGGGCGAGTCAATAAAAGTAAATATTCTTACATACTTTATCTTGAAATATATATTAAAAAATAGGCGGCAGAATACTGTTTTTTATAGAAAAATAAATAAGTAATGGGTTCAGGCATATTGCATAGAATGAACTGGTTATTTCAACGGAAGATAAACATCTGTCCTCAGTTCATGTTCTGGTGTATCTGAATCCAGATTCAGATAGTGAAAAAACAAGGGAAAATCGCGCAACTCTTCGCCACTGCCGGGTAACCAATCTCTGTACAAGTAATACGCTGCCTCTCCAATGTTGTCATATGAGCCCACATGGCAAACGACAGCACAGCGACCCTCAGGTATCTGTTTGTTGATGATGCCCTGCTGGTTTTTCGGAATCACTTCCGTTACTGAGCCGCAGATATCGAAACGGAATTGATCAGGCGCGGTAGTTTCAGGGTTGTCGTAGACGATGCCTATGGTTTTGCTTGAAGTGATAGGTGACAAGCCACATTCCTTACGCCATTCAATAAATGTTTTGACCGAGTTGTTGACTAACTTTGGGTCGCCACGATGCTCAAGCGCAGCCACTTTCGTGTGTTCGAAATTGATGATTTTGACTTCCATATTTGCATTCCTTTTTTTGTTGGGAAATTGATAGCGTTCAATCCATGGTTCCCATTCCGGTTTCTTTCTGAAGTCAGACGGGGTTTGTCCTATCGTATTTTTGAACGCACGTGAAAACGATTCCGGGTTTTCAAATCCAGCATCTAGCGCTATGTCGATAATCCGTTCAAGAGGGTTGAACGCCAGCCTGTAGGAGGCACGCTTGAGCCGCATTAACTGGATATATCTAATGACGCTGATGCTGCAGTATTCGGAGAATTGCCGGTGAAAATGAAATTTCGAGAAATTTGCAAACTGACTCAGCAAATCTACGCTTAGTTCTTCTTCAAGATGTTTGTCGATATAGTTGAATACCCTGTAAAACCTCCCAGCATATATCTGTTCTCTCATAGTTTTCACCGTTACTTCTCCTTGAGAGGAAATATACGTGTTGGAGCTGCGTGCGTCTTGACTGAAATTGCTTTCATGAATAATAGGCAGGTATGCTATTTTTATTAAAAATCAAGGCAAAAATAAAAAGGTTAAACAGTAAATTGGGCCACACTCGATTTAATCTCCTCATTCAACTTCCCGCGACCAAGTAAGCTCCGTCGGGCAGAGACTAGGCATGAGCATGGCTCGCCAAAATGATTGCAATGCTGTAGCCTGTTTTTTCTGATTTTTGAACTGCGAGACCTTATGAAACCCAATATTGGTTACATCGGCCTGGGCGTGATGGGACATGCCTGCGCCAATAACTTGCTCAAAGCGGATTATCCGCTATGGGTGTATGCGCGTCGCCCCGAACAAATGCAGCAACTGGTGCAGGCTGGTGCGCAGGCATGCAACACCCCGCAAGCACTGGCAAAACATTGCGACCTGATTTTTACCAATGTTTCTGATACCGAAGATGTACGGGAAGTTATCCTCGGTAAACAGGGCATCATTCACGGCGCACAAACCGGCAGCACGGTAATCGACATGAGCACCATCTCACCTTCAGTCACCCGTCAAATAGCATCAGCACTAGCGCAGAAAAAAATCAACATGCTTGATGCACCGGTTTCGGGTGGCAGCCAGGGAGCCATCGATGGCACGCTCTCTATCATGGTGGGTGGTAAGGCCGACATATTCCAGCAAGCATTGGTTGTACTGCAAGTGATGGGAAAAAACATTGTTCATATCGGCGATCATGGTGCTGGGCAAGTGAGCAAAGCGTGCAATCAGGTTGTGATAACACAAACGCTTGCCGCGATTGCTGAAGCCTTTGCGCTGGCTGTTACATCCGGTGTGGATCCCGCAAAAGTAAGGCAAGCTTTGCTGGGAGGATCTGCAGGCAGCCGAATACTTGAAGTGCAGGGACAACGCATGCTTACGCATAATTTCACGCCTGGTTTCAAAGCCAAGCTGCATCAGAAAGACCTGTGCATCGTGCGGCAATTTGCAGATGAACTGGCTATTGAATTGCCGGGCACCAAGATGGCGGCTGCTTATATCAATGCCCTTGTTGAGGCGGGAATGGGTGAAGAGGATTCATCTGCCATCGTTACCCTGTTTGAACAGAGGTTGGGTAAGAGATTTTAAAATGTTTTTTTGATGGATCTTCTTACAGCTTTTTCAAAGCGCGAGTAGTGATGCGTGGGTTGGACTACGAATTGCCGCGTTATCAGCCAAAGCGCCGTTGTGCCTCTACTGCAAGACCGGCGCCAACGCTGCCGCACAAGTCGCCTTCCATGCGCCGGGCCATAGGTAAGATTGCGGCAATGCGTTCGCGCAGCATGGGCACGCCGCTGGCACCGCCGGTGAAAAATATCGTATCCACCGCCTCGCTACGCACGCCGGCCTTTGCCAGCAAGGTGCCCAAAGTGTTGCCGATCTGTTCTACCAGCTCTGCCGACGCTTTTTCAAACTCGATACGGGTCAGCGTGTGGCGCATGCCGGGTGCGAGTCTATCCAGATGTAGGGCTGCGCTATTGCCGGTGGACAGGGCGATCTTGGCTTCTTCCACCTGCACGGCCAGCCAATGGCCGGCGCGGTCGCGGATCAGCTTGAGCAGGCGGTCCATGGCTTCAGGCGCTTGGGTGTCCAGGTACAGCTCCTGCAATTCGGCCCAGGTGCGGCTGGTATAGACCTGGTTGATAGTGTGCCAGGTGGCAAGATTCATGTAGTAGCTGGAGGGCATGGTCAAGCCGCGCTTGAGCAGGCTGCCATAGCCCAGCAGGGGCATCACGCCTCCCAGGCTCAGTTGTCGGTCGAAGTTGGTGCCGCCGATGTGCACGCCGCTATTGGCCAACAGGTCGTCGCGCCTGTCGGCTGCCAGTGCGCGTTGCGGCGAGAGCCGGATCAGGGAGAAGTCGGAGGTGCCGCCGCCGATGTCAGCGATCAGCACCAGTTCCTCGTGGTTAATCTGGCGTTCGTAGTGATAGGCTGCGGCGATGGGCTCGTACTGAAAGTTCACCTCGCGGAAGCCGGCGGTGCGGGCGATGGCTTCCAGCGTCACCTCGGCTTTGTCGTCGGCCGCCGTATCGTCATCCACAAAAAACACCGGCCGACCAAACACGGCTTGGTCGAAAGAGCGATCCGCTGCCATTTCGGCGCGGTGCTTGAGTTCGGTGATGAATTGGGTCAGTAATTCCTTGTAGGGCAGCGAACGGCCCTGGATTTCGGTTTTGCCTTCCATCAGGCTGCTGCCGAGGAGGCTCTTCAAGGCGCGCATCAAGCGGCCTTCGTAGCCATCCAGATATTCCTTGAGACCTGCTTGGCCGAAGCTTACGGTGTTTTCTTCGGCATTGAAAAAAACTACGGAGGGCAGAATGGGCTTGCCGTTTTCCAGTGCCAGCAGGCTAGGCTGGCCAGGACGCAACCAGCCTACGGTGGAGTTGGATGTGCCGAAATCGATGCCGCAGGCGCGGGCGGGAGTTTCAATAGACATGGTCAGGAGAGAGGTCTGAAATCGAACTGATAAAAAATGGAGCGCGATGCTACCGCCCACGCAGGAAAATGTCGAATGGTCGCCAGAAATGATCATTCAAAATTCTGCCCCAAAATGACAGCAGGGACCGATGATCTGTCCGTCATGACGAGAATGCCAACCGTCACTTCATCGGCTATTGCGGACATCAGGAGCGCCGATCAAACTTGCGTCGATCAGGATCTGCCCGTTGATTTTCCGCCGGGTGATTGATATCGCTGAAACACCCCCGCTATGCCTCTACTTTCTTGGACTGGTAGCCCTGATATGGGTTGAAAATTATTAAACTATCGTATTTTGGTGGGTTATCCATATTTTATGGCAAACGAGTAAAAAATTTGAGCGCGGCATATGATTGATATGTAAGCGATAATTTTTTTCGAGTAACGCCGTATTGTGACGAAGCGGGGTAAGCAGGCAAGCCGCAAAGCGGCTGCTCGCAAAATTGGATTTTTAGAGGTGCCCTTATGTTCCACCAGCAATGTCTTGGTGCCAGTATCGTGCGTGGCTTTTGCGATATCGCTCCACGCTGATATTCTGCACATCCATTTCCACGATGATGGCGCCGTCCCGATCCGAACGTAATGGTTCGCTATTTACTGCAAGATAGCGTTCGACCACCTCTTTATTCGGATGACCGAAGCGATTGCGGTAACCCACGGTGAATACAGCATAGCGCGGATGTATGGCCGCTACGAAGGCATTCACTGACGAGGTCTTGCTGCCGTGGTGTGGCACCACTAAAATCGTGGCGGGGAGCTCTTCCTCATGTTGTTTCAGTAACCGCCATTCGGAATCTTTTTCAATGTCGGCGGCAAGCAACACGCTGTTTTTGCCCGTGCTGATTTTCAATACACAGCTGCGGTTATTGTCGCGGATTTTTTCTTCCGCATAACTTTCCGCTGTCGGGTGTAGCACTTCAAAGTGCACGCCGTCCCATTCCCAGGTTTGCCCATCCATGCAGCGCTGGGTGTTCGAAGCGTGTTGCAACAGGGGATGGTTTGTTGCCAGCGAGGATGAGAGCCAATCTACGGGAATGCCTTGCAAAATAGATAATGCACCGCCAGTGTGGTCGTTGTCATCGTGGGTAAGAATCAGGCCGTCGAGTCGCGCGATGCCCATGCCCCGCAGCGCCGGGATGAGAATGCGGTTGCCACTGTTAGCCTCGCTATTAAAATTGGGGCCGGCATCATAGAGCAGTGCATGGTCGTGTGTCTGCGCGGCGACCGCCAAGCCTTGCCCGACATCGAAAATTACCAAGCGTAGTGAACCTTCTGGTGGTACTGCGGGCAGTACTAGAAACATCGGTAGCAGGGCGATCAGTCCCAGCCAGCGTGCGGGGAATCCGCGCGGCAATAACATCCATAGCACACCAAACATGCCGATAGCTATGCTCCATGTGGGCGGGGCGTGCTGTGTCCATACCACCTCTGGCAGGTCATTCAGCCACTTCAGCAGGTTACCGCACACTCCCATGGCCTGATGCGCCAGCCACAGCGGCCAATCGAAGGGAAGTACAGTGCCCAGCAAAGTGAGCGGCACCACCACGAAACTGACCAACGGAATGGCAAAAGCATTAGCGATGGGCGACACCAATGAAACTTGCTGGAACATTGCCAACAGCGGAGGGATCAGCCCGATACTCATTGCCCATTGAACGCGACCATACGTTACTAACCAGTGCGGAGGGCGCAACCGATGTGCGGTCACATAAAAAATCAATGCCACCGCGCCGAAAGAGAGCCAAAATCCCGGTGATAGCACCGCCCATGGGTCGAGTAACAATACAACGAGCAAGGCGGCCGCAAGAATTTGCGACGGTGCGACAGTGCGTGAGAGCCACAACACGGTAGCGATCGTCGCCAGCATATACACTGTACGTTGCGCCGGTACACCGTAGCCTGCCAGTAGCGCATAACCGAGTGCCACTAGCAAACCGATGAGCGCAGCAACTTTGCGTGCCGGTAGCGTGCGCGTGAGGCGCGCACTGCGCCGCCATAACCAATAGCTTGCGGCAAACGCCAGCCCTGACAGCAGGGTGATGTGCAAGCCTGAAATACTCATCAAATGATTGACTCCAGTTCGCGTAAAAACCTGCCACTGCGCCGCTGGGATGCCGGCCTGGTCGCCGATGGCAAGTGCGGTTAACACGCCGACATAATCATTTTTTTCGGTAACACTCATCTCAGCGCTATCGAGAATTTTTTTCCCGCTTGCGGCGTGTGAAATTTGTAAAGGATGAAGCTGATTGGGAAGGGGGGTTAACGTTTTCTGGATGTGGTCGCGTACTTTTTCGCGTAGGCTCTGGATGTAGTAATCAGGTGATTTCACTAACGCATCCAGTCGTGAGTTATCTTGTGCTCGACGAATATAGCCGTTGGCGCGCAGCTTGTTTTCCAGCATCCATGCTTCAAAATCAAAATCGTGGGGATTACTGCTGCCGTGCGGTTGCTTCAAGCGTACTGTGAATCGCCAGCGTTCACCGGCATGGATGTCAAGAGGTTCTTCCCGCGCACCATCGTAACTTACAAGCAGGATGTGTGGCGGAACAATAGCATTGGGGGTGAGCACCTGCTCCACATCGAAGACAAAACGAAGTCCGCGTTCATGCTGTATGGGAAGCTTTCCCACCACACCGATGATTTGAATATCTTTGCCCTGCCATTCGGCAGGCAGAGCGTCGGACAAACGTTGCTGCGCAAAAAATGCAGCGTAGAAAAAACCAAAGGTACAGGCAAATGCCGCAAGAAAAACAGGGGATGCTTTACGCTGCACAAGAGTGTTACGCGGTAGCATCCAAGCAATAGCAAACAATAATGCCAACCCACTCCAAGCGGGGTTGGGAAGCACGGCCTGTTGTTGCAACAGCCATACGCCCAATGCAAAAAATAAAACGGCATAGCGCATGGCTTGCTTAGTGCCGCCGAACGAACTTGAGCAATTCGAACCAGAGCACACTGCACAGACCGGCAGCAAAACTCAACGCGAGTTGATAGGGAGTGAGAGGCGCGAAGTGAAATATTTCACGTAAGAAGGGTAAATACAGGATTAGCAGAAGGAAGGAAAATGCACCGCCTACTACCCACCACAGTGCAGAATTGCGGTTGTTGAGTGAGCTGAAGATGTTAAGTTGCCAGGAACGGTTGACCAAAATCAGTCCAATATTGCCGATGACCAGCGTGGAAAAAGTCAGTGCACGGGCCTCCTCTTCCGCTGCGCCCTGGTGCAGTGCATAGCCCAGTACTACGAGTGTGGTTAGTAACAGCAATGTACCCTGTAACAGGCTGAGCAGGATGACCTGTCTTCCAAACAGCGGCTCTTGTGGGCTGCGCGGCGGGCGCCGCATGACATTGCGCTCTGCTGGTTCCGCTTCGAAGGCGATGGAGCAGGCCGGGTTGATGATCATTTCCATAAACACGATATGGACCGGAACGAATACCGTTGGCCAGCCCAGTAACAATGGAATCAGCGACAAGCCGGCGATGGGTATGTGTACCGCAAAAATATAAGCCATCGCTTTGCGCAGGTTATCGAAAATACTGCGCCCGATATGCACGGCGCGCACGATTGAGGCAAAATCATCATCCAGCAATACCAGTGCGGCTGCTTCGCGTGCCACATCGGTGCCACGCCCACCCATGGCGATGCCGATGTGCGCCGCTTTTAACGCAGGAGCGTCGTTTACCCCGTCGCCGGTCATCGCCACTATATCGCCGTTTGCCTTGAGCGCGTTCACCAGCCGCAGTTTTTGCTCCGGTACCATACGCGCGAAAATATTGTTGTGGCGGATGCGTTCGCGCAATGTTGCATCATCCATTTGATTAAGTTCCATACCAGTAATGATGCTGCCATGCCCACCGGGCAGATAAATCTGTTGAGCAATTGCGGCAGCGGTAGCAGGATAATCGCCGGTAATCATCACCACTCGGATGCCTGCCGCAGTGCATTCCTTGAGCGCCGCTGCAACGGTAGGGCGGACTGGATCAGCCAATCCGACCAGGCCGATAAATTCGAATTCGAAGTCATGTTGAATGCTTGGCCATTCACGGCCGCGATAACTGGCCTTGGCTACCCCCAACACGCGCATGCCTTGTGCCGCGAGAATATTGACCTGAGTAGAAAGTAAAGATAATTGATGCTCATTCAGATGGCACAAATCGGCCACTGCTTCCGGCGCGCCTTTGGTTGCCACTACGTATTCATTGCTGTCGCTTGCCCGCCATACATGTGAGAGCGCGAGCAGTTCCGGCGACAATGAATATTCATGAGCCAGCGCCCAATCACGGTGCAGATGTTCTGTGTCAGTCAGATAATATTCGCCGAGTGCGTGGATGGCTTTTTCCATTGGATCAAAGGGATCGGTTTTGCTCGCCAGAATGCTGAATTCGACCAACTCATGAAATGTCTCGGGTAGTGGAGCGTGCGATGCAGCCACTACGAACGATGCATCGCCAGCAATTAATTGCTGTACTGTCATTTGATTGAGTGTGAGTGTGCCGGTCTTGTCTACACACAGCACAGTAGCCGAGCCCAGTGTTTCCACCGTGGGCATGCGGCGGGTCAGCACCTGATGGCGCGAAATACGCCATGCCCCCATTGCCATGAACACGATCAACACAAATGGATATTCTTCCGGCAAGATTGACATCGCCAGCGTGATGCCAGCCAGAAATCCGTGCAACCAATCGTCACGGCTCAGGCCATAGACCATTACCAACAGCAAGCTTAACAGGACGCCAACAATGGCGAGGTTGCGCACCAGCCTGTTGATTTCTTTTTGTAATGGCGTGGACTCGTTATCCAATACTTGCAATGCCTTGCCGACCTTACCGAGTTCGGTATGTGGTCCGGTCGCCAGCACGCGCGCGGCGCCGCGTCCTTGCACCACCAGCGTTCCAGAATACACAAACGGCAAATCATCGCCGCCAGGCGGATACAGCTTGATGGCATCAGGTTGACCGATCTTGCGTACCGACACTGATTCACCAGTGAGCATTGATTCATCCGTCGCAAAATCACTGCAGGAAATCAGCGCCGCGTCCGCCGGCACCCGGTCACCTTCGGCCAGAATCAGGATGTCGCCACGCACCACTTCACGTCCGGCGATGCGTTGCGCGACACCTTCACGCATCACTAGCGCGCGCGGGCTGCTGATGTCGCGCAATACCTCCAACACCCGTTCCGTCTTGCGTTCCTGATAAATGGTGATCCCCATCACCATGCACACAAAGCCCAGCAACATCAGCGCATCGCTGACGTCGCCCAACAGCAGATAAATCATTCCAGCCACCAACAACAGCAAAAACATTGGTTCACGCACTACTTCCAGTGCAATCGCCGGGATGTCGCGGCTTCTGGCTGTGGGCAATTCATTCATCCCTTCAGCTTGCAGTCGCCGACGTGCTTCGGCATGCGTCAGGCCGCGCATATCAGTTGGATCGGGTATTTCCTGGCTCACATGTGCAAACTTCCCAAAGAGGGCTGGCATATTCAATAAAATCAGGTAATCTACTATCCCGATTTTGCCTAGCAACGATTCTGCCTGATTAAATGCCCGTGCCGAAAAAATATTTCAGGAAATTCCTGCCAAGCCATGAGGCATTTAAACAAAGCCGTTGGGCGCGCTGGTTTGGCGGCTGGCTACATCATCCCAACCTATGGCATCTTAACCGTCATTCAGTGTCAGGCGGTGTAGCCATCGGTCTGTTCACCGGACTGATTCCTGGCCCGCTGCAAATGATAGGCGCAGTTTTGCTGGCAGTGCTGTTACGCGTTAATTTGCCGGTAGCTGCGGTCACTACGCTATACACTAATCCATTCACTATTGTGCCTCTCTATGCATTGGCATATCAGCTTGGCGCATTTGTTACCGGGCATAATAATGGCCAGTCATCCGCTAATCTTTCCTTGCCGGAAATGACTTGGGTTAACTGGCCAACTGTCATGTTGGATTGGGTTGTGTCATTGGGCAAACCCCTTGCGGCTGGCTTGCCGCTTTTGGCGTTAAGTTTTGCTATTGTGGGCTATTTTAGTGTGCGCATGCTGTGGTATGTGATTGTGGTATGGGAATGGCGCAAGCGTGCATCACGGCGGCGCTGATGCTTTCCCTGGGCGGCACACGTACGCTGCTGAGCACAACTTTTTTATAACCTTCTATGGATTGCAGTAAACCGGATTGGCCGATTAAATATAAAAATATTACTATGGGAAAGCTTGACCAATTGAATTTTGACAACACCTTTTCTCGGCTACCAGATATTTTTCATAGCCGCCTGAACCCTACACCTTTGCCCCATCCCTATTTGGTTAGTTTTAATGCGAGTGCCGCCGAATTAATTAATTTGGATGTAACTGAAAGTGAGCGCTCAGATTTTGCCGAGTATTTTATCGGCAACCGTTTATTGCCTGGTAGCGAACCGTTATCAATGCTCTACGCCGGGCACCAATTTGGTTACTTCGTGCCGCAACTGGGAGATGGACGCGCAATTTTGCTTGGCGAGATAAAAAACAGTGATGGAGAATATTGGGATATTCAATTAAAAGGGGCCGGTATCACACCGTTTTCGCGCGAAGGCGATGGACGTGCCGTGCTGCGATCCAGCATTCGTGAGTATTTGTGCTCAGAAGCGATGCATGGCTTGGGCATTCCTACTTCCCGCGCTTTGTGCATTGTGGGCAGCGATGCAGAGGTATACCGTGAGACTATCGAAAGTGCCGCTGTGGTGACGCGTTTATCACCGTCGCATGTGCGTTTCGGTTCGTTTGAGGTTTTCGCCTATAGGGATCAGCACGAACCGCTCGCCTTGCTCGCTGATTATGTTATTGCCAAGCATTTCCCGGACATCAGCGATGCGCCGGACAAGTACTTGCGTTTCTTGAATGAGGTCATCACGCGCACCGCAAGTCTGATGGCTCAATGGCAAGCTGTCGGTTTTGCACATGGTGTGATGAATACGGACAACATGTCGATCCTCGGGCTGACTTTCGATTATGGCCCATTCGGTTTTATGGAAACCTACGACCCGGGCTTTATTTGTAATCACTCCGATCATAGCGGACGCTACGCCTTTGACCAGCAGCCGCAAATCGGCTTGTGGAACCTGGCTTGTCTGGCGCAGGCTTTGACGCCCATTATCGCGGTGGAGGAAGCGCAAAAGGCCCTGGAAAATTACGAGCCGACATACTTCGAACACTATACTGAATTGATGGGCAAGAAGCTGGGACTAACCAACGTCAGCAAAGAAGATGCTTCTCTCGTTACATCACTGCTGGAAATGATGCGCGCAAGCCAGCTGGATTACACCAATCTGTTTCGCAGCTTAGGCCGGTTCAAATTCGCGCCGGATGAGAAAAACAGCGAGTTACGCGACCAATTCATCGACCGGGCGGCGTTTGACGCTTGGGCCGATATTTATCGCACACGCCTGCAAAGCGAGCCGGGAACGGACGAGGAGCGAAAGGCACGTATGGACAAGGTCAATCCTAAATATATTCTGCGTAATTCCATGGCACAAAGTGCGATTGCCCTGGCGGAGCGGGAACGTGATTTTTCGGAGGTAGATCGCTTGCTCGCATTGCTTAGCAGACCCTTCGATGAGCAGCCAGAAATGGAAGATTATGCCGCGCCAGCACCGGATTGGGCGCGTCATGTCGTAGTAAGTTGTTCATCCTGATGAATGGATGCTGCCCGCACAGCTTTGAGCTTACCAAAACAACACCATGAAGTTTAGCCGGAATTTAAGCTTGGCCAATAGAGTAGATATTTCGTGTTTTCTGATGACGAATGTTTGCGGCTAAAATTGTTCACACGTATATCGGCATGAGAAATTTCCCATACAAATTCACAAAAAAACAAAAGGTTGGTCGCCATGTTAGGTGAGTATAGCGCATTGAGCGACTGGCTCGCCTATCTTGAGACCAAGCATCCCAAAGCTATTGAACTGGGTCTTGAGCGCGTTGCAAAAGTTAAACAGCGGCTGGGATTTAACCCAACTTTTCCGGTTATTGTTGTCGGCGGTACTAACGGTAAGGGTTCAGTGTGCGCAATGCTTGAAAGCATGCTGCACGCGGCGGGTTATCGCGTTGGCTGCTATACCTCGCCGCATTTGCTGGATTACAACGAACGCGTCCGTATCGGCCAGCGGCAGGCCAGTGATGCGATGCTGTGCGCAGCATTCGAGCGGGTAGAGCAGGCGCGTGCTGTTCTGCCCTTGCAAAACAGGGATGCCAGCTTGCTGGATAATGATGAATTATCAGAAATTTCGTTAACCTATTTTGAGTTCGGGACGTTGGCTGCGATGCAATGTTTTATCGATCAAGCGGTAGAGGTGGCGATACTGGAAGTGGGTCTGGGTGGACGGCTGGATGCGGTTAATGTGTTCGACCACGATTGTGCGGTGGTTACCAGCATAGACTTGGACCATATGGAATATCTTGGTGATACGCGTGAACAAATTGCATTTGAAAAAGCGGGAATTTTTCGTGTTGGGAAAGTGGCGGTGTTCGGCGATAGGGATGTGCCTATTGCGATTCGCACACAGGCGCAGCATGTCGGCGCGCAGTTGTGGTGTCTGGGTGAGCAATTCAGTTTCACGGCAGGCGCGCAACAGTGGAATTATCATGGTGTGGGCGGTACTCGCAGCGCCTTGCCCTATCCTGCTTTGCGTGGAGCGTTTCAATTGCATAATGCCAGCGCCGCATTAGCGGCGCTGGATGCACTAAAGAATAAATTGCCGGTGAGTATGGCGGCGGTGCGGCGCGGCTTAGTCGAGGTAATGCTGCCAGGTCGTTTTCAGGTTGTACCCGGCAGGCCGATGCTGATTTTGGATGTGGCGCACAATCCCCAAGCGGCACGCTCGCTGGCACAAAATTTGGCCGACTTGCCGCCGTGCCACAAAACTTTCGCCGTGTTCGCCATGCTTAAGGACAAAGATATGGCCAGTGTTGCGCGTGCGCTCAAGGGGCGGGTGGATGTCTGGCTAGTGGCTGGCATAGCCGCGCCGCGCGGTGCAACGGCCGCGGAATTATCCAAAGTGTTATATGCCGAGGGGGTGCAAAGTGCGGTGTTGACGTTTGTCACGGTAACAGATGCGCTGCAGCATGCCTGTAATGAGGCCATCGAAAATGATAGAATTATAACGTTTGGTTCATTCTATACAGTAGCAGAGGTGATGCGTGCGCAGTCTGCGTTACGCTTTGATTTGCGCGGAGAGTCATGATGGCAAAGCAACTCATGGATGATGAAGTCAGTCTGAAGCGTCGGGCAAGACGCCGGTTGATTGGCGCAGTGGCACTCGTCATCGTAATTGTGGTGCTGCTGCCCATGGTGTTAGATAGCGAACCCAAATTAGGGGGCCAGGATATTGAGTTGCGCATTCCGGACAAAGATAAGGTAGGTGAGTTCATGCCTAATATGCACATGCCGTCAGCACCTATCTCCGTTCCTGTGGCTTCTTCACCGGTTGCTATTCCTGCTCCAACAATACCCAGCCAACCTGTCGTTACAGATCAGGGGGGCGCGGCATCGCAAGTGATTGAAAGTAAATCCCATCCAGTCAAGCCTGAAGTTAAATCAGCTGGGGATATTCACATAGAGAATAGACAACCCACACCACACTCTGGTTTTGTGGTACAGGTCGGCGCATTTGCCAATGCTGATACCGCGCATCAATGGCAAAAAAAATTGAGCAAACAAAATATCAAAGTTTACACCGAAAAAGTAGGCGAGAAAACCCGTGTCCGTGCCGGTCCTTATGCGACGCGTGAAGCTGCGGATAATGTGTACAAAAACTTGGAAGCGCAAGGACTGAAACCAACGGTAAGTCCAGCGTATTAGGCATGACCTGGTTTGATTATACTGTCATTATAATTGCCGTATGGTCGGTGTTGCTGGGGTGGTGGCGCGGTTTTGTGTATGAGGTGTTGTCACTGTTCGGTTGGGTGGTAGCTTATGTGGTGGCACGTTGGCAGGCAGTTAATGTAGCAGCGTTAATGCCGATAGAGCTGGGAATGGATGCGATCAAGATCACGGTTGCTTTTGTTTTACTGTTTGTGGCTACCTTAATCGTCAGTGGTGTCGTGGTATGGTTGATTTCGAAATTAATCAAATCGACAGGCCTTGGTTGGATAGACAGTTTATTTGGCAGTTTATTTGGCATGCTACGTGGCATGTTGTTAGTGTTGATGTTAGTTCTATTGGCGGGGGTGACTGACTTGCCGCAGAAGCCATTTTGGCGTGAGGCGAAGTTGAGTAAACCGTTGGAAAGCGTGGCTCTAGCTAGCTTAATCTGGTTGCCAGATAGCGTGGCGCGCCGTGTGCATTTTGGGTTGAGAAAATGAATATTGGGGTTAAAGCATGTGTGGCATTCTAGGCATTGTCGCGCAAACATCGGCCAATCAAGTTCTATATGATGGCTTATTAGTATTGCAGCATCGCGGGCAGGATGCCGCAGGTATTGCCACTATTGAAGGCAATACTTTTCACTTGCACAAGGGTAATGGCCTAGTACGCGATGTGTTCCGGACGCGTAACATGAGGGCGCTGCGCGGCAATGCGGGCATAGCCCATGTGCGTTACCCTACTGCGGGTTCCGCCATCGATCACAATGAAGCACAGCCATTTTATGTCAACTCGCCATTCGGCATTGTGCTTGGACATAACGGCAACTTGACCAATACCGAGCAACTGCAACAAGAATTATTTCTTGAAGACAGGCGACACGTAAACACCAATTCCGATTCAGAAGTGCTGCTCAATGTGCTTGCGCATGAGTTGCAAGCCAATTCCACAATGCGTTATCGTCTTGACATTAAGAACATCTTTGACGCCGTATCCGGGGTGCATCGTCGTTGCCGTGGTGCTTACGCAGTGGTGGCAATGATTGCGGGTTATGGCCTGCTGGCGTTCCGCGATGTTTATGGTATTCGGCCACTGGTATTAGGTAGCCATCAAACTGAAAATGGCACGGAATATTTGATTGCTTCGGAAAGTGTGGCATTGGATACGCTAGGTTTTAAGTTTCTCCGCGATATTGCACCAGGTGAATCGGTATTTGTTGACTTTGATGGAAATCTTCATAGCCAGCAATGTGCAGAAAATCCAACCCTTAACCCATGCATTTTTGAGTATGTTTATCTGGCGCGTCCAGATTCGGTAATTAATGGGATTTCGGTATATGAGACACGCTTGAATATGGGTGAAAACCTGGCCGACAAAATTACCCGCGAATGGCAGCAACATGATATTGATGTCGTTATCCCCATTCCAGACTCCAGCCGCCCTAGTGCCTTGCAATTGGCTAATCGTTTGGGTATCTCGTTTCGCGAAGGCTTCGTGAAAAACCGTTATATTGGGCGTACCTTCATCATGCCGGGACAGGCAATGCGGAAAAAATCGGTCCGTCAGAAATTAAATGCAATTAGCGTGGAATTTAAGGATAAAAATGTCTTGTTGGTAGACGATTCCATCGTACGCGGTACCACTAGCCGTGAAATTGTTCAAATGGCGCGTGATGCCGGGGCGCGCAAAGTATATTTCGCCTCCGCCGCACCCCCGGTGCGTTTTCCTAATGTGTATGGCATAGACATGCCGAGCCGCAAAGAGCTGATTGCCACCGGCCGCAGTGATGAGGAAATTTGCCGTGAAATCGGTGCCGACAGATTGATTTATCAGGATCTCGATGACCTCAAAACGGCAGTGCGTAAGACGAATCGGGATATTCAATATTTTGACGCTTCATGCTTTGATGGAGATTACATCACCGGAGATATTACATTAGAGTACCTCGATGGCATTGAAGCAGCGCGTGAGAATGGCAAGGTAAATACGGACGATGATGCCAGTCAGCTCGACCTTGATCTAGCCGCTAACCAGTAATAATGCTTTAACCGTTAAGAGGATAGAATTATCAATTGCCTGACTGATTGATTTAATTGAGTTTAAAGCGCCAAGAAAAGCGTGTTATATAAACAACACTTCATTCTTAGTACCGGAACCGAAGTATCAAATGTGTTTGACAGAAGCTGGTCTTTTGACATAAAATTCGCGCCCTTCGAAGTTTACTAATTTTTGTTTTAGGAAGTGCCATGAAAACATTTTCAGCTAAGCCCCATGAAGTCCAGCATGACTGGTATTTGGTAGATGCTGCCGACAAAATTTTAGGTCGTTTAGCTAGCCAAATTGCAGCCCGCCTTCGCGGCAAGCATAAGGCAATATATACACCGCACGTAGATACGGGTGACTTTATCGTCGTGGTTAACGCTGAGAAACTGCGTGTTACCGGTAATAAAGCAGAAGACAAAGTCTATCACCGTCACACTGGCTATCCTGGCGGGATATATACGACTAATTTTATCAAGCTACAGGAACGTCACCCAGACCGCGTACTGCAAAAAGCAGTTAAAGGTATGCTGCCAAAAGGCCCATTAGGCTATGCTATGTTGCGTAAGCTTAAGATTTATGGGGGTGCTGATCATCCACATACGGCGCAGCAACCTAAACCTATTGATCTATTGAAAGCTTAATCATGAGTGTGACTTACAACTATGGTACCGGTCGCCGCAAGAGCGCGATAGCACGTGTATTCATTAAACCAGGCAAAGGCGATATCGTGGTCAACGATAAGCCACTCGATATATTTTTTTCGAGGGAAACTGGCCGCATGATAGTGCGTCAGCCGTTAGAGCTGACCGACATGCTTAACAAATTCGACATTATGATAAACGTGTGTGGCGGTGGTGAATCTGGCCAGGCTGGGGCGGTACGCCATGGTATCACCCGTGCTCTGATAGATTTTGACGCAAGCTTCAAGCCAGTGTTGAGTAAAGCTGGATTCGTTACCCGTGATGCGCGTGAAGTTGAGCGTAAAAAAGTTGGTTTACGCAAGGCGCGCCGCCGCAAGCAATTCTCCAAGCGTTAAGCGTATTTGGAATGTTTGGAAAAACCGCCTTTGGGCGGTTTTTCATTTTCGTTGTATTATTTCGCCAAACAAATAGTTGGCAAACAATTGAGCGCTTCACAAACTAAAATAATGCCCTGACACTTTGAGTGCGCGCGGAACGGGTACGGTACTGTCGAGCACCTTCACAAGAATAATAACTGCTGCAATGTATTTGCCATAGATAACGCAAAAAATAGGGGTAAAGAAGTGATCAAAGTTGGCATCGTCGGAGGAACAGGTTATACGGGAGTCGAGCTGTTGCGTCTGCTGGCACAACATCCGAAAGTGGAGTTGTCCGCCATTACCTCACGTGCCGACCAAGGAACGCCAGTCAGCCAGATGTTTCCCAGCTTGCGTGGCCATGTAGATTTATGTTTTACCCACCAAGATGAAGCACATCTAGACCAATGTGATCTGGTGTTTTTTGCCACACCCAATGGCATTGCCATGCATCATGCCCGCGCTTTGCTTGGCGCAGGGGTACGGATAATAGATTTAGCGGCGGACTTTCGTATTCAAGACGTAGCGGTTTGGGAAAAATGGTATGGTATGAGCCACGCCTGCCCCGATCTGGTTGCTGAAGCAATATATGGTTTACCAGAGAGCAACCGCGAGCAGATAAAACATGCACGGCTAGTGGCCAACCCGGGTTGCTATCCAACGGCTGTGCAGCTCGGTTTTCTTCCGTTATTGGAAGCAGGGATTGTAGATTGCAACAGCTTGATTGCCGACGCGAAATCAGGTGTATCTGGCGCAGGGCGCAAGGCAGAGGTTAGCATCATGTTTTCTGAGGTAGCGGACAATTTTAAAGCTTATGGTGTATCTGGGCACCGCCATTTACCAGAAATTAGTCAAGGACTCGCACGAGCGGCAAAACAGAAAATTGGTCTGACCTTTGTGCCACACCTCACTCCAATGATACGCGGTATCCATGCCACATTATATGCGCGTATACAATGTGATACAGACCTACAAGCGCTATATGAGCAGCGTTATGCCAATGAGACATTTGTGGATGTAATGCCAGCCGGCAGCCATCCAGAAACGCGTACTGTACGCGGTGCGAATTGTTGCCGTATTGCGGTACACCGGCCACAACAAGGTAATACTGTGGTTGTATTGTCAGTCATTGACAATCTGGTCAAAGGTGCGGCCGGTCAAGCGGTACAGAATATGAACATTATGTTCGATCTACCCGAAACGACAGCGCTAACCAACATTCCTTTGCTGCCTTAGGATGCATTAGGTCAATTTGGGGCAATTTATAGCCATTTTTAAGCTTACCGCATGGCAAAAGGCTCGCCAAATTCAGAATACCATCTGGAAATCTCGTTTTTTGAATTTTATTTTTGAAAAATACTATTGCTTCATAAAGTACACGGAAAACGTTAGAATTGCGGTTTTTGCAATACTCTTAAGGAAATTCAACCATGTCCATGGCTGACCGCGACGGTTTTATCTGGTATGACGGCAAACTGGTGCCTTGGCGAGATGCCACAACACACGTATTGACGCACACACTGCACTACGGCATGGGAGTGTTTGAAGGTGTGCGTGCATACAAGACTACACAAGGTACGGCAATTTTCCGCCTTAAGGATCATACCGACCGCCTGTTCAATTCAGCCTATATCTTCAAGATGAAGATGCCTTTCGACAAAGAAACTTTGATGGAGGCGCAACGCGAAGTAGTACGCGCCAACAATCTGGAGTCCTGTTATATTCGGCCCATTGTGTTTTATGGTTCAGAAGCTATGGGTATCGCCGCCACTGCTATTAGTACCCACGTCGCCGTTGCGGCTTGGCCATGGGGCGCATATCTTGGTGTAGAGGGAATGGAAAAAGGTATTCGTGTAAAAACCTCCAGTTTCACCCGCCACCACGTAAACATTAATATGTGCCGTTCCAAATCAGTCGGTACTTACACCAATTCCATTTTGGCCCATCAAGAAGTAGCGCACGATGGCTATGATGAGGCGCTGCTATTGGACGTGGATGGTTATGTGGCGGAAGGAGCGGGCGAGAATATCTTTATTGTGAAAAAAGGCAAGCTGTATACCCCAGACCTGACTTCTTGCCTGGAAGGCATCACGCGTGATTCTATCATCACACTAGCGGCTGATCTTGGTATAGAACTGATCGAAAAACGCATCACACGCGATGAAGTATATTGTGCTGACGAGGCTTTCTTTACGGGTACTGCGGCCGAAGTTACGCCGATCTGTGAGCTAGATAACCGTATTATAGGCAATGGTACGCGCGGTTCGATCACAACGCGCCTGCAAGCACTGTTTTTTGATTGTGTCAGTGGAAAAAATCCGCAATATGCCGATTGGTTGGCACACGTTTAAAGGGAGTTATATGCAAACCGAACATGCCAAGCTACGCTATATCGAAGTGACTGCCACAGATTTGCCGCTTTATTGTCCCATGCCTAATACGAGCCTATGGAATGCACACCCCCGAGTGGCCATCCCAGTCGAGAAGGTCGGTGAAGCGCGCTGCCCCTATTGCGGTACCTTATACAAGTTCAAGGGTGAGTTACCTAAAGGACATCATTAAAAATTCCCGCTAGGCGCAAAATCATGGCGCGCTTTAAGTTGATCACATCAGGATCAAGCATTTTCTCTCACGCTGTTCCGTGACCCTTGATAGAGTCATGCCACATTTCTATCTAATCCATGGAGTAAAGCCATGCAAAACTTACCTAAAGAAATTTTCAAGGCCTACGATATTCGCGGCATTGTCGGTAAATCACTGACCCAGGAAATTATCGAGATTATTGGCCATGCTATCGGCTCAGAAGCCAAAGCACGCGGTCAGCACACGATCGCAATTGGTCGCGACGGGCGCCTGTCTGGTGTGGAATTTGCCGCCGCTTTGGCACGTGGCATTCAGAAGAGCGGCATCAACGTCATTGATGTTGGGCGTGTCGCCACGCCCATGGTGTATTTTGCGGCTTATCACCTGGACACGCATTCTGCGGTTATGATCACCGGTAGCCACAATCCCCCCGACTACAATGGACTAAAAATGGTACTGGGCGGCGAGACGCTCTCCGGTGACACCATACAAGCTTTACGGACACGTATCGAGCAAAATAATCTCAGCCATGGTGCGGGCGCTTATTCGCAATATGATATAGGCCCCGTATATGTTGCCCGCATCGTTTCTGACATCAAATTGGCACGGCCTATGAAGATCACGGTCGATTGCGGCAATGGCGTGGCTGGGGATTTTGCCGCCACTTTATATCGCCAGTTGGGCTGTACTGTTACGGAACTGTTTTGCGAAGTGGATGGCAACTTCCCTAACCATCATCCTGATCCTTCACAACCGGAAAATTTGCATGATTTGATTCATGCACTCTCCAGCAATGATAGCGAACTGGGCTTAGCCTTCGACGGTGACGGCGACCGCTTGGGCGTCGTCACTAAAAATGGCAATATTATTTTTCCGGACAGGCAGTTAATGCTGTTCGCCGCCGATGTACTGGCACGCAATCCTGGTGCAGAAATTATCTTCGACGTTAAATCCACGCGCAAGCTGTTTGGCTGGATCACACAACATGGTGGTAAACCTACACTCTGGAAAACCGGCCATTCCTTCATCAAGGCAAAAATGAAGGAATGTGGCGCATTGCTGGCAGGCGAAATGAGTGGCCATGTGTTCTTCAAGGAACGATGGTATGGCTTCGATGACGGCCTGTACGCAGGTGCCCGTTTGCTCGAATACTTGAGCAAACAGTCAGATGCCAATAGCTTGCTGAATGGCCTACCCAATTCAATTAATACACCGGAACTGCAAATTAAGCTAAAGGAAGGAGAAAATTACGCACTGATCACACAACTGCAGAAGGATGCCAAATTTACCGATGCAAAGGACATTATCACCATAGATGGCCTGCGCGTGGAATATGCCGACGGTTTTGGCTTAATACGATCTAGCAATACAACGCCAGTGGTTGTATTGCGCTTTGAAGCAGATAATGAGGAGGCGCTAACCAGAATTAAGCAAGATTTTCGCCGTGTGCTGCTGAATGCCAATCCAGAACTACAATTACCATTCTGATGCGAGTTTCTTGGGTTAAAAATATCTCACGCTATGCGGAATATTTTTGACTTTAAGTAGCATTTAGCTGTACTTTTTGTATAGGGTGCTTAAAACTACCGAAGTTAATAATTGAAATAAAAATTAATCGATAAAATATGACCGTTCCGGTTTACTGAAGTCAGTGGCCGGTTAATATACTGATTCATATAGCCTATTTCAGATTTTATTTCTTTATTAAAATTATAGCCCAACCCTATGAATGCTCTATTTTGATCGAAACCTCTACGAGGTCCCCAATCGTTATTGTTGAGGTTTAGAAAGTATTCATTGCTAGCCACTACACTGTAAGCGGGAGCAGCAGTCAGTGGTACAGATATTTTAAACATTTGCCGAAAGCGCATGGCGGTATCATCACCCAAACGAGGCGCTAAACGTTCTTCCAAGCGACTTCGACTGCTGACTGATCCAAATGCAAACTTATCGCTCCACAATAATTGTTGCCAGAATCGCCGCTCGTTGAATGTCGTTTTGGAAAATGGTTCTGCAGTGGGAACCAATGCATACCCCATCCAGACACTTGTAGTGTTGTTAATTGCATATCCTATCCCTGGACGAATGATAGCCTGAGAAAAGCGTGACGTATCATCGCCAAAACGCCCTTGGAATTCTGCCCAATATTTGAAATTCTTTAATGCCGGATTGACATTCTCCAGGCTACCAACCGCCGTTGCAGTGCCCCATGTTTGAAAATCATTTATATCTTTTGCGGCAATAACTGAGCCAGAAAATAATAAGCCAGCTATTGTTAGTGCCGTAGATATATTTATTTTATGAAACACTTGGTTCTCCTTGCCATAAAATATTTTGTATCGGAAATTTAATCTAACAAACTGAAAAAATTGTAATTTAAATTATTTTAGATAATTAGAAAGTTTCAACAGTATTGCCCAGCGGCATAGCCAGATGACCATGCCCACTGAAAGTTGTAGCCGCCCAGTTGACCTGTTACATCAACCACCTCACCGATAAAGTACAGGCCATTCACTTCATTGGCTTCCATGGTTTTAGACGATAAGGCATGGGTGTCAACACCCCCACAAGTAACTTCTGCCTTGGCATAGCCCAATGTGCCACTAGGCGTAATCTGCCAGTTATGCAATTTAGCGGCAAGTGCAGTGATCTCTTTATCCGAATATTGGTTAATTGGTTTATTGCCGGAAATATTAGTTCCGGCTAATTGGGTACACCATGTTTCAATGAATCGCTTGGGCAAATATTGCGCAAAAAAATTGTTTAGCGACATGCGACTATCCCGCTGCTGCGCGAACAATTTCAGAGCGTCATGATTTGGCAGCAAATTAATGTGCAGCGGCTGGCCCGGTTTCCAATAAGAGGAGATTTGCAAGATAGCGGGGCCACTGAGGCCGCGATGGGTAAAAAGGAGGTTTTCGCGAAAAATTTGTTTCCCATAACTTACTACCGCATCCACAGAAATTCCGGCAAGGTCAACATAAGGTGCCCAATCATCTGGATGAAAACTTAATGGCACTAACCCCGGTTTAAGTTTGGTCACGGGAATGTCAAATTGCTGCGCGAGTTGGTAACCAAATGGTGTTGCGCCAATCTTGGGAATAGACAAACCACCGCTTGCAATCACCAAAGACTGCGCGCGAAATATGCCATGACTGGTATTGCAACTAAATCGTGCGGCTGATGGATGTGTATTACCTCTTACATCTGGCCTCTCTCCTGCTTGCGGAAAAGGAGGATTGAGGCGCTCAACCTTATGCACTTCGCAAGGCATAAGCCAACGTACTCCCGCTGCATCGCATTCGTTTTTCAGCATCGCAATAATGGCTGCCGATCCTTCGTCACAAAACAGTTGCCCAAGTTTTTTTTCGTGATAGCCGATACCTTGCTGGTTAAGCCATGTGATGAAATGTTGGGGGGTGTAGCGCGCCAATGCGGAGTGACAGAAATGCGGATTGTTAGATAAGTAATTTTCCGATTTGGCGTATAAATTGGTGAAGTTGCAACGGCCACCACCAGAAATGCGGATTTTCTCCGCCAATTTTTTAGAATGATCAAGCAACTGCACAGAGCGCCCCCGACGTGCAGCCTCAATAGCACACATCATGCCAGCCGCGCCGGCACCGATGATCAACACATCCACATTGACACTCATCGCAACAGACAAATAGCCACTTTTAATAGCCTGTCAGCTTAGCCATGTTTTTAATAGGCGGATTATGGTTCACGGCTACACTTCCAAAAGCTCTAATTGTTTCCACATACATGTACCCTTGCTGGCTTTATCGATATCGGCCAACTGCTGCGCGTGCTGCGCCAACTCATCGTCGTTAGCAGGCAGCACACGCAGTTTCAAACGCGACAAGTCTGCAAAAACCATGGTCGGCTCTTCTTCCTGTTCATTGCTACCATCATCCAGCAAACTTTTCTGTCCCCGCGTCATGGACAGATAAACCTCCGCCAACAGCTCGGTATCCAATAACGCGCCATGCAAGGTACGGTGAGAATTATCTATCTGGTAACGGTCACACAAAGCGTTCAGATTATTTTTCTTGCCGGGATGCAACTCCTTGGCCAACTTCAGTGTGTCAATGACGCTCGCACAATAGTTATTCAATGCAGGCAGTCCGGTCAGTTCCAGCTCTTTATTGAGAAATCCGACATCGAACGGCGCATTATGGATTATGAGTTCCGCACCGCGGATAAACTCGAGCAGCGCGGGTGCAATTTCAGCAAATTTCGGTTCGTCCTGCAGACGCTCCAGTGTCAGGCCATGTACTTCGGCTGCTCCCGCATCAATCTCGCGTTCCGGATTAAGATAGCGGTGAAAACGTCGATCAGAAACTTTGCGGTTGCATAACTCGATAGCCGCCAGTTCAATGATGCGATGCCCTTTCCCGGGGTCCAGGCCAGTGGTTTCGGTATCCAACACGATTTGTCTCATTTCATGCCTTCATTCAATAGTTGCTCAATACCGCGATTGGCCAATTCATCGGCACGCTCGTTTCCATCATGCCCGGCATGTCCTTTTATCCACACCCACTCAACATGATGCTTGTTCGCTAGTTCGTCCAGCGTGCGCCACAAGTCCTCGTTTTTCACCGGCTTCTTGTCGGCAGTCTTCCAGCCACGCTGCTTCCAGTTATGCACCCAGACACTAATACCTTGCTGCACATATTTTGAATCGGTATGCAGGATCACCCGGCACGGTCGTTTCAATGCCTCCAGCGCACGGATCGCGGCCAACAGCTCCATGCGATTGTTGGTGGTATGCGCCTCGCCACCGCATAGCTCGCGCTCTTTGCCCATAACTTGTAATAGCGCGCCCCAGCCACCCACGCCAGGGTTTCCCTTGCAAGCTCCGTCAGTATAAATGTCTACTACATCTTCTACTGCCACAAGTTCACTCATTCAGATTCCGTTTTTGTACACTGCGATATTTCCCTATTTAGCTTAGGTGTTGCCGGTATCAGCTTGCCAACCAGTCGCTCGTTCCATTTTGGTTTGATCAGATTCATTCCCGGCACATGCTTAATCGCCTGCAAAAAATACACCCCGCCCCACACTGCCCACCAGCGATCACCCGCTGGCTCCATAAAATTAAAGCGGTTAAGCCAATTTGGATTCGCAAACGGAGGTGCATAACAGGCAAAACGCCCCGTTATTACTTCAAATCCCAGCAATGCCAGCCAATCCTTCAAACGCGATAAAGCAATAAAATCGCCACGCCACGGGAAATTCGTCCGCGGACCCAACATGCGCCGAGCTCCCCACAGGCTACGCGGATTGAAGCCGCTGATAATGACATTTCCCTCCGGCCTTAACACACGTTCAACCTCACGCAAAATCTGATGAGGGTGGGCATTGAATTCCAGTACATGCGGCAGAAGCACCAAATCTAAACTACTGCACCCGAATGGCAACTCATCCATATCCAGCCGTACTTGCGCCTCGGTCTCGTTCCCCACTATGGCGCGTAGCGGCATGCGGCTGGCACGCAGAAAATCATGTTCGGCCAACCCAAGTTGCAGGGCATTGAAGCCAAAAATATCAGTCACACTGTGATCAAACAATGCCTGTTCGCACTCCAGCAAGTATTTCCCCGGGGGCGTAGCAAACCAATCATTTAGCGTATTTGCGGTTGACATGCAATACTCTTTCACTCGAGTATAACCAAATAAAAAACGGACATTCCCATGTTAAATATTATTCCCATCCCTGCATTCAAGGATAACTACATCTGGATGCTGCATGATTATAAACATGTGGTAGTGGTCGACCCGGGTGATGCCGCGCCGGTGCTGGCTTATCTCAATTTTCATAAGCTTAAACTCGCCGCCATTCTATGTACGCACCATCACAACGATCACGTCGGTGGCGTCTGCAAACTTGTTGAATTATACAACGTGCCCGTGTACGGCCCACAGCTTGAGAATATTCCCTGCGTAAGTCATATGCTCGGCGACGGAGATATAATTGAAATCCCGGAATTAAACATAAAACTGAGTGTTATTGATATCCCTGGCCATACCCACGGGCATATCGCCTATCTGGGCGCCGGCGGCGTATTTTGCGGCGACACCCTGTTCGGTTGTGGCTGTGGCAGATTATTTGAAGGAACAGCCACGCAACTATTCCATTCCCTACAACGGCTGGCAAACTTACCCGATGAAACAAAAGTGTATTGCGGACATGAATATACTGAGGCCAATATCCGCTTTGCACTAGTCTGCGACCCCGACAATGCTCGCCTCAAACAACGTCGGGCAGACGTACAGGCGTTACGCGCTGCCGGGTGCCCAACGTTACCCTCGACTATTGCCCTGGAAAAAGCCACTAACCCTTTTCTACGTTGCGCCGAGCCGGGCGTTATCGCCAACACATTACGCATGGCACAAATTAAAGAGGCTGATGAAATCAATATCTTTACTGCCCTACGCACCTTAAAAAATAATTTCTGAAACTATTTTAGATTGCGACAAAGCCCTTTCTAGTTTATCCTGCGCGACCTTCGGAGAGGTGGATGAGCGGTTTAAGTCGCACGCCTGGAAAGCGTGTTTAGGATAATATCTTAACGCGGGTTCGAATCCCGCCCTCTCCGCCAAGAAAATAACTTAACCGGCTAATACACAAGCTTTTTTATTTTTCACTTTATAAATTCTTGTCGTAGTTCTTGCCTTTATTGCTTAACGTTAAAAAAATCGCATTTAGGCGGTCAGATTATGAAGCACTTGTTTTAGCCAAGCTAGATATGTCGCTAAAATCTTTTAATTTGTTTCAACTACACCTTTAATATTTCCAACCTTTTGAATTAATCCAATTATGCAAACTATTCTGGATGCTATCGGCTCAACACCACTAATTCAGATTGACGGTATCTGGATCAAACTGGAATATCTTAACCCGTCTGGATCCATCAAGGCGCGCATCGCAAAATATATGATAGAGCGTGCCGAAAGTGAGGGGCTGCTAAAACCGGGCGATACGATCGTGGAAGCGAGCAGCGGCAATACTGGTAACGCGATGAGTATGGTGGCCGCTGTCAAAGGCTACAAAATGTTGGTGTTAATGCCCAATGGGTTGAGCCGTGAACGCACCGCGATCTCGCGTGCCTATGGTGCCGAAGTACGCATTATCGGTGATTTTCATGTCACTGATGCGCTGGCCGAAGTTAGAAAGCTAGGCAGTCTGCCCGGTTATTTTGCCCCGCAACAATTCGATAATGAATGGAATGTGGACGAGAACCGTGAGTGGTTAGGGCCAGAAATTCTGGCGCAACTTCCTGCGGGTGTGCTCCCTGATGCAGTTGTCGGTGGCGTTGGTACCGGCGGCACAATTATTGGTGTAGGCCAAGCGTTCAAGGCAGTTAACCCGACGTGCAAGGTTGTCGCGCTTGAACCCAGTGAGTCATGCACGATACTCTGTGGCGAGATCGGCAAACACCTGATTGAAGGAATCGCCGACGGGTTTGTACCCGGCATTATTGAACGCCACCGTGCGCTGCTGGATGAAGTCATCACGGTCGAGTCAGCAGAGGCTGTGCAGGAGATGCGCCGACTGGCGCAGAAACATGGCCTCTTCGTCGGGCCATCATCCGGCGCACACATGATTGCTGCACGGAAATTACGCGAACGGCACAAGATCGAACATGTCGTCACATTCTTCTGCGATAAGGGCGAGAAGTACATCAATGACTATTGGCTATGACAGTGCCTGGCATGAAATCCCACAAGCCAAGCTGGAAACTTCCAACGGAACCACAATAAAGAACTTATCGGCGCACTGACCAAGAATGTAAAAGCATTTGATCTTTTCACGTGCCTTGACTGAATTTTGCGCCCCGTATCAGGCTGGCACAATGGATATCGACGAAAAAGGCTCCCACAAATTGTGAAGGCTTAACCAATATAAGGATTAATGGACAACCTGGAATGAAAACTTCCGCCAGCCTTTAGAAAGGGCAAAATCAGAATGGCTGAAACCAAGATTATCGTACTCGACGATGGTCCGACCGGCTTGCAGACGGTACATTCCTGTCTGCTGCTGACTCGTTGGGATCAGGACACGCTGCGTGCCGCGTTGTTGGATGACTCGCCGCTCTTTTTTGTGCTTACCAACACCCGTGGTATGAATGCAGCACGTGCTGCCACGGTGACGCGCGAAGTATGCCGCAACCTCAATCTGACCTTGACCAACCTAGCCGCGCAAGGTTTGCATTTCAATCCGATTTTCGTCAGCCGTCTCGACTCCACGCTGCGTAGTCATTACCCGGTGGAAATCGATGTCATAAACGAAGATTTGGGCGGCGCTACGGGTTTCGACGCGCACTTCCTGATTCCGGCCTTCTTTGAAGGCGGGCGTGTACTCGCGGTAGCATCCAGTACCTGATGGCCGATGGCATGGCCACACCGGTACACCAGACCGAGTTCGCGCGTGACTCAGTGTTCGGCTATTCCACCAGCTACCTGCCCGATTATGTCGAGGAAAAAAACCGCCGGACGCATCAAGGCGAACCAGGTCGAGCGTTTTCTGCTTGCCGAAATACGCGGTGACGTTTCGGCGTGCCTGATGGCACTACACAACAACGTGTGTTGTGTAGTGGATGCGGAAACCCAAGCTGACCTAAATTACTTTGCCGCTCAATTAAAAACTGCCACCGCCAGCGGCAAGCACTCCCTGTTCCGCTCTGCCGCCAGCCTGCTCGCCGCACTGGCGCAACTACCGCCTCAGCCTGTAGCTGCCAGCGCCATGCGCCAGTACGTGCGCAACGGTAAACCCGGTGCGGTGATTGTCGGCTCGTATGTCAAGAAGACCACGGCGCAACTAAATAAGCTGTTGAAAGAACCGGACATCATTGCCATCGAGGTGGACGTGTATCTCATCGCCACGGAACGCTCCGCCCTATTGCAGGAAGTATTGCATCAAGCTGCGCTTGCCCACGTTGCCAGCGCAACATCGGTGATCTATACCAGCCGCGCAGAACGAGGCTTTGCCGACAAAGCCGCGCGTCTGGCATTTGGCGAACAAGTTTCCGCGTTTTTAATGGACGTGGTACGCGGCCTACCGAACCACACTGGGCTTTCTCATCAGCAAAGGCGGCATCACTTCAAACGACGTGCTGTCCGATGGGCTTGCGCTCAAGGCTTCGTGGGTACTTGGGCAGATTCTGCCGGGCTGCTCAGTGGTGCGCTGTCCGTCCGACCACCCGCGCTATGCCGAGATGCTGGTGGTGATTTTTCCCGGCAATGTCGGTGATGATGCACTGGCCGCGGCCTGTCGCCGCTTAACTGGGATATGATAACCGCACACGGACTCCCCCTCATTTGCAAACACTCCATTTTTTGGCTTGTGGGTTCGACTGCTCAGGCTGATCAGCCGTTTTGCATGAACTCTGGCAAACTTGTTAAAATAATCAGCACATGCGTGGCGTGTTCCCTTTGGGGTTTGGTCACTAAAAAAGGCAGTAAGCCCGACATGCACGTGCCATTTTGAAGTGGAAGATATACTTTAATCTATTGAAATAATAAGAAGTTTTTAGAGGTACCTCAGAGTCAGGCTGTTTCGAACATCATCAGTAACTTCGCCATACCCTGAACGCTTCATTCGCGTCGCTAAACATTATGGCTAATCAGGAAACATTTAAATGCATTATTATTTTATAACAGGAACATCTTTTGGTTTGGGCAAGGCCATTGCGGAGGTATTATTGCAACGCGAAGATGTTTTTGTATATGGAATTTCACGAACATCTTCCATCTCCCATAATCACTACCAACATGTGTTTGCAGATTTGGGCAATCCTTCTCAGCTATCACCCATCATTGAATTATTTGAAGCGTCATTCACCAATCAGGATTCCTTATATCTGATTAATAATGCTGGCGTGGTCGATCCAATCAAGTATCTTGGAGACTTCACAGCGGAAGATATTTCATTGCTTATGCACGTAAATCTGATAAGCCCAATACAATTAATGAATGCCTTTTTGAAAATTCCACATGGCGTAAAAAGGAAAATCGTTATAAATGTATCTTCAGGCGCTGCGTCAAAAGTAACCGATGGTTGGTCTTTATACGGTTCATCGAAAGCAGCCCTCGATCACGCATCCCGTCATGCAGCCAAAGAGATGGAGCTTAATGGTATGGCAAATATTTATATTTTTTCAGTCGCACCCGGGGTTATAGATACGCATATGCAAGCGAAAATTAGAGCTGTTTCAAAGCATTCATTTTCTATGGTAGATCGATTTATAGATTTATATGAAACCAATGCATTGGATATTCCTGAACAAGTCGCACAAAAATATTTGAAAATACTAGATGCACCTCAAGAATTCCCCAAAGTTGTTTTTTCTGCACGTGAAATTTAACAATTCTTTAACCTGAATCATCCACAAAAGTGACATCAAAAGGAACCGTCAAGCACCGGATATCGCTAGTTTACTTGGTGCGGCTTCGCTTGCCTGTTGTTGGTGACACCTGGCTTTCTGCATCATTCAGTAAAAATTGATTGAATGCATTCGCAGCAGTGGAAAGACGCTTATTTCTACGATGTACAACATGCCAGTGACGCATGATAGGAAAATGTTCCACATCTAGTACTTGCAGACGCTTGATTTCCAATTCCAGTTCGATGCAATGCATAGAGATGATGCCTAACCCCATGCCGGCTTGCACTGATTGTTTGATCGCTTCGTTAGTGTCCATTTCCATATGGGTTGGCAATTTCAAATGGTGACTGGCGAAATATCGCTCTACCACACCGCGCGTACCCGAACCTTGCTCGCGCAGCAAAAAAGTTTCTTGTGCCAATTGACTGGGTTTGATGTTGCGTACCTCGGCCAAAGGATGGTTGAGCGCAGCGATAACAACCAGCGGGTTCTGCATAAACGGTTGCGACAGCGTGTCCGCACCTTCCGGTGGCTGACCCATGATGGCAAGATCAGCGCTATTATCGGCGAGCAATTTTATTACCGAATCTCGGTTGGCGACATTGAGGCTTACTTTGATCTTGGGGTGTTTCTGAATAAATTTTGCCAATAGCTGAGCTATGAAATAGCTGGCAGTACTGACTGCAGAGATATTCAAACGACCATATTCCAGCCCTTTCATCTCACTCAACATAGCATCCATTTCCTCTAGCTGCTGCGCAATACTTCGAGTGTAGTGCAGCATTTCTTGCCCTGCTTCGGTCAAGTGCATTTGCTTGCCTACTTGGTCAAACAAGGATAAGCCGACACTCTGTTCAAGCTGCTTGATTTGCATGGAGACGGCGGGCTGGCTTAAATACAATTCTTTAGCCGCTCGAGAATGGCTTAAATGCCGTGCTACGGCATCGAAAATTCTAAGTTGACGAATGGTTAAATGTAGCATCATTTTATTATAAGCAATACCTATAGTTGGTATCAATACAATTGATTTTTATATATGAGTAATATTAGGTACTGTACGTCCCACGCGCTGAAACAAATACCCATTAATCGTAATGAGTATTGCCCGCCAACTTACACAGGAGGGCGCGGTGCGGTTTTTTCAATAATTGGAGATAACCATGGCATCTGAAACGATGAAAGAAGGTAAGGAACGCTACAAAGCTGGCGTTATACCCTATAAGAAAATGGGCTATTGGGAGCCTGATTACAAGGTCAAAGACACAGATGTGCTCGCCATGTTCCGCATGACACCGCAAACAGGTATGGATCCAGAAGAAGTTGCCGCTGCGGTGGCAGGCGAATCTTCCACTGCCACATGGACGGTGGTATGGACTGACCGTTTGACCGCGTGCGAAATGTATCGCGCTAAAGCTTTCCGTTGTGACCTAGTCCCTAACACAGGCGAAGGCACCAAAACTGAAGCCCAGTACTTTGTTTACATCGCTTATGAATTGGATTTGTTCGAAGGTGGTTCGATTGCCAACCTGACTGCTTCCATTATCGGTAACGTGTTCGGTATGAAAGCGGTTAAGGCGTTACGCCTCGAAGATATGCGTATTCCGGTTGCTTATCTCAAAACATTCCAAGGTCCCGCCACCGGTGTCATCGTCGAGCGTGAACGTCTGGATAAGTTTGGTCGTCCTCTGCTGGGTGCAACTACCAAACCTAAGCTCGGTCTTTCCGGCCGTAACTATGGACGCGTAGTGTATGAAGCCCTAAAAGGGGGCTTGGATTTCGTGAAAGACGATGAGAACATCAATTCACAGCCTTTCATGCACTGGCGTGACCGTTTCCTGTATTGCATGGAGGCCGTGAACAAAGCTTCTGCTGCAACCGGTGAAGTCAAGGGACATTATCTTAATGTTACCGCTGGCACAATGGAAGAAATGTATAAGCGCGCTGAGTTTGCCAAGTCGCTAGGTTCGGTCATCATTATGATTGACCTCGTTATCGGCTACACTGCTATTCAGTCGATGGCGCTTTGGGCACGTCAGAACGACATGATTCTGCACTTGCACCGTGCGGGTAATTCGACCTACTCGCGTCAAAAAAATCACGGTATGAGCTTCCGCGTTATTTGCAAGTGGATGCGTATGGCAGGTGTGGATCACATCCATGCTGGTACTGTTGTGGGCAAGCTGGAAGGTGATCCGCTCATGATCAGAGGATATTACGACACGCTGCTCGATACACACACTCCTATGAATTTGGAGAAAGGCCTGTTCTTCGAACAAGACTGGGCTTCACTCAATAAATGTATGCCCGTTGCGTCCGGTGGTATCCACGCCGGTCAGATGCACCAATTGCTAACTTATCTCGGCGACGATGTGGTTCTGCAATTCGGTGGCGGCACTATCGGCCATCCACAAGGAATTCAAGCAGGTGCGGTAGCAAATCGCGTGGCACTGGAAGCCATGGTTCTGGCACGCAATGAAGGTCGCGACATCTGGAACGAAGGCCCGCAGATTTTGCAAGATGCGGCCAAATGGTGCGGCCCGCTTAAAGCTGGGTTGGATACGTGGAAGGATGTCAGCTTTAACTATGAGTCCACCGACACCCCCGACTTTGTTCCTGTTGCCACAAGCAGCGTTTAATTAATATCAAGGAGAATCGATTATGATGACCAATCCTGGAAGTCAGATCACGCAAGGGCAGTTTTCTTTTCTGCCTCCGTTGACTGATGTACAAATCACAGCACAGATTAAATATGCGCTGAAATCCGGCTGGTCGCTGGCCGTTGAATACACTGACGACCCGCACCCGCGTAATACCTACTGGGAAATGTTCGGCAACCCGATGTTCGACCTTAAAGATCCTGCAGGAATCTTGATGGAGATCAACAATTGCCGTAAGACTTTCCCAAATCACTACATCCGTGTGATGGCTTTTAGTTCAGTACGTGGAGTGGAAAGCCCAACCATGTCCTATATTGTTAACCGCCCTAAAAATGAACCTGGTTTCAGGTTGGTTCGGGAGGAAGCGGAAGGTCGTAGCATACGCTACACCGTCCATTCCTACGCAACCGAAAAACCGGAAGGCGAACGCTACTAAGCAATTGCGGGTACGGTGTATGCCGTACCCATCTTTTAACCGACTGTTGAAATGCTCTGTAAATAATCTTCCTCAGAACTTAGGAATAACGAATTTACTTCTTTAGTTGCCGTTCCAATCAAATATAAATTTATTCAAAAATACGCAGATGACGAGGCGGAAACTTTCAACAGTCGATTGACTTTACAGGTTAAACAAATGAACGAAATTTCAAACGATATTATCCTTCCCGACGACACTCCGATTGACCTAGACGCCGAATTTCGCGACTCTAATATTCAGGAAGTGCTGGCTAAACTTGATCGCGAATTGATCGGCCTATTGCCGGTCAAAACACGCATCCGCGAAACCGCAGCGCTTTTGCTGGTAGACCGCGTCCGCAAGAAACTCAGTCTGTCGGCACTTTCACCAACGCTGCATATGAGTTTTACCGGCAACCCCGGAACCGGGAAAACCACGGTAGCACTGCGTATGGCGGAAATACTGCATCGTCTGGGTTATGTGCGCGAAGGCCATTTAATATCAGTCACACGCGATGATCTAGTCGGCCAATACATTGGACACACGGCACCAAAAACAAAAGAAATAATTAAAAAAGCAATGGGTGGCGTGTTATTCATAGATGAAGCCTATTACCTCTACAAGCCTGAAAACGAGCGGGATTACGGCGCTGAATCTATCGAAATCTTATTGCAAGTGATGGAAAACAACCGTGACGATCTGGTCGTTATTTTGGCCGGTTATAAAGACCGGATGGACAAATTTTTCCACAGTAATCCCGGCATGCGCTCGCGTATTGCGCATCACATTGATTTCCCTGATTACTCAGCAGAAGAATTACTCGTAATCGCAAAGCTAATGCTGGCCGAGCAAAATTATCGCTTCAGCCCGGAAGCGGAAAAAGCATTCGCGGAATACATTCCGCTACGGATGAAGCTGGAACATTTTGCCAATGCGCGTTCCATTCGCAACGCACTGGATCGCGCGCGTATGCGCCAAGCCAACCGTCTATTCGCTGGCGCCAAGAAAAGTCTAACCAAAATTGATTTGATAACCATCGAAGCTGAAGAAATCTATGCCAGTCGCGTATTTCGGGATGGACAGGTTGATCTGGACGGGGATGAGTTGGCGGAAGAAAATTAGTGATAAATTTGCGAAGGTCTGATGCTCCTTCGGCACGACCTTTTCAAACGTGTGGGAGCATAAATAACGTTCTGAGCGGATTCAAGTTTGAAATGCAACACGGATTGCACTTCGAACTTGAATCCACAGGTGATTATTGTACTGTTAGCGTATAAATCGAATTATTTTAGTATCACCACAAATGCCAGGATAGATAGGGTGATGCCTAATAGAAAACATACACAGATTAGAATCTTGATTCGAACCCTAAAAATCTCGATCGCGTTAACTATGTGAGCATTTTGTTCGGTAAGTGATTTAATTAACGTGGCCGATGAATTTTGTTCAGAATTCAGTTCAAATACCTTCGCCTGAAGATGGCGAACGCGACTATCCAGATTTGCGAGTCCTTCAGCATCAAATGAAGCGACTGTTGGTGAGCTATCCGCAACAGGCTGGTTGCTTGCCTCACTTTTTGCCGCAGTAAAAAGCCGCTTTGCGTTTTTAACCATACCCGGTGCGGCATCTAATACATCTTTCCACGGTACGAACTTTAGCGCGTTAATCCAACCGATAGCCAAGATTTTCCCTCCTATTTTGTATATATAACGCCACTGTCAACTATGCCATTAATTTTGGAGCCACTTAACAAAATACTCGGGTGTAGGTGACATTTCCAATTTTTATTAAGAGTAACCAATCTATTACTAATCCATCAATCCAAAAAGTGTTTCATACAGGCTATTTTTTCGATGATTTACGAAGTGGCATTTCGACATAAGAACACATTCTGTCAGGAAATTCAGACTACGACTATTCATTTTCCATTGGCGTGATACCTAGAGCCAGATGCCCTTAATAACGCACCGATAATCGCCACAATGCTAAATGTGGCACTTAAATTTGGTACGTTTTCGTCTAAAACTCAGAATTTAAAAAATTTCTTTAAACTTTAGGTGGCAACGGAGAGACAAGGACGGTATGGATTATTTTTGGCATTGTAAACAGTAAAAACTTGATCGCTGCCCTTGCCGAATCTGCTTGATGATAGTGTTGCATTTACGGCAAGTTTCGGTCGCGCGGCCATATACCCAGTAGTACTGCTGGAAATAGCCAGGCTTGCCATCGCTGCCCACGAAATCGCGCAGGCTGCTGCCGCCTAATGCAATGGCTTCCGTCAACGTTTCTTGTATCGTTTTTACCAATAGGGCGCAGCGCGGTCGACTAAGTTTTGCGGCGGGTAGTTGCGGACGGATACCTGCGCGGAAAAGAGCTTCATTGGCATAGATGTTGCCCACGCCTACGACTAGATGATGGTCCATTATGACCAACTTAATTGCGGCATTGCGGTTGCGTATCGCACGATAAAGATATTCGGCATTAAATCCATGCTCTAGCGGTTCCACCCCAAGCTTCAACAACAGTGGATGCTGTGCGGAGTCACCTTCATGCCACAGTACCGCGCCAAAACGGCGCGGGTCACGTAGCCGCATAAGCATTCCATTTGCCAACGTTAAATCGAAGTGATCATGCTTTTCTGCAGCGATGTCTGCGGACAAAATGCGTAAGCTACCGGACATACCGAGGTGAAGGATGAGCGTACCGCTGTCACATTTAATTAACAAATATTTGGCACGGCGATGTAATGCGTGAATTATCTGGTTATGTAAGATGGTGGGTAATTGCTTGGGGATAGCCCAGCGCAAATGAGACGTCCGAATGACTACATCCGTGATGCGCTGGCCAATCAAATGCGGCTCAAGTCCGCGCAGGGTAGTTTCGACCTCGGGCAATTCAGGCATTAGATTTTCTACATTGGAAAATAGTTAAAAATCGACTACACATTTAAGCACAAAGTGAGGGCTTAGATAATTTGGTATTTTGCCCTTATCGTTTTATTTTTTATCAGAACTTCCAGCTACTGCTTTTACGCCTGCCGCTGCAACATCGACGGTCGTACCAACCACTGCGGCACTAACCTTAACAGTTGTTGCAACTACGGTAACCGCAGCATCAGTGACAGCAACCACTGCGCAGCTGGTACAGAAAATGCTGATTAGGACGTATAGAAGGTAGACATGCAGCCTTTTGGGTTGAAGCATTGGGCAAATTTTGTTAAAAAATAACCATACTAAATCAAATAAAAACATGTTTTACACGTAACAATTTTTGCACTACGAACCGGCTTAATTTCTTCTACGCCACCACAGGATAGCACCCACCAACATTAACAGCATAGGCATGGCGATCAAGAAGCTACCGCTGATTATAGTCAAATGGATCTTGCTCAAGGAAACCGCGCCATCTTTCACTGTGCGGGGTTGAGCGGTGATGAGTCTCTCCTCGTTGCCTAACCAGTTTACCATGTTGACGCCGAGATCAAGATTGCCACCGTTGCCGGAATAGGCATTAGCAAGAAACGAACCACTTCCGACGATAACAATACGTTGCTCACGATCGTTTATGTGGCGTTGCAAAGCGAGCGCGATGGTTACTGGGCCAGGAATGTCAGAGGTTTTATTGAAGTGTGGTTTACCTTGCGGTATGTCGCGGCTAACCCAGCCGCGTAGCGCAGCCTCTACCAGCGTAGTGTGCTGCCATGCAGCGTTTTCCTCCCAATCAATGGCACGGGCGAATGGAAAAGCCGTGGTCAAGTTGAAATTTTGCGTAACAGCGTGCGGCGGGTAACCTGCGCCCAGCGCCCAAGTTGCAGGAATATTCATTTCTTCTGCTGCCGGGTCAACCACGATGCCAGGCGTGAGAATTATGTCCAATTTTTCAGTCAAACGCTCCAATCCACGCAATGGCTCAGCGTCTACTAACCACAACAGGTTACCGCCCTTGGCAATATAGCGCAGTAATTTATCTATTTCGCCCTGCAATAGGTCGATTTGTGGCTGAGTGATGATCAACATGCTGGCATTGTCTGGCACATCCTGTGCCAGTGTTAAATTAAGGCTGTTAAGCCGAAAGCCATTTTGTTGCAACCGTTTGCCGAATTCGCCGAGATCGTGGTTTGCGATACCTTCCAGATTGCGCTCACCATGTCCATCAAGATATACCAGTAGTTGATTTTTTGTGTGGGCCATGCGTAATAACACGCTAGTAAGCGCTTGCTCGTTCAACATGGTGAGATGCTCACGCTTGCCGCCATATTCCACCAGCATTTCGCCATTGACACGAATATTGACCTTGCGCGCTTCCTCCGGTTGCTTTACCGGGTCGATAAAGGTGAGCGAAATATTGGGTTTATAACGCTGGTAGAGAGCGACAAAATCACGGGTTAGCCTGTGCATATCGCCTAAGTTGGCATCCTGCCCGGTTACATACATCGTTAATTTTATTTCATCTTGTAGCTGTTTCAGTACATTGACACTGCTCTCCGCCAAACTGTTGCTGGCATTTTGTGTCATATCCCATTGTGCGGAGTGGCGTGCAGCGAGTTGATACAACGAAACGATAGCGGCGAGCAGCAGTGCGGTGAAGGCAAGGTTTTTAATGAGCAGACTGGGTTGGGGGAATTTCATGCTGGAAGGCTCAGCTATAAATGCGGTTGTTGTACAGCTGCCGTATCGTTAGCAACAAAAAAACGGTACAAAACAGCAGAAAGAACATCAGATCTGTACTATTCAACAAGCCGGTATTGAAATTTTGAAAATGGCTGGTAGGGGCGAATGCACGCCAAGTGTTGTTATTATCCACCGCGCTGACATCTGCTAGCCACAGACCGAAAAATATGGCCAATGCACCAATGGCAGCCACCACTGGTTGTTTGGTAAGCGAGGAAATGTATAGCCCCAATGCAGTATAACTGGCAGCAAGCAGTATCAGTCCTAGCGCATTGGTGAAAAGAAGGCCGGTGTCAAGTTGCGTACCTGCGGCCAGCGTTAGCACCATCAACATGCAGCTTGCGATGATGAGCAGCAGAAATAGCATCAGGCCGATGAATTTCCCAACCACAATGTGGATATCAGAAACCGGTGCGCTCATTAATAGTGTCAAGGTTTGGTTGCGTCGTTCCTCGGCGATCAAGCGCATGGTAAATATTGGTATTAGCATCATCAAAATCAGCGCGATGGTGCCGAATAATGGAGCCGCCACGGCTAATGTGGCGCCGGGCGCATTGGCAAGCTGCGCCAATTGTGACTGTACCTGTAAAAAAATATCAAGGCGTGCAAAAAAAAACCAAGCGAAAATAAATTGTAGGGCGCCCATAATGAGCCAGGTTGAAGGGATGGAGAACAGGCTGCGGAATTCTTTATACGCAATGGTCAGAATCATAATTTTTCATCTTGGGTGATTTGCATAAACACATCTTCCAATCGCGTTTGCAACGGAACGAGTTGCTCCGCTTGCCAGCCATGTTGTGCGGCGAGTGCGAGCAACACAACACTTGGGTTTGTGTTAACTGCATGCAGAATGCGGAACTGCGTGGTGGAAAGCGGGTCTACTTGCTGTACGTCGGCGATGGCTTGCAATTCGGAGAGTGCAGGCGGCGCCAGCAGGGTGACGATGAAGCCTGATTGACTGCCATATTGTTGCATTTTTGTGCTGCTGTCACCGTAGATTAGGCGACCGTGATGCATAATTTCGACGCGGTCACAAATGCTTTCCACTTCGCCCAGCAGATGGGTAGAAAGAATAACGCTGTGCATATTTCCCAGTTCGCGGATCAATGCGCGGATGTCGCGGATTTGGGATGGATCAAGGCCAACAGTGGGTTCGTCGAGAATGATTACTTCTGGTTGATGAATGATTGCTTGCGCAATGCCAACACGTTGCTGATAGCCTTTGGAAAGTGTCCCGATGATTTTTTTTCCACTGTCCTGTAAACCGCATCGGCGTTTGGTTTCGGTCAAAGCATCCGCAATCTGCGCACGGGGTATACGATGCAACTTGGCGGCGAATAGAAGGAAATCATTTACGCTCATTTCACGGTATAAAGGGGGCGTTTCTGGCAAGAATCCGGTTTGTGCCTTAGCTTTTTGGGACTGGCGTATTAGGTCGAAGCCGCATATTTCAATTTCCCCCGAATGCGGCAAAAGTGCCCCGGTAAGCATTTGTAACGTTGTACTTTTGCCGGCCCCATTGTGCCCAAGCAGGCCAAGCACTTCGCCATGCCGAAGCTCTAACGATACGCCATGAATGACCTCGCGTTGACCGAAGCGGCGAATCAGGTTGCGTGCGGATAGGGTGATTGGTGCAGTGACTGACATTAGTGCTGATGCAGTTTGTATGTAAGGGTGAATATAACCTAATATGTCGTTGTACATCAAAATGAAATTATTCAGTCGCGTCAGGTAACAAAATTAGGGGCTTCCTAAGAGATTTATAATTTACTTATATAAAGCAATAATCTAAACGCATAGGAATTCCGTAGAACGCATTTGGACGCTCTTCGAATCTGAGCTACCCTTCGCTTTGACGCGATTCAATAGTGATAAGGGCTCAATCAGAGGGCATATAGTAGTTCCATGAATTTTTTAAAATACCTACCTATTAAATTATGATGAATTTAAAACGTAGCACAATTATTTTTGCATTGCTGCTGATTTCTTGTGCGCACGCGTCGCAACAGGACACGGGGCAAACGGAGAAACCAGGGTTTAAAGCTGAAAAGCAAGCGGAGCTGCCGAAGCAGGAATTGACCGAGGAGGTGCTCTATGAGTATCTCCTCGGTGAAATGGCCTTGCAGCGTGACCAGCCTGAGTTGGCTGCGCATCTTTATCTAAAGCTGGCCAATTCTACGCGTGATCCGCGCCTGGCGCGCTATGCCGCACATTTAGCTTTTGAGACGCGCCAGATGGACAAGGCGATGGCAGCGTTCAATCTGTGGTTGGAAATAGAGCCTAATTCACTGCTGGCAAAGCAGGCTTTAGCCACTCTGCTGATAAGTGGCGGAAAACTTGATGAATCACGCCCGCATCTCAAGAGTTTATTAGCCGCAACAACAGAAAATGTTGGAAATATTTTTATGCGGATTTCTCCAATGATCACAAGCTATCCCGATAAAAGTATTGCATTCAATTTTCTTCGTGAGCTGGCACAACCTTATCCACGCGTGGCGGAAGCGCGTTGGGCGCTGGCGCAGGCAGCAGAAGCCGCAGGTAAGCACGAGTTAGCCTTGGAAGAAGCCCAGCAAGCATATACTTTACGCCCGGAATGGGACAGTGCCGTACTGCTTAATGCTCAATTGTTGAAAAGTGTGGCGCCGCAGCAGGCATTAGCATTATTAAAAAAATATCTTGAATCTTATCCTGATACCAAAGAGGTGCGCCTGTTTTATGCGCGCGCGTTGATGGAACAAAAGCAGAACCAAGAAGCGCGCGCCGAATTTCAGCGGCTGCTTAATGCATATCCAGACAACGCCGATCTGGCGTTCGCGGTGGGATTGTTGTCGTTAGATTTGGGTGAGCTGGACCGTGGCGAGAAAGAGTTGCAGCAAGCCCTTACTAATAAAAAGAAAGATGAAAGTGTAGTGTATTTTTACCTTGGCCAATTAAGTGAAGCAAAAAAGCATGATGAAGAGGCAATGCAGAATTACAACAAGGTAAAGGATGGGGAATATAACTTTTCCGCACGCTTACGCATGGCTTACCTGACCAATAAATCGGGTAAGTTGAATGAAGCGCGGCAAATTTTGCACAAGACCGCTACGAAAAACAATCAACAGCGCGTACAGCTAGCCATGGTTGAAGCACAAATTCTGCGTGACGCGAAACAATTTGAATCTGCCTATCAGGTGCTCATGCAAGGACTGGAAAAGTTACCTAACCAACCAGACCTAATGTATGAAGCGGCGATGCTAGCGGATAAAGCCGGGAAACATGATGCATTTGAACAGATGATGCGAAAATTGATCGAGATCGAGCCTGGCAACGCGCAAGCTTATAACGCGTTAGGCTATGGCCTGCTGGAGCGCAATGAGCGCGTGCCGGAAGCGATGCAATTGGTGGAGAAGGCATACCAGCTTGCTCCAGAGGACGCCGGCATCATTGACAGTATGGGTTTTGGGTATTATCGCTTGGGTAATTTATCCAAGAGCTTGGAGTTCCTGCGCCGTGCCTATGCCGTCAATCCAGATCCAGAAATTGCCGCGCATCTTGGCGAAGTGCTGTGGGTACAAGGTGAAAAAGAACAAGCAAAAAAAATGTGGAACGATGCACTAATGGCCAACCCTGAGAGTACAGTACTACAGGTTGTCATTAAGAAATTTACGCCTTGAGATATAGATTTTTACTGCTGCTGTGTCTCTTGTTGCTGGTTGGTTGCGCAGCTACGCCACCAAAGCCCCAGTCCATTAAACGACCCATACAGACGGAACATGCACCTTTTGTGCTGTCTGGACGGATCGCCGTAAAACATGACGGAAATCGATCTTTATCTGGGGTACGCTGGATGCATTATGCTGGGGCAGATGAAATCCTGCTGCTTGCACCATTTGGACAGACTGTGGCCCGCATTCGTAGTGATATGAGGGGTGCAGTACTGAATATGCCGTTTAAGCACTACGCAGCAAAAGACGTTGACGAATTAACCCAGCAAGTACTAGGCTGGCATTTGCCATTGTCTGGCTTGCGCTATTGGGTGCTGGCGTTGCCAGCGCCAAGGGGCGCATTTAACATTGAGCATGATACCAACGGGCAAGTGATGCTGTTAAGCCAGGATAACTGGACAATACGCTATACACGTTATGCCGCACAAACTCTGGATAGCTTGCCGTTACGTCTCGTTTTACAACGTGATGGACTGGAAATCCAATTGCTGATCGATGAATGGGAAATATAACGAACACTTTAACCTTTCCGGCACCAGCCAAGCTTAACCTTTTTTTACATGTGGTAGGGCGTAGGATGGACGGCTATCACCTATTGCAAACCCTGTTTCGTTTCATTGATTTCAGTGACATATTACATTTTTCGTTGAGCAAAAATGGGGGGGTGCGCCGTATCAATGCGCTTGATGGTGTATCACAGGAACAGGATTTATGCGTGCGTGCCGCACGTCTGCTGCAAAAGGAATGCGGTTGCAAGTTGGGTGTGGACATAACGCTGGAAAAACGTATCCCTATGGGCGGTGGTTTGGGTGGCGGCAGTTCGGATGCAGCCACTACACTCCTTGCTCTGAATAACCTATGGAACTTGGAGTTGTCGCGCGAACGGTTGATGGAGATAGGCTTATCTTTGGGTGCGGACGTACCGGTATTTGTGTTTGGTGAAAATGCCTATGCGGAAGGCATAGGCGAGCAGCTACAGGCCTACGATGTGCCGGATGCTTGGTATGTGGTGTTGTTCCCACCAGTGCATGTCGCTACGGCAAAGGTATTCGCACACTTGGATTTTGCGAACTTGGAATTGACACGGGATGCGATTTCCCTCAGAATTCGCGGCCTTCCGCTACGGCTACCACGCAACGATTTACAATCAGTGGTATGTGGTTTATATCCGGAAGTGGCGCGGCACCTTGTTTGGCTTGAGCAATTTGCGCAGGCTCGGATGAGTGGATCTGGTGCTTGTGTGTTTGCTGAATTTGTTACTGAAGCAGAGGCGCAAACAGTTATAGAAAGTTTGCCGTCAGACATGAAGGGTATTGTAGCGCGTGGTTTACCGCAGCATCCACTACGGGACCTTACCGTAGTGTGAAATGCAAGATTATTGGGGAGTCGCCAAGTGGTAAGGCACCGGATTTTGATTCCGGCATTCGTAGGTTCGATCCCTACCTCCCCAGCCAGTTTTTGAAGGATGTTGCTTGTTTGAGGGCGCTTGCGCCCGTTTTTATTTAAGGGGAGCATGGTGTCCGACGACAGCTTGATGGTGTTCACCGGCAATGCCAATCCTAAGCTTGCACAATATGTAGCGCAGCACCTTAATATTCAACTTGGGCGAGCCACCGTTGGCCGTTTTTCAGACGGCGAGGTGATGATAGAAATTCTCGATAACGTGCGCGGCAAAGACGTATTCGTTCTGCAATCAACATGTGCCCCAACCAACGATAGTCTAATGGAAGTGCTGGTCATGGTGGATGCGCTTAAACGCGCTTCCGCTGGACGTATTATCGCCGCGCTACCCTATTTTGGTTATGCCCGACAGGATCGGCGCCCGCGTTCAGCGCGCGTGGCAATTACGGCCAAAGTGGTAGCGAACATGCTTAGTGGTGTTGGCGTGGACCGCGTTCTGACCATGGATTTGCATTCGGATCAGATCCAGGGATTTTTCGATATTCCTGTAGACAACATCTACGCTAGCCCAATTTTGTTGGCGGATGTGTGGAAGCATGATTACAAAAATCTGGTGGTAGTTTCGCCGGACGTGGGCGGCGTAGTACGCGCACGGGCATTAGCCAAGCGTTTGGAAGCTGATCTCACCATCATCGACAAGCGTCGCCCCAAGCCCAACGTGGCCAAGGTGATGAACATCATTGGTGAAGTGGTAGACCGAACCTGTTTGATCATGGATGACCTGGTCGATACCGGGAATACCTTATGCGAAGCTGCTGATGCACTAAAAGCTAAGGGCGCGGAAAAGGTAGTGGCGTATTGCACACACCCAGTGCTGTCTGGCTCGGCGATTGAGCGTATAGAGAGTTCCGCAATAGATGAACTGGTCGTGACCGACACTATTCCGCTGAGCATTGAGGCGACAGCTTGCAAGCGTATTCGCCAGTTGAGTGTGGCTGAGTTATTGGCTGAAACAATTCGTCGCATCCATGCGGAAGAGTCCGTCAGCTCATTATTTATGGAATAATTTTTGTGGCAGTCATTTTGACTGCCACGTAACCTGGAATTACCTGGTCGCGGGTGATTCCGAATTTGAAGTGGAGAAACAAAATGAAAATCGAACTAAGCGCAATATCCCGCAAGGCGCAAGGAACGGGTGCGAGCCGCCGTCTGCGCAAATCTGGCCGCGTGCCTGGCATCGTGTATGGTGGCGTTGAGCCTACGTTGATTGACCTTGACCACAACAATCTGTATTACAGCCTGCGTAAAGAAGCGTTTCATGCTTCCATCCTGACACTGGATTTGGATGGCAAAAAAGAGCAAGTGCTATTGCGCGATTTCCAGATGCATCCATTTCGCCAACAAGTACAACATATCGATTTTCAGCGCGTGGAATCAAATAAAAAGATCCATATGAAAGTGCCATTGCACTTTGTAAATGCCGATATCGCCCCTGGGGTGAAGCTGAACGGAGGTATCGTCTCCCACGTGATGAATGATCTGAATATCGCTTGTTTGCCAGCCGACTTGCCCGAATTTATCGAGGTCGATCTGTCCACTCTGGCGCTAAACCATTCCATCCATGTGTCTGACCTCAATCTACCTAAAGGCGTAGAAGCGGCAGGTGTCTACATTGGAGAGGCCGTAGTGGCCACCGTCCAAGTACCACGTGGCGCGGTTGAAGCCGAAGCATTGGCGGCAGCGGCTGCCGCCGCGCCTGCTGATGCGAAAGCTGCGGCAAAACCTGCGGCGAAATCTAAATAGCATAAGTATTACCATTAAAAACCCGCCATGCACTCTTCAGTGTATGGCGGGTTTTTAACATGTCGTGAACGGTTTTTCACATGGTGTAAACTAAAAATGAGTGAAATCAAGTTAATTGTCGGGTTGGGTAATCCCGGTCGTGAATATGATTTCACCCGGCATAACGCTGGATTCTGGTGGGTGGACACGTTTGCGCGCATGCACCCATTCACTTTTAAGCCTGAAAGCAAGTTCCACGGCTTGGTCGCGCGCGGTCAGCTGCATGGCCGCGAATTATTCCTGCTCAAGCCGCAAACCTTTATGAATATCAGTGGCCGTGCAGTAGGGGCACTGGCCCAGTTCCACAAAATCGAACCTCGGCACATCTTGGTCGTGCATGATGAACTCGATTTGCCGCCGGGCAGCGTCAAGCTTAAACTCGGTGGTGGCCACGGCGGACACAACGGCTTGAAGGACATTTTTGCGCATCTTGGCACGCGCGATTTTTGGCGGCTACGCATCGGCATTGGTCATCCTGGCGAACGTGCGGACGTGGTTAACTATGTGCTGAATGCCCCGCGCCGTGAAGAAATGGAGTTAATCGAACACGCCATGCAGCGTGCGCTGGATGTGGCTCCCCTGATAGTCGAGGGCAAGCTGGAAGCGGCAATGCTGAAGTTGCACAGTAATTAATTTTAAGGAATATTCATGAGCCTGAAATGCGGAATCGTCGGTCTGCCCAATGTGGGCAAGTCCACCTTATTCAATGCACTCACCAAGGCAGGTATAGCGGCAGAGAACTATCCGTTCTGTACGATTGAGCCTAATGTCGGCATTGTGGAAGTTCCGGATGCACGGATGCAAGCATTGGCCGATATTGTCAAGCCGCAAAAAATGCAATATGCCATCACAGAGTTTGTGGATATCGCTGGGCTGGTGGCTGGGGCATCTAAGGGCGAAGGCTTGGGCAACCAATTCCTCGCCAATATTCGTGAGACCGATGGTATTTTGAATGTGGTGCGCTGTTTCGAGGACGACAACGTCATTCACGTGGCGGGCAAAATCGATCCGATTTCCGACGTTGAAACGATCGTAACGGAATTGGCGCTGGCGGATATGACAACGGTAGAAAAAGCCCAGTTGCGTAACTCCAAGGCTGCACGCTCCGGCGACAAAGAAGCCGCTAAGTTTGGTGAATTGCTGGATCAGGTTGCCGCACATTTAAACCAAGGCAAACCTGTGCGCATGATGAAGCTGGACGCGGCGCAGATTGCCTCGCTTAAGCCGCTGTGCCTGCTCACGATTAAACCTGCCATGTACGTGGCCAATGTGGCTGAAGATGGTTTTAAAAATAATCCATTATTGACGCGGCTGGAAGAATTCGCCGTACGTGAAGGTGCGCCGGTAGTAGCGATTTGCGCGGCGCTTGAATCGGAAATTTCAGAGCTTTCAGATGAAGATAAAAAAGAATTTCTGGCCGACATTGGTTTGGAAGAGCCCGGTTTAAATCGACTGATTCGCGTGGCCTACAAGCTGTTGGGTTTGCAAACCTACTTTACCGCCGGAGTGAAAGAAGTGCGCGCCTGGACGATACACATAGGCGATACCGCACCGCAGGCTGCGGGCGTCATTCATAATGATTTCGAGCATGGCTTTATTCGCGCCGAAGTGATCAGTTATGATGATTTTGTTGCTTGCAAGGGCGAGGCGGGTGCAAAAGAAAAGGGAAAGATGCGGTTAGAAGGCAAGGACTATTTAGTGCAGGATGGCGATGTTATGCACTTCCGCTTCAACGTCTAAGCTATTTTAGGCATCCTATGGCATCCGATGCCGTCCAGATAAACAAACAAAGCCCTGTAGATACTGGGCTTTTTTGTTTTATGCCATTCAATATTGCACATTGCCATCCAGAATAAAAGCGGGTATAAAAGCGGGTATGCCGTAAAACAACCCAGAAAAAAAGCGGGTACGGCCACAACCAAGGAAAGACGCCATGCTCAATGATATCCAGTGCCGAAATGCCAAGCCCCAAGCCAAGCCTTACAAGCTCACTGACAGCAAGGGGTTATATCTGGAAATAAAACCTAACGGGGTGAAGGCGTGGCGCTACCGCTTCAGGTTGTCCGACAAGGAAAGCGTATTTGCCATTGGAGATTACGGAGCAACCCCTCCAGCGCTCACCCTTGCCGATGCACGCAAGAAAAGAGAGCAAGCGCGCGATCTGGTGAAACAGGGCATCAACCCCGCGCACCACAGGCAGATGGAAAAAATCAAACGAAAGCAGGAAACGGCCACCACCTTTGAGGATGTTGCACTGGAGTGGTTAGCGCTCAAGGATTGGGCAAAGGTCACCAAGGATAAGCGGCAGGAAATGCTCAAGCGCGTCGTGTTTCCCACCATTGGGGCGCTGCCGGTCAAGCAGGTAACTTCCTCAATGATTTTAAACATCCTCAAGAAAGCCGCTGACAATAACGGTGTTTCCGTTATGGCCGAAGCCAAGCGAACAATGTATGGAATATTTGAATTGCTTTCTGAGAATTCAGACGATTACGCCAATCCTGTACGTCAATGGAAAGAAGCGCTCCCCAAGAATAAAACTCAGCATAAACGCGCCTTGTGTGATATCGAGATCGGGCAATTGCTGCGCGATTTGGAAGGGTATCAGGGCAACTTTCAGACTGTTGCCGCATTTCGGCTCATGTGGTTCACTCTGTGCCGCCCCAGTGAAGCCATTGAGGCTCAGTGGACTGAGTTTGATCTTGATGCCGCGATCTGGTGCATACCTGCCGAGCGTATGAAAAAACGCAAAGAGCATGTAATGCCGCTGCCCACCCAAGCGGTAGAGGTGTTGCGATCAATGCATGGTGTAACCGGTAACCATTTTCATGTTTTCCCAAATCGAGACGACCGGACCAAACCGATGACCAGCGCAGCCATGCGGCAAGCACTCAGAAATATGGGATGGTCTGGCAAATACAGTCCCCACGCGACCCGCACCACAGGCAGCACCAAGCTTAATGAGATGGGTTACCCTTCCGATTGGATCGAGAGACAGCTTGCACATGTGGAAATGAATGCGGTACGTCGCACCTACAACCATGCCGGCTACCTGACCAACCGCACCGACATGATGCAGAAATGGGCTGATTATCTGGACAAGCTGAAATCGGGTGCAGAAATAATTCCGCTGCGCGCATAATTCGAGTTATCCACGCCTAGCCCGACGGGGCGAAAACGGACACCCTTATCCGCTGGCGTGGGTTTTATTTTAGGGAATCACGACAGGGGGTGCTGTGGACGTTTGGAAATCAATTCCGTCATGGTTCAAATTAGATAATTATGATCATTGTGCCAATTATTCTTCATTGGATTGGGCTAACGAACTAATTATGCGGTGCGGCTCTAACATTGCAGGTGGGGAACTAAGTGAATTAGACAAACAGATTGTTGAACATATTAAAAATAATGGACTAAGCATAAGAGGAAAGTCATATTGTTATTCAGAGGAATTGAAAAAGTTATATGAAGATAATCCTAGCACCTATAAAAAAACCAGATTTGCGGTAACGAATCTTAGCCAAATTACAGCATATAGTTTCTTTTTGGACGCGAATAATAAAGAAAAAATCGAACATGATTTTTCTCTTCTAGACCTTTCCACTTGCACTAAGGAACGATGGAGAATTCGTAGTCCATACACTCATCCAATCGCCAATTTAAATTATAACCATGAAAATGCAGCCTACCTAGAGATCAACCTTCATGCGAGTAATGAGCAACTACTTATGGAATTTAAGGACTGGCTACTCGAGACTAGGGGCGATACACAAGATATTGTAAAGCGGCAGTTTTCCAAGGCTGATTTTGAAGATTGGCATACATCCCGTGTATTTGCGTATTGGGATTTAACGACCATTGCTGCTTCAGAAAATGCAACTATTCCTTTGCTCATGTTGGGAAGGGCGTTATTTCCGGATGAGTTTGATGTTGAGCTTGCTGCGCGGATTCAAAAAGTAACCAAGAAGAAAAGCAAAACTCTTTTTTCGCCTGAAGTTGTAAACGCACTGATGGCACAAGCGGAATCTGAGAAAACACAATGGAATAATTCTTGAAGAAAACCCTTCCGGACTAAGGCACGATCAGAAATCTTCCGGAATGAATTTAACGTCCTATCGTGCCGTGACATATAGTTTTTCGTGCATATAATGCTTTACCCATGCAAGGCAATCCCGCCTTGTGTATTCCAGAATAAAGGAAAACAAACATGGGTAATGCAACTCAACAAACCGTACCACTTCCTGCACAGTTCTATCGACTACCTTCCATCAAGCAAAAGTTCCAAGTATCTGGTTCGACAATTTGGAGCTGGATCAAGCAAGGAAAATTTCCGCGTGGAATAAAAATTTCTGACAATGTAACAGTCTGGGAATCGCAGGCCATAGAACGCTGGGCGGCTGAACGCATCGCGGCATCACAGGCTGTAAAGTGAGGGCGGCGATCATGGACAAAATCGAAAATGAAAAAGCCGCCGGGGGCGTGGAAACCATAGCGGCGGCTGTTAATGACAAGCAGGGCGATTCTAACACCCGCCAAACACCCCGGAAAGCACCACAGGATGATTCTTCGCACTCGAAGAGATTGCGCCTGCTTGAACGTCTGAAAGTAGCGCCTGTGGACACCATAACGGCACGGCGCGAGCTGGATGTGATGCACCCGGCGGCGCGCATCCAGGAGTTGAAGCAGCGCGGCAATCTAATTGATACCGTTCGCGTAGGACGCCCAACCGAGTGCGGCAAGGTTCACCGTGTCGCGCTATATGTCCTGTTGCCTGGGGAGGGTTGCGATGATTGATGTAGTGAAGGCTGAATTTGACGGCGTTCCCTTGACCTTTACCGAAGACGGATGGTTTAACGCGACCGAGGTTGCTGATAAATATAAAAGGCGGGTAGCCGATTGGCTGGAAAACATTGAAACGCAGGATTACCTTTCAGCGCTTCTCGAAATTCTAAAGGTGCCAAAAGTGGCACTTTTAAAAACGCGACGCGGACGGTACGGTGGAACATGGATGCATCCCCGGTTGGCGGTTGCTTTTGCCAGATGGCTGGATGTCCGGTTCGGCGTTTGGTGCGACGACCAGATTTTCCAAATTTTGTCCGGTCAGCATATTCACTATGACTGGAAGAAGTCTCGCCATGAAACCAGCGCCAGCTTCAAGGTGTTGGGGCAAGTTCTGCAATTGACGCGCCAGCGGTCGGGCAAGACGTGCGCCCCACACCATTTCAGCAACGAAGCACTAATGATTAATTGGGCTTTGACTGGCAAATTCGTGAAGATTGATCGGAACGGGCTTAGTGCCGACGATCTGGATTTACTCGCTAAGCTGGAGAACATGGACACGGTGTTGATTGGCTGTGGCACAAGCTATGAGGACCGGAAGGAAAAGCTTGAGCAATTCGCCAACGAGCACCGCAATAGAGCAACCACAAGCCGCCTGCAATCGATTGACTTGCCTTGGGCTGAGGTTGCGCCTTTTGCACTCGGCAAGCCAGCCCTAGAGCCTGGGCCGAGTCCTGATGTGATAGGCGGACAGTCAAGCAATGGCTAAAAACCGATACAAAAACGCGAAAGATAAACGCGATGGTGAAAGTCATATCGGTGTTCCTCATTGTGTGTTGAATGGTGCGGCGTACCTTGGCTTGAATGCTCATGCGCGCATGTTGCTGTGGGACTTGGCCGCTCAGTATCGCGGCGACAACAATGGCGATATGTGCGCGGCATGGAAGCTGATGCAGCCACGCGGCTGGAAGTCAGAAGAAACACTGGGCAAGGCCAAGCGACATTTATTGGAAGTTGGCTTGATCGTGGAAACACGGAAAGGGGCACGACCAAACAAATGCAGCCTGTTCGCTTTGACGTGGTATGCGCTGGATGTCTGCAAAGGAAAGCTGGATATTTCACCACAGTCTTTTCCACGCGGCGCATACAAACTGAAAGATCGCCCGCCGGTGATGGTTTCAAGTGGCAGAGAAAATACATCGCTTAATACGGCAGGCGTAGTCAAGCACACAGGATAGCTACGGCAGCCGTAGTAAGGAAACCAGAAAAGCATCTTCACTGCTACGGCAGGCGTAGCTATGCGGACAGTTTTTCAAGTCTCTCTACTACGTTTGGCGTAGTGCTCTATAGAATTACCATCTATCCCTTGCATCTTGTTAAGTATGGGGTTAGCAGTAACGAACCAAATTGAGAAAGATTGAAATATGACAATTAAAACCAAGGTAAAAGCGAAAGTCCCTGTAAAGACCGACAAAGCGAAAACCGAAAAAATAGCAAAGGTGGCATTAATGCCTTGCACGAACGCGGCGGCGGTTGTTGCCGAATATGCAAAAGTCTTTGGTGAGCAGAATGTGCAAGCACTGATGGAAGAGCTACGCCCGCATATGGATAGCGTTAATAATGGCGATTTACAGCACTGTGAAGCCATGCTGGTAGGGCAGGCGCATGCACTGCAATCCATCTTCATGAACCTTTCACGGCGGGCAGTTAATCAGGAATATTTGAAACAGTACGAAATGTATTTACGCCTGGCCCTAAAAGCACAGAATCAAAGCCGCATGACGTTGGAGACACTGGCCAAGATCAAAAACCCGCCCGTGGTATTTGCCAAACAAGCCAACATCAACCAAGGCAGCGGCAACCAGCAAGTGAACAACGGCACACCCGCCCCCGCTTCGCACGCGGAGAAAAATATAAATCAGCAAAACGAACTATTAGAGGTGAACAATGGCAGCGAGACAATGGACAGCAGAGCAACGGGCGGAGCAATCGTTAAAGATAAGGCAATGGCAACCATGGGCTAACTCTACGGGCGCACGGACCGCTGCGGGCAAGGCGAAAGCATCACGCAACGCATATAAGGGCGGTGAGCGTTCTTTACTCCTTAGTATGTCCAGGTTGTTGCGTGAACAAAGGAATGCGGTGAAACTTGTCTAGATTACGTTGCCACAGACGTACGCATTAAGTAATTCCATTATTGTTGGATTCTTTAGTAGTTGAGGTTGCTTCCTCTGTTAGCGGGTAAGCAGATAGAGGAGGTTTTTAGTTTGCGTGGATAAAGAGGTAAAGATTTCATGAAGCGAAATTGGGATGTAATAAGGAAAATTCTGCTTAAAGTAGAAGCCTTGCCTACGGAGGATAGTTCGCTTAATTCAAGCGACATGAACAGCGAAGGCATTGATAGTGAGACCGGCGCATATCACATGCGGCTACTGATCGAGGCGGGCATGGTGAAAGGCGTGTGCAACAACGCAATAATGGGGCCAGCGATCTGTAATGCAAAAAGCTTAACTTGGTCTGGTCATGAATTCTTAGATGGTATTAAACGTGAGACGGTCTGGAACAAGGTCAAGGAAACAGCGAGAGAAAAAGGACTCGATCTTTCAATTGATGTAATTAAGGCAGCGGCTAAAGCTATTGTTTCACAGTTATTGTCATAACCTACACGCTGAAATTTGGGCAGGTTGCGCCTATAATTGACTGACTGGAAACTGACTGATAAATTGAAATGAGTACACTTCGAATCACGTATGACGGCCCAGCGCTGGTTAACCATGAAATGGAGGTGCGGCAACTAGCGCCCGCACTTCATGCGATGGGTGATCTACTGGACAATGCTAATCGTGTGCTGAACGGCCCAGATTCGAGAGTATCTGTTAGCGTCAAAGGATCATTTAAAACTGGTTGCTTTGCAATTGATTTTAGCTTCTTGCAGGGCTGGGGTAGAAGCGTGGTTGATATGTTCAACAGCCGCGAAGTAATAGCTGCGCTCGGCCTGCTCGCACTGCTAGGGTTATCCGGTAAGGACGCGGCGCGAGGCCTCATAGGCGTCATTAAGTGGGCGCAGGGCCGAACGATAAGGAAAGTTGTTAAGACTGAATCTACCGCTACAATTTATGTAGATGAGGACTCTTTAGAAATAGAGCTTAAAGTCCTGCAATTGTTGATGGATATCGAAACGCGCAAAGCTTTAGATGGTGTTATTCGTGAGCCGCTTTCCCATGAAGGCATTGATTTATTTGCTAGCGGTACAGATAGTGAGATTGAAGTTACCGTTAATCGCACAGAATCAAAATGGTTTGCGGTTCCAGAAGTAACTGAGCAAACGATATCAGAAAGTCAAACAGAGGAGAGTCTCCAGCTAGTCACGGTCGCTTTTAAGGAAGACAATAAGTGGCGATTCTCTGATGGAGCAGGGAGCTTTTATGCTTCCATTGTGGATCACGACTTTTTAAATCGCGTAGATAAGGACGAAGAGAGATTTGGAAAAAATGATATCTTTCGTGTATTAGTTAACCGCAGGAGTTTTTTAGACGCTAATAGCATCTTACGTCAAGAAGTCAATATCTTGCAAGTGATTGAGCATACTCCAGCTGCTAGGCAGATTCGTTTGCCACTGTAGTCATTTCCACCCACCCCCATAGGCTTCATGAAAGCGCTTTGAAATATTTGTTCAGGGTGCGATAAACCGGACGTCCTTCTTCCTTTTGTGATAGGGAGAGCAAATTCCTTGCCCGTTACTATCAGTTAACCGTAGGTACACTTACCGTTAAATAACTTACGGAATTTGTTCACCCGTACGTGCGCGCGAGAGCATAATTTCTATTAGCAAGGAAATCTAATGCAAGCAATGAATTGCGCTGCTTGCTGAGCAACCGCGCCAGTAGAGTAGTTGTAAGCTGCAGTTCGATCGAGTTGTGAATAAGCCATGTAAACCCGTTAGCACAACTTGAGCGGCAGGCAAACCCAAGGGGCAACTCTGGGGGCAACAGGTCAAGTACGCACTGCATGCATCAAGCATTCATGCTGGTTAACGCTGTGTATTCGGTAGACGCCGCCTCACGCAACGCATAAAAGGGCGGGGAAAGGGCAGTGCTGCGGGCAATGGCTGCGTTATTGTGTGAGCAGCGGGATGGGTTGAAGCGGGTGTATTCCATGTACTGTAGAGTGAAATAGGAAGGGGCGGGAAAATCCCTGTGATATTGCTAGAACCTAGACCGCATGCCTCCCACGCGCAGATTTTTTTCCCCTTTTAAAATGAAATTCAAATGCTGGTAAATCAATAAGCCATAAAGCCAATCATACCGGGGCTTCCAGCCCATTAAGCAGGCATGTGAAATCAAAAAAATCAGCAAATAGTTAGCAAAAATCAGCAAATGGTCAGTAACCGCTCAGCTACAACCAGCTAATAGCGCACAAACGGTACCTAGTGAAAGGTTTACACGCCTCCTGACCGACCCCAAAAAGGAATGCACGAGCCTCTATCAGCTCCTATTGCATAGCGGTAATAGCAAGACTCAACGCCTTCCGAGTCAAACAGAAATCCCCATATAAATCCTTTTTCAGCAGATGCATCAATAATGTAATACTGAGACGCAGCAGGGTTGTAGCCCGCCTGCACCGCTGTGCCTACAGAAGAGAGAGGAAAGCCCGCATAAGGATAAATATTTTTACCCATGAGATACCAGCCGTACTCGCTGCTTTCTCTAATGCCTGAGCCATTAATGCTGTAACTAGCCAATAAAGTTTGCTTGTCTGCTGTATAAAATGTCCACGTGCCAACCATCTCCAGGCTTCTTTCTTTATCCGTCAATACTCCCGGAGGAGGTGCTGGGGCAGTAGATGGCGCAGGACTTAGCCCAACAACAACAAAACTCTGCTTGGCTTGACTCCATAGTAAAGTTGCCATCCTGCCAGAAGTCGGGAAGTCTGCAACGGTAGCGGTTTTGGATATGCCAGTGACGAAAGGCGCTCCAGCTGATTGGGTTGTATTGAACTGTCTTGTTTCGAGCAGTTCGCCGTCAGCGTATAGGCCTAAATTATGACTCCCAGAGGGAAGATCATTGTAGTTGTAAAGAAGTGAATAGCCGGTATTTGATCGCCCACAGATATCTGCTGTATCGCCTCTGCTAGTCCCGCTGCCCGCCTTTCCAAGGCTTGCTCCATCAATTGTCACGGTAATATTGCTTGCTGTGCAATGCCATCCTGAAATAACGCCGATACCTGATTCAGTGCTACCAGCAACAGGATTTTCAAGCGACCCTTGCGCAAAACTAGGGGAAATTAGTGCGCTTAAAGCGGCGACTAATACTATTTTTTTCATGATACCCCTGATGTAATTGAGTTAGTTTTTATTTTATCGATAAGGCCTACTGCCTGTATTTATCGCCATTATCTTCATGGTGCCGCCTGCCGCGCCACTGCGCTCACGGTCTCCTCTATCATCCAGTGAATAAATTGCTGCGGAATATCCGGGATAGGGGAAGCAGATTCTTGTCCCTTTCCAATTGTAAACCGTACGTTAACTTTCTATTAAATAACTTACGGAGTTTCTCCCGCTCGTGCGCACGGGCGAGCATTTGGAAAAACACCCCCATGAAAGCGTTTCAGTGGCGGCTATAGCGAAACAGCAGATATCAACGCTCTCGGTCTTTAAAAGAATGAATGGGGCATAATTAAAAGACTACACGCATTGAATATTAGTGCGGCTTAAGGGAAACAATATGAATCCCATCGTGCATTGCACACTTGAGCAAGGATATTCAATAGTGGAGTGCTTCACTCTGAAAAAAGCGGGTATAAAAGCGGGTATGAAATGACTTGCCTATGCGCGCAACCTATATGTGATTGGGCTTGCAGCGGACAATGGCGGTTTAACGTCTAATTATATTCACATATCATGGATTGCCCTGCTATATCCAAATACAGTCCGGGTGCGATACCGAGCATGACCAACCCGGAAAATTAAAACCGGGTATTTATCTTGCCGCTCCCTGAGTTATCTGAACAACGTGCTATCGCCACCGCCCAGTCCGATGTAGATGTCCTGCTTGCAGCACGGGACAAGCTCATAGCCAAGAAGTGCGACATCAAATAAGCCGCCATACATGCAATAGCTCCTCACGGGCAAACAACGCGACAAAATTTGCTCCCTTAAGCAAGGCATGATGCAGGAACTACTGACCGGAAGGATACGGCTGGTATGAGGGTACGCGAGACTAAATTAACACTTGGCATTATTTTATTTTTTGCATAATATCTAAAATAATATACGGAGTTATTTTAATTTCAAGGGAGGCCATGTCGATGAAAAAATTCCAGTCTGGACATGTCGTTCGGCAAGCGCACCACAAAAGCTTTCAACCCAATCCCATCAACCGCGCATGGGTGGTGGATGATATGGCGTTGATCCAGTTGCTCGGTCAGGCCGACCGCGAGCTGGGCAGGCTGGATATGTATTCTGAGTACATCCCCAACATCGATCTGTTTATTCGTATGCATGTGCTGAAGGAGGCAACCCAATCGAGCAAGATTGAAGGCACGCAGACGAATATGGAGGAGGCACTGCTGGAGAAGGAGGATGTTGCGCTGGAGAGGCGAGATGACTGGGAGGAGGTGCAGAATTATGTGTTGGCGATGAACAAGGCGGTGACCAAGTTGCATACGCTGCCCTTTTCTGCGCGGTTGATTCGTGAGACTCATAAGACATTGATGCAGGGTGTGCGTGGCAAGCACAAGCAATCGGGCGAATTTCGCACTAGCCAAAACTGGATTGGTGGGGCAACCATTGACGATGCGATTTTTGTACCGCCAGTGCATGTTTCCGTCAGTGAGTTGATCAGCGACATCGAGCAGTTTGTGCATAACGACAAGCAGCATTTTCCCGAGTTGCTGAAAATTGCGCTAGTGCATTATCAGTTTGAAACTATCCATCCATTTCTGGACGGCAATGGCCGCGTGGGGCGTTTGCTGATTACTTTGTATTTAGTAAGCAGGGGAATTTTGAAACAGCCGGTGCTTTATTTATCGGATTTTTTCGAGCGCAACCGCCAGCTTTATTACGATAACCTGATGCGGGTGCGGGAGAAGAATGACTTGTTGCAATGGTTCAAGTTTTTTCTGGTGGGCGTGATTGAAACTGCAAAAAGCAGTATCACGACGTTCGACAATATCCTCAAACTACAGAAGCAGGTGGAAGCGCAGATCCAGACGTTGGGCAGCCGAACAGCGAATGCACAGAAGGTGCTGCATTATCTTTATCAGCATCCGATGGTCGATGCGGCCAAGGTGTGCAAGGTGGCGGACATATCGTCAGCATCGGCGTACAAGTTGATTGCTGATTTGGAGCAGTTCGGTATATTGAAAGAAATCACCGGAAGCAAGCGTGGAAAGATATACGTGTTTGATGCTTATTTGAAGCTGTTCAAGTAACAACGAGGAAGCTAGGCCATGCAATATCTGATGTGGGATGAAGAGCAGGAGAGCCAAGAGCGCGTGGTGAAGCTATTCCGCGAAACGTTGGGCTACAACTATCTGGGTAACAGGATAAACCGGGTAGGTAGCCACAACATTGATGTGGCTTTGTCGCACAGCTTTCTAAATTTTGATGTTTCGTGATATGGCTTGAGGCAACAAAACAACCAAAAAACCTCGGTGATGCGGGGGTTTTTATTATTGTCGTTTCTCTTCGCGCTTTAGCACCTCTCAAACCACTCTAACTATAGGCAAGTTAAATCGGCGCACACATGACCACACCCTCATTGATCCAGCCGCGTATGACGACTTCCTGGATGGCTGTTGCATCACTGGAAAAGCGATGATTGCTGTCGACACCGCGGGCAAACCCATTGTTATAGGCCCGATAGACCGGCACTGTCCCGGTCGGACAGGTACCATTGATCGGTAGCGTCGAAATAAAATCCAGACTTTCGAAATTCCAACGCTTCTGCGTGGCAGGCGTGATGGCCTGAAGCTGCTTAAGGCCATCACATTCAGTGCCCGCTAATGTATAGAAATGTGAATTGGGGCCGGGAACCTGGCTGCCGTAGAATCGGCAAACGGGCGTGCTGCCGCCCGACTTGAAACTATTTCCGGTGCGAATCCAGCCCGGCCCCGCGCTCCCGCTATCGATGCCCGCAGCTTCACCAGCGTCGGCGGTGATAAAATAATGATCCAGATGGGTGTTATAGAACTCAACGATAGGTGTGCTGGTGATCGTTCCGTTCAGCTCATAGCGAGCCAGAACAGCACTCGTCGCATCCTGTCCCGCAACAAGTAAACGAGAATTGGAATCGAGCGCTAGCGCGCTAACGCTTAACATGCCGGGTAGCGGATACGCCCCACCAAGACCGAAGCTCGCATCAAGACTGTTATTCGGAAGCAGGCGATATAGCGCTGCCGAGCTCGTTGCACCGTAACGGCTGCGCGCTATCGCCACACTGGCGTCAGGTAGTGCAGCAAAATCCCAATCGAAACTACCCGGATCCGCCAACAAATTATTCGCCCCGATCAGCAGGCCATTGTTGGAAATTCGAATCACGAGCAGCGACCCGCTTAACGAACTGGATAGTGCGTTGCGAATGCCGGCTAGCAGGGAGCCATCGCTCAGTGAGAGCAAGGAGAATGGTTTTCCATTGGAGAATGCTCTGGTATCAACATCAGCATAGGCAAACTGTCCGCCCGTCCCAAACGAAGCTACCGGCAACCCATTCGAATCGACCTTATAGAGCCGTAGGTTCTGAGTTGTTAGTACGGCAAAGACAACTGAGCCGTCGCCAAGCAAAACCAGATCCGCTTGGCGCGAAACTTCCCCAGCAGGCAACGCGAATTCAATTTTACCGCCTGCGCCGAAATTCTGGTCAGGCGTGCCGTCCGGCATTGTCTGCTGCAAAATTGCAGTTCCGTTGTACGTTGTCGTTCCGTAAAGCAGGCGCCCATCTGGACGAACGCCCAACGCAATATCCATATTGCCTATCGCTGGTGCTGCGAGAGCGGGGGCGAATCCGGCGTAGAGCATCCCGGCAGAGTCAAGTCGAAACGCTGTGACGGTGCCGACCTGGCCAAAATATCCGGCTGCGGTTCCAGTCACGACCGTTATCGCGCCGCTTTCTTGTTCAGCTGCACGCACCTTGCCCATAAAGTGACTATATTGTCTCGGCGCCGCGCGCCCGTTTGTCCCGAATGCAGTGTCAGGGGAACCATTTGCCATCAGGCGTTCAAGCAAATAATCAAAGGTCGCGTCTGCATCTGAACTACCTGCAAGCACAACTTTGCCCGAAGTTTCAACCAGTATCGCGTCAACCTTGTCGTTGCTGTATTCGGCAGTGTTCACGACAGCGAAGCCATCGCCGCGGCCATAGCTGGTTTGGAGGCGACCGCTGCCATCGAGGCTTGCAACGGCAGCATCCACGCCGCGAGGAAAGCAAGTGTGGCCGCATGTCACGGTCCGACCGGCTGCTGCCGGTATCAACAAGCCACCTGCGTCATTTGGCAGGACGCCTATAGCGGAGAATGTACTATAGCCGGCAAGTGCAATGGTCGCGCTGCCGGCAGCGCCAAAAGCACTATCCAGGGCACCGCTGACATCAGAGCGACTCACGCGCGCAGTGGGGGCGTTGACCAATGCGATACTGTTATCACTCAGCGCTGCCAATCTAAAATTGTAGCCGTAGGAGTCGCCGCTGCCGATCTCAAGCCGACCAGCAGTACCGAAAGACGCATCGGCCAAGCCGCCGACAGTGACTCGCCACAAAACGATCTTGCCACTCCCGAGGGGTGAAGCATCACCCATCAGGAGCAATCTGCCATTAGCGGTGCGCACCATCGTGACCGGCTGATCAAAGGGGTTGCCTACGTCGTACCCCGAGACTAAACCAGCATTTCCAAAGCCAAGATTGAGCGTACCGGCGGCCGTCACGCGAACCAGCAGATAGGTGCCGCCACTAAAGGTCGCTCTTGCCATAACTGTAAACCCGCCATCCGGCTCGGCGACAACTGAGGCCATCCCAAAATTCGGGGGCAGACTGCTGAGTATCTTTTCGCCGTTCGGTGCATAGGTTGAATCACGCACGTCGAATGGGTTAAGACGTGTAAGTTGTAATGCAAATTGCGACCCTTGCGTGGCGTCTGAGACGATCAGCAGACCGCCGTCCGGCTGTTGAATGAAGCGCGCCGGGGCTCCGTTAGCCAACAGCTCCACACTGGAGAAACCTTGCGTGCCAAAGCTGGTGTCGAGAATGCCGGTCGCCGTGAGTCGGGTCAGTACAAGGCCGCTCCCGCTAGATCCAATTATCAGTATGGAACCATCGGCACCCTGCTCGAGTTGTTGGATATTGTAATAGTATTCATTGGGCAGATCGAACAAGGCAACGCCATTCTGGCCGAATCTGGCATCAGGGACACCGTTCGGAAGCAGCCGGAGAACAAAAGCATGCGATTGCCGTCCCGCCGTCCAACCGGCAAGCAGCAACTTGCCGTCGCGCTACAGAGCGGACGCGGATGGCGTATCTTCCGCACCGGAGGGCACCCCGATGCGCGCGATGCCGCTGCTTCCGAACGAACTGTCGAGCGCCGGCGCTACGTGCGCTTCAAACATCGTGACATTGAACGCGATGAGCGCAAAAAACATCACAAATATTTTTTCAGTTGTTACCGTCCTTAATACTTTCAGCAAGTTCGACATCATTCTTCCCTCATTAAATACGCACACAGTCACAACTAGAAATGCCCTGTCATCAGGGCGCCGCAGAATGATGATGGATGCCAGCCACGGGAGTGTTTCAAGAAGTGTCCCTGCGGTGCGGATAATTTTTCATGGTGCCTAATGCAGTAACAACATACCTGCAAGCCCAGTTCATACTGGACTTTATTGTTTTATAGCAGCTCTTCTGCGCCAAAAAATTTTTTTGGAAAGCATGCCTTTTAAATTCAAGGATGGTTTTTCAATAAAATGCCAAGAAAAAACTGCTAATAACAATGTTAGTGGGAAAGTTAATCCAAATAAAAACAGCGGATCGGGTTTGCCCAGCAAATAAACTAGACTTTGTTGAACAGGGAAACCGAAAATGTATAGGCCATATGAATAATCGCCGATACGGTTAAATTGATTTAACCGTAGCAACGGATGGTAGGCCAGCAATAATGTTATGTACGCCAATGAAACATAAAAGGGATACATAAACCATGATGTGCCATAGCCTGCAAAGGTCAAAGCAATTAGTCCTGCGCCAATCGAAAAATTTAGGGGGATATGTGCCCGGTTAACATACGCGAGCAGTCCCAGCAAAAAACAACCAGCGAGTTTCAAGTGCGGAAGTGCCCATTCGGCCGGGATAAAAAACAAAGCTGCCGGATGCCACAAAAAAATGATGAAGCAAAATAGCAAGAGCAGATTACAGAGCCATCTTGTCTTAAGCAATCCCAGCATACCCAATGCAGCCACCATTAGGTACATATAGAACTCCAGACGTAATGTCCATAATGCGCCATTTACACCGTTGGGAAAGGGCGTGTTGCGAAAAACTCCGGGCAATGTGTATTGAGTGTTAAGTTTGATGTTATTGAAGAGATATTGCATTGTTTCAGGGTTTTTGAAGTATTCGGTTAATGGCAGTGTGGTCGCCCATGCCCCAACAATGAATACGGTAAATAACACGGTCAGGATAAGCCCAGGAAATATACGTAATATGCGGGCCTCAAGAAATGCAAAGATATTTCTGCGAGAGTCAAAACTCTGAGAAATCAAAAAGCCACTTGCAACAAAAAAAATGGCTACTGCGACCGCGCTAAAATCAATAAACTGAAGCAGGCACAACAAGGGCTCTGAGTTAAAGTTACCTGACAAATGGTAGCTATGGGAGAAAATGACCAACGATGCAGCTACAAACCGAATAAACAGGTAGTTATTGTTCCTCCCGAGTACATGTTGTCCAATGGTATTGAAATTATGCATATGACTTTTGATCTGTGGCAGATGGAAAAAAGCTTTGGCGATTAATTAAATTCTAACGTTATCTTAACCTAAATAATCCATTAGCCGATCCTCGTGCAACAGTTCGACTGATTTACAACATCAGATGGTGCAGGATGGATTCGATGAATTGCAGGACATTGTTGGTACTTTTGACATCGCCCGGCCAACCAGAAGTTGGCCACTATGCGCGCTTCAGCCACGAGGGCCAGGTACGGATGGTGCGATAATTGCTCTCGTTTGTTCAGGCTGTCACCACGCGCTGTCCTTGTTGTTCGCCGTGGTGGGTTATGACGGTGGGATATGTGACCGCCTGTTATATAAGCATTTGAGAAAACTATTCAGAAAGAGCCTTGATAACATTTTCCGGGCTGAGAATAGTGCCGAGTGTGGTCGGATTGCCCCAACGTACGTGGTATTTGTTCTCTGGTACTGAGGCAAGAGAGATCAATAGGTTGTTGAAGGCAATTAAATCGTTGGTCTCAAAGTAGGTTATGAAATCGATATCGTCCAGCCCTGTAGAGTGATAGAGCTTGCGCTTGACGTTGACCAGATAGGGAAGTGTTGGCACGGTATGGGTCTCCATCTCCTTTAGCCGTTGCTCAAATGTTAAATTCCACCACTCGGCGCTTTTCTTCACGGGGATAACGATAACGTAGCGAGGCGCATCGCCGATATAGGTTGCTGAGCTGAGGCCGGCATTAAGGTCGGGTGACTTGTCTTTCGTGATGTAGTTCAAGGGCTTTGTCACGCCTACCAGTGTATCGGAAATATCAGCGTTTTTACCTATGGTTGTCGACCGGAACTCACGCATGAATGTCTGCGCCTTAGCGAGATCATAAGCATTTATACGGAAGAAAAAATCAGAGTTGGTTTCCAAGCCGCGAGTCAGATAAAGATCCACCAACACATTATCTTTATGTTTTTCGATCAATTTTGCTACTTCAGCAGCACTATCCATTCGTTCAGTTGCAGGCACCTTATTCCATTCTGGCTTCAATTTAAACATCGTAAATACGCCAAAAACACCTGGCTGGCTAAGAATTTTGGATCGTTCTATCATCGTTGCATCCGTTGCCGGCTGTTGCACAGCGACAGATGCCGTTTGCATAATTACCATAGCTGCGATAATTCCAGTAACAAGGCTTACCTGGAGGTTGCGAATTGACAAGCGTCTCATGAAACTCTCCCTTATGAAATGGTTAAAAATTCAATAAGCATTGATCTTCGATGCAGTAGTGTTTAGAGATGTCCTTTAGTTAAAATGTGGCCGAAGGTTGAATCTATCACGGCAGAGATAGCTCCACATAACTGGACAGCGCTTCCCATTTCTTAAGCGGGAATTTTCGAATGATGAATTGATTTGTTTGACCTTATATGGCGGCCACGCCTATATCCACTTTCACGCAACAATTTTACCGCTATCCCCGCGTACTTCAACTACACGAACTTGCGCCGCCACCTTGTCCAGCACACCGTTAACAAACTTGTGTCCGTCTGTACCACCAAACGTTTTGGCAAGCTCTACTGCCTCGTTAATAACCACGCGATAGGGGATTTCTGGGTGAAATGTTAACTCGTATACGCCGATCATCAATACAGCAAACTCAACCGGACTGAGTTCATCCAGGGCGCGGTCAAGGTGCGTGGCAACAACCGTCTCAAGTTCTGCATGTTGTGTCAGTACGCCACGCAACAATTTGCTGAAAAATTCCACATCGCAGCGGCCCATTCCCTTTTCAGCAAGAATCTGTTTTTCAATTTGCTCTCGGTCGTCGCTAGTCAAGCGCCATTGATAGATGCCTTGCAAAGCTAGTTCGCGTGAGCGGCGGCGCGAACTTTTTGGCAGTCCTTTTGCCTTGACAGTTGGTTCGCTCATGCCAGTTCCTTCAATAGATTTGCCATCTCAATCGCCACTAACGCAGCTTCCGCGCCTTTGGTATTCATGCGTTCCTCTGCCTGTTCATCGACATCGGTTGTAAGAATGGCATTGGCGATGGGCAAGCCGCCATGCAGTTGCACTTCGCTCACCCCGCGTGCGGATTCATTCGCCACAATTTCAAAGTGGTAAGTATCCCCGCGAATTACCGCGCCCAGGGCTATAAGCGCATCGAACTTTCCGCTTTGCGCCATCCGCTGCAACACCAATGGAATTTCTAATGCGCCAGGCACACTCGCCAACGTGATGTCCGCATCACTCACCCCTTGCTGGGCAAGCTGCGCCCGGCAAGCTGCCAGAAGGCCTTCACAAATCACTGGATTAAAGCGGCTTTGTACGATGCCAATGCGCATTCCCGTACCATTCAAATTCTTTTCGATTTCTTTCATTATTTATCCTGGTAGCCCTCCCAGTTTGCCATTGTCAGGAAATGCTGGAAACGCTTGTAATGTGACGATTAATTGGAAATACCTGCGGTTTATTCGTGTTGTGCGTAACCAACAACTTCAAGACCAAATCCCGCCATGCTCGGCAGCTTGCGTGGGGTAGCGAGCAGGCGCATCTTGCCAACATTCAGGTCGCGCAGAATCTGCGCGCCAATGCCGTAACTGCGCAAATCCCACTGGGAAATATGGTGTGCATCAGGCTTGGCGACGGCCCGTGCTAACAAGTCACCCGAAGTTTCGTTGCGATGCAATAACACCAATACACCGGCGGAGGACTGGCTAATTTTAAGCATCGCATCATGCACGCTGATTGAATTCTTGAAACTTGCCTGCTCCAAAAAATCCAGTACTGACAGCGGCTCATGTACGCGCACCAGCGTCTCAATTTGCGGCTGGATGTCACCCTTAACCAAGGCCAGATGGGTGCGCTGCGTAGTTTTGTCCACATAGCTGATTAGATCGAATGTGCCGTAAGCCGTTTGCACTGACCGTTCTGCCACGCGCTCGACCAGTTTTTCATGCTGGCTACGATGTTCGATCAAGTCGGCGATGGTGCCGATTTTCAAGCCATGCAGTTGCGCGAAGGTTATCAGGTCGGGCAAGCGCGCCATCTCGCCATCATCTTTTAAAATTTCGCAGATAACCGAGGCGGGAGTTAGTCCTGCCAATTGCGCCAAATCACAACCTGCCTCGGTATGGCCGGCGCGCACCAGTACACCGCCTTTCTGCGCCATCAGCGGAAAAATATGTCCCGGCTGTACGATGTCTGCTGGCTTGGCATTTTTATTAACGGAAACCTGCACGGTGCGCGCACGATCGGTTGCAGAAATCCCCGTCGTTACGCCGCTCGCCGCTTCGATGGAAAGTGTGAAATTGGTTCCCAGCGGGGAACCATTGTCGCGCACCATTAACGGTAAGTTAAGTTGCTTGCAATGGGCGTCGGTCAATGTAAGGCAAATCAGTCCACGCCCATGCTTAGCCATGAAATTTATTTTTTCAGGCGTAACGAATTCGGCGGCAAACAACAGATCGCCCTCGTTCTCACGGTCTTCCTCGTCTACCAGTACGACCATGTGTCCGGCGCGGATTTCGGCAATAATTTCTTGTATCGGTGCAATATCTGTCATGTTCACTCACCCCTTGCTTGCATAATGCGTTCAACGTAACGCGCGATAAGGTCAATTTCCACATTGACCTTATCGCCAGCACGCAATTCGTTCAGTGTGGTCACCTCTAATGTGTACGGAACTAAATTCACGCTGAACACATCACTTTCAACCTGATTCACTGTCAGGCTCACCCCATTGATTGTGATGGAGCCCTTTACCGCGATATATTTCGCCAATGATTGCGGCACACGCACGCTAAGTTTCCAGCTTTCTTCGAGATCGGTGAATTCCACCACTTCACCGACGCCATCCACATGGCCACTCACCAGATGCCCGCCCAGCCGGTCAGCCAGGCGCAGCGCTTTTTCCAAGTTGACACGAACACCTTGTACCTCCAGTCCGACGGTACAATTCAATGTTTCCCGCGACACATTCACGCTGAAACGATTACCATCAATTTTTACGACAGTCAGACACACGCCATTCACTGCGATGCTGTCGCCAAGTTGCACGTCTTCCATACCGAGCGCATGAGTGGCTATGGAAAGATCCAGACCCCCATCACGGTCTTTCGCGTGTTCAATGATGCCCACATCTGCGATGATGCCACTAAACATGCTGCATTCCGATTTCGTCGGGTGCATATAACTTTCCATGATGTGTGGCTAAATAAATATTCATTTATGACGCGCCCGTGCCACGATACGCAAATCCTTACCGACATTACGCACATCCTGCCATTCCAGTTCTATGCGTTGGTCTAGCATCGTTAATTCATCCAGTTGCGCCATGCCGCGCGCCATATCACCGAGCAACTGCGGTGCTAAATACAGCACCAATTCATCCACCAGTCCCGCTTGGAGCAGCGCGCCATTCAATAGTCTGCCCGCTTCCACTAGCACTTCGTTGCAGCCGTTTGCAGCCAAGTCGCGTAGCATCGCAATTAAATCTACACGCCCACACTCATCCGGCAACACAACAACGCGTACCCCCAATTTTTCGAGTACGGCTATTTTTTGAAAATCGGATGTGGCTGTGTAAACCACCACATTACCACCGCACAGAATGCGTGCTGTTAACGGCAATTGCAACTGGCTATCCAACACCACACGCAAGGGTTGACGTAGGGCTTTTATCCCGTGGCCACTCAGTTGCGGTTCATGGATAGCCAGTTGCGGTTCACGCACGTTAAGCTGCGGATCATCAGCCAGCACCGTTCCGATGCCGGTCAGCACCGCGCAGGAGCGCCCGCGCCAATTTTGCACATCTTGCCGCGCTGCTGCGCCAGTAATCCACTGGCTCAACCCATTATTCAATGCTGTGCGTCCATCCAGACTCATGGCGATCTTGCTGCGTAGCCACGGTAAGTTACGCGTCATACGTGAGAAAAATCCAATGTTCAGTTCACGCGCCGCAACTTCCATCAATCCGCACTCAACCTCGATACCTGCAGCGCGCAATTTTTCCATGCCTTGTCCTGCCACCTGCGGATTTGGATCTTGCATTGCCACTACCACACGCGTAATGCCTGCATCAACCAACGCATCAGCGCAAGGAGGGGTTCTGCCCTGATGGCTACAAGGCTCCAGCGTAACGTAAACAGTTGCACCGCGCGCCGCTTCCCCGGCTACGCGCAATGCATGCGCTTCCGCATGAGGTTCACCAGCATATTGGTGCCAACCCTCACCCACGATCTTGTCCTTGCGTACCAACACACAGCCGACTCTCGGATTGGGGCTGGTGGTATACAGACCGCGCTCTGCCAAGTGCAGCGCTTTAGCCATCCACAGGCTATCTTGCGCGGACAACATATTCAACTCGCTCGCGGTTTGGACTTTGCAGGCGATTGACGCACTGCCTCGACCGCCTCAGAAAAATCTCTCACATCCTGGAAACTTTTGTACACCGAAGCGAAACGAATGTAGGCTACCTTGTCCAGTTTCAACAATTCCTTCATCACCATCTCGCCGATTTGCCGGGTACCGATCTCACGTTCGCCAAGGGCGAACACTCTTTGTTTTACATGATCTATGGCTGCATCTACTAGCTCTGTCGGAACCGGTCGCTTATGCAATGCACGATTAAAACTGGTGCCCAATTTTTCTTCATTGAACGCAGCGCGCATACCGTTCTGCTTGACCACCTGCGGCATACGTTGCTCGACTGTTTCATAGGTGGTAAAGCGTTTTTCGCAAGACAGGCAGCGGCGGCGGCGGCGGATACTATCACCCTCCTCGCTTTCGCGAGTGTCCACCACCTGGGTGTCGGGGCCTTTGCAAAATGGACATTTCATAGGCTTAAGAACAAAAATCGGAAAACGGCAATCGAAAAACGGAAATTGGGGCGTAACGAAACCAACAAAAAATCATAGCAGCCCAGTTTTTTTAGTCCTCTTTCCTTCTTTTATGGTGGCTATATACTGGAAATTTTGCGCATAGCTGCTTCACGTCTGCCGCCACGCGGTTAATCACCGCATCATCATGCGGCGCATCCAATACATCCGCAATCAGGTGTGCTAGCTTCTCCGCTTCCAATTCTTTAAAGCCGCGCGTGGTCATCGCCGGGCTACCGATGCGAATACCACTGGTAACAAACGGTTTTTGTGGGTCATTAGGGATGGCGTTTTTGTTCACCGTGATATGCGCACGCCCTAGCGCCGTCTCGGCGTCCTTGCCGGTGATTTGCTTGGACTGCAAATCCACCAGGAACATATGGCAGTCGGTATGCCCGGACACTATGCGCAGGCCGCGTTCCTGCAATACCTTAGCCATCACCCGGGCGTTATCAATCACCTGTTTCTGGTATTCCTTGAATTCCTTGCCCATTGCCTCCTTAAACGCCACGGCCTTGGCGGCGATTACATGCATCAACGGGCCGCCCTGCACACCAGGGAATATCGCGGAATTAAGCACTTTTTCAAATTCCGCCTTAGCCAGAATAATGCCGCCACGTGGGCCGCGCAGAGTTTTATGGGTGGTGCTGGTAACAAAGTCAGCGATGCCCACCGGGCTAGGATAATAACCGGCCGCCACCAGTCCAGCGTAATGAGCCATGTCCACGAACAAATAGGCTCCTACACTGTCAGCGATGGCGCGGAAACGCTTCCAGTCGATCACCAGCGCATAGGCGGAAGCCCCGGCAACGATCATCCTAGGCTTATGTTCCTGAGCCAATTTTTCCACTGCGTCGTAGTCAATCTCTTCTTTTTCGTTGAGGCCATAAACAACGGCGTGATACAGCTTGCCACTCAGATTCACAGAAGCGCCATGCGTCAGATGGCCGCCATGCGCCAACGACATGCCAAGGATGGTGTCGCCCGGCTTGAGCACCGACAGGTATACCGCTTGATTGGCCTGCGAGCCGGAGTGCGGCTGAACATTGGCATATTCAGCGCCAAATAAAGCCTTTACGCGGTCAATTGCCAATTGCTCCGCCACATCTACGTATTCACAACCGCCGTAGTAGCGCTTCCCGGGATACCCTTCGGCATATTTGTTGGTCAATTTGCTACCTTGCGCTTCCATTACCGCCGGGCTGGTGTAATTTTCAGAAGCGATCAGCTCAATATGATCTTCCTGACGGCGACTTTCATCTTGGATCGCTGCCCATAATTCAGGGTCAGTATGAGCGATAGTGTTTTTGCTAGAGAACATGATGGATTTCCAATAAGTCAGAGAAGGAGAATAGGTGCGCATTTTATCACGTTGGCCGGGAACAAATACACTGCCAGCCACATGGGCACATGCACTACAAGCAAGCTTTAAATATCGCCACGCATCGGCAATCGCTCCACTGTTTTGAACACCAAACCACCGAAAGTATCGCGTTTAGTGCTTGTTTACGGTGTATCAACCATTGCTCCGCACTAAAAACTAGGCTTTTTACTTTGTAACTTGCCTTCTTAAACTGCGTTGAATCAAATCATCGTTATAAGATAACTAGCCGTATGAAAAAACCCTTCATTCGAAGTAAGGATCAACATACCCTAGCTTTACCAGCAGCTTAGTTTCCAGTGCTTCCATTATGGCGGCATCCTGGTCATTTTCGTGGTCATATCCTTGTAAATGCAAGGCGCCATGAATAGTGAGATGAGCGAAGTGCGCTTGCAAATCCTTGTGTTGCTCGCGCATTTCGCGTTCGACCACCGGTGCACAGATCACGATATCGCCATACAGCAATTCGGTTTTGTCAGGCAGCTGGCCGGTATCCGCATACACAAACGTAAGCACGTTAGTAGCGTAATTCTTGCCGCGAAATTGTTTGTTCAGTGCACACCCCTCTATTTCATCTACGATACGCAGCACGATTTGCACATCGCATTGCAATGCAGCTTTTATCCAACGACGGAACTGCTGGCGTGTAGGTAGCCCCGCCTTTCCGACCGCATACTGCACCGACAGGGATAATTTATGCGCAGCCATCTTCTTTCAATTCAGGGTAAGTTAACAAACAAGGCTGTGTGCACTGTAGTTGGAATCATAGTGGCCCTCTAAAATATTCAGAAACCATCTTGCAATTATCGTACTCGGCTTTGTCAAGCATCAGCCAAGTATACCGTCACGGTGGCGCATTTCTATCCTACACGCTCGAATTAAAGTTGGCATGCCCGTTATTACTACGATTTATCCATGGGTCTGGTGTTATCTTTGCAAATCAAAGTACTTGTTTTCTCCTTTGCATAGGCACGCGTCATCAATCTGAGGGTACCCAATTGATCGTTGAAGTTCTGGCAACCGCTGCATATAATCACGTGCAACTTCAATGACACCCGCTCGGCGATCGAGAGGGGTTGTTCTTGCGCCTCAGATATCAGGCGCGTAGCGTCACGGCAATTCATCATTTCGCTCTCCTTGCAGATACCATCTGTTTTCAATGCACTCGCGCAAACGCAGACGTGCGCGATACAACAACACATGCAGGTTGCTGGTGGTTAAATTCATGGCAACACAAATTTCGTCGGCATTCAGCTCGATAAATTCCCGCATCATGAATGCTCGCGCCTGTTTGGGCGGTAAGCGTGTCCAGACACGCTTCAAATACATGCCAAAAATGCGTATCGCGCAGGGACGCTTCGGGATTGCCCCATGCTACTGGCCGTTCATCTTGCTGCCAGAATCCTTTTCGGTCGAATAATTCGAAAAGCGCTTCGTCATCATCTTCCTCGCGTAACAAGCTGCTGGCATTCAGCACCCGTTGCTTGTGTCGCAGCGTATCCGCGATCTTGTTCTTCAAAATAGCAAATATCCAGATTTTGAGCGCGGCGCGCCCACCAAAGGAGGCGGCATTCTTCAACGCACCGATCAATGCTTCCTGCACTGCATCTTCCGCCAAGTGACCGTCTCCGAGCTGGAGCATAGCGAACTTGATCATCTGTCTGCGTATGTCTTCAAGAAATGCCGCGTCAGCCAGCAGATTTACGGTCTGCAGAGTATTCTCTTGGTGATCTCAACCGGTACCCATTACTTTCCTACAGTTCAATTGTATTTCTCACTGCACTGTAATTTGCCACGCAATACAGCAGCGGGTAATCCATGTTCAAGTAAAGTAACCAAGCTATATCCTCATACAACAGGGTTGGCTATGCCGCTTCATTATGCAAGCGATTCAATGTGCCATTCTTGTGCATGAAGCGGCGATCGATCCAGTCCTTCCAGCGCCACACCCAATGTCCTTGGGCGCTGAACACCCCCCAGGATGCGATGGCGTGTTTCGGGCCAGTCGCCAGCAAATACAAGGATTTTTTGCGTGGACGGTAGCTTTCAAGTGTGTGCCCATTGATGGCCGCAATCAGGTTGTGCGCCAGTACCGGCCCGGCAAATACCGCGTGCACACCGGAATGCGCAAGCTGAATGTCACTACGCATGCACACATCGCCGGCGGCAAATACATTGGGGTGGGAGATGCTTCGGTGCTGTGCATCCACGAGGACGTAGCCCTGTTCATCCAACGCAAGACCGGAATTACGCAGCCAAGCGGGCGGACGCGCACCGGTCGCGGCAATGATGCAATCCGCAAGCAGGGATTGTCCATTGGAAAGTGCAACCCCCTCTAAGGTACCCACTGCTTGCGCCTGATACAACGTAATGCCGCGTTGCTCCAACAGCGCACGGGCACGATGCTTCACCCCACTCGCATGGCCCGGCAATATGCCGCCCTCCGAAGCGACCAACACGACTGAAGCTTGCTTACACCGTTGCGTGGCAAAAGCATATTGCGCGGCAAATGCCAGCTCGACGCCAGCCGCACCACCGCCGACCACCACAAGCCGATAATGATCCTGTTGCGATGCGGCGTTGAGTATGGCCGGCCAACGTTGTACAAAATTTCCCAGCGGTTTGATCGGCAGCAGACGCTCTCCCGCCACCTCCAGTAATGATAGATCAGCCTCGCTGCCCACATCGAGCGACAAACCATCGTAATCAAGGTGCATGCCATCTGAAAGCGAGATTCGACACCGCTGGGCATCTATTCCAACGACTTGGGCAAAGATCAGGCGTGCCCCGGCGGATGCTGCCAGCGGGCGCAGATCGATCCGGCAATCCGACAGACTGTAATGTCCGGCTATCCATCCCGGCAACATGCCTGAATAGATTTGGTAAGGGCTGGGGGTAATCAGTACCGCATCAATGCCCAAAGATTTTTGGGCAAGGGTTTTGAGTACGCTGAGTTGCGCGTGTCCACCACCCGCCATGATCAAACGATACATGAGGTATACCTTACTCAGTGGAAGTGACGCCCAAGATTGAGCATTAACTGAATCATGTAATCTTGGCGTTTTTTCATGAAATTATGGTTACACCCGTACCGTCGTAGACTGGGCTCCAATTCTTACAACTTAAAGCATAGGAATTCAATTTTTTAAAGCTACAAAAAAACAACACGAAATGTATGTATTCAAAGACCCCGCATTTTTCCCGGTTGCGGTAGTGCAACCACGTTCCATCGGTTTACCACGGCACGGCGTTACGCAATGGCAAATTGACTCAGGCCGTGCAGCGCTTCCCCTGAAGCATCGCATTACTGCCGCACGTGCGGCTTGTGTTATTAACTGTCAGCCGATTGACAGAGAAAAAACTCTGTATACATTTTACGAATGTATTTCTTAAAAAATACATTATATTAAATAATTACGAGTGTTATTTACCCTCTTTATGAATAAGTTAGACTAAACAAATTGTGAATAGCAGAGGTGTGATCAAAGTTCATTTGCGTTAGAATAGGCACGCGCCTCGGTAGCTCAGTGGATAGAGCGACCCCCTCCTAAGGGGTAGGTCGGACGTTCGATTCGTCTTCGGGGCACCAATAATCCATTCGCTTTCAGCGAGTCAGACTATTTAACTTCCAGCTGTTCCCACTCCGTGTAAGGCTAGTGTAAGATTTTACGGACTCAGCAGCATCACACCACCTATCAAATAGCTGCAAAATGAGTATGGTGCCACCACAACGTAACAACACTTTTGAAAGGAGTCTTCATGTTGACAACAAAATACTGCGTAACTGGGCGATGGCTTCCGGCGTTAATCGCCAGCTTTGGTTTGGCATGGAGTGTTAACGGGTATACCTCGCCTCAATGGGATAATTTGCAAGCTGTAAACGAGGTTTACCAACAGGCGGCTAACAGCCCAATACGAACCGATGAAGACAGGCGTGCTGATGCAACGCGCAAACCCATTGAATTCCTACAGTTCGCCCAAGTACGGCCAGGTATGCTGGTAATGGATATTGCAGCTGGCGGGGGAAACACCACGCAGCTACTCGCGCTGGTTGTTGGAAGCAAGGGGACCGTATGGGCACAAGGGGACCAGCAACGGCCAGCGCTCGTCAAACGGTTGGCCGACCATCCCCAGCCGAACATCGTTCCGGTAATAAGCTCTTTCGAAGACCCTATCCCCAGTGATATACCCAAGCTAGACTTGATTACCATTATCCTGAACTACCATGATATCGCTTATAAACCCGTTGACCGTTCCAAACTAAACCAACGATTGTTTGATGCATTGAAATCTGGTGGGCATCTCGTTGTAATTGATCACTCAGCAAAGCCGGGTAGTGGAGTTTCAGCAGCAAAGTCACTTCACCGTATTGACGAAAAAGTCGTTGGTGAAGAATTTCTGAAGGCAGGTTTCCAGCTCGAGGAAGAAAGCAGCTTCCTACACAACTCGTCTGACCCTCGTGATCAAGCTTTCTTCAAGATGAAAATTCCGTCAGACAAATTCGCCTTGCGCTTCATCAAGCCTTGATAGATAAAGGCATCCATTGCCGTGGACGCCTGCCCACACACATTTTGGACATTAGCATTCCTTTATGTCTATAGGCAGGCTCCAAATACATGGGATGACTGTCCCACTAAAAAATATCCTGCGCCTTGATATTTTTGAAAAGATTTTTTTGTGATTACCCAATACTGCTTGAGTGGCCGATGGGTAATGATGCTTATCGCTATCTTTGGCTTTGTATGCGGAATAAACGGATACGCAGCGCCTGAATTAAGCAACCCGCGAACACTATCCGACTTTTACCAACAGGTTATTAGCAGCCCAATACGGACCAATGAAGACAAGCGTGCTGATGCTACACGCAAACCGGTTGAGTTTCTGCAGTTCGCCCAGGTGCGGCCAGGTATGCGGGTACTGGATCTCGCAACGGGCAATGGATACACGACACAACTGCTTGCGCTGGCTGTTGGAAGCACCGGAACGGTATGGGCGCAAGGGGACAATCAACGGCCAGCACTCGTCAAACGATTGGCCGATTACCCCCAGTCGAACATCGTGCCGGTGATACGCCCTTTCGAAGACCCCATACCCGATGATGCGCCCAAACTGGATTTGATTACCAACATCATGAATTATCACAATAGCGCCTACCTGTCGGTTGCCCGTCGTGCCAGGTTGAACCAGCGCTTATTCAAAGCGTTGAAGTCTGGCGGACACCTCATCGTGATCGACCACTCCACCAAAACGGGCACGGATATTGCCCGGGCAAAGACGCTCCATCGAATTGACCAGGCTATCGTTTTAGATGAGATTCAAAAAGTCGGTTTCCGACTTGAACAAGAAAGCAACTTTTTTCGCAATCCGTCCGACCCTCGCAATCAAGCTTATTTCGATATGGAAATACCGACAGATAAATTCGCATTTCGCTTCGTCAAGCCTTGATGGATAAGCAAGCCCATTGGCCTGAATAGCGCGATGGTGCATTCTACACTCTCAATAGAGTGGAGAATAGGTACCGTGCGTTCGACGGTACCTGGAGTCGCCATCCTGCCAGGAGGTGACGCGAGTGCGGCAGCAGCTACCGGATGCAGTGCGCGTGCTGCCCAAGCGCTGTTTCCACCGACATGGTGCCGACCTAGTCGGCGTGTATACACTGTTCGAAGGGCTTGATGAGGATTTCTCAGGCATGTATTCAATGCATTTGTGGGCGCACCTGCGGTGAGATAAATGGTGCACCGATTTCACCATTGTGCATGGTGGCATGATCGACGAGGACTGCGTGCGTTACGTCGAGACCACTTACGCGGTGGCGGCGCGAAAGTTTCTTGACTGAAGCAGGGAAACACGCCGCACCTGCGGCCTGGAGGATTGTTTATCCTGTCTCTGCAGATAGATTGAGCTCGTTGTCGCTCAGGGGTGTTTTATCATTTTTCTGCTTTGCTGCCAGAGTAAAAAGACTCCTAGCGCGCCCGCAAGAATGGATGCAAGGAACACTCCAATCTTTGCAGCTGCGAAGTCCGGAGCATGCGGAAATGCTTTAGCAGCGATGTAGAGCGACATCGTAAAACCAATGCCGGCAAGCGCAGCGGCGCCGATCATCTGCTGCCATGAATAGGCATCGGGTTTGACGGCCCATCCCATTTGAACTGCGATAGCGGCTACCGCGACCATGCCAAGCGGCTTACCCACAACCAGCCCCAGCATGATGGCAAGGATCAAGAATTCTCGTCCGTCCACGACGTCCATGGAAAGCACGAGACCCGCATTGGCGAGTGCAAATAAAGGTAGCACTAAGTAGCTGGACCACGGTTCCACCGTCCGCAGTAGCTTGTCGGCCGGGGATTCAATCCGATCGTGAATGGCATCGAGGGCGCGCATCGATGACTCCGACGGGCCGTGTCGTAGGACTCTCTCTTCCGAACTGCGCAATTCGGCGTGGAGTACCGATTCGGCCTGTGCCATTAATGCCGTCAGATTCGCGGGAGGGCGGGTTGGTGTAAGAACCGCAACGATCACTCCTGCGAGTGTGGCGTGCAGCCCGGCGGCATGCAGGAATATCCATAAGAGGATTCCCAGTAGTGCGTAGGGAAGGGCGCGGTAGACGCCACCACGGTTGAGCAGAACCAACAGCCCGGTAACAATAACTGCAGCGGCTACATTGAATGGGTCGATATGCCCGGAATAGAACACCGTAACAAGCACAATGGCAACAAGATCATCAATCACGACTGCGGCCGTCAGGAATACACGCAGTTCGACGGGCACGCGTTTTCCCAGTAAGGCAATCAGGGCCACAGCAAAGGCGGTATCCGTGGTAGTCGGGATTGCCCATCCACTGGCCAGGGATCCAGCCGGTACCAATAGCAGATAAATGATTGCAGGAATAGTCATGCCCCCAAGAGCCGCAGCTAACGGCAGCGCCGCCGCGCGCCGCGCGGCAAGACGGCCAACCGTTAATTCGCGCTTGATTTCCAACCCAACAACCAAGAAGAAAATCGTCAGTAAACAATCGTTGATCCATTCGCGTAGCGGCAGCCGGAACGCCACGTCTCCCGCCGTCAGACCGGTTGGCATGTTCCACAATGCTTCGAACATCGGACCGAGCGGCGAATTTACCGTAACAACGGCCAGGATCGTCATCGCCAGGAGCAGCAAACCAGTCGACGGAGCCCATCGGGCAAAATCCAGAGCTAAAGTCTGCACCCGGTGACCGAGCGATCCGAGAATGGCTTCGGCAAGTGTATTTTCGTCCCATGGTCCTTCGTAGCGTCGGCTATTGATGAAAAAAGTCGGTGATACGGGCGCGCCGCTGCGTTTGCTGCTGGCGATATCGGCTTCGATTTTTGCTTGCGCTCGGCTCCAAGCCTTTTGCGTGGATGCGTCACGCGGGGGCAGGCCAAGTTGGACAGCTAAAGTTTCAAAATCAATGTGCTCGAGTGAAGGTCCGAGTTTCATCAATGCATCGTGGGTTTCCCAATATCGATCCGTGGTTTCGTGAGCGTATTCGGCCAGTTCGGCGGCTTGGCGTGCCTTGTTATTGCCGAGAATAGGTCGATGGCGGAACACATAGCGCATCCGTCCGTCAAAGCGATCCCGCAAATTAGCAACAACATCATGTGCCGCCTGACAGTACGGACAGTTGTAGCTGCCATATTCCACGAGCGTGATTTCAGCCCCGGCATCGCCCAGCGTGTGATCAGATCCACTATGCACCGGTGGATTCAGTTTGCTGATATGTGTGTTGCTCACTTCGTTAACCTCTAAAATTCAAGTGGACGTGAATTTGACGGGCACCGGGCTAACGTCACAAAATGGTTTTGTCTCGCTTTCACTGCAAGAGCAGAGGCGTGATTGTATTGCATACCCTGCGTGGTGACGCGTTCAACTTTGGTCTTGATTTTTAAAAACGTGTTTACGATCTGAGGAACATCCTTGAAAATATAAGTATGAGAGAGAAGAAATACGCCAGCGACATCAGCCGGGAAAATTTGCAGAGATAGAGCCACTGCTGGTTAGAGTGCGTCGACGTACCAAGTCCGCGACGGTAGACTTATACGAGGTATTCTGTGCGGTGTTGTATGTACTGCGCACGGGCTGCCAGTGAAAATTTCTGCCCAGTGAGTTTCCGAAATGGCAAACGGTGTATGCCTACTTTGCCAAGTGGAGCAAGCCCGACGAGCACGATATCAGCGTGCTAGAGCGGGCTTTAAAAAAATCAGGTTAGCGCGGCCCGCGAGAAACAGGTGCGCAGCGCCATGCCCACACGATTGATGGTGGACGCTCAGAGCGTGAAGAACACAGACACAGCCGGGAGCAAGGGCTATGACGCGGGCAAGAAAGTCTCAGGTATCAAGCGCCACATTGCAGTGGACACGCAGGGGTTGCCCCATGCCGTTGCCGTCACCACTGCCGAAGTAGCGGATCGCAAAGGTGCACTACAGGCGATGCGCCATTGCAAGGCGAATCTAAGCAAGATTCAAAGCGTGTTGGCCGACAGCGGTTATATGGGTCAGCCCTTCGCGCAAGGCGTGCAGGGGATACTGGGCCAGGCTGTTACGGTGCAGATTGCCAAGCGCAGTGAACTGCACAAGTTCGCGGTGATGAATAGAAGGCTGTGGAAGAACTGCGAGCGCAAGCTCAACACCAGCCCACAGTTCATCCGCTTCGCATTTCTGGGGCTGCCGCTCAGGAGATCGTAAACACGTTTTAATAGATTTCATTAGAAAATGTCAGCTTTTAGCTCACTTTAAGAATACCTTAATTCGGCTAATGGATTATTTGGGTTCATTTAACCTTTGGCTCAAAGGGTTTCCTTGCAGGCTTTTTGATTTCAGAATTCATTGCCACCTAACAAAATTTGAGAGGAGTATTGTATGAAAATTAAAGTTACGTTTTTAGCATATACACTGTTTGGATTTCTGGGCGCTGTGTTCTGGCAAAGCGCTTCCCTTGCGGCAGAACAAAAAGTAAGCGATACAAAACGTCAGGCAGCAATTAAACGTGGAGAATATCTGGTTGGCTATGGTGGATGCAATGACTGTCATACGCCAAAGGTCTTTACCCATCAAGGTCCGCAGCCGGACTTGAACAAACTGTTGTCAGGACATCCGTCGGGTGCAAAACTTCCTGAAATTCCCCAAGGGATAATCGGCCCTGATAAATGGGGCGCGCTTACAAACAATGATCTGACAGCTTGGTTTGGCCCATGGGGAGTCAGCTTTGCTCAGAATCTGACACCAGATATGAAAACAGGTCTGGGCAATTGGACCGAAGCGTTGTTTATCAAAACAATGCGAACTGGGAAACATTTGGGGGATGGCCGTAATATTTTACCGCCTATGCCATGGTCCTCACTTGCTACCCTTAGCGACAAGGATCTCAAGGCCATCTTTTCGTATCTTCGCTCGATAAAACCTATTGTAAATGAAGTGCCTAAACCTATACCGCCAGCAATGTGATAGGTGCACATGGCATTGCGTTTGAGAGGGACGCGCCAAAAGCGGCGCGTTCCCCAACTTTACGTTGGGACGGTAGAAAACCTGAATTCGCTTAAAAATTCACTTCTTGACCTGTCACCATCCCATTACGAAATCAAACTAAAGTGGATGCGATATGGCGCGATTCAAACCTATACGCAAAGCCTTAAAATTTTTGCCTGTCGACTTTGAACAGCAAATTATTCCCGGTAGTTTTGAATCCGCGTTATGCCATTCGCTTGATCATGAACTCGACCTTTTTGCTGAACAGAGTCAGAATATGAAGATGGGCTAACATCGTGATATAGTTTGCATCCAAAAAAACCATACCGATTACATGGTGTTGCATCACCTCAATAAATAAATATACAAATCAAGGGGAAAATATAGTGGCAGTTAAAACTCGACTTCATCGTAGCGAATTGGCCGTTCCGGGCAGTAATCTACGTATGCTTGAAAAAGCGCCAACAGCTGGTGCTGATGTGGTCTTTCTGGATTTGGAAGACGCGGTTGCGCCTGATGATAAAGAACAGGCACGCAAAAATGTCATAGCGGCATTAAATGATATGGATTGGTCTGCCTGTTCTGTTTCGGTGCGAATCAACGGTCTCGATACGCATTGGTGCTACCGCGATATCGTAGATGTAATGGAAGCCGCCGGAGATAAGCTCGATACCATTCTGATCCCCAAAGTTAATAGGCCGGACGATGTCTATTTTGTCGCAACGCTGATGGAACAAATCGAGGCGGCGAAGAAATTTAAACCGGTGAATATCCATGTGCTTATTGAGACAGCTCTAGGCATGGCGAATATTGAACAAATCGCTCAAGCATGCCCAAGCCGTATGGAGGCGATGGTATTTGGTGTGGCCGATTACGCAGCTTCGACACAGGCACGCACGACCAATATGGGTGGCGCCAACCCTAATTACGCCATACTTACCGATCCCGATGAAGCCGGGAAGCGGATGCGTCATTGGGGCGATCAATGGCATTACGCGATATCAAGATTAGTAGTTGCTTGTCGCGCTTATGGATTGAGGCCGATTGACGGTCCATTTGGTGACTTTAATGATCCAGAAGGATTTTTGGCGGTTGCGAAAGGGGTGGCCGCACTGGGAGTTGAAGGGAAATGGGCCATCCATCCGTCACAAATTGCATTAGCCAACGAAGTCTTCACACCCAACGAGGCAGAAGTTAGCCGTGCCAGAAGTATTCTGGAAAACATGGAACAAGCCGCGCGCGAAGGCAAAGGGGCGGTTTCGCTGAATGGCCGCCTTATCGATGCGGCATCCATCAGGCAGGCGCAGGTTTTGGTTGCCAAGGCAGATCAGATACAGGCGGCCAAGCCTGGACTTAAGTGAGTAATACGCTATGAATATTCATGAATATCAAACTAAAGATTTGCTCAAACACTATGGCGTTCCCGTACCACCGGGGCGTGTCGTTCACACTGACGCCCAAGCGGCCACTGTTGCGGAAGAAATAGGCGGGTCGCGTTGGGTTGTCAAGGCGCAGATACATTCCGGGGGCCGTGGCAAAGCGGGGGGTGTCCGGGTAGGCAACAGCATTGATGAAGTACGGGTTATTGCCGATGAAATAATTGGCACCAATCTGGTAACGCATCAAACTGGAGCTGAAGGCAGGCTTGTCCGTCGTGTACTGGTTGAACAAGCAAGCAACATTGTGCGCGAGTATTACGTTGGACTGATTATTGATCGCGCTACGCGGCGAATCACTTTGGTTGCTTCCGCTGAAGGTGGAGTGGAAATAGAGGTGGTTGCGAAGCAAACACCGGAACGAATCATCAGGGAAATCATTGATCCAGCCGTGGGCCTACTCGATTTTCAATGCCGCAAGGTTGCCTATAAGGTCGGTCTAAAAGGAGCGCTATTGCCGCAAGCAGTAAAGGTCATGAAGGGTCTTTATCGCTGTATGCGGGACAATGATGCCATTATGGCGGAAATCAATCCGCTGGCTATTGTGGACAATGGCCAGCTGTTGGCACTAGATGCAAAAATGACTTTTGATGACAATGCACTGTACCGCAGACCGACAATTTCCGAACTCCGCGATTTTGATGAAGAGGATTCAAAAGAGGTTGAGGCGACTGGACATGGCTTGAATTACATTGCACTGGACGGTGATGTGGGTTGCATCGTCAATGGTGCAGGCTTGGCAATGGCAACCATGGATGCCATTACTCTGCATGGTGGAAGACCGGCTAATTTCCTGGATGTAGGAGGCGGAGCTACACCAGAAAAAGTCGCTAATGCTTTCCGCATTGTGCTGCAAGATCCTGCCGTTAAAATTATCCTTATCAATATTTTTGCCGGGATCAACCGTTGTGACTGGATCGCTACCGGAATTATTCAAGCCATGCGTGACCAGAATATACAAATGCCCATCATCGTACGGCTGGCCGGTACGAATGTTGAAGAAGGACGCACTATCCTCAGTACCTCCAAATTCCCATTTATTATTGCCAGTAATTTGAATGATGCTGCCGCGAAAGCGGTAACTGAGGTTAACAATATTGTACAAAAAGTGGTACCGCTAAAAAAGGAACACTCATGAGTGTGTTATTAAATAAAGATTCGCGCGTAATCTTTCAGGGCTTTACTGGGCAACACGCCACCTTCCACGCTGAAGAAGCGATGAAAATTGGCACCAAGGTAGTCGGTGGCGTGACGCCAGGCAAGGGCGGAACGCAACACTTGGGCTTACCTGTATTTGATACCGTTGAAGAAGCTGTACAAGCAACAGGCGCAGACGTTTCCGGTATTTTCGCCCCTCCTCCCTTCGCCGCCGATGCAATCATGGAAGCGATTGATGCGGGGATCAAAACGATTGTTGTCATCGCGGACGGCATACCTGTCCAGGATATGGTGCGTGTGGAGCGCTACCGGCTGGGCACCAACTCAATTATCATCGGCCCGAATACACCCGGCATTATTACACCAGGCGTGGGCAAGGTTGGCATCATGCCTTCCCATATCTACAGCCCGGGAAGAATTGGAATTGTTTCACGCTCCGGCACACTAAACTATGAGGCTGTCGCCCAAATGAGTGATCTCGGCCTTGGCCAATCATCATCTATCGGTATTGGCGGCGACCCCGTTAATGGGACTGACTTCGCGACTGTCTTAAAAGCATTTGAAGATGATCCAGATACCGATGCTGTACTGATGATTGGTGAAATCGGCGGTCCACAGGAAGTAGAGGCGGCCCGCTGGGCAAAGAAAAACATGCGCAAACCGTTAATTGGCTATGTCGCTGGTTTATCGGCTCCTCCTGGACGCCGCATGGGCCACGCGGGCGCGATTATCAGCAGCGAGTCTGATACCGCAACCGCTAAAATCGACATGATGGAAGCGCTGGGTATGTTCGTTGTACGTAATCCAGCCGACATAGGGGCTACCGTTTTACGGGCTATAAAATCGTAATAAAAATTCTGTTATTCCCACCTTTCGATAGATGAACTCAGGCTTACGTTCGGACAGGTGGGAATCTAATAGATTGACGCCAATCCATCTCTAAATGGCTCGGTTTCGGCACGGCATCACTTGGCTAGCCGCTTTTTATCTTCATCAAATATAGACAGTGTTTTCTGCATTGTCCGCTCGTCCTCGCCTTGTTCCACTATCGAATTGAAATTGGAATAAAATAGCGCCTTTCACAAATCACGCCGGTTTTGTCACATGCTCACATTTCAGCAAATTATCCTGACGCTACAGCAATTCTGGGACAAACAGGGTTGCGCTCTATTGCAGCCCTACGATATAGAGATGGGCGCAGGCACTTTTCACACCGCCACCTTTTTGCGTGCGATCGGCCCGGAGCCTTGGCGCGCCGCTTATGTGCAGCCTTCACGTCGCCCCAAAGACGGGCGTTATGGCGAAAACCCGAACCGCTTACAGCATTATTACCAGTATCAAGTCGTACTCAAGCCTTCACCCGCCAATATCCAGGAACTCTATCTCGACAGCCTGCGCGCGCTGGGCATTAATACCGGTGAGCACGATATCCGCTTTGTGGAAGACGATTGGGAATCGCCCACGCTAGGCGCATGGGGCTTAGGCTGGGAAGTATGGCTGGATGGCATGGAAGTAACTCAGTTTACCTATTTTCAAGAAGTTGGTTCGTTGCCCTGCCGCCCGGTACTGGGCGAAATCACTTATGGACTGGAGCGTCTGGCGATGTATTTGCAGGACGTGGAAAACGTATATGACCTGGTTTGGGCTAAGAACGGCGACAACGTAGTGACGTACGGCGATGTATACCACCAGAATGAGGTGGAACAATCCAAATACAACTTCGAGCATTCCAACGTCGAGATGCTGTTCCGGCACTTCAATGAATATGAAACCGAAGCCAAGCGCTTGATCGCCGCCGAACTGGTATTGCCCGGATTCGAGATGGTGATGAAGTGCTCGCATAGTTTCAATATGCTGGATGCGCGCGGCGCTATTTCGGTGACCGAACGCGCTGCTTACATAGGCCGTGTGCGGACGCTGTCCAGGCTGGTGGCGCAGGCTTATTACGACTCGCGCGAAGCGCTTGGTTTCCCGATGTGCAAGACCGGGGAGACAAAATAATGAAACAGACTTTATTGATTGAGCTGCTTACCGAAGAGCTACCGCCCAAGGCGCTGGAACGTCTTTCCACTGTTTTCGCCAACGAAGTATTTACTGAACTGCGCGGGCAGGAACTGGCGGGCGAAGATAGCATTTGCACGCCTTTCGCTACTCCGCGTCGGCTGGCCCTGACAATTACCAATGTAACATCGCAGCAAGCTGATCGTGTGATAGAACGCAAAGGCCCCGCAGTAGCTGCCGGGTTGGATGCCGAAGGCAAACCCAGCAAGGCACTGGAAGGTTTCATGCGTGGTGCAGGTGTGACGTTTGAACAATTGCAGCGAAACAGTGACGACAAGACCGAATATTTCGTTGCACGGTTAGAGAAAAAAGGCCAGCCCCTTGATGTCTATTTGGCCGACATCATTACTCAAGCTTTGAAGAAACTGCCCGTCCCCAAACTGATGCGCTGGGGTGACTCCGACCACCAGTTTGTGCGTCCCGTACATGGTTTGGTTATGCTGCATGGGGATCGCATAGTGCCCGGCGAGGTATTGGGACTACAGAGTGGACGGTTAACGAGAGGCCATCGCTTCCTGCATACAGGTGAGATGCCGGTCGTATGCGCAAATAGCTATGAAGAAACATTGTTGACGCACGGCAAGGTTATCGCCTCTTATGAAAAGCGCCGTACCAGCATTGAAGAATATCTCAAAGCCAAGGCACTCGAACTCAATGCGCGCATTAATCCATCCGATGGCCTGCTGGATGAAGTCACGGCGCTGGTGGAATGGCCAGCAATTTATGTTGGTGAATTTGAAAAAGAATACCTTGAGGTGCCGCAAGAATGCCTGATACTCACCATGCAGCAGAACCAGAAATATTTTCCATTATTGGATAACAACGGCAAGCTGCTCAATAAATTTCTGATTGTTTCCAACATGCAGGTGGACAATCCCAAGCACATTATCGATGGCAATCAACGAGTGGTGCGTCCGCGCCTGGCCGATGCGCGCTTCTTTTTCAACCAGGATCGCAAACAGACGCTGGAATCGCGAGTCGCCAAGCTGGGCAACGTGGTTTATCACAACAAACTGGGCACACAATTACAGCGCGTCGAGCGCATAACTACCCTGGCCGGTGCCATCGCGCACCAGCTTAATGCTGAAAAATCTGTGGCTGAACTGGCGGCACGCCTAGCCAAGGCCGATTTGACCACTGACATGGTCGGGGAATTTCCGGAGCTGCAAGGCATTATGGGACGCTATTATGCGCTGCATGACGGCGAGAACCAGGTAGTGGCAGATGCGATTGCGGCGCACTACCACCCACGTTTTGCCGGTGACACTCTACCGCTTGGCGCGGTGGCGTGTGCGGTGGCTCTGGCTGACAAGCTGGATACACTGGTTGGCATTTACGGCATCGGTCTGGTTCCCACTGGCGACAAGGATCCATTTGGATTACGCCGCCACGCGCTGGGCGTGTTACGCATTCTAATCGAGACCCCACTAGCGTTGCCGCTCGATATGCTATTGCAGTTGAGCAAGGAAAGTTTCACTGCTGAAAAATTGAGCGGTAGTGTCGTGGCCGATGTACATGGCTTCATGCTTGAGCGACTGCGCGGTTATTTGCGCGAACGCGAATTTTCTCCCGATGAAATTGAAGCGGTTGTGTGTCAAAACCCGACGCGTATCGATCTCGTGATACCGCGTCTGGACGCGGTGTGTGCCTTCCGCAAACTGCCGGAAGCGGCGGCATTGGCGGCTGCCAACAAGCGCATTCAGAATATTCTGAAGAAAACCGCCACGGTAGACGCCGAAATTCAGGTTGGGCTGTTGCAGGAAAATGCGGAGCGCAGCCTGTATGAAGTCGTGCAACGCCTCGCGCCGCAGGTGGAAGCCGGAATGCAGAAACAGGATTACACCGCTATGCTCACTTTGCTGGCCTCGGCGCGCACAGTAGTAGATGCATTTTTCGACAAGGTGATGGTGATGGCAGAAGATCCTGCTGTGCGGGATAATCGCTTGGCCTTGCTGAAGCGACTGGGTGACCTGATGAATCAGGTCGCTGACATCTCCAAACTGGCAGGCTAAAAGTGGGGCAACAATGAAACTCATCATTCTTGACCGCGACGGTGTCATTAATTATGGCTCCACTCAATTCATCAAGCACCCGAATGAATGGAAGCCCCTACCCGGCAGTCTTGAAGCGATTGCCCGCTTGGTGCAGGCGGACTATCGCGTGGTGGTGGCGACCAATCAATCCGGTATAGGACGCGGCCTGTTCGATATGCTCACACTGAATGCCATTCACGATAAGATGCACAAGACGGTGGCGCAGGCAGCCGGGCGTATTGATGCAATATTTTATTGTCCCCATGCGGCGGAAGCCAACTGCTCTTGCCGCAAACCTAAAACCGGCATGCTGGAAACAATTGCCCTGCGCTATAACGTGAGCTTGAAGGGCGTGCCTATGGTAGGCGATGCGTTACGCGATCTGGAAGCCGCCGCCAAGATGGGCGCGCAGCCGATATTGGTGCTTACCGGCAAGGGCGCGAAGACCCAGGCTAAGGGCGGCTTGCCGGAAGGCACGCTGATTTATCGTGATTTGGCAGCAGTCGTTTCCACCCTCATTTAATGACATCTCTAAAAAATCTGAATTTTCCATTCCTGCCCACACAGAAATGACGATATTTTAAAATTTCTCTGATATGGTATTCATACGCTCGTTGATTTTTCTGCTGCTGCAAATCGTCATTACGCCGCTGTTTACGCTAATTGCAATACTCACCTTTCCGTTCCATCCCATTACACGCTATCGCATCATCTCTGGCTGGGCGCTTACCATGTTATGGTTGTTGCGCGTGGTATGCGGCATCCGCATGGAAGTGCGCGGCGCCGATAATATTCCAGATAAACCGTGTCTTGTGCTGTGCAAGCATCAATCCGCCTGGGAAACGATCGCACTACAAAAAGTATTTCCGCCGCAAGTATGGGTGATCAAACGCGAGCTGTTATGGCTTCCTTTTTTCGGTTGGGGCCTGGCGATGACCAGCCCCGTTGCCATTAAGCGTAGCGAAGGCCGCGAGGCGATCAAACAGTTGTTGCGCCAGGGTAAAGAGCGGCTGGCACTAGGTTTTTGTGTGGTTATTTTTCCTGAAGGAACACGCATTCCTTTTGGCCAGCGCGGCAAATACAAGATCGGCGGTGCGCTTCTAGGCGTATCCAGCGGTGTACCGATCGTTCCTGTGGCACACAATGCGGGCAAACTATGGGGACGCAATTCTTTCCTCAAACATCCAGGTGTTATTACCATGAGCATCGGCCTACCCATTGATCCCGCCGGTCTCAAGGCCGAAGAAATCAATCGGCGCGTGGAAGAGTGGATCGAAACCGAAGTCACGCGGTTGCCCTGATGCTTGAAAAATTACGCCGATTTATTACCCCCCCGCTGGCCGTCGAACAACGCACAGTAAACCTGGATGGCACCCAGGTTACCTATACCCTCAAACGTACTAACCGGCGCCGTAGCATAGGCCTGCGCATCGACAATCACGGACTGACGGTAAATATGCCACTGCGCGCCTCAGAGCAATGGCTGCATGATGTATTGCAGGACAAAGCGCATTGGGTGGTAAAAAAACTTGAGAATTGGCAAGCGAAAAAGCCCATCCCGCCACAATGGCGGGATGGGCAGTCCCTGTTTTTTATCGGCGAGGTGATTGCCCTACGTGTAGTTGTCAGCCTATTTGCTACGCCACCGCTGCTGAAAGATACGCAATTATTCGTGCATGTCACAGATGATGCTAACCAAGCATTGATAGGGCAGGCTGTCACACAGTGGTATCAACGCGAAGCGAAAAGCCTGTTCAATGAATGCGTAGCGCACTTTGCACCCCTGATGAATGTAGCGCCGCGCATGGTGAAGCTTTCCTCCGCGCGCACGCAATGGGGCAGTTGCACCACACGGGGCGATGTGCGCCTCAACTGGCAACTCATCAAAATGCCGCTGCATTTGATTGATTACGTTGTAGTACATGAACTCGCCCACCTTATCGAGATGAACCACTCTAAGGCGTTTTGGCAGGTGGTTGAAAATGTCTGCCCCGATTATGCCAAGCGACGCCGTGAATTAAAGCAATGGCAGATTTCGCCGTCTTAGCAGGCTGAAAACTAGTGGTGTGTCCCAGCAAACCCATTACCGTTCGCGGTCAGCCAAACGCAGGATGCTTATCGGCGAGTCCGCACCAGCGCGTTAGACAAACCGCCTACCTCTTGTGCACCCCCGCCAATGCCAGACGCCTTCTCGCTGCCATCGCGCAACTGAATGACGGTAAAGGCGTTGAGCGAAAGCTGGTGAAGTGAGGCTGATCTTCGCTGATGATGCATGGGAAGACTATTTATATTGGCAGAAGCAAGACAAACGCATGGTCGAGCGAATCAACAAGCTGATACGTGAGACACAGCGCGAGCCCTTCGCGGGAATCGGCAAACCCGAACAATTGAAGCATGCCCTTTCAGGGTTCTGGTCACGCCGAATTACGGATGAGCATCGTATGGTGTATTGCATAGAGAGTGATGCATGTATGATCGCTCAGTTGCGTTTCCACTACTGGGATGCCCAATTGGGATAGGAAGAAGTCTCTAGAATAAATGAGGCCACAAAATAAATGGGTCAAATAAATGGAATGGCATAGTGCCTCACCAGCAACTTATCGCGTACTTGACCAAGCAACTTGGGGATTTAGGCATGTCGTTTTATCAGGAAAATTAGGGTGTGCGAAATTTTAACATCCAATTAAAACAATGCACTGTATGGATATTTTTGGATTACACACCACGAAAGTGTTTTTGTGGGCATTTTTTCGGATGTCTATTTTACATTGGGCATCAGATCGCCGTGGGCCGCCATATCGAAGTGAATATGGCGATTCTCACGTCGAGCAAGGTAGTATGTTGAAGATCGCGCACGGACGGCAATTGAATAACAACGCGGAGGAGGGTATGGTCATGTACTTTTGTCGAACAACGTGTCCTGTGATCGCACTGTCAGTAATGTTATTGCTGTTATCGTCCAGGGCTATCGCCTCTTCTGAACACCTCGACTTTTCTCCCCCGCAGCCGATTGCCGGCCAACCTGTACTCGCTGTGCTTTCTGGCATAAGCGGAAGCTCCTGTCCGCTCATCAACCCGCCCGTGATCACGCGAGTTGGTAACCAAATTGACCTGACGTCAACGCCGTTCGTTCCCACTTTATCTTTATCCTGTCTCTCTGTGCTGTCTCCGTATACAGCGACCGCAAACCTTGGGTTAATCCCTGCGGGCACTTACGTCGTAACGTGGAGCGGTAATCCGGTTAACGCTTTCACACCGCAGACACGCACCCTGATAGTCACCAATCCCTCTCCCATACCGGCATCTTCCACTGCCAGCCTAGCGCTTGCTGCAGCTTCCATCTTAGCAATTGGAATGGCATCCCTGCGCACTGCAAGCAACAGGCGTGACGTTCAGCAAGCGTAGCCTGGGCTAACGTAGGTTGGCGCTGAGCTTGCGAAGCCCAACATCACAAGCAATCATCAGCGGACGGGGTCAGGCTCTGGCTGCACTTCAGCAGCACGGCCCAAGTTACCGTTCGGTCTGATTGAACGAGAAATGGGCAACCGCACTTATCTGACCCACAAGCTTAACCGCTTAAACTCTTGCCGATGCCATGTTGCCCAGCCTGTTCAACATTGTCATTGCATAATGTTAAGTCGACAGCGTCAATATACGAACTTTTCCATTATCACATCATGCCCCTTGCGATTTTTGATACGTTGTACAATTCTGCTTACCGTTGTGCAATGAATACTGAAATGCGCTGCTATCGCCGGGTTATCATGTACTGGAAAACACAACCCCGCGCCGTGCCGCCATGCTTTTACCAAGTGTTTCCAGTTGTATATGATCCAGCAGCTTTGCCGCTTGAGGCAGCAGCTGCGTATTTTCCAGGGAGATATGGTGATTATGTACAGTGATGAAATGCTCCGCCGATTTAATGTCCAATTCCGTCGCCCGGCCTTCTGCAATACCAAGTAACAAAGGGCGTAACTGCTGCCATGCCGTATCCAGCACTGCGTGCTCGTCCAGCAAGCGCGCTATTAATTCGTGTACCTCTGCATTTGGGGTGGCGAGCAGGCAGGGGAATAAATCTTGTTCCTCGTCATCATGGTGATTTTGCCCGGCGGTATCAAAATAGCGCAGGATGGCCTGCGCTGCTTGTTGTGCCTGAGTGTCGCAGCTATGAGAGGAGAGGTGTTGCAGTAATTTTTGCAGCGTGGCGCACTGTGACTGTATCTTGCCGTGACATGCTAACAGCATTTCCAGCGGGTTATCGAAGCTGGGAACGAATGCACCGCTCAATAAGTCGCTCATTTCTGTTCCTTTGTATTACAAGCAATTACAAATTCGTCAGTGCAACGATCAAGGGTTAACTTTACCGCCACGATTCTGTGCATTCTTAAGAGCCAGCTCGTAGATATCGACAAGGTCTTCCTCGCTAACGTCGATCACGCCATCCATTTGAGTTAGTGCCCATTCGATATCAGCCCGCTCGAGTTGGATATGCTTGGGTTGCATATCCGTTTTTAGTATGGGTTGGGGAGTATGTCGCACCGGGTAACTTCTGCCAGGCAAAAAGTTGTTGATCAGTAGCGCCAGTACCAAAGAGACGCTGATATTCGCCAGCACGATGCACACTACCCATGGCCAACCCATAGGGGTGAATTGTGCACTGAATAGCACTAACGTGAGCGCCGTGGATGCCCCCGGCGGGTGCAGGCAATTTAGGTAATGCATTAGAAAAATCGCCAGACCTACTGCACAGCCTGCGGCTAATAATGGGTCAGTGATGTATTGGCTACATAACCAACCCGCTAATGTCGAAATTAAATGGCCGCCGAGTAACGGCCACGGCTGTGCCATAGGACTATGGGGTGCAGCAAAAAGAAGCACAGCGGAGGCCGCTATCGAACCCAGCATGACAAATGGATAATTGGGCTGTGGCAGATATTTAAGCGCTAATCCCAAGAGCAGGATGGCAATTCCAGCGATCAAGCCGTTGCGTATTTTCTCGGTGACCGGAATGGGTGCAGTATGTGTCTTAAAAGATAGAATAAACTCTTTAAAATCCATGGTGTCTGATTTCTTTTCTAGCTAATTGTAAAGCATGATTTGTCGTGCACTGAATTCAATAGGAATGCTGAACCTAGTTGTCAAACAAATTTACCAACCCATCCAGCCCTACAAAGTTAAACGCATAACTGGCCTGTGCGAGTACTACCGGTTTGGCGTGATAGGCGATGCTGACGCCAGCTTGTGCCATCATTTTGAGATCGTTGGCGCCGTCGCCTAGAGCAATAACCTGCTCCGCCTTAAGTTTCAATTCATCGCGGATACGCACCAACCAATCAGCTTTGCCTTGTGCGTCGAGGATATGTCCGAGTACTTTTCCAGTAAGTTTGCCGTTGATGATCTCCAGTGTATTGGCGTGCGCGTAGTCGAGACCTAGGCGTTGTTTTAAGCGGTCGGCGAAAAAGACAAAGCCACCTGACACCAGCATGGTCTTGATACCGTATGCTTTCAATTTGGACAACATGATTTCGGCACCCTGATTGAGCCGCAAGCGTTCGTCATACACGCGCTGCAATGCACTTTCTTCCAGTCCAGCTAGCAACGCCACACGGCGACGCAAGCTCTCGCTGAAATCAATCTCGCCGCGCATGGCGGCTTCGGTGATGGCCGCTACCTGCGGTTTAATGTGGACCATATCGGCGACCTCGTCGATACATTCTATGGAGATGAGGGTGGAATCCATGTCCATCACTACCAGACCAAAGTTTGATAAATGCTGGCTTGGACGGACAAAGCCATAATCGAGGTGGTGTTCGTAACAATAGGCAGCAATTCCATCATGCGGCTTTGCATCATACAGTCGGTAGGCGTGTGCCGAGGCCTGTTCAATGCGGGATGCGGTGGTCAATCCGGCAAGGCGCTTCAGGTGAACAGGAGCGATGTCTTGGATGCTTTGAATAATGCAGTTCATGTGTTGTATAGAATTTTATTTCGGGCGTAATGAAAAAGGGCAGCCTGTCATTCCCTCAAAGGCGTGGATGACAATGGTTGAAACGAAGCTTAATGATTCATGATAGCTCATTAAAAAAGTTCTTGATCGCCAACACACGCTGGCCGACATCACCGTATTTTAATTCAATTTTCAGTTTGTCCTGACCACTCAGTTTATACTGGCGCTTGCTCTGGATGAGCGCGATGATGCGCATCGGATCGATGGGCGGATTGGGCATGAACTGAATTTGAATTGCCTCGCCGGAAGCATCGACCTTAATGATGCCGTACTGCTTGGCGGCAATGCGCAGACGGTGACAATCAAGTAATGTTTGGGCAGGTGGCGGCAGCAGGCCGAAGCGGTCTATCAGCTCCTGATGCATGTCGTCCAGTTCCCCTGATGTGGTGCAGTTAGCCAGACGTTTGTACAGCACCAGTCGCTGGTGTATGTCGCCGCAGTAATCGTTGGGCAGCAAGGCGGGGGTATGCAGGTTAATTTCGGTGGCGACCCCAAGCGGGTGGGCCATATCCGGTTCATGGCCCAGTCTTAGCGAGGTAATAGCCGCGTTGAGCATGTCCGTGTAGAGCGAAAAACCAATTTCGTGCATCTCTCCGCTTTGTGATTCGCCCAGTACTTCACCCGCGCCGCGAATTTCCAGATCATGCATCGCAAGATAGAAACCGCTTCCCAGTTGTTCCATGGCCTGGATTGCTTCCAATCTTTTTTTCGCCTGCGCGGTAAGTCCTTCCATATTGTCCACCAATAAATAGGCATACGCTTGGTGGTGCGAACGCCCAACCCGGCCACGCAACTGATGTAGTTGCGCCAATCCAAAACGGTCCGCGCGGTTCATGATGATGGTATTGGCACTGGGTACGTCGATGCCAGTTTCTATGATGGTGGTGCATAACAGCACATTAAAGCGTTGTTGGTAAAAATCACGCATGACCGCTTCCAAGTCGCGTTCTCCCATTTGGCCGTGCGCTATGCGAATACGTGCTTCAGGCAGTAATGCCCCCAGTTTTTCCGCCATATTAGCGATGGTATCGACCTCGTTGTGCAGGAAATAGACTTGTCCGCCGCGTTTTAGTTCGCGCAGCACCGCTTCACGGATAACGCCCGGGCTGTAGTTGCTGACAAAGGTCTTAATCGACAGACGGCGCTGGGGCGCGGTGGCAATCACCGAGAAATCGCGCAGTCCTTCTAAAGACATTGCCAGCGTGCGCGGGATAGGCGTGGCGGTCAGGGTGAGCACATCAACTTCGGCGCGTAGCGCCTTGAGGCGCTCTTTTTGCTGTACGCCAAAACGATGTTCCTCGTCAATGATGATTAATCCAAGATTATTGAATTTAATATCCTTTTGGATTAGCTTGTGTGTACCAATGATGATGTCAAGTTTGCCATCTGCCATGTCTTTTAACGCTTGAGCTTGCTCTTTGGCAGAGCGGAAGCGCGATAGTTCCCCAATTTTGATGGGCCAATCGGCAAAACGATTACTAAAGTTCTGGAAGTGTTGTTCTGTTAGTAGTGTGGTGGGTACCAGTACTGCCACTTGCTTACCATTCATTGCCGCAATAAAGGTTGCGCGTAGAGCGACTTCCGTTTTGCCAAAACCCACGTCGCCACAAATTAACCGGTCCATAGGCTTGTTGCTTTGCAAATCATTAACCACTGCTTTGATGGCGGCTGCCTGGTCCGGGGTTTCTTCAAAGCCAAAACCGGCGGCGAACGCTTCATAATCATGTTGCGACAGTTTGAATTGGTGGCCTTTGCGGGTGGCGCGCTGGGCATACAAATTGAGTAATTCGGCAGCAGTATCGCGCACCTGCTGCATGGCGCGGCGTTTGGCCTTGTCCCAAGTGCCGCTACCCAATTTATGCAACGGTGCGGTTTCTGGGGCTCCGCCACTGTAACGGCTGATTACATGTAGTTGCGCCACTGGAACATATAATTTATCCCCACCGGCATACTCCAGCAATAAAAATTCGTTTTCGCCTTCGCCGAGATCAAGGTTTATCAAGCCATGATAGCGTGCGATGCCATGCTGTTCATGTACCACAGGATCGCCCGGCTTGAGCTCGGACAGGTCGCGTAGCATCCCTTCCACATTGCTTTTCTTTGTGGTGCGCGCAATTCGGCTGCGTGGCTGCGCGGCATACAACTCACTTTCTGTGATAATTGCCAATTGTTCATCTTGCAGCATGAAACCATTCTGCAGCGCCCCTACGGCAAGCATGAAGTGATCGTTACCGGTGAGAAATTGCGCATAATTCTCACACAGCGCAGGTGCCAGGGCGTATTCGCGCAAATACTCAGCCATTATTTCGCGTCGTCCCAAACTGTCGGCGAGCAGCAATACCCGGCCAGCATAATCGTGCAGAAAGCTCTGGAGTGCATGTGTCGGAATGTCGGCGCGCCGATTTACCGCGATGTCGGGCAATTTTTTGGTAGCGCAAGGAGTAAGGGTTTTATGAGTTCTTTCTTCTTGAAAGAGAGTAGAGAGAGTCTCTTCTACGCATTCTTTCTGCTCGGAATTATCAATTCGTGAAGAAGAGGGGATATCTGCGATGAGGTCGATACGTTTAAAATTTTTCGCAGCAATAAAGAAGCTTTCTGCGTTCAGAAACAATTCGTGCGGTTCCAGCAAGGGACGTTGCGGGTCACCGCGAAGCAGGTTATAACGCGACTGCGCATCCTTCGCAAAAGTGGCAATGGCAGCATCCACATTGTGGTGCATGCACAGCGTGGCATGCGCAGGCAAATAATCAAACAGTGTGGCAGTGCGCTCGAAAAACAATGGGAGATAATATTCGATCCCGGCGGGCGCAATGCCACGGCTCACGCCTTTGTAAATACTTGCCTTGGATGGATCGCCCTCGAAACGATCGCGGAAATTTTGACGGAAACGCGCTTGTCCGGCCTCATCTAGCGGAAATTCGCGCGCCGGTAACAGGCGAATATCCCGTACTGGATAAATGGTGCGTTGGGTATCCACATCGAAGGTCGCGATCGAATCGATTTCGTCATCGAACAAGTCGATGCGGTAAGGCACACTACTGCCCATCGGAAATAGGTCAATCAGACCACCACGCACGCAGTACTCGCCCGGTGTCAGCACCTGCTGAACATGGGTATAACCGGCCAATGTCATTTGTTCACGCAACTTGGCAGTGTCCAGTTTCTCGCCGCACTTAAGAAAGAAAGTGAACGCAGCCAGATATTCTACGGGTGACAACGGATACAGCGCAGTGGTTATCGGGACGATGATCACATCACATGACTGGCTGCGAATGTGATGTAGCGTAGCAAGTCGCTCAGAGATTAGGTCTTGATGTGGTGAGAAGTGATCATAAGGCAGCGTTTCCCAATCCGGAAGTAGATGTACACGTAGTTCCGGGGAAAAAAATGGAATCTCTTCCACCAGCCGTTGCGCTTCCAGCGCGCTGGCGGCAATTACTACTAGCGGTACATTTAGTCCGGCATATTGCGCCAGAGCCAAGGCATCAGACGAGCCATACAGATGGGTATAACGTGGACGGGAGTGTGAGGAAGAAAACAGCATTGGAAAATAAGGTACAGCTAAGTTTCAGGGTGCGGCATTATATAAGGGAAGCTTCGCAGTTGGCATGGATTGAAAAATTCTCATGTTTTTTGCGGGGATAGTAACTTGAATCTTAAGTCATACAAAAAACTGCGCAGCAGGTGTTCTTGTATTAATCATGCATGAGGCATGACGTAAATTTTATTTGCAGCAGAGTGGGAATCACCCTTCTTCAATGGCAAACAATCTTCGGTGCTCTTTGATGGCGTAGCGATCAGTCATGCCGGCGATGTAATCGGACACGGTGCGGGCACGGTCGGCTTGCGCCTGTCGCTGAAACTGTGGGGGTAGCAAGCGGTTATCCTCCATGAATACTTGAAATAGGTCGCTGATGATGCGGCGCGCTTTTGCGCTCATGCGCATGACGCGGTAATGACGGTATAAATGCGTATGCAGAAAGGCTTTAAGTTCGCGCTGCTGCTCATGGATCTCGGCGCTGAACGCGGCCAAGGGTGGGGCGGCACGGACTTCGGCGATATCACGCACAGCATGGGTCCGAATATTTTTTTCAGTTTCATGGATTAAATCTGTTGCAAGTGTATTAATCATGCGCCGTATCGTTTCGTGAATCAGGCGGCGCTCGGCCAGGCCGGGGTAGGCTAGTCGCACAGTATCGAGATGACTGACAAACAAGCGCACCGAGGAAAACTGCTCCAGTGTAATTAACCCCGAGCGCAGCCCGTCATCCACATCATGATTGTTGTAGGCGATCTCATCGGCCAAATTGGCGATTTGCGCTTCCAGCGAAGGACGTTGCTGCTTAAGGAAACGCTCGCCCACTGCCCCCAGTTTGGCGGCATTTACCGGCGAGCAATGTTTGAGAATACCTTCGCGCGTTTCGAAGCACAGATTGAGTCCATTGAAAGCGGCATAATGATCTTCGAGTACGTCCACTACGCGTAGCGATTGCAGGTTGTGCTCGAAGCCACCGTAATCCTTCATGCAGGCATTGAGCGCGTCCTGCCCGGCATGGCCGAATGGCGTGTGGCCGAGATCGTGAGCGAGCGATATAGCTTCCACCAGATCTTCATTTAATTTCAGATACCGCGCGATGGAGCGGGCGATTTGTGCTACCTCCATGCTGTGAGTCAACCGGGTACGAAATAGGTCGCCTTCATGGTTAACAAATACCTGAGTCTTATATTCCAAGCGACGGAAAGCGGTGGAATGGATGATGCGATCACGATCACGTTGAAATTCGCTGCGTCCAAAAGGCGCTTCTTCGCGCTTAATTCTGCCGCGTGTGTTGCCCTCTGTTACCGCATAAGGTGCAAGTTCAGCCATGCGCGCTGTTCGCCACCAAGGTTTGCCGCAATAATTTTGGCTCCACGTCCCCGCTTATCACCGCACAACCGATGCTTTTAAGCAGCACGAAACGGATTTTGCCGCCAACCACTTTCTTGTCCAGGCCCATCAACTGTAGGTATTTCTCTATTCCCAAAGCGGGCGCGACAACTGGTAGGCCAGCGCATTCAAACAAGCTACGGATGCGATCTACATCCTCCTTACTTAGCCAACCTAGGCGACACGATAGATCAGCGGCCATAATGGTACCTGCAGCGACTGCCTCGCCATGCAGCCATGTGCCATAACCCATACCTGTTTCGATAGCGTGACCGAAGGTGTGGCCGAGATTAAGCAGGGCGCGTTCTCCACTTTCACGCTCGTCTGCGGCAACCACTTCGGCTTTATTTTGGCAACTGCGCGTGATAGCGTATTGCAGCGCATCCGCATCGCGTGCCAATAATTTTTCCATGTTTTGTTCCAGCCACTCGAAGAAAGATAGGTCGCGGATCAGGCCGTATTTTATGACTTCCGCAATGCCCGCGCGTAACTCCTGGTCTTTTAATGTATTTAATGTGGTGATGTCGGCAAGCACAACTTGCGGCTGGTAAAACGCACCTATCATATTCTTACCTAGCGGATGGTTGATGCCGGTCTTGCCACCGACCGATGAATCCACCTGTGCCAGCAGAGTGGTGGGAATCTGGATGAAAGGAACACCGCGTAAATAGGTTGCGGCAGCATAGCCCGTCATGTCGCCTATCACCCCCCCGCCCAAGGCAATCAATGGTGTGTTGCGTTCGCACCGATGGGAAAGAAGTGCATCGTAAATTAACCCTAGCGTTTCTGCATTCTTGTATTGTTCACCATCCGGCAAGATGATGGGTATCATATCCACGCCATGAGCTTGCAGCATGCCGCGCAATGGTTCCAGATACAGCGACGCCACTGTGGTGTTGGTCACCACAGCCGCTCTTCTGTGGGGCAAGTGCGGCAATAGTAATTCTGCACTTCCTAGTAAGTTACTGCCTATATAAATAGGATAGCTACGCTCTGCCAGTCCAACGGTTAAGGTTTGCATAAGTTTTGAGAGTTTTTAGTGAAGATTACATAATGAATGGTGGCAGCACTATCACATTGCGAATAATTGATGACGCAGGTTAAGACAGTTAGCTGTAATCACACAGCAATGGCCGTTGCTATTATTTAGTTGAGAAATTCCAATGATTGCTACGACTTAATTTCTGAAAACCGATTTAGTTCCTGCTGTAAATGAAAAACTAGATTTTGTGCGCTTTGTTTACCGGTCGGCATAACTAAATTGGCCACTTGTGCATATAACGGGTCACGCTGCTCATACATGCTTTTCAGTCTGGTATATGGATCGGCCGTCTGCAATAATGGGCGATTGCGATCATGGCGAGTTCGCTGCCAGAGATCATGAACTGTGCTTTTCAGGTACACCACTATGCCATTGCAGCACAATGCAATGCGGCTTTGTTCATTCAATACTGTGCCCCCCCCAGTTGCTAAAACGATATTGTCGAGTAGTACCAAGTCGTGAATTACACTTGCTTCGCGCTGACGAAAACCAGCTTCTCCCTCAACATCAAAAATGTGCGGGATAGTTACACCAGTGCGCTGTTGAATTTCTTCATCACTATCAATAAAAATCTTTCCTAACGCTTGGGCGAGCAGTTTTCCTACGGTAGTCTTTCCAGCTCCCATCATTCCCACAAGGAAGATGTTGCCGGAAAGGCGCTTTGGTGGCACTGTATTAATATGAGGCATGATCGAATTGTAGCCGAAAATTATTTTACCCACTGGTTTCTGCAATTTAAAAAGCCCGGCTATGCCGGGCTTTTTAAATTCGTGCCCTATTGCTTAACGTAGATTCAAGCTGTCACTCAGGATTTTTGGGGAAATAAACACTAACAGTTCCCTTTTGTTATTAGTATCAGTTTGATTTTTAAAGAGCCATCCAAGGATAGGGATGTCACCTAGCAGTGGTACTTTAGGGGTTGTCCTCAATTCATCTTGAGTATAGACTCCGCCAATGACGACAGTCCCCCCATTGTCAATCAATACTTGTGTACTGATTTTTTTAGTATTAATGCTGGGCACCCCTCCCGTTGTTGTGTTGATTATCTCGCCCACAGAATCCTGAGTTACTTCTACTTTCATGTTGATATTATCATCAGGCGTGATTTGAGGAGTCACGGTCAGGCTTAAAATTGCTTTCTTAAATAATACATTTGTCCCTTGTAAGCTGACTGTTTGATAGGGTATTTGCACACCTTGTTCAATAATCGCCTCAATTCCATTGGCGGTCACCACACGAGGACTAGCAATGTTTTTAGCTATACCATTTAATTGAGATGCTTGTAACTCCAACCCTAATATTTTGGTTGCCGATGAGTTGAATAACATCGCCGTCACCACACCAGTTCCGATTAATCCCGGAGTTCCTGGCAAGTTAACCTGCCCACCGCCAGCACTACCACCTATAGAGGCGCGCTGATCGCCACCTACAGAAAATCCACCTCCAGGTGGAGGGGGACCCGTATAACTTAATCTTCCACCCAGGGTTCGAGTAAACGTATCGCTTGCTTCAACAAAACGTGCTTCAATCATCACTTGGCGCACCGCTACGTCAACTTGCTTGATTAGCTTGCGTGCTTCCTCCAGGCGTGATGGCGTATCTTGAACGAATACAGTATTGGTACGTGCATCTACGACTGCGCTCCCGCGTTTTGATAGCATGCGCTGAGTGGGACTTTGCAGTAAAGCGACAATTTCCGCACCTTTTGAATAAGCAAGCTGGAAACTTTCCGTGTGAAGAGTCTCAAGGTCGAAGATTTCTTGATTCGCGGTTAAATTAAGTTTTTCCTTGGCCGCTAATTCTTCTCGCGGGGCAACCTGGATCACGTTACCGTTTTTGCGCATATCCAAGCCGCGTGAATCAAGAATGATTTGTAGTGCTTGATCCCATGGTACATCCTTAAGGCGTAAAGTCAGATTGCCGCTCACGGAATCACTAATTACCATGTTTAGATTGGTAAAGTCGGCAATAACGTTCAGCGCTTCCCGCACTGCAATATTTTGGAAGCTCAATGTCAGTTTTTCACCCGCATAACCTATCTGTTTATTTTTCAATAGTTTATTTGGGTTATCTGCCACTGCTTTTATTTCCACGATAAACTTGTTATCGGTCTGGTAGGCGACGTGTTCCCACAAACCTTTGGGTTCGATGACCATGCGTACATGGTCACCCTGCGTGAATGTATCGATCCCCTGTATGGGTGTGCCGAAATCCACTACATCAAGTTTACGCTGCAAGTTGCGCGGTAGACTGGTATTCATGAAGTCTACGATCAGGTTTTTGCCTTGCTGCTTAACGCTTATACCCACACCAGGGTCTGATAAATCTACCTGAATGCGTCCTCCACTATTCCCGCCACGGCGAAAAACAATATCACGCAGGCTATATTTTTGGGTGCTTGACTTTGCTTCAGAAAATCGAGCAGAGGCTACCGTTGCTGATGCCGTAGGAATTTTGCCATGCAGGGTAATCAGTAGGTTAGCGCCTTGTGTATGGGCGTCATAAAGCAATGTTTGACTAAGGTTAACCACTAAGCGGGTGCGATTGCCTGATTGCACGATATTGGCGCCACGCAATTCACCTATGTCAAATTTCTGCGTCGATTTGCCCAGCCCATTTGTTGTATTGGGGAAATCAAATACTATGCGTGCCGGATTGCTGATAGCAAAATTCAAAGGCGGATTGGCAAGTGTATTCTTCAAGCCCAACTTGAGTACCAGTTTGCCACCCGGTGCGGCACTGACGCTAAGCGACTGTATGCTATTTTCTGCGCCAGAGTTTTGTGTGCTAGCGTTTTGGGCAGTAGTATTGCTCTGAGCTTGGGCAGTTAATGCACAAACTGTAAATACCGCGATAACAAGCAAAACAAGGTTATTGACTGCGTTTTTATAATGGCTCATGTTTCAATCCTAATCATTCATTCCATCATTGGCAAGCTGCTTATGCGTTCCGCCCAGTCTCCCGCACTGTCTTGCACGACTTCCTTGATTTTTAATTCGGTTTCTGTCACTGAAATAATTTGACCAAAATTTGATCCTAGGTAGTTACCTGCTTTGACGCGGTGGAGCTTGCCGTCCGATGAGCGAACGATAGCATGACCAACTTTAGCCTTGTGAAGAAAACCTACCATCCTTAAACTTTCCAATGGCGATTCTTCCAGTGCTTCTCGACGCCGTTTCATATCCGGCTGATTGAGGCTGGGGAGATCACCACTTTTTGCTTCGGGCTTGCGCGGCTTGAACGGATCTGGCAAGCCTGTAGGGTTATCATAAACAAAAGGCTCATAAGGTTTAATCTCAGGGGGTGGATCCACCTTGCCGCGCATACCAGCTCCAGTGTTTTTGACAAAATCGCGCAAGTCCTGAAACTCCTCGTCAGCACAGGCAGTCAGTAGTAAGGATGTGAATAGTAACAAACAAGCAGGTCTCATTTGTGTACTCCAGCTACCTTGGATGATTGTTTCTGGGCAGTTAATTCGTCTTCATCTAAGTAGCGATATGTCTTAGCCGTAGTATCCATAGTCAGTTGCCCCCCCGTTGGATTAATGCTAATTTCGCTCAACGAAACAATGCGCGGTAATTGGGCAATATCACTAGTAAATTTACCAATGTCATCGTAATTACCTGTTACTTTAATGGTAATTGCCTGCTCAGCGAACACGCCGGTAATAATCTCGGCACCAGGTTTAAACAATTCAAATTGTAGGCCACGACTCAGGCCAGCCTGATTAATATCAGTCAGTAATGCATCCATCTCTGACTTGCTTGGCAATTGTTTCAGTAGCGCATCAAATGATTGTTTGGCTTCCGCAAGTTTTTTATTGATAACGTCTACATTGATGGCTATTGCCTTCTTGGCCTTGAAGTCTGTTTTTAATGTAACCTCAATCTGCTTGGCCGTGTTTAATGCTTCCCAACGATCTTTCCAATCAAATACGGCACCAGAAAGTAAAATGATCACGAATATTGCCACAAATGAGCTGAGTTTCACCAACAAAGGCCAACCACCGGGATCTTTGGGGTTAATATTTTGTAGTTCGTTTAGTAGCCTCATGGTCTCACCTAACTTTTCTGGCTAGCTGTTTTAGTCGAAGTAGCAGGGGTTGTCGGTACCTGAGTGGATAAATTGAAATTCAAAGTAAACTCGCTCAAGCGTGGCCCATTCGCATTTGCGGCTGTCGCAGAAATTTGGACCAGTGTCGGCGACTCTAGCCATTGGGAACTATCAATGGAGCGCATCAGAGTGGATACACGGGCATTCGACTGAGTAAAACCAACTAGGTCAATTTTGTTGCCTGTTTGTTTAATCGTTTTTAAATACACGCTTTCTGGCAAAATAGCCAACATCTGATCCAGTAGATGTACCACATCTGAGCGGGTGCTTTGCAGTTTTTCAACTACCGTTTTCCGCTCCATCAATGCTGCGATTTCCATTTTTAGATGTTTTATTTCGGTAATCTGCTTGTCTAGCAGGACAATTTGATCTGTCAAATATCGGTTGCGGCGCTCCTGATATTCAATCTGTGTATTAATGATGACATGCACAAAACTAACAAGCATTGCTGCCAGTACTAGCGTGATTAGGCTGAACGTGTAAAACTGAACCTGTCGCGCTTTACGTTTTTCGGCACGATGCGGTAATAAATTAATGCGTATCATGAAGGATCAAACCTCCGCATAGCAAGACCGCAAGCAATCATGAGCGCCGGTGCATCAATCTGTAATTGGCGCTGTTTGATGCGTCCGGATAAAGTCATTTGAGCAAAAGGATTTGCCACCAATGTTTTTACCTGTGTGCGTGTTGCTACAGCATCATCTAAATGAGATAGTGCTGCGCAGCCGCCAGCTAAAACAATGTAACTTACTTCGTTAAATTGGGTTGAGGTAAAGAAAAGCTGAATGGCACGAAACACCTCTCCTGCCACGCTCTCGCGGAACGGTGTTAGCACATCGCTTTCGTAATTTTCCGGTAATCCACCATTAAGTTTGCCTGCTTCTGCTTCCTCAACGGATAAGCCGAATGTATTCTGAATATGTTGCGTCAATTGATCGCCGCCCATTTGCTGGTCGCGCATGTACACCGATTGCCCGTTGCGCAGTATATTTACGTTCATTACGTTTGCACCTATATCTACCAACGCTACGCATTGATCTGTGGCGCCTCCTGGCAGCTGCAAGCGGATTTGATCAAACGCCATTTCGGCGGCGTAATGTTCTACATCCATCACCACCACTTTGAGTCCGGCTACTTGTGCGACGGCAACACGATCTTCCACATTTGCATTACGCGAGGCAGCCAACAATATTTCGATTTCCGCAGTATTGCCAGGTGCCGGTCCTATTACTTGAAAATCCAGGTTAACCTCGTCAATAGAAAAAGGGATGTACTGATTTGCTTCAGCCGTCACCTGATGCTCCATATCTTCTTCATTCAATCCACTGGGAAGAAAAATTTTTTTGCTTATCACGGCGGCAGCAGGAAGTGCGAGGCTAATGTTTTTAATGCGTGTTCCCATTCGCTTCCAAGCGCGGCGCATACACTCTGAAACTGCCTCCAGGTCATTGATGTTGCCATCACTGACAGCATTTTGAGGCAGTGTTTCTATTGCGTAATGCTCGATAACATAGCCGTTTTTTTTTGCCAATTCGCTAAGTTCCACAATTTTGATTGAAGACGAACAAATATCGACCCCAATTAAAGGCGGTGTCTTAGTAGACAAGAAATCTAACGGGATACTTAACTTACCTTTGATCATAATTTTATGATTAGAACTTTATGTGTTAAGTCATTTATAAATAATTATTACGGATGCAAGAATTTTTATTGCGGCCTGTAATTACATTGCATTTTAATAAAGTGCGAATAAATCAAGATAGTAATAGTTACAATGACAGAAAAATGCTTTGTAATTTACAAAATTACCCAACTAAATTTAATGCATGGATACATTTTTCTTTACGACAAGTTGCAGAGATACTTTAGTCTCTTACCAGTTGAATGGTTTCATGGAATAACAAGGGTTTTGTATTTATTGAATGGTGGTAAGGGGTTAAACGGTGGTGAGCTTTGTCAGTTTTTTGCAGGTTGCAATAGCAGATCAACCGATGTGTTAGGTAGTACGGGTAAGTTTTCGCGGCATGTTTGATTGAGCTAAAGGTGCATAGTTGTTTGGGGTATCGAGAGTGTTTCCCGTTTGAAATGGATAGAAGATATTTCCTCATGAATATTGAATAGCGAAGATAGAAATTCAAGATAACGGTTGTTACAGCCGAGAAGAATCTCGTGTATTTTTGATGATGCTGTAGATGGGGTTTTTGAGATTGCCGAGAAAATGTGAGACGCCCTTAATTATCATTAAAAATGAATGATAAGGTGGAACCCATGATGGGGGTAATGAATAATGCAGTAGAAAAAGATTGAAAATCTTACTGCGCGAATTATTTGGCGGGAAACAGCTTAGAAGTTGCGCTGTTCCCTGATATAGCAGATCAACCATCACCGTCAAAACGACTCGAACACAAGATCTGAAAATTTGCCACGAGCAATACCTTTCGGATGGATACATGACATATTTCACACCTGTTCAAGTGAAAATACACTGCTGGTCAGGCATCAACCTGTCCAATTGGGTGCGGCTTTGTACTTTATCGCTAGCACTTGTATTTTGTTGTTTGCCCCTACGAACAGCGGGACTCGCGCCGCCTCCGGTAATGCTGGCAAACGTCTTTCGAGGCGATGTCACGCTGGCAGATTATTGGGTAAGTGAAAAATTTGATGGCATGCGCGGTTATTGGGATGGTGAGGAACTATTGACACGGAACGGCGAGCATATCGAAGCCCCAGTATGGTTCACCGCTGGCTGGCCTAAAATTCCTCTCGATGGGGAATTATGGGCTGGCCACGGTCAGTTTTCCCGCGCAGTTTCCACTGCCAGGAAAAAAATTCCCGACGAAGCTCAGTGGCGCATGCTGCACTTCATGGTATTCGATCTGCCAGCGCATCCAGGTAATTATTCCGAACGCAATGTGGCACTACAGTCTGTCATCGCGCAAATCGGGCAGCCATGGGTACACCAGTAGAACAGTTTAAAGTAGCCGATCAAACTACTTTGAGAGCAGTGCTTAAGCGTGTAGTCAAACAAGGCGGTGAAGGCCTGATGCTGCATCGCGGCGCTTCACTCTACCGGGCAGTCCGCAGCGACGATTTATTAAAACTAAAACCCTACGAAGATGCCGAAGCCAAAGTAGTCGCCTACCTGCCGGGTAAAGGTAAGTATGCAGGCACACTGGGCGCTTTGGAGGTGGAGTCAGTTGATGGATTGTGCTTTCGCCTGGGAGCTGGTCTATCTAACGCAGATCGGCGCCATCCGCCACAGTTGGGAAGGTGGGTAACCTACCGTTATAACGGTCTAAATGAAAAAACCGGCATCCCACGATTCGCTCGCTTCATACGAGTACGCGAAGATTATGATTCTCTCGAGATAGGTAGCGAGCCCTTGATTAACACTCATAATAATTCCAATCAAAATTCGAATTAAAGGCCCAAAGTTAAAGCAACTTGCGCGGCTTGCGTGGAGCTCTTGCAAACACAAAATCATATAACCAATTAGGCAATAGTTTAAGCACGCGCCCGACGAACCCCATCTGCCACGGCACTACCGCAAATGAGCTGCCGGAAGCAATCACTCGTGCAATACGACGCGCTGCTTCGTCGGCTGACAAAATAAAAGGCATAGAGTAAGGATTGACGGCGGTCATCGGTGTTTTAATGTAGCCAGGACAGATGGTGACTGCGCGCATCCCGCTACCACGCAATTCCACACGTAAACTTTCCATATAAGAGATTAGCGCCGCCTTGGATGCGGAATAGGCACCCGCCCCCGGCAACCCTCGGAATCCTGCCACACTAGCAATGCCAACCAATAAGCCCCGTCCGGCCTCACGCATAGGTGCAACAAACGGCTGAAAAGTTTTCATTACACCCAATATATTAATATCCATCATCTGCTGGAAAGCATCAATATCTTCGGCATATTCAGTAAGCGTTCCGATACTGATACCGGCATTAGCAATCACGATATCCGGCACACCTGCGTGCGCGATGAAGTTCTGCGCCGCCGCCTGCACGGCAGTCGAGTCACGCACATCCAGTGGGTAACAATAAACTTGTTGGGGGAACTGCTTAGAGAGGTCTTGCAGGCAATCAGCGCGACGGGCGAGTACCCCAACCATCGCGCCTTGCTCAAGATAATAACGCGCCAGCGCCAGACCCAGGCCGCTGGATGCGCCGCTGATAACGACGCGTTGTACGGCCACTAACGTTTGCCCGCGCGCTCCTTGCGTGCCTTATCGATCAAATAGTTCAACACTTTAATGCTTTCATCCGGTCCCAGGCCGCTAATCAGATATTTGCCGTCCACCGTCAGCGACGGTGTGCCGCGAATGCCATAGATCTGCGCCAATTGTTTGCTGCGGGTTACTTTACTTTGCATGGCGAAGGAATTATAGGCGTCGCTAAATTTCTTGCGATCTACGCCGCGCTGTCCAACAAATTCAACGATCTTGGCCTCGTCGCTCAGATCAATATTGTCCACATTCCAAGCATTAAATAGGTCATCGTGCAGCCGTTTTTGCTGTCCCAGCAATTCTAGTGTGTAATAAGTACGTGCCATCGGTTCCCAAGAGTTATTGAAAATGGTCGGTACATAGACCAACTCGACGTCCTTAGCAATCTTTTTTTCCCACGCGGTTAACGTTGGGTGCATCTTGAAACAGTGTGAACAACCGTAGAAGAAAAATTCCAATACCTCGATTTTGCTGCCCACACGCGTCGGCTGTACCGTACTGAGCACTTTGTAATCCTTGCCTAGCTCAGGCTCGGCAAAAACTTGGTTAACACATAATAACGCTAGTACCACAAAAATCTGTTTGATGAATTTCATATCTATCTCCGCACAAAGTTAAGACTGCCCACAAAAATGGATCATCACGTGACGCTGCATGTTACCTACTATTTTTGATACATATTTTTATCATCCACATATATGAAACTCTGTACTGCTTTTTACAGTGCGGCCTAATAAGTAAGATTCAATACGGTTTCCTGAAAATATGAAACGTTTGGATTAAAATTTGAATAGATACTTCAGTAACTAATTAAATTAATAGACATTAATTTATCTGGTCAGTAGTTATGCATACTCATCTATTTCGCAAGCATTGGAGTAGCGCTTATCCCATTTTGTTTCAACATTGCCAATGCATTATTCATTTCCTCTCTACCTTTATAAGGGCCGACGTGCACGCGATGCCACACGCCTTTATCAGGAATGGTCGCGATTTGCACACTGACTTCTATGCCAAGCAGAGCCAATTTGGCTTTCAATTTATCCGCATCATCCGCATTGGAAAACGAACCCGCCTGTAAAAAGTAAGTTTCTTTCGCAGTAGCATTACCCGCAGACTGAACAGGTGCAAGCTTATTTTCTATCGTTGCCGCATTGTCGCTGCTTTTTTGTATTACCGTTGCATCTTGTTTGTCGGTTAACACTTTGTAAAATTCAAAGCGCGGTTTACTTTCATCTACCCCTGATGCAGCCGCAGAAGTGGGTGCCTGAGCAGTTTTTACTACAGATGCGGGAAACTGCTTCTCGGAGTCTGCCGCAAGCTTGGTCGTTTCATGCGGGACATTATTTACGAACGAGCTGGGGGTCTTTAAAATGTACCATGCCACCCCGCCCGCAATAACCAGCCCCACTACCATACCAACCAAAATGCCAGTCAGTAACGAACTACCTCGGCGCGGTGCTGCGGATCGAGTGCTACTGTTTTTACTCATATAATTAATCTTTAAAAAATTTCATTCATTCTCGTGAAGGCTGTCGAATAACCAATAGAATTGGCAACTTCACATTTGTTTCGGCCTCGCGGATTTTCATCCCACAGTGGAAGAAACCAGCCTACATTTTTTCCGGTGCGGAAACCCCCAACAATACTAAACCGTTGCGCATGACCTGTGCCACCGCAGCAATCAAGGCCAACCGCGCTTGCTTTATGTCTTCCTCCTCAACCAGGAAGCGTGAAGCATTATAATAGCTGTGAAAATCAGCGGCCAAATCCTTTAAATAGATCGCGATCAGGTGTGGTGCCAAATCTTCTGCAGCGCTTTCGATTACCTGCGGATAGTCAATCAGGCGTTGCAATAAGGCGCGCTCGTAGTCACTCTCCAGCGCACGCACACTGGCTTGATGCAGCACCGTAGCATCGCCGCCCCACTGCCCCAACACGCTACAAATACGCGCATGGGCATACTGAATATAATAAACAGGATTTTCATTGCTCTGCGATTTCGCCAGATCAATGTCGAACACCAGTTGAGAATCGGGATGGCGCGCCGCGAGGAAGAAGCGCGTAGCATCGCAGCCCACTTCATCAATCAAGTCACGCAGGGTAACGTAGCTGCCCGCGCGTTTGGATATTTTCACCTCTTCGCCATCGCGCAACACCGTCACCATCTGGTGCAGCACATAATCTGGCCAACCTTGCGGAATGCCAACATCTAAAGCTTGCAACCCCGCCCGTACGCGAGTGATGGTACTGTGATGATCCGCACCTTGTTCATTAATGACGCGGGTAAAGCCACGCCGCCATTTTTCCAGATGGTAAGCCACATCCGGTACAAAATAGGTATAGCTGCCATCGCTTTTGCGCATGACACGATCTTTGTCGTCACCAAAATCTGTAGTGCGTAGCCATAGTGCATTACCTTGTTCATACGTATGGCCGCTGGCAATAAGCTTGCTGACAACTTCTTCTACTTTACCTTCAGTGTAGAGTGCAGACTCCAGCGAATACACATCGAAATTTACTCCGAAGGCGCGCAAGTCGAGATCCTGTTCACGGCGCAGATAAGCTACCGCAAAATGGCGGATGGCAGTGGCATCATTCACATCACCTGATGCCCACACGTGCTGATCGTCGGCTTCCACCGCTTCTTGCGCCAAATACGCACGGGCAACATCGGTGATGTAATCACCGCGATAACCATTTTCAGGCCACGAAGGATCATCAGGTGTCACACCCTTGCAGCGCAACTGTACTGATAGTGTGAGATTATCGATCTGTGCGCCAGCGTCGTTATAATAAAACTCTCGCGTCACGTTCCAACCTGCCGTCTGCAACACGCGGCACAAACAATCGCCCACTGCCGCACCGCGCCCATGTCCTACATGCAGCGGCCCGGTCGGATTGGCCGAGACGAACTCCACCCCTACATTGTGCCCCGCACCCAGATGAATGTGGCCATAGCCCGCCCCTGCCTGCAGCACGCCACGCACGACATTCTGTTTGGCTGCTGTAGTGATAAATACATTAATGAAACCCGCTCCCGCAATTTCCACCTTTTCTACCACTAGAGATACAGGTAAGGCTGCGACCAATGCTTGCGCAATGTCACGTGGAGATTTGCGCAGCGGCTTTGCCAGCTGCATTGCTAAATTACAGGCGTAATCGCCATGCAGCACCTGTTTGGGGCGCTCGATGAGGATGTCGGTCGGCGTTACTTCAGGTGCAACAATGCGCATGGCCTGCGCGAACAATTCGGAAAGATGGGATTTGAAATTCAAGACGGCAGACATTACACAGCTCTTTTACAAGAAGCGTGAATTATAGCACTTGATGGGACTTACCCAATGACAGGGTACAACTTCCCAACGCTTGTGAATGTATTCTGAATTATCATTGACATTAAGCTAAATTTATCCAGTTTCAAGTTATTTCGGGTCAGGGTGGTGTTTCAATCTTTAGGTTGGAGACGGATTCAAGAACTAACTACAACAATAGTTAATGTGTAGTGTTAGAAGACTCAAGTTCGAAGCGCAGCGCATTGCCAATTCACCTTTATTACTAAAGGCCAAGGGGCTGATGCTGTCAGAAGTATCGATTAAATTTAAAAAGGCAATAAAAACGCCTGTTGCACTTTGAGTTTGAATCTGCCTTGTTGTAGTGCGCATAAGAATTAATATTAAGAAACATGGTGATAAATTTTATGGCATATTGGCTAGTGGAGGGGTGGCAGCTGGTGTGTTCAATTTTTCAGCTTCATGTTGACGAACCATTTGTTTGACCTGTTCGCGTTTTTCCAAAGGGACTTTGCTAAATGCCTGGAATTTTTCGCGAGCACGGTCGCGCTGTTCGGGTGTTAGCTTGCTCCATTTTTCTAGTCTGTTATGCAGGCGTTGTTTCTTCATTGCATCAAGCTGTGGGTAGCGTTTCGCCAAATTGATGAGGCGCTGCTGTTGTAGTGCTTGCAGCGTATTCCATTGTTGAGAGAGCGGAGCGAGTGCCTCTTGTTGTATTGGGGTGAGATTTTCCCATGTCTGTGCTCCAGCTATCGTTGGCAAAAATAAAAATAAAGTGATGCTGAATGCGAGCAGGTGATGGCGAATTAGGTACATGATTTGTATCATTCAACGTAAAAGTGTATGGGTAAATCATCAGTCAGAATGGCAATATCTACGTCGGTTGTATCAGGTTTTGCATTTTGATTCCAATAAGCGGTAGCACTGAACAGAATAAGCGCAACTAATAAAGTGGCGGCCCACAAGCGTGATTTGTGCTGAGTACCGAAAGCATGCCATACAGCATGCCCAGCTCGGGAAAATACTGGTTCTATACAATGGGTAGCATGGTGTGCCATGGCTTGCTCTCGTGCCTGATGCAGGCGAGTTAGCGTGGGTTTGTCGAGCTGTGCGGCGGAATGGTTGAGTAATTGTTTGATATCTTCATGGCTCAGTTCATTTTTTTTCATGGCAAGTGAACTCCTTTTTTCCTCAAAATGGCCGCGAGGCTATGAGTAGCACGTGAGCAGTGTGTTTTGACACTACCTTCTGTGCAACCCATGATCGCCGCTGTTTCTGTAGTATCCATATCCTCCCAGTAACGCAAAAGGAATGCCTCACGTTGACGTGCTGGGAGAACGATTAATGCTTCTTCAATCAGAGCAATAAGTTGGGATTGCTCAAATGATGCATCAGGGGCAAGTCCTTGGCTATTGTTGTCGTCGTCCTGAAGGGTGTCTAGTGGTTCATATTCAGCTTCTTCGTGCTGTGGAATCAGTGAGGACATCAGCGAAACCCACCTGGAGCGTACTTTCTGTCTTCGGCAATGGTCGCGAATGGTGTTTTGTAGGATACGCTGAAACAACATAGGTAACTCATTGACGGGCTTATTGCCATATTTTTCGGCAAGCTTAAGCATAGAGTCCTGTACGATATCTAGCGCCACATGTTCGTTACGTATCGCGAACAATGCTTGTTTGTAGGCGCGACGTTCGGTTTCAGCGAGAAATTTGGAAAGTTCGTCGTGGCTGGCCAGTTTGAAATGCTCCCCTGATGGGTAATAACTACTGGGTAACATTGAAAATTCAAGGGTTACCTAAATTTCAAATGCAAGGTGTGAAAAAATCACATGGCGCTACATGTCTTTGATATGTAAGCAAGTAGATTTTTGGACAACATTGCAATTGGGATGAGATTTTTAGTTCTGTAGATGTCTTGCTAAATTAATGAGTGACGAATGCTAACAAATTTCATCGTAAATCAATAGATAATTGTTAACCCCGTTCTGGCGTGGGGGTTGACCAAAATGCGTCTAACCTTTATCTTGCGCGGTTCTTTAATTATTGTTTGCTAGGGTAGTTTGACATGGAACTGACGGGCGCGGAAATAACCATTAGATGTTTGCAGGAAGAGGGGGCTGAATATGTGTTCGGGTACCCTGGTGGTGCGGTCTTGCACATTTACGATGCGTTGTTCACTCAGGATCAGGTTAAACATATATTAGTTCGTCATGAGCAGGCTGCAATACATGCCGCCGACGGGTACGCACGTTCCACTGACAAGGTGGGGGTCGCGTTGGTCACCTCTGGCCCCGGGGTAACCAATGCGGTCACAGGCATTGCTACGGCCTATATGGATTCTATCCCTATGGTAATTATCAGTGGCCAAGTGCCGACTTATGCCATCGGCGAAGATGCTTTTCAGGAGGTGGATACTGTTGGCATAACGCGACCGTGCGTGAAGCATAATTTCCTGGTCAAAGACGTTAAGGAAATCGCTAACACCATTAAAAAGGCATTCTATCTTGCCAAAAGCGGCCGCCCTGGACCAGTGCTGGTGGATATTCCGAAAGATATATCCTGTCAAAAAACGGAATTCAGCTATCCAACATCGGTGAGCATCCGCTCTTACCATCCGGCGCAGCATAGCGACTTGGGGCAGATCAAAAGTGCTGTGCAGTTGCTGCTGGCAGCCAAGCGGCCGATGATTTATGCGGGCGGCGGCGTGATCCTGGCTGATGCATCTAAGCAATTGACCGAGTTGGTGCGTTTGTTGGGTTTTCCCTGTACCAACACCTTGATGGGTTTGGGTGGCTATCCGGCGACAGACAAGCAATTTGTTGGAATGTTGGGCATGCATGGCACGTACGAGGCAAACATGGGGATGCAGTATTGTGATGTGTTGCTGGCCGTGGGAGCACGCTTTGATGATCGCGTGGTTGGCAATGTTAAGCACTTTAATCAGGAAAAGCGCAAGATCATTCACATCGACATTGATCCTTCTTCAATTTCCAAGCGGGTGAAGGTGGATTTGCCTATCGTCGGCGATGTGGCACATGTATTGGACGATCTGCTGGCGGAATTGCACGGTAGCAAGGAAAAGCCAGATCAGCAGGCGATTGCGCCGTGGTGGGCGCAAATTAAGGAATGGCGCGGCAAGAATAGTTTAGTCTATAAAAATTCGGATGAGATAATTAAGCCGCAGTTCGTGATTGAAAAGCTATACGAAGTTACCCAGGGCGATGCCTTCATCACCTCCGACGTTGGACAGCATCAGATGTGGGCGGCGCAGTACTACAAATTTGATAAACCGCGTCGCTGGATTAACTCTGGTGGGCTGGGCACCATGGGCTTCGGTTTGCCTGCCGCAATGGGCGTGCAATTAGCTCATCCAGATGCACATGTGGCGTGCGTTACTGGTGAAGGCAGTATTCAAATGTGCATTCAGGAGCTCTCCACCTGCAAACAATTTCAATTGCCGCTCAAAATTATCATGTTGAATAACCGTTATCTAGGGATGGTGCGCCAGTGGCAGCAGTTCTTCCATGGCAATCGGTATGCCGAATCCTATATGGATGCGCTGCCCGATTTTGTGAAGCTGGCGGAAGCCTATGGTCATGTTGGTATGCGCATTGAGAAGCCATCGGATGTGGAACCTGCATTGAAAGAAGCATTTGGGCGTAAGCAACAACTGGTATTCATGGATTTCATAACAGACCAGACTGAGAACGTGTTCCCCATGGTACAGGGTGGCAAGGGATTGTCCGAAGTGATTCTGGCGGAGGATTTGTAATGCGGCATATTATTTCCTTATTGATGGAAAATGAGGCGGGCGCCTTGTCGCGTGTTTCCGGGTTGTTTTCAGCGCGCGGTTACAACATAGAGTCACTTACTGTGGCGCCCACAGAAGATGCCACTCTGTCGCGCATGACTATAGTAACCAGTGGTTCTGACGAAGTGATTGAGCAAATTTACAAGCAGCTCAACAAGCTGATTGAGGTAGTTGCGGTGATGGATCTGAGCGAAGGTGAACATCTGGAGCGTGAGTTAATGTTGGTGAAAGTGCGTGCGGTGGGTGCGGTGCGTGAGGAGATGAAGCGCATGACAGATATTTTTCGTGGATGCATTATCGATGTATCTGACAAAACTTACACCATTGAATTAACCGGCACCGGCCACAAGCTTGAAAGCTTCTTGCAAGCCATAGACCGCAGCCTGATTCTGGAAACTGTGCGTACCGGTGCGTCCGGCATCGGGCGTGGCGATCGCATTTTAAAACTTTAATTTTTTAACTTTATGATTATTTTAAAGAGGCCAACATGAAAGTTTATTACGACAAAGATGCAGACTTGTCTTTAATTAAGGGTAAGGAAGTTGCCATTATCGGCTATGGCTCACAAGGCCATGCTCATGCCTTGAATTTAAAGGAATCTGGTGTCAATGTGACTGTTGCCCTGCGTAAGAGTGGTGCTTCCTGGAAGAAAGCTGAAGCGGCCGGACATAAGGTTATGGAAGTTGCGGCAGCGGTGAAGGGCGCCGATGTGGTCATGATGCTGTTGCCTGATGAGAATATCCCTGATGTTTATAACACAGAAGTTGCGTCAAATATGAAGACGGGCGCTACTTTAGCGTTCGCCCACGGCTTTAATATTCACTATAATCAAGTCGTTCCACGAGCCGATTTGGATGTAATTATGATAGCGCCAAAAGGCCCGGGTCATACAGTCCGCTCCGAATATTTGAAGGGCGGCGGTGTGCCATCTTTGATTGCTGTATATCAGGATAAATCCGGCAAGGCCAAAAACATCGCGCTTTCTTACGCCGCAGCCATTGGAGGTACCAAGGGCGGGGTGATTGAGACTGATTTCCGTGAAGAAACGGAAACAGATCTGTTTGGCGAGCAGGCCGTATTGTGCGGTGGTGCCGTAGAGCTGGTGAAGGCCGGCTTTGAAACTCTGGTGGAAGCTGGTTATGCGCCGGAAATGGCTTATTTCGAGTGCCTGCATGAATTGAAGTTAATCGTTGATTTGATGTATGAAGGTGGCATCGCCAATATGAACTATTCCATTTCAAATAATGCGGAATATGGCGAATATGTCACCGGCCCTAAGATTATTACCGATAACACTAAGGAAGCCATGCGTAACTGTTTAAAGGATATACAGTCTGGTAAATATGCTAAACAGTTTATCTTAGAAGGCCGTACCAATTATCCTGAAATGACTGCGCGTCGCCGTCTTAACGCCAAGCATCCGATCGAAACAGTGGGTACCCAACTGCGTGCCATGATGCCTTGGATTAGCAAAAATAAGCTGGTTGACCAAAGCAAGAACTAGGAATTTTGGAGTTGGGATTGAGAGTTTGAATAGTGAGTGCTGGATCGCTCTCAATCCTGAGTTTCATGGTTCTTGTTCTTCAATTCTTGTTTCTAAAAATCCAATCTTCGTTGTTCCTTCCTAATGTCTAATTATCCCCACCCAATCATTGCACGCGAGGGATGGCCATTTTTGGCTATCGCCGTATCCATAGCTAGTTTGGTATCATATTTTTGTGGTGGGGTGTGGTCCCTACTGTTTTGGTTGGCGGCGTTGTTTGTGCTGCAATTTTTCCGCGATCCACCGCGTGCAATTCCACAGGATGCAGATGCAGTGTTATCCCCTGCTGATGGCCGTATTGTGGCAGTGGAGCGCACGCAGGATCCCTATGTACAGCGCGACGCCATTAAGATCAGCGTGTTTATGAATGTATTTAATGTGCATTCCAATCGTAGCCCCATAGATGGCTTGGTAAAACGCGTTCAATATTTTCCTGGCAAATTCGTAAATGCTGATTTGGCTAAGGCTTCGTTGGAAAATGAGCGAAATGCCATATGGATTAAAAGGGCTGATGGGCAAGATGTAACCAGTGTGCAGGTGGCTGGGCTGATCGCACGCCGTATTTTGTGTTATGTGCAAGAAGGCAGTGTTTTGACACGTGGTCAGCGATATGGCTTTATCCGCTTCGGCTCACGCGTGGATGTGTATTTACCATTGACGGCTGCTGTAAAAGTGTCTATTGGTGATAAAGTATGTGCAACAACTACGATACTGGCGGTTTTGGCTAAGGGCTAAAGGCCGATACGATGAAAAGCTTTCAAAATCATGTCTGATTTGACTGATACAAAACCGATGGATCTGCGCAGGCGCAGTATTTATCTGCTGCCCAATTTGTTGACTACAGGCGCGCTGTTTGCCGGTTTTTACGCCATCGTGCAGGCAATGAATGGTAAGTTCGAGTTTGCTGCCGTAGCAATTTTTATTGCTATGGTGTTAGATGGTTTGGATGGCCGCGTGGCTCGGCTGACCCGCACCCAAAGCGAATTTGGGGCGGAATATGATAGCTTGTCTGACATGGTGTCGTTCGGTGTGGCGCCCTCTTTGCTGATGTATGAATGGGCGTTCAAGGATTTAGGTAAATTGGGTTGGTTTGCAGCCTTTATTTATTGCGCTGGCACAGCGTTACGACTGGCACGTTTCAACGCTAATATTGAAGTGGTAGATAAGCGATTTTTTCAAGGTCTGCCTAGCCCGGCGGCGGCCGCAGTAATTGCAGGTTTCGTTTGGGTGATGCTGGATAATCACTTTAGCGGTCAAGAGGTACGTTGGTATGCCATCACTCTTACGGTGTTTGCTGGTTTGAGTATGGTGAGCAATGTACGCTTCTACAGCTTTAAAGATTTTAATATGCGCAAGAGCGTGCCGTTTATCGTAATTATTTTGGTTGCGTTATTTTTTATACTGATTTCCAGCTATCCGCCCGGAGTGTTGTTTCTGCTGTTTTTGTGCTATGCCCTATCTGGCTATGTGCTGTGGCTGCTCGGTTTTCGAAAGAAAACGTCCAATCCCACCACGTAGTGATCACAAAAAAGTGCGTTACGACGGGAGTAAATATGCCCCGTCTTTTTGTTCGGGGTGATACTCGAATTTTTGAGTCTGCCCTCATCGTTTACAATCCCATTACAGTTAACACGACGGTTGTGCTGACACTACGTTGCCTCCTGTCGTCGCATATAACCTAACCGGGGCAATTATTGAAATTTTTCCGCGCCTTGATATTGGCCGGTCACTAAATTTCTAAAGTCTCCTAAAAAAATTGGGATTTTTTGAGCATCAGGCGATAGATTTTGGATTATTTTGTAGCAGGTGCATTAACGGATGGCGCTGCATTTACTGCAGATTGTCCTTTAGCAGCTTGCTTCATAGCATATGCGGCTTCCGGGGCTATGTAGTTTTCATCATGCTTGGCTAACACTTCATCCGCACGGAACACGTTCCCAGCTTCAAGCTTGCCATGTACCACTACTCCTTTTCCTTCTTTGAAAAGATCGGGCAAAAAACCTTTGTACACAACCGGCATACTCTTAGCGGTATCGGTTATGCTGAAATGCACTGTCAAGCCGTCGCTTTGACGCTTGACGCTGTCCATAACTACCAATCCGCCCATCCGGAAGCCACGCCCGTGTGGCGCTTCTTTGTTAAGAACTTGGGTCGGGGTAAAGTACAAGCTAATATTATCGTTTAGTGCATATAGCACCAAACCTATGGCGGTACCCAAAGCAACAAGTGCAAAAATTATATATACAAATTTTCTTTGACGCGGTTTCATGTTATTTTTTTCCAATATCAGTATTATTTGAATCTAAATGTCTTATGAAATGCTTATGAGTCGACACAGCTCCGATTGCTTCGAGTTTATTTGGTAAAGTTTTGTTCCATCAGATGTATGAATATTCCATGCTATGTCGCATAGACAAGCATTTCTTGTCCACTTGAAAGAATTTTCGTGATCGTCGCATGAATTGATAAGGCGATCAGGATATTGGGCAAACTTGTCCTTGAAGCATTATGTTATGTCATGTCATCTTCTGCATTGCGCATTAGGTGTAGTTGCTGCAAGGTAAGCATTTTTCTGTGGCGCACCATTACAATTTCAATAATAAATATTAGCAGTGCCATTCCGTATGAGCCCCATATATACCAGGCGTAGCCATTCATGGCAAAAAATTCACCCCAGTTCATTGCCTAACCTCCGCGAGCTCAGATACCCACTGGGCCTTGCATTCACGCTCTAAAATAATACAACGCACACGCAGTAAAGAAACTGCAATGGCATATGACCAGACTGCCAGCATCATAGTGTACATGCCTTGTTGCATAGCCACGTGCATGCTGGTGCCGGTGAATTTGACTGAAGCTCCTTGGTGCAGAGTATTCCACCATTGCACTGAAAAATAGATGATAGGGACATTGACAGAGCCTATTATGGCGAGTAATGCGCTGGCACGGTCGGCACGACGCGGATCATCAATCGAGGCATGTAAAGCGATAAAACCAAGATAAAGGAATAGTAAGATGAGTTCGGAAGTCAGTCGCGCATCCCATACCCACCATGCACCCCACATCGGTTTGCCCCACAACGCGCCAGTCCATAGCGAAAGAAAGGCAAGAAGCGCGCCCGTAGGTGCCAGCGCAGAAGCCATCATGGAAGACAAGCGTGTATTGAAAATCAGCCCTAGCGCGGCATAACCCGCCATGACCAGGTAGATAAACATGGACAGGATGGAAGCCGGTACATGTATAAACATGATGCGGTAAGCTTCGCTTTGTTGGACATCAGTCGGCGCCACAAAAAAACTAATATAAAGACCGGCGACAAACAGGATTGTGGCCGACCATGCGAACCACGGCACCATTTTGCCGGCCACCCCATAAAAGGTGCTCGGCGAGGAATATTTAAACCAGTTTATAGCCAATATCTACTCAATTAAAAATACACAATGTGTTTTATTCCATCGAAATACGCAGAGCAAGGGCCGTAACCCATGGTGTAAATACCAATGCCATTACTAGTAGCGCGCCTAGCAACGATAAGTGAGAACCCACACTTGTGCCACTTACAATGGCTTCTACTGCGCCTGCTCCAAAAACCAATACTGGGATGCATAATGGTAATACCAGTAGCGACACCAACGCCCCGCCGCCGCGCAATCCCAGTGTCAGTGCAGCACCGACCGCACCTATCATGCTGAGTATCGGTGTGCCAAGCAGCAGGGCAGCGATCAATACCCATAATGCCTGTGCCGGCATATCAAACTGCAAGCCCAGCACCGGGGCCATAATCACCAACGGCAAACCGGAGACCATCCAGTGCGCCAAAATCTTAGCTAACACGAGTGCCGACAGCGACTGCGGTACCAGCATCATCTGCTCCAGAGTACCGTCCAGATAATCCGCCGAGAACATGCGCCCCAGTGATAGCATTGAAGCCAACAAAGCCGCTACCCAAACCACGCCAGGAGCCATTTTGCGCAGCATGTCCATTTCGGGACCCACACCTAAGGGAAACAGGCTGACCACAATGACGAAAAAAATCAGTGTAGTCAGCACATCGGCGCGGCGACGCATGGCTAGCACCAGATCGCGGCGAATCACCAGGCTCAACAAACCAAGTAGTGACAACTTATTCATGACAGCGCAAGCCATCGTGTTGCAACCCCTGCTACTTCCAATGGCTGATGGGTAGTGTAAATCACCATGCCATTATTCAACAGATGCTCGCCAATCAATTCCTGCATTAGCCCAACCGCGCCCACGTCCAGTGCAGTGAGTGGTTCATCCAGTATCCATAAAGGGGCATTGCTAAGCAACAAGCGCGTCAATGCCACACGCCGACGTTGCCCTTGAGACAGCACCTTGACCGGCAAAGTTTCCCGGCCGCGTAAACCCATACGACGTAAGGCCGCAATTACCTGTTTGTCATCCACCTTGCAGCCAGCCAGTCCTGCGCTAATGCGCAAGTTTTCCAGCGCATTCAATTCGTCTTTGATGGCATTCAAATGGCCAAGATAAACCATTTCTGCATAAAATGCATCGCCCAGCTCACGGATATTCTGTCCGCACCAACGAATCTCGCCCGTGGCAGGCATCATAAAGCCGCATAACGTACGCAGTAGGCTGGTCTTGCCGCTGCCATTGGCACCTTGTACCTGTAGCAAGTCGCCAGCTGACAGAGAAAAATTTAGGTCAGAAAATAGCAGATGATCTCCGCGACTACAAGCAAGATTGCTAATTTCCAGCATTACGTGGTCAGTTTTTGCGCGCTATAAAATAGCGCAGAATTGTATACGATTGCACCAACGTATGTTAGCCAAAAAATGAATGTGTTTGCCACTACGATATAGAGAAAGTTAGATTCGCGGAGAAAGTATGGATTAGAAAAAGCATGTTAACCACGCAATTATTTTTGATAACGATTCACTGCATTGTTGTGTTCATTTAATGTATTTGAAAATTGCGAACTGCCATTCCCACGCGCCACGAAGTACAGGGCATCGGTCGCAGCCGGATGGAGAGTCGCCTGTATCGAGGCTAATCCTGGCAGTGCAATCGGACTGGGTGGTAAACCTATGCGGGTATAGGTGTTGTACAGCGTATCGGTTAGCAAATCTCGCTTGCGCAAATTGCCGTCAAAATTATCTCCTAACCCATAAATTACGGTTGGATCAGTTTGCAGCAGCATGCCCTTGCGCAGACGGTTAACAAATACGGCCGCTATCATGCCGCGATCACTTGCCTGCCCCGTTTCTTTTTCCACGATGGAGGCCAGAATCAACGCTTCATAGGCCGACTTAAGAGGCAGGTCAGGCGTACGTTCTTGCCAACTTTCCTGCAGGTGTATTTGCATAGTCTTGTAGGCACGTTTAAGCAAGGCTAGGTCACTTGTGCCTTTGACGAAATAATAGGTGTCAGGAAAAAATTGCCCTTCCGCATACACCTCCGTTGCTCCAATACGTCGCAGAATCTCCGCTTCAGACAGGCTTGCGCTGTCATGCCGAATGGCTGGATTGGTATTCAATGCTGCGCGGAATTGGTTGAATGTCCAACCTTCAATTATGCTGAATTCACTTTGGGCGGCCTGCCCATCTGTCACGATAGCTAACAATTCCAACATCGTAACCGTAGTTTCCAGCTCATAGTTGCCAGCCTGTATCTGTGCAGATTTGCCCAGCATACGCGCCAACCAAACAAACATCCAATCGTTGGGTAACACGCCAGCCTGCTGCATCTGCCGCGCCGCAGCCTTCAAGCTGCTGCCCTGATCAAGGGAAAACTCCAAGGGAAGCTTGGAAAAGGTCAGCGGACGAATAACATAATAGCCAATAGTACTCGCCAGTAGCGCGGCCAAAAGCAATACAACGAGCAGCAAGCGCTTAATCGTGCGCATGGTTCAACCATTTTTGCACTTGCATGGAAATTGGGTGATGGTTCCAATTACGGCCTGACAGTTCATGCACCGGCCATAAACCGATCACGCTATTCACCAAAAATATTTCGTCAGCAACAAGCAATTCCGCCAGTCCAAACTGTCTGACCCAGCACGGTACGCCATGTTTGATAGCCCACTCGATTACGCGTTCACGTTGTATACCGGCCACGCCACAGTTTGATAAATTCGGCGTAGTCAATTCACCGTTCCGTACCATGAACAGATTGCTGCGTACCCCTTCGATTACATTGTCAAAAATATCCAGCAACAGGCCCTCTGCGATGTCTGGGTTAGTCCATTCTGCAGCCGCCAGAACATTTTCTAAGCGATTAAGATGCTTAATGCCAGCCAGTTTCGGTTGATGGGCTAAGCGTAAATCACATAGCCGGAGCCTGACACCGCGCGAATAATTGTTGCTTGGATAATCAAGTGAAGGAGTGAGGCTCAATATGCGTGTCGGAATCATATTTTCGATTGGAGCATAACCACGAGCTGTTTGTTCGCCACGCGTGATGGTTATTTTGGCCACACCATCAGGCCGCTGTTCAATCAAACGCTGTAATTCCTCAAATAGGAGCGCTTCTTCTGGACAAATGATGCGCAATGCAACGCAATCTTGTTGTAGCTTGCGATAGTGACGTGGCCAACACTGCATGCACCCACCGATCACACGTAGCGTGCGAAATATGCCATCTCCATATAGTAAGCCGCGGTCATGAACGCTAACCTGATCTCCCGGCACGCCATTGATCAGCATGTAGCTCCTTGAGACGTGCAAGCGTTTTAAACCTTACGAAACACCAAAGTAGCATTGGTACCGCCAAAGCCGAATGAATTGGACATGGCGACATTAATTGTCATATTACGCGCAATATTGGGCACATAATCCATGTCACAAGCCTCATCCTGCTCGAAAATATTTATGGTGGGTGGGGCAATCTGATGATAAATGCCGAGCGCGGAAAATATAGCCTCTACACCACCTGCAGCACCCAGTAAATGCCCTGTCATGGATTTGGTGGAGCTAACTTTGACTTTCATCGCATGTTCGCCCAGGCAGCGCTTCATTGCCATGGTTTCAGCCAAGTCTCCCAGCGGGGTGGACGTGCCATGCGCATTAATATAATCCACTTGGTCCACATTAAGGCCAGCATTGCGCAAGGCATTACTCATACAGCGCGCGGCACCCTCGCCATCCTCGCGCGGCGCAGTCATGTGATATGCATCGGCACTCATACCGTAACCTGCTACTTCTGCGTAAATTTTCGCACCGCGGGTTTTGGCATGTTCATATTCTTCCAGCACTAAAACCCCAGCACCTTCTCCCATCACAAAACCATCGCGTTCTTTGTCCCATGGACGGCTAGCGGTAGTAGGATCGTCATTGCGGGTGGAAAGCGCTCGTGCAGAGGCAAATCCTCCTAACGCAAGCGCGCAAACTGACCCTTCCGAACCACCCGCGATCATAATGTCGGCATCACCATATTCGATCAACCGGGCAGATTCGCCTATGCAATGAGTGGCTGTGGAGCAGGCGGTCACCATGGACAGATTAGGTCCTTTAAAACCATACATGATGGACAAATTGCCAGAAATCATGTTGATAATTGTACCTGGAATAAAGAACGGTGAAATCTTGCGTGGCCCCGCCGCTAAATAGTCGTTATGACTATTTTCAATCATCGGCAGTCCGCCGATACCAGATCCAATATTGACACCAATGCGTTCGGCGTTTTGTTCAGTTACCTCGATCCCGGCATCCTTAATTGCCTCCATACCAGCCGCCAGGCCGTAATGAATAAATACATCCATACGCCGGGCGTCCTTGGCAGAGAGGAATTTGTCTACATCAAACCCTTGTACTTCTCCAGCAATCTTCGATGAAAACAAGCTGGCATCAAAGCGGGTGATGCGAGTAATGCCTGATTTACCATCAACGATATTTTGCCATGCTTGGGTAATTCCTGTGCCAACAGGCGAAACAATACCCAGGCCAGTAATGACGACTCTGCGTTTTGCCAAACCAAACTCCGTTATTTTAGGGGAAAAGCGAAAGGATGAATTACTTAGGATGGTCGTTAACGTAATCGATTGCTTGTTGCACCGTTGTTATTTTTTCAGCGTCTTCGTCTGGGATTTCACATTCGAACTCTTCTTCCAGCGCCATTACCAGTTCAACCGTATCCAATGAATCTGCACCCAGATCATTAACAAACGAGGACTCATTCTTTACCTCAGTCTCGTTTACACCAAGTTGTTCAGCAACGATTTTTTTAACGCGTTGTTCGATATTAGACATGTAACTCTCCCTACTCTGGTTAAAGTTCAAAAAGCCGCTGCATTCTATCAAACTTACCTCAAATTCCAAACTATCAACCTTTTTCAATATGAAGTCAGTCTAAAGGGGTCCCGTAGTTTCTGCTGGGAATAATGATAGCCTTGCTATGTAAGTTCCACATTAGTCAGGGTAACAGGGCTTTCTGCAGCCTTATACGCCTAAATATTTAGGTGCCTGTCGTTTTGTAAATTGGACTAAGGATAGGTAGTAGCTTTTAGCTATTGTCCCGGCTGGAGTCTGTACTATGCAGTTTGATCCGCTTGGACATACACAAACTATACGGCAAATATTCGGATTGATGTGTCGCATAATGTTGGAGCCTATACTGGACCCCTGTGGGTTCTACCAGTGGTCGGCATTATTATCGGTGACGGTCAATTATGCTGCGGTTGGTTCCTGAATCCGCCCTGTTATATAATCCACATTTGTAACCTGTGTTGTTCTAAGCATTATGCGTTAGGGCATAATCAGAAGACTTAGATGTATTTTGCAAATACTTCAAAGTGAATCTTCACGCTGCATTTAACGTAGCGGAAGAATAACACCATCCATTCTACCGTTTGGACCCCATATTTAACCGTAGCCGTGTTGGGCGGCATTGTCCAATGCTCACAGCGATAACAGGAAATCATGTATAAAAGCACACCGCATATTTTGGAAGTCAGACCTAAAATACCAGTCCGTTTAGCTCGGCTTGAAGAACTGGCAAATAACTTATGGTACAGCTGGGATCTGCCCACACGTGATTTATTTTCTTATATTCATCGCAAACTGTGGGACGAAGTAGGTCAAAACCCCAAGGCTTTTCTACGATGTGTGGACGAACGGTGCCTGATAACTGCCTCGGAAGATCAAATTTTTCTGGATCAATACCATCGCACATTATCAGCTTACGATAGTTATCATACTAAGCCAGTACGTAATAGCCATGTTGAAGGGTTTGCGGAAAACGATCTGATTGCTTATTTTTGTGCTGAGTTTGGGTTTCACGAAAGCTTTCCAATTTATTCCGGCGGTTTGGGAATTTTGGCCGGTGACCATTGCAAGTCCGCCAGTGACATGCACTTACCCTTTGTCGGCGTAGGCTTGCTCTATCGTCAAGGTTATTTCCAACAGACCATAGATGGTGATGGCAACCAAAAAGCTATTTATACAGACTCTGAATTCGAAAGCTTGCCTATCTCACCAGTATTGAATAGCGATGGTTCAGAGGTTCATGTAAGCGTGGATTTACCGGGGCGCAGAGTGGCAATTAAGGTGTGGAAAGCGCGTGTCGGTAATGTCACTATCTATTTGCTGGACACTGATCTTGATGAAAATTCCCAGCAAGACCGTGCCATTACCCACCATCTTTATGGCGGCGACAAATCTATTCGTATCGAACAAGAAATCGTGCTCGGAATCGGTGGTGCCCGCGCGCTCGGGGCAATAGGCATCAAGCCGAGTGCATGGCACATCAATGAAGGCCATGCCGCCTTTTTGTTGCTGGAACGCATCCGCATCCTGACGGAACAAGGTATAGAGTTTTCAACTGCACTCGAAGCAGTCGCTGCGCATACTGTTTTTACAACGCACACTCCTGTACCGGCTGGCCATGACCATTTCGATTACGGCATGATGATGCACTATTTTGAACACTATTATCCACAATTGAAAATCAGCCGCGACGAATTTCTTGCCTTGGGAAACGTATCAAATACACCAGATTTTAATATGACCGCGTTGGCAATCCATTGTTCGCGTTTTCAGAATGGCGTATCTCGAATCCATGGCAAAATCTCTGCCAAAATTTGCGCCGAAATGTGGCAAGAAATTGAACAAGAAGATAATCCCATAAGCCATATTACTAATGGGGTACACATGCCTACATTCCTGGCCAAGGAATGGTCGGAGGTGTTTGTGCGATACCTTGGTTGGGACTGGAGTCAACATGTAGCGGATGCTAGTTTCTGGGAGCGGGTCGACAGTATTCCGGATCATCAATTCTGGAGTGTGCGCGAATCACTTAAATCGCGAATGCTGCAATTAATCCGTTCCCGCATCAGCCGGCAGCATTTCCGCAATCACGGCTCTGAAGCACATCTTGACCGTATTTTGAAGTATGCGGATCCAGCCAATCCGAATGTGCTCACTATCGGCTTCGCTCGCCGTTTCGCAACATATAAGCGCGCTGCACTATTGTTTCAAGATCTGGATTGGCTGCGCCAGATCATGCAGGATTCTGAGCGCCCGGTGTTGTTCATTTTTGCCGGAAAAGCACACCCCGCAGATATTCCAGGGCAGGATCTTATCCGCCAAGTAACGAAAATTTCACGCATGCCGGAATTTGAAGGCAAGATCTTGATGCTGGAAGGCTACGACCTGCGGCTTGCACGTCGTATGGTAGCCGGGGTCGACGTATGGTTGAACACCCCCCTGTATCCGCTTGAGGCAAGTGGCACTTCTGGTATGAAGGCAGCCATGAATGGGGTGCTTAACTTGTCAGTACTGGATGGCTGGTGGGATGAAGGTTACGATGGCAAGAATGGCTGGGCAATCAAACCAGTTTCAGAGTTTTTACCTGAAGCGCAACGCAACCGTGAAGAAAGCCAAACACTCTATGAATTATTGCAGGACCAGGTCATTCCAACTTACTACAGGCACAACAAGATGGGCTATTCGTCAGAATGGGTAAAGATGTCCAAACGCTCCATCGCGACCTTACTGCCGAGCTTCAATTCCACGCGTATGGTGGGTGAGTACGTTGCCAAAACTTACTTGCCGGCCACACGGCAGTATCGCAAGTATTGCGGTACTGCTTTTGAAGGTGCGCGTCAAATTTCGGCTTGGAAAAACACTGTCCGCGAGGCTTGGCCCGGCGTCACAATACGCCGTTTGGGAACCCCTAAGCACAGCGTTATGTTCAGGGAAGACGTGCATTTTGAAGTGAGCGTAAATCTGAATGGCCTCAAGGCTACTGACGTGGTGGTCGAAATGTTGATTGGCCATGCATATAATAAGGACAAGCTCAAGCAGTCGATACGCTACCAGTTTGTGGCACAAGAACTTAGTGCAGAAACGGGTGAACATGTTTATTCGCTGGTATTGGCACCGGAACTATGTGGCAAGCTTGAATATCGCATACGGATTTATCCGCGCCATGAAATGCTGACGCACCTATTCGAGATGGGCTTAATGCGCTGGTTGTAATTCCAACTGAACTTCAGAGGTAGCACTGTTTTGGTTACCTCGCTTATGTTTAGCTTGTGTAATGTTGCTTTTACCATCGTTAAGTGGCTTTCCTTCATCACCGAAGTTAACTTTCACTGAAGCTGAAGATTGTAACCTTGTTCGTTAGCCGTTAGTTTGTTTTACCCTAAGAATTGAAATTGGAATAACGATGCGGGTATTGTTTGTTACTTCTGAAGTCGCACCACTAATCAAAACTGGCGGCTTGGCCGATGTCAGTGCCGCACTACCGGCGGCGCTGAGTGAGATGGGAGTGGATGTGCGTATATTGTTGCCAGGTTACCCGCAAGTTTTAAAGGCGTTGCCACATCTTCAGGCCGTTACCGATATTCCCATTCAGCCCGGTTTTCCTGCGGCACGACTGCTGGCTAGTTCGTTGCCTAATGGCGGTTCTCTGTTAGTGATTGAATGTGCCGAGCTGTATGAACGTGGTGGGGGAGCATACCAAGATGAACATGGCCTCGACTGGCCAGATAACGCCCTACGATTTGGATTACTATCAAAAATTGCTGCATTGTTGAGCTGTGCAGACTCCCCTCTTGATTGGAAGCCCGATATAGTTCATTGCAATGATTGGCAAACGGGACTGACCCCAGCCTATCTGCATTTTTCAGATGGTGCGGCACCTTGTGTAATGACTGTGCATAATCTTGCATTTCAAGGCGTATTCCCACCGCAAATAGTTACGGAACTGGGGTTACCCGCTGAGTGTTTTCAGCCTGACGGTGTAGAGTTTTACGGTAACCTGTCCTTCATGAAGGCAGGTTTGCATTATGCCGATCACATCACTACCGTGAGTCCTTCTTATGCCAACGAAATTCAAACCGATGCGCTGGGATTCGGTCTGCAAGGTCTACTCGCTTACCGGCGCGAAGCTTTGACAGGCATTCTAAATGGTATCGATACCACAGAGTGGGATCCCGCCACCGACCCTAACCTGGTTCATTCTTATAATGTCACTGATATAAGCGGAAAGTCCGCCAATAAACGCGAGTTACAAAAACATATGGGGTTGCATATTGATCCAGACCTGCCATTGTTCGGATTAGTGGGCCGATTTACTCCTCAGAAGGGTGTGGATTTGGTACTGGAAATTGCACCACAATTAATTACTTTGCCAGCGCAACTGATATTGCTTGGTAGTGGCGATGTGGAAATGCAGCGGACGGCACTAGAGCTTTCGCATCATTATTCCGGTCAGATCAGTGCTTACGTGGGTTTCGATGAGGCCTTGTCACACCTGATAGAAGCAGGTGCAGATATTTTTTTAATGCCGTCACGTTTCGAGCCATGTGGACTAAGCCAGATGTATAGCCAACGCTATGGCACGCCGCCAGTGGTGCATGCGACTGGTGGCCTGATTGACACAGTATTGGATTGCAACGCAGCTTCACTAGAACAGGGCGTTGCCAGTGGTTTCGTATTCCACAGCATGGATACGTCCAGCCTGTTGGCTACGGCACGGCGTGCCGCGACGGCCTACCATGACAAGAAAACCTGGCGGACATTACAACACAATTGCATGGTCAAGGATTTTAGCTGGCGTCAGAGTGCCACAGCCTACCATGACATCTATACGCAATTGATACGGCGATAATTGCATTTAACGCAGCTTTATCCAGCATTCCGCTTCTGTCCTGTTTTTCCTTTAATACTTCAGTGCGTGACTTCGCCTTTTGATTTGTATTTACCGTCGTAACTGGCATGAACTATATGTACAAAAACTCAGCAATGATGCTAAATTTTTTTACGGGTGAAACTTGTAGTCATTATTGATGTCAGCCTATAGCCCTAAAATGCATTTGGAGAATTAAAACTAACATGCAATTGTATAGCTTACCTATTCGTTTATGGTGGTCGATCTTTTTACTAATCGCTATCACCCCATCATATGCGGCGACATTATTGACTTTAAATGAAGCATTGCGTCTCGCAGCCATACACAGTCCAACGCTCGCTGATGTAACAGCCCAAGAGCGTGGCGCGCATGCCGCTCTCACTACGGCGCGTGCCTACCCCAATCCCGATCTTCAGGTCGGTGCTGGGAGTTCTCTTTCAAAGCATTTAAGTATCCCGAACGGGCATACCCGCGTAGCTGGATTATCTCAGCTGGTCGAATTGCCCTCCGTGCGTGCCGCGCGACGGCAGGGCGCAGAAGCTGGTATCACCGCCAGTGCAGCGGTAGTGTCGGATGCGCAAATAAATCTGCGTACCTCAGTAATGCAAGCTTTTTTCGATGTATTGCGTCGTCAAGAGGAGGTCAAGCTCGCTACAGTCAACCATGAGTTACTCATGCAAATTCGCGACAGGGTTAAACTCAAGGTCAAAGTTGGAGAATCTCCGCGCTTTGAATTAGTGAAAGCAGACGTCGAAGCATTGGCTGCGAAGAGTGCCGTTAATAGTGCTGAACTACGTATTACCCAAGCCCGCGATCGGTTGCGGGCACTGATTGGCGCGCCGCTTGCGGGGAATTTTGAAGTGGCACAGGAACCGTTACTACCCCCCGATCTGCCAACTTTGGAAGAGTTACGTAAAGATTTATTGGAGCGTCAGCCATTACTTAAAGTGGCGGATGCCCAAACGCGTCGGGCGCAAGCACGAGTGCAACTAGAACGTAACCTGCGTTTCCCACAGCCCACCATTACGGTAGGCACGAATCAAGATCCAGATTGGAAACAGTGGCAAGTCGGCGTGAGCTTGCCCTTGCCGTTATGGAATCGCCGTCAGGGCCCCATCGGTGAGGCCGTCGCAGGGCTTGATCGGGCTGAGGCGGAGAAGCGGCAGACAAGCATCAATCTACTGGGAGTTCTGGACCAGGCTTATGGCCGATATCAGATTGCCAAAAATCAAGTAAAAATATTCGAGACTGGCTTGATGCACGACGCCGAAAACGCTATGAAGGTAGCCGAAGCGGCCTATCGCTATGGTGAGCGTGGCATTCTTGATTTTCTGGATGCCCAGCGTGTTTTGCGCACCACCCGTCTCGACTATCTAAATGCCCGTTACGAACTGCAAGCTGCACTTATTGAAATTGCCCGGTTACGCGCCACTCCCCCTAATGCTGGTGAAATACTATGAAGCGTACGCTCTTACCCGTTTTAATCTTTCTTCTATCTATCGCTATGCTGGTTGGTTGCAAGGGCAAGGAAACGCCACTTTCCGCTGCGGTTCCGGTCAATGATCCCTCGGTGGTAAAGGTTGTACCGGAATTTCTTAAGCGCCTGACAGTCACCCTTGCTGGCGAAGGTGATGTGGCTGAGACCTTGCGCGTACCGGCCCGCGTTGAAGTAGACGAACATCGGGTAGCGCGCATTGGCGCTGCCGTAACGGGACGTGTAACTGAGATCCATGCTTTCCTTGGTCAAACGGTAAAACGCGGCGAGGTGCTGACCACACTGAATAGCACCGAGCTGGCTACTGCCCAGCTCGCCTATCTCAAAGCTTTATCCCATGAATCGCTGCAACGCCGAGCGGAAGAGCGGGCACGATTACTGTTCGCTGCTGATGTTATAGGTGAAGCTGAACTGCAAAAACGCGAGGCTGATCTGGTCCAAGCCCACGCCGAACTACACGCTTCCCACGAACAGCTCAAGGTGCTCGGTATGGCAAAAAGCGCCATTACTAAGCTGGCGGCTACCCGCCGGGTGAATTCCATGTCCTCCATTATTGCGACTCTTGATGGAGTAGTAATTGAGCGTTCGGTAACATCAGGCCAAGTAGTGCAACCGGCGGAAGCGCTTTTTACCGTAGCAGATTTATCCCACGTCTGGCTGGTGGCCGAGGTGACCGAACAGCAGGCTGCCTTGGTGAAGGTGGGCGAGGTGGTGCAAGCTGAGATTCCGGCGTTGGACGGAAAACGTATTGAAGGGCGGCTAATTTTTGTCGCCGACACAGTTAATCCCGATAGACGAACGGTGAAGGTGCGTATGGATGCAGCGAATCATGAGCGCGTGCTCAAGCCGGAAATGCTTGCCTCCATGCTGATTCTGGTTAAATCCCAGCGTCGCCTGGTGGTGCCGGCTGCGGCGGTGGTGCGGGAAGATAACAAGGATCATGTTTTCGTCCAATTGGATGAAAAACGCTTCCAGTTGCGGCGTGTCCTGCTTGGGCAGGAAAGCCATGGTTATTTCCCAGTACTGGAGGGCATCAAAATAGGCGAACGTATCGTCACAAAAGGCGGTTTTCATCTTAACAACGAGCGCAAGCGAGAAGAGCTGGGAGGCTAATATGTTGGAATCCCTGATTCAGGCTGCGCTCAAACAGCGTTTGGTACTTGTCGTGGTAGCGGTATGCTTGGTGGCATTCGGATTGGATGCGACGCGGAAGCTGTCAGTGGATGCCTTTCCAGACGTGACCAATGTACAAGTGCAGATTGCCACGGAGGTTTTGGGCCGTTCACCCGAAGAAGTCGAACGCTTCGTTACCGTCCCGTTGGAAATGTCCATGACTGGCCTGCCGGGATTGGAGGAGATGCGCTCGCTCAATAAACCGGGGCTATCGCTGATTACGCTGGTGTTTACCGATGTGACCGATGTTTATTTCGCACGTCAGCTGGTAATGGAGCGCCTAATCGAGGTAGGCGGGCGTATGCCGCAGGGCGTGACACCCGTGCTTGGCCCCCTGTCTACCGGATTAGGCGAGGTTTATCAGTACACGCTGGAGCACCCAAACGACGGTGGGCGGGTACTCAGTCAAGAAGAGTTGACCAAACGCCGCATTACCCAAGACTGGGTGGTGCGGCCCTTGTTGCGTGGCATTCCTGGTGTGGCGGAGATCAATTCCCAAGGTGGCTACGTCAAGCAGTATCAAGCGTTGGTGAATCCGGATCGCATGAGGCATTACAAGGTCACCCTGCAGGAAGTGTATCAGGCCCTTGCCCGCAACAATGCCAACTCTGGCGGCGGTGTGTTGCCCCATTACGCTGAGCAATATTTGATTCGCGGCATAGGCCTGATAAAAACCTTGGACGATATCCGTATGATCGTGCTCAAGGAGCAGAGTGGCGTGCCGGTGTTCATGCGCGATGTCGCTGAAGTAACCATCGGTCACGAGGTGCGCTATGGCGCATTGCTTAAAAATGGCATCACCGAGTCGGTGGGCGGAATAGTGATGATGATCCGCGCCGGTAACGCCAAAGAGATCGTTAGCCGGGTCAAGCAAAGGGTCGCAGAAATAAACGATAAGGGAATGCTCCCCGGCGGCCTCAAAATCATTCCATACTACGACCGCAGCGAGCTGGTAGACGCTGCTTTGAAAACTGTCATGAAAGTGCTGCTCGAAGGTGTGATTCTTGTCATCATCGTGCTGTTTTTTTTCCTCGGCGATGTGCGTTCATCCCTAATCGTAGTTGCATCCCTGCTCCTGACTCCGCTGATTACCTTCATGGTGATGAACCATTACGGCCTGTCCGCCAATCTGATGTCCCTCGGTGGCCTCGCTATTGCCACCGGTTTGATTGTGGATGGTGCGGTGGTGGTGGTGGAAAATACTTTTCAGCGCCTCGCTGAGCGCAAAGATATTAGCCGGATGAAGGTAGTCCTTGAAGCGGCATCGGAGGTAGCCACACCGGTTATTTTTGGTATCTCTATTATCATCCTGGTATTCCTGCCCCTTATGACGCTGGAGGGCATGGAAGGCAAAATGTTCGCTCCACTCGCATACACCATCGCTATCGCCCTGTTCGTATCGCTAATTTTGGCACTCACCCTGACCCCGGTTCTATGCTCATACCTGTTAAAAGGAAAGGAAGAGCACGATACCCGCTTGGTTGCTTTTATGAAGAAACCTTACCTGCGGTTGTTGGATTGGACGCTGACTAATGGCAAGAAGACCATCATCGTATCGGGAGGGGCATTTGTCGGAGCTTTGCTGCTGCTACCTTTGCTCGGCACGGCGTTCATTCCCGAGATGAAGGAAGGTTCTATCGTGCCCGGCATAAATCGCGTACCCAATATCTCGCTGGAGGAATCCATCAAGCTAGAAATGGAGGCGATGCGGATGGTGATGCAGGTACCTGGGGTGAAATCCGCCTTTTCTGGCGTTGGCCGTGGTGAGAGTCCCGCCGATTCGCAAAGCCAGAATGAATCTACCCCAATAGTCAGTCTCAAACCCCGTGACGAGTGGCCTAAAGGATGGACGCAGGACGACATTGCTGATGCCATCCGGGACAAGGTCAGAACTTTGCCCGGGGTGCAGATTGTGATGGCCCAGCCGATTTCAGACCGGGTTGACGAGATGGTCACCGGGGTGCGATCCGATGTGGCGATCAAATTGTTCGGCGATGACATAGACACACTCAAGCTGAAAGCCGACGCAATCGCCAAGGTCGCGACCTCCATCAAGGGAGCGCAGGATCTGCGCGTAGAAAGGGTTACCGGGCAGCAATATTTATCTATTAATATCGATCGTCACGCCATTGCTCGCCACGGCCTCAACGTGGCTGATATCAATGACGTGATCGAGACCGCTATCGGTGGCAGGACGACCACAGAAATCTTTGAGGGCGAGCGCCGCTTTAGCGCCGTGGTACGTTTACCAGAAAGTTTCCGCAACAACTTGGGAGAGATCCATGGCCTGCGCGTCATCTCGCCCAATGGCGCCCACGTGGCTCTGGAAGATTTGGCCACCATTAGTATTTTGGACGGGCCAGCGCAGATTAGCCGCGAGAAGGCCAAACGCCGTATTGTGGTGGGGGTAAACGTGAAAGATCGTGACTTAGGCGGTTTCGTCGCCGAACTACAGTTGGCTGTAGATGCCAAGGTCAAACTCCCCGAGGGTTATTACCTGGAATGGGGTGGTCAGTTCCAGAATATGGAGCGGGCGATGGGTCACTTGATGGTCATCGTCCCCGTGACTATTGCCGCAATTTTCTTTCTTCTGTTCTTACTATTCGGTTCCCTGCGTTACGCCTCACTTATCATCATGGTGTTGCCTTTCGCTTCGATAGGCGGCGTGGTGTCCCTGTTTTTAACAGGCGAGTATTTGTCAGTGCCCGCCTCAGTGGGTTTCATCGCCCTATGGGGGATCGCAGTGCTAAATGGGGTGGTACTGGTATCCTATATTCGCACCTTGCGGGATAAAGGCATGTCCCAGACGGATGCCGTAATTCAAGGTTGCCGGCAGCGCTTTCGCCCAGTGTTGATGACCGCCACGGTAGCGATGCTGGGGCTTATCCCTATGCTGTTCGCTACAGGCCCAGGATCTGAAGTGCAACGCCCCCTTGCTATCGTGGTAATTGGGGGCTTGGTTACCTCCACTTTGCTTACGTTGGTGGTGCTGCCGACGCTGTACAAGTGGTTTGAGGAAAAAACCGTTGCGGCGTAATTAAAATAAATAAAAAATATTTAAGGTGTCGTGGCTCGATTTAATCTGATGGGGGGTATTGAAATAGCCGACGCTATAGTTTACTAATTCAAATAGGGTAGAGGCGGCTATACTGTCAATTCATTGTATTAAAATTTACGACCATGATTGAAATAACCCTTGCCACAATTATCATCACGATTATCATCGTTCTCACACTGCGCAATACCAAACACGCAGTGCTTGAAAACCCGGTCATTCTCAACCGCACAGGGCAGTATCACGCTATCTTGGCGCCCAAGCTCAATATTGCCCAAACATTTATTGAAGCCATCGCTAAGCAGCTACCCGGCCCGCGTGACGCAAGCCAAAACAGCGGAACGCAATGTTTCGAGGTGCGCGACCCACAAGCCGCTGCAATTGGCCATGAACTCTATTTGCTCGCTATCACAATGCGTAACGGCATGTTGTATTTTCAGGCTATCGTCCCACGCCCATTGATCAATGATCAAGATAGCCATTTCAACATGCTGATGGAATCAGCCCACGGCGCTCTTGCAGACATTACTGCTACGGGTATACACAGCACGGAGATGGATGAGTGCATCATTACGGCAATAGATACCGCAGCCCGAAAATTGGGCATCGGTATCAAACAGCAGGTGTGATCCAAATATAAAGCCGGGAGGCATCGTTGTTCCCAATTTCCAGCGGTAATTTGTATGGTTAACCCGACAATTGCCGCTGTTTACCGATTGGCTTTATGGCGTTAAATTTTGGAAAAAGCTGGATCGGGCAGCTTGTTTATCCTTGATTCTTCAAAACCACTTTTGAAATTAGGCTAACCGCACACCAAGCTACTCCTTGCCGGAAAATTCAAGCTTGCTCAAGTAACTAGGCATTCACAATTGCCAGACAGCATCATTAATTAAGATGGGGTTGTTTGATAGCGATTACTAAAGCGCCCGATTAACTTTGTCGTCAGCGCTATTTATAGTAAATAGCCACGTCAAAAAATGAAACGTTTAGGTTGCAGCGCATTTTGTAATGGCGCAATGCAAGTTTCAAATAGGGTAACGCTCTCTAATACACCAGGCGCCACGCAAGTAATCAGATTGGCATGCATCGCCGGAGCATCGCCAATGATAGCAAACAATCGGCCCCCTGGTTTCAGGCTGTGCTGGAATGTTTCCGGCAAAATTGGCACTGAGCCAGTCAATACGATTGCATCGTAGGAACCCGGCCAGCCTTGCGCCGCATCGCCCAGTGCCAAAGTTACGTTATTGATATGATGTGCCGCCAAATTCTTTTCCGCAAAGGCATGCAACTCCGGCACGATTTCAACGCTGGTTACATGCATCGCAAGATGGGAAAGCAAAGCAGTCAGATAACCACTACCACTGCCGACTTCAAGTACGTGGTCGTAGCGCCCAAGCTGCAAAGCCTGCAATACGCGCGCTTCCATTTTGGGTTGCCACATTAAAACGCCATGTCCCAGTGGAATTTCTGTATCCATGAAAGCCATACTCTGCCTTTCGGGCGGCACGAAACGTTCGCGCTTAACCTTGCTCAACAAATCCAGCACCCGCATATCCAGCACTTCCCAAGGCCGAATCTGTTGCTCCACCATATTAAAGCGCGCTTGTTCCACGTTACCCATCTCCCATTATCCCCAAATATTATCGATGTTTTGCGCAAGCAGTATAGCAAGGTCACTGCTTGCGCTCAATGACTGCCTAAATCTAGCAGGACTCGTCGTGATTTGTAGAGATGCCCTATACTATTGCGTTTTATGCATTGATATATAGATAATCGCAACACAAATTTATGAAATACTGAACCTATCCTAATCAATCTATGGAAACCATTATTATGACAACTACCACATCCCTGCCGCCAAGCGATATTCAAGACAACCCTAATGAGGCAATCCCGCCCCGATTCGAAATTTCGGCGGATGGCCGCGAAGTCACTGACAACAAAACGGGGCGAATCTGGCGGCGTTGCCCTGAAGGCATGGTGATGACTGCCACTGGCTGCACCGGAGTCGCTACCGCTTTTACTTGGGATCAAGCGCTCGCTCTGGCGAAACACGAAGCGATGTCCACAGGCACAGCTTGGCGTCTGCCTTTTGCAAATGAACTGTCCAGCATTGTGGATACAAGCGTTAGAAATCCGGCGATAGATACAACCGTTTTTCCAATGAAATGGCCAACGCCAGCTGCACATTTCTGGTCGATTGAACCTGCGAAGGATAATTCGTCCTTTGCTTGGGGCGTCAGTTTTTATGATGGCAAAGTGGATTTCCACCAACGCGGCGATAGTGGTCGGGTAAGGCTAGTGCGCACAGGGCAATTTGCCGTTCCCATTGACGCGACAGGGGCGGTGGAGAATTCAATTTATCCGTAATACTGGTGCGCTCTAACCGTTTATTGGACAGCAAAGGTCAGTGAGACATCCTGCGTAGCTAAATCTTTTGGGTGGAATCTTGCCGTGAAAGTAAATATAACGTTAATCCGATCCACATAGCTTTGCTTTGCTCAATGCAGTCGCATAGTGCTTCACCCGCAACTTATCGTGTACTTGATCAAGCAGCTTGGGGAATTTAGGCATGTCGTTTTTATCAGGAAGATTGGGGTGTGCGAAATTTTCACATCCCATTAAAACAATGCACTACATAGATATTTATAGATTAGACACCTCGAAAGTGCTTTTATCGGTGTTTTTTTAGGGTGTCTATTTTACGTTATGTGAAGTCTCTAAGTGAGTAATCTGCATGAACAAGGAAGTGAAACAAAAATTCGATTCATACCCGAGTTCAGTTCGGGAGCGGCTTCTTAAAATACGTGCCGCTGTCTATGAAGTGGCGGAGGAAGATGGCCTTGATGAGGTGACAGAGACTTTGAAGTGGGGGGAGCCCGCATATTTAGCTAGGCAGGGTAGTACCCTGAGAATCGACTGGAAGTCCAAGAATTCCGATCATGTGTCCGTCTACTTCAATTGCAACACCACATTAGTTGAGACATTCAAAGAACTGTATGGTGACATTTTTTGCATAGTGGGCAACCGAGAAATTCAACTGCCAATTTCAGCAGGTATTCCCATGACTCAGCTAAAGGCGTGTATTTCAATGTCACTGCGCTACCATGCTATTAAACACCTGCCCATGTTAGGCGCGTAATTGTGTTTCACATAACCAGGCGTTCAACGCGGACAGTTTGCAGTGGGGCATTTGCTCCGCAAATTTTACGCCCCACTGCAAACCACTCCGCCGGCAGGTCGACTCCGTTCTGCCGGTTAACTTGGCGTTAGAGCGCAAGCCGATGCAGCCGCCTAAGAGTGCAATATGTGTAATTTGCGGATGTCGCCCCGCGACTACTGTTGAACACGTACCTCCAAGAGGATTTTTCAAGGATACTGTTGGCCAGTTCCTGACCGTCCCTGCTTGCACCATCTGCAACAATGGCAGCTCAGAGGACGATGAAGCTCTGCGTAATTACATTAGTGCCCAAATTGGAAAACAAACCACGGGCGCCAAGTATCTCTGGGAAATGGGGGCACACAAAAGTTTCTTGCGCAGTACGAAACTCCGATCTGCGTTACTAAGCACAACACACGAAGTTGAGGTTGCAAATGAAGATGGCTCAACCACTACTCGTTTGGCTTTCGTCGTTCCGGTCAGCCTATATCAACGGGTCTTTGAGCGGGTTACTCGTGGTTTGCATTTTTTGCATACTGGAACGCTGTTGCCAACTGACATTCGCGTTCAGGTAAATCGGCTTACCAATGCGCCCGATCTGTCCTTACCTGAGTTGCAAATATTTGAGACGCATTCGGTAGCGAAGGATGCATTCGTGTACAGGTTTGCTCTTGATCCTGAGGAGATTAGTAATGGTGTCTGGCTATTCACTATCCATGGGTCTCATTGGGTTCAATCATCAACAGGAGCGCTCGTTGATAATGCGTTCTAACATTGCGTTCGAGAGGTACGCCGCAAAAGCGCGGCGCCCCTCACTTTACGTTGGGGGTCTCAATGACTGAGCAACTTGCGCTTACTCTGACCGCCGCAACAGTAGGCTTTGTATCGGCAATTTTCTTCTGCATAGGGAACGCCTTTAATTCAGTTGGAAAAATCACGTTGCTATCTACTAGCTTCTGGGACTTCAGCGAACCCGTGGCCCGTGCGCTAGTCTCTCAACGAGCACAATACGTAACTGGCGGGCTGCTGCTTCTAGCTTCGTTTTCTCTTCAAGTTCTGGCAGCTTTAGCATCATCAACCAATCTCGTATGCCTTCCTCAATGGCTTCACACTTGGCCTTATCTCGTACTTTCTGTTCTTGTTCCCACTGCTCTTGCATCTTGGTTGGCTTGCTGGTTTCTCGACCGTTCCACCATAAAGAAAGTGCTAGCCCGCCACCAAGAAAAACTAGCAGCACAAGAAATAAAACCAAAATCGGTTGCCCCATGACCGCGACCTCCATCCTGGCGCTCAACGCGGACGCCCCGCAAGCGGGGCGCCGGTTAGCTCTGCGTTGGACACTAATATGAACAATGAGCCGCAGAATCTTAATATCCCGCTCGAACGAAACGAACATTGGGGGTTGAAGCTTTTATTAGCAGGTGCCGTGGCCGTATGTTTTTCGTCGATCTTTAGTCCGGATTTCGCAATTGTTTTTGCAGCTTCTTGCACAGTTGGTTTACCAGTTGTTTGGTTTTTCTTTTTTCCACCTCATCTTGCCGCCACGCTTCTATAGCGGGGGCGCTTTGGCCTTGGGTATATTGGCATGTCCGCATTGCTTTACGCATACTTTGCTCTGTCAAAAAAAGTTCTTATCCCCTTTGTGGCTGGCGTAATGGAACATGTCTTTCTGTAAAAACAGATCATTCGCAGGGGCTGGTAATTCACGTATTACGCCCAACCCGCCAGCCGAGAGGGATAGCCCAAAAGCGGGCTATCCCTCACTTTTACGCTAGGCCTCACGAAATATGCGTATGCACGAGCTACTTTCTTCGCTGGGCAAGAGGCGCCCCATATTCCATTCAGAAGCAGATTTTCAGCATGCACTTGCTTGGGAATTTCAGCTGTCTAGCCCAACCGCCTCAATTCGGCTTGAGCAACAAATAGCGGCTCAAGGAGGTCGTGTTCATTTGGATCTACTTGTTAAAGATCATTCGAATCACGTGGCCGTGGAACTGAAATACAAAACAAAAAAGGCATCCATCACTTGGGGCGAAGAACAATTTCAATTGCGCAACCAAGCCGCCCAAGATGTAGGTCGCTACGATTTCCTCAAAGACATTGCGCGCATTGAACGTTATGTCGAAACACATGCGGGATATGAAGGCTATGTTGTGCTACTAACGAACGATCCAACATATTGGAAACAGAGCAAGAAAGCCCACTCTATTGATGCCGCATTCTGTATTCACGAGGGCCGATCCATTACAGGGGAGCTTGCTTGGGGCTTTGAGGCATCTAAAGGAACAATGAAGGCTCGCGAGTCAGCAATTAAAATTCGCGCCTCTTACGAATCCGCTTGGCACGATTTTTCGTACATTGATCAAGAGCTATTCCGTTACATCGAGGTTCATATTCCGTGTATCTCAAATATTCAGTCAGAAATTTCAACATAGTGCCTTCGCGCTACGGCCTAACTGTTTGGTCAAGCCGACACCAACAAACTCCGCTTGTTGGTACCCTCCGCATTTCGTGCTCTGGTGCAGCTTACCGCAGGCGTTAGGCCATTTTGGCAGCACCCCAGCAATCTGCTATCCTTGCCGCATGAAAGTAAATGAAATCTTGGTGATGTTAAAGGCGGATGGTTGGTACCTTGCCGCAATGCGAGGCAGCCATCGGCAATTCAAGCATCCCGTCAAGAGTGGCCGCGTCACCGTACCCGGAAAACCAAGCGATGATTTAGCGCCCGGCACGTTGAATAGCATACTTAAACAGGCTCAGTTAAAGGACTAACATATGCGTTACGCAATCGTTGTTGAAAAGGCAAAAAACAATTATTCGGCTTATGCCCCAGACTTGCCTGGATGCGTCGCTACTGGCTTCACCGTCGAAGAAACCGAGCGTGAAATGCGTGAGGCCATCGAATTCCATATCGAGGGGCTTATCGAAGATGGTTTGCCCGTCCCACAACCAGCAAGCATCGTTGAGTATCTTGAAATCACGGCCTAACCCGGCGTTCAAGCGGGACGCTATTCTTCCCCCAAAATAGTTGACACCTCCCCCTAACGGAATGGAGGTGTTTTATGGGCAAATCAAGACCGCCGAAAGTGCATCGTTACAGCATGCACTTCAAGGCAACCGCAGTACGTTT